>DDSV01000042.1 GCA_002344215.1 Akkermansiaceae bacterium UBA2381
TTCCCTACACTCGATTTCGAGTCGCCCCAGAACGTGTTTCAAGGTGATTCAACATAATTCACAATGCGTTGATCAATAACATGTTGTGGAATGTTGAAAAATCTTGAGTTATTCTGAAACAGCCGCAACGGAGCCCAAATGGGGCCCAAATTTTTCATGCAAAAACCTACACCAACCGAAGCGCGGACCCGCCGTGGAAATCGCATTTATCGCAATCCATTCACTCTCCATGGGGAGACCCGTTACTCCGACGACTTCCTCCTGGCGGTGAAAAAATCAGGCGAGCGTCACCGTCTCAATCTTGGCAGCGACCTCGAGAAAGCGAAGAAACTGGCAGACCAGATCAGCTCCTTTCTGACGGTGCCCAGCCACTCGTTCGCGGACCTCTTCGAGCACCCGGACTTCCAGCAGCTCAAGAAACCCCGGTCCTACCAACGGCGCCTGCGTTCGCACTATCTCGCCGAACCGAACGATCACGCGGGCGCGAAACATGCGCCACTCATCGGTGAAGTGATCCGACGTTATGAGGCCAACGCCGTCCACCTCAGCAAAACCAGTGTCGTTGATGCGACGAACTCGCTGAGACACCTCGCCGCCGCGATCTCAAACCTTCCCCTGGTGCAGAGGAACGCGACCAAGCAACAGCGCGACCAATGGAGGAAGAAAACCGATGCGGTTCCCCTGGGCGCCCTCACCCTTTCCTCGCTCGAAGAATACCGGACGGCCTCCATCCGCAAAGCCGGGGATGATCAGCTTGAACGGGGCCGTCGCATCACGACCCTGAACTCCTACTTCCGATGTGCCCGCAGTGTCTTTTCGGAACGGATGATGGCCTTCTACGGGGACTTCGATCTCCCGGATCCCCTCCCCTTGCGGAAAATTCGTCCCATGCGGGAGCCCTCCCGTCGATACGTTTCGAAGATCGACGTCGCGGAGATCATGACGAAAGCCAAAAAACGGTTCTGGCTGCGGGAGTTGACGGCGGAGGACCAGATCGACCTTCCCCCCACCAACCGGAGCGATGCCGACCTTATCCGCGAAGACAAGGCGCGGTTTGTCATCCTGCTCCTCACGATCGCCTGCGGCCTCCGCCCTAAGGAGATGTCCCGGCTCACTTGGGAACAGGTCGACTTCCAGCGGCGCCAGATCCATGTCGGCGTCACCTCCTACGACACGCCGAAGGCCCGCAGCTCGGAATGCTCCATCGACGTCACTCCCACCGTCATGGCATACCTCGAGGAGTTCCGACCCTACAGCATCTTCCCGCCCTTTGTGGTCCCTGCTCCCCGTCTCGGTTCGAAGGAGCCTGCGAAGCCGGGTCAGATTTTCTTCCGTCAACTCTACCAGTGGTTGCGTCGGCAAGGCATCGAATCCCAGAACCCGCTCTACATCTTCCGCAAGGAGGCCGGCTCCATGATTTACGACCAGACCGACTCCTACGACCTGGCCGCCGACTTCCTGCGCAACGATCCGCGGATCGCCCGTGAACATTATGTCGGACGTCGGAAGCGGCTTGAGGTCGAGGTGCCCGGGCTTTCGATTTGAACAGCCCCACAATGAAGACGTTCTCGTTCCATTAACCTTTGCCAGAGAGTGCAACCAAAAGTGGCGGCAATCGGTTCATCCCTTCGGTCGGCATGTTGAGGTGCATCAGGGTGTAGTTTCGCATCGCGCGCCTCACCTTGAGCCGTAGAAGCCCATCAGTGATGCCGAAATCCCAGGCGACAGACTCCCGCAAATTTGCCGACAATTCCGGGTTGGGAGAGAGAACCAACTCGTCGATCGTTTCCCACTCCACGTCCGGAGGCAGGTTCTCTGGGGCTTTATCAGCGGGCCATTCTACTTTGCGGATGCGGCTGAGGACAAAGTCGCGGTAGTCCCGGTTTTCCTCGCACCATGCACGCACATGCCACCGGTAGCCATTGTTGGCGAACGCGTGAGGCACGATGTAGCGGGCGCCGGGTGTAATGGATCCGACACCCTCAGCCTCCGCTTCGCGCCGACCGGAAAGGGACGCGTAATCGATGCGCAGGCGCATGTTCGCCCACACGGCATAGAAGGTGGCCCGCTCGACCGACGGAGTCGCCCGGCGCACGGGCAGAGAAACACCGGTGACCCGGGCCGTTGGTAAATGCCCGGTGGAATTCATCGCCGCTGGACGGCCGACCAAGCCGTCACCGTGTTCTAGCAAGAACAGTGAGAGCGCGTCCTCCAGTTGCGGCGTGTGATAGACACAGGCCATGCCCGGCTCACCACGATAGGTCTTCGCCTTCAGATCGTAGCGCGCCGCCGTCGGGTTGATCTCAAGGTAGCGCTGGAGGTCGGAACTGGCTTGGGCCAGGGAGATTCCGAAAAGTTCCCGAAGGTCTTTCCGCTTCACCTGTCCGCGCCACCAGAGAGAGCGTTCGACAAAGCGCAGGCGTTCCTGTGCCGCCCAGGCTTCGGGGTTGGTGGTGTTGGACATGGGAACTCGCGGAAATCTTCGTTAAGAGAAGATCAGGGAAACCGAAGGACTTTGCAAGAGATCAGGCGATTTTTTCAAATTAGTCGTGTTTTTTGATTGACGCGTATGACTGGATGTTCTATTTGAAATCGTTGACCTACTCCAGTCGAGTTGGTCAAATCTTGAGCTTCCCTTAAAAATGAAACTACACGACCTTCACCAAGCTGTTCAGTCCGCTGCGGGACTCCGCCTCCGTCTTCGCCTCCAGCCGCTCTACGGTCCTGGTGAGGTGATTTTTCCCTGTACTGTTGCCGGGGGGAAATATCAGACCTCGAAGAGGCGTATCCCAGGGTTCACCGAGTCCGTCGACTGCACGATCATCGACAGTGTCCAGAGCCAAGCGAACCGGATGGAGGATGCGCTATTGGAAGACATTCGAGCCGGTCACCTGCACCTCCCGCACGTCGCAACCGATTTCAGTGGAGTTGAAGGACTGGAGAAGCCTGTCGGCACGATCACCTGCTTCGAGGCTCCGCATCGCATCTTCGACGCCATCCTGCGGGATTCGGTCGATGAGACCGGGAGACACTTTCCCCTGACCACCCTCGGAAAGTCCGTCATCAACGCGAATTCGAAGGACGCCTCGGCGATCTTCGGAGTTTCGCCGGCCAGCCTTCTCTTCGGGAGTTGGGATTCGACCGGTGTTTCCGGGGGCTTGGGTGAAAAATACACCCGATGCGTGGTCAGTGAGTTGGTGGCGGTGAACGTCGAGCAAGCAACTCGCGCTGGGACTCGTATCGATCCACTGAACACGGCAGGTTCGATCGATCCTACTACGATCCTGAAGGACACCAAGGACGAGATGTGGCAGGCTCTTGCCAAGAATCGAAAGAATCTGAAGAAGCCGTCCGAACTCAATCACAGCAGTGTGCCGTGGGAAGGCGAGACGCATGGCGGTGTCACGTGCGACTACATACAACAATCCACGACGATCTCCTTCCCGGCGCTGCGCCGCCTCCAATTCGGTTCGCCGGAGCGCACTTCCGCAGCGCAGACCGTCCTTGCCGCCATCGCCCTCCATGGCGTCGCGCTCAACGTCGAGAAAGGCTGGCATCTTCGTTCCCGCTGCGATCTGATCCTCGACGATGGAGCCTCGGTCGAATGGGAAATCCTCGGCGGGAACGTGTCATCCAGCGAATCGCTTTCCGCGAGCGCGACGCGGTCGCTGCTCAAGGAGGCCGTCGCCAAAGCGAAAGAGGCCGGGTTAATGTGGATCGAGGAGCCGATCCGGCTGAAGCCCTCCGATGCGCTCAAAAAACTCGTCGTTGCATCGCAGAAAGCGCACCGCGAATCCTCACCCGAATAAGCCATGCCATTCACCATCTCGCTGCAATTTCCAGCGGGGCGCTACGTGGCGGCGGCTTGGGGTGACAAGGACGCCGTCGAGTGGCCGCCCCATCCGGCACGTCTTTGCCTCGGTTTGGTGGACGTGCTGCACCGCTCGGGGAATCTGCCTGCAATGCGGGAGGCGCTGGAGTGGCTTTTCGCCCAGGGTCCGCCGGTCATCGTGATGCCCGGAGAAAGTTACGCCGATCTCCGCACCCTCGATGGGATCTTTGTTCCACAGAATCCTTCTGTTGCCGAGGAAGTGAAGCACCCACGGAAACAACGATCTTTCCCCGTCGTGTTCCTCGATCCTGACAAACCAACGGTCTTCCTAAATTGGCCCGATCTCGAAATCTCGGAAAAACTGGCTGCTGCGCTACGATGCCTGCTTGAGAATCTCCCGCGCCTTGGTCACTCCGCCTCACTGGTGATTGCCTCGGTTTTCGTTGATGAACTTCCCACTGGCGAATGCTGGCGCACGCTTCGCCCGACAGGCGAAGCAGATTCCGGCTCTCCAGACTTCAGGCTCCGCGTGGCTTGGGATGGTCTACTCCGCTCCGCGGAAGAGGTCTTTGACGCTGCGGGACGCGCTGCTGAGATGGAGAAACTGATCTCCGCGACAGAGCGTTCGGCCAAGCCCGACAAACCACTCAAGCCCGCCGCCTCTCCCCGCGGACGCCATGATCCCCGCCACCGCTGGCACGGTTATGTCGAAGTCCGGGGATCCGCACCTCAAACGTCACCATGGAACGATAACATCCTCGTTCTTTCTTGCGTTGGTGGTAACCGGCTTGGATTGCCCAGCGTTTGGCAGTTGACGGAAGTCTTCCATAAGACCCTGATCGACCGGTGGAGCCGCGATCCTTCACGCGGACCCGTGCCCGAGTGGATCAGCGGACATCGAGCCGGTGATGCCGGATCGGACACGCCCCCGACGATTGAAAATCACCTTGCGATCTTTCCTCTCCCCTTCGTTGGCGGGAAACACGCCACCGGCCATTTGCTCGGTATCGGTCTCGCCTTTCCCCGACCCGAGACAGCAGGGATCGAAGCCGCGACGCTCCGATTCCAGTGGCGTCAGGCTCTCTCCGCACTTTTCGAGGATCGTGAAGACGGCGTCCTTGAATTGACTCCACGCGACAAGGCGTGGAGCTTCCGCTTGCGTCCCGATGATTCGCCGGATCCCAAACTCGCGTTGCGCCCTAGTCGCTTGACCCGACCGTCCGCGGTCTGGACCAGCGTCACGCCCGTGATCCTTGACCGGCATCCGAAGCCACACTTCGAGAAAGATCCGGCAGGCTGGCAGAGAAGCTGTGTCAGCATCATCGCCGACGCCTGCCGACGCCTCGGGCTGCCCGAGCCGGTGGAAATCCAGGTTTCACCCCATTCGGCCCTGCCGGGCGTGCCACCGGCGTTTGCGTTCCCCGCGCCGTCGGCGCGGCTTGGGCGCCCCTCACGTTTCCACATCCACGTCACCCTGCGTTTCGTGGAGGAGATCCAAGGACCGCTGCTCCTCGGTGCGGGGCGCTTCCGGGGATACGGGTTGCTGCTGCCGCCAACGCCAAAAGACTTTCCCACCGATGAGTGACTTCCCTGATTTTCACACCTTTTTCAGAAGTCTATGGGGCTACGATCCGTTCCCCTGGCAGGTCCGGCTCGCTGAGAAAGTTTCGCGGGAACCGTGGCCCGGGTGGATCACTCTGCCAACGGGGACCGGCAAGACCACCGCCATCGACATCGCGATCTACAATCTAGCGCGGCAGGCGCATCTGCCACCGGGGGAACGCACCGCGCCCGTTCGCATCGTTTCTGCCGTGAACCGCCGCATCGTCGTCGACGAGGCATTCGAACGCGCAAAGAACATCGCCACCCGGCTCAAGGAAGCGCTCGCGCATCCCGACGACGTTATCCACTCAGTCGCGACCGCCTTGCAACAGGTCTCGGGGCTAGAGCAGGGAGCGCCGCTGGAAACGTATCCCCTGCGAGGAGCCACCTTTACGGACCATTCGTGGGCGCGCACGCCGACTCAGCCACTTGTCATCACCACGACCCTTGATCAACTCGGTTCCAGGCTTCTCTTCCGTGGATATGGCGTATCCGAGTTCGCCCGCCCGGTGCAGGCGGCCCTGCTCGCGAACGACGCACTGCTCATCCTCGACGAGGCACATACCGCCAAGGCGTTTTCGCAAACGCTCGGTTGGATCTCGAAACTGCGTGAGCAGGCCACGGAACCTTTGCAGCGTCCGTTTCAAGCAGTTCAATTGACAGCCACTCCTCCTTCCGACGCGGGTGTCGATGCGTTTGGGCTCGACGCCAAGGACGAGACCCATCCCGTCATTCGAGCCCGGCTCCATGCCCAAAAGCCGACCGAACTCATTTCAGTCGTGGAGGCAAAAGGCAGCGCGCGACACAAGAAGCTCGCCGCATCCATCGCGGAGAAAGCTGCTACTTTTCTCGCCGCGGGACATCGCCGCGTACTGGTCGTCGTCAATCGCGTCTCGACGGCCGAGGCGCTCGAGGAGGAAATCCTCAAAGGCCAAAAAGACAGCGGTGTTGCGATCGAGCTGCTCACGGGAAGGCTCCGTCCCTTGGATCGGGAAGGCTTGATCCGAAAGCTGAACGAACGCCATCAACTGAAGTCTTCCTCGCCTTCTCCCGAGGTCGCGCCCTTGATCCTTGTCGCAACGCAGTGCATCGAGGTCGGCGCGGACTACGACTTCGATGCTCTCATCTCGGAACTCGCGCCGCTCGACAGTCTGCGGCAGAGGTTCGGCCGGCTCAACCGGCAGGGGCGGGAAATTCCGGCACCGGCCGCAATCTTCGCCCCCGGCGAAGCGCTGGACCGATCGAAACCCGATCCGCTATATGGTCCCTGCCTGCCGGCGGTGTGGGATTGGCTCTCGTCGATCCCCAACGTCGATTTCGGCTTGGCGGCGATGAATGCCGCGATGCCCAGGGAGGAAATGCTGGAAACGCTCCTCGCGCCAGCTCCCGATGCGCCGATCCTTCTGGCACCCCACCTCGATCTTCTCTGCCAAACCTCGCCCGAACCCTGTTACTCCCCGGACCCAACCCTCTACATTCACGGTCCAGGTAGGAACTTCCCGGAGGTCTCCGTGGTCCTCCGCGCCGACTTGATTGACTCAATCGATGGTTCAAAAATGATTGAAGCCGTTCCTCCGCTCGGGAGCGAGGCGGCGACCGTTCCGCTGCTCCACGCACGCAAATGGCTGGAGAATCCATCCAAGGCGTTCGATCCCGGCGGCGACAGTCCCGATGATCTGGTGCCCGAAGACGAATCGCGAGGATCGATCGCCAATACATTGAAAGCCTTCCGCTGGCGGGCCGGAGAGGCAAGACCGCTCCTTGCACCCAACGAACTGCGGGCCGGTGATGTCCTCGTTTTACCCGCGCAAACACCGATCGACGAACTCGGGCGTTTGTTTCCATGTCGAAAGGAATCGCCATGGACGCTCGACGAGTTCGAGCGAGCCCACCTCCACTCGCGCGACCGCCTCGCCATCCGGTTCCACGAGCCAGTCACATACGAACTGGAGGCGGCGCTTCCTGATGATGACGAAAAATCCCGTTTCTGGGAGATCGTCACTCCACTCTTCGCAAAGGACGAAGAGGACGGCACCTGGACCTTCCGCGCCGTCGATTGGCTCGGGGCCATGGCAACTCTCGCGCCACTGCTGGCGACGAAGTTGCGTGAGGACCATCCGCAAAAGGCCGTTTGGGAATACGCAGCTGCCAAAGAAGACTGGAGAGTCGAGCCTTATCCAGATGGCACCGTGACCGGAGCCGTCCTCTTCAATCGCTCCCGTGTCGGCGCGACACCGTGGCCGCTCGACCCTGCGGACCTCGGTCGCCAGGGCAACACCAGCAACGAGCCCTTCCCGCTCGACCGACACTCCGCCGCCGCGGCCCGGCGGGCACAATCCAACGCTCGCGGTCTGCCGCCCGGTATCGTCGCAACACTGGGCGACGCCGGGCTCTTCCATGATCTCGGCAAGCTCGATCCCCGCTTCCAAGCACTCCTGCATGGATGCTCGCTGTGGGCAGTCTCGGCAAAAGAAGCTCTCGCCAAAAGTGGGCGGCGTCTCCCGGCCCTTGAAACGTTTTATCGCAAACGATCCGGGTTGCCCGACGGGTTCCGCCATGAACTCCTCTCGGCGGTCATCATCGCACAATCCGATGCCGGCCGGAACCACCATGAGCGCGATCTTCTGATTCACCTCGTCGCCAGTCACCATGGGCGTTGTCGCGCCCTAGCACCCGTTGTGCCCGACCCGAGTCCCGAGGTCTTCGATGTCTTGGTGCTCGACCAACCCCTGCGTTTCGAAGGAGAAAACTGCCCGCTCGCCCATTTCTCCCATGGCGTGGCTTCCCGATTTTGGAAACTGACCCGCCGCTTCGGTTGGTGGGGCCTGCCTTATCTCGAGGCGATGCTCCGCCTCGCCGACCAATACGAAAGCGCCAATCCTGACACATCCACCCCATCATGAGCGACACCGCCATTCCGCACGAACTCGCGCTGCCCGGCTTGCGAGAGGACAATCCACGGGATTTTCTCGCCACGCTTGGCCTGTTGCGGATCGTGGATTTGTTGTGGCCGGAATCGGAGCCAAAGTTGTATTGGGCTGGCGAACCGCGCATCCCGATCATTTCGATGATCCATACCCTACCCCTGTTTTGGAGTGAAGTAGTGATTGCGAATTTAAAGGAGCTGGCCACTCACGTCGACAAACCCTTTGTTCACGGCGAAATCATCAAGACCACGGGCAAACAATTTCGCCTGGCGGTAGAAAATGCATTGCGCTTTGCGGAGTCGGATCACCCGCTTTCAAAACTTCCACTCATGCTTTATGCCAGCTATTCTTCTCAAATCGAAGCGGAAGGTGGTGAAGTCGAACCAACTGGCTTTTCGTTCGCGAATGGCCAGAGTGGAAAGAAGTTGTTGCTCGACGTTGCTCAGTTAATCGAATCCATTGATGGAGAAAACCTTCTCTCGACTCTTCGCGGCGAAGGCTCACCGGTGGGCGCGAAATCGCTCCGTTGGAATCCTTCAGAGTTCCGGCCCGCAGCCTATCGAAGTCACGACCCTGGCAGCAAATTGAAGGGCGATGAATCGCAGGATTATCCGGAATTGAACGTTCTCGCATTTTTCGGCCTGTCCTTTTTCCCCACCCCTCCAACTATTCGCGGAGGAACGACTTTGGGGTTTCATGTGGTAGGGCGCGAGCGTTACTTCCATTGGCCAACCTGGACTTCACCGCTAGGATCTGATCAGATTGCGACTTTGGTCTGCTCTGATATCTCCCAAATGATTTCACTACGCGGAGTCGATCAGGTCTGGAGATCGAGACGATTCTCGTCTGACAAGAGCCTTTACTTCGCACCGGCGGAACTCGCCAACTGACCCACTTCCTTTTCCCTTTTCCATGCCCGCGGCGTCCTGATCGTCACGGGCCCTGTGTCCTCCTGACCCTCGTCTTTCCCGATGGGCAACGCCGTCTCCAGCACCCTCCCCGAAGACTGGGCAACGGTCGATATGGTGGCGCAGCACGCCTACTGCCTACGCCGCTTCCACCTGATGTATGTCGAGGGGCGCTGGGAAGACAACGAACACACCGAGGAGGGGAAGGATGTTCACCGCCGGGTCGATCGCATCGATCACCTTCTGCCGGAATCCCGAATCTCATCCGGCGATGACGAGGTTTCCGAGTTTGCTGAAAAGGGAGACAGCGAGGGCGATCCCCCACCGGAGATCGCGCGCAGCGTATCGCTCGGGAGCGACGAACTCGGACTGCTGGGAAAACTCGATCTCGTCTCGGCCGATCCCGAGGGCGGCGAGGCCATCCCCGTCGAAACCAAAAAGAGCCGCACGCCGAATACGCCGGAGCGGAGTTATCCGCCGGAGCGGGTTCAGTTGATGGCGCAGGGCCTCTTGCTCCGGGCGCACGGCTATCGTAGCGAGCACGGGTATCTCTACTTTGCAGGCAGCCGCCAGCGGGTGCGGGTGGAGTTTACCCAGGAACTGGAGTCGGAAACCCGGGCAACGATCGACGCGGTCCGCAAGGCGAGGAACGCCACGACCATGCCGCCGCCCCTCGAAGACAGCCCGAAATGCTGGGGTTGCTCGCTCTGTGGCATCTGCCTGCCCGATGAGACGAATGCACTACGGAGCGATACCGAAGCGGAAACCGGCCTCACTGGGGATACCGAAGAGGTGGAGGGCGGCATCACCGATGGTTTCGAGGAAGCGGCGCTCGCGGCAGGCTCAATACCCTCATGCGATTCCGCGACCGTCGGACCCGACGTGCGGCGCCTCTTTCCGGCCCGCGACCGGGCGATGCCGTTTTATGTGCAGGAACAGGGCGCGCGTGTCGGCAAGAGCGGCGAGAGGCTCACCGTCGTGAAGGAAAAGGAAACGGTCGGCGGAGCCCGCTTGCGAGAGGTGAGCCAACTCGTCCTGATGGGCAACGTGCAGGTCACCGCCCAGGCCCTGCACCTGATGATGGAAAAGGGCATCCCCGTCGTCCATTTCTCCACCGGTGGATGGTTCCATGGGATCAGCCATGGCATCGGGATCGAAAACGCCTACGCCCGCGCCGCGCAGTATGAAGCGGCCGCCGATCCGGCCCGCTGTGTGCGTTTCGCCAGCGGGCTGGTCCGTGCCAAGGCTGGCAATCAACGGGCTCTCTTGCTCCGCAACGGATCGGGCCGCGACCGTGACGTGGCGGTCTCTTCGCTTGCCGATGCCTTGAAACGGAAGAGCGACATGCCGGAATCGCTTCCCGGACTTCTAGGATGGGAAGGGCGCGCGGCGGCGCTGTATTTCTCGGCATTCTCTTCCATGTTGAAAACCGGAGCATTACCCGATTTTCAATTCGCGTCCCGCAATCGTCGACCGCCCAAGGATCCGGTGAACGCCTTGTTGTCGTTCGCCTACGCCCTGCTCGCCAAGGAATGCCTCGTCGCCCTGTGGGGCGAGGGATTGGATCCGTGGTGGGGTCTTTACCACCAGGCACGGCACGGACGACCGGCCCTCGCGCTGGATCTCATGGAACCGTTCCGGCCCGTCATTGCTGACAGTGTCGTCCTCACCGCCATCAACACGGGCATGGTGGGCCCCCGCGACTTCATTGCGAACGCAAACGGCTGCGCTCTGAAGCCCAACGGGAGGAAGGCCTTCCTGCGGGCCTGGGAGCAACGCCTCGACCAGCTCTACACCCACCCCGAATTCGACTACCGTTGCTCGTGGCGGACGATCCTGCGCATCCAGGCGCGGCTGCTCGCGAGGTGGTTGCGCGGCGACATCCCGAGAGTGCCATGGCCCGTCGTTCGCTGAATCCGACGCGGAGGCTCTACCTCTGCACCTATGACGTGCTCGCTTCGAAGGAGGGCGACAAACGCCGCACGAAACTCTATGATCTCCTCCTCGACCACGGCGAACACGTGCAGTACAGCGTGTTTCTCTGTGAACTCTCGATGGTCGAACGAACCCGCCTCGTCGGGGCTGCCAGGGATATTCTGAATGAAGGCGAGGATCAGCTCCTCGTCCTCGACATCGGGCCGGAGACTTTTGAATGGTCGTCACGGCTGGATTGCTTGGGAAAAACATGGACGCCTCAGGTGCGTTCCTTTATCGTCTGAAGGGTCCGGAAAGACGGTCCCCGGTTTCGCGAATCCACCCGCGAGCGCCCCTGTGGTCGCGGACCTTCGGTAACCGCTCGCGGTCTTTGAAATTGAATGAGTTTGGACAGGAATGGGCCTTTACAATCTTGTTGCATGGACGGTGATCCGCTCCACCGTTCGCAAAGCGATCTCTCAAACGCCGCCATGACTAGGCTGGAGAGGATCGCTACTTCCGCACCTTCACGGGTGCGGTCTCATTGAAGCTTGTCCACCCGCAGCCACACCGCCGCGCCGCTCGAGACTTCCGCACCTTCACGGGTGCGGTCTCATTGAAGCACTCCAGAGACGGGAGCAAACGGGAAGGTCCGGGAAGAACTTCCGCACCTTCACGGGTGCGGTCTCATTGAAGCCGGGAACAAGTTCTGGGGGTCCGCCCCCTCCGCCCTACTTCCGCACCTTCACGGGTGCGGTCTCATTGAAGCATACTCCAGCCACACGTGCAGCGCCGTCGCCTGGATACTTCCGCACCTTCACGGGTGCGGTCTCATTGAAGCACACCGAGCCGGACCGTGAGCGCAGCGGCGGCAACCACTTCCGCACCTTCACGGGTGCGGTCTCATTGAAGCTCGAGGGAGCGCCCTACCGGATCAAACGCAACGGCCCGACTTCCGCACCTTCACGGGTGCGGTCTCATTGAAGCGAAAACAAGATCCGCAATCCCTGGCGGGCGACGCGGACTTCCGCACCTTCACGGGTGCGGTCTCATTGAAGCGGGGCGAGGATCGCCACCATGCGATCGCGCACCTCACTTCCGCACCTTCACGGGTGCGGTCTCATTGAAGCGTCGTAAGGCACCAAGCACCACGCCCGAAATCGCTCACTTCCGCACCTTCACGGGTGCGGTCTCATTGAAGCAAGACCCGCCGCGGCCTGGCCCGGGTGGCCCGCTACCGACTTCCGCACCTTCACGGGTGCGGTCTCATTGAAGCCAGGCGCGGGCCCTCGCCAGGCACGGCATCGCCGAGACTTCCGCACCTTCACGGGTGCGGTCTCATTGAAGCGACGGGCGGCACGCCCACGATCACGCCCTCGGCCGATACTTCCGCACCTTCACGGGTGCGGTCTCATTGAAGCATAGGCGATTTCGGTGATGTGCATGGTGTCTTTTGACTTCCGCACCTTCACGGGTGCGGTCTCATTGAAGCACGCATCTGCCCCGCTACCTGGTCTCAGGTGCCCTCACTTCCGCACCTTCACGGGTGCGGTCTCATTGAAGCATACTTCACGGCCACCGCCGCGAAGGGGTAGAGGATACTTCCGCACCTTCACGGGTGCGGTCTCATTGAAGCAAGATCCTGCGGCCGGGGACGATCATCAAGGATTTACTTCCGCACCTTCACGGGTGCGGTCTCATTGAAGCGTTCAGAGATCGAAAGGGTCGTAAGGTTTGGCGGCACTTCCGCACCTTCACGGGTGCGGTCTCATTGAAGCGAGCTGGTAGGGAAAGAAACAACCGCGCTCCTGGCCCACTTCCGCACCTTCACGGGTGCGGTCTCATTGAAGCCATTTTCGGTTCTGTTTTTGGTTTCCCGGGATCCTCACTTCCGCACCTTCACGGGTGCGGTCTCATTGAAGCATTGCAGCGATCGTGGCCATCAAGGCCTTCCAGGTCGCACTTCCGCACCTTCACGGGTGCGGTCTCATTGAAGCTGGTATCTCGCGCAACCGGTGGATGGTCTCTATCATACTTCCGCACCTTCACGGGTGCGGTCTCATTGAAGCTCGAAGCCTTTGATGTATTGACCCGCAGCGCCGGCGTACTTCCGCACCTTCACGGGTGCGGTCTCATTGAAGCAAGGCGTAGCTGTCGCGGTTGCCCTCCATGGCCTTACTTCCGCACCTTCACGGGTGCGGTCTCATTGAAGCTTCTCAATAAAGGTCTCCTTCCCCGGCAGTCTCCTCACTTCCGCACCTTCACGGGTGCGGTCTCATTGAAGCCAGGCCGATGGCGAGGGCGAGGACGCGGTCGTCGTACTTCCGCACCTTCACGGGTGCGGTCTCATTGAAGCATGAGCGGTGCCCCCGTGCTGGCCTCGCCCTCCACACTTCCGCACCTTCACGGGTGCGGTCTCATTGAAGCACGGAGCACCTCGACGGCCTGCGCATCGTCTTTGCACTTCCGCACCTTCACGGGTGCGGTCTCATTGAAGCCCAGAGACCGGCCGTGCGTCGATCGATCCTACCGCGGACTTCCGCACCTTCACGGGTGCGGTCTCATTGAAGCATAGTCACGCTTCACCGGATGCGTCCGGTAGTCCTACTTCCGCACCTTCACGGGTGCGGTCTCATTGAAGCAAGAAGGACGCCCAGGAATTCGACCGGGAGAAATTCACTTCCGCACCTTCACGGGTGCGGTCTCATTGAAGCCACCTCGGCGAGACCCGCCAGCGGCTGGAGGCCATCACTTCCGCACCTTCACGGGTGCGGTCTCATTGAAGCGTCGAAGGGCGCGATGGGATTCTCGCGGAGGAAATTACTTCCGCACCTTCACGGGTGCGGTCTCATTGAAGCCCGCGTCACCGCGAGCGAGTGCATCAACCATTCTCTACTTCCGCACCTTCACGGGTGCGGTCTCGTTGAAGCCCACGGGCCCGACCGGAGCCACAGGCGCCACGGGCGACTTCCGCACCTTCACGGGTGCGGTCTCATTGAAGCGATGACGACGGCAGCTCGATCAGTGTCCAAATTGATACTTCCGCACCTTCACGGGTGCGGTCTCATTGAAGCCCGATTTCGTAGAAAGTAGCGCCGCGAGCGACTTTACTTCCGCACCTTCACGGGTGCGGTCTCATTGAAGCTAGCTGCGCATGACCGTGGTTCCCCGCCGCCACCTACTTCCGCACCTTCACGGGTGCGGTCTCATTGAAGCCCCTGGGCGGCGGTGGTACCACCCGAGATATCGACGGACTTCCGCACCTTCACGGGTGCGGTCTCATTGAAGCGTACGACGCACCATCGTCAGGGTCGTGCCGCTCTCGCACTTCCGCACCTTCACGGGTGCGGTCTCATTGAAGCAGGGATGGGTTGAGCTTTGCGGATTTTGGTGGGAAGAAACTTCCGCACCTTCACGGGTGCGGTCTCATTGAAGCGCGGGGCTTACGGGGGCCGTGGGAGCGTCGGCTCTGCGGACTTCCGCACCTTCACGGGTGCGGTCTCATTGAAGCAGTAACGTATGAAAGCACGATGGAAAAGAAGCAGAGGAACTTCCGCACCTTCACGGGTGCGGTCTCATTGAAGCACAGGGATCACCAACGACATATACGCAAGAAACATTGACTTCCGCACCTTCACGGGTGCGGTCTCATTGAAGCCCACGGGCGCCACAGGATCTACGGGTGCCGCCGGCGACTTCCGCACCTTCACGGGTGCGGTCTCATTGAAGCAGACCACGGGATCGACACGCGGCCAGTGTCGAGAAGACTTCCGCACCTTCACGGGTGCGGTCTCATTGAAGCATTGGTGAACGGAAAACAGAGCATGGCAACAGATCCACTTCCGCACCTTCACGGGTGCGGTCTCATTGAAGCAGCTGGAAGCCGTAGGGGATGGCGCGGGACATTTCGGACTTCCGCACCTTCACGGGTGCGGTCTCATTGAAGCGCGGTGATCGAGGCCGTGGTCTGCACCTGCACCAGACTTCCGCACCTTCACGGGTGCGGTCTCATTGAAGCAGGGCCCTGATCAAGGAGTACTTGATCGACAAGGGTGACTTCCGCACCTTCACGGGTGCGGTCTCATTGAAGCATGGGGATCCCGGCCTCGGTTGATTCGCATGGTGTAGACTTCCGCACCTTCACGGGTGCGGTCTCATTGAAGCAGAATCTTCCGCCCTTCAATCTGGTAATCCTCCTGAACTTCCGCACCTTCACGGGTGCGGTCTCATTGAAGCAATTGATGCCGAGGGCAATTTCGCGCTCAAGGGCTGACTTCCGCACCTTCACGGGTGCGGTCTCATTGAAGCAATCGGTGGAGAGATCAGCAAAGCCCCGTCGGAGTAACTTCCGCACCTTCACGGGTGCGGTCTCATTGAAGCTCCTTTGACGCCCAGGTGGAAGTTTTGCCGGAAGGGACTTCCGCACCTTCACGGGTGCGGTCTCATTGAAGCTCTCCCTCGGCGGATGAGTCGGACGATGCGCTGGCAACTTCCGCACCTTCACGGGTACGGTCTCATTGAAGCGTGGCGGCGGCTCTGGTACTTCGTGCGCTGAGAACTGACTTCCGCACCTTCACGGGTGCGGTCTCATTGAAGCCCCAAAGACGGGAAGCTCTTTCGTCGCCAAGCTTCCGACTTCCGCACCTTCACGGGTGCGGTCTCATTGAAGCATCATGAAGAGCAGTCGCTCGGGCGCGTCCGAGGCCACTTCCGCACCTTCACGGGTGCGGTCTCATTGAAGCGCGGCGAAAGTGACGACGAACAACCCCAGCCCCACACTTCCGCACCTTCACGGGTGCGGTCTCATTGAAGCCAGGCGGGCGGAGACTCGGACGGCACGACGTGGAATACTTCCGCACCTTCACGGGTGCGGTCTCATTGAAGCAGCTCGCGCCCCATCCTCCACGGCACTGCCCTCTGCACTTCCGCACCTTCACGGTTGCGGTCTCATTGAAGCCCCGCGACGGCGGCACTGCCCTGGGTGACGTCGATACTTCCGCACCTTCACGGGTGCGGTCTCATTGAAAGCGTCCTGGCGATCAACGAACTCCCAAACCAAAGTGGCCGCGATTAGCGCACTTCCGCAATTTTCACACGATTTTCATTGCCACAGCCCGCAACAGGTCCCTAACCTTGCCGCATGAAAACAGGACGACATCATCTGGCCTCCCTGCTTTTCCTCCTCCTGTCCGGAGACATCGCGTCCGTCGATGCCCAGGACGCCCTGCGTGAATGGACCTCCACCGATGGACGCAAGATTCGGGCTCAGCTCTCCGGGTTTCACGATGCCGACACCGTCATCCTCAAGCTCGAAGACGGGCGCGACGTGAATCTCCCCATCGCCAGACTCAGCGCCGGCGACATCGCCTATGCGCGGGAGCGATTCAAAGCCGGTTCCACACCCGGCACCACCCCGGGTTCCCCCCCTGCCCCGGCCACCTCCGCCGTCGACTGGAACAACCCTGTCCAATCCACTGAGTTCGTCATCCGCGGCGTGAAGCGCGACAAAGTGCCCGGCTACATCTCCGTCAAATCCGGCTGGGAACGCGGCATCCGCAGCGTCCAGGCCCGGCTCGAATACAAAGGTGCCAAAGAATCGGCCCCCGGCACCGTCAAAGCCTACTATTTCAACCGCGAAGGACAGCTGATCGAAAAATTCGACCGCGTCCCGCGCCGACAGAACGACGACGGCGTTTACATCAACGGCCCCGAATACTTCCCAAGGGGAGACACCGTCGAAGTGTATTATCCGATCACCGACTTCCACGAGACCAGCGACCTTGCCACCATTCTCATTGTTTTTGGAAGCGACACCCAGTACTCCGTCGCCACTCTGCCCACCGCGAGCCTTGCGATCCTCGATTTCGACGAAAAGAGACACCTCTTTCCCGGATGGCAGCCTGCGAAAAGCGGCACCACCAGCGCAAACGCTCCCGTCCCCGGCCTATCCCTCGAGATCCGCAGGGTCCGGCGGGAGAAGCACCGCTTTTCCGTCATTTTCAATCGGGAATACGAGGATTCCATGCCCGTCGTAGCCGCCGAGGTCCGGGCTCTCGGGACGACCGGCCCCGCTGAAGGAGTCGTCACCCTTTACGCCTACGATGCGAACGGCAAACGCATCGGCTATCGCGAGCGCCCCTCCACCGCCGAGATCGCCGTGGGCACCTACGTGGGCGTGCCGAAAATCGCGAACGATGATTGGCACCCCGTCTTTTTCGCTCTCGATGGTGACCTCGAGGATAAAGACCCGCCCACCTACGTCGTCGTGTTCCAGTTCGGCGGCAAAACGACCGCCGCCGTGGTCAGTTCGAACGGTGCGACGCTCGAATCGCTCGACTTTCCCGAGAAGGGCGAGTTGGGGAAATGAGAATCGCCCAGAGGTCCGGTGGGCGACGATCGTTCGGAGAGAGCCACACTGCGGCCTTCACCGCCTACTGCTCACCGCTCACCGCTCACCGCTCACCGCTCACCGCTCACCGCTCACCGCTCACCGCTCACCGCTCACCGCCCACCGCTCACCGCTCACCGCTCACCGCTCACCGCTTTTTGCCCGCCCATGATCTCCTCCTGCGACTTCCGTTTTCTCTGCCCCATGAATTGGGATGATATGGCCGACCTACCCGATGGGTCGGGAAAACATTGCACCCATTGCCAGCGCTCTGTCCTCACCGTCCACACGCGAAAGGAGTTCGACGCTGCCGCGCGGCGGGGCGATTGCGTGGCCGTGTTTCCCGAGGGCGAGGAGGAGTTACCGCCGCTGACCGGGGCGCCCGACGAAACGGAGACATTCCGGCTGATGGGTGATCCTGAGTTTCCGCTGCGGCGGCAGCGTGGAAAGGCGTGATTCATCGGGATTCAGCGGCGCTTCGTGCTCGATCCGCCCCGGTTGTTTACCAGCCCGGAGTGCGGTCGGGCTCCCAAGTTTCCCCCGCTGGCTCGCGTCGCATCTTCTCCGCGTGGATTTCCGCCGATAGCGCCACCGCCTCCGGCGTCGCCCAGTGTACCGTGCCGACCGGTGCGCCCGATTCATTGTTGACCACCTCCGAGTGGACGCCTGCCAGTGTCGGGTAGACGGGATGCCCGGCCGGCCCGATCAGCGCACTACGAGCGGTCCCTTCCTCCACGACCTCTTCCCGCACTTCCAGCCGGATCATACCGGCAGGGACATACTGATCCGGATCCGGAGGCTCGGCGTCGATTTTGGATCTCCACGCCATGGTGCGCAGCTTCTTGGGTCGGGGTGCCATGATGGGGGTAAAGCATGCCATGCAAAATGCCGGAAGACCAGCCCGCCCTTCCGGCCGGATCATCCCGCGTCGGCTTCCCCACGGGGCTTCAGGAACTTCGGATTCAGTTTGCCGTCCGAAGTGAAGATCCCGGCGCTTTTCAGTTGGGCGATCAACCGCTCCTCGAAGGCTTCCGGCGTTTCCCCCGTCTCCACCTTCGCTCCGAAGAGAAAAGTCGCCTTCTCTTCGGTGAGGTGGGGTTTCGGGGAGGGTTTGGGTATGGAGAAGTCGTCCATCGTGCGACAAGGTCGAATCACTCGGGCGTTGCGGCCACCGGATTGTGTGTCATCGGACGACGGTGGTGCACGAGTTGTTCCTTAACTGCCAACCAGGGCACTGCCGCCGAGACCGCCGCCGAAGAACTCACCCCCACCGTCATCACTGTCGAAGTGCTCGGATGTGGCGGCAGTGGGGTAAGGAGGAGGGAGAAGAGAAGGACCGGTAAGCAGTAAGCGATGAGAGAACCAAAAATGCGTCATCGCAACGAAAAGCCGGGGATCGTCTTGAGATTCTAGAAATTAAACCGATCTTTGGGGCTCACTCTCTTGCAGCCCGTATGGCAAAACCGCACCCGCTTTCGACACAACCCAGGAAAGCAGGATGTATCACGGGATGCGTCGCCAGCCGCGCCAACTGCCTTGAGCTCCTCCGTCCTGCGGCGGGGCGTTTTTTGGCCTTATCGCTACAATCCTGATCGTCGCCGCGCTTCGAGATCGCGTAGATCGTCACGAAATCGACGGCGAAAAGAAGCGCTGGGTTCGATTTTGGATTTCGTCCGGGCCGTCCTCCCCAGTCCACGACTCCGACACGTGCCGCCAAAGCGGGGGATCGAAACGCTCAAGCCATTCCAGAGTTAGTTCACTCAGCACCACGCACCGCTTCACTTGCGGTGCCTCCGGATAAAGGATTTGAGCGACGAGATAGGAGTCTCCGCGGAAAAGGACCCGGAGCGGCACCGTTCCCTTATTGACCCCTTCCGCGTATCCCGTCACCCACGCTTCGAGTTCGAGATCTCCATTCCCGGTTTTCTTCGGCGATATCGACGATACCCGGCAGGCGCAGCAAAAGGGATCGTAGTCGCCCTCGGAAACATACCCCGGCAGCATTTGCCAGCCGTACCAGCGATTCGGGAGCAAGGTGAAGGCCATCGGATGGAAACCAATCGTAGTGCGGGGGGGGGCAGGCTAGGCTTCCTCGATCTCAATGTCGCTAGCGAAAGTCTCCATGGCCGTCGCTCCGACCTTTACCGTGTCGTAGTATGCGTATCCTCCCACCGCCAGTGCACCGACTGCGGGGACGAATCTTGCAATCCCTTGTTTGAGCACCTTCTGAGACAGGCGGTAACCGAGCTTCTTCATCACCGATTGGAGAACCTTTAAGTTCGCGGGCTTCACCAAAATTTTCCCTCCGACCCGGGCGGCGATATCTCGAACCGCAGCCGCTCCGCCGTGTTTGAAGAGGCAGTAGAGCATCGTTTCGCGGGTGAGATCACCGCTCTTTCCGTAGACCGCTGCAATGTCGGCGACCATTTGGCTTTGGATTCGCCACACAGCCATCAGGTCCGGGAGGATCCCGATCCAAGCAACTACGCCTCCAGGCAATGCCAATCCACCGGATACGGATGCCGCCTTCAGCGCCGCCTTTCGAACGATGGACTGAACTCGCTTTTTCGGGTGATTGTGCTCGTGCTCTTTCGAGCCGGGAATGTCCGAAATCAAGTCGAGCAGGAAATCGTGTAGCTTCTTGCCCGTAGATTCCGACTCCAGATCGGGTGAGATGGTTACGGTAGTCACGGACGGCGTTTTTGAAGGTGCTGATTTCTTCGACGTCGCAGGGCGAACCGAATTTTTTGCCGACGTTTGTTTCTTCGCAGGTACCTTGGGTCCTCTCTGTGTTGCGGCTTTCTTTTTCGTTGGTGCCGTGCGTTTCACCGCGGCTTTCTTCTTCGGAGTCGATTCTGGTTTCTTTTTCATCGGGAGATTTTCTTCCGACCACGGCTCAAGGGGGCAATCCCACCACGCCATTTAGAATCCTCCGACATCATCGACGCGTGACCGGGGTATTCGGCTGGAAGGCTGGGACAGAGCGGCCCGCGAAGCGGAGCCAGTGTTGTGGGGCTAGGCCCAAGCTGAGCACACGGAACGGATGCGGAAAAGTCGTGCGCCATGGTCGAGAGATCTTTGCGACGATGCGGGTGTTTTGCAAGGCCTGCGTGTTGTTTTGCCTGAACCTTTTCGTGACCAGACGAACGTCTCTTGTCAAGGGTGCACAAGCTCTGCCCGCGACACCCCGATGATTGACACGAAATTGGGTAAACGGTAGTCTCCTTCCATGATGGCACAGCACCGCCCCAAAGCCTCGGATCTTTCAACGATGGAAACTCGGTTATTTGCTGTCGAAAGGCCGAGGAATCAGTACCGATCACCCAAGGGGAACGGGGCGACGAGCTATGCAAGGGGGTGGCACTTACTAAAGCGTGGCTGCAGTCTCCTGAGATCGCTGGCGTTCATGAGCTTCTGCCTCGTACTAACCGGCGCGCGAACCCTGGCAGCGGAGAATTCACCGGAGTTCGTCGCTTTGAAGTCGCAGTATGAGAAGAAGGTTCTGGAATATGCTGCTGAGCGCGATCAACAGAAGAACGAAGGATTGGAAAAGTACCGGCCTCGTGTCGCAGCGGCCTTGCAGAAGGCACAAGCGTCAGGAAACTTCGAAGCGACGAAGCGCCTTCTCGAGGAGACGGAGCGGACCTCCGGTGCCTTGGTGGATCTCGTCGAGCTCGAGAAGTACGATGTTCCGGAGGTCGCGAATTTGCGTGTCGCCCTGCGCCAAGTCTACGAGAATGCAGACCGGCGTTTCAAGGAACAACTAACCGTTTTGATCACTCAATATCAACGCCCCCTTGATCGTCTCAAATCCGATTTGGTAAGGCAAGGTAACCTCGAGGCGGCGGCCGCTGTGGACGCGGAGTTGAGTCGGGTGCGAGAAGAAGTTTCCGTGATGAATGGGGCGCCGCGTAGTCAAGGCGGGTTGAAGATGCCCGCCTCGTTCGAACGGAATCTCGTCGTGCACTTCGGATTCGACGAGAATGAAGGCGTCCAGACGACCGCCACGAATGACGATACTTTCATCGGTGCCGTGCAGGGGCCGCAGTGGACAGACAAAGGAAAACTTGGCGGCGCTTACACCTTTGACGGCATTGATGACCAGATCAATCTGACGAAACAGCTTCCCGATTCAAACGAGGTGACCATCGGAGTGTGGCTCTTTTATCAGGGCCAGGGCGGAGACGGAGGGATTTTCTCAGACTGGGGCGCGGCCGGCGGGAATGATCTCTTCTTCAGTTTGAACGGTCCGAGCGGTGTCTACGTCCGGGCTGACAAAGACGGGGAAAAGCTGAGCGGCAATATCGGCTTCGAGAAAAGTGTTCATGGCGTATGGCACCATTTGGTCTGGACAATGGATTCCAGTGAATCCGTGATCTACTTGAACGGTGAAAAAGTTGGCGAACTGAGGACGGGTGGTTCGAATGTGGGCCATCATGGTGCGACGATCGGCTACGCCCACGACGGGACTCGGCAAACGAGGTTCCGCGGCAACCTCGACGAATTCATGATTTGGAGCCGCGCTTTGAATTCCAAAGAGGTTGCCGAGCTCTACTCCCTCCAAAAATGAGACCCCAAGGGTCGTGGTGAGGCCTTCGTCGGAGTTCCTGCCCTAACAGTCCACGTACAGGGAGAATCACGGCCTACAAATCAATCCGCTGTGTGGGTCGCCGACATGATTCGGTCGTCTTGCCACCCGTTCCCCAACGAAATTCCGCGGTCACTCATATATCCCGTTTTGGGCCGTTGGTGAAGAGATGGCGCGATGGCGAAACAGCCCCCAGGAAGAAAAGTAACCGGGGGATCAGGCAGCCAACATCGAATACGCTTCGGTGCTTGAGCGTTGCGACGATACTCGCGACCTCGGTCGTGATTCTGGCCGAATTCCAAACGTGTAAGCCCGCGGGCAAGTACGCCGGAGCTGTCGGGATGCCGCGCCAATCTCGCGATTCCAATCGCGATGGCCGCTGAGCAGGACGGACTTCCACCGGCTCCGTTGAAGAAGACTTCGGATCGCTCCGGAAGAGGACGGACGCGGGTCTCGCCCATGGAATCCGGTGACTTCAGCGCCAAAGTTTTCATGCGATTTTCGTCGCCAGCTTTCCGCGGCAGGGCACTGGCCCTGTCGCGTGAAAACAGGACGACATCATCTCGGATCCCTGACTTTCCTCCTCCTGGGAGTAACGGGTTGGTCGGTGTTACACGGTTTAACTGGGGACCCGATGGTCTATCTCGACGGCGCTCCCGACGATCAGCTGCTTGAATGCGTTGAGTCAAAGGACCACTCCACAATTCACAGAGTCTTCCACCTCAGAGTTTGCGCAGTTCTTTCTTCAATTTCCGCAACTGTTTGACGAGACGCTTCACTTTGGCCTGCTGCCCGGCCTTTCGGGCGGCTTTCAATTGCTTCGTGACTTTTTTGATCGCCTTCTCGAGCTTTTCCTTTGCGGGGAGGAGCGGGGGATCGACGAGTTCGGAAATGGTCAGGCGGAAGATCCCCTGAGCTCCGCCCGCGAAGATGGCGCGGAAGGCGAGGTAACCTCCCGCCATCGCGTTTTCAGAGATGACCAACGCGACGATGTCTTTTCCCTCAAGGGTGTCGTTGGTGGTAATGACAGGGCGGAGTCTTCCGCCCTGCGTCAGATAGATGCCGGATCCACCACTGAAATCTCCCACGAAGGCGACCTCGCCTTCGTCGATGCACGGAGGAGAGAACGAGGTGAATCTTCCCGAACCAAATGGCACCGCGGTTGCAGTGCTGGCGATGGTCGTGATGGCGCCGCCCCCTAGCTCAACTGTGTAGATGCCGGATCCGCCTGCAAAGATACCACCGAACGCCACGGTCGTGCCGCTCAGATCGGCCGGACTGAGCAGCCCGGTGAAAGGGGTGCCCGGACCCGGTGCCAAAGTGGCGGTGGACACGAGGGTGGTAAGCCCGCCGCCCGGAGTGTAAGCCCCGATAATGTTGCCGGGCGCGGTGCCGCCGGTGACATTCGCCCAAAACGAGAGGTTCCCTTCGTCAAAGCCCAACTGGGAACTCCACAGGTAATTCCCACCGATGCCCGGGACTGCGGTGGTCTTGTCCGCAATGCGGGTGATCGAACCTTCGGAAGAAAGGTAGATTCCTTGCTGATCACTGTCGCCGCCCGCGATAAACGCGTAATCACCTCCATCGACGTAAGCCGTCGTGAAGGTCACAAAGTTGCCGGAGCCACTCGGGATCGTGGTACCCGTGTCGGCGATTTTCACGAGATTTGCGCCGACGAAGGCGTAGACGCCTGCCTGGTCTCCGGATCCGTTCCCCCTGAAGGCGAGGGTATCTCCTTCGATCCCGTTGCCGAAGAACGAAAAATCAATGAAGTCCCCCGTGCCGCCGGGGATCGCCGTATCCAGGTTGGCGATCAGGGAAATCGAGCCACCCGACCAAAGGTGGATCCCGTCGTTGGACGGGTTGTTGAAATTGCTCTCACTGAAAGCCACGTCACCATCCACGTTGACCGAGACCATATTGCTGAACTGGGAAAAGTTCCCTGAGCTGCCGGGGATGGGTGTGGCCGTATCGGCAATTTTCGTGAAAGGAGTGGTTTGCGCGGCGAGCGGAATGGCAAGTGCGAACGAAAACAGGAGGAGGATCGTGGGGCGCTTCATGGTGCTTGACTGCTACATGCCCGGACCGTCATTTCAACGGTCGAATGCTGCGAAGTCGGTGAGATGCATTAATTTTTTTTGAAAGTATCACGGGGTGTGCCCGCTCAGCTGCTCGGCCGTTCTTCGAGAAGTGCGACTGTCGGTCAGGTGAGATTCGATCTGTACCGCCCGACATTTCCCATCTCTGTGCATTTCCTTTTCCTCAAGGTCGTGAAAGGATGTCGAGATGAACCTCACGATCCTTGGGTTTTCCCACAGTCCCTTTTGCATCGCCGTGGAAAAGGCGCTGAATGCCATCGGAGCCGCCTACGTCAGCAAAGAAGTTCCTGCTTGGGACCGTCGCGAGATCCTCACCCTTACGGACGGGCACGCCTACGAAGTGCCTCTGCTCGTACACGGAGAGATCCCGGTGTATGAGAAGACCGCGGATAGCCAGGAAATCGCGACTTACATTGATCGGCACTTTGCGTCGGGACGGTTGTTCCCGAATGAATTTCGCGGATTGCACGAGGTTGTGATCCGGTATCTTGAGAACGATGTGGAGGACGTGACCTTCCGGATTTTTGATCCTTTCTTCGTCGACTCGATCGAGGATATCGCCGAGCGAGGCATGTTGATCCGGCACAAGGAACGGAAGTTTGGCCGGGGATGCGTCGAGCGATGGCGTCGCGAACACGAGGGCCTCCTCGATGCGGCGAAGCGTGTTTTGGGTCCCCTGAATGAAAGACTTGAATGCACCGGTGCGTTTCTTTTCGGCGAGGCTCCAGTATACGCGGATTTCTTGCTCGGCGGCATCCTCGGCAATCTCACCTATTCCGGTTACCATTCGATTCCTTCCGGACTGGAGGCCATGGAGTCGTTTCAAGCGCGACTTGAAGCCTATCGCTACGGGGTGATCTGAAATGAGACAGGTTCTCCTTGTCACCGGAGGCGCCACCGGTATCGGCGCGGCCACAGTTCTTCTCGCCGCGAAGCGCGGGTTTGCCGTCTGCGTGAACTACCGGGAAAGCGAGGCGGCGGCGAATGCACTCGTATCATCCATTATCGCCGGTGGCGGTTCCGCCCTCGCGGTGCAGGCGGACGTGGGACTTGAACAGGACGTGGTGCGTTTGTTTGCCACGATGGATCGAGAATTGGGCACCCTGACGGCCTTGGTGAACAACGCTGGTATGCTCGAGCGGCAGTGCCGGGTCGAGGACATCACGGCCGATCGCCTTTCGAGGCTCCTCCGTACGAATGTGATCGGTTCCTTTCTCTGTTGCCGTGAGGCGGTGCACCGCATGTCCACAAAACGGGGAGGGAACGGAGGGACAATCGTCAACGTCTCGTCGGCTGCTGCGAGATTGGGCGCGGCGGGTGAATATGTGGATTATGCCGCCTCGAAAGGGGCGATGGATTCGTTGACGATCGGTCTCGCGGGCGAGGTGGCCGGGGAAGGCATCCGGGTCAATGGCGTGCGGCCCGCGTTCATCGAAACGGAAATCCACGCCAAAGGCGGAGAGCCCGGACGATTGGCACGGGTCAGGGAGTCGATCCCACTGAAACGAAGTGGCAAGGTCGAAGAAGCTGCCGCGGCGATCCTCTGGTTGCTCTCAGCTGAATCGTCCTACACGACAGGAAGCTTTATCGAAGTTGCGGGGGGAAAGTAGATGGAGTGCCAAGATGACAAAATCTTGATCATGGGATGCGGGGCGGTGGGCGCTCCACTCGCGGCTTTGCTGACCGAAGCAGGGAGGAAGGTGGTCGTGGTTCGCACTTCAGAGCCCGACCTTTCGCCGCGACCTCTCTTGCTGAAGGTGCGTTTGCCCGGGCGGAGTTTGGGCGTCGAGGTGGAATCAGTCGGCCTTTCGCGGCTCGACGACTCGAACGGGCTCATCGTGGTGGCGACGAAGGCCCACTTCAATCAGCGGTTGGCGGGGGTTTTGAGGGCGATGCCGACGGATGGCCCTTTGGTGATCCTGCAAAACGGCCTGGGGGTGGAACGGCCCTTTCTTGGACATTTCCCCGAAGTCTTTCGGGCGGTGCTTTATGTGACAGGGGAGGGAACCCTTGCCGCCGGTTTCGAATTCGGGGCGGTCTCGCCGTCTCCGCTGGGCCTATGGTCAGGCACTTCCACGAAACTGCCAAAATGCATTGCGACGCTGTCGACCGACTCTTTCCCCTTCGTGGCAGAACCGGAGATCGAGACGGAGGTTTGGAAGAAGGTCATTGTGAATTGCGTTTTCAACACGGTTTGCCCGCTGCTTGAAACGGATAACGGGGTGTTCGCCCGGGAAGCGACGGCCCGTCATCTGGCCCGCGAGCTGGTTGATGAAGGAGTGGCTTTGGCCGGGGCCATGGGCATTGTGATTCACGGCGATGAGTTGATGGAGAAAATCCAGCTCATCAGCAGAGGGTCGGATAAACTGATTTCGACCTTGCAGGACATCCGCCACGGCAGGGAAACGGAAATCCGGTTTCTCAATCTCGAGTTGGCACGTCTCGCCCTGGACTTGCAGCCTTCCACCTCCGTTCCCAAGCTGGAGTTGTTGGGCAGGATCGTTGAGTTGAAGGCAGAGGTGAGCCGACGTCCGGAGTTCATCAGTTGAACGAATGACGCGCGGATAGTTTCATTCGCACAAAAAATTGCTTGTTTGATAGGATAAACCCGGGTCCGGGTAAGCGGTGTAATTTCAGGTCGCCGTTGTGGCAAGTTCGTATAACATGGGCCGGGTTTCCGCCCCCGGATCCGACATGGCCCGATACGTTCTTCCCGCTTTTCTCCTCTTCATTTTGGTCCCTCTTCGCGCTTCCGGCGATCTTGGGGAGAGTCCCTTTTCTCTGCGATTCCCGGCCGCGTTCTCCCACTACAGTCCGTTTGCGGATGTGGCTGCCAAAGGCGGGGCCTCGGCGGCCAGTCCATTTGGATCGTCCTTCAACCTTGCCGGCATTGCGTGGTCGTTCGCCCCTGAGGAGTTTGATTACCTGGCGAGCGCCAACTACGGGTTCCTTGCTTTCGATTCAGGAACGGAGCTGCATCTGAACACGCAGACGCTTGCGTTCGATGTGGCTGAGATCGGTGTGTTCCGTTTTGCTCTTGTCGAGTTCGAAAGTGATCGCGGGTTTCTCCGGGATGCGGCAACCGGCTACGACTTCGAACTTCTCGGCTCGCGGTTGGATTGGTCGAAGCGTCTTGGTGATTACGGAGTGGGGGCCGGGCTGGGCTACACGAGTGCCGAGACGCTTTTCAGCCGGGGGCGCCTGCGACTTTCGGACTCGGAGCGGGATAACCTGACGGGTCGTCTTTCAATCCAACGCCAATGGTGGGAACGCTGGTTGATCGGGGCATCTGCCGATATCGGAGGAGGCGAGACCGAGGTGTTGCGGGAGTCGGCTCCGAGGGTAGGCGTTCGGTCATTTGAAAGCTCCCATCAGTGGAATGTCCAAACCGGCGTCGCCTACCAGATCACGCCCAAGGCCGCGGCACATTTGGACTACCAGATCGCGCATTTGGCCCACGAAGCCGCGGAACTGGACATCCATCGATGGTCTTTCGGCACCGACATTCCAGTTGGGGATCGGCTGATGCTTCGCACCGGTGTGGCGACGGACCAATGGGGCCACGTCGGTTTTTCGAGTGGAGTGGCGTTTTTTCCCAAGCGCGGAACCACGTTGAACCTGGCCTTTCAAGACGGCATGACGCCGGAACTCGACCGCGAGTTCGAAAATTCGCGGCTGTTCAATTTCTCCGTCAGCGTCAAGTGGTGAGCTGCGAGCGGCATTGAAGGCATGATCACGGATCTGAAACAATCCCTCGAACGCGTGCCTTTGTTCTGGCGTCTTCAGATCATCGGGTGGTCGGCGTATTTTGTCTACGGCTGCATCATCCGCACCTCGCACTACCAGGACGTGCCGATGGGTGTGGGCATGAGCCTGCTGCTCGAGACGACGGAGTTCGCACTCTCATCTATCCTCCGTCTGATCTACCGGCGGCTGAACTTTCATACCGGCCTGTCGGCTCGCACCCTCGCCTACATCGCGCTCTTTAGCGCGGCGGCGACGGCCTGCCAATTGATCATCACCCAGTTCGCGGCGCCCTACGTGGCCGACCTCGCGGACTACCAGGGGCGGCCCTCGTCGCTCCTAACACGCATCGCCTTTTTCGGGATCATCTACGTGAGCTGGAGCGCGGCCTACGTGTGGCTGAAGTCCGAGTTCGCGGCGAGAGAGGCTCGGTCGGCGGCACAGCGGTCCGAGTTGCAAATGCTGCGGCTCCAGTTGAATCCGCACTTCATGTTCAATTCTCTGAACAACATCGCCTCCCAGATTCCGGAGCGCCCGGAGACGGCGCTGGAGATGACGCACGACTTGTCGGATTTCCTCCGTTATTCGCTGGATCGGGAAGGGACCCTGATCGCGACGATGGCCCAGGAAGTGGAGGTGATGACGGCTTACCTGAAAATTGAGAAGCTGCGTTTCGAAGAGCGTCTCGACTACAAGGTCGACGTGGAGGCCGACACCCTGAGAATGAAAGTTCCCAGCTTTCTGCTGCAGCCCCTCGTCGAGAACGCGGTGAAGCACGGATTGAACGGCACCGAGCCGCCCTGGACTCTGACCGTGGGGGCAAGTCGCGACGGCGATCGTCTGTGCCTGCGGATCTGTAATAGCGGCGAACTCGACGAGGCATGGGAAAGCAAACCCGGCCTCGGCATCGGCGTGGACAACCTGCGCCGTCGTCTCGCCTTGCACTATCCGGGGCGGCACCAATTTGAACTCCGGCAGGAAGGCGGGCTCGTCTGCGCCTTGCTCACCCTGACCGGCGAACCTTGCGAAGTCTAACGCGAAAACTTCTGTATGCCCCGCGTGATTCTCATCGATGACGAACCTGCCGCCCGACGCGGTCTGAGCCGGCTCTTGCAGGCCCACCCCGACGTGCATCTACTCGGCACGGCGGACAGCGTGGCGGCGGCCTCTGAATTGCTCGGGCGATGCGAGATCCCGGACGCGGTCTTTCTCGATGTCGAGATGCCCGGAAACAACGGATTTGAATTGGTCCGGCGCCTGCATCCGAATACGAAGGTGATTTTCGTCACCGCTCACTCGGAGCATGCTCCGCTCGCCTTCGAGGTGGCGGCGCTGGATTACTTGCTGAAGCCGGTGCGGGCCGAGCGTCTGGCGCAGGCGCTGGATCGGCTGCGGATCGCCTGTCGTGAAAACAAGCGCGGCGAAGGATTGCCGGACGAGCCGCATCTGGGGCTGCGGGACCACCTTTGCCTGAATGCCAAGGGTCGGACCTTGATCGTACCCGTCGCGCGGATTGCTGCGCTGCAGGCGGATGGGGATTTCACCTGGTTTCATCTGGACGGCCAGCCTTCCGTGCTGATGAGCTACAATCTGGGGAGATACGAGGCGATGCTGCCGGCTCCACCCTTTGCGCGGGTGAGCCGTTCCCTGCTGATCAACCTGTCGCGGGTCGAGTCGATCACGCCCCATTCACGCGATGCCTCCCTGCTGGCGCTCAGGGGAGTTGTCCAGCCGATCCCGCTGCGCCGGGTCGCGGCGTCGCGGTTGAAGGCCTTGATCTGAGGCACCTTGTGCCCGGTTCACCGAAAAGTCTGCCCGGTTCACCGAAACGGACGGGAGTCGGAGGCGTGGTTCGCGCATGGAGTGGGCTGACGAAGTCAGTCGGCTACCGCCGCGACCTAGCTTTCACCAAACGGCCTTCTCCTCCGCATGACCGCTACTGCCCGCTTCCATCCCACAAGTTTTTTCGGCACACTTCTTCTCATCGTTTCGATGGCGGTGGGTGTCGCTCGTGGAAATGACTCCCCGTTGGAGAAAACCCCGGCGGGAATCAGTTCGTCCGACTGGGAGGGTATTCGCGCCGCGCACTCGGCCTCTCTGCATGCCTTCGTGCCAACCAATGATGGCGGATGGAAAGGGAGGAACCCGGGACAACAATGGACCACGGAGTTCGACGGGCGAGGCTTCGAGACGAAACCAACGGGCGCGGAGTGGCGTTGGGGTCTCGAACTGCGAAGCTATGGTTTCGGGGAAACGCAACAGGTCGTGGGTAGGAAGCCGGAGGTGACGGTGGAGGGCCAGTGCCTCAGCTACCAGTGGGATGATGCGGTGAAAGAGTGGTTCGTGAACGACTCGCGCGGATTGGAGCATGGCTTCGATGTCGCGCGACGTCCGGCTGGGGCTGCGGAAGGAGAAGGTTTGGACTTCGTCCTCGCTACCCGCGGCACTCTGCGGGCGAGTGTGGCGGCGGACGCACAGAGCGTCGTCTACGAGAATGCGGACGGGGCCGCCGTGGTGACCTATGCCGGCCTGAAGGTGTGGGATGCGGATGGAAACGTGCTGCCCTCCCGTTTCGTCGCCGGTCCTCAGGGGAGCATCATCCTGCGGGTGGAGGAGAGCGCGGCGCGTTATCCCATCGTCATCGACCCGATCGCGCAGCAGGCGTACCTGAAGGCGAGCAACACGGGATTTGCTGACAAGTTTGGCACGGCCGTGGCCATCTCGGGTGACACGGTGGTGGTCGGCGCGAATGAGGAAGACAGCAATGCCACCGGCGTGAATGGGAACCAATCCGACAACAGCTTCCTCGAGGCCGGGGCCGCCTACATTTTCGTCCGAAATGCCGGGGTCTGGACTCAACAGGCCTATCTGAAAGCCAGCAATACCGGCGAATACGACGGTTTCGGCGCAGCCGTGGCGATTTCGGGCGATACCGTGATCATTGGAGCCTCCAGCGAGAGAAGCAACGCCACCGGAGTGAATGGAAACCAATCCGACAACAGCGCCACCGATGCCGGTGCGGCCTACGTGTTCACCCGCACCGGCAGCACCTGGACCCAGCAGGCCTATCTGAAAGCAAGCAATACAACCGCGGGATACCGGTTCGGCAGTGACGTGGCCGTATCGGGAGACACGGTGGTCGTTGGCTCGGTCGGTGAGGGTAGTAACGCCACCGGAGTGAACGGTAATCCGTTCGATTACGGCAGCGTGAACTCAGGGGCGGCCTATGTCTTCACCCGCGCGGGCGGCACCTGGAGCCAACAGGCTTATCTCAAGGCGAGCAACACGGGTGCGGGAGATGCGTTTGGCACAGCCGTGTCGATCTCGGGCGATACGGTGGTGATCACGGCCGAAGAGGAACGGAGCAATGCCACGGGTGTGAATGGAAACCAATCCGACAACAGCGCCCCCGATGCCGGTGCGGCCTACGTCTTCACGCGTAGCGGAAGCACCTGGAGCCAGCAGGCCTACCTCAAGGCAAGCAATGCACAGGCAGGTGACTTTTTCGGCGGCTCGGCGGCGATTTCGGGGGATACGATTGTGATTGGGGCCGGGCTGGAAGGCAGCGCCGCCACGGGCGTCAATGGCAACCAGTCGGACAACAGTGCCGTTTGGGCGGGCGCGGCTTATGTCTTCAATCGCAGCGGTGGCACTTGGAGCCAGCAGGCCTACCTCAAAGCCAGCAATACCGGAGGGGATGATCGCTTCGGCGATTCCGTCGCGATTTCGGGGGACTTGATTCTGGTAGGCGCCTACAACGAAGACAGTGCCGCCACGGGCGTGAACGGCAACCAGTCGGACAACAGCGCATCGAGTGCCGGCGCGGCCTATCTCTTCGGCCGTAGCGGTGGCGTGTGGACCCAGCAGGATTACATCAAGGCGAGCAACACGCAGGCGACGGACTGGTTCGGTGTGGACGTGGCGATCTCCGGAGGTACGGCGGTGATCGGAGCCTCGCTCGAAGACAGCGCCGCCACCGGAATCGGCGGGAATGGGGCGGACAACAGCTTGGATCGATCAGGCGCGGCCTACACGTTTTTCACGGCGATACCTCTGCCCGATATCAATGTGCGGGGGAATGGCACCGATATCACGGATGGCGATACCACCCCTTCCGCGGCGGATCACACTCAATTCACGGATACCGCGGTGGGCGGATCGAGTACCCGTGTATTCACGATTCAAAACACCGGAACAGCAGATCTCTTCTTCCAGAATGTCACCTTCTCCGGACCTCATGCGGCGGACTTTTCTCTCTTGTCGCCGGCCGGGTATTCGGTGAGCCCGGGTTTCCCCACCACCTTCACGGTTCAGATCAGTCCCAGTGGCACCGGTCTGCGCGCGGCCACCGTCCACATCGCCAGCAACGATCCGGATGGGGAGAATCCATACTCCTTCGACATTTCGGGGACGGGCATCGTGCCGCTCGATCCCGACTACACCGTGACCACCGCCGGCGGGGTGCTGACCGTCACGGATGTCAGCGGCAATGGCGATATCCTGGCGCTCAGCCAGCCCAGTGCGGGTGACATCCTCTTCACCGCCACGGGCCGGAACTTCAGTCTGAATGGCGGGGCGACCACCGTAAACAACAGTGGAAACATCAGTCTGAGCGGCATCACGAGCGTGGTCGTCAATGCGGCAGCGGGCGCGGATACGATCACGCTCACCTCATTCAGTGGCAGTTTCCCTGCCCTCACCCTCAACGGCGGCACGGGGGATGACACGATCACCTTCAATGGCGACATCACTTTCGCAGGGGGTGCGAACTTGAATGTGGATCTGCAAGACGATGATGCCAACCCCGGTGTGGATAGGATCACTTTTGGGTCGGGCGCGGACCTGAGCCTCAGCGGCACTGGTGCGGCGACGCTCAAGGCAAGTCGTGATGTGGCCCTGGGCAACGGCACGATCGACACGGTGAATGGAGCGCTCACCATCGAGGCCAATCAGCAGGCCGTGCCGACGACAGGAGACTTCACGGGGGTGAGCTTGAATGGATCCATCGCCGCCACTGGCGCGGGTGAGATCACGGTGAAAGGAAGGGGCGGCGATAGCGGTACTAGTTGTTATGGGATCGAGAATCGCGGAATCATTTCAGGGGGTACCGCGGGCACCCTCATCGTGCAAGGAACAGGAGGGACCTCCACCAGCGATTTTGCGAGTGGGGGGGTCCGTCTCTTTTTCGGGTCCATTACCTCTCTCGGTGCCACGGTGAACGTAATCGGCACGGGTGGTGGCAGCGGATCTGCCAGATTTATCAGGGGCGTCGAAATGTTGGCTGGCACCATCACCTCCGTCAGTGCCACGGCCTCAGTGAACGTGACCGGGTCGGGTGGAACACAAAACACCCCTGGCATCACTGGTGTCCTCCTCTCCAACGACAGCACCATCACGTCTGGCGGAGGGGCTGTGAGGGTGACCGGCACGGCCGGCTCCTATGGTACCAGCGCAAATTTCGGCGTGTTTGTTTTGAACTCCAGCATCACCGCGGGCGGCTCAGGCACCGTTAGAGTGGAGGGCACTGCTAGTGGTGGAGTCGGCTCAAGTTCAAATGGAGGCGTGAGCCTAAACTCCGCCGGAGTCATTTCTTCCGGCGGCGGTCGCGTGGATGTCATTGGTCAAGGCGGCACCGGAAGCAGTAGCAATGGCATCGAATTGATCAACAGCGGGGCACTCATCACGTCCGGTGGAGGGGACGTGACGCTCAGCGGTTCCTCGTTGAACCCGACTGGAGACGGATTCATCATGACCACGAGTACAGGTTCGGTGACCACGGCCATCAACGGAGGAAACATCGTCATCGTCTCCGACCGCATCAACATTGCCGGCGGCACTATCAGCGCCAACGCAGCCTCCACCGTGACCCTGAAGCCGATGACCGTCGCCCGGGCCGTCAACTTTGGAGCCGCCGACACAACCACGCTGCTCGGCCTCTCCGATGCAGAACTGGACCGCGTTACTGCAGGCCGCATCGAGATCGGCGACGGCTCCACTGGCGACATCACCGTCAGCGCCCCCGTCTCCCGCGCCGCCGCTACGGACATGTTGCTCTTCAGCAGCGGCGACATCACCTTCACCACCGGGAACATCGACACCGGCGGCGGGCTGCTGGACGGCGATGTCAGCGGCGGCAGCGGAGCCATCCGGCCGGACTTCGCGGGCACGGATGCCACGGCCGCCGAAGTTAGCGGCTCGGGCATGATGGAGTTCAACCTCACCGGCACCACCGCCGACACCCAGTATCAGCAGCTCAAAGTCGTTGGGGAAGTGGTTCTTACGGACCTGGACCTCAGCCTCACTGGTGCGTATGTGCCCGTGGGTGGAAACAGCTTCACCCTCATCGACAATGACGGCACGGACGCCATCACCGGCACGTTCACCGGCCAATCCCAGAACAGCACCCTCACCTTCAACGGCGTCCTCATGCGCCTGAACTACGCGGGTGGCGACGGCAACGACCTCGTGCTGAGTGTCGCCAACAATCCGCCCACCGACATCTCCCTCACGGCCACGAGCATCCCGGAGAACAACGCCGTCAATGCGGCCGTGGGCACCCTGAGCACCACCGATGCCGATGCGGGTGACTCGCACACCTACGCCCTGGTCTCCGGCGCGGGCGACATGGACAACGGCAGCTTCACCATCGATGGCGACCTCCTGCGCCTCACGCCGGTGGCGGACTTCGAAACGAAGAGCAGCTACAGTGTCCGCATCCAAACCAGCGACGGTGCCGCCACCTACTCCGAAGCGTTCCTCATCGCCATCACCAACGTGAACGAAATGCCCTCCTTCACCAAAGGCGGAAACCGGAGCCACGTTTTCGGAACGAACACGACACAGACGGTCACCAACTGGGCCACGTCGATCGAAGACGGTGACAGCACGGTGACGCAGGACCTCACTTTCAACGTCACGAACAACAACAACGCCCTCTTCACCACCCAGCCCGCGATCTCCGCCACTGGCACGCTGACTTACACTCCCAGCGGCAGCGCCGGCACCGCCACCGTCAGCGTCACCCTCAGCGACGATGCCACGATCAACGGCAACGCGGCGCTGACCACGGCGGTGCAGACCTTCACCATCACCGTGGCCGCTGCCGCGGACTACACGGTGACAACCGCAGGTAGTGTGCTGACCGTCACGGATATCAGCGGCAATACCGACACCCTGGCACTCAGCCAGCCGAGTGCCGGCGACATCCTCTTCACCGCAACTGGTCGAAGCTTCAGCCTCAATGGTGGAGCGAACACCACAAACAGCAGTGGCAGCATCAGCCTTAACGGCATCACCAGCGTGGTCGTCAATACAGGCGTGGGAGCCGATACGATCACACTTACGGCCTTCACCCCACCGGGCGGATTTCCCGGCCTCACGCTCCATGGCGGCACGGGTGATGACACGATCGTCTTCAATGGCGACATCACCTTCACTGCCGGCGCGAACTTGAATGTGGACCTGCAGGATGATGATGCCGCGCCGGGGGTGGACCGGATCACCGTAGTCGGCAACGCGAACCTCCTGCTCTCCGGCGCGGGTGGCGTGGTGTTCAAGGTCAGTCGCGACGTGCTCTTCAGCAGCGGCTCCGTGCTGGAGGTGGAAGATGGAAACATCCTCATGGAGGCGAACCAGCAGACCACTCCCACGACGGGTGGATTCAGCGGCCTGAACTTGAGCAATGCGCGGGTGGAGGCCACCGGCATCGGCAGCATCGCGCTGCGCGGACGCACGGGCAACAGCGGCGTCTACATCAAGGGCGTGGTTATCCAGGACGGAAGCCAGGTGCTGGCCAGGTCGGGAGGCATCGTCATTGTCGGCAATGGCCAGAGCGGGCACACGAACATCGGCAACTTCGGCGTAGGGATTGGCGCCGGGGGATCCTCCGGGGTGGTGCGCTCCGTCGGGGGGAATGTGCAAATCACCGGAGTAGGCGGTTCCGACGGTGGAGCGACGCTCAATCTCGGGGTCGGTATCGAAAACGCGTCGGAGGTAAGTGCTACGGGTGAGGGAACCGTGACCATTGAAGGCACCGGAGGAAACGTCACCGGCACGGGCTCTCAAAACCACGGAGTTTACGTGACAACGACTGGCGCGAACGTGACGACGGAAGCCGGCCTGCTGACGATCAGCGGAACGGCGGGCGGGGGTGTGGGTAGCTCGAACAATATAGGCGTCTTTCTTTTCAATGGCACGATCGGCACGGCAGGTGGGGATCTGGTGCTCATCGGGAACGGTAGTTCGGCGGGCAGCGGATTGGGTGTCAGAGTTAACCGCGAAATTCAAACCAATGGCGGCGAGATCGAGATCACAGGCAATGGCGGTGCGTCTGGAGGAATCGGAGTGGATCTGCAGGGCAGCCTGCTGGCCGCCGGCGGCAGCATCTCCGTCACCGGGGTGGCGGCGGGTGCCGCCGTAGGGCAGGATGGCATCTCGGTGACCGCTCCGATGATCACCAGCGGTGCGGGCAGCATCACGATCCACGGCACGGCCAGTCCGGCGGGCGGTGGCCAGGGGGTGCTTGTTGGCGGTAGTGTTGGAGAAGTGACCACGGGCGGAGGGAGCATCTCCATCACCGGAATCGGTGGGGGAGGGGGATTTGGCTCGTTCAGCTACGGTGTCTTCGTCAACAACCGCCCCATTTCCGGACCCGGGGCGGGCCAGACATTGATGATCCACGGCACCGGAGGTGCAGGTGCGGTGTCATCCACATTAGGAGTCATCATAACCAGCTCGAACGCGCAGGTCCAAACCTCGGGCGGGGATTTGAGCATCACGGGCATCGCGGGCGGGAACGGCACGTCGGGAGCGCAAGGCTGCTATTTTGAGAATGGCTGCCTGCTCCGTGCAGGGGGTGACGGTAATGTCACGCTCGTCGGGATAGGTGGAGGCTCGGTTTCCGCTGATGCCGGGGGGATTCGTGGATTTAACGCCGCGATCGAAGTTGCGGGCGCGGGAGACATCACCCTCACCGGCACGGGCGGAGATGGTACGGGTGACGGCATTTCTTCCAATGGTGGCTTTGCTACCCATGGCGGGGATCTGACACTGATCGGCGCGGGCGCGGCGCAAGGTGGGATCGGCATCAACGTTCAGCAGGCACTGCAAGCCACCGGCAGCACGGGCGGAATCTCCCTGACAGGCACCGGAGGCGCGGCGGCTGGTGCCGATCGCCATGGCGTGCGACTCACCAACTCTGTCAGCACCGTCAACGGACCGATCACCATCACCGGCACGGCGGGTGGTCAAGACGGCAGCCTCGGCAGTCGGGGGATCAGCAAGACCGGCGGCAACATCACGGTGGGCGGAGCCCATGACCTGATTTTGTCAGCTGACAGCATCGATTTGAGTTCGGGCTTGGCCAGTGCGGCGGGCGACAAGATTTTCATCCGCCAGGCAACAAACAGCACGGAGGTCCGGCTCGGCGGCATCGATGTCGTCACCGGCAGTCCTCTCGTCCTGGGACTCTCGGAGGCGGAGCTCGACCGCCTTCAGGCCGACGAAGTGGTGATCGGCGATGCGAACAGCGGCGCCATCGAGGTGCGGGACGTGATTTCTCCGCTGAGCTACCAAGGCCTGCGCAGTGCCAAGGCCTTGCGCTTCACCAGCACGGGTGGATTCACTCCTTTGATCACCTCCGCCGCGCAGTTCCAGCGCATCCTCGTCGATGGTGCCGTGACTATTGATCCAGATGCGACCCTGGCCGGCAGCGTGCAGTCCGGATTCACTCCCGCGAGCACCGATGTCTTCCCCATCATCCAAAACCTCGGCACGGGCGCCACCACCGGCACCTTCGCCGGCAAACCGCAAGGCTCGCCTGTCACCCTGACCAACCTCGCCCAACCCCTGCGCATCACCTACGCGGGTGGTCCCGACAACAACGACATCCAGCTCTTCAGTGCCAGCCTGCCGACCGTGACGGGCAACGCCCTGACCATCACCAACGGCGACATCGCTCCGTCGGCGGCGGATCACACGGACTTCGGCAGCGCCTTGATTGATGGCGGAATGGTGTCGCGAACCTTCACGATCCTCAACTCGGGTTCGGCCGACCTGAACCTGACCGGCAACCCAAGGGTGGCTCTGAGCGGCAGTCCCGCCTTTACCGTGACGAGCCAGCCGGCCTCGGCCACGGTCGCGGCCGATGGATCGCAGACCTTCATCATCACCTTCGATCCCATGGCGACCGGTGCGGCCACCGCGACGGTGAGCATCGCCAACGATTCCCCGTTCGACAATCCCTACAGCTTCGCAATCGCCGGCACCGGACTCGCCTCCACCAATGCCGATCTCTCCTCGCTCTCGCTCTCGGCCGGGACTCTTTCGCCGGCCTTCAGCGCGGCGACAACGGCCTATTCGATCAACGTGCCGAACACCACAAGCACCACCACGGTGACCGCGACCCGCGCCGAGGCGAACGCCACTCTGGAGCTTCAGATCAACGGCGGCGGTTTCACTCCGCTCGCCTCGGGGGTCGCGAGCGGCTCCTTGCCTCTCAACGTGGGTGCCAATCCCATTGACGTGCGGGTCACCGCGCAGGACGGCACCACGGTCAAGACCTACACCACCACTGTGACGCGGGCCGCCCCTCTACCGATCCTCTCCATCACCGACGTGAGCCGTGCCGAGGGCGATGTCGGCGAGACCGACTTCAGCTTCGAGGTCCTTCTCGACGCCCCGGCGCCTCCCGGAGGCGTGACCTTCGACATCACGACGGCAGACGGCACCGCGAGCTCTCCGGATGATTACCTGACCGAGACTCTTTCCGGGAGGACGATTCCCGAGGGAGCGCAGGGCTTTGGTTTTGTTGTGACGATCGTGGGAGATTCCATGCCGGAACCCAACGAAACCTTTTTTGTCAATGTGACCAACATCGTCGGAGCCGTCGCGGGAGACGCGCAGGGTCTCGGGACCATTCTCAACGACGATTTGACCGCCGACCTTTCCATCACCAAAAGCAACGGCGTGTCCAGCTCGACTCCAGGTAGCCCGTTGACCTACACCATCACCGCAAGCAATGCCGGGCCCGATCCCGCGACCGCCACGGTCATCGACACTCTTCCGGCCATCCTCACGGGAGCGACCTGGACCGCGGTCGGTGCCGGCGGAGGCACCGTCGCAGCGTCCGGATCGGGCAACATCAACGAAGCCGTCAACCTGCCTGCGGGCGGCTCGGTAACCTTCACCGTCAATGCCACCATCGCCCCTTCGGCGACAACGAGCCTGCAAAACACCGCGTCGGTCGTGATTGGTGCCGGGGTGACCGATCCCAATGGCAACAACAACGAAGCCACCGACACCGATACCCTCACTCCGCAGGCCGATCTTTCCATCACCAAGAACGATGGAGTTACCAGCGCGACCCCGGGTGGCTCAGTGACCTACACGATCACCGCCAGCAACGCCGGCCCGAGCGATGTGACCGGCGCGACCGTGACCGACACGCTGCCTGCCGCGCTCACCGGCACTTGGACCTCGGTGACCGCTGGCGGTGCGACCGCGACCGCCTCAGGCAGTGGCAATATCAACGATACCGTCAATCTTCCCGCGGGCGGATCGGTCACCTACACCGTGGTCTGCTCCATCAGTGCCTCAGCCACGGGAAATCTCGTCAATACTTCAAGAGTCTCCAGCGATGTCGCCGATCCGAACGAAAACAACAACGAAGCGACCGATACCGACGCCCTCTCAGGCGAAGCTGATCTTTCTATCACTAAATCCAACGGAGTGACTACCGCCGTGCCCGGGGAATCGGTGACCTACACGATCACCGCCAGCAATGCCGGCCCCAGCAACACGACGGCCACCGTCACTGACATCATGCCGGGAGTGCTCACAGGCACCTGGACCGCCGTGGGAGCGGGAGGCGGCACCGCGTCGGCGTCGGGCAGCGGCGACATCAACGACCTCGTCACGCTGCCTGCGGGTGGATCGGTCACCTATACCGTCACTGCCACGATCGATCCTGCCGCGACAGGAACGCTAACCAACACCGCCACGATCGCCGGCCCTCTGGACGATCCCGACACTGACAACAATGAAGCCGTCGACACGGATACCCTGACTCCCCGGGCCGATCTCTCCATCACAAAAACCGACGGCACGCTCTCCGTCGCGCCGGGTGCCGTCGTCACCTACACGATCATCGCCTCAAATGCGGGTCCCAGTGACGTCAGCGGGGCCACCGTCGCCGATGCGGTTCCCGCGAGCTTGAGTGGAGTCACTTGGACTGCGGTGGGTGCCGGCGGTGGCACCGGCACGGCTTCCGGCACGGGCAGCATCAATGACACCGTCATTTTGCCTGCGGGTGGCTCGGTCACCTACACGCTCACCGGGCTCCTCGATCCCGGTGCCTTTGACATCCTGAGCAATACCGCCACCGTCACCGCGCCCGGCGGTGTGGTTGATCCTGAGGGCAACAACGACAGCGCCACTGACACCGACACCATCACCACGGTGGTCAGCATCACCGCCACGGACGCGGAGGTCGACGAAAACGCACCCGACGGAGGCACGTGGCGCATCTCGCGCAATGGCACCGCCGGCGACCTTCTCGTCAACCTCGCGGTCGAAGGCACCAGCACCACCTCGGCCACCGACTGGACCGCTACCGTAGCGACCTTTGTCTCCACCGGACCCAACGGCACCGGCACCGCCACCATTCCCGACGGTTCGGCCTTCGTCGACATCGTGCTCACACCAACCGACGATGTCGCCGCCGAAGCCGACGAAACGGTAGTACTCACGATCGCCGCCTCCGCGCTCTACACTTCAGGAAGTGCCATCGACAACGAGATCACCATCGCGGCCAACGACTTCGGGGTGACCAACACCGATGACAGCGGCGAAGGTTCGCTGCGTCAGGCCATTGAAAACGCCAATGCCATCGCCGGAGCCGACACCGTCACCTTCCACGACCTCATGGCCGACGCCGTGCCGGATGTCATACTGCTGACCACGGGCGAACTCTTCATCCGCGAGTCGCTCACCATCGCGGGAACCGGCGCGGACCTGCTCACCGTCTCCGGCAATGATGCGAGCCGGATCTTCAGTCTCTTGATTGCCGGGAACGTCACCCTCCGCGGCATGAAGCTCACCGAAGGCAATGCGATTCAGTCAAACATATCGGGTGCCGGTGGCGCGGTCTATTGCGACACCACGACCTTGTTGCTCGATGCGGTCCACGTCACCGGCAACCGGGGCGACGGGCAGGCCGGCGGACTCGGCCTCTACAACAACTCGAATGTGACGATTCGGGATTGCACTATCGACAACAACGTCGCCGAAGGCACCAGCCTCGCCGCGGGAGGAATTCTCCACGCGGGAGCCTCGCTGAACCTCGTGAACTCGACCATCTCGAACAACCGGGCGAGGAACAGCACCTCGACAGTTGCCGCAGGCGGAATTTATGTAGGAAACAGTGCGGTCATCGTCCACAGCACGATCACCGGGAATGCCGCCGCCAACAGTCAGCCGGCCGGCGGCCTCTTCCTCACTTCGGAAGTCGAACTGAGTCACAACCTTATCGCCGGCAACACAAATGGCCACGGACTTTCCGACCTGTCGTCCCTCGGAGCCACCATCACCGCGAATCACAACTTGGTCGGTGATTCCGCGACCTCCGGCGGCCTTGTCGATGGAACCGACGGCAACCTCGTCGGCGACGGCGGCAGCGGTGCCCTCGACCTCATCAGCCTGCTCGATCCCGTCCTCCGTGACAATGGTGGAACCACACCCACTCATAAGTTGATCCCGGGGAGTTCCGCCGTCGATGGAGGAGACCCCGCCTTCGACGTGAACTCCTTCTCACCCGCCCTTGTCGACGATCAACGGGGGCCCGGATTCTCCCGCGTGCTCAAAGGACAATTATTGTCATCAGCCAACCTCGTCGACATTGGGGCATACGAGTTGATCGCGGCGCCCGAGTTCTCCGACGCCGATCTCCGGATCAAAGCGGATGGGGATCCCATCGATCTGACGGTTGCCACAGGAGCCACGCCACCCGGCGGTACCTTCAGTGGACCAGGGGTGAGCGGAGGATCATTTCATCCGTCCGGCCTGGCACCCGGCACCTACCTCCTGACTTACACTTACGAGGATGAATTCGGTGCGCAAAACTCGAGCGGGTTTGCCGTGACGGTCATGGCGACATCCACTGTCTTGAAGGTATCTCCCCCGAAACGATTCACGGCGACTCAAATCGGTCGCACCTCCAAGATGCGGCAGGTGTCGGTTAGCAACGAAGGAGACCATGCCGCGATTGACTTGCGAACCTTCGTGACGGGATCCGGACGCAAGGATTATCTGGTGGACCAGCCCGCACTCAGCCGCCTTGCTCCGTCGGCAGTCACCACCTTCCGGGCAGGGTTTAGGCCGAAGCGCGAGGGGAACCGGCGAGCCACCGTGACGGTGGTGAGCGGCAATGCGCCTCCGGTGATCATCACACTTCGAGGCAAGGGATTGATCCCGAGAAACGGAGGCATCCGTCCACCGCGGGCAACGGATCACCCGAACTAAAGAGGGGCCGGATCGACTCTCGCGACAAGCCGATGCCGTCCCGCGACCCTTGAAAATTCTGAAACTGTGGAGTCAACGCGGCTCCTTGCCGAGGACCTTGCCGACCCGGAATCGGATCAGGCCTCCCGGCGCGGGCCACGAGAATTCATCACCGGATCGGTATCCGATCATCGCCATTCCGAGAGGTGCAAGCACGGAGAGGTGACCGTCGTCGCTGTTGGCGTATTCCGGGAACACGAGGGTGTAGGTAACGGTCGCCCCGGTGGCGAGATTGATCATCTCGACGCGCGAATTCATCGTGATCAGATCGGGGGGCGGCGCGTCATTTTGCACGAGAACGGCACGGTCCAGTTCGCCTTCGAGGCGATCGAGACTACGTGGATCACTCCCGGCTTCAGACCGGGCGTGATGGAGGAGTCTTCGGAGTTTGTGGAGGTCGTTTTCGGTAAGGTGTATGGGGAGATTCATGGAGATTTGAAGAAAATGAGATGAGAGAATGGCTATGAAAAAGATGCCGACGGACGCGTGACACGCGAACGCGAGGGCACGGCAAACCCGCGCGGAGTTCGTCTTACGGGATTGTGCCGGGGGAACCGGAGGAGGCGACTGGCCTAACCCGGGTCCCCTTATTTGCAGGAGGCCGAGAGCCGGTTCACGAAGCTGCCGAATCGCAACCCAAACAAGGGATCGAGAACGATTGGATTGAGGGGAACGCAGTCGGTTTCCACAGGCATCTCGCCAATAATCCCATCACTTGTGCGAGAATCAACCCGCGAGGAATCGCGCTTTCCCGTCAGCAAAAGCGGAGTTGACCCCCAGCTCCAAATCGAGTTCGGATAAATCCGAATGGTCCAAATCCTGGGCTTGTTCCGTGTCGAATAGACATTGACATGCTTCACCGGATTTCGTCCGATCTTTCTGACATTCATCTCCTGGCTCATGAAATCAATCACCTTTCCTCCTCCGGCTACGTCGTTCCTCATTGCAGTCATTGGGTCTCTCATCGGGACAATCGGGCACGCGATTCCTTTCCCTGACCGAACGCCAGGGAACAAGTTGACCGCTTCCGATGCGGCCGACGATGATGAGTTCGGCTACTCGATTGCTCAGTCGGGTGACCTCCTTGTAGTCGGGGCTCATCTTGAAGACGGGCCGGGATTGGATCGGGGAGCCGCGTACGTTTTAGATCTGCGCTCCGGTTCGCAGCTTTTCAAGCTAACGGCAGCCGATGCGCAGGATTCCGATCGATTCGGACTGTCGGTGGCAGTGGCAAATCGCCTCTGCGTCGTGGGAGCACCTGAGGAGGACGGTGATGGCACGAATCGAGGCTCCGTCTATGTGTTCGATCTTTCAACTGGAGAGCAGCGATTCAAGTTGGTGGCGTCGGACGCCCGCGATGGAGATCAATTTGGTTACGCTGTCGCGGTATTCGGTAGACGGGCGATTATCGGCGCATGGAGAGCGGAAGGGAGCGGCGATCCCGCCTCAGCGGACAAGGGCGCTGCTTATATTTTCGATCTTGTCACCGGAGAACAAATCGCGCGATTCTCGGCATCGGACGGCGAGAATGCGGACTACTTCGGGGCCGCAGTGGCCATCTTTGGGAACATGGCTCTCGTTGGGGCTTATCGGGAAGATGGTGGAGGATCGGAGCATGGAGCGGCCTACTTATATGAAATCGACACCGGAATCGAAGTGGCCAAGCTGACAGCCTCGGATGCGGGTGATCTTGAGTTCTTCGGGCGATCCGTAGCCCTGAATGATCGATCCATTCTCGTTGGAGCTCATCGCGATAGCGGAGGGGGCAGCAACCGGGGGGCTGTCTATGTCTTTGACTTCGTCACTCTCGAAGAGCGATTCAAACTGACGGCCTCCGACGCGGCAGACAACGACGAATTCGGATTTTCCAGCTGCCTCTCTGGCGATCTGGCCGTGGTCGGAGCGCACCTTGAAGCAGGAAACGGGGGCAGCCAGCGAGGTAAGGCATACGCCTTCGATCTCGTCACCGGTGAGGAACTCGCGACCTTCACCGCGGCCGATGCAGAAAACGCCGATCGATTCGGTATTTCGGTTTGTCTGGAAGGGGACAAGGCTTTCGTCGGTGCCTTTCGAGAGGATGGAATGGGTTCTTCCCGCGGAGCAGCCTACGGTTTTGTCGTGCCCGATGTGCGGCCCGACAATCTGATTGGGTCGACCATCGGTTCGAATATGGGAAAGAACGTCTGGAACTCAAGCGGTACCGGACAGACCGTGTCAGCGGGTTCGAGCAGGCTCGCGAAGGTCTCCGCTTGGTTGACGGTCACGGCAAACGGAAACGGCAGCGATGATTTCCGAATCTCCGGGCAAAGTGGTGACCGGGATTTTCAAATCACCTACACGCGACATCACGCGACACAGCGGGCCAACATCACAGCTTCGATGATCGCAGGTCTTCATTCCGAACCGAATCTCGATCCTGTAGAGTCCGGTCGACTCATCAGGGCGGAGGTCACGCCTTCACCCGCCCTGAAGAAACGAGTCAGAAAAGGGAAAAGGTCTCGCATTGTTTACACGCGCAGGAACTTCGTGGCGAAAATGACGACGGTTTCCGAAACTTGGTCAACTCGTTCCGATGTGGTCGTGTTCTCTGTGGGGACACGGTGAGCGGTTCTTTACATTCGCGCACGCTGGCATGTTTTTGCGTCCCGATGGCGTTCGTGGAGCCGATCTTCTCAGAGGCATTTCCGCGTCAGGTCACTGCTAACGTTTCAGTGCGGTAGGGTGCTTCTGTTACAGTTGGCATTTCAGCGGGTTTACGCCTTGACTGCTCGACGGCGATGAGGCGGCGGCGCGATGATTGCGAGCAAGTGAGGCTCATCAGACACATCGTTTACGGTTTGCACAAGGAACCGCTAATTTCCGGGGTTTACTAAAAGCCCATCGCATGTCTCAATTATGCGACCGAGTCTCATTCTCATTAAATGTAAAAACATGAATTGCCGCTTGCTACACACTCTGCCGTTTTTCGCACTGGCCGCATTTATTCCACCCCTCGGGGCCCAGGAGGCGCAACAAACCCTTGAGTCCACTGTCGTCGAAAGTCAGCGCCCCGCTCCACGTCCGACACCGGTCAGAAGGACGACGCCAGCCCCCGCGCCAGCCCCCGCTCCGGTCGAAATCGAGCCGCTCATCATCTCGGACTCGTTCCACCAGGCCTCGCTGGGCACCATCACCGATCTGGAACTGCGGATGACCAACGCCTCCGACCTCGAGGATGTCTTCGGGCGGACCCCCTCCGTGACCGTCAACGGCGGCCGCGCCCAAGGGCAGCAGATCCACGTTTACAACCTCGAGTCGAATCTCCTCAACGTGACCGTCGACGGTGCCTCGCAGGGGAATCTTTTCCACCACCAAAGCACCGTCTTGATCGAACCCGAGTTGCTCAAGCAGGTCGAGGTGGTGGCGGGCAACGCCAACGCGCTCGATGGTCCCGGAGCCCTCGGCGGTGCGATCAAGTTCGAAACGAAAAATGCCTTCGACCTTCTCTCCTGCGGAGGTCCCGTTGTCATCAACGATGCAAAACAACCGGTCGGCAAAAACCCCGTCTGGTCGGGCAAGAATCCTTCCGGAAAAGATGTCGTCCATGCCGATACGCTCGATGATTTCGGCGGCTACCTGAAGGGCACGGCCTATGGAAACGGCGACGGTTGGAAAGGCGCCGGCGCGGTCTACGGGCAATTCAACGATCACTGGGGATACCTCCTCGCCGGGTCCGTCACCGATCGTGGCACCTACGAGGACGGCAACGGCAACGAGGTGGAGAATTCCGATTTCCACCGCGAGAGCCTGCTCTTCAAGATCTCCGGCCGTGGCGATGAGGGCCACTCGCTCGATCTGAGCTTCGAACATTTCTCGGATGAGACCTTCGCCTACGACCGGGTCAACATCGCCCCCGCCTGGCTCGTCGCTTCGGGACGGCCTCCCGGACTGCTCCAGAAAATGCAGACCACGCGCCAGACCATCGCCTTGAGCTACGACTTTGATCCTGACTGGAATGACGCCCTCGATCTCGAGACGAATTTCTTCCACACCACGCAGGACTTCAACCGCTCCCTCTCCGGAGAACGTTCCGAGATCGCCATCACCGGACTCGACGTGCGCAACACCACCACGATCGGCTCGCTCAAGACGACCTACGGATTCGACTACCAGGACAAGGAAGCCTCCACCACCTACATCTTCCGCAACCCCGGCGGCAACGAAACCGAGAGCGTCTTCGGCGGCTACCTGCAGAGCACCCTGCCTGTCACCTCGCTCTTCGAACTGACCGGAGGCGTGCGCTACGACCGCTACGACTACACCGACATCGCCGGACAGAATTTCCAATCCGACGAAATCAGTCCGAACGTCGCCCTCACCGTGAAGCCGGTCGAAGATTTCTCCGTCACCATCGGACACTCCGAGGCCTATCGCGGTGTCGGTATCCGCGAATCCTTCCTCCCGGGTGCCCGGCCCGCGACCCTCGATGGCGAGGACTCCGACACCCAGAAGTTGAGCTACCGCTATGACAACGGCGCCTTCTATACCAGCGGTGCCGTCTTCCGCCAGGAAATCGCGAACTACATCTACCCCAATGGCTTCCGCGGAGACGCGAGCTACGGCGACATCCAAAACGAAGGCTACGAGATCGAAGCCGGGATCCGCCGCAACGGCTTCCATGCCTCGCTCGGCGTTTTCCACTCCGATCCCGAGACGGTCGGGTATGATTATCCCGATGATTTCGGCATGGTCGTCGCCGGTCGCCGCTGGGTCGCCGACACGGGATACACCTTCGAAAATCTCGGCGTGACGGTCGGCTGGACCGTCGAGATCCGCGAGGCCGTCGCTGAAGTGCCACTCCCGGGAGGCGGACCTTTCCCCGCTGTTGCCGGAAAAGGTTCCTACACCGTGAACAACCTCTACGTCGCCTGGAATGTCCCGACCTGCGAGGGGCTCTCCGCCACGCTGAACGTGGACAACATCCTCGACGAGTTCTATCAGGATCACACGATCTACACCGGGTCGGGGCTCGCCAGCCCGGGCCGCGAGGTGCGCCTCGGCCTCAGCTACCAATTCTGATCTGCTGCAACCAAACTGGGAAACACCCCCGGGTCCGTCCATTTCGCCGGGCCCGGGGTTCTGCTTTGTCGAACATGCCCTGGCGCAAATCCATCTTCTGGATCCATCTCGTTTCCGGTCTCGTCACGGGCACGGTGGTCCTCATCATGTCCGTCACCGGCATCCTCATCGCCTTTGAAGAGGAGATCCTGGAATGGATCGATCGCGATGTCTCGAAGGTTTCATCCCCTGACAACAACACCTGACCCACCTTCGCCGTCCTTCGTGCCGATCACTCCCGAGACCGCCTTCGCAGTGGTCTCCGAAGCCTGGCCCGAATGGCAAGGGATCGCCCTGCCCCTGTCCGAGCTGGTGATCGAGGACGGCGTCATCCGGCCCCTCCAGGTCGATGTCACCCTCCCTGATTCCGTGCCGAGCCGCGCCTACCTGCCGGTCGAGTTCGATTCCTACACCGGAGCGATCCTCCAGTCGACCCCGTTCAACGATCACAGTACCAGACTGCGCGCCCGCTTTTGGATCCGTTTCCTCCATACCGGAGCAGCCGCCGGCCTGCCCGGAAAAGTCGTCGCCACCAACGCCACGGCCGCTTCACTCATCCTCGTCTGGACCGGATTCGCTCTTTCCTAGCGACGGTTCTCCCTTCGAAACTCAGATTCTCATCGCTTCGCAAGCCGACTGGATTGACTACCAAAGGCATCCCGCCTCAGTCGTTATTGTCTCTCGATGATTCTGTCACCGCATAGCCAGTCTCTCAATCTTCCGAATCCGTTGCTGCTGCCGCGATCCTTCCAAAGACGGTGTCGGAGTGGGCTGATCCGAACTCTTGAAGTGACTTGGTGACACGCTCGATGGATCGCTTGTCGTCGGCTCGGCTGGCCTTGCGCATCAAACTGTCGTAGGCGCGATGAGCCTCCTCCTCTTGTCTGACCCAATCGGAGTTGGCGTGAGGAGCGGTGGCCTCGACCGCGGCCCGGGCAAACGTGGAATTGGCGAAACGGGCTTCGATGTCGAGCAGGGCCAGGTAGGAGAAATAACGATCGCTCTTTTCGGATGACGCGAGCGCGGCAACGTGCCGATCGATCGCCCCCTGAACCGCGGCGGCGATGGAGGAGCGCAAGGAGGCGGCGGCTTCAGTCAATTCAGGTTTTCCGGCCAGCGGCTGCAATTCCCGCAAGGCCGACGCGAAGAGTCCCTGTTCCGCAAGGTGGGCGACGGGAAGGAGTGCTTCCGGAACGTTCAGACCGGGGTCGAGCAAAGGCTTCGCCGACGAGAGGAATTGCTCGCGTGCTGCATCCCGGGTCGCCCAGTAACGTTTGGGACTGGATCCACTCACCGTGGTGCCCGCTTTTCCTGATTCGCCGATTCCCCCCTCGGGCGTGATCCAAGCGTAGGTGTAAAGGCGGTCCACGCCAGTGGCTTGACGTGCATAGGTGGCGTTGGTGTCGGTTCCGACCAGCCAGCGATTGGTATCCATTCTTCCCTCAAGATACTCGAGCGCTTCACGAACGGACCCTCCGTCGGTCTTGAGCGCGATGAGCACCACCTCCGGCTGATCCTGGAACTGCTCCGTGATCGACTTGAACATCTCCCCGGACCAGTTGTTGCAAAGCGGACACCAGGATTGGAAGAAGACCACCAACACGGCCTTCCCGTGCAAGGCATCGAGGCTGGGACTTTCCTTCGACGTGTTCCAGGTGATCGATGATCCGAAGGGTGGAGCCGGAGCTGTCGTTGCTTCCAAGGTCCACATTCCCAGGAGGGAGAGAGCGAGCAGGTAAATTTTCATCGGGAGTTACAGGTGACGGTATCGCGGATCGTCTCAAACCCGATTCCCGAGGTCAATCTGCTTTCCGGATAATTCCGCGAATACGATGAGATCGGATGAGTGGATAAATTCCGTACAGACCTTGAATGGCTGATTTGACTGCTATCCACCGACGCTCAAACCGGCCAATTTGAATTGCTGTTGACCCCTCAAAACGGTAATCTCGTCGTTCAACCCTCGCAGTGTCCCGAATGCGACGCCTTCCCCTTATTCTCAGCATCTTGGCGTTGGCCACGATTGCGTTGCAGATTTTTCGGAGTCAGCGTGCACCCGCACCGACCGGGCAGACAACTTCCTCCGAAGAACGGATCGGCCCTGTCGCTGACAAACGCATTCCGGCAGACAACAAGCCCATCGCGACGAATCATGCGGACGAGTTCCGATCCTGGCTGCGACAACGACCTGACCCCACGGATTCTGTCGCCTTTGCCTCATGGGAAACCGAGGGCGTCGCGCTGGCGGACGCGCGAACGCTTCGACTTCGCGAGTGGATGCGCCGCGATGTCCGCGCTGCACTCGAAGAATCCTTGCGGTGGGATGAATGGCTCATGCTGCCCGCCACGGTTCAATCTCGATCCGAGCGGCCCTTCAGTGAGTGGGCACGCCTGGATTCTTACGTCGGTTGCGATCCTGAGAACAGTCGTACCACCGAGGAGCTGAGAGTCACCCGTCAGGATGGCAGGGATCTGCGAGCCCATTCCTATGGACGGCGAAAATCCCCCCTTTCCCGGGAGAAAGTGCCACTACAGGGATTCGAACTGGATGGTGAACTGGCGATGTGGCCGGAGGCGTTCCGCGTGATGACCGACGAAGAGGCATCCGCCGTGCGTGATATCGTCCCACCGCTGGCCTCGGGCGATGATATCAGTGCCTGGAGTGGTGCGGCGATCGAAGAAGGTGAAGGTGTGGCCATCCTCATCGGGGGACACCGCGGACTTGTTTTCCCGGAAGAGATTTCCTTGCTTGAGGAACGATTGCACGCTTGGGAGGCGATTCCCGGAGAATCATCTGGTGTCGAGCAGATGGCCGCGTGGTTGGCTGCCGAAAGCCCGGGTGAGTTTGTTCCGCTGATGGATGAAAGCTTTGCGCCTATGGCATCGAATCCTTGGACCACGACTCCAAAGACACTCCTGCTCATGCGGGTGGATTTTCCTGATCTGACAGGTGCCCGCGAAAGCTACGATATCCTTACCGACAAACTCTCGACCGCGGTCTCGACGAGCCTGGAAGAGATGTCATTTGGCAAAACCCGGCTGCAGGTCACCGTAACTCCGCAGGTCATTCGTCTCCCGCAGATCAGCACTTATTACGCGGCGGAAAACACCGCGGGTCGCAACGGAAACGGTCAGCTTCACGACCACGCACGAGCGGGAGCGGAGGCCCTGGGGTATGTGTTCGACCATTACGACTTCTGGTGCGTGCAGTTCAACAACATCGGCATGGGGTATGGCGGGTTGGCGATTGTCGGGGGGAAGAAGTCCTGGATTCAGTCCAGCGGCACAAGCGTCTTCGTGCATGAGTTCGGCCATAACTACGGCCTCGGCCACGCGAACCGATGGGAGCCCGATCCCGTGGCCGGCCCACTGGGGCCCAATGGGACGCGGATCGATTATGGAAGTACTTCAAGCATCATGGGAAGCGGTCCGTTTCCTGCAGGACATTTTGATGCCCACGCCAAGGCGTTCCTGGGATGGCTCGATTCCACCCAATGGGAGGAGGTGACTTCCAGCGGTCGATATCGTCTCTGGAGAGCGGATCATATGCAGTCGCCGCTTCCTTATCAAACCGGTGCCTTGCGGATCAGCCGGGTGTCGGCCCCCGGGGATGCGCTGTGGCTGAGCTACAAGCGTGCCATCCCCGAGCGACGCCGTCTTGAACGGGGCGTGTCGGTCATCTGGGAAAAAGCCGGAGATCCGAGGAACAACTTCATCGTGAAAGCGGGCCGGGATGGCTCCTTTCCCGAGACGGATTATGAACTTCCTGTTGGCCAAACCTTCAGCGACGGGGATATCCACATCACGCCGGTCGCGCGAGGCGGCGCCCCCCCGGGGCAATGGGTTGACATCGATATCCAGATGGGGAGCATCCCTGGAAACTCCAACCCGACGGCTTCCTGGAGCCGTCTTCCTTCCGGTGAGATCGAGCCCTTCCAGACCTTTCGCCTGGACGTTTCGGCGAGTGATCCCGAGGGAGATCCTCTGGCTTACCACTGGGACCCCGGCGATGGCAGCGAAGTCAGCTTCAACGGTCCAACCTTCATTCACACTTACCGGACCGCGGGCGTCTATCAGGTCAGCGTGGTGATCTCTGACCAGCGGGGAGGTAGCACCTCACTCACGCAGGAGTTCGATGTCGCCTCCGAGGGCTCGGAGTGGAACCTGCGGTCCAGTGGCACTACCAGCCAGCTGAATCACATCGCCTCTTCACCCCATCGTGCCGTGGCCGTGAGCGCGACCGGACTTGTGCTGCATTCGACCGATGGCCAAACTTGGACCACCTACGATCTACGCAGCGCCAAAGGTCTGAACGCTCTCGATCTTCGTGAAATCTGTTGGAACGGGACCTGTTTCATCCTCGCGGGCCGGGAAAGAGCGGTGTCCGGGGGCGCGTGGGAAGGCTGCATCTACCGATCGACCGATGGCCTCACCTGGACCCGCACCCATCTCGCGGGGATTGTTCTCTACCGGGTGGCTTACGGTGGAGGACTGTGGGTCGTGTCCGGTGAAAACCAAACCATGCGGACCTCCACCGATGGCATCACCTGGACAACCGTTGCGTTTCCCGTCTACGATCACATCCAGGGTATCGCCTACGGAAACGGCCTGTGGCTGGTGGTCGCGGATCGGAACAATGATCGCACCCGCGCCTACACCACCACGAACTTTCAAACATGGACGTATCACAGTTGGTCGGAGGGGTTCACGAACAATCAGATCGTCAGGCCGGCTCGCTGGATGGCCGGTCAGTTCTATCTGGGGGGATTCGCGGTCGGCTTGAGAAACGTTTCCGGGAATGGACAGACGCTTGGGATCACGCCGCTTCTCAGCGGTCTGACCATTAACGATATGATCGCCGTCGAGGGAGGTCTCTACGTCGTCGGTGACATCACCGAAGACTCGGTTCTGCGAGGACATGTGCACGTCTCTTCCGCGGGGGGCTCGTGGCAGCGCCTGCCGCTTCCGGGACTCGCGGCGATACGGGGCGTCACTTCCTTCGGAGGGCGACTCATCACGGTGGGCAACAGTGGTGAAATCTGGCAGTCCGGCCCCCATTTCGCGCCGGTGAGCGACGGCTGGTACGCGTGGCAGACCGCACACCGGGCGGTGCTCGGAGCCGAAGACGATCCCTTCGAAGTCTTCCCCGGAGAAGATCTTCCCAACCTTTATCACTACGCGTTGGGTAGATCGCCCGGGGTCACTGGAACGAGTCATCTCCCATTCGCAGAGTTTGATTCCTCCGGACGAATGAAACTCGTCGTTCCCCGGAATGCCCTAGGTCAAGATGTTCAATATCGGGTCAAACGCTCGACTGACCTAGAGGAATGGACCACGGAAGGTGTTGAGGTTCTCATCGATCGATCAGACCGATTGGAGGCACGGGGATTGGGACCGAACGTGGTTGATCAGGAGTTTTTGAGGTTGGAGGTGGATCTGTTTCCGTGAGCCAGCGGTGGCCCGCGAATCTCAATCGCCCTATTCAATTGGTTGAAAGGTCGAGCGACACTTCGCCTGGCTCCACAACTTCCGACGTCTCATCGTCCGGTGGGATTATCATGTTGAAACCTTCGCTACTTTCTTCTACCTCGACTGCGCTATAATCCACCTCAGGCATTTACGACTTGGCTTTTAATTATTTTGTCGCCTCATCGAATCCATATTGTATTTGACACCCCGCGGTAGATTTCTTCATAGCCGTTATCAGCGGTCCATTGCTGTATCTCGCCAATGAACGGATTTTGATAGCTCGTTTTCGAACTATGAGTCTCAATCATCAATATGCGGGGACGACTTTTCATATTCATGAGCGCAAACCATTCAGCCCCCTCCATATCAAGAATCACTGAATCGAAACCGGTGTCAATTAAATCAAACGTTATTGCAGGCACTTCGATCAAATTGCCCGGGGAGAATCCTCGATGGAAGACTGGGCAGTCTCGAACACTTGCCAGATGCGTATCCTCTCCCGCCAATTGGATCGCAACTGTTGGCGTAGCAATATTGGCGACAATTGCAGCATGATAAATCTTCGCCTTTGGATATAGTTCAAGAGCTCTCGTATAGAACAATGGGTTTGGCTCTACAAAGGTGAAGTTTCGGCCCGATGGAAAGCATGTATTCAAGCCAAAGCCGCATTCGCAATGATTTGCCGAACTTCCTAATTTCGAAAGGATCAATTTATTTACATCCATAAGACACTATTAATAACTAAAATCGCATCTATTGGAGCCTTCATCTTGCCAGCACAAGGAGCCGGAGTCGCGCTCGGGCTCTTCGCTGCTTTTGAGGTAGCTCAGTTCGATGCCGGGTTCGGGGTAGGCGATCTTCACGTAACGGGCTGCCCCAACGTAGGAGTAGGTCACGAGATCCAGGCTTTCCCCATCGACCTTCAGGCCGGCGACCCGGCCGAGGTGGCTGTCGAGGCTCTCGGCGTCGCCGTAGAGGTAGTCGATGACCCGTCCGTCCGGATAGGTCATCGAGGTTCTCCGGGCGGTGTTGTCCGTCGATCCGTCCGCATACCCGTAGAGCACCCGGGGTGTGGATCCGTCGACCTCGCCATCGTGGGCCTGCGCATCTTCACGCAGCTGCCCGAAGTCATCATAGGCGTAGGCGACCTCGTTGAGCACACTGCCCCCGCTGAGGGCATCATGACTGGTGACGGTGGCGACCATGTCGCGGGCTTCGTACGTGGTGGTGATGCGTTTGACGGCCTCGTCGATCCCGGAGCAATTAGCGGCCATCCAACTCAAGATCCGGAAATGAAATCGCTTTGACAATGAATTTCGTATCTTTTTTCGAGTCAGTTGATAACAATTCAATTAATTGACTCTTTTCGACTTGTTGCTCACTCGAAAAATATACTAAAATGCTAGGGCCGGGTGACTTAGGCAGAATTCGTATGTAGTAAAGACTGTCGTTCAGAGCCAGATCGAAGGGAAGTTTACCGGCAAAAGCGCCCACCAAATCAAGATCAAAATACATTTTGATATTCTGCTTCGTTGTAAGCTTCGGAATTTGCGTTTTCGGAGAGAAAGACCTTCGCATCAAATCTAACACTAGTGACCTCTTTTCCTCGATTGACGAATCTGAACTGATAACTTTATCAAAATCAAGATGTTGACCAAACACTTCTGCAGTTAGCGTAAGGACAAACACTGCGATTACAATGAGTCTCATGCGTTAGCGGGTGAGTAGGTGTACTTTGATGGCGAATCCGATTCTTTACAGCAGTCCCATTCGATTCGAAACTCTCTCCGGATCTGTCCTGTGCCGCCTTCGACCACCATCGCGGGCTGTACGGCACTTAAATCCCCAGCTTCCGGAACCGAGCGAAAGGCAAATTGAGGCGGCAAATTTGGAACCGGTACATATTCTACCAAGCCAGTAATTTTGAACCAGCCTTTTGTGCAGTTCCCTCGACCGGGATATCGAAACGTATCATCAACTATATTCGTGTGCGTCGGCCCAACGAGACCCGGATATACTGACCATGCCTCTGAATATTTTAAACTTTTGTAGCGTTCTTGAGTTATATCATTTCCGAGGCAATCTTCAACGTGTGACTCCATGTGTATATGCTGAACAATGTACCCTCCCTTTTCCGTTCGCGCACTCAACTTCCAAGATATCTTCCATTGGCCTTGACCACAAGTGGGACGCTCGCCCTCAGGGGACACGACATCCTCCGGCTTAAGAGCCGTGTCGTAACCAATGGCTGGTTCTCCAGATGATTGAAGACCAAGCCAATCATTCGCATTTGCTGCACC
>DDSV01000033.1 GCA_002344215.1 Akkermansiaceae bacterium UBA2381
CCTCGGGCGAATTCTGTTACTTCGACCAAGATCCCCCGCGTTTCGTTTTTGAACTCAAGCCAGATCATATCCTGACTTTTCGTTGCCACCTTAAGATGCACAGGAGGAAATTTTATCGGACTACCGCCGTTGAGATCCTTCTTCAAATAGAGTGAATCAGGATATCGCCCCTCGGCTCGTTCGCAGGCGAGGCTGATCCGGCAAATCCGTTCAAAAGAACGAACGAGATCCCCATACAACGTTGAAGCAGCCATCACACAGATCGCGTGTCTCTCGTCCGGATCTCGGGACTCCCGGAAGTCCTGCTGCATCAGGTCATACTTGTCCGAGAGGGTGTCCACCTTTGCTAGCAGCCGCGTTGGCAAAATCTTCGAGTGATCGCAGATATCGTAGAACGAACGAACGCTCATCGGATCTCCGTTCTTCCACCTCTTCAGGCAGTTCCGGCCGACCCCGATCGAGACCAAGTACCGATTCAACTTCGAGCCGTGACGACGCCGCAGCCTCTTGAGGAGCTCTTCTTTCGCTTGGTCAGTAACTGTTCGAAATCTCGCCATATCCTCAGGGATTGGATTCAGGTCAACTCAAACAGGCCTCAGTGACGCCTGGGTTTCGGCAATTGGCAAGTAGCAGTTCCCTCCCCGAAGAAGCCCATCCCGATTCCCTGTCCGACAGAATGCGCCGATTTGCCCCACAGGCTAGCGAGTCCCGCAACCGCCCGCCCCGTCTGACCTGGAGCCAATCAGGTGCCTCGAAATCGGGTCTTACCCCGCACCCTGCGGGGTGATTCAGGGCGAATGCACGCCTAAGAAAATCACCTCTGTGAGTTCCGGCGGATCATCTCTTCGAGGAGTTCCTTGGTCGCTGCATCCGTATTCATCGACCCGTCCGGATCCAGCTCGACCCCGTAGAATTTTTCAATCAGCGGATCAATCGGAGACCGGTAACCCACGCACCGGGGGATGAAGAGGAGAAAGAGGAATGCGACGGCAATGAAAACGTTCCAGTTCCCTGAAGCGGATCCTCTTGTGGCGCTATGGCGAAGTGAATGACGGGGTTTCATTTGGAATGACGGGGGTTGGGTTCACTTTCGCCTGAGATAGAGCATGAGCAGGAAAACCAGAACCAAAGGCCCAGTAGCGATGAAAAAAGGATGAACGGTCTTGTCCATCACTACCCGGCGAAAATGCAGCGCACCGACTACGAGAAGAACGATTACGCCATCGCTCCATCTTTATTTTGATCCGATATGGTGACAGTATCGACGTCGAGCGCCGACAACCATCCCAGTAATTCGTCCTTGCACATCAAGGCCGTCCGGATTCGAATAGGCCCACCACGTCTTTCGGGGCGACGATCAACAAATGCTCGGACGCGATGTAGATGGCGGACAGTCGGCCTCCTTCTCCTTTGCCCGTGTAGTGGAGATTCAACTCGGCCTTGGGCACGCTTTTCCACCCCTGTCCGTTCAAGCCCAGGAGGAACTCTCTCTCCTTCTCGTTGATGACCCAGCCCCATTTTTTCTGGTAGATCATAGTGATGCACGTCCGCATGTCCGGATCGAAAAGCGCCATGATGACAAGTCCGTCCATGTCGAACACGAACGACGGCATGCCGTTGTTGTTACCCTCCTGGACGACCGGTCCATACCGGGCCGAAGCTTCGGCGAGGGTGTCGCCCAACCGGGCGTCCGCCAGCCCCGGGAGACCCAGGGCCAGCATTGCGATGATGATGTATTTTTTCATGATTTTATTTCGTTTAACGCCGCAACCCTCGCAGGCTCTGACCTGTTCGTTGATCTCCGACTGATTGTAGGGACCGGCCTGGAGTTCCTGCCAGCTCTCCGTCATCGCTTCAAAATCACCTCTGTGAGTCCCGGCGGATCATCTCTTGGAGGAATTCCTTGGTCGCTGCATCCAATTCATCGACCCGTCCGGATTCAACTCGACCCCCGTAATATTTTTCAATCAGCGGGTCGACCGGAGACCGGCAACCCACGCACCGGGGGATCAGAACTAGAAAGAGAAAAGCGACGCCTAAGAGTTGGGACCAAGGTTGATGGGCCGAAGCCCTCTGACGGTTGCGACGATTTCGGTTTCCTGCATTCATGGTCTCACGTTTTCTAATTCTACTGCGCCGTCTCGTCGGCCATGACGATTCCATATTTGGCACAGACAAGCCTCAGTTTGTTCGCAACCAGTTCGAGTCGGAGCTGCAATTGTTCGTCTTGAAGTCGAATGTCTTCGAGGTCCGAAAGGTCGCCCCCGAAAGATTCGATCAAAGTCTCCAGAAAGAATCGCACCTTTGTTCCAATCTCCTCGTTTCTCGCCGCATGAAAGGCGAGGATGGTGAAGATCTCGATCATCTCTCGGTAGACTTCCTGGTAATCTCCGGGACAATTCGAAACATCGATCGTTGCCAGCTGCCGCACCATTTGCTGTATGTGTTTTCCAGATTTAATCTCCACGCTCATCACTTGGCCCATCTGAAGATGAACGCGGTGTATCTGGTTGAAGGCATTGGCTTGCCTTGCTCCATCCACAGCGCTGACAACCGCAACCGGAATGGAAATTGCTGCCATTGCCGTCGCGGCGAGGACGGAGAACCGGATATTCGGGTTCTTCGCCCGACGAATCGCCATGACCAACGCTCCCACCGCAGCCGGCAGGGAAAGGATCGGAATCAGACTGGAAACGAGGGCGAAGGAGGCCAGGCCCATCATCAGCCACGTCCGTTCCGGCACACCCACGGAGGTCGACGCCTCCGCATCGCGGACGCATTCGGAACTCATCGGCCGCCCTCCTTGTTCGCGGGCACGAGTTTTTCCGGAGAACTCCCCGGGAGAAATTGATGGCTCCGCTTGTATAAAATCACCATCAGCACCACCGGAGGAACCGCTCCAAGCCAGACTGCC
>DDSV01000024.1 GCA_002344215.1 Akkermansiaceae bacterium UBA2381
CGCCATCTTCTATGGCCCCCAGGCCTACGTCGAGGTCTACCTCAAGACTCCTGAAGGTTATATTCAGAGTCCAATCAGGTTTTCCTATTATAGCCACAAGGAGATTCCCGATCACCCGGACCCACGCTATCGATATCGTGGACGTAAATTCCTCCGCATGGCCGAAGAACCCAGTTTCGACGGGAAGGAAATCGTCTGGAAAATGATTCTCGAAGACGAGCTCAAGTTCGACGTCCATCTCTATCTGGGCCGGAAGGGAATGAATGCCACCTATGTGGCCGAACCTCCCAAAGACGGCACGGGCGACGCTGCAAGGATTACGTTCTCCATGCCCGCACTAGCCGGCGAGCGAACCGACCTGTTTTACGGCCAGGACTTTCCCGCGAGCGGGGTGAAACTGGATATCGTTCGTGAAGCGGTTAAGGCTAATGAGGTTATCCTGAACCTTCCGAGAGAAGAGCGTGAGCGGTTTAACACGAACTGGACTCAGGCTGGATTCGAGCCGGGCTACAATACCCGGAAATACAACGAGATGATCCGCAGACTTCCCGATGGTTATCGCGACATGGTGGTCCAGGGACCTTCCTTCGGACCGAGAAAAATTCACGCCCGGACAACGAGCGGGAAGGTCCTCCTGAACGGGGGGCACAACCGGAGTGATTTCGAACCTTGGGAGGGCTACAACGCCACTCTGGCACGTCCTGCGGATACCCGAACGAAATTCACCAAAACCGAGGCCATCGAACTCGAAATCGAGTGAAGATTCAGGCCGTTTCCCGGCAGTTCCACCGGTGGACGATCCTCATCGTCCACCGAGGCGGATTTCGGATCCCTCAAAATAGACGCGGATCCGATAGGTCGTATTCGGTCGGAACTGAATCTCACCGGTCTGGATATTCACCCGTTCCGGAACCTTGGTGAGTTGCTTGTCGACCACGGCGTGATAACCGCGGTCCGAAAAGATATCAATCAGCATGGCAAGGGCGACAGGGTCGGCCAATACCTCGTCCTCGTTGTTGATCACTGCACGGCCGGAGATCGCATGGCGCTGGATGATGGGGATGAACTTGGTGTTAATCAGTTCAACCACACGTATAAAAAGTTCTCGATGATCTCTCGCATAGTCATCAAGACGTCGGACCAGTTCCTGACGGGCGTGTAGGATAATCTCGTGAGCCAGGGGAATCCCCCTCACGATTTCAAAGGTTGCCGGTTCCAGTTCCAGAGAACTTTGATACGTGAGCTCTTTGATGATGTTTTGCTCAACCTCGCTGACCGGCCCCTGGGCGTTGATGAGGTGATAGAAGAATACTTCCCGCAAAGACTGGAGTGCCTCCCAGGTATTCTCCTTGAAAATACGATATCGGTGTTTGGCGGCTTCCACGTCGAGGTCAGTGGGTCGAAGTTCCTGCAATTCCCCGATTCCGGTCGCCTCAACTTCCTCATTATGCCGTGCAATTTCCCTTCCCCGGAAAAGCTGGCGATCAACGCTCGTCTTCTCGTCCACGAAGAGAACCATGACATGAATCGTGGGGCGACGAAAATGTCCCGCGAGCGGAGTCTCGGCATACTTGCGATGAAGCGCCCCGATTTTTTTGACGAGCAGTTTCATGCACTCCACCTGCACCTTTGTCCTCGGGAATCCGTCAAGCACGGCACCGTCCCGGAATTCGGGCTCGAGCATCTTTCGCAAGAGTATTCCCATTACCTCCCGGTCACCGACCAGCATCCCCCTGTCCTTCAGGGCCCTCGCTTCAGGACTATCGAGAAGAGAGCTGATGATGATGGGGGGACAGGTGAAACCCCGCGCCTTCATAATAAAGGCCGTATTGGTCCCCTTCCCCGAGCCGGGGGCCCCTCCGAGGAGAATGATTTCCTTTGGAAAACGAAGCTTCTCCAGACCGACCTCGTCAACGAGACCCTTCCAGACGGCTGAAAATATCACCTGGGCGTCCTTGATCTCAACCTCTATCAGCTTTGCCAACTCAACCGATTCCACTTCCGACTCACTCATGGGATGCCCTCTCTCTCTTTTTGCTATCCTGCAAGCGCAATTCGATCCCCGTAAAGTCGCGTCGGGTCACGGCTTTACGGCTTTGCGACAGGCAGGTTGTCGAGAATCCGATCGAGGTAGGCCTTTACTGAAGACGGAATCGTTTCAAAGCCCTCCACCGAGCGGTCCTGTCCCAGCGCATGCCTCATCGCATTGTGCATCAGATATCTTCCCGTAACCACATTCATGTGGATATCGTCGCGGTAGAGATCATCAATCCGGCTGAACGGGGCCTTGCCATTTTCAATGTCCATGGCAATTGATGCCAGTAAATCCTGGGTGTGAGTCTGACGGAATTCCCGGCCCGGATGCAGCTCCTTCAACTTTCCCAGAAGCGCTTCGATGTAGGCAGGGCTGTGTTTCATCGCCCCACCCCCGGAACTGGACGAATACTCCTCAGCCCGGGATCGGGCACGTGCCCACCCGCTATGAATCACAAACACGGCTTTGGTTTGCAGTCTGAGAAATTCGGAAATCACAGCCGCATCTGTCTCAAGCGTGCTTCCGTAGTGAACCTGCACCGAGACCAGATCATACTGCTTCTCCTTGAGTGCCCTGGGCCAGAGGGTGGAGTTCTCCACGCACGGTTTTTGCGGGTTCTCGAAAATGTAGGGAAGACTCTTTCCGCAATCGACATGCCACTGAACGTCTCCATCCAATCTTGATGGCACCGTGTCTTGAGTCAGCGAGTTCCCGATAAGATAGAATGAAGGCCCTTGTGGCTCGGCGGCGGAAGCACTGAAACACGCAAGAAAAAAGCCTAGCCGCACCAAACAGGGTTGAATCATGCCTTTCACCCTATCGGATTCCCGGGCGGAGTTCCATCACACAATCCCGCCCGTCTTTCTTTCGGGGAATCAACAGTCCGGAATGACGAGTTCACGCCTCAGAAAGGCTTCGTCCCCCGGAACCCTCTTCTGGTAGATTTCCTACGATGAAACTTCCCACTCTTCTTCTTTCGGCACTGCTTTCCCCTTTTGTGCTGGAATGTCCGGCGTCACCCGATCCCGTCCCCGGGGGCTTTCGTTCACTTTTCAACGGTCTTGATCTCAGCGGCTGGACGATTCCCGAAGGCGATAACGGACACTGGAAGGTCCTCGACGGTGTCATCGATTACGACGCCCAGTCCGAGGCCAAAGGAGACAAACACCTCTGGACGGAAGAAGAGTTCGGGGACTTCGAATTGCGTATCGACTGGCGGATTAAAGATACGACAGGCTTTTACGACGTTCCCTACGTTCTACCCGACGGCAGCACCGTTAAGGGTCCCGACGGTAAGAATCTCACTCACCCCATGCCGAATGCCGACTCCGGCATCTACCTGCGCGGCATGTCAAAATATCAACTCAATATCTGGTGCTGGCCGATCGGCTCCGGGGAAGTCTACAGCATTCGGAACAATGAATCTCTCCCCCAGGAGATCCGGGCCGGAGTCACTCCGAATCGAAAGGCGGACAGGAATGTCGGTGAATGGAACACCTTTGTTATTACAATGAAAGGAGACCGGCTGACGGTAGTTCTGAACGAATACACCATCATCGAAAACGCCCTCCTGCCGGAAGTGCCGGAGAAGGGCCGGATCGCGCTTCAACATCATGGTGGCAAGAAAGCCGACGGATCATGGTCCCCGGCCTCAAGCCTCGTCCAGTTCCGGAACATTTTTATCAGACCGCTTTAGGACCTGAACTGAACGAAGTTCCCAACGACTCAGAATTGCCCTCATGCAAAAAGCTTTGATCTCCCTTTTTCTCGCCTTCGCCTGTTCCGGATCTGCTCAGGATACGGCGGAGCAGAAGAGCATCCTCGAAGGCCACTCCTACCACGGGGAAGTCTTTAATGAGGGTCCCCGTCAGGCCGCCGTCTTTATCCCCGGGACAGGAGAGGTTACCTTCAAGGTCTCCACTAGTTCGGCGGAGGCACAGCGCTTCTTCAATCAGGGAGTCGGCCAACTTCACGGCTACTGGTATTTTGAGGCCGAGCGCGGTTTCCGTCAGGTGGCATCCCTCGACGCCGACTGCGCCATGGCCTACTGGGGCATGGCGATGGCTAACTTCAAAAACGATACCCGTGGAGCAAAATTCATCGCGGAGGCGACGAAGCGACGGGACAAAGCCTCAGACCACGAAAAACTCTGGATCGACGGTCTCGCCGCCTATTTCAAGGATCCGAAAGCGGATCCAAAAAAGCGGCTCGCTGACTATGTCAGATCTCTTGAAAAAATCGCTTCAGCCTACCCCGACGACATCGAGTCCCGGGCCTTCCTTCTTCACCAGATTTTCTACAACAGCGGGAAGGAGATCTCCATCTCCAGTCACTATGCGACAAACCTCCTCGCGCGCGAAATCCTGACAAAGGCACCCAACCATCCTGCGAATCATTACCAGATCCACCTCTGGGACAAGGAGGACGCGGCGAAGGCACTCACCGCAGCGGCGAACTGTGGCCCGGCCGCCCCCGGGATCGCCCATATGTGGCATATGCCCGGCCACATCTATTCAAAACTGAACCGCTTCGCCGACGCGGCATGGCAACAGGAGGCTTCAGCCCGGGTCGACCACGCCCACATGATCCGTTTTCAGATTGTTCCGGATCAGATTCATAATTTCGCCCACAACAACGAGTGGCTCATCCGCAACCTCAACAGCCTCGGGCAGTTCGATCGCTCCGTCGAACTCGCGCTTAATATGATCTCATTGCCGCGCCTGCCGAAATTCAAAAAGGAGGGAGACAAGGAAGTTTACGATCCCTCCGGAAGCAGCTGGCAGTATGGCAGGCAGCGTCTCCGCGACACGCTGTTCGCCTTCGGACAATGGGACGATCTCATCACCTACTCCGGAGACGGCAATCGTGCGGGCGAGGCACTTCTGAGACCCGATGAGAAATCGATAACCGAAATCGAATACCATCGTTATGTTGGTATTGCCCGATTCGAGAGTGGAGATCACGCGGGCGGATTAGTCCACTTGACTGAGTTGGAAAAACGCCTCGCCACAAAGAAGGCGGACAAAGACAAGGCCGTCACTGACGCACGGGAGAAAGCGGTCGCTTCAAAGAAGGACACGAAAGGGATCGAAGAAGCCGAGAAGGCGGCCGCGAAGAACTTCGAAAAGGCGATCACGGATCTCGAGAACCCTGCGACAGAACTGGCGGTTTATCGCCACCTCAGCGGCTCCTCACCTGACACGGCCGCTGCACTTACCCTTCTTCCAAATCTCAAGAACCTTCCGAAGTGGCGCCACGCCCTTCTCTGGCAAAGGGCCGGGGATGGCAAGACCGCGGTAAAACTTGCCGCAGAGGCAGTCGCTGCGGAAAAGAATCAGGTCATCCCTCTTGCGACTCAGGTGCGCATCCTGCATGAAAACGGTGAAGTGGAGAAAGCAAAGGAGGCCTTTACTGCACTCCGCTCAGTGGCAGCTTCGGCAGATCTAGATCTACCGATCTTTGTTTCTCTCAAACCTATCGCAAAAGAGATCGGGTTCCCTGAACAGTGGCAACTACCGCGTGAGCCCGCGAAGGATCTCGGTCTCCGACCCGACCTCGGTGAGCTTGGACCTTTCCGTTGGAGTCCTCCGAAGGCGCCTGAATTTTCACTCAGCGATGCCTCCGGAAAGATCGTGGAATTGTCCTCCTATTCCAACCGGCCGGTTCTCGTGATCTTCTATCTGGGACGCGGGTGTATTCACTGCATGGAACAACTTAATGCCTTTGCCCCTTTGCATGAGAACTTCAGGAAGGCGGGCATCGACCTGGTGGCGATCAGCACGGACAATGCCGAGGGCTTGCGAAGCACTCTGGGTGGCAAAGATGGAAGCGAGTCGCCATTTCCCTTTCCATTGCTTTCGGACGAATCACTCTCCTCATTCAAAGCCTTCCGCGCTTTTGACGACTTCGAACAGCAAGCGCTACATGGCACCTTCCTGATCGATGGCCGCCGGCACATCCGCTGGCAGGACATCAACTACAGCCCGTTCATGAAACCCGAATGGCTACTCGAAGAATGCGTGAGACTCTTGAAGATTGAAGGACACGGAGAATAGGGCGGTCCATGCCGAGTGATCTCTCCCTCCCGGTTCCTCCCGGAATTCAAGAATACGGGCTTCTTGCCAGTGACACCCCGACGAACTATTTGTTAACGCGATGAAATACACTCTCACTCTCCTCCTCTTCGCACTCGCGACAATCGGATCCGGGCAATTGGCTCATGCCGCTGAGCCGGTCTCCGGAGAGGCCCTCACGTTACCGACGATCGACGGCAAATCCCTCTCCCCTCTCGACACCGGTGGAAAGAAGGCAGTGGTCCTCTTTTTCGTCTCTCCCTATTGCCCGACCTCGAACACCTTCGCTCCCGAGATGAATGCGATTCATGCCGAGTTCGATGAAGCGTTCGCTTTCCGCTTTGTTCATTCCGATACCTCGGTGACACCGGCGGACATGAGCCAGCATGCAACCCTGATGGAGTTCAAGGCACCGGTCCTCAATGACCATGATCAGAAACTCGCCCGCCTCGTTGGCGCAAGGATCACCCCCGAGGCCGTCGTTATAGATGGCAAAGGAAAGGTCGTTTATCAGGGACGAATCAACGATCTCTATCTGGGCCCCACAAAGCGGCAGAGGGAAATCAAGAATCATGATCTGCGCAACGCCCTCAAGGCGATCCTGGAGGGCAGGGATGTTCCAATCCCCCGCACCGAAGCCATCGGCTGCGAAATCGGTGTCACCGAATAGTCACCTGGACAGCAAAAAGCCCGCTCCCTTTTCGGGCGCGGGCTTTTGAAAATTCGGCCTCTCTCCCGCGAGGGAGGAGCGTTCGGGGCTCAGGATTCCTGACCGACTGCGAAGCGATGGAAACGGGAAACCGTGACCGTGTCCCCGGTCTCCTTGCCAAGTGCGTCGAGAAGATTCTGGATCGTCTTGTCACCGTCCTTGATGAAGGGCTGGTCGAGNNCTTCATCTGCTCGCGGAAGATGTCACGCTCCGTCTCCACCTTGTCAGTCGGGACCTGATCCCGGGTAACACAGATGGGCTGGGCTGCAGCGATGTGGAGGGTGAGGTCCTTCACGAAGGCAAGGAACGCGCCTTCGGATGCCGTTGCTTTTTTCGTGCAGTTCACCTCGACAAGAACGCCGACCCGACCCTGCATGTGAATGTAGGAGGCAACAACGCCTTCGCCGCTGAGTTCGTACTTGGCAAAACGGCCAAGACCCATTTTCTCACCCAGTTGTCCGACCTTCGACTTGATGTAAAGCTCAAGCGTCTGAGAGGCGTCCCCGGAGAAGGGTTGCTCCTGGAGTTCGGCGACTGTGGCAACCGTCTTGCTCGAGGCGATGTGCTCGAGGATCGACTCAACGAAGCTGCGGAAGTTGTCGTTCTTGGCGACGAAATCGGTTTCGCAATTGACCTCGACGAGAATGCCCGTCTTGGCTCCGTCCACGATGCGCGAGGCGATAACGCCCTCTTTCGCGTCGCGACCGGCCTTTTTATCAGCGTCGGCAATGCCCTTCTTGCGGAGAACGGTCTCTGCCGCCTCGAGATCTCCATTTGCTTCGGCCAGTGCGGCTTTGCAATCCATCATGCCCGCGTTCGTTTTGTCACGAAGGGTCTTAATCAGTTCAACAGTGATTTCAGCCATAATATCTGGTGCGTTGTAGGTAATCGTTATGCCGGAATCCGCTAGATGAACTCCGTGGCAAATTTGTTGGAAATCGACGGGTCTCGAAACAGGTTCCGGTTAGGGACCCTGCTCCGGGATTTATCGCCGCCCGAAACGGATCAAACGACCGGGATGACCGGATCGATCAGCTTCTTCAAGACCACACGAATCGAGCGAATCGCGTCGTCATTTGAAACGATCGGGTAGTCGATCACATCGGGGTCGGCATTCGAGTCGACCATCGCCACGATCGGAATCTTCAGCTTGCGGGCCTCGTTGATCGCATTGTATTCACGGGCGGAATCAACAACGACCATCGCATCGGGGAGGCGATCCATTTTACGGATACCGGAAAGACGGAGGTGGAGTTTGTCCTTCTCACGATTGAGGGAGGCGATCTCCTTCTTGCTCATCTTCTTGAAGTCAGGTGACTTTTGAAGATTCTCGAGTGACTCCATACGACCGACGCTGCGGCGCACGGTGGGAAGATTTGTCAGGGTTCCGCCGAGCCAGCGATGGTTGACGTAGTACTGACCTGTGGCCTCAGCGGCTTCACGGACGGCGTCCTGAGCCTGGCGCTTGCAACCGACGAAGAGAATGCGCTTGCCCTTGGAGACGAGGTCACGGAGAAAGCTGCCGGCTGCGTCGAGCTGTTCCGCAGTCTTTTCGAGATTGATGACGTGGACGTTGTGCCTTTCGCCGAGAATGAAAGGACGCATCCTGGGATTCCACTTGCGCGACTGGTGACCGAAATGGACTCCAGCTTCGACAAGTTCAGTAATGAGTTCGGTGGACATAATCTGGGTCGACCCCTTTTAGCAGGAAGTCGTATTGGTGTTGAAAAGCGCCATCATTTTCAGGGTGCTCCCCGCCCTTGCAGGCGTTCGCTTTTCGGTTTTTTTGAGTGATGGACGGGAGCGGGTCGGCACTTAAGCGCCAAAATCAGCTAAATCAAGAGAAAGCTGGGGCGCAGACCCCTCGGTCTGCGCCCCTTCGAATCAATTGATAATCAGAAGCAATTAAGCAAGTTCGTTGAAGATATCCATGGGTGAGGCTTCATCTTCCCCGACCTCAGTGCTGATGTCGGCAGCCGTGGCATGCTCAACAACGGCAAGGTTCCGGGTAGTGTGGAAGCCTGTTCCCGCCGGGATCAGGTGACCCATGATAACGTTCTCCTTGAATCCGCGGAGGTAGTCGATCCGTCCGAGGGTTGACGCTTCCGTAAGAACACGTGTCGTGTCCTGGAACGAGGCAGCTGAAATGAAGCTGTCCGTCTCCAGAGACGCTTTGGTGATCCCAAGCAGAACCGGCTCGCCTTCGGCGGGCTTACCACCCTGCTCGACCATGTCAGCGTTGATCGCCTCAAAGGTGGTCTTCTCGATCTGGTCACCCCAGAGGAACTGGGTGTCACCCGGATCGGTGATGCGAACCTTGCGGAGCATCTGACGGATGATGATCTCAATGTGCTTGTCATTGATTTCCACGCCCTGAAGACGGTAAACGTCCTGAACCTCGCTAACGAGGTGCTCCATGAGAGCGTGGGGGCCGAGAATATCAAGGATGTCGTGAGGAATCACCGCACCTTCGGTCAGCTTCTGCCCCTTATGCACGGAGTCTCCGGGCTGAACGAGGTAATGCTTGCCGAGCGGGATAAGGTGCTCTTCCTGCTCACCGGTTTCGGTGTCAGTCACGATCAGTTTCCGTTTCGCACGAATCGTTCCGCCGATTGAAACCTCGCCGTTAATCTTGGCGATTTCGGCCACTTCTTTGGGTTTGCGTGCCTCGAAAAGCTCGGCCACCCGGGGAAGACCCCCGGTAATGTCTTTGGTTTCGGAAACTTTCCGCGGCGTCTTCGCCAGCTGGTCTCCACCTTTGACGGCTTGCCCTTCTTTTACAGAAAGGTGAGCCCCTGTGGGGATGGAGTAGGCGGAGAGTTCGTCGCCGGTCTTCGGATCGACAATAAGGATCTGCGGGTGCAGGTCTTCCTTGTGCTCGATAACGACGAGGCCCTTCGTGTTGGTTTCCTTGTCAATTTCGGTGTCGAGGGTAATCCCCTGGATCATGTCGCGGAACTTAATCTTACCGCTCTTCTCCGTGATAACGGGGACGGAGTACGGATCCCAGGTCGCAAGGGTGTCGCCTTTCTTGATCTCGCTGTTGTCGGCGAAACGAATGACAGAACCACTGACGATGTTGTAGGACTCGAGTTCGCGACCGTCTTTTTCGTGGATCGAGATGGTGCCGTTCTTGTTGAGCGCGACAAACATTTTGTCGGGAGTCTCGACAACGCGGAGGTTGTTATAGTGAATCGTTCCCTTGGCCTTAGCCTTGATGATAGGCTGCTTGAACGTTCCCGACGCGACCCCGCCGACGTGGAAGGTACGCATCGTGAGCTGCGTTCCGGGCTCCCCGATCGACTGCGCCGCGACGATGCCGACAGCCTCGCCGATCTTGGCCATCACATTGGAGGCCAGGTTCATCCCGTAACACTTCGCACAACAACCGCGGCGGCTTTCGCAAGTGAGGACCGAACGGATCTTAAGTTGCTCGTGTCCGATGTCGTTGAGACGCAGGGCGATCGCCTCGGTGATCATGTCACCGGGGTTCACGACGGCTTCCGCACCGTTGACCACTTTCTCCGCGGCGACACGACCATAGATCCTTGTCTTGAGGTCAACCACCTCTTCATCACCCTCGTAGATTGACTTCACGACAATACCGTTGGCGGTTCCGCAGTCTTCTTCGGTGATGATGACATCCTGGGCCACATCGACCAGCTTACGGGTCATGTAACCCGAGTCAGCCGTCTTAAGCGCGGTATCGGCAAGACCTTTACGGGCACCGTGAGTTGAGATGAAATACTCAAGCACCGAGAGACCCGAACGGAAGTTCGAAATGATCGGGCGCTCAATGATCTCGCCGGAGGGTTTGGCCATCAGACCGCGCATTCCGGAAAGCTGCTTGATCTGCTGTCGGTTACCCCGGGCACCGGAATCGACCATCATGAACAACGGGCTCGGAAGTGGCTTGCCGTCGTTATATTCGATGGTGCGGAAAAGCGCCTTGGTGATCTCGTCACCCGCATGGGTCCAGATATCAACGATCTTGTTATACCGCTCCTTGTTGGTGATAACACCCGAGCGATACTGATCGTTGGCTTTCTTAACTTCTGCGGTAGCCGCATCGACCTCGACGGCTTTTTCGGAAGGAATGATCATGTCGAAGATACCGACCGAGGTACCCGATCGCGTTGCTTCCCGGAAACCGAGAGACTTCATCGCATCAAGGGAACGGACGGTGCCTTCCTGTCCGGAGACCTGATAACAACGCCAGATAATGTCCGAGATCTGCTTCTTCGCAACGGTAGCATTGTAGAAACCGAGCGGCTCGGGCCAGATCTCGTTGAAACGTACACGTCCTGCCGTCGTGATGAGGATCTTGCGCTCCCTGTCACCGTAGATACGCCCGGTAGTGCCATAATCGGGGTTACGCATCCGAATCGGGTCGTGCATGTCAATGCGGCGGCTCGCGACAGCAAACTCAACCTCGGAGGTATCCGCAAAAAGCGGAAGGGTGCGCTCCAACTCCGGATCCCGGAGCGGGATCTGGCGGCAGTAGGTGAGGAAGTAGACACCGAGAATAATGTCCTGCGACGGCGTCGTGATTGGCTTTCCACTTGAAGGAGTGAAGATGTTGTTCGGTGCCAGCATGAGCATGCGGGCTTCCATCTGCGCTTCGACCGAGAGCGGCACGTGAACGGCCATCTGGNNTGGTCACCGTCGAAGTCAGCGTTGTAGGCCGTACAAACGAGAGGGTGAACCCGGATTGCGGAACCTTCGATAAGAACGGGCTCAAAGGCCTGAATCGAAAGACGGTGAAGCGTGGGTGCGCGGTTGAGGAGAACGGGGTGCCCCTTCGTCACTTCCTCAAGGATGTCCCAGACCTCGGACGTTTTCCGTTCGATCAGCTTTTTCGCACTGCGCACCGTGTGCACATAGCCAAGCTCCTTGAGCCGGCGAATGATAAAGGGCTCGAACAGAACCAGCGCCATCTTCTTGGGAAGACCACACTGGTGAAGCTTGAGATCGGGTCCGATAACGATAACGGAACGGCCCGAGTAATCGACGCGCTTCCCGAGAAGGTTTTGACGGAAACGTCCACCTTTACCCTTGAGCATGTCGGAGAGCGACTTGAGAGCACGGTTGCCGGCACCGGTGACGGCGCGACCATGACGACCGTTGTCGAAGAGAGCGTCGACCGCTTCCTGCAACATCCGCTTCTCGTTCCGGATGATGACATCAGGAGTCTTGAGTTGAAGCAGGTTCTTGAGACGGTTGTTCCGGTTGATGACACGACGGTAAAGATCGTTCAAATCGGAAGTCGCGAAACGACCTCCCTCAAGCGGCACGAGAGGACGCAGGTCGGGCGGGATGACAGGAAGCACTTCGAGAATCATCCACTCGGGACGAGTCTTCGAATTGTGGAAGCCCTGGGCCAGCTTCAGGCGCTTGGCCAGTTTTTTGCGGACCTGCTTGGAGCGGGTCTTGCCCATCGCCTCTTCAAGTTCCACGATGATCGAGGGAAGATCGATGCGGGCGAGGAGATCCCGAACAGCCTCGGCACCCATTCCTGCCTGGAAGCCGCCTACGCCATACTCTTCCTGAGCATCGCGATATTCCAGTTCAGTGAGCAACTGACCGGCTTCGAGGGGCGTGTTACCGGGGTCGATAACGAAGTAGTCCTCGTAGTAGATCACCCTTTCAAGCTGACGCGCACTCATGTCGAGCATGAGGCCGATGCGGGAGGGCATACACTTGTAGAACCAGATGTGAGAGACGGAAACGGCCAGTTCGATGTGCCCCATTCTCTCCCGGCGGACGCGGGAAAGAGTCACTTCGACGCCGCAACGATCGCAGACCGTGCCCTTGTGCTTGATTCGCTTGTACTTGCCGCAGGCGCACTCCCAGTCCTTGGTCGGACCGAAAATCCGTTCGCAGAAGAGACCGCCTTTTTCGGGCTTGAACGTCCGGTAGTTGATGGTTTCCGGATTCTTCACTTCGCCACAGCTCCACGAACGAATCGTGTCGGGGTTGGCAACCGTGATGCGAACATGGTCGAAACTGTCGGACTTGCGCTCAAGGCCGAAAATCTCGTCCAGGTGTGATTCAGAACTGAGGGATGGAGCAGACACGATATTAATAGGCTGAGGTTCGAATGCTGGGAAGTGGCTTCGGATGCGATGGATTAGATGATAGCCAGACTGTCGGTGAGGATCTCCTCGGGAGAGCGGTCAGAGGATCCGACGCGAACGTCGAGTCCGAGACTCTGCATCTCCTTGATCAGAACATTGAACGACTCGGGAGTTCCCGCGTCGAGAGTGTTGTCGCCTTTGACGATCGATTCGTAGATGCGGGTACGACCCTGAACATCATCCGACTTAACGGTGAGAAGTTCCTGAAGGGTGTATGCCGCACCGTAAGCTTCGAGAGCCCAAACCTCCATCTCTCCGAAACGCTGGCCACCGTACTGGGCCTTGCCGCCGAGGGGCTGCTGCGTAACGAGCGAGTAAGGGCCGACCGCACGGGCGTGGATCTTGTCCTGCACAAGGTGGCCGAGCTTCAGCATGTAAATTGTGCCGACAACGACGGTCTGGTAGAACGGATCACCGGTCCGCCCATCATAAAGCTGGGACTTACCGTTGGTTCCGATCCACTCGAATCCTTTGACCTTTTGAGCCTCTTCAAGGTACTCAACGATCTTCGATTCGGGAATACCGTCAAAAACCGGGGTAGCCACTTTAAATCCAAGCGCCTTGGCCGCGACACCGAGGTGCGTTTCAAGCACCTGACCGACGTTCATCCGGCTCGGCACGCCGAGCGGGTTGAGACAGATATCGACCGGAGTTCCGTCCTCAAGGAAAGGCATGTCCTCTTCAGGAACAATCGTCGCCACAACCCCTTTGTTTCCGTGACGTCCGGCCATCTTATCACCGACGGAGAGCTTGCGCTTCTTCGCCACGTAGACTTTGACCTGCTTGATCACACCGGGATCCACCTCGTCTCCGGATTCGATCCGGTCGAGTTGGCGTTCCCGCTCCATGTCCACATCAGCGAACTTCTGCTCGTAGCTGGCAACAATATCAAGGATCTTGTTCCGGATCGGGCTCGGGTCGATCTCGATGTTCGAATAGTTGTCAGCAAGCTTCCGGAGAAGGGTCTTGGTGATCTTACGATTCGCCGGCACGATGATCTCGCCAGTGCGTCCATTCACCACATCAAGCGGGATTTTTTCGCCAAGGAGAATATCGGAGAGTTTCTCAGTCAGTTGTTCCGTCAGCTCCTCATGGCGGCGCTTGTGCTCCTCGATGATTTGCTTCTGCTGCTTCTGCTGCTCTTTCGGGTCGAGTTTCTCTTTGCTCGAGGCATTGCGTGAAGAAACACGCACGTCCATGACGATGCCGACGCAGCCGGAGGGAACACGAAGCGAGGTGTCTTTCACATCGGCCGCTTTCTCACCGAAAATGGCGCGGAGGAGTCGCTCTTCCGGAGCCAGCTCGGTTTCGCTCTTCGGAGTAATTTTCCCGACGAGGATGTCACCGGGCTTCACTTCAGCGCCGACGCGGATAACACCATCCGGACCGAGGTCCTTAAGCGCCTCTTCACCGACATTGGGAATGTCACGGGTAATTTCCTCGGGACCAAGCTTGGTGTCACGGGCACCGATGTCGAACTCGTCGATGTGGATCGATGTGTAGACGTCCTCTTTAACAATTCGCTCCGAGATGACGATCGCATCCTCGAAGTTATATCCGTTCCAGGGCATGAAGGCGACCAGCACGTTCCGACCGAGAGCCAGTTCCCCGTGCTCCGTGTTCGGACCGTCGGCGAGAACCTGACCGGCTTTGATTTTTTCTCCGCGACGAACAATGGGCTTCTGATTGATACAGGTCCCGGCGTTGGAGCGCATGAATTTCCGCAAGGGATAGACATAGGTCCCGTTTTCCTTGTCGCTCTTCAGCTTGAGCGGGTTGGTCAGGAATTGCGCCTCAGAGCAGGGAAGCTCGCCATCTTTGGAGATGATGATGATTTCCGCCGTGGCAGCAGCGACGATCCCGCTGCCTTCAGCCACGACAACCGCGCGTGAGTCGCGGGCGACTTTGCCCTCCATCCCGGTTCCAACATAAGGAGACTCGGAGACAAGAAGCGGCACACCCTGGCGCTGCATGTTCGAACCCATGAGGGCCCGGTTAGCATCATCGTGCTCAAGGAAGGGAATGAGCGAGGCCGCCACAGAGACAAGCTGCTTCGGCGAAACATCCATATAGGTTGCCTCGTTCGGATCAACTTCAATGAATTCGCCAAGGTGACGGACGGTGATTTTCTCGGTGAGGAAATTACCTTTGTCGTCGATCGGGTTGTTCGCCTGAGCGATGAGATAGCTCTCCTCCTGATCAGCAGTGAGGTAGTCGATCTTCTTGATGACTTTACCCTTTTGAATACGGCGGTAGGGAGTCTCGATGAAGCCGAACTCGTTGATCCGGGCGTAACAACTCATCGAGTTGATAAGGCCGATGTTCGGACCTTCAGGTGTTTCAATCGGACAAATCCGTCCGTAGTGGGACGGGTGAACGTCACGCACTTCGAAACCGGCGCGGTCACGATTCAAACCACCAGGCCCGAGGGCCGAGAGACGCCGTTTGTGGGTCAACTCGGAGAGCGGGTTAATCTGATCCATGAACTGGCTCAACTGCGAGCGCCCGAAGAAGTCGCGCACCACGGCGGCAAGCGCCTTCGGATTGACCAGCTTCGAGGGAGTCATCCCGTCGAGATTGATGTCGAAAAGAGTCATGCGCTCTTTGACGAGACGCTCAGTCCTCGCAAGACCGACCCGGCACTGATTCGCGAGCAGTTCGCCCACGGCACGGATACGACGGCTTCCAAGGTGATCGATATCATCAAGGACCCCTTCTCCGCGGCGAAGACCGAAAAGATAGGCCATCGACACGAGGAAGTCCTCGGGAGTGATGACACGCTCGTTGTCATCCACATCGAGACCGAGCTTCTGGTTGATCTTGTATCGACCGACGCGGGTCAGGTCGTATTTCTTCGGATCGAAGAAGAGCCGCTTCAGGAGAGCACGGGAATTGGCCACCGTCGGCGGATCGCCAGGGCGGAGGCGGCGGTAAATGTCCTTGAGAGCCTCTTCCTCGGTCTTCGCCGGATCCTTCCGGAGAGACTTGATAAGAAGGTCATCGTGCGACGCCGTGATCACCGGAACGGATTTGATTCCGAGAGAGTGGAGCTGGGTGATCGTCGCGAGTGTGAGCGGCTCGTAGGCCTTCGCCACGACCATGTCACCATCAAGGACGTCATTGAAGATGACCTTGTTGGCGAGTTCAGCCTCATCAATCGAAGGATCGATCTTCAGTTTCTCGAAGTCGTAAAACTGCTGGATGATGTCCTCGTCGGTAGGATAACCGATGGCGCGGAGGAAGGTGGTCGCGAGGAACTTGCGACGACGGCGGCGGCGGTCCAGGTAGACGTAGAGAAGGTCGTTTGTATCAAACTGAACTTCCATCCAGGTGCCGCGGTCGGGAATGATCCGGAAACCGTAAAGGGTCTTGCCGTTCAAGTGGAGGTTTGTTTCGAAGCAGACACCCGGGGAACGGTGCAACTGGCTAACGATAACACGCTCGGCGCCGTTGATGACAAAAGTCCCGCGCAGGGTCATCATGGGGAGTTCACCCATGTAGACACGCTCCTCTTTCGTGCCGGACTCATCCTTCAGGGCGAAGGTAACATAGAGCGGAGCACTGAATGTCTCTCCGTCACGAAGCGCTTCGAGAGCGGTCAGCTTGGGCTCACCGACCTCATACTTGGAAAAACTGAGCGTGAATTTTTCATCGTAGCTCTGGATCGGAAAAACTTCCTGAAAGACCGATTGCAGCCCCGTTGAGACCCTGTTTTCAGGAGCAACATCCTGTTGCAGAAACTCCTTGTAGGAGTCGAGCTGCACCTCGATCAGATTCGGCGTCTCAATCGCCTCCTCGATTTTGCCAAAGTACAAACGTTCAAGTTTTTCGGGTCGTGCTGACATATGGGCGCTGATAGGTTGGTCTAGTGGTCGACTATTCAAAATCCCCGGAGACAATCCATCGGCGTTTGCCAGATGGCAGTACGCGATAGTTGCCCGGAGCCCGAGAGCCGGTCGTCAAAAGAAAAGACGACGAAGCCTGAACACTTGAAGAAGTATTCAGAATTCGGCGTCACTTCAGATTTGCGATAGGGAAAACTCCACGTTCTTTGCAATGTCTACGATTGATGCAACCACTTTATTAAAGAAAATCAGGAAAAGTTGTCCCGGCCCCCGTCAAGAGGCCGGGACACTTAAAGCTGAATTATTTGATGTCGATTTTGGCTCCTGCCTCTTCGAGCTTGGCCTTGATGGAGGCCGCTTCGTCTTTGGTAGCACCTTCCTTGACCGGAGTGGGTGCGCTTTCGACAAGCTTCTTGGCTTCAGCAAGACCGAGACCTGCAACGGCCTCACGGACCGCCTTGATCACACCGATCTTGTTATCACCAAAGGAGGTAAGAATAACGTCAAATGCCGTTTTCTCTTCGGCTGCTTCGCCACCTCCACCGCCAGCCGGAGCTGCGGCAATTGCGACAGGGGCAGCAGCGCTGACTCCCCATTTTTCCTCAAGAGCTTTAACGAGTTCGGAAACCTCGAGGACTGTAAGTCCGCTCAACTGATCTACTAATGCGTCTGTATTCGCCATATTTTTGGGTGGGTATCGCCGCGTCGAAAAGCGCTTCGACAATTAACATGCTGCGCTCAGCATTCGGAGAGGAACCCGGTTTTGTTTTGTTTGATTCTCGAGCCCTCCCATCTGGAAGAGCCCGAACTTGAAATTACTATCAACCTTGATCCGCCTTCGCCTGGAGGGCGCGGGCAAGAGAAGCTCCGGGTTCGTTGAGAACAGAAACAAGTTTCTGGGCAGGTGAGTTGAAGACTCCGAGGAGTTGTGACCGGAGAATCTCCATGGGCGGAAGATCCGCAAGGGCCACTACTTTCGCTGCTTCAAGGAAGTTACCGTCGAGGACACCGCAACGGATACCCACTTTGCTGATCTCTTTGCCGTAGGTTTTAAGAACCTTCGCCGAGGCGCAGACATCCGATGCACCAGTGACAATGGCGGTTTGCCCGCTCAGGTGAGCCGCCAGTTCGGAGGGATATTCCACGGTGGTCACGACCTGCTTCACAAAGGTGTTCTTGGCCACCTGCAGTTTTGCGCCGGTCGCGGCAAGACGCTTCCTCAACTCCTGGAACTGAGCCACCTTCATGCCCGCATAATCGATCACGATCAGGAAGGGGGAGGTGTTTACGGTGCTGAGAATGTCGTCAATGACGATCTTTTTTAATGCTTTCATCGCGTTGAAAATTAGAGGTTAAAATTGATCTATCGGCGGTTAGTGCCAGGCCGAGACATCAACTGTGATGCCGGGAACCATCGTGGCGGTGAGGGCACCTTTAACAAGAAAGACACCTTTTGCCGTTGCAGGGCGGGCGCCGTTGATTGAATCGGCGACGGCTTTCCCGTTTTCGATCAGAGCAGTCTCTTCGAAAGAAAGCTTACCGATCGGGACCGAGATGTTTCCATTCTTATCAAGCTTGAAGTCGATACGTCCGGCTTTCACCGCTTTGACCGCTCCGGCAGTGTCATCGGTCACCGTTCCGGTCTTCGGGTTCGGCATCAAACCGCGTGGCCCGAGCTGACGCCCGAGCTTTCTCACTTCAGACATGGCCGAGGGAGTGGCGATAACCGCATCAAAGTCCATGAATCCACCAAGAACTTCTTTGATCAGGGCTTCAAAACCGACATGCTCAGCGCCGGCATTTTTCGCCTCGGTGGCAGCCTCGCCTTCCGCGAAAACAAGGACCCGGACATCTTTACCGCTTCCGTGAGGGAGCGGGCAGGTTCCACGCACCATCTGATCGGACTGGCGGGGATCAACACCCATCCGGAAAGTCAGAGTTACGGTCTGGTCGAACTTGGGCGCCGGGAATTTCTTCACCAGGGAAACCGCATCTTCGATCGAGTAGACCGCCGTGCTGTCGACCATCTCGGCGGCAGCTTTATATCGTTTGCTTCTTTTTTTAGCCATGTTCAGGATGCAGTACGAGCGGGTGCTTTTCACCCTCCTGCGATTCAATTAAACTTAAATTAATCAACGATCTCGAGACCCATCTGGCGGGCCGTGCCGGCAAGAATGCGGCAGGCCATCTCTACGTCGGAAGTATTCATGTCTTCCATCTTGTTGCGGGCAACCTCAAGGAGTTGAGCACGGGTCAGTTTGCCGACCTTTTTCTTGTTCGGCTCACTGGAACCGGAAGCAAGGTTTGCCGCCTTTTTGAGGAGAACGGCAGCAGGTGACTTCTTGGTGATGAATGTGAAGCTCTTGTCGGCGTAGACGCTGATCACGACCGGAAGAATGTCCCCTTCACTACCCTGAGTCTGCGCATTGAACTGCTTACAGAACTCCATGATGTTCACCCCGGCCTGGCCAAGGGCAGGACCCACCGGAGGAGAAGGGTTCGCCTTGCCTGCAGTAATCTGCAGCTTGATTAGTTTTACTACTTCTTTAGCCATCGTGTTTCTTTGATGAAATTTATTTACTTACGGGGATCGGGGAAGTGACCCCGCAGGCCCTTCTTAACCCAACTCAACCTGCCAGTATTCAAGCGGCACGAGCGTCTCACGACCAAAGATATTGACGGATACCATCAGTTCTCCCTTGGCTTCATTGATTTCGGCAATCACTCCGGCCTGGCCCTGGAACGGACCGTCGGAAACGACAACCGAGTCGCCCACTTCGTGCGAGATAGCCGGCTTCACGCTGCCCTCGCGCTCCTTAATCTGCGCAAGCATTCCCTCGACCTCATGCTTCGGCATCGGCATCGGATTGCCTTTTGTTCCGGCGAAGTTGATCACTCCATCGGTCTCCTGAATAAAATACCAAGTCCGGTCCACGAGAGTATTGTCCTCGTGGAGCAGGTGCATGTTAATGATAATGTAGCCCGGGTAGAACTTACGGTTAGCTTCGCGCTTCTGACCGCCCCTGACTTCGGAAATGCGCTCCTGGGGAACGAGCACTTCGTAGATGAGATCACTCATCTCCTCTGATTCGATGCGCCGCTCAATGTTGTCGCGCACCTTCAATTCCTGTCCGGAAAGAACGTGAACAACATACCATTGTTCTTTTGCTGTGGGGATAGTCGGCATCGATTATTGGAAATTCAGATTAACCCTTTCAGAAACCGGTTGTCAGAAAGGTCATGGCGTGACGCATCGCGAAGTCAATGGTGGCCACAAAGGCACCGAGAAGAACCATTGCGATGAGAACAACGACAGTGGAATCGATAAGTTGTTTGTACTTTTTGAGACCCTTTTCTTTCGGATCCCAAGGCCAGGTTGCCTTTTTCAGCTCTCCCCTAACCTCACCAAGGTATTTTCCTATTTTCATCAGAATTCTGGGTTTCGGTGGGGCTCCCGGCTTCAGTGATTGGCAGGGCAGGCGAGACTCGAACTCGCAACCAACGGTTTTGGAGACCGCTACTCTACCAATTGAGCTACTGCCCTACTTCAAATTTTACTTAGTGGCGGAAAGAGGGGATCCGAATTTTCGGGTCCCCTCCGGACGTTTCGGATAAGAAGCGCGGGGTCACCCCCGCGCTTCCCGAAAAATGGTTTCGTATTAGTCAATGATGTCGGAAACACGACCCGCGCCAACGGTGCGGCCGCCTTCACGAATCGCGAAACGAATCGTTTTCTCCATGGCGATCGGGGTGAGCAACTCGACCTCGATCGAGATGTTATCACCAGGCATCACCATTTCAACACCAGCAGGAAGCTTGACCGAACCAGTCACGTCAGTTGTACGGAAGTAGAACTGGGGACGATAGTTGTCGAAGAAAGGAGTGTGACGTCCGCCTTCGTCCTTGCTGAGGACATAGACCTCTGCCTTGAACTTCTTGTGAGGCTTGATCGAACCGGGCTTGGCGATAACCTGACCACGCTCGACGTCGTCTTTCTTAAGACCACGAAGGAGAAGACCGACGTTGTCACCGGCACGACCTTCGTCGAGCAACTTACGGAACATTTCGATATCGGTAACAGTCGTCTTCTGCGTGTCGCGAATGCCGACGATCTCGACTTCGGACATCTTCTTGACGATTCCACGCTCGATACGGCCGGTCGCAACAGTTCCACGACCTTCGATCGAGAACACGTCTTCAACAGGCATGAGGAAGTCACCGTCGATCGGACGCTCGGGAAGCGGGATATACTCATCCACCGCCTGCATCAACTTCATGATGTTCTCACGCTGAGTCGCATCGCCTTCAAGAGCCTTGAGGCCCGAACCGCGAACGATCGGAATGTCATCACCGGGGAAATCGTATTTGCTGAGAAGCTCACGGATCTCCATTTCAACGAGATCAAGAAGCTCTTCGTCGTCAACCATGTCGACTTTGTTGAGGAAAACCACAAGAGCCGGAACACCAACCTGGCGGGCAAGAAGAATGTGCTCGCGAGTCTGGGGCATCGGACCATCAGCTGCCGAAACAACAAGGATACCACCGTCCATCTGCGCGGCACCGGTGATCATGTTCTTCACATAGTCAGCGTGACCGGGACAATCCACGTGAGCGTAGTGACGATTGGCTGTCTCGTACTCAACGTGTGCCGTCGAAATGGTGATACCGCGCTCGCGCTCTTCCGGCGCTCCGTCGATTTCGTCGTAGGCACGCTTTTGCGCCAAACCAAGATCGGCAAGTGTTGCCGTAATCGCTGCGGTAAGCGTCGTTTTTCCATGGTCCACGTGACCGATAGTGCCCACGTTCACGTGAGGCTTGGTACGTTCGAATGCTGCTTTAGCCATTGTCGTTTGGTTTTTTTGTTGGTTTTTCTTAAAGGTGACCGTCCTGCCACGGACTTTTCTAAGCTGCCGCTGCGGAATCGCTCTGTGTTATTGTCTCTCTCACTCAAGTGGAGCTCTTGATGGGAATTGAACCCATGACCTCTTCCTTACCAAGGAAGTGCTCTACCCCTGAGCTACAAGAGCCTTTCAGCACCTTGAGCCGCGAAGATCAAGTGATCCAGTAACCCAGGCTTCTAAAACTGTTTGAAAGGCAAAAAGACCCATCAACCTTACCCTTGCGGGAGGGAGTTGGGACCGCTGGCCAGACTGGCAGAATTAGGGGCGAAAGCTACTCGACGCGACGCGTCTGTCAAAAAAATATTCCTAATTCGTTTAAAAAACTCGAATTCCGCCATTTACTCAGGTAAATCCTCGGAGAATCGGCGGATGGAACCCGCTTTTCCGGTTTCTTCATCGATGTCAATAATCGCCCCGCGCAGACCGACCGGGCCCTTCGCAACGGGGAAACGGCTCGGGGTCGAGGTGCGGAAGCGGTCGATGACAGGACCGGCTTCCCTCCCGAGTACCGAGTCCATCGGCCCGCACATGCCGGCGTCACAGAGGAAGGCGGTTCCCCCCGGAAGGACCCGTTCATCCGCTGTCTGGACATGGGTATGGGTCCCGACCAGAGCGGAAATCGACCCGTCCATCGCCCAGCCCAGGGCAATCTTCTCGCTGGTGGTTTCGGCGTGGAAGTCAAGAAAGATGACCTTCACCCCTTCGTTGTTTCGAAGTCGTTCCACCTCGGCCTGAACCGCCAGAAAGGGATTCTCGAGCGGCGGTTGCATAAAACTGCGGCCCTGCGCATTGATGACGGCCACCTTGCCCTTCGCCGTGTCTAGAACAATGGACCCACCCCCGGGAACCCCGGGCGGGTAATTCAGCGGGCGGAGCATGCGTGGCTCCATTTCCAGAAATTCTGCGATTTCCATCTGGTCCCAGATGTGATCTCCACTGGTAATCACGGCCACTCCGGCCCGAAGGAGGTCAATCGCGATCTTGGGGGTGATCCCTCGTCCGCCGGCGGCATTCTCACCATTGGCGATGATGAAATCGATCTCCTGCTCCGCTTTGATCGCGGAAAGTCGCGAAATGACGGCTTTCCGCCCGGGTTCACCGACAATATCTCCTAGAAATAGAATTCTGAGCATGCTTCACTTAGTCCGCGTGGTTTCCCCCGGTGGAAACTGAAAAGTTTCACTCACTTGAACCCGACCTCAGAATACCTCTTCTTCCCCGGTCGCAAAGCAGTCCCGCTGGTGGTTTTGGTTGCTTTTTGTTTCGGACCCCTCCGGCTGCGATCGGAAGAGGCTGGGGTCGCAGCCCCTTCATCGTCGCCCGGGGTGCCGGAAAAGGCCGAGCCGGAGAGCTTTTCGCCCCCTGCACCGAACATTGCCCGACTGGGGCGCATCCCGGACTGGTCGCAACTTGATCCGTATCAGGGCACGATCACCCGGGAGGAATTTGTTTATCTGCTCAACCACTGCTACTCCCGGAGTCCGGAGGATTCTGCAGGCTACATTCGCCTTCAATCGGACCGCGCGCTCATCCTCAAGCAGTCGAACTATCCCGAACTCGGCTGGTATGACCTGAGATTCCGGACCGAAACCCCTCTTTCAGCTCCGGTTCCGAAGTACTGGCGGAGCCCCACCGAGATTGATGATCTTCCCGCCAATTCGACGAAACCCCTCCAGGGACTCCGAATCGCGATCGACCCGGGACATATCGGGGGCAAATGGGTGACCTGGGACGACAGACATTTCAAGATCGGGAAGGACACCATCGAAGTGAAAGAGGGTGAGATGACCCTGATCGTGGCCAAAATTCTTGAACGGGATCTTACCCTTCTCGGGGCGCAAGTTTTTCTGACGCGGGAGTCCAACAATCCGACCACCCCCGAACGGGTCGAGACCCTTCAGGAGGAGGCAAAAGCGTATCTCACCCGACGCGGCCAGATCCCTTCGGCAGGACTTCTAGCCAGCACGGCCAAAGCCATGTTTGCGATCTCCAGTGAGATCCGCTCGCGCGGGGAAATCATCAATGACTCCATCCGGCCCGACCTGGCGCTCTGTCTTCATTTTGATGCTTCACCCTGGCCTTCGGGTCGCCCCACTCTGAGAACCCCGAATCATCTGCACCTGCTCATCAACGGATGCTATTCCAGGAGCGAGGTCGCCGAGGACGACACTCGTTTTGAGATGGTCCTTAGAATCCTGCAACGGGTTTATTATGAGGAACTCGCCATGGCCGATGTCGTCTCCCGGACAATGCAGAAGGAGACTCGCTTGCCGGCCTTTGCGTATGACGGCAAAAGCGGGATGTCCGTGAATGACAATGAACTGGTCTGGGCGAGGAACCTCCTCGCGAACCGCGTTTTCTTCTGCCCGGTGCTCTTTTTTGAGCCCTTTTGTATGAACCATAGTGAAACCCACCTGCGTGTTCAGGAAGGTTCCTACGATGGACTTCGCGAGATCAACGGAATCTACCGGAAAAACATCTACCAGGAGTACGCGGACGGAGTGACCTCGGGTCTCATCCGATACTACCGGCAACGCCGTTGAAACGAATCGGGCCGTGGAATCTTACCGATAGATCGAGGGATCGAGTCCGATGGTTCCCACAATACTTTTTAGGTAGGCTTCGGGATCGTTCTCTAGATTAGTGAGAGAAATTCTGGTCTGAACCAGACGATCGGCAAGGCAGAGTCGATCCGCTTCGGCCTCGTAATTCTTCCTTTCCAGAAAGTCCTCCAGGGCAACGACGTGACTGCGAATCGTGCGAACGCGGAGGTCCTTTTTGGCGACGAGACGTTCACGATACCACTCACTCGCGAGGACCGATTCTCGAGAGAAAAGACCACGAATCTCAGGGTCATGGATCCCCTTCCCTTCAAAATGTCCGTGAGCCATGATGTGGAGAAGCGCCTTCAGCGGCGGAACCGCGACTTCAATGCCACCGTCTTCGAAGTAGGATAGCGCCACGCTCTTTTGAGTCCCGGCGATATTCTGAATCGCCTCGAGATACTCCTCACGTCCCTGCAACTCCGGTCTGAGCATTTCCTCGGTGAAAACACTGCGGGGCTCCGCAAAAACCCGGCCAAAGAACGTCTCCACGAACTTTTGAGTTATGCGGTACCCGAGGCGGCTCGCAGGGACAGTTTCCCCATTTTCTTCAAAATCATCGATGCGCTCCAGATAACCCTCATTGATGAGGAACTGAGGTTTACGCTCGTGAAGAAACATCCGGCTCCAGACCTCCGGCACGACGAGGCTCACATCATGAGCGACCTTGTACTTCGGTCCCACGTAGCCGGCAGCCGTGCTGAAGCCGTCATACCCGCTCAGAATGTAACTGAGGAGAGCGGCGTTCAAATCAAGAACAGGGAGGAGGGCATTGAAAGGCCCTTTCGTCAGCGCGCCCTCGGAGCCGGCTCCTGTCGTCGAGGGCGACTTGCCGGTGAGGCTGGCGATGAAGTCCATAAAAAGCTCGGGAAGCTCCTGATACTGGATGGGGCCGAAGGGTGCCAGGGCTCCGATTTTCGCGGCATGGTCGGCCGGGTTGTTGCGACGTCCGGGGAGGACGGCATGCACCGGATTAAGCGCGGGTTTGTCCGAGGGAATGCGACGGTAAAGCCTTGCCCCGATCTCGCCAAGATACTCCGCCCGCGGATTCTCAAGGTCGGGCCGGTTCTGCAAATAACGCGGGTTCTCGCTAGGAACTCCATCGACGATGCGGGGATGAGCCGAACTGACCGCGTAGGTCGGGCTGACGTCCGACTCGCTGAATTCAAGGAGAGTCTTCTTCAATGGTGCCGTGAAATAGTCGAAGCGGATCGCATCATCGACGATCGTTTTAACTTCAGTGCGACTCTTCGGCTCATAGTTCGAGAAGAAGTTCCCGCCGCGGGAAAAGTCGAACTCCGTCTGTTTGTCGTAGCCGCGATGGATCGCATCGTCGGGACGCTGGAAGAGACGGTACTCACAGTTTTCCGAGAACTTGTAGCTTGGAAAGTCTACCTCAGGATGCATCAGGGTACGGTCGAGCCTTGAAGAGGGTACCGTAATCGAGGCGGTGATATCGTCCTCCCGTTGCAGCTTTGTCGCCGGTGCGAAGTCTTTGCGAAGACTGAACATTCGCCAGGAACCATCCTGCTCAAAGCCAACGCGAAGGTAGCTTGTCATGACCGACGCGAGCCGATATTTCAGGAGCGAGCCGTGTTCACCGTTGATGCGATCGACCCGGAAGCGACTGCGCCAATCGGTGCCCCAGTCAGGCTTCCAATATCGCTTCAAAGTCAGGATGAAATCCTTCACCGAACGGGGAATCGACCCGATGAATGCGTTGTATTCGTCGGTGAATTCGTCACTGGCGGAGAACAGGCGCATCACCGAACCGAGGGAACGCTCAGGATCGAGAATGGGACGACTTTCCGCCCCCGGCACCCGCGGATTCTTCGCCCTGTCGCCGTAGTTCCGGGCGAGGAGTTGCTCGACCAGATCCATGTCCGCCTCGAACCTCGGCATGATCACGGGACCCGCCTCCATCGCATCGGCGAGGGACTTCGAGATCTCCGATTTGCCTCCACCGGAGACGGTGCATGGTTTGTGACAGAAAGTGCCTTCGGCATTGGTCCCGATGAGCCGCCAGCGCTGAGCCGTTGAGGGCTTGCGCATCTCAAGCTTGTATCCCGACGGCAGCACATAGGTGCGATCCGGCCGCAGGGAAATAGACTGCTCAATCCCGTCCCGCGCCCAGCTCACCGACTGGGTCGTGAGATCGAACCAGGCATCCTCAGGCACGTAGACAATGTCAGGGTACTGACGGTCGTTCGCATAGCCCTCGGGCTTCACCTCAATGCGGTCGCCTAACAAAGCAACTAACTCGGGGAAGGTGTGATCGGCATCGCGGCGGTAGGGATCGAGCTGAAAGTCCTCCCCGAGGTCGAAGCTCGGAAAGACGAGGGCACCGCCGGAGTGCTCCTCCTCAACCAGTCCGTAGAGGTTCGCCGCGTAGCTGATCTGCGTTTTGACTTCTTTCTTGCAGTAACCGAAATAATTGTCCGCAATGAGGGTCACGACGACTCCCTCCGAGTCCCTTGCCGTCACCTTGAAGGCCGATCCGTTGTTGTAGAGTTCGCCCTCGTCTGTCCAATACATTCCGTCGCGCTTCTGGCGATCCGTCGCTTCAGAAACATGGGGAAGCCCCACGTCCTTTTTCCGCAGGGTGATGAGGTGAGGGGCGAGAATGACGCATCCGGTATGCCCGGTCCAGTGCTCCACATCGAGGCGGGCATCGTTCTCGGGAAGGAAGGGATCGCCGGCGTTGCCGAAGATCGACTCGACGAAGTCGAGGTTGCTGACCAGATTACCCGGAGCAAAAAAGCGGGTCTCCATCGTCTTCTCCTTGGTGAATCCAGGCACCTCCGGACAGACGAGAGGACGCAGCAGCAGCGAAACAAAGGCCCGGATCGGCTGCGGTTCGCGGCTGGTGTAGGGCAGCGTGAGAAGCTCCTCGGGCGGATGCAGGGCCGCCTTGAGAAGGTGGGCAAAAGTGACCTTCGGAACCGCCAGCTTGTCGGCAGCGATCGGGAGACCGCCCTCCGTCACATGGAAAACCCCTTTCGTGGTGCGCTTGTCCTTGGCCGGGTTGTGACACACACCCTGCCAGGTGCGGTAGCTCGAGACGATGGACGACTCGAACTTGTCCTCACCCGAGGGCAGGGAGAGCAGCCTCGCGAGCCCGTGACGCTCAAGAATGAGCGGGTCGGGAAGCTTGGGATCATTTTCGGTAAAGACTCCGGTGTCGGCGAGATAGCGATCCAGCCATTCGGTGATGTGACGGTCCACCGGATTGCGATGGCTTTTGAGGAGACGGAGTCGTTCCTGAAAATTCAGAATCAGCGAACGGCCCATCTCAAGAAACGGAAAATCGGCCTCGTCGCCGACGATGGGGAAACCCCGGGCCGCGAACTTGAGATTGATGTGATCCCGTGACCGGAGGTCATCGTTGGGGCCGGGTGTCAGCAATTCCCGCCGGAACCCCAGGTTGTCTTCTAAAAAATGACTCATGTTTGCGCTAACGATGGCTTCTCGGTAATCGGTTCTTCCTCAGGTCCAACCAGTCGCACGTCCTGTGCCTTCCTGATATAAAAACCAACAAGGAAAAAGTGAAAGCAGCTTTTCTGCCACTTTTACCCCATCGATTCACTGTCCGGGCTCGATCGGCTCCGGCGTCAGGGCTGTTTCCTGAAAGGAATCGCTCACCGTACGGAGCCGCGGGAGCGCCGGTTCCTTTCTTTCGATCAGCGTCCAGGCCATCACCTGATGGAAGTGCGCCGCCCCTTCGATGTAGGTGTTCAGATAGAAAATGCCGGTGCCGTCGATAGTGCCGCTCAGTTCCTGACGATAGGCCGTCAGGCCCTGGACAGTAACCGGCTCAAGAGCGGATGCTTCTGCATTGGTGACGTTTCCGATGACCTGGTCAGAGGCAATTTTCGCAAATTCCGCGATCCCCACCTCCGCTTCGAAGTCGGTTTTCAACTCGGAGATCACAATCAGGAATTCCCCGGGAAACATCGTGCCGATGCTCAGATCGGCGTCGGGTGAGTCGAGATCGAGTTCCCGCCAACCGGGTGCTCCCATGATGGTAACCAGCCCGTCCGCGGAGACAAAACTTGTCGCTTCCATTCCTTCTTTGGCCGACTTCACGACCCGGGTCGCTCCGAAGACGATCATCCCGACCACCAGAACAAGACAGAGCACCCCCGTCACCACGGCGGAGCCGATCCAGCCTCTCCCCTTCCGGGTGAAGGCCATCACGAGAGTAAAAAGAAAAAGCGAGGGAAGGGCGACCGCGAGGAAGCAGATAAACAAGCCGCCCACCGCTTTGCCAATTTCATAGGCTTCCGAAGTTGATTCCATAGGATGATTGATCACTTCAAGAATGATCCGCCCTTCTCCTCCCGGCAACCCGAATATCGAACCTGCTAGCCTTTCCTTCCGTCGAAGAGAAGTCGCAAGGCTTCCCCGCGTGTCAGCTTGCCGTCCGCCCTGAGATCATTCGCCTTTTCCCGGATCGCTTCGGGAATGATTTCCCTCCATCGCAGGAGCAGCGCCTCATCGACGGGCGCATCCAGGGCCGCCCCGTGGTCCGGGTAGGCCTCGGCATACTGGCCGAAAAGCGGAGTCCACTCCGGATGTTTGCCATCGACCGGTTTCTTCAATCCATGCCACCCCCCGAGGCTCCCCATCCACTGGACCGCGGCGAAATCCGGATGGCCAGGGGAGACGTCACTGACGTAAAGCGTTGCCGCCTTCTGCCGGTGGAGCAACTCCTGCAGTTCGGACACGTCGACCTGCTGCACGACGGGTTTTTCCTCCCGGAGCGAAAGGTGAGCCGCCAGCCCCGCGGCATGCCCCATCGCGGTCCAGACCGGTTCGAGCCGCAGCGCCCCGAATCCGACATGACTTGAACTCACCGCCACCGGTACGAGGAGATTTGTCACCTCATTCGGAACAATCGTTCCGTAGGCCACCTGAAAAGGAGCATTGGGCTGATAGAACTCACCGCTGTGTTTCCCGTCAAATCGGGCCCCGGTGCGTCCCGTGCCGTGGCAGTTGTGGGAATAATCTCCGATTGCAATGCTCTCCTTGATCAGGGGAATGCGAACATCGTCCGGGGTGAGCCGGGTATCGTTCTGGGTGAAGACATGTTTCCCGATCAAGCGGCGCGCCTCCCGCACATAAAGCTGCTCAGGAAGGTGTCCGTTCTCGGGCCATTCATCCTGACAGAAACCCCAGGACAGGGCATCTTTGCGAACCGGTTCCGGCACTTCCGTATCATGCTGGAGAAAGTGGAGCATCCCGACCTGGTAGCGGGTGTGCTCATCGATGATGCGCTGCCGTTCCTCTTCCGTGGCATCCGGATAGCCGTCGTTGATATCCGGCATGGAGAGACGCACCACGCCATGCGACATGTCATTGATGTCGGCCTTGCCGTTCGGGAGCAAGGGCGGCTGCAGCTTGTAGACGGCTTTGCTCGTGACAGCCGGCAAGCCTTCCGGAAGAGTCATTCCTTTGGCATGCTGGATTCCGAAGACATGGGTGATCCGGCCATCGGCGAAGAGTTCAAGGAGGGGTAGAAATTCGGTCCGGTCATAACCCTCCGGCCTGGGAGCGGGAAGGCGATCGGGCGCATTGGTGACACACCACCGGTAGTTGTATCCCTGCACCTGTCCGTCTCCCCCCGCCGGCACGTCTTTGGCGAGGGATTCCCCGTAGGCGGCCTCGTCTTCACGTCCGACGGTGTATCTGACGCCGGCCTTCGCCATCAGATCGCCTTCGTAGGTGGCGTCGATGTAGACCCGGGCGCGAACATTGAGCGCGTCCTCCACTCCTTTCTCCCGAAAGGTCGCCGCAATGATCGCCGAGGGAAATGAACGGGTGCTGGCGACATTCTCGATCGAATGTCGCACAAAAACGGTGATGCCTTCGCGATCCGCCAGCATCTGCTCGAAGACGAGCTGATTCACCTTGGGTTCCGCAAAGTTGCCTTCGAAGCAGGCTTTGGCTTCTTCCGAATCGGGGCCGTAGACCTCCGCGTAATGCGTTTTGACCCGTTGATTGAACTCCCACCAGACTCCGCTGAGTGATTCCAGTGAACGCAGATCGGTATGGGTGAGCCCGTTGCTTACGAGGCCACCGACAATGGAAAACGGTTCAACGAGAACGACGCTTCGTCCTTCATCCGCCGCCGCCACCGCGGCGGCGATGCCGCCCGGAGTGCCTCCGTAGACGAGGATGTCGCAGGCAAGGGGTTCATCGGCGCGAAGAAGATTGGCTGAGAGCAGAATGGGCAGAATCAGTAACCGGGTCCTCATAAAAACGCTGAAGGTCGCACGTCTAAAGAGTTCCACGGGAGCGCTCCCCGATCAAGCATTCTCGATCCCTAAGGCTGGAGTTGACAGAGAATCCCCTTTCGGAAAGCATGTCATCCATGACCACTCTCCAAGCCCTGCCGAATCCCGACGCCAAAACTTCCTCCCGGGCGGTCTGGAGCCTCGTCCTCGGGATCCTGAGCATGACCTGCCTGTGGTTGCTCGGATCGGTCCCCGCGATCATTCTTGGAATCCTGGCCCTGAAGAACATCGAAAGCTCAGGCGGTGCCGTAAAGGGAAGAGGACTCGGCATAGCGGGAATCGTCACCGGAAGCGTCGGTATCTTTGTGGGTCTCGCCCCCATTGCCATGATCGCCGCCATCGCCCTCCCCGCTTTTAACGGAGTTCAACAGAAGGCCCAGTCGACAAAACAAATGTCCGACATCAGGCAGCTGGTCTATGCCTGCAAGGCCTACGCGGCTGACAACAACGGAGCCTTTCCGGAATCACTCCCCATCCTGATCACCGACGGTTACCTCGACTCCAAGGAACTCCTTTTCTGGAAAGCGAGTCCCTCGGCGGAGGAGGCGGAGCCCCACCTCTACCGTCCCGGCCTCACCGATACAGCTCAGGGGGAAGAGGCACTGATCGCGGCAGCACAACCCATTCTCGGAAAACGCACTGTCGGATATGCCGATGGAAGTGTCACCGCGCTTCCCGAAGAGGAATTTCAGGCGACCCTGGCCTCCTTCTTTCAGTAGGCGGGACTGACGCGGGTCAGTTCCCCGCTTGCGTTTGCCCTCGTCCGTGCGAAAAGATCCCTCCCCTCCCGAGTCATGCCCTATCGCATCTGCAGAATCTTTGAAATCGAAAACGGGCACATGCTCAGCAAGCATCCCGACAAGTGCCGCTTTCCGCACGGACACTCACGCAAGGTCGAGTGTGTCCTCGAGGCACCCGATCTCGATGCACGGGAAATGGTCTGTGATTTCAAGGTGCTCAAGCTGATCCTGAACGACTATCTCGATCAGTATGATCACGCCATGTGCATGAACACGGACGATCCGGCCTATACGGAGTTCAAGGCACGCTATGGCGATCGTGTCATCGGGTATGAGTCCGAGGACCCCACCACCGAGATTCTTGCCCGCGATATTTTTCAGCATCTCCGGACGTCACTCGATGACTACCGGGCCGGGGAGCAGACCGGATTCCCTCTTCGGGATACGGTTCGGGTGGTCTCGGTGAAGGTGTGGGAGACGTCGGGATCGTGGGCCGAGTATCTTGCCTGATCCGTCCATATATCGTCAGTCCCGACCTGTCATCCCATGGTCACAATCCTTCGGCTGATTGGAATGGCTCTGCTGCTCTGGATGATCTCGGTCACGGGATCCAAGCTTTTCAAAATGGCCCAGATCCGCGGGTTCGTGAAAGGCCCCGCTCCGGTGGTTAAGACAATCACCGGCACGTCGATCTCCACGGGACATCCCCGAAACTCCTACGTACTGACGTGGGATGGGGCGGACCCGGTGATTTCCGGACCGAATCGCATCAACCTTCCACGGGATCTCTGGGAAACGTTCCAGGCGGGCGACTCGATCGAAATTCTCTATTTTCCAGGGGATCCCCGGCCCTATCACCGCCTCGGCCTTTACGCAAACAACGGGAACTTCGGTTTTGATTCGTTCCTCCTGCTGACGTGGATCTCAGGTCTGGTGGCGCTGCTTCGGCACCTTCTACGCCGACGGAGGGCGGCGAAAACTTAGGTCCGGTTTGACTCGCACCGTCCCTTTAAAATCGCCTCCGCCACGACGAGATCGCCGGGCACGGTGATCTTCAAATTTGGCTCGGGGTTTTCAACCAGCATGACCTGAGGTCCGTTCCCCATGAGAGCCGAAACTTCATCGGTGACCACTTCCCCCCTTTTTAGCACCGCCGCATAGGCAGTTCGGAGCAACTTCACCGAAAATACCTGGGGTGTCTCCATCGCCCAGAGATCGTCCCGCGAAACGGACCCGACAACCCGGCCCTCGTCGTCACCCCGCTTCAGGGTGTCCGCGACGCGGTGGGCGAGCGCCGCCGCTCCGTGAGCCCGGGCCACCTCGACACATCGACTGATCGCCGCCGGGGTGATGAGCGGCCGGGCGCCATCATGAACCGCAACAAGGGTGCACTGCTCCCCCACCCGCTCAAGTCCGGCGTTGACCGAAAGATGACGCTCGGCCCCACCCTCAATGGCCTCGACAAATTTGGAAAGACCCAGACGCTTTGCCGCTTCCGTCACGCCTCCCATTTTCTCAGGAGAGGTCACGACGCGGATCTCCACCACCTCGGGGCAGGCCTCAAAAGCGAGCATGGAGCGGGTCAGGACCGATTCTCCACAGAGATCGGCGGCAAGCTTGTCAAAGCCCATGCGCCGACTGCTCCCCGCGGCAACGATGATGGCCGATACACTCATCTCCGGAATCAGCCCGGTTCTTGAAATCACCTAGGCGAGCTTCGCCATGACCGCCTGGGAAAGGGTCTTCCCATCGGCGCGACCCTCGGTGCGATCCTGCACCAGCTTCATGACCTGGCCCATTTCTTTGCGCGAGGTCGCTCCGACTTCAGCGATGGCCGCATCGATGATCTCGGCAAGTTTCTCCGCACTGAGCGGCTCGGGCAGGTATCCGTTGAGCACTGCCATCTCGGCGGTCTCCTGATCGACCAGTTCCATGCGACCGGCGGTGGTGTACTGCTCGATCGAGTCCTGGCGCTTTTTGACCTCACGACGGATCACCGCGACGATTTCGGGGTCGGTCAGTTCGGCATCGGCGCCACCTTTTTCGATGGCGGCATTCTTGATCGCGGACTTCAGCATACGGATGGTGCCGAGAGCGAGCGTGTTTTTCTCACGCATCGCGGTTTTCATGTCCTCCGTAATCTGTTGGGATAATTCACTCATGCGCTAAGCTACTCGGGTTCATCCATTCCGCGACGTGAAAAACGACTCCTCCACCTCCCCTCCCCTCCAGACCAAACGCCCTCTCAATCTGGGAGGAAGACTCTGGAAATGCCTCATGGGCCTCGTCCTGATCGGGGTCGGCTCCATCTTCGTTCAATACCTCTGGAATTCCTACAGCCGCGCCGCAAAGATGGACGCCTGGGTCGAAGTGCCCTGCCGCATCGTCTCGATGGACGTCGACGATTCCGAACTGAACCAGCGAGGCATGCCGAAGTATATCTTTCAGGTCTCCTATCAGTACGAATTCAACGGAGCCACCTACACGGGGACCCGCCTGAAACGACTCTCAACCGAGGTGAGCGACCCCCGAAAACTGAAAAAGAGCATCAAGAATTATCAGGTCGGCACCGAAACGATCTGTCACGTCGACCCCGAAGCTCCCGGGATGGCGGTCTTGAAAAAGGACACCAAGGCAGCACTCTTTTCGATCTGGTTTCCCTGCCTCTTCATCGTCGGAGGTGCCGGGATGATTCTATCCGCCCTCTTTCGAAGAAACGCATGAAAACCGGCCTGCTCCTCGACCGTGAATTCACCGAACACGATCCCGGAGATCATCATCCTGAAGCCCCCGGGCGCATCCTCGCGATTCTCGATGCCCTCCGGGAATCCGGTCTCGATCAAAAAGGCGCGTCCATCGACGCACGCGAAGTCACCGACGACGAAGTCCGGCTCGCCCATACTGACGGATACCTGAAAAAGGTCCTCGCGGAGATCGACGGCAGTGGCCCGGGTCAACTCAGCACCGGGGACACTCAGTATGGACCTCATTCGCTTCGCGTCGCCCGACATGCCGCCGGGGGACTTCTCAATGCCGTCGACGGAGTCGTCGCCGGCACCTTTGCGAATGCCTTCTGCGCGGTGCGCCCGCCCGGTCACCACGCCACGCCCGACCGCGGCATGGGCTTCTGCATTTTCAACAATGCCGCCATCGCCGCCCGTTACGCGCAGCAGAAACACGGGCTCGAGCGAGTCGCGATCATCGACTGGGACGTGCATCACGGAAACGGCACCCAGGATATTTTCTACGAGGACAGAAGTGTCTTTTATTTCTCAACCCACCAGTCGCCCTGGTATCCCGGCACCGGTGCCAAAGGGGAGACAGGAGCGGGCAAAGGGCTCGGCACAACCCTCAATGTCCCCCTCCCCTCAGGCAGTGGCATGGAGGAAATCGGCGCCGCCTTCCGGGGAGCCTTCACGAAGAAGATGCAGGACTTCAAACCGGACCTCGTCATCATCTCCGCCGGATTTGACAGCCGTCTTGGGGATCCCCTGGGACAGTTTACCTTGAGCGACGGGGACTTCGCCACACTCACCCGAATCCTGGTGGAAATGGCCGGTGAATTTGCCGGCGGAAAACTCGTCTCCGTACTTGAGGGTGGATACAATCAGGCGGGTTTGGCAAAAGCGGTGAGCAGCCATCTTGGGGCGCTGATGTCCTGATGTGGCTGGCCTCTCTCCGAGGTCGGGTTGGATGTTTCTGCTCACCTCGGTTCCGCGAGCGTTCGGGTAGGAAATCACCCCATCGAGTGTCACCGGAAGTTGGCGCATCGTCACTACGGAACCACTCAACCACCCAAATTCATGAAAACAATATCACAGCCCCTCGTTCAAATCATCGGTGCAGTCTCACTCCTCTTTACGGGCCTCATCGCCCTTCCTCAGGAAGCCAGGGCGGACCGGTCCCGGGGTTCTTCCTATCGCGGTCATTCCTCCCACAACCAAGGCTCATACGGACACTCCAGCCGCTACCGCGGAGGATACAACCGACCTTATTCCGGCTACTCCGGCTATCGACCGAGCTCCGGCTTCAGCTTCTCGTTTGGAAGCGGAAACTACTACGGCCGATCCTACTCCCCGTATTACTCCGGGCGTTCCTACTACTCGCAGCCATCATACCGCAGCTACGATAACCACTCCGGGTATTCGGCCGGGGGCCAGAACGCGTCAGTTCAACGTGCCCTCGCCCGCCATGGTTATTACCGCGGATCAATCGACGGTGTCATCGGGTCGCAGTCGAGACGTGCGATTGCCAATTACCAGCAGGACAGAGGCATGCGTGCGACGGGGTCCATCACGTCGGAACTGCTTCGTTCGCTCGGGGTATAGCGGGAAATCGTCGTCGCATTCGCCTTCCGCTACGCGGGATGGCGTTCGGCGGGGTTAAGTTGCCTGGGACCGAGGGCCAACACCCCCGGTCTCTTGGTGTTCAATTGGAAATTAAAAGAAATGAAAGGCCCCGTTCAGGTTCTTGATGACACTCAAGTGGACTGCTCGACGACAAAATCGAGATCGAGTCCTTGCCACGAGTAGAGATACCGGGTGCGCGAAGTCGGCCCGGTTCATGGAATCTCCGAGTTGCTTAACCACGTGTGCCTTATCGCCAATCAAACCCTTAACATTCAGCGGATGCGACGCCGAACCTTTAAGCCCTCCTCAAATGGAACTGGCCGGAAAGGCGTCCTGTCCGAAGTAGACCAGCTATGATGCTCAGAGGTTGACTCGCCCTGTCGAAAAATGCGACCCTTCGCGGCCCCTTCCCCGGGCTTGGGGGGGAATTGTCAGGATTTCGCCCGACATTAGTCCACGCAAGTCACCGAAGAATGAAGCATCACCTCATCGCAGTCCTATTCCTCTCCATGTCCTTCTCCGCCCGCGCGGAAACCTTTCCTGTCCGCATTAAGATTGAAGCGAGTCAACCGGGTGCGGAACTGAAACCCATCTGGCGTTTCTTCGGGGCAGACGAGCCCAACTACGCCTACATGAAGCACGGCAGTGAGTTGCTGGGCCACCTCGGTGATCTCAAAAAGAACGAGGTCTTTTTCCGGACCCACAACCTGCTCACCACGGGGAAAGGAGAGCACGGCTTGAAGTGGGGATCCACCAACGCCTACACTGAAGATGCGGCGGGTAATCCGGTCTACGACTGGACCATCGTCGACCGTATCTTCGACGCCTATCTTACCAACGGGGTTCGCCCCTACGTGCAGATCGGATTTATGCCTCAGGCGCTTTCGCCGAAACCCGAGCCCTATCGACACCATTTCCCCGATGCGTCCTACGAGGAACTCTTCGGCGGCTGGGCCTACCCTCCGAAGGACTACGCGAAGTGGGAGGAACTCGTCTTCCAATGGGCGAAACACTGTATGGAAAAATACGGCGAAGAAGAGGTTCTCCACTGGTACTGGCAGGTCTGGAACGAGCCGAATATCGATTACTGGCGCGGTACCCGGGAAGAGTTCTTCAAGCTCCACGACGGTTCCATGCGCGCCGTCCGTCGCGCCATTCCAAAGGCCCGATTCGGCGGACCTGACATCGCCAATGGCAAAGGGGACGACTACCTCAAGAGCTTTCTCGATCACTGCCTCAAGTCCGATGCCGCCTCGAACGGCGCGGCTCCGCTCGACTTCATTTCTTTCCATGCCAAGGGAAAACCCGTCCAACACGAGGGGCAGGTTCGAATGGGGCTCGCAACCCATCTGAATGACATCAATGACGCTTTCGCCGTCATCGCCGGGTATCCGGAATTCAAAGAGACTCCCATCGTCATTGGTGAATCCGATCCCGAAGGCTGCGCCGCCTGCATGGGTCAGAACCTCGCCTATCGAAACGGCACCCTCTACTCGAGCTACACCGCCGCCAGCTTTCCCCGCAAACTCGATCTCGCCGAAAAGCATGGCATCAATCTCGAAGGCGCTCTCACCTGGTCCTTTCAGTTTGAAGATCAACCCTATTTCGCCGGATTCCGCTCCCTCGCCACGAACGGCATCGACAAGCCGGTGCTCAATGTCTTCCGGATGTTCTCTCGCATGGACGGTCAGCGCCTCCCGGTGATCAGCGACGCCGCTGTTCCCCTCGAGGAAATTCTGAAGAACGGCGTCCGCAAAAGCCCCGATGTTTCGGCCCTCGCGGCACGATCAGACAAGCGCATCACCGTGCTCGTCTGGCACTATCATGACGACAACATCGACGGACCCGACGCCGCCGTCACTCTGAATCTGGGAGCCTCTCCCGGGGGATCTCCAAAGGTCACCCGAACCCTCATCGACGAGACTCACTCGAACTCTTTCACCCTGTGGCTCGCGATGGGTTCACCCCAATCGCCGACGGCAGAACAGATCCGCGATCTGGAAAAAATAAGCCAACTAGCCGAGGTCTCGGATGACACCCAAGTGAGCTCACGCGAGGGGAATCTCGAAGTTTCCTTCCCGCTCGCCCGACAGGGAGTGACGCTTGTCGAACTGGAATGGCAGTGAGGGAATTTTTGTAGGTTTTTCAAGCCAACAGCTTCTTCACCACATTCCCGTGCACATCGGTAATGCGAAAGTCCCTGCCCTGGAAGCGATAGGTCAGTTCTTTGTGATCGAAACCGAAGAGATGCAAAATCGTCGCGTGCAGATCATGCACATGCACGGGATCTTCCTCGACACCCCAGCCGACTTCGTCGGTCTTGCCTAAAATCTGACCACCTTTGATGCCGCCTCCGGCCATCCAGAGGCTGAAGGAATTCGGATGATGATCGCGTCCGGTCACGGTCTTGAATCCGCTGCGATTTTCACCGAGCGGAGTGCGGCCGAACTCACCGCCCCAGACCACGAGCGTCTCATCGAGGAGCCCGCGCTCTTTCAAGTCCTTCAAGAGGGCCGCGACGGGCTGGTCCGAGATGCGAGTGTTCGTCGCAAGCTCGGAATCGAGATTGCTGTGCTGGTCCCAGGTCGAGAGGAAGAGCGTCACGAATCGCGTCCCGCGCTCGACGAGACGTCGCGCTAGAAGACAGTTGCGGGCAAAAGAACTCTGGAATCCGGTCTTGTCCGACGAGTCGCGTTCACTGCGGTCGAGTCCGTAGGCCTCGCGGGTGGCCTTGCTCTCGCCCGAGAGATCGATCAACTCGGGCGCAGCCGACTGCATGCGGAAGGCCAGCTCGTAATTTTTAATCCGCGCCGCGATCTCCGGGTGCCCGCTCTGTTCATAACGCTGCTGATTGAGTGAGTTGATCGTCTCGACGCTGCGCCGCTGCATCGCCGGAGTAATTCCTTCGGGCGTCTCGAGATTCAGGACCGGACTACCGCTGCTGCGGAAAAGAGAGCCCGCATAATTCGTCGGCAGGAAGCCGCTCGACCAGCTCGCCGCGCCTCCGGGAAGGCCGCGTCCCAAAGTGGTCAAAACGACGTAACCCGGCAGGTCGCGCGAGTCACTTCCGAGCCCGTAGTTCAGCCACGAGCCGAGGGTCGGCCATCCGCGAAAAGGCGATCCCGTGAGCATCAGCAGTTGCCCGGGGAGGTGATTGAATTGATCACAATACATCGAACGGATCAGGGCGATGTCATCGACGCAGGTCGAGAGATGCGGGAGCAGGTCCGAGAGATCCATCCCGCACTGACCGTATTTTTTAAAGGTCCGCGGGCTGCCCATCAGCCTCGCCTGGTCTTTTTGAATGAAGGCAAACTGGGCCTTTTCCAGAATCGAGGGCGGAAGCGGTTGACCGTCGAGTTCGTTCAGCTTCGGCTTCGGATCAAAGAGGTCCATCTGGCTCGGACCGCCCTCCATGAAGAAGTAGATGCAATTCTTCGCCTTCGGTGCGAAGTGCGGCGCCTTGAAGGAACCGTCCCCTGCGATGAGCCCGTCATCCCGAAGCATCGAGGCCAGGGCGAGCGCGCCGATGCCGCTCGCGCCCGAGGTGAAAAAGTCCCGGCGACTCTGGATCGGATTTTGAAGAGGGTTAAGCATGGGACTCAAGAGGGTTACCTCGCCGAGGGTTCAGTCGCGGGTAATGAACTCGTCGAGATTGAGGACGACCCGGGCCGTCGCGGCGAGAGCCTGTTCGGGATCGGATTTGGCTGCAAAATCGGCGTGGGCCGAGAGCAAGGTGTCGACCTCCGATGGTTCGGGGGCGCGGTTGAGGCAGCGTTCGTAAAGATCGACGATGGCGGCATCGGTCTTTCCGCCGTGTTTTTCGAGGAGCGATTTTCCGAGCACTTCAGCGCACTCGTGGAAGACCGGATCATTCAAAAGAGCGAGGGCCTGCATCGGACTGTTGGAGCGGTCGCGACGGCTGCACGCGACATCCGTTGCCGGGGCATCAAAAGTCGTCAGGGTCGGATAGAGAATCGTCCGCTTCAGGAAAATGTAGAGCCCGCGACGGTAGCGGTCCTCGCCCTGACTCTCGGGCCATTTCACACTGCGGCCCACCTCGGTAACGAAGCCGGGCAGAGGCGGATAAACCGATTCGCCTCCGATCTTGCGCGAGAGCAATCCGCTCGCGGTCAGGTGGATGTCGCGCACGACTTCAGCATCGACGCGAAAGCTGTTCTGACGCCACAGGAAGGTATTGTCGGGTGACTCGAGGTCGGGTCCGGCGGGGAGACGGGACGACTTCCGGTAAGTATCAGAGTCGACGATGAGGCGGATGAGCGCCTTGCGGCTCCAGCCGAGTCGGCGGTATTCGGTCGCGAGCCAGTCGAGCAGTTCGGGATGACTCGGCCTCGCGCCTTCAGTGCCGAAGTCATCCGAGGTCGACACCAGTCCGACCCCGAAGAGATGCTGCCAGATCTGATTGACGGCAACGCGGCCGGTGATGGGATTGGCCTCGTCAAAAAGCCATTGGGCGAGATCGAGACGATCCGGCGTCGCCCCCGAAGTGCGCGTTTTCAGATCGTGAAGGATGGCGGGAACTCCGGGGGTGACCGTCTCCCCGCGGCGGGTGTAATCGCCCCTGACATGGACAAAACTTTCGCGGCGCTCCTCCATTCGCTCGGTCAGGGATTGCACCCGGCTCGCGGGTTTTGCGGGCACCTTTGCGAGATGATGATCGATCGCGAGACGCAACTCACTCCAGGTCGGGTCGATGCCGCGATGGAAGGCGGCGACGAGTTCACGCTGAGCTTCGGTGCGTTTACCCTGCTCGATCACGAGCACCGCCCGCACCGTCGCGGGGACGGGTGAGGGCTCGTTCACACCGGAATCGCTCGTTGCACTGAGACGGAACTGGCGCAGCGAGTTACCACCCGGCGCTTTGTTGCCGAGGGTGAAGACGAGGCGTCCACCCGGCTCGAGCGTGAGGGGCTCTTTCAAACGAAAGACCGCAAAGTGCGACTGACGGGTGCGACTCGAGACGCTCCAGCCGCCCGTCGATTTGGCATTGAGAACGTCGCTCGGATCGCTCTTTGCATCGGCCTCGCTCACCGCGACCGATTCCCACTCGAGCGACTTCGCCTTTGCGGAATCCGACTCGAGTCGTGCGGAGAAACTCGATAGAACAAATGCCCCGTCCTTCCCCCGCCCCGCCGTGAGGCCCGGTTCGCGTCCGCTCCCCGGTGAACCGATCACTTCGAGCTGAACAGCACTGATCACTGTGGCTTTGTCAGGAAGTTTCGTCTCAATGGTGTAGGTGACCGTGTCAGGATTTTTTCCGGAACGACCCGTCACGATGATGGCGCCGTCGTCGACGATCTTCATCGTATCCGATGCTCCCGACTCGGCCTTCGACGGTTTTAAAATGGTCCAATCCGCCGCCGGCAGGGAAACGAACGATTTCTCCCAGGCGGCGCGGCGGGCGGGCAGGGGCTCTTTTTCATCCTTCGCAAGGGCGGCCTCGAGCGGGGCGAGCGACTTTTCCCAGGCGGCGAGAGCGGTTTCGTATTTTTCAGTCTCCCCCGGGAGCGGAATCGTGGGATCGTTGTCCTCCAGATTGTTGAAGAAGGCGTAAAACGAATAAAACTCGTCCTGCTTGAGCGGGTCGTGTTTGTGGTTGTGGCACTCGGCGCAGGCGAGAGTCAGAGCGAGCCAGGTCGTCGCGGTGGCGTTGACGCGGTCGATCACCTCCTTGGTGCGGTGCAGTTCCTTATCGACTCCGGCCTCGGTGTTGCGCAGGGAATTGCGGTGGAATCCGGCAGCGATCTTCTGCTCCGGCGTCGCACCGGGGATGAGGTCGCCGGCAAGTTGCTCGATGCTGAACTGATCGTAGGGTTGGTCGCGATTTACCGCCGTCACGACCCAGTCGCGGTAGCGCCAGGCCCAGCGGCGTTCGGTATCACCCAGATAGCCGTCGCTTTCCCCGTAGCGGGCCAGGTCGAGCCAGTGCCGCCCCCAGCGCTCGCCGTAGTGTGGAGAAGCGAGAAGCTTTTCCACGACTTCGCGTCTGGCCTCTGCAGGATCAGTTTTCGCCGCCGTCGCAAAAGCCTCCACTTCTGCGGGCGAAGGGAGCAAGCCGGTGAGATCGAGATGAAGCCGCCGCAACAGCGTGCGGGGATCGGCCTCGGGCGAGATCGGCAGGTTCTTCCCCTCCAACTTCGCGAGGACAAAGGCATCGATCGGATTTTCTGCCGTCGTTGGCAATTCGTGTCGAATTGGAGTCTGAAATGCCCAATGCTCGGAGTCCGCCGACCTGGCGAGCGGGCTGAGGAGAAAACAAAAATGAACTAAAATGAGCCGCCTGAACATGACACCTGATGCAAAGGTATCAGTCCCGGACGAGACTCTCCATGACGCATGCACGGCGCAGCCTCCTTCTTATTCGGGTTGAATGGCCCGTCTCGGGGACTTCCGGCGGGACTCACTTCAACTTCACCGTGATCTCATCGGCGGACTCGACGGTCATCGCCTCAAGTTTTTTGAAGAGTGCTTTCACCGAGTCGGCAGTGACTTCCTCGGGGGTTTCAGCTCCTTTGTCGATGAACGCTCCGAAGTCGGGATCGTTGAGCACACCGGCGATATCAGCATCACTCAGAATGATAAGATCACCGGTGACATGTTCGGCGGTGGTTTCGACAATGCCTTCGTCCGCCCTCAGGAAAAAACCAATGCGCATTCCCTCGGTCATGCCGGCGGCCATCTTGATGGCCTCTGAAGGGGGAACCCCAAGCTCACGAGCCTGCTTGATCTGCTCGTCGTCAATGAATCCTTCCATCCCGGCGGCGGCGAAGTTGCTCTTTACGGTGAGCAGATCCCCCTCCAGCGCAAAGGTCAGATCTCCGGCCTTTTCCAACTCCACTCCCTCTCCGGACGATTCGACGAACTCCTTCGCTTTGCCGGGTACTGAATCCTGACTGATACGCACCTTGCGAATGTCGTCGAATTCATAAATCACCGAGTAACCTTCCCAGCCCTCTTCGTCTTTACCTGCTTCGTGCTTTGCGTAGCGGACACCTTCGCCAAAGTTGGCAGCGTCTTTGCGCAGAGATTCCTCATTGGGTGCCGCCATCTCACGAATCATTCCGAGATCGGGTCCGCCCTTGACGCCTTCGAGCGCGCCGCCAAGAGCACCGAGTTGGTCGACCAGAGCGAGGGTATTCGGGGAAAAATAATACCGGGAAACGATGGAGCCGGTCCCGTCCTTTTTCACCCGCACCACGGTGGAGACCCGGACACAGGAGGTGGCTGCGACAAGGCAGAAGAGACTGAGGAGGGTGATGGCAAAATTTCGCATTACTGGCGCTTCCGTTTAAAAATCTGGAAAATTCCTCCGCCTTCCTGGCGCGGCGGCTGGGCACCGGGATCCCCGGGCTGTGGAACGATCTCACCCATGACGGGCTCTCCGGGAACAGGCTCCCCTTCACGGAAGATAGACGTGAGCGGCCCCCGGAAGGAGTAATCGTCCTGTGGTTCCTCGACTTCGGTTCCCGCAACCGCCTCGGAACGTTCCCGGACTTTGTTATAGTTTTCCTCCGTGAGATATTTTTCCAGGAAAGCACCCACGATGGGCGCGGCATTTTTTCCGCCACCGACGATTTCGCCGGGGGTTCCTTCATAGATCACGGCAAAAGAGTAGACCGGGTGCTTCGAGGGGAAATAGCCGGCGAACCAGGCGATATTCTGCTTCTGTGCGGGTTTCCACTGACCTGTCCCGGTTTTCCCGGAGACTGTGATCTTGTGCGAGGCGGCCGAGCCGGTTCCGTTACCGGCATTGACGACATCGTAAAGCCCCCGCTGCACCGCCTTGAGCGAGTAGGAATCGACGTTCAACGAGTTGGCCACTTCGACCGGGATGGTTCTTTCGAGCTCATGATTCAAATCCTGCACCTGAAGAACCAATCGCGGCTTGAGGACCTGCTTCCCGTTTCCGACAGCGGCCATCATTCTGGCGACCTGCAGGGGAGTCACCTCAACAGTGCCCTGACCAATACTCATGACCGCTTCCTCACCATCAGACATCATGTAGCCGTGCTTATCGAGCCACCAGCGGTTGGTCGGGATGAAACCCTCGGCTTCATTCAACGGAATACCGGTCTTCTGCCCGAGACCGAGGCGCGTCGCCATGTAGCTCATCGAATCAGATCCCGCCATCGTCGCCACTTCATAAAACCAGGTGTTACAAGACCGGGTGAGTGCTCCAATGACGTTCATCGATCCCTCCCCTTCCTTGTTCCAGTTCCGCATCACGATGTTGCCGACTTTCCAGGTCGCGGGACAGGGATAAACATCATTGGTCGTCACATAGCCGCTTTCGAGGAATCCAAGAGCCACCGGCACTTTGAAGGTCGACGCGGGGGGATAGGAGGCCCGGTAGGCGCGTGGGAAAAGCGGCTTGGTCGGGTCTTCCACGAGGGCCGCATAGTTCTCCGGGGAGATGGAGGGGATGAACTGATTCGGATCGAACTGCGGATAACTAGCCATCGCCATGACATCGCCGTTCCTCACATCCATCACCACCATCGCTCCCGATTTCACCTTTTCGGCAAGGAGGTCTTCACAGATGCGCTGCATCTCGAGATCGATTGAGGTGACCACATTGTATCCGGGACGCGGACGGGAAAGAACCTCCTCTTTCACCTTCGTTCCGTCAGCCTCGAAGAGCACATTGACTCTGCCGGGCGTCCCGCGAAGATCGGTCTCAAAGGTCTCCTCAAGACCATCGACTCCGATTCCGAGTCCCCAGAGCGCTTCATCATTGACGATGGGACCCATCGTCCGCGGCGGGCGTTTACCGACATAGCCGATGACATGGGAGAGGGTTTTACCCTGGGGATAATGCCTCATGTACACCGGGTGAAGCGTCAGTCCCTCCATTTTCTGCCGGGTCAGTTCATCGACTTCACTGTCAGTCAGGATGGAGGAAAAGGTCAGAGGTACCCAGCGGCGATCCCGGTAGTGATCAATGACGACTTTTCCGGAAAGATCCCAGTCCGTCCCGAGGATATTATTCACGTGGACGATTCGTTCGCCCGCGTAGCGCAGGACCTCAGCTTCAGGAACTCCCGCTCCGAGGAAGGGGAAAGTGATCGCGGCATAGTAGGACACTTTGCTCTGGGCCAGGGGATACCCGTTCCGGTCGAGCAACTGCCCGCGAGGCGCCGGAATGGAAAAGGTAAATGTCCTTGCCTCTGTCCGGGTGAGAACCGAAGAGCCCACCTGTCCCTGTTTGGGCTGGGGAGCCTTGGCACGGAGATCCTCCGCCATCACAGGCGCGGCGCTGGCCGGGATCGCCTCCATTTTGCTGACGATGGAATCTTTTTCGTCGACCTCCTCCTCGACATCGGCTTTCGCGGCCATGGGTTCGGCTTCGGGTCGAGGAATGGCGGGTTCGTCACCCAGCAACTCGGCTGGAATCTCGACCGCAGCCGCGTCGTCCACTGCCACCGGAACCGCCTGCATCGCCGGAGGCCTCACCGCGGCAGGGGCATCTTCAAAACGGGGTATCGCTTCGGCTTCCGCCTGGGGCGCTGCCGTCGGCGTCTCGGGAGCGAGGCCCTCAATGACAAAACCTGAACCGGGAGCTGTCTCCTGCGCGCTCACAACAATCGGCGAAAGCGCAACCGCACCGGACAGCAACATCCGGGAAAGGCGGCCCAGGGATATCCGGAGCAGAGTTCTCATTAAGTTCAGTAAGCGAGGGCTATAAAGGCAAAGATAACACGAATTTCGACGGGGTCACCGTCAGAATACGGGCCTAATCTCAATGAGTTTTCAAAAAATGGACAATTTCCTGGGCCAGTTTCTCGCTGATCCCCGAAACCGAGCCTATTTCATCCGGTAAAGCCTTGCGGAGCCGTGATACGGAGCCAAATCTCTCGAGAAGCCGCTCTTTCCTCGACCGGCTGATTCCCGGGCAGTCGTCGAGAATACTTTCCTCGACCCGTCGCTTCATGAGAAGTTGATGGTAGCCATTCGCGAAGCGATGGGCCTCGTCGCGGATTCGCTGGAGCAATTTCAGGGCTCCCTGATCGTGCGGGATCACGAGGGGCTCCGATTCCCCGGGTCGGAAAACCTCCTCGCGCTGCTTTGCAAGACCGATCACAGGCAGATCGTGAAGCCCGAGGCGATTCAGCTCGCGGACCGCCATTCCCAACTGTCCCTTGCCCCCGTCCACGATCACGAGATCGGGAAGTCGAACAAAGGGCTTGGCGCGCTTTCCTTCGCCTCCTTCTTCCGCCACTTCGGCCTCAATCTCTTCGAGACGGCGCATCGCGTCGAGCGGGTTCTCCTGAGTGGCATCGGCGTCCTCTTCTCCGACTCGTTCCCGAGCCTCGAGGAGAATGCGCGAATAACGCCGACGGATGACTTCGGCCATGCTCGCAAAGTCATCCTGTCCCTCGACCGTCCGGATGCGATAACGACGGTAATTGCTGTTGTCGGCGACGCCGTTCCGAAAGCGCACCATCGAGGCGACGATGTGGTTGGAGGAAATGTTGGAAATGTCGAAGCACTCCATCACCGTCGGGGGACGGTCGAGTTGCAGATACTCCTGCAAGTCGATCACATCAGCCTCGGGATTGATTGCCTTGCCCGGGACTCCACGACGCTTGAACTGACGGGTCGGTTTGAGGGTCTGTCTCAGGTTGCCTATCATGTCCCTAAGTTCGGCCGCTCGCTCAAAATCGAGTGCGGCGGCGGCTTCTCCCATTTCCTCTTCAATGGAACGGATCAGGTCCTTCGAATGCCCCAGGAGAAAGTCGCAGGCCTGCTCGATTCGGGCCATGTAGTCCTCACGGGAAATACGCCCCATACAGGGAGCGGTGCAGTTTTTGATGACATCGTCGTGACAGTGCTGGTAGTCCTTTTCGCCCGGTTCCATCGGACGACAATTGCGGAGTCCGAATTCGCGGTTCATCCACGAGATCGTACGCCGCAGGGCGCCTGAGTGGGCAAAGGGACCGAAATAGCGGGCCCCGTCCTCCTTCTTCATCCTGGTGAGGTGAAAACGCGGCCACGGCTCGTCGGGATGCATTTTCACGAGGAGGAAACGCTTGTCATCGCGGAAGGCGATGTTGTATTTCGGCCGGTATTCCTTGATCAGCTTTCCTTCGAGAAGAAGCGCCTCGGGCTCGTTGCGAACCTCGTGGTAGTCAAAGTCCCAGATGCTCTCGATCAGCGCCCGCGTCTTGTGCTCCGCCATGCGCTGCCGCGAGGGCGTGAAGTAGGAAGCCAGCCGCTTGCGCAGATCCCGCGCCTTGCCCACGTAGATGATGGACCCGAGTCTATCTTTATGCAGGTAGACCCCCGGCTTGTGGGGGACCTCCCGCATTTTCTTCTGGAGATCAGGCTTGGCGTCGCTGGGCACGGAGAAGTATACGGTGGATGGGGGGACTTGGGAAGAGGAGGCAATTTGAAATCAGTACACAAAAAAGGTAGCTCCCCGGCCCAACTGCCAGGGAGCTACCTGTTGAAATGCTATCCAGTCACCCTTACTTCGAAGCCGCAAACCGGACCGAGACTTTGTCCCAGTTCACGATGTTCCACCAGGCCGCGATATAATCAGGACGGCGGTTCTGGTAGTTGAGATAGTAGGCGTGTTCCCAGACGTCGAGTCCGAGAAGAGGCGTTCCGAGATTCTCCTCGACGACGAGTTCCTTCATGAGCGGGTTGTCCTGATTCGGCGTACTCGTCACCGCGAGCTTGCCGTCTTTGACAATGAGCCAGGCCCAGCCGGAGCCGAAACGTTTGGTCGCCGCCTCACCAAACTTGGTTTTGAATTCATCCATCGAACCGAAGGCGGCATCGATGGCCTTGGCAAGTTCGTCGGATGGTTTGCCCGACTTATCCGCCGGAGCGAGCGTTTCCCAGAAAAAGGCGTGGTTCCAGTGACCGCCACCGTTGTTGCGGATCGTGGTCTGGAGAACCGCGTCTTCCACCTTCGCGATATCGATGACAAGCTCTTCAATCGACTTCGCCGCAAGATCGGCTTTGCCTTCGAGAGCAGTGTTGAGATTTTTGATGTAGGCGGCGTGATGTTTGCCGTGATGGATCTCCATCGTCAGGGCATCGATATGCGGAGCGAGAGCGTCAAAGGCATAGGGAAGCGCTTCCTGGGTGTGGGGAGCGGCGGCGTGAACCATCCTGCCGGGGGCGAGGACGGCACCGGCAGCGAGTGCTCCGGTAACAACAAAATTACGGCGGGAGAAAGGGGCGTTTGGAGTCATCATCTTTATTGGTACTTGAATCGTTGGTTATCTAATGGAGGGCGGTCCACTGATACTTACGGTTCTACCGACCGGCTTGGCCAGCAAAAAAGGAAACGCAGAAAGGGCGATCGCCGGCATTCGGTAACGAAGCTATATCCCTGTAGCTGGCCTCTGTGAGGCCGGGTTGGAGGCCCGATTTTCAAGTGCACCTCTTCCGGGATCAGCGACCCCGGCTACCATTAAAGTTCCGGCGATTTCAATTCTGAGGCACCTTTAGAACGTTTCCCGCTTGCCGGAATTGTCGATCTTGATGCCGTAGGCGTCCTTGTAGTGCTTTTTCACCTCACCCAACATCCTCTGAGCCTCGGCCTTTTGGGAATATTCGAATGGTCCGACATGGACGAGCCAGAGCTTGGCTCCGCTGAGAGAACTGTAATCCGGGATCCAGAGAGAGCCGGCGTTGAAGCCCTTGGCACGCCATCGTTCCACAGCCGCGTTAGCTGTCCTCGCCGATCCCTCAGCCTCGCAGGCGATGACCCATTTTGTGCCACCGGCTGCGGGGACAGGAGATGTCCCCGGGGTCGCAGGAGCAGTCGTCACAGTCGGGTTGAAAGTCGGAGGGGCCGGCATCGTCGGAGGTGGAGTGCCCCCTGTTGGGTTGAAGGTCGGAGGGGCCGGCATCTTCGGGGGAACAAAGGTAGGCGGGGACGGCATTGCCGGAGTCGTCGCCGTAGGCGGGGTAAAGACCGGTGGCTTCGGCGGAGTATAGGGGGCCACAGGAGACGTCGAAGGAGTGTATCCGCCGGGTGGTGCGGAACTCACTTCGTTGAGGGTCAGGTATTCCCCCGTCCACACCGTGCTCACCCCTTGTTGTCCTTTAGTTAGTTTGTGATTGATCGAATTGTCCGCCGACACTTCCACCTCTAGAAACCCGGGACGAGTCTCCCCGCCCTTGAAATCGCTCAGCATATCTCCTTCAATGATCATGGTTCCCTGGACGTTACCGCTTCCATCGGGTCTTTCCCAGGTCAGGGTCGCGGTGAACGGTTTACCCCGGTAAAGACCGGTATAACGACGGGTTGCCCCTCCCCCAATGGCCGGAAGATTCGAAGTGGTGCCCGTAGGAGTCGCTCCCGGACCAACCGGGGCGGTCGAGGTCCGGCTGAAGGAAAGATTGGGACTGTTCCACGAGATCTGACCTCCGGCATTCTGCTTCTGCAGTGCATAGGTCTGACCCTCAACGTCGAGCTCCAGATAACCTGATCGGGGATTGTTTCCCTGGAAAGGAAAGGTCACCCCGGCTCCGTCGACGATACGGCCATCGACCGCGCCCTGCCCGCTGAAGTTCGCCCAGTTGATCGTGACCTGGCAGGGATTCCCGAAGAAAGTTCCGTTGTAGCTTTCCGTTTTCTGTTCAGCCCGGAGCATCGGGCTCATCATGACCAGAACAAAGGTCGCGACGATTCGGTTGGGGAACACTTTCATTTTGTTTTCTGTCAGGAATTTAAATTCCGCAATATCAGTACGGCTTTTGACCGGTATAGTTTCCAGTCGGACTGTAGTTGCAGACGAGATAGGTTCCGGTAGGTCCCGTGGCCATCCCGGCACCGATCTTTGTCGAATCCTTCCAGATCATCTGCGTGTAATGCCCGGTCACTTTTCCCGGCTGGGAAGGGGGATCGCCAATCTTCGAACCCACGATCCAGAAGGGTTTTTCGTCGGACTCCCATCCGTCAGCCAACTCAACGACCGTAAAGGTCTTGCCGGATCCCATGGCAAGATTCTCACCGAGGGTGACGCCGTTCAAGGTGCGGTTCGGGTTGTGAGCCCAATTCCCCGTGGATGCGAGTGTCTCAGCATAAGCCTGGGCAAATGCCGCCACGTCAGCATCCCAGGTCACCGGTCCCACTCCCACATCATTGCGAACACGGTTGTGAAAATTGACGAGGTCCTGCGCCTGTTGAGGAGTCAATTGTGAACCGGTGGCAGTAATCTGCGTGGGATTCACGACTGGATTCACGACTGGATTCACGACCGGGTTCACGACTGGATTCACGACCGGGTTCACGACCGGGTTCACGGTCGGATTAGTTCCACCTCCAATAGTGCTTCCGGACCCTCCTACGGTGGAAATCGGCAACCCGTTTCTTACGGCGTTGATCAACTTCCCAATGTCCGCAAGCGTGAAACCCGTTCCGGCGTTTCCTCTCTGATTCCCGAAGTTCCCCCCTTGGGTGCCACTACCTCCGCCTTGATTACCTGAGTTGGAAAAGGTGCTAACTGTGTTGTTCGAACCCGACGGAGACCCACCGCCTGCGGTGATCGCATAGGCGGAATCACTCAGGGTCGAGGCGCGAAATGTCGCCAGTCGTCGATTGCCCGCCGAAAATGTCGTGACGTGGCCGGGGAAGGTCGTCAGTTCGATAGTCTGGTTCGGAACCATCAACCCGATTTCGCGAGGGCGTCCCTCGAAGTCAATCCACTGAGCCGTCACGTTTTGGCCTGACTGATTCACAAAGGCCACAACGAGAGAACGCCCCCCCAGGTTAGTTGAACGCTCCGATGGCGTCTGCCCCCACCCGCTCAGCGGAATGAAGGAGAGCGCCAAAGCCAGCACCAGTAACCGGAAGCTTCGGGCGGCAGAGATCGTCCCTACATATTGTGTATGTCGCTGTTCCATATGAGTCATTCGGGATGTCCAATCAATCCGGGTCGAACTTCAGTTCATCTTTAAACTCTCCGTCTATCTCACGGTGATAATTACGGTCAGCGTCCTCGCGTCTTTCTGCCCCCCGGTCCATCCCTGGGAGTAGTTAAAAATCAAGGTCGTCACTCCCGGCCGAAGCGCCTCGAAGGTCCACACTTCGGTTCCCCCGGCCCCGGGCATCGCCGTCTTGGGACCGCGAAACTCATGACTCAGCTGTCTTGCGATGGATTCGTCGGTATTGAACGCCTGTTTTCCCCAGGCAAAGCCCGTGGATGCGTTCGAATCGAGATCCACCGCCAAACGACCTCCGCGGGAGAGGCTGATCTGTTTGGTGACATGATTTTGCCCGCCGAAATCCGCACTGGAAATCGAGACTTGCGAACTCACTGGAGTCGGACCCGGATTGACCGCTCCGCCTCCGGAACCGCCTCCGCTTCCGGAACCGGCGATGGCATAGGCGGATTCACTAATGGTTGAAGCACGGAAGGTTGCGACACGGCGGCTGCCCGAGGAGAACGTGGTGAGATGGCCGGGAAAGGTGGTGATCTCCGCGACCTGATTCGGGACCATCAAGCCAATCTCGCGACCGACTCCGTCAAAATCGATCCAGTGGACCACGAGTTTTTCCGTTGTCTGATTCACAAAAGCAATCACCTGGGGCCGACCGCCCAGATTGGCTGACTTCTCGCCGGGGATCTGGGCCGCGCTGTTTTCCGGTACGAGAAGGAGAATCCCGCAGGCCATCGATGTCGCGAGCCCCGGGATCACACAACGATGAAAAAAGGAGTGAAAAAGATCCATGGAATAATTTGTCGTTTGTTAGGACGGAATCTAAAATTCAGGAATTACCCGCATCATCGTGTCATGACAGGCGAAGGCAGATTGGACTCCCTTGTCACCCATCCCAGCAACTCCTGACGACGCTGCTCGATCGGATAGTCCGCGAAGCTGGCAAAGGGGGTCTTCGGCCTTGCGTTTTCCGTCCCCTCCCCTGCCGGTTTTTCGTTCGAACCCGGAGCGGCCGCCATCTGCGCGGTCAGCTCATTGATCTGCCCGGTCAACGCGGTCGCGAGCTGCATCAAGTCGTTGATTTGTTTCTGGTGCTTCTCCCCGGCGATGCGGTAGTCCTCCTGGGTCTTCGTGATGAGCCCCTGCACTTCCTGATATTGATTTTGCAACTGCAGCAACTGCGTATTCGCCGCCGACATGGGACCCTCTCCCGGCGGTTTCTGCCCTCCGGGGTTGGCCATTTGGGTGCCGAGCTTGTTGTATTCTGCGGTCATCGCATTCGCGGACTCAGTCAGCTGGTTGATGGTCTGCAAGTGCTTCGCCTCGTCATCCTGATATTGTTTCTGAAGGGCGGTCAACATGCCTTGGATCTCCTGATACTGGGTCTGAAGCTGGGTCGCCTGCCGGTTCATCGCGGCCACCTGCTCATTCATTCCCTCGGTCGGTGGATTCGGGTTGGCATTCATCTGCTGGCCCAACTGGTTGTATTCCCGGGTTAACGTGGCCGCACTCGTATTCATCTGGTTGACCTGCTGCTGGTATTGCCCCTCGGCCTCACGGTATTGCCCCTGCGCGGTGGCAATCAGCCCGTCGATTTGCTGCATCTGGGTCTGATAGGGATTTAATTGCTGACTCAATGTGATAATGTTAGCCTCTTTCTGGCGACGAACCTCGGCACAGTCAGGGCAATCGGGTTGCTTCTCCGCCGATTGAAGGCATACCTCGCAAAAGCCAGGGAGCGCATTCCATTGATTGAGAGCGGCCTGGATCTCCTGCATCTGCATCTGGAGTTGCTGCTTCTGCGCCGAGTAGCCATTGATGGTCTCTTCCACCCCGGCGCGGTAGGTCGTAAACTGCTGGTTCAAGGCCTGCTGCGCGGTCGTGATGTTGTTCATCTCGGTCTGGATCTCCTGCATCCTTTGACCTGACTGCGCCGCCATGCGGGTCTTTTCCGCTGCCGCCGCCTGCGCCGCTCCGTCATTCATCGCCGTCTGAATCTGTTGCAACTGCGTCTGGATCTCCTGCAACTGGGCGGTATAGCCGTTGGCCGCCGCCTCAACCTGATTCCGGTAGGTCAGAAACTGCTGATTCTGCCGTTCCTGCTGCTCGGCGTTGGCCTTCAGCCCTCCTTCGAGTTCCTGCATCTTTCTTCCGGCGACGGCATCCATCTCCTGGCTTTCCTTCTGGACCATGGCCTGGAGCTGCTGAATCTGTGCTTCCAAATCCTGCAACTGTTTGCCGTACCCGTTGACGTTTGACTCGACATTGGTCCGGTAGGTGGTGAACTCCCCTGTCATGGATTCCTGCTGTGCCGTGTTGTTGTTCAACTGGGTCTGCAGGTCCTGAAGTTTTTTCTGCGCTGCCGCTACCATGGACATTTGTTCGGCCGCGGCCGCCTCTTCCTTCTCTTTTTTCGCTTTGCCCTCGGCCTCGGTCATCTGACTGTAGGCATCGGTGACGCGCTTGCGCCCCTCGAGATAGGAGGAGAGAAGCGGCTCCTGCAGGGACGATGAAACCTCCTGATCGAGTTGCGCATAACCGGGACGGGTGGCCTCGGTGCCCCAGGGCCCGTTCAAGACCCCGACCGTCACGCCGAACAGGTAAGCGGTCTGGTGACCTGCCTCGTTCGCCGCACGGTTGCGATATTGTGAGGAGACCAGGCGCCTTATTTCCGTGGCAGCGGTCTCCGCCTGTTCGTGGTGCATCAAAGTCCAGATGTGACCCTCACTGGCGCGGTCCCACCACATTTCTCCGCTGACTTTGCCGACCGCCTGGCTGTAAGCGGTGATCGCCATGTTCTTCTCCTTCTCCTTCTCCTTGGCAGCGAGCACGGAAAGTCCGAGAGCGTAGTCGACATTGCTGTCGGTACTGTCCGCCTTGACTCCATTCTCGTGGAACTGTTGAGAACGCCGGGTCTTCCCCCATCCATCGGTGAGGATCTTCCGGATCCAATCTTCCTTCTCCGTGTTCCTCGGATTCAGGGAGAGCAGCGCCTCTTCCATCCCGGTGACCACCTGAAGTGAGGCGGTGGATTCCAGATACCCTTCGGCTGCAATCGACACAAGATAGTTCCCTTCCAGAACGCCTTTGGCGGAAAACTCGCCATTGGCGTTTGTCCGCAGCGGACTCCTCAGGCTCTCGGGCAGCGTCGCTCCCTCGGAAGCCTGAAACGCGATCAAGGCATTCGGAATTCTTTTGCCGTCCCGATAGGCTTTGTCCTGGCCCGGCGTCAGTTCGACAAGCACGCCGGTGAGATCCATGGGACGCATCTCCCCCTCCCTGAAGAGCGAGATGGCAAGCCCGGTGCTTTCCTCGCCCACTTTCAGTTCTCTCGTAAGCGTTTGGTACCCGCTCAGACTGGCCATGAGCACGTAGTCGCCCGGTCCATCCTGCAGGATAAAAGGTCCGACTCCCTCCTCGTCGGTCAGGCTTTGCACCGCTTCACTGAGACTCTTCCCACGGGTCTTGTCGATGAGCCGAAGATTCGCGCCGGGAAGAACTTTTCCGGCGCTGTCGGAAACGGTGATAAGCAACTCGGGCAACTCGATCAATTGGATGGTCAGGGAACGATTGCTTTCGTTCACCACCACATCACCCGAGTACGGCTTGTAGCCCTCAAGGCCGGCCATTACCGTGTAGGTGCCGAATCCCTCTTCGAGGGTGCGCGATGCTCCACCCTTCTCGTCCGTGGTCAGCTCGGGCGACCGTTCGAAATCGGCTCCCGGCGCTTTTTTGATGAGCCTGACCTTCGCCCCCGGGATAACCTCACCCTTGTTGCAGGTCACGAGGATCTGCACGACGACCGGATCAGGCATCGGTGGTGGGGTGGCGGCAAAGGAGAAGTCGACTTCCCGCTTCGATTCTGCGGCAATGGAGACCACATCGGGGTGGACACTGTCTCCGGTCGGCCCGGTCGCAGTGACACGCCAGTTGTCGACGGGAAGCTTTAGCGAGTAGAAGCCTTCGTCATTGGTCACCGTCTCGAGTTTCACTCCGGCATCGTTCATCGCGATAATGCGGGTGTTCGCGATCGGACGTCTGCCCTTGTCGCTCTTCTGGTTGACGCGTCCAAACAGCTCGCCCGGCTTAACCCCGACCGGCGGGACCGGTACTGGCGGGACCGGCATCGGCGGATTGACAATGACCACCGGGGGCTCGATGCGAACCCGGCTCAGGGCCAGATCGAACACGACCGAGAGGGACTGACCGAGAGTTTTCGTTTCGGTCGAGGCGGGAGTGCATCCCGCCGCCTGCCCCTGGGCCCGATAGCGACCTGCGGGAAGCGGTTGCGACGGTTTCGCCCCGTACCAATCCCACGACCTCGCCCCGGCGGAAACGCCCATCCCCGCGAGTGCCGCGCCTTCGATCGGCGAGACCACGGCGGGGATTCGCACCCGCCCGTCGTCGGAGACAAACTCGACTACGGGCACCTGCCCCCTTCCTTCGCGGTCCTTTTCCACCGAGGTCAGAACAAAGACGTCGTTCATCATCGTGGGAGCATCGGGACGATTCCGCTCCTGGAAGTTGAAGTGGGCCGCCTCTTCAGCTCCTGCCTTCAGCGAAACCACGGCCGGATGCACACTGGCCTCGAACTCGCTGCTCAGCGCCGAGACCTGCCAATCTGTCGCCGGCAGCTCAAGCCGGTAGGATCCGCTCTGGTCGGTCATCACCGTTCGGATCGTTCCGCCCGCAGCCGGCCGGAGAGAGATCATGGAACCCGCGAGAGGAACCCTGTTCCTTCCCTCCCCGCGAACGACGGTCCCGTAAACCACTCCAAGAGAGGGGCGCTCGGGCACTTTCTGGGAAAGAATAAAATCATAAACCTGCACTCCGGTTCCCGCTTCGAGACTGAATCCGCGACCGGCGTCGTCCGGTGCAAAATTTGGCGCGGTGACCCGGTAGGTCCAATTGCCGGCACCGAGTCCGGTCAGTTCATAGTAGCCGGTATCGTTGCTGGTGGTCTGAGCCACCACCTTTCCCGATCCGTCCAGAACCGCGACGGTAGCCCCGGGCACCACTCCGAGATATTCTCCCACCTCGCTCTGCCCCGAGACCCGTCCACGGAGACCTGGAACGACCGGCTCTCCGGGAATTTCCGGCTGAACCGGCCGCACCGGTTTGGTAACATCCGTCATATCCGGCCCGACGGGCTTCCTTTCGGGAACGAAGGCGATGTCAAACCAGCAGGTCAGATCAGGTGAGACCTGTTTTTCGGGTGAGATCACCGTAGCAAAACTACTATGATCTCCCTGAACCAGGTATCTACCCGCCGTGAGTGCTTCGGAGGGTTCCGCCTGATACCAGGAGATCGCTCCGGAGAGGGCATCTTTCGGAAGCCCAGCTGCAGTGAGCTGATCTCCCGAAACTGAGGTAACTGTTCCGTTCGTGACTTTTCCGTTCTCCCGATTGACAAAACGGATCACGGGAACCACTCCCGCCGTGGCGGACCCGGCCGGAACCGAGGCAAGGGCGAAGACTTTGCCTCCGAGAGGAGCAATTCCCTGATTTTCAGCGGCAAAGATAAAGTCTGCGGTCGCGGGTGACGTCTCCTGAATCGTGACCACCTCGGGATAGACCAGGGTATTCATCCCGAAGGAGGACGCCGAAGTCTTCCACGATCCGGGCGTCAGGTTCAAAGTATAAGCCCCCTTCGCATCGGTGTAGCCGGTCACCAGACCATGGCCACCGGATTCCAGTTTGGCGGTGACCTGGACCCCCGCCATCGGCGTCCGCTTGCCGTCCTTCTCACCCCACGCGTTGCCGCTGAGGATCCCCGGGGAAACGATGACGGGTTGATTCGTCGATAGGATAAAATCAAAGACCACCCCCTCCCCACCCTCTGGAATCGCCATTCCGCGACCCGCTTCATCCGGCGCATACCCATTGGCTGAGACCTTGTAGGTATAGGTTCCCGCCTTCAGTCCGGTGATCTGGTAGAATCCGGTTTCATCCGCCGTCGCGCTACCTGCGGCAGAGTTGTCAGACTTGAACAAGTCGACCTTCGCCTTCGGAAGCACTCCCACATAGGTTCCCTTGTCATCCTGTCCTGAAACCCGCCCGCTCAGGGTGATCCCCGATCCATCCTGGGCAGAGAGCGTCAACGCGAGGCCCTGCCAGAGAACGAGAAACAACAAGCAGGCAAAACCCGGGAGGGTGACTGATCGCACACGATGGAATTTATTTTTCATGGCTGACTTCTGCGTAAACGGACTCGAAATGGGGTTACAAACTGGTCTCACACTCTACCCTTCTCAGTAAACATCCGGAACAATGCGTAATCCGAAGACCCCCAGGGTGTCACTGACCGGGGACGCCGAGGTGTCGGCCATGATCGTGATGGTCACACCGAAGCTCACACCAAATGGGTTTCCGTTTTTCTTGGCCGCCTCGTAAGCATCGAAATCCACCTTGGTCATCGATGCCGTGAGATGATTATTTGGGTTCGCAATATCCGATCCCTTGGGGATGGCCGCCACAAAGGGTGCCACCGGCGCGGGGCGCGGATCAAACGCGGCCGCAGGTCTCGAAACCGGGTAGGACGGGGGAGATGCCAGTCCCTTGTCCAGCGCCTCGAAACTGATAGGTATGTCGAACTCCTGCATAGGTCCGCCGGGGGTTTGCTTCACCACGATAGGAGCGCTGGTCTCAAGGCGGAACCAGGCACACTTCTCCAGCTTTGAATCGGTTGGATCCACAATATGGTCGCCGTTCAAATTGCGAACAATCGAAGGGCCCTGGGCCTTCCCGTTACCGCTCAGTTCGACGCGCATCTGGACGTCCGCCGTCCCCGCCCCTCCGGAAGAGCCGGCGAGGAATCCGAGATGCCCGACGACACGCCATCCTCTCGGCGCCCCGTCTTTCCCAGCTGGCATCGCCGGGTCTCCGGGTAATTTGACGGGCTGGGAAATTTGACCTTCAAACATCAGCACCGCTATACCACCTCCCTTGGTCCGAACCGCAGTATTATAGGAAGTGGCCGAAAGATTGGGAATCGAGACCAACTCGTTGGGAGCAAAGCGCAGCCCCCCGACGGAACTCTCCTCGGTAAATCCGATCATGGCCGCGATATCTGAAACCCCGATTCCAGGCTTCACCACGCCAAGTGCCTTCCACGAGGTGTTCGGTGGTTGTGGCGGGATCATCTGGAAACTGCCATTCAATACCGAGAGGGGATCGTCCGTTGGCAAACTCCGAAGCCCGCGGCGCAACTCGTATTCAAGTTCAGACTTCGCCGCGTTGATTGATATACTCGGTAAGAGAGGAAGGATGGCCCCTTCCCGCGCCGTTCCAACCGTCTTCCCATTGGCATCAAGGGCGGTCACGACGGGTTTCACATAAAGGAGCGGGAGATCCTCTTTTTTCACTCCAGGGAGACCCGCTGCAGGCAGGATGATCGCGGGAACGGAAACCGTGCGTGAATTCGCATTCGCCGAAGTCGTCGCGAGCGCTATCGATCCCGCCGGTGTGGGAGGACTGAGATGAGGGAGCGCCGGCATCAGATCGATGCGGAAGCTGCTGATCGTTCCCAGACCCGCCGCATCTCCAATGACCGTCCAGTCCACCGTGACTTTTTTCCCGATCTCCACCGTGCCTACGCTGTTGGGAAATCCGGCCACAGCGATGGTCGGCGGAGCAATCGGATTCGCCGGGGTGGGAGTCGCCGGGGTAGGTTTGATAAAATTCAGGATCGCGGTGGCAAGTTGCGCGATATCTGACGCGGTCAGACCTCTCTGGTTGTTTGACGGGATGGTCGGCTGATTAAAGACACCTGGATTCAGTCCTCCGGGGCCGAAATTGGTGCGGATCGGAGTGAATCCGCCGGGATTGCTTCGCTGAAGAGTGCCCCGCACCAAGCCGGTCGCGGGATCAAACTGGCCAGTCGGAATGAAGGTACCCGAGGGCGACCCGGAGAAGGTCGTGCTGGCGGGCTGGGACTGTCCGATGCCCGAGCCAGGGAAACCGGGATTCTGGCCTGGATTGAATCCGGGATTTCCTCCCGGGTTGAATCCGGGGTTTTGGCCGGGGTTTCCGCCGGGGAACGGACCCGCTCCGGGGGTGGTCGATCCCGGAGTCGGTAGCGGGGTAAAGACCGTCCCGGGCGTCAGCCCCGGAGTATTGGGCCTGATCCCTGGAGCTCCCGGAGTATTCGAACCGGGAAGGCCGGCACCGCCGGGAAACGGGAGGGGCTGGAAGGAGCCAGGAGTTCCGCCCGGCAGCGGGGCCTCGGGAGCCACCGGACCTTTATTGTTGATTAATTCCGGCGGGGCCACCATGCCGGACAGCCAGAGGTATTTGTCGGTCGCCTTCTCCTGATTCTGGATGATTTGGCCGGCGTGATCATAATGCGCCGGCGGCACGAGCCAGTAGGCCTCGAGAGCGCGACGATCTTCGACCTTGAGTTCGCTGTCGTAGATGGTCTTCCCGCCCTCCGTGATGACGACACGCTGGAGTTTGGCCCGGTCAGGAACCTGACCGAAACGTTCCTCGTTCCCGATCACTCCCACCCCGATCTTGTCGAGGTCGTCGGTGGTGATGGGATTGTATTTCAGGTCAGCCAGCGAAATAGTGAACTCCTGGGGAGCTTCCCGCGCGACGAGTGGATCCGCCTCGGAGGTAAGGAGAAACTTTTTCGCGCCTGCCTTGATGTATAGGGGATTCCGTGTTCCGGGTTCCTCCCCGCCGCCTGCGAGCAACTTGATCCCGATCTCACCGACCGGAGAATCCACAGCAACTTTGGAAAGGAGTTTTTTATTCTGCTCCACATACCAGGGATAATAGCCCGCACCCTGCCCGGCGAGAAGGTTGAGCGGTCCGGCGATCTCCTCCATTGCCGCCTCTTTCAAGGCAAGGTCGGCCTTGTCCTTGTCACCGCCGAGCCCGGTCGCCATGAGCGTCTTCAGATCGGCGATTTCTTTCAGGAGCACTTCGCTTTCGGGTTTCAGCGAAGCCAGCTCCTTCCGCACCTCGCCGAGAACCGTTCCGGGCCGGGCGTTTACGGAATCGTGTTCCGCAAAGAGTTTTCCGTTCACTTCGATTCGATAGCCCTCAAGTACCCAGTCGCTCGCTCCGAGGGAGGAAAATCCAATGGCCGTGAGGTCGCCGACGGTCAGGTCTTTCAGCAATTGGGGAGTTGTCCCCAGAAGATCCTGTCCGCTCTCACTCTGGGTGGAAAATTCGAAGGTAGCTTCACCGCCCGCGGGAATGCTCGTTTCTCCCGGGTCGAGGGAGGACTTCTGCGGAAACGCGGCAAAGGCGGGCGTGCGCGCGTCGTTGCCCAGCGGGAAAAGACGAAGAGGAAAACCCGTCCCTAGGTGGACATCGACCCTTTCATTGAGATCCGCGCCGTCGGCACCGGCTTTGAGTGTGACAACAATGCTGCTGACCGGTTCGGAAGAGGTGATGCTCCCTAACACAAACCCCGCTTTGGGAACCGACCCGCCGGGTCCGTCTGTGCTACCCGGGATACCAGAGATGCCGGGGCTAAACTCCTGCAGGAGCGAGGGACCGTAGACCGCTCCAGTGACACCGAGGGCGGCGGCACCGATGGCAATCAGGACGGTCTTGATCGCAGAAGCACCCGAGGTCGCCGTTGCGGCTGCTTTGCCAGTCGTCGCAGCTCCAGCCGGTGACGATTGCTTGAGTGTCTCAGGCACCGGATTGGTTCCCGGCTCAGGGTTTGCCTTGGATAGTTCGTTAGAATCCTCAGACGGTGGCTGCTCCATAATAATGCTTCGTTCAGATATAAATTGAAAAGTCCCTGCCCGAAGACGGATCAACCGGGAGATTGATTCATCGGGCCGTGGCAGAGGAAAGATGTTTCTAATTTCAAACTCTGGTGATCTTGTTCGGGAATGGTTCGAGGATTCCGGAGAAAAGACGCGCAGATCTTATAAACTAAAGTTTTGGGGTAACTGCTACTAAAAAGCTGAAAATCTTGTTACTTTTAGCCAAACTTGGATATTTGCTTACTTTCCGGCTTATATAACAGAGCTTGCTCCACCAACCACACCGGTTTGGACCACCGCTCAGCAGTGACCTACCCCGGCGAAGAATGACTCACTACTCCGTGGCCACAATCGCCGCGCGAAATCCAATATTCATTTGTTTAGTTCCGGGTGAAAACTTGAATCGGCTCGCGGAACGGCAGCCAAAATCCGGACTTTCCCAGGCCCCGCCTCGAAGCACCCGGAAGCCGTCCGCACCGACGGCTCCTCTTGGATCTTTCACCGGTCCGACCGGATAGGCTTCGGTGTAGCCATCGGCACACCACTCCGACACATTGCCATGCATATCATGCAAACCCCAGGCATTCGCACTCTTGGTGGCGACCGGTTGCAGCGTGTTGCCGCTCGTTCCGTCATACCAGGCCAGAGCATCGAGGCTGGCGCCCGCATACGGTCCGCTCGTTCCGGCACGACAGGCGTACTCCCATTGTGCCTCGGTCGGCAACCCCCACTCCGTCCCGGCGGGCAGGGGGTGCAGCTCATTCATCTTCGTGCACCAGGCTTGTGCGTCATCCCAACTGACCTGCTCCACCGGCAGATTCGTCCCGCTGAACTGGCCGTGGCTTGTCCCCATCACCATCTTCCATTGCTCCTGGGTGGTTTCCGTCTTCGCGATCCAGAAGCCTCTCGTCAGGGTCACGCGGTGCGAGCTTTCATGCGGCTGTCGCCCGGTCTCGGTCTCCGGACTTCCCATGTCAAAGTCACCGGGCAGGCACCATACCATTTCAATTCCTCCGAAGTTTCCGGTGATGGGTCTCTCCTGGCGCTCCGTCAGATCCTTTGCCGGATCTTTCGCGGCCTTGGGCACCACGAAATACCCCATCATGTTGTTTCCTTCCCACCCGGTTGCCACACAGGGTTTGTGTCCTCGGTCAGGATAGCCCGGGTCCCGTCGAGGAGCGACAAAATGCAGATAGATTTGCTTCCCGGTCGAGGCGTTGGACAGGCGGACCACATTTTTTGCGTGGACGTTCCATGTCACATTATCCCACACGCCGTGTATATCGTCCCGGAGATAGGGCTTAATTTTTCCATCGGCTAGAAACTGCCCGAAGACAGGTTCGTAAGTCGTGGAAAAATCAGTGACCGTGTTCCCCTTTCGTTTCCAGTAGAGATAGTTAAAAACCATTCCGGCGAGACCCTCGGTATAACTCACCGGGATTTTCGCTTCGCCATAACGCCGCCCCTGGATAGCCTTTCCGCCCAAGCTGGTCGTTTCAAAGCTGCTTGCTGAGGTGAATTTCAGGTTGATCGCGTCGCTGGAGAACTCCGATTTTCCAGGTCCGGTAATGGCGATCTGATTCGGCCCGATCGGCCTCCAACTGTATCCGGCCTGGATATCGCTCGTCCGGTAATTCGGATTGTCGACGACGATGATCCGGACGGTCCAGTCCGCGTTGAAGGCAAAGCGATTGGTGTAGGATTCCCCCTCCCAGTCGTAGGACCATTCGCTATCGACCAGCTCGTCGATGTAGTTGGTCTCGAAGGCCACTCCCTGAGGCGGAAGTCGCAGCTTCGGGGCGTCGTTATCGATTCCCGGGACCACTCGTCCGAGCGGAACAGTCGTTCTCCCGGCGGCGGCATCGGAAAGCACACTCAAGGTGCCGAACCACGGGTGCAAACCCTCCACCGCCGTGACGGGAGTATAAGTGACCGCCACCGGCTCGGATGCGCCCGCTTTGATCACGCCACTAAAGCTCCCCGACATTTCCTCATTCCCGGAGAAGTCGATCCCGCTGACATTGAGATCCGCGTCTCCCACGTTGCGAATCTGGAGATTCACCGTCCGTCCCCTCCCCACGGCCACTTCGCCAAAACCGAGACTCTCGTCGAGTTCGATCGCCGCCTTGCCTTTGGGCAGGGCGATGCCCCCGGTGACGACGAGCGAAAAGTTCTGGCGGGCGATCGTCTTCTTCAATGATCCGTCGAGAGACACCGTCACCTGGTAGAGGCCGGGACCATCGAGCGTTGGTTTCGCGCGGTCGAAGACATGCTCGACATTGTCCGTATCATTCTTTCCCCGAATCGCCCCGGCCTCCAGCTTCGCCAGACTCCAGTCGCCCACGTAGGGCATCTTGTAGGGCTCGTGCACTTCTCCATTGGGTCCGGTGATGACGAGGTCGAGGTTGTGGGAGAGCACGGAGGTGCGGCTGTCACTCCCCTGCTCCGGACCGGCCGGATCGGTCCAGCACAGAGTGACCCGGATGGGAGTGCTGCCATCGCTCAGGAAGCGGTGGGTGAAGGGCACCTTGTCGGCGAGGATGGCCCCCTCGATCAGTTTGGCGTCGGCTTTGGGATCCGTTTTATCCACATGCTTCTTATGAGCCAGAATGATGTCCGCCGCCGCCTTGACATTGATGAGTCCCCATCCATTGGAATAGTCGGGACCGGGAGTGCCGAGATCGTCCGCCGTATGGATGAGGAGTGCCTTCATCAGGCTCGAGGGCATGAGTTTCTTGAACTCGTTCTGGTAGAGTTCGGCCAGCAGAGCCGCCGAACCTGTGGCGGATGGGGCGGCCATGCTCGTTCCGCTATCACTGGCATACTTGCTCCAGCCATCGGAAATCGGGGAGTAGACCTCGAATCCATTGGCCACAATATCGGGCTTGATCCGTCCGTCGTCGGTTGGGCCCCAACTGGAAAAGTCGGTCATGATTGCTCCCTCCAGCGAGCGGCTACCGCCACTCACCGCGTCTTTAACCGCACCCACCGTGATGACATTCTTAGCGATACCGGCCCCGCGAATGTTTTCAAACCCATTCCGGTATTTCCCATCCCCCAGGGGACTCTCGTCATCATCATAGATAAAACCACCTTCCGTTTTCTTTTGCATATCCCCTTTTTCAAAGGTGCCTGTGCCGTCGAGATACTGGATCCAGTCGCGCGGCTCCGGATTGTGATCTCTGTCGTTTGCCGCCGCAAAAAAGCTGGTCAGATAGGGCAGCGAAAACGCCACTGTATCGATCACTTTTGATCGATCGCTGTAACGTCCGAACTTCTCCTCAATAGGTTTCCGACCGGTGCCCCAATCTTCATCGCGAATCTTCGCGCCACACCAATACTTGAATTGTTCGTAGCCGGCCATGATCCCGTAGGAGTGATTCGAAATCGATAGCTTGTCACTCTCCGTGGCGGAACCGGCTCCGGCCAACAGCATTTCCGATATATCAAAATTCCAATCGTACGACTCTACCTCGCTCTCAGGAGCCATGCCCTTTGCTTTGGAATCGATCCCATCCGCCGTGATTGTCCCAATCACGTGGGTCGGGTGATCTTGGCTACTGACTTTATCCTTCGTCTCAACTCCCCCATGCGAGAATTCCTTGTGCCCGCCCGCAACTCCGCCATCCCAAACGCCGACCCTCACGCCAAATCCATCGAGATCATAGGGAGCTGCCTGACCCCGGATCTGTGATGCCCCGCTGGAAATGGCCGCGTCTACATTCATGGTGGAATAATAGATTGGGCCATCGTCGTCAAATCCCTGAAGTTCAATGATTGTCCCGTCGTCGAGCACCTCCCTAGTCGTGATCCCAAGCTGCCTGGCCCTGGCATGAGCGGCCTCGCGGATCGCCTCTTCCCGGGCCTTTACCTGGCCGGCGATTCTTTCGCGCACGGCGGGATCACTCAAATCCGACGTTTCGAGCAGTTCGGTGAGTTCTTCACTGATGGCCGGTTCCTGCTCGACTCCGACAGTCCCCGTCAGATCGCTGTCAGGATTCTGAATCGTTGAACTGCGCTGCCACCAGAAAAATATCGCCAGGGCCGCTAACAAACCAACTGAGACCAGGATAACTGTTCTTGGCTTCATATACTCCCGGAAATCAAATCAAATTCCCCGTTACAGTTTTTTCCGGTGACTCAGCGGGAGTCGGGGAGAGAGTGGAGCTTCTACGGCTTGGCGTAGCTGAATGTCAGTATATAATTATACTGTTCTCCAACTCTCTTAACCTGTGTCCCCACGACGACGTAGTTGCCTCCTGATTTCTGCCGGGCCTGATTCTCCGCATCGGCTTTTGCTTCGTTGCCGGTTTTTCCCGTGCCAAAAACCGTGTCGGAGATGCGTTCCTCAGCAAGCTGGACCGTTCCCGCCCGGGCCGATGATTGGCATGCAAGGAAATGGAAGGTGAGACCAAAGACAAACAATAGCAGCACGCTGCGTCGATGGATGGGATTCATAAGTTACTAATTGATTGATTAACTAACAGGAAATTGCTTTGAACGGAGAGGCAGTGAAGCCTTCACCATCCGAAGATGCTGCGAGGGGCTCCGTATTGCTCCGGCCAGGGCTGGTAGGCCACATCCGTGGGACCGACGACGTAGGCGAGCATCGACCATCCGTTGCCCGTCTGCCCGAGCAGCGCAAAGATGGTGAGCCCGTCCATAAATTCCTCCTGCGCAAAGACCGTCTCCGACTTTGCGATCTTCCCGCCTCCCGGGCGTTGGGGTTCCAACCTCGTGAAACAGAACCCGTCCTGGACGCGCATCTCCTTGACGACAAACTCCACCGCTCCACCGAGATCGCCCTGCGCCCGGGGGCGGATCGCGTCGAGGACTGCCTTGCGCTCGGCACTGCCGCTGGCCGGTTGGGAGAGGGGGCCGCATTCGGCCTGGAAATTGAAGGCGAGACCGAATACAAAAAATAGCAGCAGGCTGCGTCGATGGATGGGGTTCATGAGTTACTAGTTGGTTGAATGATGATTAAGTTGGAACTGCCTTTAAACGGGGCGTAAAGACTCAGTATGTGAGGCGTTCGGACGGCTTGAGAGATTGGTTTCCATCGCTCCTAGTCCCGGTTTTTTCCCCGATGTTTCAAAAAAAGTGAAACTTTCGTTAGAAACTCCCACGGGACCGGTTCTTTCGCCTTTCCCTCGGGGGGAAATGCTGTCAGGACTACGGAGCGAAAGGGTTTTACCCGCCGCCGACCGCATGTCTCCCGACGCCTTGAGCTACACTGCGTTCCCCACTACCCACTGGACCCTCGTCCAGGCGGTGCAGAGCGGTGATCCCGCGTCCGTCGCCCGGGCGATGGAGGAACTGTGCAAGGGCTACTGGTATCCCATCTACGCCTTCCTGCGGCGGAGCGGGCACAGCCAGGCGGACGCGCAGGATTTCACGCAGGCTTTTTTCCACCGCCTTATCACCGAAGAGGCCATCCTCGCGGCCCGGCAGGAGAACGGGAAGCTGCGTTCCTACCTACTCGCCGTTCTCAAGCGGCTCCTCAGCGATCACGGTCGCCATCATTCGGCCCAGCGGCGCGGCGGGGGAATTGCCCATGTCTCCTTCGACGCGATGGAGGCGGAAGAGCGCTACGCCTGCGAACCAAAGGACACGGACGACCCGGAGTCAGTTTTCATCCGCGCCTGGGCAAACGAACTTCTTGACGGAGTGAGGGAAAAGTTGCGGACCGCCTACGAATCGGCGGGACGGACTGAAGTCTTTGATCTGCTGCTGCCGTTTTTGATGTGGGATGACGACCCTCCCTCACATCGCGAGATCGCCGATAAAATCGGCTCGAGTGAAACGGCGACGCGCATTCTCATCCATCGACTCCGCGTAAAGTTCCGTAGTCTCGTCCGCGAAGAAGTAGCCCGCACCGTACTACGCCCCGAGGAGATCCCGGCGGAGATGATATGGCTGCAAGCTGTTCTCGCAGGAAAGTCTGCCCCTTGATCGTTGGACTTTTATGGTAACGGCGACGGAAAAAGCGGGACTGAACAGGTGTCGCCCACTTGCCCTCTGATTTCATGACCGAAGACCGTCCATCCCCTAGTCCGAGTCCTGCTTCCGGCGTGGAGAACTATCAACTCGGCAAGGAGATCTCGACCGGCGGAATGGGAAGCGTATTGGAGGCGCACGACGGCAAGCTCGACCGCACCGTCGCGATCAAGGTGATGCTGCTCGAAGGCGACGCGAGTCCGGCGATGCGCGAGCGTTTCCTCCGCGAAGCGAAAGTCCTCGCGATGCTCGCCCATCCTAACATTGTGCCCATTCACGATCTCGTCTGGGAGGACGACCGGCCGCTCTTCTATTCGATGAAGCGGGTGAACGGTCGTTCGCTCGGGGCCATCCTCAAGGATCTGCGGAAGGAAGATCCCGAAGCCCTCCGCGAGTATCCGCTCGATCGGCTCCTCCTCATTTTTCGAAAAGTCTGTGACGCCGTCGCCTTCGCCCACAGCAAAGGCGTGCTGCACCGCGACCTCAAGCCCGACAATATCATGGTCGGCGAGTTCGGTGAGGTGCTGGTGATGGATTGGGGGCTGGCGGTGATCAGAGACTTGGAGAGGGGGAGCGCGGGAGACGGAGAGAGTTCCGATTCGGAGCTCTCTCCGTCTCCAAGTCTCTCCCTCCCTCCCTCCGGAGTGACCCTCCACGGCGCCGTTCTCGGCACGCCGCAATATATGTCGCCCGAGCAGGCCAGCGGCAACATGGCGGAGGTCGATGAACGTTCCGACATCTATGCGCTCGGGGGCATCCTCTACGCGATCCTCACGCTGCGGCCTCCGGTCGAGGGAGAATCGGCGCTGGAGATTCTCGAGAAGGTGAGTCGTGGCGAGATTGAGGCTCCGACCGCCTTTGAAACTCAGTCCGGCAGTCGCGGACGCCCCTTCCAGCGCGGGCCTATTCTCGAGGCGAGGCAGATTAGGCCACTTCGACACCTGCGCGGAGGCAAGGTCCCGGCGGCGCTCTCGGCCGTGGCGATGAAGGCGCTGCATCTTGAGAAAGCGCGCCGTTACGATTCGGTCGTGGCGCTCGGAGCGGAAATCGAGGCTTTCCAGAGTGGTTTTGCCACGGGAGCGGAAGAGGCGAGCGCCTGGCGGCAGTTGCGGCTCTTCCTCGGGCGTCATCACATCGTGGCCCTCTCGCTCGCCGTGCTCATGATCTCCGGGATCAGTTTTGTCTGGAAGGTCATGGCGAGCGAGCGCCATGCCCAACGATCGCTCGCGACCGCCCAAATCGCTCTCGCCGATGTCGCCTTCAAAGAAGGAGACGTCACCGGCATGACCAACGCGCTCGAGGTAGTGCCCGACGCCCTGCGCGATCAGAGCTGGCGTTACCTCTCCGCCAAGCAGGACTCGTCCCTCGGATCCCTGAAGATCCCGGGCTTCTGCGAACAGGTGACTGATGTATTTGCAGTGCCCAACGCACCGGCACAATTCGCGATCGCGAGTCGCGATGGTCGAATCGGCATCGTCGACGTCGTGAGCAAAACGCTTCTCCGCACGATCGACACCGGTCATTCCGGTGAGCTGCGCCTCAGCATCTCCGGCGATGGCAAACGTCTCCTGAGCCGCACCAGTTCGGCCGGTGAGGCGGCTTTGTATGATCTCGCCACGGGCGAAAAACTGAAGAGTTTTCCCGTATCGATTTCAGAGGATCCCGAACACCCCTTTCTGCAAACCCTTGCACTCAACGACACCGGAACGCTTGCCGCTTTCGCCGACTTTGACAGGGCCGCGCTGAACCTTGTTGACACAATCACCGGGGCGGTTCGCTGGACAAAACCCTTCCACCCTTTGCGAATGGTCTTCGCTTCGCATGGGCAGGCCTTGGCCCTCATCCAGCACGAAGACTACGTCCTCGAGGGACTCAAACTCACCGATGGCAGTTCCGCCTTCCGCTCGCGCCTCAATGCCCACCCGAATACGATGGCACCGAGTCCCGATCACGCCCGGCTCGCCATCGGCCTGATCTCGGGCGAGGTGGAGGTCTATCATTCCAACAACGGTGTGAGGATTGAGCGCCAGCGGGTCGCGTCCTTGCCTGTATCGCAGGTGGCGTATAGCGCGGGAGACAACGTGATCACCCTCGGTGGCAGCGCCTCTCAGAACGTCGCCGTCAGCCGGTCGCTGTCTTTGTTTCATCCGAGCGATCTGGCACCCATGGGCAGCTTCCACGGCATCAACCATTACCCGGGTCATTTGACGCTCAGCGTGAATCACCGCAGCGGACACCTCCTCACAAAACAATCCCCGCCGCAGCTCTGGCATTTCCCGGATCAGCCCCTCTCCGAGATGCGGTCGGGTGGTGACGAAGGCTGGTCGTGCCATTTTCTCTCGAATACCGGATTGCTCGCCCGGGGGGAGGGCGGCTTCCGGACACTCCTTGATGTGTCGGATCCGCGGGCTCCCTTCGCGATCGGTTCTCCCTTTGCCAAAAGTCATGCCGTTAACGCGGTTCATCCGTCGTCCGGTCTCATCGCCACGTCCTACTCGCGGAACAGTCTCACCACGCCCGGGGCGGTGCTCAGCCTGTGGCAGGCGACGAAGGACGGCGTTGCCGAAACGTGGTCCCGCCCCGGCGAAATCGGGAGAAGCAGCGACGGCACCATGCACCTCGACTTCGATGCAGGTGGCAAACGCCTTCTCCGCACAACCCCTCAACCCCAAGGTCATCTTTTCATCCACGACGTCCGCACCGGCGAGGTGCTCCTCGATATCGAACACGATGCCCACAAGGCGATCTTTGCCGGTTCGCCGGAACGCATCATCTCCATTTCCAGCGAGCTTCAGGAGGACAACACCCAGAAGGGGAACATCGCCCTCCTCGATCCAAAGGATGGTCGCGTCCTCGCCTCGTTCGATCACGACAGCGCATTCTACGCGCTCGCCGCCTCACCCGACCGCCGTCTCATTGCCGTCGGCGGGAGCGATCACTTCATCCGGATTCTCGATGCCGATACCCTCGCGGAGAAGTACCGCTTTCGCGGCCACGATCAGACGATCTCGGCCCTTTGCTTTCATCCGGCGCAACCTTTCCTCGCCTCCGGTGCCGACGATCATAGCATCAAGCTCTGGCACTACGAAGACGCCACCCTGCTGCAAACCTTCGTCGGCATTGAGGGGCTGCCAAGGTCGATCACCATCAGTCCCGACGGCCAGCTCCTCGCCACTGATGGTCGGGACCGCGCCGTTCGAGTGTTTGAGCTACCACCCTTGTTCGAAGGAAGCGGCACCCCGCGTTGAGGCCGCCTCCTCGGAGGCGATGACCGGGAGAACTCAAAGAGACGAAGCGCGATTCCGGCTTCCTTCGCAAAGGTGTATGGCGAAGACTTTACTGCAAAGGATCTCGACACGGTTTCTCACCAATAGACATAGTGGAGAAATCGCTCCCTGTCCTCCCGGGAGAGCTTCTCGACATCTTCGACGAGATAGCGATTCCCGTTGGTATCCGTCATCAGTTTCCCCCGCTCTCCGAAGTCGCTGACACTGCCCGCGGTCCAGCGCATCGTGAAGGACATTCGGCTTCCCGCCGCCTCGACATCGAGGTCGAGGTAGCCGTGTTCGAGACGCAGGGCATGGACACGGGTGATGACACGGAGGAGGTAGCGCCGCTTCAGGGCGAGCGAGATCAACCCGGCGATATCAGGCGACCAGCCCTGCAAATCCCGGATGACACCCCACTCCTTGTCATCCCCTTCCGGCGACCAGTAGCGGACACTGAGGTATTTGTCAGGATGGGTTGCGGGGAAAGCCCGCACAAAAAAGACGCGCAGCGGGTTTTCGTTTCCGTTCTGACCGGCGGCAAAGACTTCACCGTCTTTCTGGAAAAAGGACACTTCTCCCTGCTCCAGCCAACGGATGGCGGGCCCGCCGGCATTCAAAGCTTCGGCCTCGTCTTCCGCGACTTTCTCCGACTCCTCGTGGTGGACGAGGAGTTTGTCCACATTGGGATCCTTCGAGACCTGCGTCTGAATTTTCACGAGGCGGGCGTAGATGCCATCCTCATCGATCAGCTCGGCATGGCTGCCCGACTCGGCGATACGCCCCCGGTCAAACACGAGAATTCGATCCGCGTTCCGCAGGGTCGAGAGACGGTGGGCGATGGCAATGGTGGTACGTCCCTTTACGAGGACGCTGAGGGCGTCCTGGATGCTCTTCTCCGCCTCGGCGTCGATGCTGCTGGTGGCTTCGTCGAGGACGAGGATCTTCGGATCGTAGAGCAAGGTCCGCGCAATCGAAAGTCGCTGTTTTTCCCCGCCGGAGAGACCCGAACCGCCCTCACCGAGCAGGGTTTCATAGGCGAGGGGTTTGTTGCAGATGAAGTCGTGGGCTCCCGCCGCCTTCGCCCGCTCAAGGGCGGTTTCGATGGATGTCTCGGGCGTTCCGTAGGAAAGGTTCTTCCAGATCGTCCCCCGGAAGAGAAAGGAATCCTGCAGAACAACACCCAGATGCCGGCGCAGTTCACTGAGGGAGAGATCCCGAAGATCAATTCCGTCGATCTTCACCGCTCCACCCTGAGGATCATAGAATCTCCCTAACAAGTTCACCATGGTTGTCTTGCCCGATCCGCTGCGACCGACGATGCCGACCATTTCACCGGGGGCGACCTGAAAGGTGATATCCTTGAGGACGGGCTGATTGATGTCGTAACCGAAGGTGACCCGGTCGAACTCAATCGCTCCACGTTGTTCCGTCCAGGGAATGGCAATGCCCGGATCGGCAATGGCGACGGGTGAGTCGAGCAACTCCATGACGCGCTTGCTTCCGGAGAGAAAGCTGGTGAGCCAGGTCGTGAAATGGGAGAGCGCTCCGAGCGGCGCGTAGAACATCGCGAGGTAGGCAAGGAAGGCGATGAGTTCCCCTAGAGTCATTCCGTCACCAATGACATCCCGGCCTCCGACATACCAGACGATGAGACCACCGAGGCTGAAGACAATCTGCATCGAGGCCGAATATCTCGCATTCGCATTCTCCACCCAGACACGCCAGTCACGGAGGTATTCCGCCGCATTCGTGAACTTCGTTTTTTCCCGCTCCTCCTGGGCGAAGGCCTTCACTACACGAATGCCGCTGAGCATCCCGCTGAGCGCGACCATCTGTTTTGCCGAGGCGTCCCACAGTCGATAGTAGCGGGGATAGACTTTCCTCCAGAAAACCCAGGTGCCCAGAAACACGAGAGGCACGGGAATGAGGGTGAAAAGGGCCAGCTTCGGATTGAGCCAGAAGAGCATCGCCCCGACCCCGACAAGCTGAGCAATCTGGAGGAGGAAGCCTCCTGTCAGTTGCTGCATCAATCCATGGAGCACTTCACTGTCATGCGCGACGCGACTGATCAGCGAACCGACCTCATGGCGATCATAATAGGACACCGCCATGTTCTGGAGTTTACCAACCATCTGCTTGCGCAGATTGCAGGTGATGCCCGCGCCGATCAGGGACGAAAGCTGGCCCTTAATGACCCCAACCACGGACAGGAGAACCCTCGACAAGGCCAGGGCGAGGACCACAAAGAGGAGCGCCTTCTGCACCTCCAGTTCCGACAGTTTTCCCTGGTCCATCAGCAGGTGATCGACCATGTATTGCTGCAGCTTCGGCGGGACGAGTTCCGCCACCACGCCGAGCACCGTCAGGAGGATAACGATGAGGCCACTTCTTGAAAAGGGGCGGATAAGCTCCCAGACCCGGCCCAGAATTTTTCCCTTGGGCAGGCATCGCGGGCAGGTGTCGTGGTCTTTGCCGAGGCGCAGATGACAGGACGGACAAGCGGGAGGATCCAGGGCGATTTCTCCGTCAGGAGGATCTCCGCCGCTTCCTTCGTTCGCCTCTTCCCCGGATCCGGCTTTTCCGGCAAGTCTCTCAATTCGGCGCGAGACCTGATGAAAGCGTTCAGAAAGAGCGTTGGAGAAGCCGAGAATATCGCGCCACTCTCCGCCCATTTTTAGCTGAAGAATCCCGCATCCGACACAAGCGATCGTCCGGGCTGCTTCGATCCCGCCGGTATCCACAGTCAGGATGACCTCCCGATTTGGCTCTTTTACCAGCGAGATCTGATCGGGTCCGCAGATCAGCCACTGCTTCTCATTTTCTCCCAGCAGGGAGATGTCGGTATCGATGATTAACTCTGTCGGGGATTCATCGCTTTGATGAGGCTTCGAGAGGGTGGCATTTGGTCCGCAGGGGGACAGTGTAAGGGTATTCAATTCTTGGTATCTGAGGCGGCGCTCTAGTGAGAATAGTGTCAGTCACCGGCGGACTTCATTACAAATTGGGTCTCCGTTTGTAGATTGAAAAGAACGAAGACTTGATCTTGTGCGGAATTCTCATTGCCTGCGGGGCAGGTTCCATTATTACATTCCAGTTATGCTGAACTGGATCTGGATGGGAATGATTGTCGTGGGCGTCTTCGTCGCCGGGATCATGGGACGTTTCACGGGCGACGACGGGATAGTCGAAGGAATGTTCGACTCAATCGAGAAGGGTGTCGTCGGTTTGGTCATCCCCCTGAGTGCGATCATGATGCTCTGGCTTGGGATCATGCGGCTCGGTGAAAAATCAGGCATGATCCAGGCAGTGGCCCGGTTTTTCCGTCCGCTCACGAAGTGGCTCTTTCCCGAAGTGCCCTCTGATCACCCGGCCATGAGCGCGATGGTGATGAACTTCGCCGCGAATCTCCTTGGCCTCGGCAACGCGGCAACCCCTCTCGGGCTGAAGGCAATGCAGCACCTCGACGAGCTGAATCCGAACAAGGGCACGGCAACCAACTCGATGTGCACCTTCCTTGCCATCAACACAAGTTCGGTCACTCTGATTCCCGCGACCGCGGTGGCCATGCTCGCTGCGCGTGGAGTCACCGAACCCTATGCCATCGTCGGGACAACCCTCCTGGCCAGCATCTTTTCCACTGCGGTGGCTATCCTTGCGGTAAAGAGCTTCGAGAAGATGCCGGTCTTTAATCGTTCCCAGCCTCTCCCGCCCGAAACCGCCACGGAAGCGGAGGCGGCGGCAGTCCCTGCGGATCCGGCAATCCCTGCTCTCTCAAGAAGGGCCTGTTTCCTCCTCGGCCTTGTCGGTCTGATCTTCGCAGGAATTGTCTACCTGGAAACCTTTCCCGCCCAACGCACCGCCCTCCAGGAAACGCTCGGATTGCGCGACGCGGTGTTGCGTCTCGATGCCGAACCACCCAAGCCCGCGGAGAATCCAGTGACCGCGACACCACCCATCTGGCAACTCGGAGTCTCTGCGGTATCGGTCGTGGCGATTCCCTTCATCATCGTCTTCTTCATTATTTTCGCCGCTCTCAAGAGGGTTCCGGTTTATGAGGAATTTGTTGAGGGTGCCAAGGAAGGCTGGTCCGTGGCGGTGCGCATCATGCCTTTTATCGTCGCGATGCTCGCCGCCCTCGCGATCCTCAGGAATTCAGGCACCCTGATGCTCCTCCAGGATCTGCTCCGCCCGGCACTTGAGCTGGTGAAGTTTCCCGTCGAGCTCCTTCCCATGGCATTGATGCGACCACTCAGCGGCAGCGGCAGCCAGGGAGTCCTCGCCGAACTGCTGGCAAGCGAAACCATTCCAAATGTGATCAAATACATGGGCGCCACGATGTATGGCTCATCCGAGACGACCTTCTACGTGCTCGCCGTCTACTTCGGTTCGGTCGCGGTGCGCCGAACCCGCCACGCCCTTGCTGCAGGTCTCGTCGCGGATGCAGCCGGCGTGGTCTCGTCCGTGGTGGTCTGCCAAATGATGTTCGGGTAGGTTCAGGAGGAGAGAGCGACCCCGTCAAGTGCCGAACGCAGGGTGCCCAGCAGGTCATCCGGCAGGTAGGGCTTCCCGATGAAAATAGAATCGTCAGGGAACGCCACATCTCCCCGGAAAATCTCGGCGCTGTAACCGCTGGTATAGATCACCTTTAGTTCTGGCCTTTGTTCCTGCAATCGACGGGCCAGTTCGTGCCCCGATACTCCTTCGGGCATGACTAGGTCGGTGAGGAGAAGATCGATTTCAGCTGATCGCTCCTCCCATATCTCAAGTGCTTTTTTCCCGCTCCCCGCTTCGATGACACGGTAGCCATGCATCGTCAGGAGACGGCGTCCGATGACACGCACCATCTCCTCATCCTCAACGAGGAGGATGGTTTCCTTCCCTTGATGGGATCGCTGCATTTCTCTCTTTCCGCCCTGCTTCGCAGTGATCTCTGATAGCGGAACGTTCCGGGTCGGGATCCACACGGTAAAGCAGGCCCCTTCGCCCGGAGTGCTCTCCACGGTCACCCATCCATCATGCTGTTCGACAATCCCGAAGACAGTGGCGAGTCCGAGTCCGGTACCTTTCCCAACCTCCCTCGTCGTAAAGAAAGGATCAAAGATCCGGGGGAGATTTTCGGGCGCGATCCCTTCGCCGGTATCACGAACGTCGATACACAAGTAATTGCCCGGGGTGGCCCGAAAGTGGGCCTTTGACGAAACTTCATCCAGAACTTCCAACCGGGTCTCAATCGTGAGTATTCCACCCTGAGGCATCGCGTCCCTGCCATTGACCGCAAGGTTCAGAAGTACCTGCTCCAGCATACTTTGATCAGCACGAATAACGGGTGAGGGAGAGGCGTAAACTGTCTCAAGACGAATGTCCTCGCCGATCAGGCGACCCAACATTCTGGCAATGGCTTCAACAATGCGGTTCGCTTCAAAAACGGTGGCCTGCATGGGCTGCTGGCGACTGAAGGCGAGAAGTTGGCTGGTCAGGCTCGACGCCCGCTCGCTCGCCGTAAGAATCTCGGCAAGGGGATGCTGGTGATCTGCTCCTGGCAACAATTCTGTTTGAAGAAGGCTCGCATTGCCCTGAATCACCGTCAGGAGATTGTTAAAATCATGAGCCACTCCTCCGGCCAGTTGCCCGATCGCCTGCATCTTCTGGGACTGGCGCAGTTTCTCTTCGAGATTCCGCTGCCCGGTGATGTCGCGGGCGAATATGTTGAGCGCAACTCCCATCTCCGCAGGCAGCCGTGACACTGAGAGTTCAGCCGGAAAGGTGGATCCATCGGCACGGACCGCCTCCACCTCGAACCGGGCTCCGGGACTGCCTTTTCTTCGATGCACCTTTTTCACATGATCGGACAGCGTGGGAAGAAATTGCTTCACCGGAGTATCGAGCGCCTTCTCCGCTCCCGCCCCGAAAACACTCACCGCCCTCGCATTCCAGTGAACGATGCGTCCTGAATGATCGACGCCAATCACGGCATCGAGGGCGCTTTCGATGATGAGACGCCTCAGTTCGTCTCCCTGCCTGTTCTCAAGGGTCCGTTGCTCCACTTCCCGTCTCAGCATGACATTCCAGACAAGGATCATGAAACAGACAAATGAAACCGCCGAAATCACCAGAGCGAGGGAAAGGAGCGTGTAACCGGTTTCGGGCTGCTCATAGACAAATCCCTCTGACCATTTCGGGTTTTTCGGTGCCGGCGCAACACCGGTTTCCTGATAGGTCTTCGCCATACGGAGCCAGCGCCCCGGGTTCACGTGCCCGATCTCAACGATATCAGCCCGGATCAGCGGAGCCATCGTCTTTGCTTCATACTGCAGGTTCTCCCGTTCAATCCCCCGTTCCTTTACGCCGGGCAAGGTTAGGATGTAGGCAATCATCTCCTCGGGATGTTCCATGGCATACTCCCACCCGAGTCGGGTTGCCCGAATCATCGCATCAACCTCAGTCCGGCGATTTTTGACCACGTCTTCCCGCGTCACCAGCGTATCCCCGTAGAAGTCGACCCCATAATCGGAAACCCGGATACTATAAGGCTCCACCCCGAGCGCCCGCATCTGGCTGGGCTCGGCTGTCACATAGGCGGAGATAACGTCCACCTTCCCGGAGATCAGATCATTGATGTTCCAGGAGTGCGGGAGTGTCTTGATGCGATCCATTGGCAACCCTTCCCGTTTCATCATGGAGAGGAACTGAGCGGCCCCCTGTTCTCCCGAGATCATCACTGAGCGGTCCAGCAGATCAGCCGGAACCCGGATTCCGCTCTCATGTCGACTCAGTAATATATAGGGAGAATGTTGAAAGATCGCAGCAAGGACCACCAGCGGCTCACCCTTCATTCGGGCCGGCAGGACGTCGGCATCACTCACCGCGAAATCAGCCCTGCCCGAAAGCACTGAGGTAAGAGGGGGGCGATTTGAGTTTCCCTCTAAAATTTTTACATTGAGCCCCTCTGCGGCAAAGAATCCCTTAATGTCCGCCGCATAGTAGCCGGCAAACTGGAACTGATGCCGCCACTTTAGTTGCAAGGCAATCTCCTTGCTCTTCTGTCCTTGCTGGTTACCTCGCCCTCCCTGCAAGGGCGGAACGAAGCCGAGAATCCCAAATAGAATCAGGAAACCAAGCATGGAACTGACCCTCCCGGGTTTCTGATAGGTCCTAGCGATCACAGCGGCGGCACGAAGAGAATTATATAAAAACCATAATATCCATTATTACGGAATTTAATCAAACCAAATCAGCGCCTTGAGGGCCCTCGCGCGCGGTTCCGTTTGATGCAAGGGTCCCAGCTATGAAACGGGCCTTTCTGAGAATATCATTCGTTTTCTGTCTCCAACTCCTTCATTCTGCGGGAATGATGCTTGCCGAAGACGCCCAGGTGAGGGAACCGCTTCCGTCTCCCGAAGAGATCGCGAAACTCCCGGAAGACGGGGGTGAAGATTTTAATCGGCTCATTTTCGAAAAAAGTCCCTATCTCCTCCAGCATGCACGCAACCCGATCGACTGGCGTCCATGGGGAGAGGAAGCCTTTGCAGAGGCAAAGCGGCTCGGAAAGCCCGTCTTTCTCAGCGTCGGCTACACGACCTGCCACTGGTGCCATGTGATGGAGCATGAATCTTTCGAGGATCCCGAAGTCGCGGCACTGATTAACGAGCGTTTTGTCGCCATCAAGGTGGACCGCGAAGAGCGCCCGGACATCGACGAGGTCTACATGAAGGTGACTGAAGCCATGACCGGCAGTGGAGGCTGGCCCATGACCGTCATGATGACTCCTGACAAACACCCTTTTTTTGCCGGAACCTATTTCCCGAAGGAATCACTCGCGGGCCGCCCTGGCCTCAAAATGGTGGTCACTGAACTTCACAAAGCCTGGGTGGAAAAGCGGGAGGAGGTCGAGTCAACCGCCCTCAACATCTCGGAACAGCTTGGCCAGATGATGAACGGATCGCCCGGCGGAGATCTCAATAAAACGATCTTTGATACCGCCTTTGAGCAGTTCGCTTCGACGTACGACAGCACGAAAGGAGGCTTCTCCATTCGACCGAAGTTTCCCGTTCCGCCGAATTTGAGCTTTCTGATGCGATATCATCTTCGCACTGGAAACCCCGAGGCTCTCGAAATGGTGGAGAAAACCCTGACCGAAATGCGACGCGGAGGGATCTATGACCACATCGGTTTCGGCATGCACCGCTATTCGACTGATCGGGAGTGGCTCGTTCCCCATTTTGAGAAGATGCTCTACGATCAGGCGCTCGTCGTGATCGCCTGCCTCGAGGCCTACCAGATCACTGGAAAACAACGCTATGCAGAGACCGCCCGGGAAATTCTTGCCTATGTGGAGCGTGACTTGAAATCGGAGACCGGAGGTTTCTACTCCGCTGAAGACGCAGACAGCGAGGGTGAAGAAGGGAAGTTTTACGTCTGGTCTGCCGCTGAGATTAGAGAAGTCCTCGGGGAGGAGGACGGGCAGTTTTTTATCGAGACCTTTCACTTTCAGGAGGAGGGCAATTTTCTTGAAGAGGCATCAAAGCAGAAAACAGGAACAAACATTCCCCACCTGAAGGAGGAGCTACTCGACGAAGCCCGGGCACGCGTGGAACCCCTACGCCTCAAGCTCTTTGAGAAACGAAAATCCAGGATCCATCCACAGAAGGACGACAAAATCCTCACCGATTGGAACGGACTCATGATCAGCGCCTTCGCCAAAGCAGCACAGGTGCTCGGGGATGAGGGTTATGCCTCGACCGCAGCGACTGCGGCGAACTTTGTGCTCGAAAAATTGACTGATAAAGAGGGGCGACTCCTCAAACGCTATCGTCAGGGAGAATCCGGCCTGACGGCGCATCTGGAGGACTACGCATTTATGATTCGCGGACTGCTGGACCTCTACGAAACCAGTTTCGAGGTTCGCTATCTTGAAAAGGCGATCAGATTGCAAGAGATGGCGGATGAGTATTTCCGGGACGATGAAAAGGGCGGTTACTTCACCGTCGCCAACGACGCCGAACAACTCATCGTGCGGGCGAAGAAGCTCTACGGTGGGGCAATCCCGAGTGGCAATGCGATGTCTATCGGCAATCTCTCACGCCTGTATCGCATCACCGGGCGACCCGAGTTTGCAACGCGGAACGATGAATTGATCCGGGCCTTTTCCGGTGAGATTGCGCAACAACCGAGCGCTTATCCCGTCGTCCTGTGTGGTCTGGATTTCAATTTCGGACCTACCCGCGAAATCGTCATCAGCGGAGAGCGGGATTCCGATGATACCCGGTCGATGCTGGCGGCATTAAGGAAGGAATTCCGACCCAATCAGGTGATCCTCCTGCGTACCTCGGAGAATGCAGAATCCCTCGCCAGGCTTGCACCCTACACCGACACTCAGGTGAGCATTGAGGGAAAGGCGACCGCGTATGTTTGCCGGAATTTTGCGTGCAAAGTACCCACGACAGAGATCGGGAAAATGCTCGAGTCTCTGGACGAGTAATTTAATTTCCCAATTCCGGGTCAGCGATCCCGTCGACCACGATCATAGCTGTCGCGGTTCGATGGTTTTCCGCCACCACCGCCACCACCACCGCCACGAGGACGGTCGTCGCGAGGTCTGTCGTCACGACGTGGACCTCCTCTGTAGCCTCCGCCGCTTCCACCGTAACCACCGCCCGGTTTGCCGGAGCGATCCCGATAGTCGTCGCGACGGCCTCCGCCGCCTCCACCGTAATTGCCACGCGGGGCATCGCTGCCACCCGAGGGACCGCCCTCTTTCGGGCCGCGGTCATAGTCGAGCTTGAAAGTCTGGCCACGAAGCTGGGCGCGACTTGCCGCCTCAATCGCATGAGCCGCTTCACCCTCGGTCACTTCGACGAGACTGAAGTTCGGGAAAAGATGAATGCGGCCTACCGTGCCACGCTCGAGGTGACACTCGTTGTGCAGCATGCCGACAATATCACCGGGGCTGACACGGTGATTTTTGCCAAGACTCAGAAAGAGTTTCACCATACCGGGTTCGGCGGCGTCTCCGCGCTCCGCGCGAGGCTTGAAATCGCGCTCCCGGCGTTCTCCTCCCTGAGGCCTCGGTTCGCGGGGCTCACGGGGTTCCCTCGGGTCACTGCGACGGTCACGTCTGTCGTTCGGGGTCTCCGCACGGTCCTCGGCGATCTCCTCGCCCTCACGTCCGGTCGATTCACGCATCAGAGTCATGAGCACCCCGGCGATTTGTTCCCAGTCATGGCCGGCGTCTTTCAACGGTTGTAAGGCCGCAATGGACTTCTCAAAGCCACCTTCGCTGATGCGGGTGGAGACCGTCTCGATCAATTGTTCGGCAAGTCGGCTTTCCACCGCTTCGGCGGAGGGAATCTCAGCCCTGACGATGGCCTGGCGGGTATAGCGCTCAATCGTCTTGATCCGGTAAATGTCACGCCCGTGAATAAACGATACGGCCTTTCCGGAGCGCCCTGCCCGTCCGGTTCTTCCAATGCGGTGGACGTAATCCTCGGGGTCCTGAGGCAACTCGTAGTTGAAAACAATATCGACGTCATTCACATCGATGCCGCGGGCGGCCACATCCGTGGCGACGAGAATCTCGACGGTTCCTTCACGGAAGAGCCTGAGAACACGCTCGCGCATCGTCTGGGCAATGTCGCCGTGAAGCCGGTCGGCCGAATAACCGCGGGCCAGCAGTTCCTCGGTACACTCATCCACAGCGCGCTTGGTGTTGCAGAAAATAATGGTAAGGCGCGGCTGCTCCAGGTCGATGATGCGCGAGACCAGCTCGATTCGCGAACGCTGCCTCGCTTCGTAACAGACCTGGGTGATGGAATCAACGGTGAGGCTTTCGCGCTCGATCTCCACCAACTGGGGTTCCTTCCCGTATCGTTTGATGATGCGGCTCACCGCATCGTTCATCGTCGCCGAAAAGAACATGGTCTGCCTCTCGTCCGGGAGGGCGCGGAGGATATTCTCCATTTCATCGGCAAAGCCCATGTCGAGCATGCGATCCGCCTCGTCGAGCACCGTGATTTTGACCGAAGAAAGGTCCAGGGTCCCTCTCTCAACGTGGTCAATGAGTCGACCCGGCGTTCCGACAATGACCTGGGTGCCCTGACGCAGGGCCCTTATCTGACGATCAATGGGGGCTCCTCCGTAAACCGCGAGAGCGCGGAGACGGGGGAGTTTCGAACCGAGGCGCTGCAACTCAGCACAGACCTGAACCGCAAGTTCCCGGGTCGGGCAGATCACCAGCATCTGCGGATCCGGATTGTCCCAGTCAATGCGGGCAAGACCGGCAAGGCCGAAAGCGGCGGTTTTCCCTGAGCCGGTTTCCGAGAGTCCGATGATATCCTTGCCCGAGAGCGCGAGCGGGATCGCCGCCACCTGGATGTGGGAAGGCTCCTCGTAGCCAAGTTGTTCGACAGCGGCAAGGAGTGCCTCGGGGAGGCCGAGTTGAGCAAAGGTGGAATGGTTCACAGTAGGGACGGGCAAATTGACTCACCCGCTGATCGCAAGAGAGGCTTGGCGCTGGGTGGCTAGGAGGATACCCTCGAATATCCAAAGAGAAAGCGGAACCTTCTCCACCCGATTTGCCTCAGCCCGCTTCGCGGACCCGCTCCTCCACCCGATTTGCCGGAGATACGAGTAGATTCGACTGGGAACGGATCGCTCCCCCCTTGCGGCGGGCTTTGATGAGACGGGCAATTTCCCCTCGAAGTGCTCCAAGATCGAATGGCTTGGTCATGAACACGTCCGCACCGGCCTCGATCGCCTGAACCCTCATTGCCTCATCCGCATTCCCCGAAGCTGCAATCACGGGGACCTGCGCAACCGCCGTGTTCAGGTAACGAACCTGTTCGATCAGCGTGATACCGCTCATGACCGGCATTTCAATGTCAGTGACAATCAGATCCGGATTCAGGTGCTGGCTGCGCAACAGGTCGAGGGCTTCAATCCCGTTCGAAGCTTCCAGGACCGCGTAACCCGCGTTCTTGAGCACCTTTCTGAGGAGCACACGATTGGGGAGCATGTCGTCGATCACCAGCACGGTGAAGCAGTTCGCCGGCGGCACCATCGCGGGAATCGAGTGGTGGGGTTGGGAGGTCATCCGAGAGTTCATAACGTTACCGAGTAGTTAAGAAATACAAGTCTTTAACATATCAGTATTACTTTGAACATTATTGTTCAAAATAAATTTTCCGGAAAATCATGAAAACCAGAACGAGGTGAAGTCTGGTTGGGATAGAGCGCACGCTCCTCCGACCGGTTATCTCTCCGTACGGATCTGCCCCGATTGAGGAGAATGGGCCCCTAAGGATTCGGAAGCCCGGGAGGACGCTCGGACAGGCGATGAAACTCCGTCTGCTCGTAGGGAGTTTTCTGTTGCTCCTCGGAAATCCCCCCGGTCACTGTCACTTCGCCATAGCTGGAAACTTTCAACTCGGGCCGACTCCGCTCGTTTTCAAAGAGGTTTTTCTGCTCAATCGGTTCGCCGTCAATATTGATGATCGTGTATTTGTACGCCTTGGGGCCGGTCATATGAAGCACATGCAGCTGATTTTGAGGATCAATAGCATGAGCAGGTGGGCGGAGCGTCATGTAATCGCCAATTGGAAAAGTCCGGTAAACCATCCCCGAGTCACTGTCTTTCAGCCGGAAATAGAGCGCCTTCGCGCGAGCGCCGTGATAATAGGTCATCAAACTGTACTCACGGTAACTTCCGGCCTGAGGGTGCCCCTGGGGAACCCCGACGATCTGACTCCACATCGGCTGGCCATCGGTCACCTGAACGGCGATCGTTTTCGTTTCAAAGACGCGATTAATCTTGGGGAAGGAGACGCTCGCCTTGATTTTGTAGCTTCCGATAGTCGTCATCGGATATCGACTGTTGATGGTCACCTTGTGTTTGTAGGTCTGTCCAGCGGATAGAACCATGGGGCGCTCCGCCTCCCGCCCCGACACCGGCGAGATGAGATACCCCTGGCTGTCAGTCACGTTAAAATCCAGCCAGTTAAGCCCTCCGGAATCACCAAAAATAAGGTCCTGTCCGGCCCGGTTCACCACTGTCAGCTCCCCCGTGATTGGCTCATGGGCCATGTAAAGAGACCGATCCAGCTCTAGATCCACCGTGATTTGTGCGGAAATGCTCCCCGTAAACGCAAGGGCGACCGTCGTAATGAGCGCAAGGGCTGGAAATCGTTTCATTGGGCAGGGGCACTTAAGGTAGACATAACGCCGATGAAGTCAGATCCGGGTTAGTTTTACCGCATCCACGGACAGGCCCGCAATCCTCAAGATACGCTGATTGAGACCTTAAAATCAATGCGAATCTACCCCAGGAGGGGCTGCTCTACAGCGAGTTAGTTAAAATTACCAAATATTTAATCAAATTAATATTTTGGTTTTTCTTAATATGCAGCATAATTCAAGTAGTTAGGGTTTCGGACTGTCTTGATGGCTTCTCGTTGGAATATTGTTGTGATTGTGGCTTTTCTTGCGGGATTTCTCCTGATCGGGATGGTAGGCACATCCACCGCAATGACCTTCATCTGGCCTGCCTACGCGGTTCTTGGCATTGCCGGCGTGCTCTCTGTCGGACTTCTCTTTAAGGAACTCTCCTTCACCCTGCCGCGCTGGACCACCCTCATCACCTTTGTCCTGGCCGTCTACCTCCTCGTGAGAGCCTCGGAGTCCCCCGTTTCCTATTTTGCCAGAGATGACGCGGCCCTGATCATCATCGCGTTTCTCAGTTATTGCCTCTTTCAGTCGCTCTTCTCCACCGTAGAATGGCGGATCCGTCTGGTCTATGCCATTGCCGGGCTCATTCTCCTGAATCTGGGCTTCGCTTTCGTTCAGATGCTGATTAAACCGGGATTCTGGCTTGTCCCTGGATACGAACGCACGATTACTGATCTGCCGGGAGGGCTCTTTAATCATCCCGACCACTTTACAGGATTCATTGGGGCTCTCGTCCCGGTTTGGTTGAGCCTGGCTCTCTTCGGGCGGATCAAAAAGCCACTCCGAATCGGTCTCGCAGCCTTGGCCCTTCTCTCCTCGTTCATGGTGGTCGCAACCGGCGGTGCCACCTCGCAATTATCGCTCGTCTCCGGAGCGGCGGTATTTGCCTTTCTCGCCATCCTCATCGTTCGCCACCGGATCAATCGGCAGGTGAAGCGCCTCGCGGTTTGGCTGGTGGCCGCCTCATTTCTCCTTATCTCGGTCATTGCATTCTCCGCCTCTGTGCCGATCAGCCGCCAGATCGAGAGAACTCTGCTGACCGGAGGCGCTGATACCAGCCTCCCCCTAATCTGGAAAGCAGGGTTTGAGCAGGCGAGCGAGGCACCGCTCCTGGGCACCGGAAGCCGAACCTCGTATATCTACGGCCGGCTCTTCCGGGATGAGGCGATGGGCAGTTCCGCCGTCGAATCGGAGTTTATCCACAACGAATACATTCAGATCCTTGCTGACTACGGGATCATTGGTCTTCTCATTCTGGCCATCGTGCTTGGCATGCACGCCTTCATCGGTCTCCGCTTTGTGAGAGCATATGCGGCATTCGGCTCCAAAATGGGCCCCATTCTTCCGAAATCGGATCACCTCGCTCTCGTTATCGGAGCACTCGGAGTCATTGCCTCGTTCGCAACCCTTTCTCTCTTCGACTTTGTGATGCATCTGCCGGCCTTCGTGGTGGTTGCTTCGGTTTTTCTCGCGTTGCTCGCGGCTCCCGACCCGATGGCAGCGGCACTGACTTCATCCCCGTCGTCTCAGTTGATTCCCGGTGGGAGTCTCATGTTCATGAATCGCGCCGTTGTCTTCGGCTGCGGGATTGCGATGACAATTTTCGGTCTGGTGTTTTCGCAGAGCGAGTACCACTATGAAAGAGCAAGGCTTTCATTTGAGGCCGACCCGGCTGGCTTCAAGCACTTTCGCCACCTCCAGAAGGCACGCGGAATCGACCCCGGTAATCCCTTTATCTACACGCTCAGCGCCCACGCCCAGGTCGCGGGTATCACTCCTGAAATGGCCGAACCGGCAAGAAAGCAGGCCCTCGAACAAGCCGATCTTTACTTCAACCGGGCCCGGGCAATCTATCCTCAGGATGTCTTCGCCGCTGTCGGTCACGCTGCAGTTCTCGATGAACTCGGGAAAAAGGCGGCGGCAATGCAACGGATCCAGGACGCCCGGGAGCAGGCTCCCCACTACGGGAACGTCATTCTCGCCGAAGCGGAGCACTATCTACGAAACGGAAAAATCTCCCAAGCGGAACGCGCTTACGGGAAGGCTCTCGCCGCAGGTGCCTTTCGTGACGCAGGCGCGGCGGAGCGGGGCCTCCGAACCATCACCGAGTGGAAGTTGATCGCGGCACAGAACGGAATTGATTGGGAAAAAGACTCCCTCGAAGAGGCTGCCGAGAACGAGGAAATTCTAGCCGATACCTCAAACTACCGCCGCATTCAGGAGGCAACCATCAAGGAACGCAACCTCGCGGCGGATGCCTCTCCTGCTCCGGCACCGACAAACGAAACAGCTCCTCTGGGTGAACCGAAACCAGTGGATACAGGGAGTGCTCCACCCGCCCTTATTCCGCCTCCCCCGCTGACTCCGGATTCAGACGTCGCGGGACGAGAGAATTAACTGCTGTCCCTCCCGGGGGGAAATCACCCTCTTGTCGAGGTGGTTCAAGGAAACGGCCTCGTGCAGGCGTTTGAGCGGTTCGGCCCGATGCTCGTTGCTGATCGGGAAGGTGGCATGGTGCATCGGAATCATGCGATGGGCCTTGAGATCAAAAAAGGCCTGCACCGCCTCCTCCGGATTCATGTGAACTTCGCGACCGCTCGGGCAGTCATAAGCGCCGATCGGAAGCAGGGCGGTATGAATGTCGTGGCGTTCCCCGATCTCCGAAAATCCATCAAAATAGGCGGAGTCCCCCGAATGATAGACGGTGTGTTCCGGGAGTTTGATGACAAAGCCGCCGAAACCCTTGTGGGTGTCGTGAATGTAGCGAGCCCCCCAGTGATGGGCCGGGGTAAAGTGAATCTCGGCATCGCGGAACCTGAGGCAGTCCCAGTCTGACATCTCCTCGACGCGATCCAGATTGAGCTTGCGAAGGACCTGGGAAACCCCCCTTGGCACGATCACCGTCTGAGAACCATCCACAATGCGCTTCAGCGTCATTCGGCAAAGGTGATCAAAGTGGGCATGGGTAATAAGAACCAGATCAATTTTCGGCAGGTGCTCGATGTCGATGCCGGGGTCCCGGTGGCGCTTCAGCGGTCCGACCCACTTCGCCCAGACAGGATCGATGAGGATGTTGAAATTTTGCGTTCTCACCAGAAAGCTCGCATGCCCGATCCAGACGACTTCGACCTCGTGCGGAGCGAGAGGGAGAAACTCCGGAGCCGTCTCGCTGCCGGTCGATTCTCTTTTCCTGACGAGGGCGGGGAGGAGGCTGCCGCTCAGGTAGCGGTAATTACGCATCGCCCAGCCCCTTTGCGGCATTAGTCCAACCCGGCGCCCATCGGTAAGAAAGCGGGATTTTGAGGGCAAAATCGGGCTTTTTGAAGGCAGGGAATCAGAATCGGGGTCTGGCATGGGCGGGAGACACTTTCGGAGTTCAGAATCTACGCAGACACTCTCCTTCGGGCAATAGGAGACTGGGGAAAATCGCGTAAGCCTGTTTTCTCTTCCGCTTCTACTCGGAAGCAATTTCCGGACCGGCGCGATAATGAGTCGCCTGCTCAAAGGCATAGGCATAGGCCAGCAATTTCGCCTCCTCGCCCGGTTTACCGATCAAGGTGATCCCGTTCGGAGCACCGTCCCCGTTCAATCCCAGGGGCACGGTAATCGCCGGATATCCCCCTGACGCGTAAAGATCGGAGTGGGTGTTGGCGAGACTGATGAGGACGTCGACCTTGTTTTCGGAGAAGACCCGGGCAAGAAGGGCGGCTGCCCCCTCTCGAACGCTGAGAGCGGCCTCCTCGTAAAGCGGGGCGAATTCTCCCTCCCTGAGTCCCGTGGTTTCACCAATCGCGGAAAGGACCCGAACCCCCAGGTCGATCATATTCTGCCCCCGGGGAATACGCCTCCCTGCCTCGGCAAGATTGTAGGCCTGCAGTTCGGACAAGGTCCTGACCGGAGCACCCGCCTTGACAAGATAGCCGACCGTGTCCTCAGAGAGTCCGAGAAAGATCACGGGCAGCAGCTCCGGTTTCTCATCGAAAGTCTCGTCAAGGTCGAGCCGCACCGCCCCGGCGAGGCCGAGCCCCTCACCGATGCGTGCGAGCCAAAATTCAGTGGCTCCGGAATCGTCCCGGGCAAGAATCCCCGCTCGCAGAACCCCGACAGCGACTCCATTGAGCGCCCCGGCCTCCAATCCCGCCGCATAATCTTTCCCCTCTTCGCTAATCACCGTGAGGAGAAGGGCTGCATCTTTCACCGAGCGTGCCACCGGACCTGCGGAATCCTGAAAGCGGATCAGGGGCACGACCCCCTCGCCGCTGACAAGCCCGAAGCCGGGTTTCATCGCGACGACCCCATTGCTCGAGGCCGGCGAAATGAGCGATCCCGAGGTCTCTGTTCCCACGCTAACCATCGTCAGGAGAGCACTCGTCGCGATGGCGGACCCGCTGCTGGAACCGGAGACCGGCAGACCGCTCCTATACGGATTCACTCCCATCCCGCTGATCGCATTGTAACCGGGAGGCTCGGTGGTGAGGGAACCGGCGAGTTCGGACAAACTTGCCTTTCCCAGGATCACCGCACCCGCCTCCCGCAGCTTTCTTACCACCATGGCATCTGCGGCTGGTGAATGATCGAGAAGAATCTCCGCCCCCACTGTGGTATGCATCGGGGCGACCGTCGCGATGTTGTCCTTCACACTCACCGGAATGCCGTGAAGCGAGCCTGAAATCTGCCCTTCTTCCCGCCTCCGATCAGCCTCACGGGCCTCGTCGAGCGCATGGGGGTTCAGCTCAAGATAGCTCCGCAAATATTCGTCATGGCGACGGATGCGATCAAGGAGACAAAGGGTCAGTTCCACCGAATTCAGCTCCCCTGCGGCCATCTTTTCCTGAATCTCCGGCAGCTCAGCGTCGCGGATAAGAATCGTGATTTCCGCCAGACGCCCGGGGTCGATCTCGGCAAGATCGTCTTCGAAGGGCGAAAAATCGAGGTCCCGCAGGCGGGCCTGATCACTCCCGACATCCTCCCTGCCCGCCCGCTTGCATGCGGTCTGCGGTCCGGACAGAACGACGACTGCGGAAAAAATCACCGCCTTCAGGAAACACAACTTATCGCTCTTCATGACTATTCCCTGCAAGAATACGACGCGGGCACTCAATTGCCACGACAAGGAAAAGAGCTTTTCCCCTCTCCAATTCGTGGTTTGGTGCGACCACCCCTGCAGATTATGGAACTTGATGAAATTGAATGGCGCACCCGGGAGGCAATCCCCTCGTGGAATGAGAGTTCATTGTCCCTTTCCATCATCGAAAAGGGCGGATCGGGCCGTCTTTTTGTCCGGGTTGTTGAGACGACTTCGGGAGCAAGTCTCATCGCGATGCAGTACAATCTGGATCGCGCCGACAACCCCCGCTTCGCCTCAATCACTGATTTTCTAAATGCCCACGACGTCCCGTCACCCCGCATTCTCGCGCGCCGCCTCGATCTCAATCTCCTCTGGGTCGAGGACCTCGGCTCCCTCGATCTCGGCAACCTGGCTGAAGACGACTGGGACTCCTCCCGCCTCCCCGCCTATCAATCCGCCCTGAGGGCGGTCTTTCCGCTGCATCGCATCTCCGAAAGTGCCGCGCCCGACGATCTTCCCGAACTGGAGAAACCCTTCGACGCGGCCCTCTACGAATGGGAGCAGAACTATTTTCTGACCCAGTATGTTGAGCGATTCCTCTCAGCGGAACTTGCACAGAAACTCCGTGAGGACTCTTCGATGGCCTCTCTGCGCTCGGATCTCGCCGCGTTTCCCAGGGCACTTGTTCATCGCGACTTTCAGAGCACCAACGTCATGCTTTTCAGGGGAGGCAGTTTTCTGATCGACTACCAGGGCCTGCGCTGGGGCCTGCCCGAGTACGATCTTGCCTCGATGATCTATGATCCCTACAGCGAATTCACCCCGGAGCAGACCGAGGATCTCATCGCCTTCTATTACTCTCTGAAACAGGAGGCCGGAGACACTGAATCCCGCGCCGCCTTCGAAAAGCGTCTCACCCAGTGCGCCATGCAACGGCTCATGCAGGCACTCGGAGCTTATGGCTTTCTCAGCGAGGTGAAGGGCAAAACAGAGTTCCTCGCCCACATTCCGACCGCCAAAAGGAGGCTGGTGGAGCTGGCGGGGAAGGAAGGTGGCGTGATCGGGTTGGACCGACTGAACTGATCCGAAAATTCTTTTTCAATCTCCCCGGGCTTTTCACCTCAAAGGCTTGACGGATCAAATGGAGTCGTCGGTGGAAGACCGCGGGCCTTCGCCTTGAGAAGGGGGCGCAATTGCCCCATTATCTGAAGAATCTCAGGCGTGGGATCGATCGCCAGATTCTCGAACTCCATCGGGTCGGCGGCGTGATCGTAGAGTTCGACACCGGCCTCACCTTCGTTCCACTCCGTATAACGCCAGCGTTCCGTGCGCAGACTGCGTCCCATCACCGGGTCGGGGAGGCGTTCGTCAGCAGGACGCAGGATCTGGGTGACGGCGGCTCCTTCCCACCCGCTAAGCGGATCGTGGAGCAGGGGCACGAGACTGCGTCCATCGAGTCCCGCCGGGGTCGGGAGACCGGCCGCCCCGGCGAGGGTCGGATAAAGGTCCACAAACTCGACAACCCGACGACAGGGCTGACCATTCCCGCGCGCCCCGGGCCAGCGGATGAGGAGCGGAGCCCCCGCCGACTCTTCGAAGAGGGTGCGCTTTTGCCAGACACCACCGTGTTCGCCGAGGTGGAATCCGTTGTCGCTCCAAAAGACCACGAGTGTGTTTTCGGAGAGCCCGAGTTCGTCGAGGGCCGCGAGGAGACGTCCGACCTGGGCGTCGACGAAGGAAACGCTGGCGTAGTAAGCCTGCCTCGCCTCAAGCAGCACCTTCTCATCGAGGCCGTAGTGCGCTACGGGATTGTTGTGAGCAAAGGCAGCGGCGGGAATGTCGTCGCGATCATCGGCCGGCGCATAAGGGAGTCGCATCGACTCGATCGGATACAGGTCGAAGTAGCGTTTCGGTGCCACGAAAGGGGTGTGGGGACGGAAGAATCCCACACCGAGGAAAAAGGGCTGATCCCGATTCTCGCGCATCAGGCGGATCGCCTCACTTGCGATCATGCCGTCGGTTTGTTCCTCGTCGGTGCCTTCGGCGGCAAGCCAACTGAGGGCGGCACTGATCTTGCGATGAGGCTCGGCATTGAAAACGAGTGCCTCGTCGGTCTTGTCGCGACCTTTCGGATTCACGGTGAGCTTCCACGACGGCGCATCATCGAGGCCCTCAGTCCCGATTCCGGCGGGCACGTCGTAATGGTAAATCTTTCCGACACGTGCCGTGAAATAGCCCGCCGCCGCGAAATGCTGAGGCAGAGTAACGGCGTCGGGGAGTGTCTCCCGGAAATGGCGCTCAAGGTCGTAGACCCCGGTCCGGTCGGGACGAAGACCTGTCATCAGGCTGGCACGGGCCGGATTGCAAAGCGGGATCTGGTGATAGGCCCGCTCAAAGCATACCCCCGTAGCGGCGAGCCGGTCGAGATTCGGCGTCTGTGCGATCGGATCGCCATAACAGCCCAGGGTGCTCGCCAGATCGTCGGCGGCAATGAAGAGAATATTGGGACGCTCCGCCACCGCGGATTTTAGGAATGCCAGGGTAAAGAGCGGCAGGAGGAGGAAACGCATCGGGAAATCAGGGTAGGAGGCGAGTATTAATATTCTTCCCCGGCGAAGCAAGGTTTTCCGGGCACCCTCCAAAGAAGGCGAGCGAGTGCCCACAGGCGCATCGCCTCATTCTTTCTACCGAGAGTGTCAGGAACGAAACGAGTGAGGAACGAAGCGGCTCCCGTTTGCAGTTACCCTCCCCTGATCCTCCCTGATCCCAATTCCGCCGGGTTCGCCACCGACGACCCACGAGCCGATCACGGGGTGGTTCCCGGCGAATGAAACTTCGGGATGGAGATCCTGGTAAACCATGGGCTGATCGCCCCACGGCCCCTCGGTTGCCTGAATGACATTGCCCCGTTCGACAAGTTTGACGTTCGAACCTTCGCGCCCGAAAAAGGGCTTCGCGGCATACGAACCCCCGAGCATCATCGGATGGAAATCCGCCTTCAGCAGGTTTGGATGCCCCTCAAAAGTCTCCCACATGAGGACCAGAAACGCCTTGTTGCTCCAGAGCATTTTCCAAACAGGCTCCACGAACCGGTCACAACGGCCCGGAAGGTGCTGCGAGAATGATTCAGTCCACATCCATTCCCAGGGGTAGAGCTTAAAAAGTCGGGAGAACGTTCTGTCCTCGTCATCAACGAAACATTGTGCCGCATCTTTCCAACCAAGATCTTCAATCGCAAAATCAAAGGTAGTCTTCCCCGATTGCCGACAGGTATCCATGAGATAGATAACAGTCCGCCAATCCTCCTCGGCCTCCCGCTGCGCACAAAAGTGGAACGTGTCAGATTCCCATGCCGGCCAGGACGCCAGAAGCAGTTCATGAATCGAATTGAACTGATCGTCGTTTGGACAAACCTCCTCTTTCCACTGCCACTGGACAACCGAAGCTTCGAGCAGCCCCGTCGGCGTGTCGGCGTTGTATTCCAACATTTTCGGGTCGGACGTACCGTCCCAGATCAAATCGAAGCGTCCATAGAGTGATAAATCATCGCGCTCCCAGGAATCGACAATCTCCTTCCATGCCGCCTCGGTTATCCCCATTCGACTCCGCCAGTTCTCCCGAATGGCCCGCTCTGCGGCGGTCACCGACATCGCCTGAAGGTCCCGGGTAACCTTTTCGAGTTGGGCTATTTGGCTGGAAACAAACTGATAGCTCGCCGTCTCATCCCAGTAGATATCCCCGTCGATCGTATGATAGCTCAGGCCGAGGTTCTCAACACGCTCCCGCCAATCAGTCCTGGGCTGCTGAATGACGCGCTTCACGTGCCGGAAAAGAATGAACTTCGCCGACCTGTGCTTCCGAATCCACCGCGGCTGCTCAAGTTTGAACGAACCGACTCCGCACTAGTTGATGGAATTCCGATGTGGTTTGGAGCTCCCGCAGTCGGAGTCGAATCCGCTACATCGGAACTTTCTCCGCTAGTTGGCGCAACGGGCAGCCGGTTCCGGTCAGTCGCCCCGTTATAACCCGGATAATAAGTCCGTCTCGTTATATTTGATCGATACCAGTTCCCACAACGATAGTAGCCCCACCGGGTGTCGTAGTGTCCATAGGGGAGAGGATACCACGCGTTGCATGATTGATGAAAATACCCCAGACGAGGGTCGTAGGCATTGAGGGGCGGATTAGTCAACGCTCCGACCTGATCCGGAGAATATACGGGCAGGGACGAGCGCATCTCCTGAGGAAGATCCGTGGGCGGGATGATATCCGATTGATGCGGACCGAACGACGAGCCACGCCGACACCCAGTGAGCGCCAAACTAATTCCGGCAAGGGTAAGAGTGATGAGCTTTCCTGATTTCATCGCAGAAGGCGGTGGATCATTCACCCATCGCAGCCGCTAGAATCAGGGCCATTCCTATAATCACACTTCCGGCGAGCAGTGCCGTGGCAACGTTCTTGTTCTCGAAAATTTCCTTATGGAGATCACCCGGAGTAAACTTGTCAAAAAGCTTGTATCCAAGCACCATCATGACTATTCCCGCGAGACCGAATATCAGAAAAAGCGCGATTCCACCAAGGAGCGAGTCAAAGGTAAAGACAGAGAGGATGGATGTTGGAGAGATCATTGATTGGGTTCTAGGGTTCGATGGGTGTGAGTAGATCAAAACTACACACAAAGCGCACTAAAATTCCAACACGATTTTATTCCGGTTCCCGGGTTTCCCGGGCAACCCTGCCCGAAAATACGGAAAGTATTATATCCGGATCGCCGTAGTTCTGCGATGAACCTGTTTTTCCGCCCCACCCGAGCGTGGATCAGAGGCTTGGTCTGGATGCGGTCGAGCTATATCAGGCGGGGACGCACCCATTTTAATATTCACAGGCGGATTGGGCAGAGGAGATCTGCTCGCTGAAAGCGAAGTTGGACGGGACTACACGCGCTACCATACCGTTCGATTGAAGATCCCGGCGGTGCTTCGAGAGGTCTATTTCCTTAATTACTACTCCCTATTCCGAGGTTGAATACCACAAAGGATCAAAAAACATAGGTTCGCGTCCAACAGGTCTCCGATCTTGAGATCGTCTCGCTGCACCCGGTTTCAAAATGACTCCACCTGGGTCAGCACATCAAAAAACGGCACCTCTGCCAACAGGCCGAATCGGTCATCCCGATTGAGCCTCGCCCGCGTCGTTGCCGGGCTGGATAGTCCGCAGAGAAATCGCGCCAGTTGCCTCGGCTGACGCAGGGCCGGATGATTTTCCGCCTTCGTTGTGCGAATCACTTCGGCCTGCTCCAGCGAAATGGATTCGCGCTTCGCGGCCGGGAGCGGGCCTCCCGCACTTTCGCCAAGACAAACCCCGCAACTGCCGCAGTCTTCCATCGTTTCTCCGAAATAGGCGAGTAGTTGCCGGGGAATGCACTGCGGGGTTTCACACAGGGTTTCAACGAGGTGCAGGCGCTCAATCTCCCCGACTTCGCGTGATTCGAAGCGCTCTATCATGCGTGCCGCGATCGAGGGAACGGAGCGCTCGCCCCCGGGGGCGAGGCGATAGCCGTGACGCAGTCCGTCCGGTTTCACAATGGCGTCGCCCTGGTCGGCGAGGTATCCGATGGCGCGACGCACCCGATCCTCGGATTCACCGAGCTCGGCTGCGGATTCGGCAATCGTGAACCGGTGCCAGAGCCTTGCTTTTTTCCCTGTCTCAAAAAGACGGGTAAGGAACTCGCGGCGCTCCGGAGTGTGTCCGGAGATGACGTCCTTGAAAGATCTGAGCAATTGCACCTGATATCCTCCGTAGAAAGGCCCCTCCGGAATAATGATGCCATCGAGTTCCAGGTAGGTCAGAGCGGTTGAGACCACCGTCGGCCGCATATCCCGGGAGATCGAGAGATCGTATCGGGAAATGGAGAAACGCTCCCCTTGCAGGAGCACATGCTCGACGAGCGACTTCACTGCCGTCGCGGACGGGGTGTCGCCATAGATGAAATTCTCCAGCACGGTGAGGTCATCGGCACAGGCAAGAATCTCACAGGTTGAGGGCGCACCGTCCCGTCCCGCGCGTCCGGATTCCTGAACGTAGTTCTCCAGCGATTTCGGAAGGTTGTAATGATAGACATGACGAATGTCCGACTTGTCCACTCCCATTCCAAAAGCAATCGTCGCAACGACCACGTTGATCCGCCCTGACATAAACCCATCCTGCACCTCGGCGCGATCCTCGTCGCGCATTCCGGCATGATAGGCACGGGCATCCACGCCGGCACGGGTGAGCAACCCGGCAACCCGCTCCGCCGTCTGCTGCAGGGTGACATACACGATGGACGGTCCCGGGCTTCCCTTTGCGACCAGCGAAACGAGCCGGGCATCCCGAGCTTTTTCCGAAACGGGATGAATCCGAAAATGGAGATTGGCCCGGGCAAAGCCGGTCTGGACATGATCCTCCTCCGCGATGTCGAATCGCTCGCGAATCTGCTCCGCCACGCGGGGTGTCGCGGTGGCGGTCAGCGCGAGGATACGCTCGACCTTGAGTTCACGCGCCATTTCCGCGAGTTTCAGATAGTCGGGTCGGAAATTGTGCCCCCACTCCGAGATGCAATGCGCCTCGTCGACCGCAAGGAGCGAGATGCGGCAGTTCCGCAAGTGGCGGAGGAATCCCTCATTCGCGAGTCGCTCCGGCGCGACGTAGAGGATCTTAAGCGAGCCGTCCCGCATCCGCTCGTAAATAGATTCGATCTCCGGCCGCTCAAGGGTGGAATCGAGCCTCGCCGCCGCGACCCCCTTCGCATGGAGCGCCTCAACCTGGTCCTTCATCAGGGCGATGAGCGGAGAAATCACGAGCGTGAGATGCTCGAAGAGAAGCGCCGGCAACTGATAGCAGAGGCTCTTGCCCGCCCCGGTCGGAAAAAGCGCCAGAGCCGAGCGTCCTGCCAGGAGAATGTCGATGACCTCCTCCTGCCCCGGGCGGAAGCCGGGGTGACCGAACCACTGCTGCATCGCGGAATATTTGTCCATTGAGATCTCCTTCGAAAGGAAGGGCACCATCTGCCCTATAATACTTGAAGCAATTTTCAAATAATCATAATATGCGCCCATGATGAACCTGAGTCGGTCCACCCCCCTTGCCGCCGCCCTGCTCCTTCTCTCGTCTCACCCTCTCGCCGCTGAAGATCGATCCTGGACCAACAGCGGAGGAAAAACTATCGTCGCGACACTTGTCGAAATTTCCGGAGACAATGCCGTGCTCCGGATGAACGGAAGCAATTTTGAAGTCGCCGTCGCAAGCCTTTCCCCCGCCGATCAGGAGTTCATCAAAGCCTGGAAAAAGAGCGACCTGCCAGACCCGTCGAAAGACGGAGAGGTCACGCCGAACTGGGACGGCCCCTGGCCGAAACTGGTCACCGCTGACGTCGGTCAGGAGATCGAGGTCATCAAGGAGGATGCCTCCACGGGCGAATACATCTATGCAAGCGAGCATTACGAGTTCATTTGCGATGTGAAGCTCAATACCTCAGTGGTAAAACGCTTCTCCCTCCTCTTCGAGGCCACCAACAAAGTGTGTCGGGAACTACCTCTCGGAATGGTGAAGCCCTTTCGGGAAGAGCGGCATAAGATCCACCTCTTCGAAACGAGGGAGGGTTACTTCGCCAAAGGTGGTCCCGAAGGGTCTGCCGGAGTGTTTATCAGTCGTGGGGGTGAAGGTGATATCCTCGTTCCCCTTACCAGCCTCGGTGTCAAAAAGGTCGGGAGTAACTACAGCGTCGACTATGACAAAGAAAACACCACCCTCTCCCATGAAATCACCCACCAGTTGACCGACTACGAGTATTACGCGACGGGATCCGGCGGATGGTTCACGGAAGGGCTGGCTGAATATATCGCCAACAGCGGCTACCGGTCGGGCAAGTTCAGCCTTGAGGATCTTCAGAAGCTCGTCGCCAGAGTCACCGCCTACGGGGAAAATGGACAGGGCGGACGGGCTCTCGGCACAGAGATCAATGCTCCTGACCTCCTCGAATATTATATGCAGGACTATGTGGAGTCGTTCACCGCACCCGATAGAGTCAATCTCAACTACGGACTCGCCGGATTGATCGTCTATTACTACTTTCACATGGACGGGAACAAAGACGCCGCGAACATCAAGGCTTTCCTCAAGGCCTTGAAGGAAGACAAAAAGCCGCCGGAACTCTTCGAACCGCTTCTTGCCGGACGCTCCTGGGACGAGATGGAGGCGGACATCACCAAGGGCTGGCGGTCCCGCGGGGTGAAAATCAGTTTCAGATAATTCCTGCGAATCTCATTCAAGAGGGTTAGGTGCGTGACTCAACCCTCTTTTCAATTGTCTCCATGAGTGAAAACATATGTCGATGGGGCATTCTCGGCACCGCCGGAATCGCCCGCAAAAACTGGCAGGCGATCCGCCACAGCGGCAACGGACGCCTCGTCGCGGTCGCCAGTCGAAACGCCGAGCGGGCAGCCGCCTATATCGCGGAGAATCAGGCCCAGGTGCCGCATCATCCCGCTCCGCGGGCCATTGCCGGATACGAGGAAATGATCGGGGCCGAGGATATCGACGCTCTCTACATCCCGCTGCCAACCGGACTGCGCAAAGAGTATGTACTCGCGGCTGCGGACGCAGGAAAACACGTCCTCTGTGAAAAGCCCTGCGGAGTCGATGCCGGCGAGGTCAGGGAGATTGTCGAGGCCTGTGGAAAGGCGGGCGTTCAGTTCATGGACGGCGTCATGTTCATGCACAGCGACCGACTCCCGGCGATCCGGCGTGAGCTCGATTCAGGCGAGGCGGTCGGGGAAATCAAACGCATCGCCTCGCAGTTCAGCTTCATGGCGCCGGAGAGTTTCTTCACGGAGAACATCCGCATGCAATCAGGCCTTGAGCCGCTCGGAAGCCTCGGCGATCTCGGCTGGTATTGCATTCGCATGGCCCTGTGGACGATGCGATACGAAATGCCCGTGACCATTCGCGCGCACATGATTCGTGAAACCGACGTGCCGATTTCTCTTTCCGCCGAGATGGACTTTGCCAACGGAGTCACCGCAAGCTTCTACTGCAGCTTCGAAGCCGAGCATCAGCAATGGGTCAACATCGGGGGAACAAAAGGACACATCGCGATCCGTGACTTTGTCCTCCCCTATCACGGCTCCGAAGTCAGCTTTGAAATCGAGCAGGCCCGCTTCGAGACGGAGCTCTGCCATTTCCACATGGAGCGCCACAGCCGCAGGATTGGCATCCACGAGTATTCCGACGGCCATCCCACGTCGCAGGAGACGAAGCTCTTCCGGAACTTTGGTGATCTCGTCCTCGGGGGCAAACCAGACCCCCACTGGCCTGACATTGCACTAAAGACGCAGATCGTTCTCGACGCCTGCCTGCAATCCGCCCGCACAGGAGGCAGGGAAATTGCTTTGTAGTCGATCTGTCATGATCGAGCCTATCGCACGGGGTTTCATCGGAGTGCTGGTCCTGCTCGGGATCTGCCTTCTTCTCAGCAATCAGCGCGGCGCCATCAACTGGCGGCTCGTCGGTGGCGGGATCGCACTTCAAGTCGTGCTTGCCCTCCTCATCCTCGCGACCCCTTTCAGCGGGGTCGTCGAGTGGGCATCGGGCGGTTTTGTGAAACTGCTCGGTTACAGTGATATCGGGGCACGATTTATGTTCGGTGAACTCGTCGACGCGAGTCGCTACGGATTTGCCTTCAAGGTGCTGCCGGTCATCATCTTCGTTTCCGCGCTAACCTCGCTGCTCTACTACCTCGGGGTGCTGCAGTGGGTCGTCTTCGGTTTCGCCTGGGTCATGTCCCGACTCATGAAACTTTCCGGAGCGGAAAGCCTCGCCGCCGCCGCGAACATTTTCGTCGGCCAGACCGAGGCCCCCCTTATCGTAAAACCCTATATTGCGCGGATGACACAATCCGAGCTGATGGCCCTGATGACAGGCGGCATGGCCACCATTGCCGGGAGCGTTTTCGGCCTCTATGTCGTCACCCTCGGAGCCGGGGATCCTCTCGTCGAGGCGATGGTCGCCAAACAACTCCTCACCGCGTCAATGATGAATGCACCGGCCGCTCTTTACGTGGCGAAAATGTTAGTGCCGGAACGCGAGGAGATCCGGGAGGATCTCTTTGTGCCGAAGGACACTCATGGTCGCAACATGCTCGACGCCCTTGCCCGGGGTACCACGGACGGGCTGCGGCTTGCGCTCAATGTCGCCGCGATCCTCATCGTCTTCGTGGCGGTGATCGCCCTGCTCAACGGGGTCTTCGGATGGGTTGGAGGGCTTGGTGGTGAGACCGGCCTCATCAACGGCCTCGTCGAGCGCGCCAGCGGAGGCGTCTTTAGAGAACTCTCGATGGAGGCCGTCCTCGGTTTCCTTTTCGCTCCCGTCGCAGCGGTGATCGGCGCGGAGCGGGGTGATATGCTGCAACTGGGTCAGTTGCTGGGGACCCGGCTCGTTTCGAACGAATTCGTCGCCTACCTCAAGCTCGGCGAGTTCAAGGCCGCCGCCGAGATGGGTCCGAAAACGATCTTCCTCGCCACCTTCGCCCTCTGCGGATTCGCCAACTTCAGCTCCATCGGCATCCAGATCGGCGGCATCGGAGTCCTCGCTCCGGAACGTCGCGGCGACCTCGCGGAACTCGGGGTCAAAGCAATGGTCGGCGGCACCATCGCGAGCCTCATTACCGCGAGTATTGCGGGAATGTTTTTCGGTCTGGCCGATTGAAAGGAATCACCTCCCCAATCGCGACGCGACATCCTTCGCAAAGTAGGTCAGGATCATGTCGGCCCCGGCGCGTTTGATCCCGATGAGAGATTCCAGCGCGACTTTCTCCTCGTCAATCCATCCGTCCTTCGCCGCTGATTTGATCATGAGGTACTCGCCACTCACCTGGTAGGCCGCGATGGGGATGTCAAAGGCGTCACGCAGTGAGCGGATAATGTCGAGATAGGGACCGGCCGGTTTGACCATGATCATGTCGGCACCCTCGGCGATGTCGAGCTCGGCTTCGCGAAGCGCTTCGCGGCGATTCGCCGGATCCATCTGATAGGTCTTTTTGTCCCCTGCTTTCGGAGCGGAATCGAGAGCCCCGCGGAAAGGCCCATAGTAAGCCGAGGCATACTTGGCGGTGTAGCTCAGGATGGAGACCTCCTCGAATCCGGCGCCATCAAGAGCGGCCCGGATCTCTCCGACCCGGCCATCCATCATGTCGCTCGGTGAGACAATATCGGCTCCGGCGGCGGCATGGCAAAGCGCCTGACGGCAGAGCACCGCAACGGTTTCGTCATTAAGAATTTTGAGCTCCCCGGAGGGCGACTTCTCGACGAGACCATCGTGCCCGTCGGAGTTGTAGGGATCAAGGGCGACGTCGGTGATAATGGTAATGTCAGGGTAAGCCGCCCTTACCGCTTTGATCGCACGGGGCACGAGCCCGTCCGGGTTGTAGCATTCTTCGGCCCGGGGGGTTTTCAGAGAATCCTTGATCTTCGGAAAAAAGACGACGGCCCGCACTCCGGCTTTCCACGCTTCGCCGACCTCCCCGACAAGGCCATCGAGACTCCATCGATGACAACCGGGCATGGAGGCGATGGCGTCGTTCTGAGTATCCTCGTGAATGAAGAGCGGATAGATAAGATCCGAGGGATGCAGGATGGTCTCCCTCACAAGGCCCCGGATGCCGCGACTCTTGCGATTGCGCCTCGGGCGGATGGGCAGGTTCAGCTTTTCGGACATAATGTGTATCCCTCCTTGGTGTCTTTGATCTCCCAACCCGCCGCCGCAATCTCGTCGCGGAGCCGGTCGGAGTCACTCCAGTTTTTCGCCTGCTTGGCGGCCCAACGTTCAGCGGCGAGTTTCACCACTTCGGCAGGGGCCTCTTCAACCGGTCCTCCGCTGGCGGGAAGATCGAGTCCAAGGGCCTCGATAACGAGACGGAACCCCCGCAACTCTCTTGCCGCCTCCTCCACCGATAGGGATTCGATCGATATTGATTTGATCGCGGTGAAGATTCGGCCCAGCGCATCAGGAGTGTTGAGGTCGTTGAGGAGTGCCTCGAAGGCAGCAGTGAAGGACGCGGTGTCCCTCAATTGAAGAGCACTCTCGTAGTCAGGCATCTTCGCTAGCGCACTCTTCACAAGGAGCGAACCTTCAAATTTCGCGAGACGCTGCAGCGCCTGGCGCGCCCCGAGCAGCGCCGGAAAGGTCTCATTCCCCTCAGTATCCTTGGCAACAAAGTTAAGGGGCTGGCGATAATTTGCCGAGATCAGAGCGTAGCGAAGTTCGGCCGGTGAAAATCCCGCCCCGATCAATTGGGAAAGCGTGTAAAAATTGCCAACACTCTTCGACATCTTTCCGCCATCCACGAGAAGGTGAGTGAGGTGGAACCAGTGGTCGGCCATGTGATGTCCGGTGCAAGCCTCGCTCTGGGCGATCTCGTTTTCGTGATGCGGAAAAACAAGGTCTACACCACCCGAATGCAGATCAAAGGTATCGCCCAGATACTCGCGGCACATCGCCGAGCACTCGAGATGCCATCCGGGGCGGCCCTGTCCCCAGGGACTTTCCCAGAAATTTATCCCGTCCTCGTCGCGACGAGCTTTCCAGAGGGCGAAGTCCGAGGCGGAATCCTTTTCGTACTCGTCGTCCGCGATGGCACCCGAGGCACCTTCCCGCAACTCACGCTGGTCGAGCCGGGAGAGACGCCCGTAGTGATCGAAACTCGCCACCTTGTAGTAGACCGATCCGTCCTCACTGGCATAGGCATGCCCCTTCTCCATGAGATCCCGGATCATTTCGATCTGGTGCGGAATGTGCTCAACCGCACTCGGCTCAACATGCGGCGGCAACAGGTTGAGCTTCGCGCAATCGTCATGAAAGCGATCCCCCCAGAAATCAGTAAACTCTTTTAGTGAACGCCCGTCCGCCTGTGAATCCCGTATCGTTTTGTCGTCGACATCGGTCAGGTTTCGCACGTGAAAAGTCTTCACCCCGGAGAGCTCCAGCGTTCTCCTGAAGACGTCCTGAAGCACAAAAGTGCGGAAATTGCCTATGTGCGCGGGCCCGTAAACCGTCGGTCCACAGCAGTAAAAGCGAAATATTTTCCCGTCCCGGGGGGATAACTCGCGGACCTCACGAGTCATGGTATCAAAAAGTTTCATCTTCGCCATTCGCTCAAAGGGACGGTAGCAGCCCCCATTTTGCAAGAGTTTCGAGTCATTACGAGCCAATGAAGCAACGTTTTCCTGTTTCTTAATTTCTATAAAATTCGCATAAATGAGACTCACTTAATTTATCTTTGATCTTTCCTATTCTCGCAAAGTCTGGTATTTTACCCCCCACGACACGAAACTCCGAAACACGACAGCATGACATTGAAGCTTGCGGTAACGACGAACGTCAATGGTGACGTTTTCGAACTTGTCCTCAAAAACGCTCGATATGGCGTTGGGAGGAGACACGACAATGATCTACGTATTAAGGAAACGTATATCTCAGGCTATCATGCCGAGCTGACGAGACGGGATAATGGGGACTATCTCCTCGCCGACCTTGGATCCAGCAATGGAACGTTTATCAACGGCCGCCGGGTCGAGGGCAAGGAAGTCGTCAAGGCCGGAGACTTCATCAAATTCGGTATCCTTAAGGTGGCGGTTCAGGAACACACCGATTCAGCGCCCAAAATTGTCGCGCTAAAGGACCGTCCGGCCTTCGCCAAAAAGGATGACTCCAATACCGCCTCCATCGCCGTGGAGAAGACCACAGGCAAAGTGGCAACGTTGGAGGCAATTTCCGCGAAAGGTGAGACCCAGCCGACCATCACCAGTCCACCAGCCTCGAAGGAGGCGGATGAACTGAAGTCAAAACTCGACGCCGCCCTAGCCGAATCCGCCCGATTGAAAAAGGATCTCGAGTCACAGACGGCGGAAAAGTCTTCGTTGGAGAAAGAGATTGAGACGATTAGAAAAGACCTCAAGGCCCGCGAAAGTCGCCTTGATCAACTAGCCGGCGATGCGGAAGCGCGGAAGTCTCTCGAGGGTGAGCTGAAGCGGTTTGAAACGGAAACCCGGAATACCGCCGCTTCCCTGTCAGAGAAAACAAAAGAGGCGGAAGCCCTCGCGGCGGAATTGGGTAAAATCAAAACCAGCCTGGCCGAAACCGAGATTTCAGCGGCACAGGCCCGCAAGGAACTTTCCTCCTCGGCGAGTGCCCGCGAGGAATCCATCGCGCTCCTTAACGCGGAGATTAAATCCCTGAAGGAAACGCTTAACGCGAAAGACGCCGATCTCAAGGTCACCGCCAAAGAGGCTGCCGGAGTTGCAACCCTGACCGCCTCACTCGCCGCTATCCAGGGCGAACTTAAGGAGGCTCGTGATCTCGCCGCCGCCGATGGAAAAAGCCGGGGCGCCCTTGAGGGTGAAATCAAATCTCTGAAGGAGACGCTCAACGCGAAAGACGCCGATCTCAAGGTCACTGCTAGAGAGGCTGCCAGCGTTGTAACCCTGACCGCCTCTCTCGCTGCTATTCAGGGCGAACTTAAGGAGGCTCGTGATCTCGCCGCCGCCGATGGAAAAAGCCGGGTAGCCCTTGAGGGTGAAATCAAATCTCTGAAGGAAACGCTCAACGCGAAAGACGCCGATCTCAAGGTCACCGCCAAAGAAGCCGCCGGAGTCGCAACCCTGACCGCCTCCCTCGCCGCCATTCAGGGCGAACTCAAGGAGGCTCGGGATCTTGCTGCGGCCGAGGGAAAAACCCGGGCCGAACTCGAGAAGGAGATCAATGGCAAGTCGGCTGAACTTTCGGCGATGCAATCACGGCTCGCCGAAACGGAAACCAGAATCAACAGCCTGCTCGCCGCCAGTGAGAAGGATAAGTCCGGCCTGTCCGGCGAACTGACTTCCGCGAGGACACTCACCGAAACTCTCAATGCCGAACTTAAGAGCGCACAGGCCGAACTGACCTCCGAGCGAGGGAAACGTGAGGCGGACCTGAAGGCCATCGAGCAGGAGAAAGAGAAGCTCGCCAAATCGCTCCAATCGGTGGAAGGCACCCTCGAAAAGCAGACCGCCGAACTCGCGCTGCTAAAGGCAAATCTGCAGGAAAAGGAGCTTGAGATCAAGGCCACCTCCGCCGAAGCGGAAAAGGGTGGAAAAGCAGCGCTCGAACTTGAAGCGCTCAAAAATGAGCTTGCCTCCACCCGGACGAACCTCGCCGCCGTGACTGTCAGTGAGAAGGAATCACTCAAGGCAATCAGCGAATCGAAGCTTCGCCTCGAAACCCTTGAGAGCCGCTTGAATGGGGCGGAAGCGGAAAGAGAAAAGCTCAAGGAGGAACTTAAGGAAAAGGCCGGTCTTGTCGATTCGGGCAAATCCGAGTCTGAAAAGCTGAAAGCCGAACTCGAGAAAGTGCGTCGTGAGTCCGCCGAATCCGCCTCGACCGAAATGTCACGACTGGAGGCTGTCATCCTCGGTCTCACGACTCAGTTGACCGAGAGCAACCGGCAGGTCGAGGAAGCACAGAAACTGGTGGGAGGAATCGAAATCGATCGCTCCTCTCTTCGAAACGAACTCAACCAGTTGCGAAACAGCGGCGGAAATGCGGAGGCCGAAGCTTCCAAACTCAGAGAAAAGCTCACCGCTCTCGAAGCCGAACGCAGTGAACTTCAGTCTCAACTCAAACTTCAAGTCGGCGATCTTCAGGCGGCGAAATCGGAGTCCAATGAATTGCGCCTCGAACTTCGCAAGACTCAGGAGAGTTCCGAGGGAACCCTGAAAGAGATTGAAAAATCACTGAAGTCAAAAATCGCCGAACTGGAGACCTCGCTTGGCTCCGAAAAAGCGATGGCGGGCGAATCACTCACCCGGATCGAATCACTCCGTTCCAATCTCGATGCGAGGGCCAGGGAAATTGACGAACTCCGCGAGGAGAGCTCCCAGCTCAAAACAAGAAACGAGGAGACCTCCCGCAACAACGGACGTCTTCAGTCGGAACTGAATCGCGAAACGGCTGAACGCACTCAGATCACCGCCGAGCTTGAGGCGGTGAGAAGCCGTTCCGTTCTTCTCTCCGGCGAAATTCAGGAGCTGAAACAATCGCTCACCGGTAAAACCCGTGAACTTGAGGAGCGGGAGCAACAGTATGCCCGTTCGGAAAGCGAAACCGTGCAAAAACTCAAGCGGGAACTCGGAGAGGCTCTCAGCGCCCGTGACGCGGCCAACGACCGGTCGCTCAAAGCGACTTCGGAGAAACAATCGCTCAGCAGCGACTTTGAAAAGCTCAAGGAACAACTCGAGCAGGCCGAAACGGCCATTCGTGAGGCGAAGGCACTCGAAGAGGAACATACTCACGCCAAGGGGCTCCTTGCCCGGCGACTTGAAAAAGCGGAAGCCAGCAACAGTGAGCTGGCCTCCCGGGTCAAGGAGGAGAGCATGGCGACCATCGCCAACCGTAACCTCATCGAGAAGCTGGAACTCCAACTGAAGGAAAACGAATCCGAGGCCGTCCGGCGCGAACAAGAGCAGGTGCTTGCCCTTCAGACCGACATCACCGGCTGGAAAAAGAAACTGGTCGAGGAAGAGCAGCAGAAGAAGGTGCTCGACGGAGAGCTGGCACGCACCAGAGAGGCGAAACGAGAGGCGGACGAGCGTATTCTCGCTCTCAACGCACGCGTCGTCGAACTGGAGAGCGAAACCCTCTCGAACCGGAACCTGTTGAACGAAACCGAAGGGAAACGTGGAGAACTTTCGGCCCTTCTCACGGAATCCAACTCCCGGGCGGAGATTCATGCGAAAGAAGCCGAGGAACTCCGCCGTGACCTCGCGGACACCATTTCCCGATTCAAAGCATCGGAAAAAGAACTGCTCGCCAAACACGGAGAGGAAGTCGACAGCCTCGTCGCGGAACTTCGCACGGAACGCAGTCTGAAAGAGAACCTCAGCGCTGAACTCAGCCAGACCCGGGCAGAAATGACGGAGACGCTCCGCCTTACCCGCGAGGAGGGCAATGCCGCTCAAGCCAAGCTCATTGCGGAAGGCAACGCCAAACTGTCGGCGGTCGAAAACGAGTTGAGCGAAGTGATCCGTTCACGCGAGATCATCGAACAGTCACGCAATCAACTCGAAGACGAACTCAACCATCGCGACGAGAAGATGGAGAAGCTCTCCGAGCGCATCGAGGATCTCGAGCTGCACTTGCAGGATGAGGCGGCGGCGCGGGAACTCGTGATTGCCGAACTGAACACCACACGCGAGGGATTCTCGGGTTCACTGCATTCCACCTGGAAGCATCTCGGTGCCGCACGCTCTTCACTTGAGAAGGAGAAATCGAACCGTGAAAGTTCCGAAGAAGCTCTTGCCGCGGCTAGAGAGGAGATCGAGAAACTGACAACCGCCATCGAGGAACAAAGTCTTCAATTCAGATCGGAAATACGTGACCTGGAGGACCGCTACGAGACTCTTCACGAGGAGAAGCTCACCCTGGCCAGTGAAGACGCCAACCTGATGAAGATGCGTGAGCAATTGGTCGACGCCACCGCGAAGAAACGGGTGGTCGAAACCGAGCTGAATGAACTCAAGTCGGGAGTGAAAACCTTCCAGACCCGCTATCGGGAACTGCAGACCCAGAAGGACTCCCTGCTGAAGGACCGCGAAGAGCTGAAAGCGGAGCTCAATGCGGCCCGTTCCGAGCATGACATGCTCGTCAAGCGCAGTAATGAATCGAGGGAGCAGCAAACCAAGCTGACCGAGACGATCGCAGCGGCCGAGCGGCGCATTCAGTCACTGAAGAAACTCGAGTCCGAGATCGAACAGGCGGTGGAGCGCAAACGCCAGCAAAGCATGTTGAGCCGGAGCGATGTCTTCAGCAGCGAGTTGGAAGCGCTTCCGGCCAAAGGAGAATTCCCTCAGGAGGACTTCTATCGCAAGCTCATCACGAAACTCGACCTCCTCGACGACCTCACGAAACGCTACGACAACAAATGGCGTTATCCGAAAGTGGCCGAGCAACTCGCCATCCTGAAGCGAAGCTTCGTGGAATTCCTCAACGACCATTCCGTCAAGCAGTTCGACCTCGAACCGGGAACACCGCTGTCAGTGGCCGAGAGAAAACGGATCAAACTGGTCCCGTTGAAGAACGGAGCCTCGAAAACGCCCGACACCAACGGGAATGGATCCACTCCGCACAACTCTCACGTGGTGGAAACCCTGCGTCCCGGCTACGTCTACCAGAACGGATCCAAAGACGTAATCATTCGTAAAGCCGAAGTGGTTGTTTCATAATCGCGCCAAAATAAATATCCAGAAATTATGATATTTCTGGATATTTTTAACTTTCCTGCTACTTTGCCCGATCCGAAAACCGGAAAACACTGAATATTTGTCATGTCAGATAAGAACGCGATGTATGTCGGGATTGACCTCGGCACCAGCACTTCGGCCCTGGCTCACGTCCGGTCCGATGGGAACCCGGAGATCGTGCCGAACGCCGATGGAGAGCGGCTCACGCCCTCCGTCGTGTTCTTTGATCGCTTTGAAGGCGTGAAACTGATCGGTTCTGCGGCCAAGGACGGCGGTGACCCGGAGCGCACCGTCCGTCACATCAAGAAGCATATGGACGACCCGTCCTTCGTGGTCGAGATCGACGGAGAGAAGTGGACCCCGACAGAGATCTCCGCGCTCATCCTCTCGAAGCTCCGGAAAGAATGCTCGAAGATTGTCGGCAACATTGAGGAGGTCGTCATCACGGTCCCGGCGAACTTCAATGAACTCGCCCGCAAAGCCACGGTCACGGCAGGCAGACTCGCCGGTTTGAAGGTCCGCCGTATCGTTAACGAACCCACCGCTGCCGCGCTCTACTATGCCCACACCCAGTCAGTGCGTGGTCGGATTCTTGTCTATGATCTCGGAGGCGGCACCCTCGACATCACCATCCTCAATGTCGACGGAGACAATATCGACATCCTCCTCAGTGAAGGCGCCCGCCACCTCGGGGGTTCCGATTTTGACGAGATTCTCATCGACCTGATTGGTCAGAAGTATCAGGAGCAGAACGGACGGGAACTCATCCTCGACGCTCCCCAGCGGAGACGTCTCCTCGCGCTCTGCGAGGACACCAAGAAGCGCCTTTCAAAACTGAACGTGGTCTCCGAAAAAATCGGCAGTGAGGAATTCGGCATCGCCGAAGTGGAACTCACCCGCGATTCGTTCGAAGAAGCGATCAAGCGACTCCTCACGAGAACCGTGATGCTCCTCGAGCAGGCGCTCGATAATCTCGACCTGACTGCCGCCGATATTGACCATGTCGTGCTTGTCGGAGGCAGTACCCGCATCCCGAAAGTTCAGGAACTCCTCACGAAGCAATTTGGTAAGGCCCCGATTTCCTGCGGTAACGTGGACGAGTGCGTTGCTCTCGGCGCCGCACTTTTCGCTCAGAGAGCCCGGCGGGTTTCCGAAGTGTGTAATCACAGCTACGGCACGCTCGCCATCATTGAGGATGCCGTCACCGGATCAAAGAGCGTGCAGAACTCAGTCGTTATTCCGAAGAACACTCCCATCCCCTGCTCGATGTCGCAGACTTACATGACCTCGGAGGACAACGAGGAACTGATCGAAGTCGAGATCACCCAGGGAGAGGACCCGGACCCCCGTTATGTCGACATCGTCGGCAAGATCAGCCTCCGCGTTCCACCCGGTCGACCGGCCGGGTGTCAGGTCACCGTCACCTACAGCTACGACGAAAATCAGCGGGTCCGGGCCCAGATCTACGATGAGGAGTCCGGATTGAAAAAGGATGTCAGCATTGAATACGATGGAGAAGGCGTCCTCAAGGAATCCGATATCGAACGGAAATCAGCCTACCTGAAGCAGATTAAAATCGTCTAACTCATTCCCCCCACCAATCATGTTCAGGAAACTCATCAATTGGATCTCGAGTCTCGACAGCAGAAACCCCGCGCCTGCCTACGTCGGCGGTATTTTCGCTCGCATGACTCCCGAGGGACTCTGCGGAATTGATCCCGCCCGGATGAATCGCGACGAAATCAAAAGCCGTCTTGCGACACTTTACAAACGTCACAACAGTGCGGCCGGCAGTCTCGACCCGGGCCTTCGCAAGGAGGCGGAACACATGCTCGACGCGATTGTTCAGTGCCGCGAGAAGTACATCGACAACGGGATCTGATCCCGAGATCGATCAGACTCCGGGCGAGAGGATCTCTTCCCGGTCCGTCTCGCTTAATTCGCTGACACGGACGTAGTCTCCGTCGAAGTAGGCCCGGGCGCCATGGTGCCCGGAGGTGTTTTCCCCGATTACCTCAAGCTTGATCTGACGCTTGATGAAGGTGAGCCAGGTCTCGGTTTCGTCCACAAGCGATTCCGTGGTGAAACGGGCCGTCGATCCGTTCCAGGTAGCGGCTCCTCCGATATTCCCCACGTGATAGGTCGGACCTCGCACCACATCGAGGACAAAGACAAACTTACCGGCTTCATTCTGGATGATCCGCAGGAGCCCTCCATTTCCGTCAAGCCAGACGCCTTCCCATTCGTGGGAAAACTTGTCGTGATTGATCCACCCGTTCACGATGCGGGTGCGCTCGGCGGTCAGGATGTCGAGGGTGGTCCAATACTCGACCGCGAGCTTTTCCTTACCCTCCTCCGCCCGGCCATCATAGGCCGCCGCCATTTCAGCACGGAGATCCCGACTCTCGATCCATTCCCGTTGATCCTGCTGGAGCTCTGCAAAGGCCCATTCCGCCATGGATGTTTTGGCCCGTTGATAGGTGGCATTCAGCGTCGCATCCGCTTTGGCGAAGGCGGCTTTTGCCTGGTCGAGCGTGACATCTTCGGCGCGGGAGAGGTGCGTGCTGAGAGTGAAAAGGAGGAGGAAGAAGGATGTCCTGCGGTTCATATTCGGATGATAGCCGAAGGTCGGATTTCTTGCAATGGAGCGAAGATGCCACCATATGGGCCATCACTCAGGCCTGAGGCAATTTACCGGTCGAACTTCTCATCGAATCGACATACTCCATCAACTCCGGATAATAATCCAGAAAGTGCCCCTCCATCTCATCCATCCAGGGAAGGACTTCGGAGAAAGCGGAACGCATCGGAGTTAGCGAGGCGGACCGGCCGGAGACCCGCCTTAGGGTCTCTTTGATCCCTTTCAGCGAAGCATAACCCTCAAGCCATTCTTCCTGCATCATCATCAGAATCACTTCCGCGGCGTCATCGGGAGCCAGATGCATCGATTCCAGAAGATCTTCGTGGGTCGCTTCGACAAAGGAGGAGAGACTGACCCGGGGCGAAAAGCGGTCCCAGTGACGAACAAGAAAGTGATCGTAAACGATGTCGATGATGATTCCGGCAAAACGTCGAAGTTCCCGGGGCAGCCGGTCGCGGCTCATTCGCCAGACCGGATGCTTGTCGGTGAAGGCATCGACATGGCGGTGTTCCATGATCCCCTTCCAGATTTCCGGAGAAAAACGTTCATCATAGGGTCGGCCCTTGACGAAGTCGCCCAGCAGATTCCCCATCCGCGACTCGGGGGTGGCTTCGGCGAGGTGAAGATGGGCGAGAAAGTTCATCGGAAGCGGAGATCGATACGGGCAATTTCCTTACCCTTGCTTTGCCTTTCGGTCCATGGTAATCCGCGATTCAGGAATTGCCCTGCCCCCGGCTTTCTTCCTATCCTTGGCGAATGCATTTACAGAATCTCAGTGTGGCCCTCAGCCTCCTCTTCGCCATGTCGACCACCACGACCTTTTCACAGACTCCCGAGCCAATCTACGAGGAATCACTCGTACCTGCCTATACCCTGCCTGATCCTCTCATCTTTGCGGACGGAACGCCGGTGAAGTCCCCTGCCGACTGGACCAAACGCCGGACCGAGTTGCTTCAACTTTTCGAAACTCATGTTTACGGAAAAACCCCGGTGGGCAAGCCGGAAGGAATGCATGTGGAGTCCCGCAAAAAGGTCACCGGCTTCCTGGAAGGCAAAGCGACGATGGAGGAGATCCGGATCCATTTCAGCCCGGGTCAGGAGGGCCCTTTCCTCGATCTCCTTGTCATCAAACCGGCGGAGATCCCCGAAGGAGGCGTCCCCACTTTCCTCGCCTTGAACTTCGGCGGAAATCAGAGCATTCACCCCTCTCCTGAAATTTCGATTACCGGTTCCTGGATGCGGGAGAGTAAAGAGGATCTCGAGGACGGCCTTGTCGCCGATAACCGGGCCACTGAAAAGTCCCGTGGTTCCCGCGTCTCCCGATGGCCGGTCGAAAAGATCATCGCCTCGGGTTGCGCCCTCGCGACCTTCTACTACGGCGATATCGATCCCGACTTCGACGACGGTTTCGAAAACGGGATCCACACCCTTTTTGGAAAACCCGGAGAGGGTCAGTGGGGCTCCATCGGTGCCTGGGCCTGGGGCGCGAGCCGCGCGATGGACTATCTCGCGACCGACCCCGCGATCGACCAAAAGCGGGTCGCTCTCTTCGGGCATTCCCGGCTCGGCAAGACTGCCCTCTGGGGTGGAGCGCAGGATGAGCGTTTCTCCCTCGTCATTTCAAACAACTCCGGCTGCGGCGGCGCGGCCCTGAGCAAACGTTGTTTTGGGGAAAGGGTGGGACGCATCAACCGGTCCTTCCCTCACTGGTTCTCGGATTCCTTCACGCAATACAACGAAAACGAAGCGGCCCTCCCCGTCGACCAGCACCAGTTGATCGCCCTCATCGCTCCCCGCATGGTCTACGTCGCGAGCGCCGAAGAGGACCGGTGGGCGGATCCCAAGGGGGAGTTTCTGGGTGCCAAACTCGCCGAACCCGTCTACGAGTTACTGGGTCAAACAGGACTCGGCGCGAAGGAAAAGCCCCCTCTCAATACCCCGGTGGGAACGACGGTACGCTACCACGTCCGCACCGGAATCCACGACGTCACTGACTTCGACTGGGAGCAGTATATCAAGGCGATCAAGAGCCTCTAACGCACTGATCAAGCGCCCGCTCGAAGCGGGCGATGAGATCCTCGGGATCCTCCAGGCCGACCCAGATGCGCAGGAGGTTCCGTGGCGCTCCTCGTTCCGCCGCCCACTCCAGTTCATTGTAATGGGCCAGCAGCGTATAGGGGCAGGCGAGACTGAAATTGGTACCGAGGCTCGGACCCTTCGAGATCTCGAGCGCATCGTAGAAGGCCGCAGCCGCAGCCTCACCTCCATGGAGTTCGAGTGAAATGAGGGCACCATAACCTCCCTCCTCGCGCCGGAGCGCGTCATAAAACTCCCGACAGACGGTGGAGGGATGCCAAAGCGATTTCACCTCGGGTCGCTCCTGCAACCACTCGACCAGTTCGAGCGCGTTCTCGTTTGTGGCTTCCACCCTCTCCCGGAAATGCCGTGAATTGATTTCCAGGGTGATGGCATCCCGTTCAAAGAGAGGGCTCGCCGATTCTTCAAAGGGCAACTCCTCTTTCAGCAGGGTATAAAAGGGAGAGTTCCGATTCAGAACGACGGAACCGGCCGCGACATCTCCCGCACCCGAAAACACTTTCGTCAAACTAGTCGTGACGGCATCGGCGTAGCACAAGGCATCGACATTCACGCAGGTCGCGATGGTGTCATCGACCACCAGCGGGACCTCGTGTGCTTTTAAGAGCGAAGCAATCCCTGCCAGATCCGCAGTGCGGAGAAGCGGATTGCTGGGGAGTTCAGTATAGACGGCGGCGGCCCGACCTCCTCCGTCGAACCAGTCCCTGAGTTCCTTCACTCCGCCCTCCGTGGTGAGAGTGAGATCAACCACTCCGGCACCAAACTGCTCCTGAACCTTGAAGGAATCGAGGTAGGGAAATTCGATCTGCACTGTCGGCACCTCCGGCCGCCATTTCGTAAGGACGCGGTGAACCGCAAAGATCGCCGCCATTCCCGAGGAGAATAGATAGACGTCGTCCGCCTCCGATTGGTCATGAAAGGAGGCGATGCGTTCGCGCAGCAACTGGCGGGCTTTCTCCCCCTCCTCCGCCAGCGCGGGATCGAGAGGAGCGTCAAGCAGAGCTGATTCCGCGAGGCGGCTGCTTACGATTTCGCCGCCGTGTTGCCAGCATTTCCAGGCGATCTCGTAGGCGGACTCATCCAGAAGAACGACGGTGAGATTCCCCCATCCGTAGGACTCCAATCGACAGGATAACCCGGTGCGGCGCTTGACGTAGTCAGCACATCTCCACGCCGCGGCGAGCGAGGGGAACACGAGGGCGGATTCCCCCTTCTTCGAGAACTCCTCCTGTGCTGCGAGGAAAAGCTCCGCGACGATGGGGTGCACGACAAATCGGGGATACCCGCACTCAAAGGTCTCGATAATGGCGGGGTCTCCCTCCTCATATCCGATCGCGTGCGCCCAGAGAGGCAGACACATGGAGACAGCATGATCACTGTCCGGGATCGCATGACCGAGATCCTCCGGACGGCAGAATGGCTGAGTGAAAGGGTCGCGCATCGTTGTAATAACGTTAGGCGAGAGCTTGTCTCACATCCTCGATCAGATCGGCGACCGTTTCGATGCCCACCGAGAAGCGGACCAGAGAATCGGTGATGCCGACCGCCTCACGGGTTTCCTTCGGCACACTCGCATGTGTCATTGAGGCGGGATGACAGCAGAGCGACTCGACGCCTCCGAGGCTCTCCGCTTTGGGGAAAAGACGAAGTCGCCCCAGAAAGGCCTGGGTCTCCGCCAAATTGAGCCCGAAGTCCACCGTGACGATACCCGATCCGCCGCTCATCTGGCGCTTCGCGATTTCATACTGGGGGTGTGAGGGAAGGAAGGGATAACGAACCGACACCGCTCCGGTTTCAGCTTCAAGAAATCGGGCAAAAGCGAGGGCATTCTCACAATGCCGCTCCATCCGGATCGCTTCGGTTTTGATTCCGCGCGAGGTGAGCCAGCAATCCATCGGAGCCGGTTGCAGACCCAGCGCCTTTTGCGCGAAGATCATTTTGGCATTCCACTCTTCGGAGTTGGTGCAGACCGCTCCGGCGAGGGCATCGGAGTGTCCATTCGCATACTTTGTGAGTGAGAGCAGCGAAAGATCAGCCCCCAACTCGATGGGTCGCTGCAGGTAGCTGCTTGCGAAGGTGTTGTCCACCAGAAGAGGGGCGCCCGCCGCGTGGGCTGCCTCAGCAACGGCGGCGATGTCGATGATTTTGAGATTCGGATTGGTCGGTGATTCGATCCAGACCAGCGTCGGCTTTAAGGACGCGAGGGTGGTGAATGACTCCGGGGCCGTGAAATCGAGATAACGGACCGAGACACCGAATTTCGCAAAGACCTGGGCAAAAAGCCGGAAGGTACAGCCATAGATATTCTCCTCGGCGACGACGAGGTCCCCGCTCTTCAGCGTCGAGACGACCGCCGTGATGGCCGAGACTCCGCTTCCAAAGCAGGTTGAAAAAGCGGCGCCTTCGAGGCTGGCGACGGCGCGGTCGAGGAGGCGAAAATTGGGATTGCCCGAGCGGGTATAGTCGAATCCGTTCGGATTGCCATACTCGAAGGTGGACGTCAGCCAGACCGGAGGGGTCACCGCTCCGGTTTCCCCCACAAAGTCGCGTCCCAGGTGAATGGCGCGGGTTTCAAAGCCGTCCGGTCGATCTTTTTCCATGCACCCCGAATCAACAGGGTTCACTGCGGGAGTCAACCCGATTGAATGACATACAACAGGCGCCTTGATGACCGGCCGGTGAGTCTGCTCTTGCCAGAAGGCCGTATTCTTTGGAAAGTCCCGGAGCCCGTGAACTTCAATCCCTATCCCACCCCGCCCCAGCTCTTCCGTCAGTTCGAACGGGGCGAGATCAGCCGTGAGGAACTGCACGCCTCACTTGCCCTGCACGCGAGGACCCTCATCGCCGAGATGGTGGAGGCAAAGAAGAACCCGCGAACCTCCTATCTGGAAAGGCTCCGCAACTTTGCGGCGGCCCGGCGACTTTCGAAAAAATACGGCACGGCGAGGATTCGGGAGATCTTCGCGGCGCTGGGCGATATCGAGGGCTTTCCCCCGGCCCAGATCCTGTGGAACGCACGCCACGCGGACGTGCCGCTCCACTGTTTTATCCGCAGCCGCATCGAGCCCGTCTTCCGCGTCACCCGACTCGACGTCCAGCCGATGTCCGTGAGCATCGAGGTGGAATACGGGGCCAACGACAAATCGAAAACGATCCGCGAGGCGATTCTTTTCCAGCGCGATGCCCGGCTTTCTCTCGAACTCGTCGACCGATTCGTCAAATAGGAGGCTAAAAAGCTACTCTGTCAGCTTCAGCTCCGGCTGCTCTTCAATCCGCGCAAAGGCCAGAATCGCCTCTTTGTCTTCGATGTCGGCCACCTGGACTCCCTCGTTGATGAGGCCTTCACAGATGTCCTCGGCGGCGACCCGCCCCTCGCCGTCCTCCGGTTTTTTGATGACAAAAAGAAAGGACTCCGGGAGACAACCGACCCGCTTGAGCCGGTTCACTTTGGCGATCCACTCATCCCCGTAGGTGTAGATCGGGGTCGGCGTGGGCCGGTCGAGATTCAGGGGTTTGATCGCTTTCTCCGGTATCTCGGATCCTCTCGGCGTGAAGACGAGCGGGATGCCCACATGGTAGGCATCGGTTCCCACCCAGGGAGCCTCGCGATAGAGCCGTCCGAGGCGATTAGCGGAGAGCAGGCGCCGCACATCCCGGGTCAACTGCTTCTCCTCATAGTCGGCCTGAGTGAGGTGCCGGTGCTCCACATAGCGGTCATACAATTCCGCGAGAGTGACCTCCATGTCGCTGCAGAGGCGGGTCCCCTGGGAAGCGTAGAAGAACGGTGATCCCTGCGGGGCGGTCAGTTTGCGGAAGAGGTCGACGTCCCCTTCGCCCACAAAGAGGTCACTCTGCGAGGGATGATTTTTGGCGACCTGCCTGGCATCGTCCGTCCAGAGATTGGTCTCGATTGAGAGCGCGGAGAGTTCGTTCGTGAGGCGCTTAAGCCCCGACCGGTAGAGACTGAGATCCAGCTCCGGAAAACAGACCCGGACCCGTTTTGTTTTCTGGGGAGCGATCAGCTTGTAGGCGAGGTAGCGGCTTTTCACCTCCACCGCCACGATTCCCACATTGATAAATTCGCCCAGCTCCGGGTAGGGGCGGAATCCGATTGCGGCATAGTTGAGAATGAGGCTCATGGGTTTTCCCGGTCAATTGGCTGAAATCCCGTCAGCAGGAAGCTTCGGTTTGATAAGGCTCGCCTCGAGATTCTGGCGGGTGAACGAGATGAGTGATTTTCTCGCGGGGCCTTTGATCCACTCCGCGGGCATTTCGGCCCAGATCTTGTCGAGGTTGTAGATTGCCGACTCAAAGCGGGTCCGCCACTTCTTGAGAAAGGGTTTTTCAATAAACGGTCTCACATCACGAAAGACGTGCTCCCGCTTGAACATCGCCGGATCAAAATCAGTGGCGAGACAGTGGTCGTGATCGATAAGGAAGATTTTCTGCAAGACCGGATCCCAGAGGACATTCGGATCACCCCCCGTGATGCTGAGGCAACGATCGGAATTCCTCACCCACCAGTCAAAACAAAGAGTCCGGATTTTGGTTTCCTCGTCGATGCTCTGAAGATGAGCCGACCGAATCTCGTCGGAGAACGGGACCCGCTGGGATCCGAAGGCGAAACCTGGCTGGAACTCATCCCGCCCCTCGACAATGGAATGACTCGCCAGATCGGCGGGAATCGAGACGATCCTCACCGGCGCGACAGGCAGGCCGCACTCCTCGGCGAGACGACTGATGACAAACTCCTTCACGAGATTGTCCCGGCTCAGATTGTCCCGCTTCACGAAATAAAAGTGCCCGTCAGCCCCTTCACAGAAGAAAGGACGGCTGATCCCATTGTCGGCCCGTCCACAGATACTGACTAATTCCACTGCCATGATTGCGAGGATAGGAAGCTAGACGGGACGGAGTCCACTGGGCAACCAAATCTTGAAGAAAATTTGACGGCACGAGGCCCGGCATCAGGGGTCCGTCGATACCGCCACCATCTGATACCACCGAACCGGGTAGTTTTCCTCCCCCGGTTCGGTGGGACGGTCTCGCTCCCAGCGGATCTCGAATCCGGCCTTGCGGAGGATCGCGGGGTAATTGTGGGAAAAAGCGAACTCGTATCCGTAAGGGAGCGACTCGGATTCCTTTTGTAGATCGTGATCACTCCCGATCGACTCGGTAATGGCGATGAGGCAGGGGGAGCAAAGTGAACGGAACTCCCGGAAGAGGGCGATCAACTCTTCATGAAGAATGTATTCGAGGACTCCGCCGTTGGTAACGAGGACTGTGTTCGGAGCGGGGTGGCGGCGCAGCCACTCGCGAAGATCACCCGAGTGAAAAAAGAGGCGGTCCGAGCCTTCATGTCTTTCCCGGCACTTCTCGATTTCGCGTGCGTTGAGATCGACGCCGTGGAATCCGGTGACGGCCTCGAGCTTGTTGGAAAGCCACTCGAGAACGCGGCCGTCACCCGACCCTACCTCGACCAGGCGAACATTCCCGTCGCCGAGAAGAGGGAGCATCCCGGAGATATGATCGGCGACGATGGCGTGGTGACGCAGGAAAAGCTCTTCAAAACGATAGGCAAAACCTTCGTAAAACTCTTCCGATGTAGCCGAGGACCAGTAGTGGGTGAAATAGCGCCGCAAGGTTTCGTGATCGCGCCTCCGCACCGCGTCAGCGAGGTGGGCATTGCGAATGAGTTTGCCTGCCGGCCCCCAACCCGGATCGAAGGGTTTTTCATCCACCGCTGCGGCGAGAGCGGGGTTGAGAATTTTGAGAAAATTCCCCCAAAATGCTTTGGCGCGGCGGTCGAGGGGGAGATCTGAAGGTCTACGATAAGCTCTCATGCCAGAAGAAGGAAGGGCGGGCGCCCATCAAATGACGCCCGCCCGGTATTTCAGTATCAACGCGAACAGTGGTCGCATGACTTGGAACACGATCCTCCGCCCGGGTTGGCGCAGGCTTCTTTGCCTCCCTTGCAGCAGCAACTTGCTTTCGCACAGCAGCCACCACCGCCACCCGTGGTGACGCAGGAAGTAAGAGTGAACAAGGCCGCACTTGAGGCGGCCACCAGAGCCAGATTACGCAGTGTTTTCATTGGATTGTCTTTTGTTTCTACTTTTTTGTTTTGTCAGGATGCTAATCGACGCTTCGCTTCAGGGAAGCTTGGCGAGGTATTTCGCGGGATTCTTCTCGAACTTGGCGACACAGGGTTTGCAGCAGAATTTGATCTGCTGATCGCCATAGACCTTGGTGACGACTTTGCCCATCGAGCCGAGTTCGTTGTCGGTGACGACGCAGTAGTTCAGCGGGTAGGGCTTGGCGGCAAAGACCGACGTGAGGAGGAGCGCTGAGAGCGCGGTGAGAGTCAGGATGATTTTCATGTTTGTTCTTGGTTTGGATTAAAAACGGAAGCTGAGGCCTCCGCCGATTCCGTGCTCCGAGTGGTATTCGGAGATCAGGGAAAATTGTTTTGTCAGGAGATACTCGGCACCGGCGGACCACTCCCATTCGCTCCCGGTGTCGTATTCGACCGCCCCGAAGAGCGAGATTCTGTCTGTCATCCTCAGCGATTTGCCGAGGCCGAAACGGAAGTCCCCTTCACTGTCGACCTGGGCGAAGCTGTCGATCAGATAAGGCAGACGGTATTCGACCCCGCCAAAAGCGCGGTCTCTGCGTCCGTGCTCGTTCGTGAGGCGTGCGCCAAGGACGGTGGAAAGGTTCGGACCGAGATAACGGCTCCAGACGAGGTCGATCTCGTAGTGGGAGACGTCCGGAATGTCGTCGTCCCAGTGAAGATCCCACATCGCATAATAGTCATTGCGGGAATTCATGAGACCGGCCATGCCCATGCCCATGTGCGACTGGAAGGATCCCGAAGCCATGAAATAGAGGGGATCCTCATCGTGCTCACCCAGGTCGGGGACATGGTCAGGTCCCTGCTCTTCGTAGGAAAAGACCCGCGCCATTCCCATATGCATGTGATAGAGCAGGTGGCAGTGGAAGAGCCAATCGCCGCTCTCGTTCGCTTCGAATTCGATGGTACGTTTCCCCATTGGAGGGAGATCGACGGTGTGTTTCAAGGGAGCGTCAGATAGATCACGCGAGTCGAGGACACGGAAAAAGTGCCCATGGAGATGCAACGGATGGTGCATCATCGTGTCGTTGATGAGCTCAAGGCGCAGCACCTCGCCCCGCTTGATTTTAATGACTCCATCCTCGGCCATGGTCTTGCCGTTGAAGGACCAGATGTATCGCTCCATGTCACCGGTGAGACGCAGGTCGATGGTGCGCCGGGGGAGGGAAGCATCGAGACGGGTCGATTCCGGTGAACGAAGCCTTGCATATGGCGGAAGCGGACGCTCCGGTTCGGCGGCGAGGGCTTCCGCGTCGGTCGCGGGAATGACGGTGTCGTCATCCTCCAGCGCGGCGAGGAGATGGTCGTCCATGTTGTAAAGATTCGGCCGGGGAATCTCAGGAGCGGGATAATCCTCCCCCTCCCCGAGCCAGATCGAGGCATGGCCGGATCCGTCCTGTGCAGTGGCGCGCACTTCCCATCGACCTTCGGCCGGCACGGTAACGAGGACGTCGTAGGTCTCGGCCATCCCCATGAGGAGCCGGTTCACCCGGATCGGCCGCACCGCCGGACCATCCGCGGCAATGATCTTGAGCGGGCCCGTCGCGGACTGGAGATAAAAATAGGTCGCTGCTCCCGCGTTAATGAAACGGAGCCTGACCGTCTCTCCGTTGCGCACCGGAAGACCGAAAGAGCGTTTTCCATTCGCAAGAAAGGCGTCGTAGGCCACGTCCGAGACATCCATCGCCGGCATACGTGATTTTTCCCGCTCGACGAAGGAATCGAGTTCGCCCGCCCGAATCGCTCCGGCGACACTCTGGATCGAGCCCTTCTTCAAAGCATACCATTCGTTGCCGCTCATGAGGGTGCGCATCACCTCGGCGGGGCGCTCTCGCGTCCAGTCCGAGAGCACAATGACTTCGTCGCGATCGGTGGCCTCCCCTAGCCCACCACGCGGTTCGACAACGATGGAACCGTAGACCCCGCTTTGCTCCTGAAGCCCGGTGTGGCTGTGATACCAGTAGGTGCCGGCGTGTTTGAGCGGAAACTCAAAGGTGTGTGTCGTCCCCGGCTGAATCGGCGGGGTCGTGACATAGGGCACCCCATCCTGCTCGTTCGGAAGGAGAAGCCCGTGCCAGTGCACCGAAGTCTCCTCGCTCTTGAGACGATTGTGGACACGTATCCTCGCGAAATCACCTTCGCGAAAACGCAAAGTGGGACCGGGAATGCTCCCGTTCACTGTCAGGGCGCGGACGGGACGCAGTTCCCGATCAGGGGACCAGCGTTGTTCCGCGATGTCGAGATCATACTCGACCTCGCCGGCATGGCTCAGGGTGGTGTAAAGAAGAAGAGTGAGAAGGAATCGATTCATCATTGATGCGAATGGGTTCTTCGCGATTCCGCCCCTCAAAGGAACGGGAGGAATCAGGCATTTCGGACGGGCACAAGTGGTGCACGCGTCGCAGGAACCGGGGCGGCGAACGGCCGCCTATTCGGACATCAGATGAGAAAACGCTGCTGCAGGGCCAGGATTAGCCTTGGCGGTCGGGAGTCGGGGAGATCCGGATCAATCCCGGGGCCTTGCGACTCCTTCGCGATCGGAGGGATTACCGCAAAAATAGAAAGGGGGGCCAGTTCGGGCAGATCCACGAGGACGACGGGAGCTTTGCCTCCATCGGCAAGGCGGGGGCTTTTTGCCTGACAACATTCGCAGGAGCCCTGAACCGGCTTATCCTGGTCAGCGCCCTCATGGGAACAGCAACTCGGCCCGGCGGACGACTCGACCTCGGACGCGTTAACGGCGCAACAGCAGAGCGGGTTTGCGATAAGAATCGCAAGAAACACCGAGGCAATGCTGCGGGAATATCTCATGGCTGCGGGTTTTTAGAGTCTTCCGAGTCCCTCTCGTTCAAATTTAGCAGATTTATTGCGCTGCCTTCCAGTGAATTCCGCAGCAATGACACGCCTCAGGAAAAATTCATCCCCCACCCAATCCTTGCAAGAACCTGGTTTCCCGCGAATTTGCGACGTATACTGCTAAAATGCCTTCGTTTGATCCGGAAACCCTTCGCGCTGACTTCCCCATCCTTTCGCGGGAGATCGATGGAAAGCCGCTCGTCTACCTCGACAACGGAGCCACGACCCAGAAGCCGCAGTGCGTCATCGATTCGATGACCCGCTTTTATTCCTACGAAAACGCGAATATCCACCGGGGAGTTCACTATCTCAGCCGCGAGGCGACCGATGCCTACGAAAATGCCCGCGAATACCTCCGCGAATCACTCCATGTTCCCGCCACCCACGAATTGATCTTCGTGCGCGGGGCTACTGAGGGCATCAATTTGATCACCCACGGCCTCTCCTCACAGCTCGAGGAGGGGGATGAGATCGTGCTGACGATCATGGAGCACCATGCCAATTTTGTGCCCTGGCAGGTCCTCGCCAAGCAGCGCGGCCTGACCCTTCGGTTTGCCGGACTGCGCGACAACGGAGAGCTCGATCTTGAGGATTGGAAGAGCCAGTTCAATTCCCGGACCCGGGTTGCCGCCTTTACCCATGTCTCCAACGTTCTCGGAACACGCAATCCGGTGACGGAGATGACGGCGTTTGCCCGGGAGCGCGGGGTTCTCACTCTTGTGGACGGGGCCCAGGCCCTCCCTCACGGTCCGGTCAATCTCGCCGCCGTCGGGGGTGATTTCTACGTCTTTTCCGCCCACAAGGTCTTTGCCCCCGATGGGGTCGGAGTGCTCTATGGCCCCAGGGAGATTCTGAATGCTTTCCCTCCCTACCAAACCGGTGGAGATATGATCGAACAGGTTTCCGTCAAGGGGACCACCTTCCGCGCCGTTCCCGAACGCTTCGAGGCCGGCACTCCCAACATCTCGGGAGCGATCGGACTGGCGGAGGCCTTTCGCTACCTCAGCGGAATAGACTGGGAGGCTGCCAACGCCCATGAGGACGAACTGGCCGCCCATGCGGCAAGCGAACTCGAAAAAATCCCCGGGATCCGGGTCTTCGGCAGCGCTCCCGGAAAAGTCGCCATTGTCTCGTTTCTTTACGCGTCAGCGCATCCCCACGATGTCGGAACAATCCTCGATACCGAGGGTGTCGCCATCCGGGTGGGCCATCATTGCGCCCAGCCCCTCATGGAGTATTTGAAAGTGCCGGCGACCGCGCGGGCTTCCTTTGCCTTTTACAACAATCACTCTGACGTCGAGATCTTCCTTCGCGGAATGAAGAAAGTGGAGCGTTTCTTCGGCTGAGCACACCGCTTGAAACGCTTGCTTTCCCCCTCGCATCGGGCAAGGTAGCAGGCTTTTGATTTGTCTTTTATGAGCGAGAAACCCCTTCAGATTTACATCGACGGCGAATTCTATCCGCAGGCGGATGCGAAGATATCCGTCTTCGATCACGGCCTTCTTTACGGAGACGGTGTCTTCGAGGGGATCCGCTTCTACAACAACCGGGTTTTCCGCCTTGAGCAGCACATTGACCGGCTTTTCGATTCGGCCAAGGCAATCCATCTCACCATCCCCGCAACGAGAGAGGAAGTCTGTGAAATGACCCTGGCGACCATTCGAAAGAATGACCTCCACGACGGGTACATCCGGCTCGTGGTAACCCGCGGAGTCGGGTCGCTCGGCCTCAGCCCCTACCACTGCAAGCAGGCCTCCATCATCGTGATCGCCTCAACGATTTCGCTCTATCCGGCCGAAAAATACGAAAAGGGACTGATCCTCGCGACCTGTGCGACGCGTCGCCCCTCGCATGATTCGCTTTCTCCCGCGGTAAAATCGCTCAACTATCTCAGCAACATCATGGCGAAGGTAGAGGCGATGGCGGCAGGGGCGGAGGAGGGAGTCATGCTCAACACCGCCGGATATGTCGCCGAATGCACGGGCGACAATATCTTCGTTGTCAAAAACGGAGTCATTTACACCCCCACCGTCGGGTCGGGATCACTCTACGGAATCACCCGTCGCGTTGTCATTGAACTCGCCGCCGAAGCAGGAATCGAGCTAAAAGAGATCGAGATGAGCCGCTACGACCTCTACACGGCGGACGAAGTTTTCCTCACCGGAACAGCCGCCGAGGTGGTCCCCGTCTCGGAGTATGATAAACGCATTATCGGCTCGGGAGAGCCAGGGGTGATCACCCGCCAGCTCATCACCGCTTTCCGAAATCTTGTACAAACCACAGGTACCCCGATTTACTAAGTTACTTTTCCGTCGTAACTTATTCCAGTGGTGACGGGACCGATCAGAAGGCGGAGCCCGAACACTGCTGGGAATTTCATGAACTGCGACCTTTGTCAGAGCGAAAAAGCGAAGATTTTCTTCAGCCAGATGGTGGAAGGAAAGCTGCAAAAGGTCAATCTGTGTAAAAGTTGCGCCGATGAGAAAGGTGTCACCGATCCGACCGGATTTGCTCTGGCTGATATGCTCGAAGGGATGGGACAGGAAACCTCGATGGATGCGGCGATATTGAAGGACGAGCTTGTCTGCGGGAGCTGTGGTTTTTCCCAGACCGACTTTAAGAAAACGGGAAGATTCGGCTGTGCAGACTGCTATCAGGTCTTCGACGAAGGACTCGATGGCCTGCTCGAGGCGATGCATAAACACACCCAGCACGTCGGCAAGGTGCCGTCCACCTTTCCCGCGCTCCCGGAAGTCATCGCCAATTTTGTAAACGAGCAACCCGTCGTTCCCAGTTCCGTCGATAGATTGAGCGAACTGAAGCAGGCTTTGTCAAAATCGGTTGAGGACGAGGACTACGAAGAAGCAGCCAGGTTGCGGGACGCCATTTCCCAGCTTGAAATGCAACTGGGGAGTTCCTGATCTCATCTTCTGAAAGACTCTGGCACTAGTGGTGCTACACCCATTCTCGAGACCCCCTAACGATGCGCTTCTCAACTCTCCTCAAAAAACCCGCCGAGTGGATGCGAACCCCCGGCCCGGAGAGCGATATCGTGATGACGAGCCGGGTGCGCCTCGCCCGGAATCTGGTGGGATATCCCTTTCCCGGATGGGCCCGGAAGGAGGACCGTGCCATGGTCATGGAAACCGTCCGCCCGGTCCTGGAGGAGCTTTCCGAAATGAAAGACTCCTTTTCCGAGGAAATGACCAAGCTTTCCGCAATCGAAAAGCAGGTCCTCGTGGAGCGCCACCTCATCAGCCGCGAACATGCCGCCAAGGGTCCCGGATGCGGTACCGTGATGAACCGGAAGCAGACCATCAGCGTGATGATCAACGAGGAGGACCACCTCCGCATGCAGGCGATCCGTCCCGGACTGCAGCTTCTCTCGGCGTTCCAGTCGCTCGACCAAATTGACACCCTGCTCGAGGGAGAACTCCCCTACGCCTTTGACCAGCAGTATGGTTACCTGACTGCCTGTCCGACCAATCTCGGCACGGGAATGCGCGCTTCCGCGATGCTCCACCTACCCGGGCTTGTGCTCAGCGAGCAGATCAACCAGACCATCCAGGGGGCCAACAAGATCGGACTCGCGGTTCGCGGCCTCTACGGCGAAGGAACCGAGGCACTGGCCAACCTGTTCCAGATTTCAAATCAAAACACTCTTGGAGCGAAGGAAGAGGAAATAATTGAACATCTGGACCGTGTCATTGGTCAACTGATTGCGAACGAGAAGAACGCCCGCATGAAGATCCTCGAGGATCGCCCCACGATGATGCAGGATCAGATCGGGAGGGCATACGCCGTGCTTAAGTTTGCGCACATTATTTCGTCAAAAGAAGCCTTGAACCATCTTTCCATGATCCGTCTCGGGTGCGACCTGGGATTTGTCCCCGAAGAAGAGCGGGAAACGATCAACGTTCTTCTGACCGAGATCCAGCCGGCCCACCTTCAAATTTCCGCCAAGCGTAAACTTTCCCCGGAGGAAAGAGACATTTTGCGTGCCGATATTGTGCGCACCAGCTTAAATGGCCTGACGCCGCCTGATTTTAGTACTATATTGACCGAAAGGGATAACGACGATGAATAATTTTACCCCAAGAGCGCAGCAGGTCCTCGCCCTCGCGAGGAAAGAGGCCGACCGGTTTAATCACAACTACGTCGGAACTGAACACCTTCTCCTCGGGCTCATCAAGCTCGGCCAGGGGGTTGCGGTTAACGTCCTCCAGAAGATGAATCTGGACCTTGAAACCGTTCGCCTCGAAGTGGAGAAACAAGTTGGCAACGGACCGGAGACCAAGATGGTGGGGAATATTCCCTACACCCCCCGGGTCAAAAAGGTTCTCGCTCTCGCCGGCAAGGAAGCCAAGGCGCTCAACCACAGCTATGTCGGCACGGAACACATTCTCCTCGGGCTACTCCGGGAAGGAGATGGCGTCGCCGCACGGGTGCTGAAAAACCTCGAAGTCGATATCGAGAGAACCCGCAATGAGATTCTCCGTGAGCTCGATCCCAATTTCTCGGGCAACAATGTCGAGGACGACGACAACGATTTCGAAGACACCAATACCGCCAGCCGCAAGGAAGGCAAAACGCCAGCCCTCAAAGCATTCGGCCGCGATCTGACCGAGTTGGCTCACAATGCCGAACTCGATCCGGTCATCGGGCGCAGCAGCGAGATCGAACGTGTCATCCAGATCCTTTGCCGCCGCACCAAGAACAATCCAGTCCTTATCGGTGAAGCTGGCGTCGGTAAAACTGCCATCGCCGAGGGCCTTGCCCAGGAGATCGCCTCCGGAAATGTGCCGGAACTCCTCCGCGACAAGAAAGTGATCACTCTCGATCTCGCCCTGATGGTCGCGGGCACCAAGTATCGTGGCCAGTTCGAGGAACGCATCAAGGCGGTCATGGACGAGATCAAGCGTTCCAGAAACGTGATTCTCTTCATCGATGAACTTCATACCATCGTCGGGGCTGGCTCCGCCGAAGGTGCCATGGATGCCTCCAACATCATCAAACCGGCCCTGAGCCGGGGTGAGCTTCAGTGTATCGGCGCCACGACGATGAACGAATACCGGAAGTTTATCGAGAAGGACGCCGCCCTTGAGCGCCGCTTCCAGCAGGTGAAAGTCGAAGAGCCGAGCGTCGACGATGCCATCCTCATCCTCCAGGGACTCCGTTCAAAATACGAAGCGCACCACAAGGCGCACTATACGAACGAGGCCATTGAGGCCTGTGTGAAGCTCTCGGCACGTTACCTGACCGGACGTTTCCTCCCCGATAAGGCGATCGACATTCTCGACGAGGCCGGAGCCCGCTCCCGCATCGCCTCGATGACCCGTCCTCCTGAAATCAAGGGCCTTGAAGCCCAGATCGATGCCATCGTGGCGGAGAAAGAGGCAGCGATCAAAGATCAGGACTTCGAGAACGCGGCCGCCCTTCGCGACAAGGAAAAACACAAACGCCAGGAAGTGGAGGACATCCTCACGAGCTGGCGCGCCATCAACGAGGAGAAGATCGTCACCGTCGAAGAGGATGACATCATGACCGTCGTGGCGAAATGGACCGGAGTTCCTCTCCAGCGCATGGAGGAAAAGGAGACCGAGAAGCTCCTCAAAATGGAGGACGAACTCAAGAGCCGCGTCATTGGTCAGGACGAAGCGGTCGTCGCGATCTCGCGTGCGCTGCGCCGTAGCCGGGCCGATCTCAAAGATCCCCGCCGTCCCATCGGTTCCTTCATTTTCCTCGGCCCCACCGGCGTCGGGAAGACTTACCTGGCCCGGAACCTCGCCGAATTCATGTTCGGCGACAAGGAGGCGCTCATCCAAATCGACATGTCCGAGTACATGGAGAAATTCACGAGCAGCCGACTCATCGGTTCTCCTCCCGGATACGTGGGCTACGAAGAGGGCGGCCAGCTCTCGGAAGCGGTGCGCCGTCGTCCTTACTCCGTCGTACTTTTTGACGAAATCGAAAAGGCTCACCCCGATGTGATGAACCTGCTCCTCCAGATTCTGGAAGAGGGCATCATCACGGACAGCCTTGGTCGCAAGATCGATTTCCGGAACACGATCATCATCATGACCACCAACGTGGGCGCCGACGTCATCAAGCGTCAGGTCACTCTCGGCTTTGGCTCAATGGGCGGTGGCGACGAGAACTACGACAACATGCGCGACAAGATTCTTGAGCGCGCCAAGGAGGCCTTCAAACCTGAATTCCTCAACCGTCTGGACGAAAAGATCGTTTTCCACGTGCTGGATCGCGACAACCTCATCCGTATCGTTGATCTTGAAATCGGAACGGTCGTGAAGCGTCTCGCCGCTAAAAACATTCACCTGAAACTCGACAAGAAGGCGAAGGAATTCCTCATCGAGCAGGGCTACGATCCGAACTACGGCGCACGTCCGATGCGGCGGGCCGTCGAACGCCACATCGAGGATCCGCTCGCCGAGCACCTCCTCCGCGGTGACATCACTCCCGGTCAGGTCGTCAAAATCACCCACAAGAAGGACGAGAAATATCTCACCTTCCGTGCGGAGAGCGCCGACAGCCCCGAGGACGATGCGGTGGAATCGGTGAGCTCGGCTGACGGGTCAGGCGAGGCGTGAACGACCTCCTGATGAATGCGTTTCGAAAGACCCGGAGGGAAACCTCCGGGTTTTTTATGGCGATTTCAGATCACGCTCCCCAGCGCCCAAGGGTAGCCGCGTTGGGCCCGCAACGAGGAGGTTGATGGGCGTCCACTGGGGATGAGCGCGCAAACCTACCCCCCACATTGCTGCCCGGACCTCAACAGTCCGCCAGCAGCTTGCGGTTTTTCCACAGGTAGCTCAAGCCTGAAACGACCGTCAGAATCAGCGCGATCCAGATCAGGAGCTGACCGAGGACGTGGGGACCCAGTCCGCGAAACTCAAGGACCGGACTGATCCACGCAAAGGCCGGCTCACGGGAAGCGATCACCAGCAGGAAATAGATCACGGCAATGATCTGGAAGGTCGTCTTGTACTTACCCAGATTCTCCGCTGCGAGGACAATACCCTCGGCCGAGGCAACCAGGCGCAGGCCGGTGACGAGAAATTCGCGGGCAAGAATGACAACGACGATCCAGGCGGGGAAAAATCCCTGTTCACACAGCATTACAAATCCCGCACACATCAGAACCTTATCCGCAAGCGGGTCCATCAACTTGCCGAAATTCGTGATGAGATTCCGTTTCCGCGCGATCTGTCCGTCAAGAAGATCGGTGTAGGCCGCGATTGAGAAAACAATGAGGGCGGCTGATCCTCCCCAACTCAAGCCTTCGATGCTAAGCAAGGCCGCAAAGACAAAGGAAAGAACGAGGCGGGCAACGGTGAGTTTGTTCGGTAGATTCATCGGGGGCTCAGCCGGACCATAGCGTGACGCAACCTCCCTAGCAAACGGATCGAGTGGCAATTTGCTCACCTGCGATCACGCCGGAATCTCAAAGACCCTCTGTCGGCTGCAGGCCCACTGACGAATTCTCCTCCCACCGGCACCACTTTGAATCGGGGAGCCTCCCGCCCAGGGAGAAAAGGCGGGGAGCACTCCATTCCGAATCGTTGAACTGGGTTCTTCAGCAAGCGTGAAGGCGGGTAAAGTGAGCGTGGTTCCAGCCCCGTCGTTGAATCGAACCGACGGGTGAAGGTGCCCCCTTATCTCAATGAGCGATTCACCTGCGGTGACCTCACGGGAGAGCCAGTCTTCATGTCCGTGTTGAAAGAAGAACCCATCGGTTCTGAACCAGGGTACCCAATCAAATCGCTTCCTGACAGGCCCCCTGTCATGATTGCCCTCAATGAGGACAAGATCACCGCAAAGATCTTTCACCCGGCAAAGCCAGGCGATTGCCTCGTCCGGCACGGCGGAGCTGTCGATAACATCACCGACGAGGATGAGAGTCTCGGGCTGATAAGAGAGAATCAGGGATCGCAGTCTTTCCTCGACCGTTTCCATCCCCCACATCGGCCAGAGCCCACCGGCACGGCGACGACTCGCTTCGTAACCAAAATGGAGGTCCGAGACAGCGAGCCAGCGAGCCGCAGGATGGTAAAGACCAAGGCGACCGTCGAGAATCAGCCCGGTTTCCACTTCGGCCCGGGCGTCGGCACCGGGGGGAACTTCGGTTGATTTTTCTCCGTGGTCGATCATTCTTCCCTCCGCCTCTTTCCAAATATTTCGAAACTACTCTATGTCAACGGAACCAGAAACGCCACCAGTGGAAGACCTCGGAGCCCTTCTCAAAGTCCGTCGTGAGAAGATGGACCATCTCCGCGAACTCGGCATCGATCCATTTGGAAAAGGATACGCCACGACGGACACGGCCGGTGCGCTCCGGGCGAACTTCGAAGAAGGAAAAGCGGTTCGCGTCGCCGGCCGCATCACCGCGTTGCGTGACATGGGAAAAAGCAACTTCCTCGACATCTCCGACATCAATGGACGCATTCAGATTTTTGTGAATCAGAAGCAGATCGGCGATGAGCAATGGGCTGCCTACAAGCAACTCGATATCGGTGACTGGATTGGCGTCGCGGGCGAGACCTTCACCACCCAGACAGGTGAACCCTCGGTGAAGGCATTGGAAGTCACGGTGCTCTCCAAGTCGCTCCGTCCCATGCCCTCGAAGTGGCATGGCATCGTCGATCCCCAGATCAAATACAGGCAGCGTTATCTCGACCTGATCGCCAACGAAAGGTCCCGCGAGATTTTCAAAAAGCGAAGTCTCATGGTCGCGGAGGTTCGTCGCTACCTGCAGGAGCGCGGATTCCTCGAAGTCGAAACGCCGATGCTTCAGGACGTCCCGGGCGGAGCCGCAGCCCAGCCTTTTGAGACGCATCACAATGCTCTGGGAATGGACATGTTTTTGCGCATCGCTCCCGAGCTTTATCTCAAGCGTCTCCTCATCGGTGGGTTTGACAAAGTCTTCGAGTTGAACCGCAGTTTCCGCAATGAGGGCATCAGCCGCCGCCACAATCCGGAGTTCACGATGCTTGAAGCCTACTGGGCCTATGCCGACTTCGAGCAAATGGCCGATCTCGTCGAGGATCTCATTTGCCACCTTGCCGAAAAATATTGCGGTGGTCTTCAGATCGAACATCACGATGCCGATGGCAAGGTGACAAAGACGATCGATCTTTCCCGTCCCTGGAAACGTGCCCCCTACCGTGAGCTCATCGCCGAAGCGGCCGGAGCCGACTGGTGGACGCTCGACACCGAAGCACGGAGGGCCCGCTGTCGTGAGCTCGGCGTCGAAATTTCCGCCGGCATGGAGGACTATGAGATCTCGCAGCAGGTCTTCGAAAAGCTGGTTGAGGAAAAAACGATCAACCCGGTCTTCGTGACTCATGTCTCGAAGGAACTGGTCCCTCTCGCCAAACAGAACGCACAGGACGATTCCATTGTCGACGTCTACGAACTCATCATCAACGGAGCTGAGATTTCTCCCGGATACTCCGAGTTGAACGACCCCGACGTCCAGCGCCGCCGCCTTGAGGAACAGGCCGGTGAGGAGATTCAAAAGATCGACGAGGATTTCCTCCTCGCCCTCGAATACGGCATGCCGCCGGCCGGCGGGATTGGAATCGGGATCGACCGGCTCATCATGATGCTGACCGGAGCGGAATCGATTCGCGACGTCGTTCTCTTTCCGCAGTTGAAGCGGAAGGAGGGGTGATATTCAGCGCCGCCTAGCCTGCAAGAGAGGATCTCGCTCCGGCGGACTCCTCCTCGCGTGCTCTCCACTCGATCCCGACCTCACCTTCTGTCAGTCCCGTGAGAAGCCTGACCTGGCAACGACATCGGCACGAAGAGCCGTCTATTCGCAGGAAATCAATTAGCTGATCCCGCAATCGCCCGTCAGCGCGAAGGAGGGCAAGGATATGGGCGAGCTCATTGTGATTCTTGAGGAACGCTTCGATGTTCAGCCTTTCAACCACCGGACGGAATCCAATCTTCAACATCTCCACCGCCGTCTCATTGACGAACTGAATCTTCCCGTCGGCTCTGGTAAGAAAGTAAGCGTCCTCCATCGTCTCAAAGAGATGGCGGAACCTCTCTTCGCTGGTTCGCAGGGATTCCTCGACCTCACGTCGCTTCTGAAGTTCAGCCTCCAACCTCCGATTCCATCCAGCCACAATCCCCACGACAGCGATAGCGAGGCCAAGCAGAACGGCCCCTGCCAATGCCACCTTTCTCCAATCCCACATCCGCGAGATCTCAACGAGAATCCAGTTTTCATAGATTCTTAATTGCTCCTCGGAGGAGATCGAACTCAATGCCTTGTTTAGAATGGAGCCCAGTTCCGGGAGATCGTCCCGCACCCCGAAGGACGGGTCAAAGTGATGAGAGGTAGGACCGGTAATTTTAAGATTACTCAAACCATTGATTCGGATGAGATGGGCGGCCACCCCGAGATTCTCGATCATCACATCCGCTCCTCCCGCTGACACGAGCTGCAGAGCCTCCAGCGAGGTGCGGGTTTTCACGACGTTAACTGCAGGAAAATTACGCTCAACATAGAGCGTGGGAGCATACCCCGTCGGTGCCGCCAGCATCAGCCCCTTCCGCTCGATCTGCTCCAGAGAGGTGAAGAAGGGGCCGTCGTTACGCATGATCATCGCCACGGGAAAAGTGGCATAGGGCTCCGTATAGAGCACTTCGATCGATCGCTCCGGTAGATCAGCCATTCCGGTAACGAAGTCAATCTCACCCCGTTTAAGTTTGGCGAGTGTTTCATCCCAGGTCACGGTGGGTACATATTCGAACCGGACTCCAAGTCGCTTGGCAAAGTGATCGATGAAGTCGCGGTCAATGCCTTCAAGCTCGTCGCCCTTTCGGATTGAGAAGGGAGGCCACGAAGGGTCCGCACTGTAGCGAATCACAGGCTTGGAGAGCAGCCAGGTGATTTCTCCAGGTTCGAGATCAATCGAAACGCTCTTACCATTCTCCAAAGGGAAATCGTCAGCGACGGCCACGAAGCAGATCCACGCCAGACAGAGAACCGGAATTCGAGACCAAAACCGGCCTGCCTTGGACGACACTGCACCTCGTCCCGCCCAATTGATGTGTACGCGTCTCCTCATCGCGAACCTTCGTTTGCTTCGCAGGCTACCATCGGAACCCGACCGGGTAAAGGTAACTCCGGTAGAAGATGCTTCCCTGGAGTATAGCGGTAAGCGCTACAATAGTGTTGTCACAAGGCCTGAACCGTCAGCCGTGTCTTCGCCTCGCGTCCTGACTTTCGGTCCAGCGCAAGCACCTCGTGTTCACCCGGCTTCAGGATGAGCCAACTCTCCGCACCGTCACTCTCGACCGGAAGGCTTTCGCTCGACCATTCAATCTCCTCACGCCCACTCCCGGCAATCTTCAGGGGAAAACGCGCTCCATTTCCCGGGAGATCTGGATCAATAAAGGCCACCGTTCCTTCGAGCGGACTGACGATGCGGAACGGGGGAAGAGGCGCAGATTCAGCCAATGCCTCAAGTGCCGCCTCCACTTGCAGTTGATTCGCGTCGCTCCGCCACCAGTTCGAGTAGGTTAGGGGAAGGAGGGTTCGCCCCGTCGCATCATAGTCCTTCGCCGAGGCGAGAGCCGGGAGGCGGCCGTTCACGAACCACTCCTGACGCAGGCGGGTGTCAGGGAGAGTGATGCCGCTGGGAACTTGCTTTCCACTGAAGCGATCCACCGTGAGTTTGACGACGGAGTCGGGTGCCTTGAACCATTGTGGCTCACGGTCACGATAGAGGCGAACCATGACCTGATGAAAAATAGGAGCAGCGCCCATTGCCCCGGAGACACGATTCAGAGGACGGTTGTTAAACCGTCCCACCCAGACACCCACCGTGAAGTCAGGGGTATATCCTACGGTCCAACTGTCGCGAAAGTCGGTCGAGGTCCCCGTCTTCACCGCAACACGAAAGGGAAGATTCAGCGGCGAGTTCAATCCGAAGGCAACCGCCCTCGCCCTCTCGTCGGAAAGAATGTCGGCGATGAGCCAGGCGGAATCCGCATCGAAGACACGGTCAGGCGATTCGTTCCCGACCTGACCCTCTTGAGCCGACGACTCAACCCTGTCTGCGGGAAGGAGAAAAGTGTAGGGCCGATAGCGGCCAAGCCGGGCCAAAGTGGCGTACCCGTTCGTCAACTCGAGAAGCCTGACTTCGGCATTTCCAAGGGTGAGCCCAAGTCCGTATTGGGTCGCAGCCGGGTCGAGGCTGGTGAAGTGCAGGTCTTTGGTGAGACATTCGTGAAGGCGCGCGGGCCCTCCGATTTCATCAAGTAGTTTGACGGCGGGTACGTTCAGCGAATTGGCCAGAGCATGGCGCACTGAAACCGGGCCCTGAAAGCGACGGTCAAAATTGACGGGTTGATAGGCACCGGTCGAGGTGACGTACTCGATGGGAGTGTCGGCGAGGATGGAGGCCGCGGTTTTCCCTCGATCCAGCGCGAGGAGATAGGTAAAGGGCTTGAGCGTCGATCCGGCCGAACGAGGCTGCCAGGCTCCGTTCATCTGTCCGGCGGAGGATCCGAAATACGATCTCGATCCACTGAGAGCGAGCACTTCCCCGGTGGCATTTTCGATGACGACCACGGCCGCTTGAAGATCATTCGACTCTTTCGCCTGGTGGCTGAGACGGGCCAGTTCCCCGGATACGGAACTCTCGACAAAATGCTGGAGATCAAGATCGAGGGTGGTCCGGATCGGTTTGGATTCCGCCTCTGCCAGAGCCACCGCAGCCGCCTGCTGCGTGCGGATGAGTTCGGTGAAATGAGGTGCATGGAACACCTGGGAGGGACCGGGCAGCAGCTTCACCTCCTCAATGAGAGCGGATGCGAATTCCGCTTCTGTGATGAGGCGCTCCTCTTTCATCCGTTCGAGGATCCAGAGCTGCCGCTTCTTTGCTCCGTCGGGATTCCGCCAGGGATTGTATCGGGTAGGTTTGTTAGGGAGGGCGGCGAGCAGGGCAGCTTCAGCGATGGAGAGATCTCCGAGCGGCTTTCCGAAGTATCCCCGCGCCGCGGCCCTTGCCCCGGTGAATTGATTGCCGTAGGGAAGATGATTGAGGTAGGCGGTCAGGATGGTTTCCTTGTCCGTCTGCATTTCCAGATTCCTGGCGCTGAAGGCCTCGATCAACTTCGTCCTCATTTCCCGCTTCCGGGGAGGTGAGTAGAGTTTGATCGTCTGCTGGGTAATCGTCGAGGCTCCCGAAACTGCCCCCCGATGCAGGACCGCATCACGGACCGCGCGCATCGTTCCCAGGATATCAATTCCATTGTGGGAAAAGAAACGGGAGTCTTCCGCCGCGATGGTCGCGTGGATCAATGTCTTCGGGAACTCCGTGAAGCCTGCCGCTTCATCGGCGCGGAGATCTCCGTCGAGAAGACGCCGGACCGGCCTCTCCTCGCGATCCACAAAGAGCAGTCCAGTCGGAGGGTGGTTCTCCAAACCGACCGGAACCGGGAAAAACAGCGGGACGACATAGGTGGCGGAGAGATACATCCCCGCCCCCGCCAGCGCGAAGGCCGCAGATCGCCTCCCGATTTTCCCCCAATCTCGCATTGAATGGTTTTGTTTGGAGGGTTCGGAGCCGGGGCAGGATGAAGATCAAGACCAAGATCAGGATATATATCAAGATCAAGGTCTTGATGCGCACCTTACCGTTCTGCTACTTTTCCTGATTCAAGTGGACGGGCGGACGCCGCGATCCGTTCGGTGCCACTGAGACCAAAACGTTGCGGCTCATACATTGCCTCGATCTTCGCCGGGGGTGCGGTGACCTGGCCCGGCGCCGTGATCCGCGCGAGATACTGCAGACTGTAATCCCCTGCCCCGTAGATGCTATCCGCGAAGAAGAGGACACGGTCCTTGCGAATCTCATGGAAGGAGGTGTAGAGCGTCCTCGCTTCACGGGTCGCGTTCACCCGCTGGGTCTCCTGTGACTTGAAGGTCGGGTTGACCGCCTCAAAGATTGCCGGAAGCGGATCATCAATTGCCAGGTAAGTTTCACGCTCGTTCGGAACATTCACGTCCAGGGTCACGAGAATAAGGTCACCCACACGAAGGTCCTCAGCCGGAACAATCGTCCCGTCGGTCTCGACCTTCTGGTAGTGACGCGAAATCGCGAAGCCCTTGTTTTCCGCTTCGAGAGGGATCAAGGCGGGACGGGTGGCAATCTGCAGACTGGCGAAGACCGGACTGTTGCTCCCCGTTTTCAGGGCGAGGGCGCGGTCCGCCGACTTGCCTTCAAAATTGAAGGTGACTCCTTTGCTGCCGGGCTCGGCGGGAAGGTCGATCGTCTTCGTCTCTCCATTAAAGGCGATTTCAATCTTGTTCCCCGAGAGGCTCGCTGCCGATGACTCGCTGTAGGCGGCCAGAGCGATGAGAGGCCAGGCATTTGAGTAGGTGCTGCCCCATCCGTTCTGAGGAAGACGAAGCTTCATGAGATCGTCGACAAGAGAATCGATCTGTTTGCCTTCCGGATTGTGGCGAACCTGGGCAAGAAGCCGTGTCGCCGCGATGTAGGGAGCCCGATACCAGGAAACCTCCGCAACCGGAACTTTCGGATCGGGAGAGAGAAGCTGATCAATGCGCTCGGGGGTGCCGGTTGCGCTCTCAATCATCGCGAGGGCAAGCAGAGACCGCGCCTCGGCGGAAAGATTGGCACGCTTCTCGAAAAGGACCTCGTGGTAGGCGGTCTCATTGACCCCGGCGAGGGCAAGCGCATAGGTCGCGAGACAGCGCTGTGAAATCTCGTAGGGATCCTTGAGCTCGGCGGCGTTCCTCAATGATTTCGAGAGGTAGTCCCAAAGGGCGACGGTCTGCTCTTCAGGCAGGGTGAGCCCCTGACGCTGAGCCAGAGCGATAGCCACTCCTCCGTAGGCACTGCCCCAAAGGATAGACTCATCGGCCCCCGGCCAGTAGCCGAGACCGCCGTCACCCGTCTGCATGGAGAAGAGACGCGCAACTCCTTTGTTGATCACGGCAACAGTCTCCTCCTCGGTCTTCTCCAGTTTCGGCATGACCTTGCGGAGTTGCTGGGTGCTCAGCCAGGGAATGAGCGACGAGGTGGTCTGCTCCACGCAACCGTAGGGGTAGGCGAGCAGGTAGTCGAGGCCGTCGGCAGCCTCGATGAGACGGGAATTCGAGAGGTTGAGTTGGATCTCACCAAATCCCTCCAGGAGACGCGGAGCGACCTCATCGAGAGCATTGGCAAGGTCGGAGCCGTCGCGGATGGCGAAGGTGTGAGACTCACGGAGGAGCGGAAGCGGATAACCCACCTTGATGGTTGATTCCGTCGCATCACGAAGTCGCTCCTCGGTCAGTGAACGCACTTTCCAATTCCACTTGGCTTCGCCCACCTCGGTCAAGGCAACGGGGAAGGAGACCGTCTCGGTGGCTCCGCCCGGAAGCATCAGCTTTACGGTCTTTTCCAGAGCTCCCGGTGCTGTCGCAGGAAGGCTGGTCGGAATCGTCTCTCCGAGCTGGTTAAGAAAGATCGCGTGGGGATCAAGCGACACGGAGACTTCGATTTCCTGAGAGACCGCCGTGTTGTTGTGAAGCACGGCGGAGATATCAATCTGATCGGTCACATTGGTGAAACCGGGGAGAGCGGGCTCGATGATGAGCGGCTTGTTGATCACCACAGGTCCCTCGCCCTTGCCGAAGCGGTTCCCCTCCGCAACCACCGCCATGATGCGGAAGGTCGTGAGATTGTCCGGGGCAATCGCTTTCGCACGAACCACCCCGTTTGCATCGGTCACCAGAGCCGGCGCCCAGAAGGCCAGCGCTTTAAAGTCTTTGCGGATACGATCCGGATCCAATCCGAAGGTTCCACCGCCTCCGATCACATAACCCTTGTTGCCGAAATCCTGCTCCAGCGGGTTCTCGGGAAGGAGATCGCCGAGGCTCTGCCCTGTCCAGACAGCGAGCGGGAAGGGAGCGTGAAACACAGCAGCGGGATCCGGTGTCTCGTGACCGGTCAGGCTCAAGACGCCCTCATCCACGGCGTAAAAGGTAACCTCGGCCCCTGCGACAGGATTCTTCAGGTGATCGAGGACGGTGGCCGTGAACTCGATTTCCTCACCCGGTTGATAATATTCCGCATCCCCGGCAGAAACGGTCGTCGTCAGCGTCGCCGCGGGATCGTTGACATCGAGTTGGCAATAGCCGAGCCGATAGTCGGCCGCGGGATGCACATGCGGGCTCTCGGCGGAACCACGGATGATGAGGAGAGAGGCAAACAGATTCGGTGCCGCTCCGTCTTCGATTGGGATTTCGAGGACAGTCTCATACTGGTTGATCATGAGTGACTGTGTCGAACGAACTCCTCCGCGCTCCACCGTAAAGAGGGCATTGCCGAATACCGGAGTACGGGCAAGGAGTTTTGCTGTTTCACCCACCGAGTAGGTGGTTTTGTCAGGGATAAGGTCGATGCGGATGACATCGTGCCACGACCATGAAGGCTCCTCCGCACCGATGATCCTGAATTTGCTGCGGGTGATCACATTCCGTCCCTTACCGTCTTTTGCCGCCAGGGTGACATAGTAATCACCGGCTTCGTCGAATTTGATCTGGTGCGGGACCGGGCGGGTCAATCCGGTCGCGGGATCGATCTCCGTCTTCAGAGTCAGGGGCGTATCCGAAACCGTCTGCATCCGCATGTCATTGCGATGGGTCATCTTCCCGTTCGCCCCCATGACTTTCACGGTGGTCCACACTTCTTTTTCCAGAAGAACCGAAGTCTCAACCGGTTCGGTGTGGGCCTCACCTCCCGAGGTGACGGCGGCAAAAGAGAAGGTGGCGGTGTCGCCGGCGCGATGAACCCCGTCGGGCTCACGAACCCCCAGATAGAAATCCGAACTGTGCACGACAAACTGCTTCGAAGCGGAGATGGTCTGCTGGTTGGCATCGGTCACCGAGGCGGTGAGACTGACCTCCCGGGGACCGGGATTGGTGGTTTGTTCAGGGAGCGTGAACTTCGCAACGGCTTCGCCCTTCGAGGAGAGCGACTGGGTTCCTTCAGTGCTGAACACCTCCTCATCAATGGTTCTGTCACCGAACTCAAACTCATCGAATCCGCGGGGACGGGGGAACTCGCTTCTGGCATAAGCCATCCAGCTCACTTCCGCCTTTGAGAGCGGTTTTCCCATGAAATACTTCGCCGTGATGGGAACGGTGAGTTCGATTCCTCCAGTGTATTCCTCGTCAGCAACGAGTTTGACTTCGAAGGTGTTCACCCGGTAGTCCTCAACTTGAAAGGAGTAGTTGGAGATGAGCCGCCAGTCGGGCTCCGCGTCCCCTTCGAGAGGGGGATTGAAATCCACTTCGATGGAGTGCCAACCCATACCCTCGGCGGGCAGGGTGAAGGAATCGTCGAAACTGCCGTTCTTGCTGTAGGTCACATCGCGCTCAAAGAGCTCGCGATGGCGGGCGTCGAAGACCCGGAACTTCGCCACTCCCGTTCCCGCACCGAGCAATTTGTCGGTATCGATGAACCGGGAGATCGACTTCACCTTCACCTCGTCACCGGGACGATAGACATTGCGATCCGTAAAGATCAGGGTGCGACGCTCGCCGTCGATGAGATCGTCGTAACGCTGATCGATTCCGAAGCTCCAGAGACCGACACTGTTCAGGTCGTCGTAGAACTGAATAACATGGCGGTCTTCACCAAGAGCCGCATCCAGAAACACCCGGTCTTCGCGACCTTTGTAGTGGGCGGCATCAATGCGGGTGGTCCCTCCTTCTTCAGTAACCGATTCGGCGACCATCTTTGCCGTTTCATCAACGAGTTTGACAGCGACTCCGGCAAGGGGTTTGCCAGACTTAAGCGAGAAGGCATAAACAACCGTATCGTCGTCCGATTGTTTCCAGGCGAGCCCGATATCAGTCAGCTGAATCAACGACTGCGCTCCGACAGAATGATCATCACGTGTCGAGGAGGCTCCTTCACTACATAGATAGTAGGCACCGGTAGTCGCCCCTTTGACAATCTCATCCCATTCGAGGACAACATTCTCCGTCTTATCAAGTTCGGCAGCCGGCTCGCGGAACTGGTCATAAATTGTTTTTCCTGAAATGGCCTCGAAAGCAAGAGCCTGCTTTTCGCCCCATCCCTCATATTTGTCGTCGTAGTCGCGCAGGGCGAGGATCAGGTCTTTTCCGGTGAGGCTTTTCACCCGGGTTCTCAGGCCGGTCAGGTTCCCGGTGCGCAGTTCAAACTTGCGATGCCCGGAGGCGTTTTGAGTCGTGGAGAAAGCGGGGTAGGTAATGAAGCCGGCGTTGGGAACAAAGGCTACCTGCTGTTCAATCACCTGGCTGAGCTGGGTCGTATCATTGGCGATGATCCCGTCCTTCACCGAAACCTTGTAGTCGATTCCATAGTCGAATTTTCCAGTGATGAGGATCTGATAGGAGCCTGGTAGAATTTCCATCTCCTCAGGCTGGGGTGACACCTTGATAAAGTCGGCAAGACGCTTCGCATCGAAGGCGGTTCCCAGCCCCCCCTTGTTATGACGGATAATTAGATCGAGGGAGGAATCATACTCATTGGACGGCACGATTTCCGACACCGTGAACGCCTCAAGTTCTCCCAGGTAGTCAAGGCGTCCCTCAATGATCTCGTGGGAACCGTTGGCGCTCGCGAGCCCGGCTGTCGCGTTGATGAACCAGGTCCCGCCGAGGGGAAGCGGCGATGCCGGGGAGATCAGGACAAAGTTCTCTAGTACGATACCTTCTGCAGTACTCTCCGTCATCGCCTGGATGATTTCCAGAGTAGGCCGTTTCGCCACAATGGCGGCAAAGCGTTCGTTTGGTTTGTCATAGAGTTTCATCCCACCCTCGACCGCATCGGGATTTACCGCCGTATTAAACCGGAGAAGAACGGAGGAGACCGGCTTCAGGGGATTTTCAGCAGTGAAGCTATAGGGAAACTGGTCATAGGTAAGAGCCGATTTCCCGGCTGCGGTAGAGTCCTGAGCAACAAGAGGACCTCCGGTAATCAAGGTAAAAATGACGACAGGGAATAGAACGAAGCGGCGGATGTTCATGAGTTGATGTAAGGGTGGGAAAAGGGCACGTATTCTGGTCGACGAATACTACGAGCGGTTTATGTGAAGTCTTTCGCCCGGAACCGTGTTTTCAGGCGGAGGGCAGCTATTTAACTTCAATACGGATGAAACCCTGCAGAGCTTAGCATTGCGACCATCCCGCAGGGAGCAAAATCGTTGCAATTTTCAGACTAGCTTTGCAGACCGGACAAAGGGAGGGATGGGGCAACCGATGGAATCCGCGACCGCCCGGATCAGTTCCGCTTCCCGACTCGAAACCCCCTGATCAGCCATCACGCTGATACTGCATGCCTCAAGCAGGTTTCGTTTCACCACCGGAGAGGCATGGGTAAAGTTTTCCAGGACCTCTTTGATCCGATCGAGGCCGCACTCTCCGCCCTGCTTGTAGGGAATCTCAACGAGATAGTGCTGCCGGAGACGGGCCGCGGCAGCCTCAAAGGCCCGGCGGGTGGTAGGCTCGTCCTCCGGATGACTCATCGCTGCGAGAGTGGAGAGGAGAACGCCGGCATCATCGACCAATGGATGAATCTTCCAGTATTTTATCTTCTCCGGGCTGCGCTGCTGAAAGTAGGTATCCAAGTGACGGGTGATCACCTGAAGGAGCATGAATTCAAAGAGATCGACCCGGCCGTCGCTGGAGATGAGATCCTGGATGATGGTCTTGAAACGGGCATACTCGGCCGGAGAAAGATGTTTCAGAGCCGGTATCGATAGATCGATGAGGCTGATCTTGACGGCGGAATGCACGGAATTCACTTCTCCATAGAGAGCGGAGACGAACTGGAAAGTAAGCTCGTCGGTCGCCTGACGGAGGCGACTGAGTTCAGCATTCCTCAGACTCTCGTCCTGAGCCAGGAGCAGGGCAAAAACGACGGACTGGGATCCCGATCGAGATCGACAGGCCTCGATCCAGTTCGGCGGAAGCTGATCATGTAGTGCTTCTCCCAATTCCACCTGTTCAGGATGAACCGAGCGCAAACTCTCCATCGCCTCTTCGGAACTGAATTGGGCGGGAGCCGATCCTGCGTCGAAAAACATCCCCGAGGCGGCAGGAGGAGATTTCCGTTTGCCTTTGGGTGACGATGACGCCTCGGATTCCTCCGAGATTGGACGGAGGCTGACCTCCTGAAATTCACCGTCCCAGTGAGGCAGGAGACGACTGATGCGCTGATTTAGAGGTGGATGGGTGGCGAAAAGGGAGGACTTAAAAGCACTTCCGAAAAAGAGATGGCTCGCATCTTTTGCCATCGGGTTCGTCATTCGCGAACCGGAGCCGAGCCCCCCGATCTTCATGAGGGCGCCGGCTATTCCATCCGGGTTGCGTGTAAACTGCACGGCCGAAGCATCGGCCAGGAACTCCCGCTGCCTTGAAACTGAAGCCTTGATGAGGCTGGCAAAGAAACTCCCCACATACCCGATAATGAGAAGCCCCAGACCGGCAATGAACATGGCCAGAGCGATTCCCGCGCCCTCTTTCCGGTTTGAGCTGATGTTACCCCGAAAAGCGTTTCTCAAAATCAACTCGCCGATGAGAGCGAGGAAAAGAATGCCGAAAAGGAGTCCCATGAGCCGGAGGTTGAGTCTCATGTCTCCGTTGAGAATATGGGAGAACTCGTGGGCAATGACTCCCTGAAGCTCATCGCGGCTTAGAAGCGTCATGCACCCCCGGGTGACGCCGATCACCGCATCGCTGGTGGTTTTCCCGGCGGCAAAGGCATTGATCGAATCCTCCGAGTCCATCACATAGACAGTCGGAACGGGAACGCCCGAGGCGATCGCCATCTCCTCGACGAGATTAAGGAGACGGCGCTCGTGAAAATCCGTCGTGTTAATATCCAGCTCTCTCCCCCCGAGTTCGCGGGCAACCACTTCACCGCCACCGGAGAGTTGGAGCGTCTTGAAGGTCGAAGCAAGGAAGACTACCGAACCGGTACCAATCGCGGTAAACATCAGCATCTCGGGATTCCAGAGATCCGGCATTCGAGCCGCTTCACCTTCTCTATCGAGAAAGAACTGCATGACGACGACCAGCCCGTAGACCGCGAGGATGATTCCGACCAGAGCAAGAATGAAGTAGAAGATCAGCAGATGCGTCTTCCGTCTCGCCACCTCCTGTTGCTCGAAAAAATCCATGGCAGTTACGCACACGGTCGGAGCCGCGAAGGCGTCACCCGACCGACCGTTCCGGCTGGTCTCAGAATTTTACGACCACACTCTCGCGCTCGGCGTCATTGGAGACTTCGAATCCAGTCGCCTGAACGAAGTTGAACATCCCCGCGATGAAATTCGACGGAAACATCTCCAGCTTGTTGTTAAAATGCATCACTGCGTCGTTGTAGGCCTGGCGGGCAAAGGCAACCTTTGACTCGGTCGAGGTCAGTTCCTCCTGCAACTGAAGCATGTTCTGATTGCTGCGAAGCTCGGGATAACTCTCGGACAGGGCGAAGAGACGCCCCAGAGACCCCCCGAGGGCGGTGTCTGCGGTGGAAAGGGTCTGCATCGATCCGCCGTCAGCCGGAGACGCATGCTCCCGCGCGGAAGAGGCCGCATTCCTTGCCTGGATGACCGCTTCAAGCGTTTCCCGCTCGTGCTGCATGAACGACTTTACCGTCTCCACGAGATTTGGAATCAGGTCATAACGGCGCTTCAACTGAACATCGATCTGGGCGAAGGCGTTCTTGTAACGGTTACGGAGTTTCACCAGCCCGTTGTACAGCGCGATCACGAAGATCACGGGGAGCACAACGAGGGCAACGATCAGAAGGATAATGGCAATACCGGTCATGATTTTTGATGGGAAGGATGCTTGAGAGGAACCTATCCGCAAGTCACGGAAAGTTCGAACTCCAAATACTAATCGGAAGGATCACGGGTTCGATTACAAATTAAAAGCAAAATTCCAACCACTCTGCCTTCTGCCACGCGGGAAGAAATTTTATAATGAAACACTTGTTTTGTTAACATTTCTAAGATATTTTATAATTTATCAGGATTTATGCCGCGGTACGGCCACATTTTTCATGATGTCCCCTCTCAACCACCTCCTCCCCCTGCTGGGGAGCATTCGGACCACCCTTGATCAGCCGGTTTTCCCCGGCAAAGTCATCGTCTGGCTCCTCTTCATGCTGTCGATCATCGGGTGGGTAATGATCGTCTCCAAGATCACCCAGCTGAGAAAGATCAAACGGACGGACCGCGAATTCACCGAGCGGCTTCGGAAGTCAAAAACGACTCTTGAGGTCTTTGAGGAAGGCTGGGACGATGATTTGTCTCTCAAGCACGTCATTTATCAGGCAGGAGCTCGCGAAGCGGCCTTTCAATATTTGGGTTCCCGGGAGCCGCAGGAGATGATGCAGCGCCGAATCAAGCAGGCGGGAAAACTGGGAGCGAGGCAGCTCGATTTTCTGAGAACGGCCTTCCAAACCGGATACCGCGCAGCCCTTGGTCGGCTTCAATCCGGGATAGACGGATTGCGCCTCCTTTCCGTTTCCGCCCTTCTGATCGGAACCTTCGGCCTCGTCTGGACTCTCATGATCGGGTTCGACCAGGCCAAGGAGTTTGCCGAAATCGCTCCGATGGTGGGAGGCGCGCTGGGATATCTGGTGATTGCCCTGCTCGTGGCCACACCCGCCGCCATCGCGAAAGTCGCTTTTGACGCGACGGTGAGGAGTCGGGAACGGGAGTTGGAACGGTTTCGCGACGACATCAACCGGCTCTTTGAACGGAGCTTTGCCGAGACCGACGGGCCGGTCCGTAAGTCCGAATCGGATCATGCGGCAGAAAGGGCTCATCGCTCCGGAGATAACCAGGAGTTTTCTCCTTCGGCAGCCGACTCCGGAAATCCGGCTTCCCCGTTTCTCCCCGGTAAAGCCGCAGACGGGCCCTTCGAGAACCCTCCCGGAGAGGGCAAGAAACGCTACCACTCGATCCGCGAGCGGCTGCTCCGCGACGATAATGACGACATGATGGAGAGCCATTTCGAGGTAAACCCGATCGCCCGTCAGGCTGCCGCCTTGCGTGGGTATTGAGCAAATTTCGTTACCATGAAGTTTTCCTTCCAAACTGTCTGGATCATTTTCGGTGTGACTCTCGCCCACTTGTTTGTGATCTCCGCGCTGTCACCGACAGGGGGGGCAAGGCGGGATCTTGTTCTTACGGAAGATCCTGCCCCTGCCGACCCTCCCGGGAAGCAAACCGGGGCAGAGACCGTTTCCACATCCGAAATGGCTGCACCTGCTGCTGTCGACGCGACGGAGAAAGCGGCTGAAATCACTCAAGTTAAAGACCCGTCGACGGTCGCAACCGGAGAAGTTCCCGTCCCGTCGGCCGGCACGCCAACTCAGCCCCTCACACCGGTCGAGAGTCTCGTCGAAACTGCGACGGCAGAGCGATCCGCTGCCCCGGTTGATTCGCCCGCAATTTCCTCGCCTCCCCGGGTGATCAGGGAAATTCGCGATCTCAAGCCGGTGCGGCGTTCCTGAACTGGATTATTCGATCCGCCTGCGCTTTCTTCGGTCGGATCGGCGTAATCCATTGAGATGTCAACATCCTCGGTTCTAATCATTGGTCACGGGTATGTCGGCGCGGCGCTGGCGGAGAGTCTTTGGACGTCGGGAGCCACGGTGGCCTCGGTGAACCGGGCGGCAAATGAATCATGCCCCTACCCTGTCATTTCCGGAGATGTCTCGACACTGAGCTCTCTCAAATCTATCCCGGGGTCACTTCCCTTTTCCGGCCCGGACGTAATTGTTCATTGTGCCAGTTCAAGCCGCGGCGGGGCCGACGCCTATCGGGCGGTATTCATCGACGGGCTGAAGAATCTCAGAGAGGTTTTCCCCGCAGTGCCGATCATTTTCACCAGCAGCAGCAGCGTCTACGGTCAAATCGACGGCTCCGTCGTCGACGAGACCTCGCCGGCTTCACCCGACCGGGAAACAAGCCGCCTCCTTTGTGAAGCCGAAGTCCTTGCCCGCGGGAGCGGTGGCATCGCCCTCAGACTGGCGGGGATTTACGGGCCGGGACGATCCGTTCACCTCAGAAAAATTCTCGAGGGGACCGCAACCATTGACGAAGGCGAGGCCAGCCGCTTTCTCAATCAGATTCACCAGGACGATGTCATCCGGGCGATCACCCATCTCATCGAGGCCGGGATTGCCCGCCACGGAGGCGCTCTCCTTAATGTCGTCGATGACCATGCCCTCACCCAACGGGAATGCTACGAGTCCCTCGCCTCCTTTTTCGGGGTACCGGTGCCGCCTGAAGCTCCTCCGGCCCTTGATCGGAAACGAGCCTGGACAAACAAGATCGTTTCAAATGCCGCGCTCCGGGCAACAGGTTGGGAACCTCGTTATCCCTCGTTCCTTGATGCAGTCAAAAATGATCCCCGCCTGGTTCCCTCGATCCGGGAGCAAATAGCAAAAGGGGAAAACTAAAGGCCGCGGGACAGTTCCATCACCTTGAACAGCTGCCCCATCAGCGACGGGTGCGTGAGCGTCTGAAACTGTCGCAAACGCTTTGCTGTCAATGAGTCGGGCTGTCCCCCCTCGAGCGAGAGTAGCCAGGGTTTTGCCGCCTCAATCAGGAAATGATGCTGATCAGTGAACCGGCATCTCGTCAGACCGGCGCGCTCCGCGGCCCGTTCGACCCGCGTAAAATCCACATGCGCGGTGATATCCTGCCGACCCGGCAACACGAGAGGGTCTTCACCGGCACGGTGCTCCCGGTAGCATCGCAGGGTACCCGTCCTGCGCTGCGGAAGGTAGTAATCCTCACGCTCATACCCGTAGTCGATGATCCACCAGAGCCCGTTCTCAAACAACCGGCCGGCCTCCTCCATCCAGTCGTCCACTGCGGGACAAAGCTCGGTGACATATTCCTCCGGGAAATCGTTCCCGAGCTCTTCCACCAACGACAGAAACTCCCCGGGGAGCGGGCGGCAGACCCATTCGAAGCCGTCACCCGCCTCATTGCGCCCCACACACTTCTCCTGCCAGCGCCCGGATTGGAAGGTCAACAGGCGCACGGGAAAGGCATCGAGCAGTTCATTGCAGAGAAACACCCCCTGCGGGGCCTTCGCCTGATCCAGAGAATCCACCACCCGAATGGATTGAGCGGAAACCTCGCCGGCAAGCTGCTCCTGAAGCACCTCACGAAGGCGAAATCGAGGTTCGACAATGCGATACTCAATACGCCCGAGGAGATGCGGGGCGACCTCCCTAACACCGCTCATGATGTCCCGGGCAAGGCGGCCATCGTGAGCGCCCTGTTCAATAATCACAATAGGCTCCGACCCGTCAAACCGGGTCTGCCATTCGATGAGAACACGGCGGGCCAGCAGAAAGCCGAATGTCTCGCCGACCGAAACGCTGGTGTAGAAGTCGCCCCCCCGTCCGACCATCCGGGTCTCCCCCCTCGAGTAGTAGCCATGGTCCTCATGATACAAGGCCATCTCCATATACTCGGAAAAATTGATCGATAAGTCCGGACTTTTCGATATTCTTTGAAAGACGAGATCGAAAAGAGGCGTATCTTGCTGGCTGGATAGTTGCTGCCGCCGGGGTTCCTGCATCGGCCTCCATCCTAACTCCTCGAACCCTATTGACAATCCTTCCGTGTCCGACGACTTCGAAGATATCGATTTTGAGGCAATTGGCAGCAAAGGTGCCGATTTCCCGACCAGGCCTGTGATTGACCTGCCTCCGCTGAGCGACAGGGAAAAATCGCGTGCACGGCGGCGGCGCCGCTTTGCGTGGTGGCTCAAATTTTTCGTTTTCATGTTTATCCTCTGTCTCGTGGTGGCCGCCATCGGGGCTGCCGGGGCGTTTTTCTACCTTAAACCCCGCTATGACCTGGCCCAGTCCTTCGACCTCTCCGAGTTGGAGGAAGTCGAGGTAGCGAGCCGGATCTTTGACCGGAACGGAAAAGAACTCGGAAGGATCTTCGTGCAGAACCGCAGGCCGGTTTTGCTGGAAAATGTCTCGGAACATTTTGTCAACGCCCTCCTCGCTGCGGAGGACAGTCGCTTCTACGAGCACGACGGCGTGGATTACATCGGGATTATCCGTGCGCTCTATTACAGTCTGCGCTCCAAGGGAATCAATCAGGGTGCCTCGACGATCACCCAGCAGCTTGCGCGGCAGACCTTCGAGCTCAAGGACAGGACCATGAGCCGGAAGTTCACCGAGATCTTCCTCGCTCAACGAATCGAAAGGCGGATGGGGAGCAAGCAGCGGATCCTCGAGCTCTACGTCAATCGTATCTACTTCGGCGGCGGTTATTATGGTATTGCCGCAGCCTCCGAAGGATATTTTGGAAAGGAACCGGATCGCCTCTCGCTGGTTGAGGCCGCCACACTCGCCGCAACCATCCCGAACCCCTACCACCGCTCCCCGCGCAGTTTCCCCGAGTCCTCGCAGAAGTGGCGGAACCACATCCTTAACCGGATGGCTGAAGAAGGCTACATCGACACAGACACACGGGACCGTCTCCAGAAGGTGCAACTGCAGACCATTGCCAAGGGCAACATCACCGGCAAGTCGGCTTTCGTGTATGAAAAAGTCCGCCAGGAGGTCATCGAACTGCTCGGGTATGAAACCGTTTCGAAGGGGGGATTCAACATTCATACCACGATCGACAGCGGGATTCAGGAAACGGCCGAAGCCGCCCTGCGCGAACAGCTGACCAAAATCGAGCAGCATCCCGACTTCAAACAAACCACCCTGGAAGATTACAAGCTGAAGAAGGCCGAGTTTCAGAAGTCGGCGCATCCGGATCAGACCTTCCCTGCGCCAAAGTACTTGCAGGGGGCACTTCTCATGATCGATAACAAGACCGGGGCCACGATCGCCCGGGTAAGCGGACGTGATTTCAACGACAGCATGTTTGATCGCGTCAGCCAGGGACGCCGCCCCACCGGAACCGCCTTCAAACCCTTCGTCTATGCAGCGGCCTTTGAGTCGTCCTTTTTCCCGGGAACTCTCGTCGATGATACCCCGATGGACACACGCCAGGTCATGGTCGGGGGCACTACCGGCATTCTCGGAGAATGGGGTCCGGAGAACTTCGAAAACGTCTATGAAAACGTCATCACCGCACGACGTTCACTCGCGAAGTCGAAGAACGCGGCGACCGTCAGGCTCGGTCAGAAAGTGGGCATTGAGGCGGTGGTGAAACTCGCCGAGGAGGCGGGAATGTCATTTCAGGGAGATCTGCAGAAGTTCAACGCCACCTTCCTTGGAAGAAACCCCAGTTCACCGGAGGACCTCTGCCTCGCCTATACGATCTTTCCGAATAACGGGCGCCGGGCGGAAAGGACACACATCATCTCCAACATCAAAGACGGAACGGGTAACGTGATCTATACCCCCAGTCTCCCCATGCACGATGGTCAGGCAATAGACCGCTACACCGCCTATCAGATCAACAGCATCCTTTCCGACTCATTTGATTATGGAACCGCATCGAAAGCCCGTGAGAAATACGGACTCGGTGACTACCCCGTGGCGGGCAAGACCGGAACCGAATATGATTTTACGGACAACTGGTTCGTTGGCTACACCTCCGAGGTAACCTGCGTGGTTTGGACCGGCTTCGATCAGACCGGAACCATCTACCCGGGTGCCTTCAGCTCTGAGACCGTGCTACCGGTCTGGACTTCGGTGATGAACGAGGCCGCGAAAAAGTTCAAGCCGAAAGCGTTTGTCCCCCCCCCTGATTCCGAGCAGGTCGAGATCTGTCTCAAGTCCGGCGAACTCGCTTCAGATGATTGCTATGAGATGGTGGAAAAGGGCGATGGGATTACCTCTCAAGTCCGTTGCACGTATCAGGAATACCTTCGGCCGGGAGGAACAAACCTCGAGTTGATCTGTCATATTCACGGCAAAGGAGGAAACAATCTGCGGAACCTGACGAACGAAGCTCGCAAGGGTCCGCTCGTCGCCCAGTATGTCGTTCAGGAAAGTGCCTCCCCGGTGTTGCCCGTGGCACCGACTATCGTCGGATCGAACGATCCCTACAATTCACTCGCCCCCGTAATCCGTGCCCGGGTGGCGGCGGTGGTGGCCGAGGTGATCGAGCCCGGCACCGAAGAAGCGCCCCCGGCCGAAGAAGTTGGCAACAACGGCATCCCAGTGGCGCGGCCCGTCATCGTCGGAACCGAGGAGGAGGAACTGCCCGCCCAGAGGGTCACCCTGCCCCCTCCCCGCGCAATCGAGATTGAATAAAGCCTGACAAGCGAACCGGCCCTGATCTAGAATTCCGGAATGCTTACCCTAATCAAGCTTCTGGTCTCAGCGGGTCTGATCTACACGGTCAACGAAATCGTTATCACACGGAGTCGTCCATTTTTCGGGAGTCTCATTGCATCACTTCCCCTGGTCACGCTGATCACTTTTATCTGGATCTGGTTCGGGATGCAGGAGAACCCGGCTGAAAGAACGGAAAAGCTAGCTGCACACTCGACCGGAGTTTTCTGGTTCGTGCTTCCCAGCCTGCCGATGTTTCTTGTCTTCCCGTGGCTTCTGCGCAGAGGCGTTACCTTCTGGCCCTCGCTCCTCCTTTGCTGTCTTCTCACGATGCTGCTGTATGCGGGAATGGCGATGATTCTGAAGCGCTTCGGGGTTCAGTTATGAGACCGACCGGCAGGCCCTCGCTGAGTTTTCAGTTTCTGGCGCTGATCGTTCTGGTTTCCACCGGTTTTTCAAGAGCATCCGAAAAGCGTCCGCCGAACTTTATCATTATTTTCTGCGACAACCTCGGCTACGGAGATATCGAACCATTTGGCTCCACCCTTCACCGCACTCCGAACCTGAGCCGCATGGCTGCAGAGGGCCGGAAGTTCACCCACTTCTGCGTCAGTGCAGGAGTCTGCACGCCCTCCCGGGCGAGTATCATGACAGGTTGTTATGCCCAGCGCGTCGGGATGCACCTGAACCCCCGCGACCACCACGTTCTCCGTCCCGTTTCCCCTTACGGTCTGAATCCCGACGAAATCACTCTCGCCGAGGCACTCAAGGAATCCGGTTATGCTACCGCGATCATCGGCAAGTGGCATCTTGGAGATCAGGAGCCATTTCTCCCGACGGGACAGGGTTTCGACTATTTCCTTGGAATCCCCTATTCCGATGACATGACGGAACGGATCTGGGAAAAGGATGGATCTCACTGGCCACCACTTCCCCTGATGTTGAATGACAAGGTCATTGAGGCGCCCGTCGATCGGAATGCCCTGACAAAACGCTATACGGAAGCGGCGCTTGACTGGATATCGGAGCAAAAGGATAAACCCTTTTTCCTCTATCTCCCCCAGGCCATGCCGGGCAGCACTCCGAAGCCCTTCGCCAGCGAGGCATTCCGCGGGAAGAGTCGCAACGGTCCATGGGGAGACTCGGTCGAGGAACTGGACTGGTCGACGGGCGAAATTTTGAAAAAGCTCGAAGAACTCGGAATCGAGAAAGACACCCTCGTCGTCTGGACCTCCGACAATGGAGCACCGGTTCAGAAGGACCCCGCCGATCTCAGCCGCGGTTCCAATCTGCCTCTGAGTGGTCGCGGCTATACCACCAGCGAAGGAGCCTTCCGCGTTCCGACTCTGATGTGGTGGCCGGGACAAGTCCCGGCGGGGACCGTGTGTGATGAACTGGCATCGACCATGGATCTATATCCGACCTTTGTGAAGCTGGCTGGAGGGCAGCCCGACCTGGTGAAACGGGACGGACATGAGATCATCGATCTTATTTTGGGAAAGGAGGGTGCCCGCTCGCCCCACCGGGTCTATGCCTATTACTATCTCGATCAGTTGCAGGCAGTTCGTTCCGGACCATGGAAATTGTTCCTTCCTCTCGAAACTTTTCTCCAGCATCCGCATTTTTCCCGGAATTCTGATTCCAGCCGGCCGCTCCTCTTTAATGTCGTCGAGGACATCACCTGCTCAAACAATCTGGCTGACACCAATCCCGAAGTAGTTGCCCGGCTTACCTCACTTGCCGACGAAGTGAGGGCGGATCTGGGAGATCTCAACACTCCCGGGCCGGGAATCCGCCCACCCGGAATGATCAGTGAACCTCAGCCACTGCTCCTTGTTCCTTAAGAGAGGCAGACCAAGATCTCACGCCGCAAAACTTTCCCCGCACGAACAAGTCACCACCGCATTCGGATTGGTCACTTTGAAGCCTCCCTGCTGGAGATCGTCGCTGAAATCCAGCTGTGACCCGGTCACAAAGAGAGCGCTCTTCGGATCGATCACGACACGCACCTCGTTGGACTCAACGAGAATGTCGCGGTTGGCCGGACCATCAACGAGGTCCATTTTGTACTGAAGCCCGGAACAACCCCCGCCGATCACGGCAACCCGAAGCGCACCGTGATCCAGTCGTCCCTGCTTTTTTAACAGGGAACGAAGCTTCGCCGAGGCGCCATCGAGCACCTTGATCAGCGTTTCGTTTCCGACCTTGTAGTTCACTTCTGTCACGTTTGGAAATTCGAGCCGGACGGGTCTGGAAGCAAGCGCGAATCGAGTCAAAGAGATGCAGTGACTTCCCGCTATTGGGAGGAGAGCATCTCTTTCATTCTCGCAAAGTAATCGGCCGCAAAGTCTTCATCCGCCGGAGCTGCCGCGAGGGTTTCGTGACTCGTCTCAATCAGCTCCTCCTTGCTCAGCTCACGGAAGAACGAGCTCGGCTGGCAGGGCATCCTGTCACCGTATCGTTTCCGGCTGTAACACCAGGTGATCGTGAGATCCTCTTTTGCCCGGGTGATTCCCACATAAAGAAGACGCCGCTCCTCGTCGCGGCTGCCCTCTTCAATGGAGCGTGAGTGGGGCAGAATCCCCTCCTCGACGCCGATGATATGACAAACCGGGAACTCCAGTCCCTTCGCCGCATGCATCGTGATGAGAGAGACCCCGTTACCCTCCGCTTCGTTGTTCTTTTCCTCTTCCCGCTCCTGCATCAGGGCCACGCTGTCGAGGTAACCTCTGAGGCCCTTGCGCGATTTTTCAACGTGGCTGTGCATGCCGTCAATCAACTCGGAGATGTTCTTCCGCCGGCTGTCGACCTCCTCGGGCGTCTTGCAGTTTTTCTTCAGGAATCCGTCATAGTCGATCTCCTTGATCAACTCCTCCGTCATCGCCGCGTAGTTGGCTGAATCCGTAGTCGCGATATCAGCATAGCGGTTGATGAAGGAAGTGAAGGCATCGATCGCCTTGCGCGCCCGGGCCGTCAGGCAGCCGAGAAATTCGAGATCGTTGAGCGCGGTGTAGACGCTCATTCGGTAGTCGATACTAAACTGGGTTGCCATGGCAATGGTCCCCTCACCAATGCCCCTCGGGGGAGTGGCAATGACGCGAAGGAGGCTCACATCGTCTTCATGATTCAAAAACAGGGTGAGATAGGCGAGGATGTCTTTGATCTCGCGGCGCTCGTAAAAAGACTGCCCTCCGATCAGCTTGTAGGGAATCTCGTTCTCCCTCAATTTTTCCTCCATGACCCGCGACTGGCTGTTCATCCGGAAGAGGATGGCCATGTCATCATAGGGACGCCGCCCGATGCGGTGTCTCTCCAGAATCTCGCCGATGACCCAATCGGCCTCGGTTTCGGCATCAGGCATTGATACCAGCCTCACTTTTTCCCCCTCGCCCCTTCCGCTCCAGAGTGTCTTTTCGCGCCGATTGATGTTGTGACGGATGAGACTGTTGGCAAGCCGGAGAATGGAATTCGTCGAACGATAATTCTCCTCCAGCTTGATTACCGTCGGATCCGGAAAGAAGCGCTCGAACTCGAGGATGTTGGTGATATCAGCACCCCTCCATCCGTAGATACTCTGGTCATCATCGCCAACCACACAGATGTTCCTCTCCGGTCCGACGAGATGACGCAGCAAATCCATCTGGAGATGGTTCGTATCCTGAAACTCATCCACCATGATGTAGCGGAAGCGGCGCTGCCACTCGTGCCGGATGTCGGGATTTTCTTCAAGGCCTCTCACCGCGAGAATGAGGAGATCGTCGAAGTCGACCGCATTGAGTTGCTTCAACTCCCTCTGGTAGGTGCGATAGACCTCGTTGATGAGCGAGTCCTCCTGATCATTGATCGGCTTACCCGTGTTTTTCGCCTGACTGATGAGGGAGTTCGCCAGCTTCGGATCAAGTGATTCGTCTTTTCCGACCTTCCGCACGATGATGCGGCGCAAAAGCCCCAGCTGGTCGCTCTGGGTATAGATGGAAAAGGTTTTTTTGTAACCGAGTCGCTCGATGCTGGTTCTGAGAATCCGCACACAGAGACTGTGGAAGGTCGAGATGGTGACCCGCTCGGCCAACTCGGGGTCGATCATCGTTCCGACCCGTTCCCGCATTTCGTTCGCGGCCTTGTTGGTGAAGGTAACCGCCAGAATTTGCTCCGGCGGTATTCCGTCAAAGACCATCCCGGCAATGCGGGTGGTGATTACGCGGGTCTTGCCTGTTCCGGCCCCCGCAAGAATCAAGACCGGCCCGTGGATCTGCTCGGCGGCAGCACGCTGGGGCGGATTGAGGGCGAGCAGGCCCTTCTTTGAATATTTCAAGGGAGGGACGGCGTTGGACGATTCGACGGCGGAACCTCCCGCCGGTGATCTGATCAGCTAACGAGGCGAAGGGCGAAGGGATAACGATAAACGACTCCTTTGTTCGCTTCGATCCCGCCAAGAATACCGAAAATGAGGCTGGCGATGCCGATGGCGGGGAGAAGGATCATCGTCACACAACCGACGAAGGGGATGAAACTCAGAATCATCCCGACAACGTAGCCGATGACCACCGTGATTTGGAAGTTCAGTGCTTCTTTGCCCTGGTCATTCACGAAGGGACTCTCATCCTTCTTAATGAGCCAGATAATGAGGGGTCCGAGGAAACTGGTGACCGCGCCGAGAATGTGGGCGAGCATCGCCATCGTTTTCTCATCGGACTCCTGAAGCTTACCCTGACCGAGGCCAATGTTTCCGACCGGAGGGGCACCCGTGGGCAAACCGCCCATCCCGGAGCCGCCTGAACTGGGGGGCGGAGCGTCCTGGCCTTGTGAAGAATCGCCCATGGGTGGAGGAGTGTCCTGATCGCTCATACTTTTTGTTACCCCGTTTCGGGAGAAACTTCAAGTGAATTGACGATCAAGATTCCGATTCATAGACGGTCGGGTCATTCAAGCCCGCCAGCGCGAAGGCCTCCTTGCGCTCGACGCAGGTGCCGCACTTTCCGCAATGAAGTTCACCGCCCTTGTAGCAGGACCAGGTTCGGGAAAAGTCGATCCCCAGTCCGGCCCCGATTGCGGCAATTCCCTCCTTCCGCTCGGCAATGAAGGGGCGCAACAAGTCGATCCCGACATAAGTTCCGGAACGAATCGCCTCCGCCATAGGGCGCATGAACTCCTCCCGGCAATCCGGGTAGATGGCATGATCGCCGGAGTGAGCGGCAATGACCAGTCCCTCTGCGCCGACGCTCTCGGCGAACCCGGCGGCAACCGCGAGCAGGATCCCGTTGCGGAAGGGCACCACAGTCTGCTTCATGTTCTCGGCCTCGTAATGACCTTCGGGAATCTCCCCTCCGCTTTTCAGCAGGTCGCTCTTGAAAAGCCTGTCCATGAAATCCAGCTTCACCACCTCGTGCCGCACCTCGAGGGCATGGCAATGTAGAGCCGCGAAAGGCAGTTCACGATGGTTGTGCTTCGAGCCATAATCAAAGCTCAAGCCGGCAACCACTTCATGCTCCCGGGCAGCCCAGTGCAGGGCGGTCACCGAGTCCATTCCCCCGCTGACGAGTACGACCACCTTCATTCCACTTCTTCCAGTCCGGAGTCAGGGAAAGAAGCCGTCGCGGTCAGGCGAATCCCGCCCCGCGGGGAAAATCGTCCCTTCACCACCATCCGCCGGGGCGAGCAGGCACCGGAAAGATCATCAAGGATGCGATTGACGATATCCTCATTGAAAGAGGGAAGGTTGCGGAAGGAGGCGAGGTAGAATTTGAGCGATTTCGTCTCCAAACACACCGCATCAGGAATGTATTTGATCGTCAAATGAGCCGTGTCCGGTTGACCCGTCACCGGGCACAGGGAACTGAATTCGGGATAGTCGAGTTCGATCCAGTAGTTTCGCTTCGCATTGCGGTTGGGAAACAACTCGAGTTTCGCCTCTTCGGGTGAACGGGGGAGACGGTTTTCGCTGTTTCCCAGCAAGGTCAGATCACCCGACGAAGGCGGATTAGTGGAAGGAGGAACGCTCATCAGAGTGACGCAAAGAAACCGGTTCGCCGGAATGCGCAAGTAATTATGGCTTCTTCACCACGATCTCGACGCGTCGGTTCAGGGACTGTTCCTCAGCTGTTCCGGCGATGGAGACGATGGGGCGGGCTTTACCAATCCCCACGACCGAGATATTCGCCGCGTCGATGCGCAGCCTCTCAACAAGCCACCGCCGCACTGCCTCGGCCCGCTTCAGGCTGAGATCGACATTAAATTCGTCACCACCAAAGCTGTCCGTGTGCCCCTCGATCACAAAAGTAGCGTCCGGATTTGTCTGCACGATAAAGGCGAGCTTCATCATGCTGAGCCGGGCCTCCTCCTTCAGTTCAAACTCGTTGTAGCCGAAGAGAATATCGGTCGGCAAAGCGATTTTCTCCTCGCCCGCCGGAACTCCTCCGGTGCGGCCGATCATCTCATCCAGACTTGAGTAGCCTTTAACAAATTCGTCCGCGCCGTTCCCGAAGGCTTTCGAAGCCGCCTCCTTGAAAAACTCGTCGGTGTCCACTCCCTGGCCGACGTCCTCCCCGGCATTCAACTCGATCATCGGCTGGGCCACCGAGACATTCGCGGAGCTGTCGATCAGCTTGTTCCTCATGTCGTCGAGATCCTTTGTTAACATCTCGGAAGCGGAGATTTCAATCTGTGTCGCGGCCAGATCGAGAGCCTGCCCCGGAGCTTTCGGAGCTTCTGAGGAAAAAATCTGGGGCGTGTCGATCGGAGACATCCGAATCGTTTCGTCCTTCATCTTTTCCATCAGGTCGAATTCGTCGAGGGATTTGTCGACCAGATCCTGATCGCTGAGCTTTTCCGGCTTCGCCTCGGCGTCTTCCGGAATCGAGGTGTCCGAGAGCAACTCATTGAGCTTGTCGCGGTCAATCGTCACCTGTTCCCGATGACTGCGCCAGACGACAGTTTCGTCATCTCCGGAACGGGTCCTTCGTTCAATCCCCCCGAGAATGACGTAGAGGGTCACGTGAACAATCACAGAGATAAACAGCGCCAACAGAATCCACCACCCGAGATTTCGCGTCTCGACCTTGAAGACCGACTTGCCCGACACACCGGGATGCCAATTGTATTCTGCAGACATCTAACTTCCCCGACTCTACCGTATTTTTAGCATTTCAGCAAAGAAGGAAGGCGGGTATATAGAAACCGTGATGAAACCGGACTGGCAGCTCATTTTCGGACTGGATACGGATCGCTACCGGATCGGACGTTCACTTGCGGTTCGGGGAATCGGGCTCATCTACTTCATCGCGATCGCCTCGTGGTGGTCACAGGTCAGCCTCCTTGTCGGGGAAAACGGCCTCATTCCCGCCGCCCGGGTCCATGAGTGGGTCGTCACCCAGGCGGAGGGAACCGGTAAACTCCCCTTTTTTGCGCTTCCCAACCTGTTCTGGTTCACCGGAACCTCCGATTTTGCCCTGCACATCAGCTGTTTTGCCGGCTGCCTTTTGTCGCTGCTGGTTGTTTTTGGACGTCTCACCGGCCCTTCCCTCGCCCTTCTCTGGGTGATTTACCTGTCATTGGTGAATACAGGCGGGGTGTTCATGAGTTTCCAATGGGACATCCTCTTGCTGGAGGCGGGATTCTTGTCTCTCTTTCTCTGTCGATGGGAATGGAAGTCGGCGTTTTTCGATCCTCCTCCACTCACCGTGGTAAACCGGATCGCGCTGGTCTGGAGCTGGCTGCTCCTCGCGAAGCTCATGTTCCTCTCCGGATGGGTGAAACTGGCCTGGGCCTCGGAAACCTCGCCTGAATGGTGGCCGGACGGCACCGCGATGACCTTTCATTACATGACACAGCCCATTCCCACCTGGACAGCCTGGTGGGCCCACCATCTCCCGGAGTGGTTCCACAAGGCCTCATTGGTGCCGATGTATGTCATCGAACTGGTCCTGCCCTTTGCGATCATATTTGGACGTTTTGGCAGACTCGCGGCAGCGATAGGGTTCTCTTTCCTAATGGTGCTGATTCTTCTGACCGGGAATTATACCTACTTTAACTGGCTGACCATCGTGCTGTGCATACCGCTGCTACAGGACAAACTCTGGCCGCTCTGGATTCGCCAATGGCTCCGATTCGAACCCCTGGGGCTCACGGCACGCCCTCTCCTGAAGCCACTTCTGACAGGGCTTGCCCTGGCGGGTCCGGCGATCGTTCTCCTGAGCCTGCTCAATCTTCAGACCGTCCTCGGTGACCTCCACCAGGCTCCCAAACCCATGCTGAAATCCAGCCTGGTCCCCACCTGGCTTGATCGCCTCAGCGGGAGCCTCGCCCCTTTCCACCTTGCCTCCGGCTACGGGCTCTTCCGAACAATGACCACGGAACGTCCCGAGATTCTGATCGAGGGCAGTCGGGACGGATTGGAGTGGTTGCCCTATGACTTCGTCTGGAAAGTGGATGAGATCGACGACAGGCCCAAGTTTGTCGCGCCTCACCAGCCCCGCGTCGCCTGGCAGTTCTGGTTCGCGGCGCTTGAGGGTCAGTTCGATTATCGCAGTCGGAATGCCGCCTGGTTCGAGTCGCTCGTCCTCAAGCTCCTCGAGGGCGATCCGGATGTTCAGGCCCTGATTAAGAAGAATCCATTCCCCGAAAATCCCCCGAAATTGATCCGGGCGAGGCTGATGCGCTATGAGTTCACCACTCCGGCGGAACGAAAAGAAACCGGCCACTGGTGGAAGCGCACCGTCATCGGCGACTACCTGCCCACCGTCAGCCGCCCTGCCGGGCAACCCACTCAGTGAAGCCCGAGCCGAAAATTCCGCCGGTTACGATTCGGATACTCTGGACCATCTCCGTGGCGTGGATACATTTCCGGGCGATAGTAGCACAGGGACAATGAAATCATTCTGGGTCGACTTGCTGGTCAATGCCACCCTCCCGCTCGGAACCCGTTGGGTTCGCAAGCAGGAGGCCGCGATCCTGCGCGATGGCCGCCCGCTCAGCGAGTGGGAAAGGATGTGGGCCTATGACGTCGGAGTGAGGAAGCCGGAGGACGTGCGAATTCTCCCGGTGCCCCGGGTTCCCACCCCCGGCCTGGGCTTCGCCCGGATGATGAACACCTTCTTTGGCTTTCTCACGGAAGGTCCGACCGGAATGGCGGTGAATTACGGAATCTACCTGGAGGCTTCACAGGCCACCAATCCGTCCCTGCTTGTGCACGAATTGACCCATGTCGCTCAATTCGAACGCCTTGGAGGTGTCGAAGCCTTTCTCAGGGAATACCTCACCCAGTGCGTCAGAGACGGATACTGGGAGTCCGATCTGGAGCAGGAGGCCCGAAACGCGGCGGCTCCCTTTTCGCGACCTCCCGGGGGCTGAGATCCATTGTCCGGCCATTTGTCCCCCGGTCCCGTTTCGCATGAGAATACCCCCGCTCGCTTTCGTTTTTCTGGTTCTTTCTTCGCTCCATCCCGTCATCGCCAAAGACCGGCCCCGCGACATCATTTTTGTCCTCGCTGACGACCATCGCTATGATGCGATGGGGTTTACCGGACACCCCTGGTTGAAGACTCCGGGCTTTGACCGGCTCGCAAAAGGCGGAGCCCATTTTCCGAAGGCCATGGTGACGACCTCGCTCTGCTCGCCGAGCCGGGCCAGCATTCTCACCGGTCTCTACGCCCACAATCATCGCGTCGTCGACAACTACAATCCGGTCTCGCCGGATCTTGTGTTCTTTCCCCAGTTGCTGCAGGAGGCCGGATACAAGACCGCCTTTTTCGGCAAATGGCACATGGGGGAAACCGATGAACCGCAGCGGGGCTTTGACCACTGGGCGGTCTTCAAGGGACAGGGCACCTACTGGCCGGATGGCCGGGGAACCTCGCGGGTCGTTCCCCAGACGACCTACGACGGATTTAACATCAACGGGAAGAGGCAGGCACAAACCGGCTACATCACCGACGAACTGACCGACATGTCTCTCGCGTGGCTCGAGTCAATGGATCCGGACCAACCCGTTTTTCTCTACCTCTCGCACAAGGCGGTTCACTCGGACTTTGTTCCGCACGACCGCCACCGCGGACGTTACGAAAATGAGCCCTTTCCCGAGCCCGTCACCTTTGCCAACACCCCCGAAAACCGTGAGGGCAAACCGCGCTGGGTGCTGGATCAACGCAACAGCCGTCATGGCACCGACTACGGCTACAACCTTTCCGACTTCCAGGTCGGCGATTATTACCGGCGCTACATGGAGGCCCTCCTTGCGGTGGATGAGAATGTCACCCGCCTGCTCGACTGGCTCGAATCAAAAGGCCGCCTCGAGAATACGCTCGTCGTCTACATGGGCGACAACGGATTCCAGTTCGGCGAACACGGACTGATCGACAAACGCACCGCCTATGAGGCCTCCCTCCGGGTGCCGCTACTGATGCACTGTCCCGACCTCATTACGTCGGGGACCACTGTCACCCGGACCGTCGCCAACATCGACATCGCCCCCACCCTTCTGGACATCGCCGGAGCCCTTCCGTCCGACGCGAACGACCGTTTCGACGGACGAAGTTTTCTCCCTCTTCTAAAGGGAAAAGAGGAGGGCTGGCGCGACGAGGTCCTTTACGAATACTACTGGGAGCAGAATTACCCGCAGACGCCCACAATGCACGGTCTCATTGGAGAAAAGTGGAAGTATGTCCGTTACCACGGGATCTGGGATATCAACGAGCTATACGATCTCGAGTCCGATCCCCACGAGCAACACAACCTCATTCTCGACCCTGCTCAAAAGGAGCGCGTTGCGGCCATGAACGAAAGGCTCTTCGACCTCCTCGAAGCGAGCGGAGGAGAAAACCTTCCGCTGCTCCGCGACCGGGGCGAAACCTTTCCCTGGCGGATTAAGAGCGGATCACCTCAGGCGGACTATCCGGGCCATTGGATGAGGGAGTGAGGAAGGTCCGACGCAACGTGGAACGTGTCACTCAGCCCTCACGAGTTGAGTGCGCCCGCCCGCGGTGACGTCATACCAGCCGGGAAACCCCCGCCACAAAACCTTGCCGCTTGCATCCGTGTTCAAGGTGACCTCGGTGCGCCAGCGGCGACCGATCCATTCCTCCAGAACCTCACCACGCGGACGGATGGACCAGTCCTTGCCCCACGAGGCCGCCTCCGGCTTCCAGTGGGAACCTTCCCAAAAGCCCCAGAGCAGAAAGCTCGTGTAGGCCGGATGGCTGAAGACGGCGATTAGCACATCACGGGTGAAGTCAGCGGCAAGTTCTTCGTCCTCAGTCGTCACCACGTCATACTCGGTGATGGACTGACGCGGTACGATTTTCGCGAAGCGGTCCGTGACGGACAGCAGATGCTCGGGCGAGGGAAGGTAGCTCTCGTGAAAGTGCGCCTGGTTTCCCAGCCCGTCCACGGTGAACCCGTCGGCATTCAACTTCTCGATGTAGGCAAAGGTGTCATCATACTGCGGGCCGGGTCGGAAGACCTGATCCTCGTTGACGAAGAAGGGCAAGCTCGTGAGACTGCGCGACAGCGCGAAGACCTCGCGGTCGAGTGTTTCCAGGCCGGGCCGTTTACTCAGGAGGTCGGCGCCTCCCCAGGCGATCGGGTGATTGATGACATCCCACTCGACGACGCGGTCCTTCACAAAGTCCAAACGATCGTGGACACTTGTCAGGATGCGGTTGCGGATCTCCGCACTGTCGGTGATCCCGTGCAGATTGTAGGGCGTCGCCACCTGCATCAGGTAGTGGCCGCGCACACCGATGCGGCGCTCGGCCAGCCAGTCGAAGGCGGCATTGAGTTCCGCATTGCGCCCGGCCTTCCTTTCAGCATCGAGCCCGGGATCCCACTGGCCGTCTTTGAGGTCATTCTCGAAAACGATGAGACTAAAAAGGCGATCCACGATCTCGCGATAGCGGCTGTCGTCCTCGCTATCGCTGCTGAAACGCTTCGCCACCACGGCCGAGCCGAATCCGAAGGTGTGACGACGCAACACGAGCTTCACTTCGGACTCCGGCAACGGTACCCCGTCCCCGCCCTCCACGATGAGGGACAGGTCCCGCTTCCGATGTTGCTCGATCCGTTCCAGCGCCGCCTTGCGCCAGGGAGCGTCGGGTTCGCGACCGGCGTAGGTTCGTTTGATCGGTTTCGACTTTGGAAACGCGGTCAGCGGGATCGATTCCGGATACTTCAGCACCCGGATGCTTTCCACTTCGATCGTTTGCGCCCGATGGGCGCAGAGGAGCACCACCGCGGCTTTCGCCTCCGGCACCGCGTCCTCCGCCACAAACACGACCGGAAGCTCGGTCCATTCGCTATGTATCCCGACCCCAATCGAGGCCGCAAGGGTCGTGTAAGGCGCAGCCTTGAGCTGCAGCTTCACCAGCACTTCTCCCGTCTTTGCATCGCCCACCACCCGGGCTTTGATAAGCGCGAGAACTCGCTCATCCTTGGCGATGCCGGTCGGGATGGGCACGGTGAATTGAGCGCCGAATGCCTTTGCCGGATCCGCTTCAGTGATCGTGATGCGTTTACCCGTTTCAAGGCTCTCGACTTTTCCGACCTCAGGTGAGGCGCTGGCTTGCAGCGGCGTCCCCGCCCCCACCTCAATACCTCCCGAAGGAAGATCGAAGGCGTTCAAGGGCTGAAGAACGAGAAGCAGGAAGATTGGGCGTAGATTCATGAAAGCATCTTTGTTTAGCGGGGCTATACCCCTCAATGCGCCTCCAACCAATTCGCCCCCGTCCCTGACTCGACCACGACGGGCACCGCGAGAGGCAGGGCGGACTTCATCGCTTCTTCGATCTTCGGAACCAGTTCCTCCTTCTCTCCAAGATGGAGATCAAAGACGAGTTCATCGTGCACCTGCAGGAGCATGCGGGTCTTGTATGCGCCCGCGTCGAGCAGCTTCGCAACACGGACCATCGCGATCTTGATCATGTCGGCGGCGGTGCCCTGGATGGGGGTATTGATCGCGGTGCGTTCGGCAGCGGAACGGATCATGCCGTTCTTGGAATTGATGTCGCGCAAGTAACGGCGGCGTCCGGTCAGGGTCTCGACGTAGCCGTCGCGCTGGGCCTGCGCGATCGTGTCATCCTGAAAGCGCTTCACTCCCGGGTATTGGCGGAAGTATTCGTCGATGACCTCCTGGGCCGCGCTGCGGGAAAGTTCACCATTGAGCCGCTGCGAAAGACCGAATGCGGAGATACCGTAGATGATGCCGAAATTCACCATCTTGGCTGTTCGTCGCATGTCTGAACTGACTTCGCCGAGAGGCACGCCGAAGACGCGGGCGGCGGTGGCGGTGTGAATGTCTTCCCCTTCCTGAAAGGCGGAGATCATCGCGGGATCGGCGCAAAGCGAGGCCATGACCCGCAGTTCGATCTGTGAGTAGTCGGCCGAGAGCAGGGTGAACTCATCACTGCGCGGCACGAAGGCACGGCGGATCTCGCGACCCTGCTCGGATCTGATGGGGATGTTCTGCAGGTTCGGATTGTTCGAAGCAAGACGACCCGTCGCAGTGAGAAGCTGGTGAAAGCTCGTGTGGATGCGTCCTGTTCCCGGGAAGATCGATTCGGGAAGGGCATCGACGTAGGTGCTCTTCAGCTTCGCCGCCTCACGGTATGAGAGGAGGTCGCGCACGATACCGTGCTCGGTCGCGAGAGCGGAGAGGGTCTGCTCGTCAGTCTTATACTGTCCTGTCTTCGTCTTTTTCGCTTTGTCGGCGAGGCCGAGGCGATCAAAAAGGATCTCGCCGACCTGTTTGGGCGAATTGAGGTTGAAGGGAGTTCCGGCGGCGGCATAAACGGCCTGCTCGTATTCAGCGATGCGCCCCGCCAGAAGCACTCCGGTCTCGGCGAGGGTCGCGGGATCGACGCGGATGCCCTCCTTTTCCATGGCCACTAGCACAGGAACCAGCGGACACTCGATCTCGAGGAGGACCCGCTCCTGCCCGGACTCGTGGACCTGCTTTTTAAGGATCGAGGCGAGTTGCCAGGTCACATCGGCGTCCTCGCAGGCATACTGCACGATGGCCTCAAAGGAGGGTCCCGACGCCACTGTGCTGTCTCCCGACATCTCGGCCAGATCAAAGAGATTGAGCTGCCCGGTTTTTTCAACGGGTTTGCCGAAAACGGAATCATAACTGATGGGAGTGTAGCCGAGGAGAGACTCGGCGAGGTAGTCCATCTTATGACGTTGCTCCGGCTCGACGAGACTGTGGGCCAGCATCGTGTCATAGATCGGAGTGTTGACGCGAATACCCTGCCAAAGCAACACTCCGATGTCGAACTTGAGATTGTGCCCGATCTTCACGGCCTTCGTATCGGCAAAGAGCTCGCGGAACTCCCCGAGGATGGCACGGCCCGCTTCGCCCGGAGGCACCTCGACATAGGTGGCGTGGTGGTCCTGCCAGGAAAAAGCCATACCGATGACCGAAGTCGTCTTTTCGTCGAGTGAAGTCGTCTCCAGGTCGAAGCAGTAGGTTTCCTTTGTTTTCAGTTCGGCCAGGAGAGCCTCCCGACCGGCCTTGTCATCTGCCCGCACGGAGCGGTAGTGCTTTTTGAAATCTGCAATCGTCTTGAGGGTCGCCTCGAGCGTTCCACTATCACTTTCCGTCGTCGTGTGTCCCCGTCCGGACTGGAAAGCATCGCCAAAGAGACGTTTCCCGAGGGAACTAAACTCGAATTCCACAAAGAGTGACTTGAGGACTTCGTCATTGCGCGGGGAAAGCTCGATTTCCTCGAAGGTCGTTGTGACCGGCGCATCGGTCAGGATGGTGACGAGTTTCTTCGAGAGGAGCGCCTGCTCGCGGTTTGCCTCGACGCTCTCTTTTTGTTTACCCTTGAGCCGGTCGGTGTGGGCGAGGAGTTCCTCGATCGAGCCGAACTCGGAGATCAATTTTTTCGCCGTCTTTTCCCCGATGCCGGGCACGCCGGGAATATTGTCCGAGGCATCGCCCCAGAGTCCGAGGACGTCGATCGTTTGGAGCGGATCCTTCACCTCCCAGGCTTCGCAGATTTTGGCCCGGTCGAGGATTTCGGCCCCGCTGCCCTGGCGCCCGGGTTTGTAGATCAGGGTCGTGTCATTGACAAGCTGGGCGAAGTCCTTGTCCGGAGTCACCATGTAGGTCTCATATCCTCCGATCGCCTCGGCGCGCTTCGCGAGGGTGCCGATGACATCATCCGCCTCCCATCCCGGGCACTCGATCACGGGGATATTGAAGGCCTGCACAAGCCGCTTCACATGCGGCAACTGGAGACTGAGATCCTCCGGCATCTCCTCGCGGGTCCCTTTGTAGGCGGGGTAAAGGAGGTGCCGCTCGGTCGGCTCGGGTGTGTCGAAGACCACCGCGAGGTGAGTGGGGTTCTGCTTCTCAAGGAGGTCGAGAAGCGTGTTGGTAAATCCAAAAAGCGCCGAGGTATTGACCCGGGCCGAGGTGTAGATGGGACTGCGGATCAGCGCGAAATGGGCCCGGTAAATGAGCGCCATTCCGTCGAGAAGAAAAAGTCGCTTGGGAGTCTCGGCCATGCGGCAACAGAACGGCGGCGGCACGACGTGTCAAACGGCGAGAGAACCTCTCCACTCGACAATCCCGAGATTTCTAATACCGGATCCCGACGCTAAACCGCACTTACCTCGGCCGGATCGAGCGTCGAAACCTCCGCCATCATGACCCGGTCGGACGGCATCGGCATCTTTGCGTCGCGGCGCATGATGAGGCTCTCAACAATACGGTTGGCCATGGCACGGTGACCCGTGGGGAGGCGCAGGATGAGCTTGCGGGTTCCGGCGAGGTCGTAGAGAACGACATCCTCACTGAAAAAGCGCGCTTCCTGGGTGATCTCAAGGCCGTCGAGCGTCAGCTCGGCGTAGTAGTGGCGTAACCAGCGGCGACCTACAAAATGGAGACGGCCGGGATTATTGGTCTCCGCAACGAGGCGGCCGAAAGTCATCGACGTAAAACCGGGGAACCGTTTGCACTGTCCCACGAGAACCCTGGCCGACCATTCCGGATCCGCTTTTCGTCCGCCGAGGGCGACTCCGAGCTTCTGATCCTCGGAAGAGGTCAGGGTCGCGTAGAGAAGCTTTTCAGTGTCGGGTTGCGAGACAAGAGAAAAGACCTTGTTCACGACGAGCCAGAAGAAGGCCTTGATGCGACGGAACAGTTTCGGGGTCAAGTAGAGGCTGAAGCCGAGGAAGACGAGGCAGAAGATGGCGGCGAGAATCGGATTCACGCTCATCAGGGTAAGTCCTCCGAGAACCGCGACGTCCTCGGTCACGCTGGCAACGATGTTACTGACCGGTTCAGGAGAGGCATTGATCGCGAGGCGGGTTCCTGATTTGAATCCGTGGGCAACGAGGGTCGTGCCACCAGCTAGGAGGGCAATGACCACTTCGAAACCCGGATCAGTGGGCCCGAGGGTATGAATCGCGAGGAGACTGCCGCCGACGGGGCGGATGAGGGTGTGGACCGAGTCCCAGAGCGAGTCGACCCAGGGAATTTTGTCAGAGAAAAACTCCATCGCAAAAAAGATTCCGGCCGCCGTCACGACAAGCGGATCGCCGAGGACCACCAGATCCGGATAGGTGCTCGAGACGTCGACCCAGCCCTGATTGATGGCGAGCCCGGTGACGAGGACGACGAGGTAGAGATTCAGTCCCGCAAGGGTGGCGAAACCGAGAGCGACTGAGAGTGTTTCAAGAACTTCCATAAGATCGAGTGGTTGGGGAGAAAACTCCGGAAAGAAAACAATGGCATTTCACCATCAATCACCTCCCTTTTCGAGTACAAACGATCAGGGGTTTTGTAACCGTAGAAAAATAGAACAGACGCTGGCCTGATCGTGGTTCTTTAAAAGATGTATTTTGAATGTATGTTTTTCCCGATGAGAGAAAAGCTTGTCCTCATGTTCGCCGGACTGGGCGGATTGGCGGCGATCAGCCCGGTGTCGGCCTTCGAGCCGGTCTACGAGCGCGCGCCCATCCATTATTATGAGACCGAACCGGACACCCGGGTCACACGCCTTCTCAAGGCCGCCGGTGAGGAGGGTTTTCTTTCCTCGGGAAGCGATCAGGAGATTCTTCACGAACTCCTCCGACGGCTGGACGTGCCGGTGGAGTCGCAGGTTCTCGTCTTTTCGAAAACGAGCGCCCAGAACAGCCGCATTGCCCCGCGAACACCGAGGGCGATTTATTTCTCCGACGATGTCTATCTGGGATGGGTTCAGGGAGGCGAAATCGAAGTGGCCAGTCTCGATGCCCGACTCGGCATGGTTTTCCACCTTCTCAAGCTGACGGAGCGCCAGGAAAACCGGCCTCCGGAACTCGCGCGGGAGCGCTCCTGTCTCAACTGCCATGCCGGATCCTCCAACCAGGATCTACCGGGTCTGATGGTGCGTTCCGTTTACCCTTCCGAGTCGGGGCTTCCCCTCTTTGAAGCGGGAACTTTCCACACCCGGCAGAACAGCCCGATCGAGGAGCGTTGGGGCGGCTGGTATGTCACGGGAGAAGTGGAAGGCCGGAGCCATCTCGGCAATGCCATCGTCGAGGTTGCGGATCGATCCGGTGGCGTCCGTTTGACTCCTTTTTCGGAGGGAAAAATCCCCAAGCTCGACGATTTTTTCGACGCCACTCAATACCTCAACCGGGGCGAAAGCGACGTCGTCGCGCTGATGATGCTGGAGCATCAGGCCGGGGTCCACAATGTCCTCGTGGAGGCAAATCTGACCGCCCGGGCAACGCGGTATCGACACATTGAAATGCAGAAGGCCTTTGGCGAACCAGTCGAGGCGCCCTTGTCCGAGACCAACGAACGCATCCTCGACCGGATGGCGGAGAAGGTTCTGCACGAGATGCTCTACGTTGAGGAAGTCGAACTCCCCGGCGGAGTGGAGGGGGGTGCTGCTTTTCAGAAGGCCTTCGAAAAAGGGGCGAGAAAGAGCCGCGACGGCCGATCGCTCCGGGATTTCCGGCTCTATGGCCGTCTCATGAAATACCGCTGCAGCCATCTGATTTATTCAAGCGCGTTTCAGGACCTGCCCGCAGAAATGCGGACGCGAATCCTCGACAAACTCCACGGGATCCTCACCAGGCCCGCCTCGTGGCCGGAGTTCGCGCACCTTGCCGATTCCGAGCGAACCCATATCCGGGAGATCATCCTCGAGACGCTGCCCCACCTGCCGCCCTCGTGGAAGTAAGCAAGGAATCAAATCGGCTTGTCGGGGGAGCGGACGATTCCATAGAATGAGTCGATGAAGGTTTCGTTTGCCTCACTTTTTCTTTTTGCCTCGACCCTGACGATATCACTCTCAGGCAATGAGTCCCGGCCGAACGTGATTTTTATCATCGCGGATGATCTGGGTTACGGAGAGCTCAGTTGTCAGAATCCCACGACCGACATCCCCACCCCGGCGATCGATTCAATCGCAAACAACGGGGTGCGCTTCACGAACGGCTATGTCTCCGCCCCCTTCTGCGCCGCCTCGCGCGCGGGTCTGATCACCGGACGGTATCAGACGCGATTCGGCTTTGAGTTCAATCCCATCGGACCACGCAACGAAGACCCCGACGCCGGACTTCCGGTGAATCAGAAAACCCTCGCCGACCTCCTCCGTGACGAGGCCGGTTACACAACGGCGCTCATCGGCAAATGGCACCTTGGCGGCACGGCTCATTTCCATCCGATGCGACGCGGCTTCGACGAGTTTTTTGGATTCCTCCATGAGGGCCACTATTTCCGTCCGGCACCCTATCCCGGCATGACAACCTGGCTGCGGCGCAAGACGCTGCCGGGCGGGCAAAGCGGACGTTGGATCTCGCAAGACGGATCGCTCATTTTTTCCGACCACCTCGGACGGAATGAACCCGAATATGACGCCGACAATCCGATCTATCTCAATGGGCAACCGGTCGTCGAGAGGGAGAATCTCACCGACGCCTTCACGCGGGAGGCGATCCACTTCATCCGTCGTTGCGGCAACGAACGACCCTACTTCCTCTGCCTGACCTACAATGCCGTCCACAGCCCGATGCAGGGGGAGAAGGCCTACCTGGAAAAATTTGCCGGAATCGAAGACATTCAACGCCGCCTCTTCGCCGCGATGTTAAGCCATCTCGATGACAGTGTGGGTAAAGTGCTCGACGCAGTGAAAGACACGGGGACCCTCGAGAATACCCTCATTGTCTTTCTGAGCGACAACGGTGGACCGACGCGCGAACTGACGAGCCGGAATGGCCCGCTTCGCGGAGAAAAGGGGCAACTCTATGAGGGAGGCATCCGCGTCCCTTTCCTGATGCAACTCCCGGGAAAAATCGAGGCCGGACAGGTCTATGACAAACCGGTCATTTCCCTCGACCTCTTCCCGACCGCGCTCGCCCTCGCCGGGGTGAAGGCGGGCGACTCGCTCGACGGCGTCGACCTGCTTCCCTACCTCCAGGACAAAAGCGCCGGATCTCCCCACAACACTCTCTTCTGGCGGGTTGGAAATTCCGCGGCCTTGCGAAGCGGTGACTGGAAAATCGTCCGAGCACCGGTGAAGGGAGCGGCCGGGATCTGGGAGCTCTATGATCTGGGCACCGATCCCGGGGAAAAGAACAATCTCGCAGGGCCGGATACCGGCAGACTTGAGGAGCTGACGGAAACGTGGGAACGCGTTAATGCCGAAATGATCCCGCCGGTCTTCCGGTGAGCGCTCAAATGAAGCTCCCGGGCTTTCTTCTTTTTCCCGGGCAACCCGGTTGATTCGCACGCGATACCCTGTTGATTGCGGGCCGCGTATGTTCCTCCGGACTTTAAATCTGAATCAGTTTCGATGCTTCGAGTCACTCCGGCTCGATCTGGTGCCGGGCATCACTCTCTTTCACGGCAACAACGCCCAGGGAAAGACCTCGATTCTCGAGGCGGCCTGTGTCCTCCTTCGTCTCCAGAGCCCGCGGACGTCGACCCTTTCGGAGTGTACCCGCTTTTCGGACAAGGCCTTCGCCGTGGGTGGGCATTTGGAGTGCAACAATCCGGTGGAGTTGCGATTCCAGTATCGCGAGTCGGGGCGACGACTCCTCGTGGACGGAGAGAACCAGAAAAGTTCGGGCGATTTTCTCCGGCACAGCGCCCTCGTTGTCTGGATGGCCAATGACGATCTCGCGCTCGTTCGTGGCGGAGGCGAGGGGCGTCGACGCTATCTCGATTTCATCGCCTCGCAGATCTTTCCCGGCTATCGCCAGGCCCTCAAGTCCTACGACAAGGCGCTGCGCTCGCGGAACTATCTCCTCAAACGGGATGCTTCACCGAAGTGGGCGGAGATCGACGCCTACTCCCGCCTGCTGCACGACTACGGACAGGTCCTCTCAAGCAGCCGCCGGGTTCTCATTGAACGCCTGAAGCCGAAGGCGGCCGAGGCGCAAATTCGCATCAGCGGCAGTGCCGAAGCGCTGGCCCTTTCCTACGAGAGCGCTTCGGGCGAGGGGGATGACCTTCTTTCCCTCCTCCGGGAACGCCGCGACGAGGAATCCCGCCGTCGCCAAACCGCCGCGGGCCCTCATCGCGACGACCTCATCCTCGAACTCAACGGCATGCCCGCCGCGAAGTTCGCAAGCGAGGGACAACAGCGCACCGTCGCTCTCGCCCTGAAACTGGGGCAGACCAATCTCTTTCTTGAGGACAGGAATGAGGCCCCGCTCATGCTGATCGACGACGTCTTTGGTGAACTTGACCCGGACCGGCGGAACGCGCTCATGGCGAACTGGCCGGCGACCTCGCAGAAATTGATCACCACGACCCATCTCGACTGGCTCGACAACCGCTTCGAGGGAGCGGCTCGACTTAAAGTCGCGGGCGCGGTCGTCTCCTGATTCAGAGATAAACCCGCTCGACCCGGTTTGTGATTCCTGTGAGAATTTCCCACGGAATCGTCCCCGCCTTTTCGGCCAGCTCGGACACGGTGATTCGTTCCGTTCCCTGAGCACCGATCAGGACGACTTCATCTCCGCTTTTCACCTCACCGGAGAGGTGGGAAATATCAACGACGATCTGGTCCATCGTCACCCGCCCCAGAACCGGGCACCGCCTTCCGCCAATAAGGACGTCCGCCTTTTTCCCGGAGAGATGCCGCGTGTATCCATCGCCGTATCCCACCGCCAGGGTCGCCACTTTCATGGGCTGCTGGGAAACAAAGGTGCGACCGTAACTGATCCCGGCACCGGAAGGAATCTCCCGCACCAGCGTGACTCGGGTTTTCAGAGTCATGACCGGAGTCAGAGCCACCGCCGTATCCGGGAGAGGCGAGACCCCGTAGAGCGCGAGACCGGGCCGGGCGAGAGTCGCGAAAGCAGTGCGTGCATGGAACTCGATCAAACCGGCGCTGTTACCCAGATGAACGTGGCAACCGGCCCCGGGACCGGCCTCCTGGAGCAGGGATTGAAAGACCTCGATCTGCGAGCGGGTGAAATCCGCATCCTCATCCGCCGAAGGGAAATGGGTCTCGATACCCTCAATCTCACAATGGGCATTCTGCCGTATCTGTTCGACGAGCGCGGCAAAGGCGGATGGCTGGCAACCCATGCGACCCATTCCCGTGTCGACAACGACATGAAGCCTGGCCTTCAACCCGAGGCGGGCGGCGGCGGCGGCATAGGCCTCCACTTCGGAAGAAACCGAAACGGACGCGGAGAATCCGTTCGCGACAATGGGTTCAATCTCTTCCGGAATCGCCGGACTGAGAATGAGAATGTTAGGGCTTCGTTCCCCGGCGGCGACGCGGGCGCGGAGCGCTTCCCTGAAGTTCGCCACCCCAAACCAGTCCAGCAAATCCGAGAGGCAGGCGACCACCTCTTTCAGGCCGTGGCCATAGGCGTCGGCTTTCACGATTGCCATGATCCCGCAGGCCTCGCCCGCCAGTTCACGACAGACCTTCACATTCGAGCGAAGAGCCTTGAGATCAATTTCCGCCCGACAACGCGGCGGAGGCAGAGGGAGGTCGATTGATGGAGCCATTTCTAGGCCTTACGGATCGCGAACGGAAAGTCTTTCACTTCGGTCTGACTGCCAGTTCCTTCTGAATGGGCTCAAAATCCCCCTCCTCGCAGCAGCGGACAAATCCCTCGCTGAACGCCTTGAGCCGGTCCCAGACCACCCGGATCTCCGCCGACTCCTCCGTCGTGATGGAATTGTCCTGAGCGGCCCTTGAAACGGCGTCGAGCAGACCTGCAAACTGCTGCACGATCGTGTGGGTCGCGGGGACGACCTGGTAGTTCTTCGATCCGGCACGTTTCGGGTTCCTGACAAAATAACCACCCGAATGCTGGCAGAGCCATTCGACGATTCCCATATGGTTCGTGAGACGGATCAGATCCTTGACCCGGTCGAGCGGATTCCGGCTCCCCGATCCTTGTCCCTCGGGCGGCTGCGCCCATTTGTAGACCAGCGAAAGAGAGACCCCCAGCTCGGAGGCGATCTCCTTCGGGCTGGCGGTCGGATTTTCAAACGCCTCTTTGAGAACTTCGTATGATTCCATGTTGTCCCTGAGTTTGCCCGATGGAGGGAATGATGACAAGCGGTGAAACGTCAAAGGATCGTCTGCCCCGTGCGCCCGGGATCATCTTGATTTCGAAAAGCCAGCTCCAAATTGTTGTTTTAAGTCTATTTCCCCGAAGCTACAGTGCCTGATCCAATCGGGCCCCTTCCCTTTCACCCTCACCTCCCGTGTCCTTTCGCCGAAAACTTCAAACCCTGCTTATCCTCCTCGTGGGAGTGAGTTGCGGTCTGCTCCTTTGGATGAGCCTGAGGAAGGCGAACCGGCTCGCCTTTGAGTTGATTCAGGAAAAGGTCTTTACCGTCGCCGTCAGCACCGCGCCCCGGGTAGACGCGGAAAAAGTGGCCCAACTCCTCACCCGGGAACAGGACGGATCACCGCTCTATCTCGAAGTCGCCGCGAAGCTGCGCGAAGTCCGCGACGCGAACAACACCGGCGCACTACCGATCCGCTTCATTTATATCATCCGGTCGCTTCCCGACGGTAGCTGGGAATACGTGGTTGATGCCGAGGAAGGAGGAAAGGACAAATCCCACCTCGGCGACAAGGTGGAGTTCAATCACTCACGCGATCTGCCCGATCCGAATCAACCCAAGGTGAATCAGGATTATTCGAAAGACTCCTTCGGCATCTGGCTGACCGCCTTCGCCCCGATCCGGAATGCCGCTGGCGAGACGGTCGCGGTACTCGGAGCCGACATCGCCGCCCACCGCATCCAGGCCCTGCTCCGCCAGCTCCTTGTCGGAGACCTCGTCGCCATGATGATTTCCCTCAGCCTCGCCGCCGCTCTTGCCGCGTGGCTTTCAGTAAAAGTCACCCGTCCGCTCACCGAACTGCAGGACTTTGTCCGCGGTATCGGACGCGGGAACTATTCCCAACGCATCAAGTTGCAAAGCAGAGATGAGTTTGCCGAACTCGCCGAGGCGATCAATCAAATGGCTGAAGGTCTCGAGGAACGCGAATCCCTCAAGGGAGCCCTCGTCCACTATGTCCGCTCGCAGGCGGCTGACCTGAAGCTGAGCGAGGGCATGAACTGCGAGGAGGTTCCCCGCCGCATCACCGTGTTGGTCGCCGAGCTATGCGGCTTCGGTCAATTGTCGTCGAAGCTCGGGGGTGAGCGGGTCTTTGCCCTGCTCAACGAATATTTTTCGACCATGATCGACATCGTCCTGCGAAACCAGGGATCACTCGAGAAGTCGAACGATGAGAGCGTCATTGCCATCTTCGGTTCACGCAGCGACGATCCCCATCAGGAGCGTCTCGCCATTCAGGCCGCCCTCGCCATGCAGAACGCTCTCGCCAGGCTTCTCAACGAATGGCAGGTGGAGACCAATCTTCCCATTTTTCTGGAAATAGGCATCCACACCGGAAGCGCAAAAGTGAAACTCAGCAACGCCGGTGATCAGCTCGAATTCGAATCGGTGCAGGCGATCATCGAAACGGCGGGAAAAGTCCGAACAGTCGGTCGTCGTTTAAACAATCGACTCACGATTTCCGACACGACCGCTGAGAATCTGCATCACACCTTCCCCTTTACGGCGGTGGAGGACGACACGCTCGACTACGCGCTCTTTCGCGTTGAGATGCCCAGACCAAGCCTGAGGTAAGAGGGTCAGGTCACCGGCCCGACAGGATTACTTTTACTCCACCGTCTTCGTGGGGCGCCGGTACCACATCGCGCAGAGCCGTCGACTCCGTGTCGCCCAGGGGATGAGGAAAATGATGGCCAGCTGCCCGACAAAATCGCCGGTGGAAAACCAGTCTGATTTCCGTCCCGAAGTCACCACGGGCGGGTGGGAGATAATGTGAAAATTGAGCCCTTTCGGCTTTGACCAGATTTTGATGCGCCGGGCGAGCCAAACCTCCTCACCGGCGTAGACGGCCTCGTCAAATCCTCCGGCCGCCTCAAAGGCATCGCGCCGGACAAAGAAAAAACTCCCGGCCGCGTAGGCGAAGGTCGCCGCGATACCGTTCCAGCTTCGCAAAATCAGACCAACCATCGGACTGACGACCTGGTCCATCTCAATTCTCGCCCCGCCCGCTGCGACTTCACCCGAATGAAGGTGGGCAAGTGCCTGCCGGAGTGTCTCCGTCTGAACCCGGGTATCCGCGTCGATGAAGACAAGGTGCACCGCATCCGTGTTTTCAGCTCCGGCGTTGCGGGCCCGTGCGATCTGATTGTGCGGCTCGAAAACGACCCGGTCCACGCCTGCGTTCCGCGCCACTTCCGCCGTGCTGTCCGTGGAATTATTGTCCACGACGATGAGTTCACCGATACCGAATTCTCCCGCGACACCCGACATCGCCTCCCGTGCCGCCGTGATCGTCGCGGCGAGGAGAGTCTCTTCATTGTAGGCGGGAATAATGATGGCGTAGTCTGGCATCGCTCCCCATTCTACGCCGCCGACCACGGAATGGAACCAAAGCTTTGCCGCCTCGCCCGTTGCCGGACAGCCCGTCAGGGGAGAGAGTTCCCGACACAATGTCCGATTCGACCCAGCCCCGTAAAATCATCCATGTCGATATGGACTGCTTTTATGCGGCCATCGAAATGCGGGAGTATCCCGAGCTGGCAGGAAAACCGATCGCGGTCGGGGGCAGCAGCGGACGGGGTGTGCTCACGACCTGCAACTACGAAGCCCGCAAATATGGCTGCCGTTCCGCAATGCCGGCCTTCAAGGCGAAAGAACTGTGCCCCGGACTTGTTATGCTTCCGGTTCGCTTCGATCTCTACCGGCAGGAATCGTCAAAAATCCGGGACATCTTTTCCCGCTTCACCGGTCTGATTGAACCTCTCTCCCTCGACGAAGCCTATCTCGATGTTTCCCATCTCAACTCCGAGGCAGCTTCGGTCGCCTGGGAGATACGCGAGCGCATTCGCCTGGAGACAGGCCTGACCGCCTCGGCCGGAATTGCCTCAAACAAGTTCATCGCCAAGATCGCAAGCGACTGGAGAAAACCCGACGGTCAGTTCGAGGTACGCGATGACGAGGTCGCTGATTTCCTCGCCGCCCTCCCGATCGAAAAAATCTGGGGTGTCGGAAAAGCCACCGCCGTCCGCCTCCACGAGGCAGGGATCCCCACCTGTGGCGTGATGCGTGAACGGACCGAGATGGAACTGGTGCAGCGCTTCGGCAAATTCGGCAGTTCCCTCCATCGTCTCTGCCGCGGCATCGATGAACGCTCCGTGAACCCGAACCGGGAGCGGAAATCACTCAGCAACGAACGGACCTTTCGCGAAAACCTCGCCTCGGTCGAAGAGGGGCTCGAAAAACTCGAGGACCTCATTCTCGAACTGCAGGACGACCTCTCCGGGCGCCATCTCGAACGCGAGATCCGCGAGTGTGTCGTGAAGGTAAAGTTCGGCGACTTTCAGATCACCTCGGCCCAGCGCTCCTCCGACAAGGTCGACCCGCAGATCATGCGGGAACTTCTCGCCGAAGCGTGGGAGCGGGGTGAAGGCAAGACCGTGCGCCTTATCGGAGCCGGAGTCCGCTTCCGCTCTCTCGAAAAGGAGGATTACGGCCAGATGGAGATGTTTTGAGTGAGCCCTAGTTCTCCTCGTCCCGGCTCTCCCGGACTTCCCATTGATCACCAAGCCGGGTCGAGAACCAGAGTTCGATATATTTGCAACGGGGTTCGGTTCGTTCTCCGCGACCGGTGAGTGTGCTGTAGCTATGATGGATCAGCGAGAGTCCGTAGTCCGGTCGGATTTCCTGCAAAACACGATGGAGTTTCCGGATGTCGCCCATGTCCGTCGTGCGCGGCCCGATGCAGATGAAGAGGCCGGAGAAGGAGAGTTCGCCGAGGAGCATTCGCGCAAAATCGGCAAAGCCGGGGCGGACCTCGTCAAAGGAGAGCAAACGGTGCCCGTCGCAATCTTCCGAGAGAGGCGGCCCGAAGAAGACGACCTCGCATTCGGTGAGGACGCTCATCGCACGGGGGTCGAGGGCATTGGCGCAGAGCGTTTCCAGGCCGATCGCCCGATTGGCCTCCACGACCGCCGGATCGATGTCGACAGCCAGAAAACTCCCGACGCCGAGTCCACTACGATAGGCCTCTGCCTGAGCGGAGCAATCCCCGCCACAGACCTCGGCGATCGAGCGAACCCCCGGAGCGAGTTCACGCAGCAGGCCAACCCGCTGGGCAATCGTGTGGGGATTCGTGCGGGCAAACGATGAACGGGAATGATCAGGAGTGCGGGGCGTTTGCATCGAATCAGAATCCACCCATGAAAGCGACTGGAGTGAGGCGCAGGGTCACCTCAAAATAGTCAGAGACAAGAGGGATCACTTCACTGCTGTGACGATAGTGAACAGGGGCCTCCAGGCGCCAGCTTTTTGCGGGCAGATCACGGGGGATAATGATGCGTCGCCGCAACTGCTCCTCATCCACGGACACTTCCTTGGCATCACCGCGACCGGTCCGGCGCCCGGTTCCGTGGGACATGGAGTCACACAGTTCGCGTATGCATTCTTTGGCTCTGCCGATGGTAATGACATCGTCAAAGGACGAGGCGATCACCACATCACTTCCCTCAGGGCTGTGCGTCACCCCTTTGCGGAGCGTCATCCATCCGCCCTCAAGCTCGACCGTGTCGTGAGGCAGGAGCCGGGGCTCGGCACGCCCGCCGAGGACCGTTTTGATGCATCGCCAGATCTCTTCATGGTTGGCCGTTGCCCGTTCCACGTAGCGACGGTAATCCCGGGCGAAGCGAAACGAGACCTTTTCGTCCGTGGTCATGCGCGACCCCACGTGAACGAGCACATGGAGCGATCCGGCTTCATCGACACAGGCATCAATAAAATGATTCCCCGAACCCAGGACCGTTTTACCCAAAGCCGAGAGCCGGAAAAAGAGCTCGTTCCAGGCAGGTTCAAGGGATTCGAAGCTTGTTTCGACCGGGGCCCAGGACATCGCACATCCGATGTCACCGATTGCTTCGCTAAATTGGAATGTCTCAAGCCATTCGCCCCGGACCAGTGCCGCCGTGCCGTTCGGGATGATTCCACCCGGACAAACATCCGGCAGGACGACCGCCAGATCGACATGCTCGGCGAGAAAACGCGGGTGAAACCAGCGCGCGACCTCCCAGTCGGTGAGTGATGAATGATTCTGGATTTTCGGCGAGATCATGCCGGTAGAGTTTCAATTCAATGGGGAGCAAAGACCGCCACACGCGATCCGGGCCAAACGGATGACGTTCGACGAGATAGCGATAGTCAAAAAAGGGGGCACCTTTTAGGGCCTAAGGCTCCTTGAACCTCCCGCATTTCGCCTTATCCTCTCCCTTCCGCCCCCGCCAGCATCGTCCATGGATCATCTCGACAAAGCACGCCGTGTCATCTCCCTTGAGATCGAGGAACTGACGCGACTGGTCGACCGGATCGATGACTCGTTCATTGCCGCCGTTGAAATGCTGAAAACAACGGTCAGCGAAGGGGCGAAAATCCTCATTGTCGGCGTGGGCAAGTCCGGCAATATCGGAAGCAAACTGGCGGCCACCCTAAACTCGACGGGCGCACCGGCCACGGTGTTGAATTGTCAGGATGCGATCCACGGCGACCTCGGTCTTGTCAACGCGGGCGACAGTGTCATTGCCCTGAGTTACTCGGGGGAGACGGCGGAACTGCTGGCCTTGCTGCCCCACCTCAAGCGACGCCAGATCCGGCTGATCGCGATCACTGGGAAACCGGGGTCCACTCTGGGAAAGGCGGCCGATTGCGTCATCGATATTCACGTGAATCGCGAGGCCTGCCCCTTGAATCTGGCTCCAACTTCCTCGACGACGAATACGCTCGTGATCGGTGACGCGCTTGCAATGGTGCTGCTCGAGGCACGCGGATTCACGAAAGAGCATTTCGCGGAACTGCACCCCGGAGGATCGCTGGGCCGCGCCCTCCTCCTTCGGGCCGGAGACATCATGAGGAAGGGTGACGACTTTGTGGTGGTCCCGCCCGATCTCAGCATCATGGATGTGATCTCAAAAATGACTTCAGCCCGCGCCGGAGCCGTGATCGTCGTCGAAGTATCAGGCGCTCTTGCCGGAATCTTCACTCAGGGTGATTTCGCCCGGGCATTCCAATCCGGAAAACCCGATATCGGCAGCCAGGCGGTCAGAGATTTCATGACGAAGAACCCTATCTCCGTACACGAGAGCAAACTCGTGGGCGAAGTCCTGCGGATCTTGGAGGAAAGCCGGATCGATGATCTTGTGGTCGTCAATGATGCCCGAATCCCGCTCGGAATGATAGACACTCAGGACCTCACGCGTTTGCAGATCGTGTGAGTTAGGTTGGCCATGTCGTGAGGAGGATCCCGGCTCCGGACTCAGCCACGGCACCAACCCCCTCAGCACCTGCCGGAATGAGGAAAAAATCTCCTTCCCGAAAGATCGCCTCTCCGTCGCGAAGGAGGCCGCCAATGACCGTGATGACGGCAAAGCGTCCCCGGGTTATTCCGAAAATCGATTCGCCTGCAGAGAGCTGATGTTTCTCCAGGCGGAAATGGTCGCACTCGACCAGGAGAGCGCCTTCCGACTCGTCCATCTCCGGTTCGATGTCGCTAAAATCAATACACTGCAACGACTCCTCGACATGAAGCTGTCTCGGCTTGCCGTCGATTCCGGGACGGTTCCAGTCGTAGACCCGGAAAGTGGTGTCGGAATTTTGCTGGATCTCGTAGATGAGGAGTCCCGCACCGATCGCATGCAGTCTTCCGCTCGGGATAAAGATATGCTGCCCCGTTTCCACCGGGATCGCATGGACGGATCGCTCCGCCCGTCCTGACTCAATCGCTTCGCGGAAACTTTCTTCATCGACCCCGTGCCGCACCCCTGCATATAGCTTTGCCCCCGGTTCGGCATGGGCGATGTACCAGACCTCGGTCTTCGGTTCTCCGCCCATCCCGGCGGCAAGTTCGGCCGGGGGATGAACCTGGATGGAGAGTTTGTCCCTGGCATCGAGGATTTTGAAGAGGAGCGGGAAACGATCCTCCTGCGGGGCATTCTCGCCGAAAAGAGAGAGACGCGATTCAGGATCCGCCCAGAGTTGGGTGAGGGATTTCCCCGCAAAGGTGCCGCCAATCACGACCGAGTCCGCCTCCTCCCGCGCCGAGATCTCCCACGACTCGCCGAATGGCAGGGCAGGATCGGGCAGGATGCGTCCAAAGCGCGCCTCGAGACCACGACCACCCCAAACTCGGGTTTGATAAATGGGCTCGAATCGAATAAATGAATCTACAGGAAGAGTCATGGTTCGGTTTACTCGGTGAAGGTTACTTTGCGAGCGACCGGATTTCTACCTATACCTTTCAGGACCCGTGAATCGATGAACCCGGAAATCAAAGAGCGCTTTGACCAGTATATCCAGCAGAAGGGTATGCGCCGCACCGGACAGCGGGACATCATCGTTGAAGCGGCCTTTGCGAACGACGACCACTTTACGGCCGAAGAGTTGCTGACCAAAGCGAGGCGCCTCGACCCGAAAACCTCACGGGCCACGCTCTATCGCACCATTGCCCTTCTTGTGGAATGCAAACTCCTCCGGGAGATTGACCTCGGGCGTGACGAACGGGTTTATGACCCGAACTTTCTCGATTCCCCCGACCACAGCCACCTCATCTGCGTGGACTGCGGGAAAGTCATCGAGTTCGAAGATGACAACACCGCCATCCTTATTGACTGCATCACACGACGCCTCGGCTTCCGCCCTTCGTCGAAATCGATGCGAATCGAGGCCTGCTGCGACCGCCTCCGCAAGGACGGGATTTGCGACAACCTCATTCAGATGCGCTTGATGAAGCAGCACTGAGCTGAAAAACACGCTTGATAAGGAGCCACCTCAGCGCGAAGCAGAGTCATGTGGAAAGGCAGGTTTCAGACGGAGACATCAAATCTCGTGCAGCGTTACGGAGAATCCATCTCCTACGATTGGAGGCTCTACGCTTACGATATCGAAGGCTCGATCGCCCACGCCGCGGCTCTCGTTGACGCCGGCATCATCACGAAGGCCGAGGAGAAGGCCATCGTCCGCGGACTTCGTGAGATCAAACGCGAGATCGAAGCGGGGGAATTCCGCTTCAAGACCAGTCTCGAGGACATCCACATGAATATCGAACGGGCGCTCACCGAGAAGATCGGGGCCCCGGGTGCGAAGCTCCACACCGCGCGAAGCCGCAACGACCAGATCGCTCTGGATATCCGACTTTTCTGTCGTGCGGAGTCCAAGGCGATTCACGCCCGACTCACCACCCTTCAGAATGCCCTGCTCACTCTCGCGGTCAACCACCCCGAGGCGGTGATCCCCGGTTACACCCATCTGCAACGCGGACAGCCCGTCCTTTTTGCTCATCATCTTCTCGCCTACCTCGAGATGCTGGAGCGTGACAAGCAGAGGATCCGCGACTGCTATCAACGAATCAATGTGATGCCGCTCGGGTCCGGAGCACTGGCCGGCTCGACAATTGTTCTGAACCGCAAGATCGTGGCCGAAAAGCTCGACTTTCCCGCCATCACCCAGAACAGCATGGACGCGGTGAGTGATCGTGACTTTGTCGCGGAGCTGCTTTTTATCATTTCGATGGCGGGAGTGCATCTTTCCCGGCTGAGTGAGGACGTGATCCTCTGGGCCACCGCCGAATTCGGCTTTATCGAACTGAGCGATGCCCACACGACAGGGTCGAGCCTGATGCCGCAAAAGAAGAACCCCGACGTGGCCGAACTCACCCGCGGGAAGACAGGACGCCTCATCGGCAATCTTGTATCCATTCTGACGACGATCAAAGGCCTGCCCATGACCTACAATCGGGACCTGCAGGAGGACAAAGAGCCGCTCTTCGACTCGATCGACCAGATCAAGCTCGCCCTTGAGGTGTTTGCCGAAATGATGGCGGTCGCCAAAGTTCGCGAAGACCGGACCCTCCAGGCAACCAGCGATCCGTTCCTCCTCGCCACCGATCTGGCGGACTACCTTGTCCTCAAAGGGGTTCCCTTCCGCGAGGCACACGAGGTCATCGGAAAACTCACCGCCTTCAGCCTCAAGGAAGGCCGCGGATTTCCGGATCTCACGCTTGAGGATTACAGGCAGTTTTCGCCGGTCTTCGGCGCCGATGTCTTCAAGGTCCTTGACCTCAAAACCGCCCTGAAGGCCCGGAAGGCAATCGGTGCTCCCTCACCGTCCAATGTGGGGAACCAGATCACGCGCTGGCAGAAACGGCTCCATACGGACGGCACTTTCTGAATATTTCCCGGAAAAACATCCGGATTAGACAGAAATCACCCCACCCATCGCTCTACCGGTAGAGCGATGAGCGAAGAATCCGACAGGACGGAAAAAGACAGGGAGTTGGAGGCAAGTCTCCGGGCGCTCGTGCCCTCCCGCCTCAATGTCGAGCTATTCTCGGAACTCAATCGCGACCGCGAACGCCTCGTCGTCAGCAACGATTTCAGCCCATCGCAGCTCCGGTGGAAGCGTGCCTTGCCCTTCGCGCTGATCGGTTCTCTGGCGATGGCGGGCTTTGGATATCTCCGTTTCGGGGACCAACTCGCCCCTGCCGCCCCTTCCCCGTCAACCGCCTCCCCCGTAGTCCTGAACCAGGGCGCGGCGGCGGAGACCCCCGCGGGCAGTTTTGTCCCCGTGTCGTCCCATGGATTCCTGATGAACACCTCGTCCGGCGGAGTCATTCAGACCGAGGAAGGCCCCCGTGAACGCCTCAATCTCGAATATCGCGACGCCTATCATTGGCATGACCCCGCCAGCGGCACCAATTTCCGGATATTTCAGCCGAGGAGCGAGGAACTCATTGTTCCGCTCCAGACCGATTAAAGCCTCTCTGATCTTTCGATCCAAACGTTCAACCCCCGTAAGCTATGCGAACCCCTCCTCTCTTACTCATCGCATCGGCCTTCGCTCTGTTCCTCCCGCCCGTTTCAGCGGAGGAAAAGAAGCAGGAATCGCCGAATGACCCGGTCAAGAATCAAGCGACCGAACCAAATGAAGCCCCTCAGCCCGACTCCCGGACGGAGAGGATGCCCGACAGACCCGCCTCTCCGAAACGAACCTGGATCGGAGTCGCCACGGCCGGGATCGACGCCGCCCTGCGCCAGCACCTTGAGCTTGAAGACGGCTTCGGCATCCAGGTCGTTGAAGTGATGCCCGATTCACCGGCAGCCAAGTCCGGCCTCAGGAACAACGACATCATCACCCATTTCGAAGATCAGCATCTCATTTCTCCAGAGCACCTTTCCATCCTCGTCAGGACGAAGTCGGGCGGAGACAAGGTCTCGATGACCATCATCAGAAAAGGGAAGGAGGAAGTGGTCGAACTCACTTTGGGTGAGACTGATGAAGACACCTTCAGGCGATCGCATTTCCCCGCAAACCGCTCTGAGGGGTATCATTTCCCTCCGATGAACAACCGTAACGATCCTGAGTGGCAGGAGTCGATCAGACGTCATCAGGATCTGATGCGCGAGTGGATGGAGCGTAACCGGCCCGAGTCAAAAGGGGACAGTCCGCACCGGGAGGGGCCTGACGGGAGGCGCGACGAGTCGCGGAAACCCGGGGACGGGGAACGGGATAGGGCTCCTTCCGGGAACCGTCCTCCCTCCATCTCGGTCAGCCCCGGATTCCCGCTCCGTGTCTTCGGAATGGAAGGTGTGCTAAAGATCGACAACGAAAAGGGAGAGCTCACCCTGACCCGAAAGGACGGCAAACATCACCTGGAGATCAAAGACGCCGATGGAAAACTTGTCCACGAGGGTCCCTTTGATCCGGCGGCTGGAACGGAAAGTCTTCCCGAGGCGGCGCGTCGCCAGCTTGAGATCATGAAGCTAGGCAATTTCGAGATTCTTATGCCGGAAACCCCCGCTGCCACTCCTGAGAAGACCGGTGAGTCGGAGAAGGACAAGGATTCCGAAACTCCCGGGGAGATTCTTTGATGGTTTCTGAAAAAATGAAGGGGCGGAAAAACCGGTTTCCGCCCCTTCACCAACTCTGAACCAAACAAACAAAAATCAATTATTCCGACGCGGCTTCCGTGTTCTCCTTACCGGCCGCCCAGAGAATGCTGCGAGCGAGCATGCGGATAAACACCGGATCCCCGAAGGTGGCGTCAGAATGACCGTAGGTCGTTCCGACCACGCGGGTTCCACCGAAGTCATTCGTCCAGATCACCGGATGCTCGGAGCCGTCTTTTTCACTGACGGAACTCGCCAGCGGGGTGGCTTTCTCACCCAGCTTTTCAATGATATAAAGTTCGTCCATGGGTGTCACCCAGTCAGCGGGGAACCCCTTCATGACAGGGTGGTCGGCCTTGAGGACCTTCACCGGATACTCCGCCTGATGGTCATGACGGCGGCTCGTGACGCCGAGAAACTCGCGCCAGTCACTGATTTCGGCCGAACGATAGGTGTGCATCGCGCAATGAATCACGATGGCCGGCACCCCTCCACGATGGGCCCCGGTGATCTTCCGGATGTATTCGGGATCGACCGTGTCGGCGAAACACTCGTTGTGAATGACCACATCATAGGGCTTGGCCCAGTTCGGGTCATTGTAGAGAGGGATCTGCGCGTCGGTGCCGTTCCCGCCCGCCTTCACGATCTCAAAGTCCACGTTCGCAACGGCCTGCACTCCGGAACCGAGGGCGTAGGTCTGGTAGAGGTAGTTGTGACAACAACCGCCCGTAATGATGAGCGCTTTGAGCGGTTCGCCGGAGTAAAACTCCTTTTTCGGATGGGCCTTCTTTTTCGCCGCACCCTTCTGGTTCTGCGCGACCCCCAGGCCGGTCGCCAGCACCACAAAACAAAGAAGGAGAAGAGCCGGATAACGCGATTTCATTGGGGAAAAGAGTGTTGTAGCAGATTTCCCTACGCAGGTATATGGCCTTATCAGGGTGATTCATCACAAAAAAAGGGAGACCTCGCGGTCTCCCTTTTCCAAATCGCTTTTCAACGCACTTCTCAATCCGTGACCACATCGGGCCAATTCGTGTGGAAGAACTCGCCGGCGGGCTTGTCGATACGCTCGTAAGTGTGCGCTCCGAAGAAGTCCCGTTGCGCCTGGAGCAGGTTGGCGGGGAGACGGGGGCAGCGGTAGCTGTCATAGTAGCCGAGCGAGGCACTGAAGGCCGGAATCGGAATGCCGTTCATCACTCCGAGCGAGACGATCTCACGCCAGTCGGCCTGATTGCTGTTGAGGATGTCCTTGAAGAAGGGATCGAGCATCAAGTTCACAAGATCGGGATTGCGCTCGTAGGCCTCGGTGATGCGGTTGAGGAATCGCGCCCGGATGATACAACCACCGCGCCAGATGCGGGCGATTGCGCCGAGGTTGAGGCCCCAGCCGTGGGCTTCGCCGACCTTCTTGATGAGATCGAGGCCCTGGGCGTAGGAGATGATCTTGGAGGCGTAAAGGGCGTCATGCACCTTTTTGACGAGGACATCCTTGGGCAGATCGATCTTCGGGGTCGGGCCGGCGAATTCTCCCGCCGCCACCTTGCGCTGGTCGAGCATGGAGGAAAGGATGCGGGCCTCGACGGCGGCGTTGATCGTGGAGATCACGACGGTGTTGTCGGCGGCATTCATGACGGTCCATCGGCCCGTGCCCTTTTGTCCGGCCTTGTCGAGAATGAGTTCGACGACGGCTTCTCCGGTCTCGGGATCTCGGATTTCGAAGATCTTGCTGGTGATCTGGATGAGGTAGCTCTCGAGGGCTCCCTGATTCCACTCGTTGAAGATTGCCGCGATCTCGTCGGTGGTGAAGCCGGCCGTTTTGAAGATCTGGTAGGCCTCACAGATGAGCTGCATGTCGCCGTACTCGATGCCGTTGTGGACCATCTTGACGTAGTGACCCGCGCCGCCGGTGCCGATGTGAGTGACACAGGGGTCGCCGTTGACCTTGGCGGAAATGGACTCAAAGATGGGCTTGATGAGCTCCCAGCTGCTCGCGGGGCCGCCCGGCATGATCGCGGGGCCTTTGCGGGCACCCTCTTCACCGCCCGAGACGCCGGTGCCGATGTAAAGGAGACCTTTGGCTTCGAGTTCCTTGGAGCGGCGCTCGGTGTGGATGAAATAGGTGTTGCCCCCGTCGATGATGAGATCGCCTTTATCGAGGAGCGGGACGAGCTGATCAATCACGGCATCGACGGCGTCACGGTCGGCGGGATTGGCTCCGGCCTTGGACTGTACGAGCATCATGATCTTGCGCGGACTGGCGACACTGGCGACGAATTCCTCCATCGTGTGCGCTCCGTGAAGGTTTTTACCCGGGTTCTCGGCGATGAATTGATCCGTCACCGAGGTGGTCCTGTTATAGACGGAGACGCGGAATCCGCGGCTCTCGACGTTTAGCACCAGGTTCTGCCCCATGACGGCGAGGCCAATTAGTCCGAAATCACTCTTGCTCATTAAATAGTCCTTTGATTGTGTGAGCGTGAAGCCTACTCACGATTCAGCAATGGCAAGCCTTCATTTTGTATACTCTGTGTCGACCCGCACCGTAGCGGAGGTGGAGAGTGAGCTTTCACCCTCGACGATTCACGGCGCCGACCTCCGATTTCACGGGGTGGTTCGCAATTTGGAAGAGGGTTGCCCCATCTCCGGGATAGACTACAGCCATTACGAATCAATGGCTTTGAATGAGTTACGGCGAATCGGGGAATCGATGGCAGGCGATTTTCCGGAGCATCAGGCCCTCGTTCATCACGTGGTCGGATTTGTCCCGGCGGGAGAAGCCTCCCTCCTCATCAGGGTGCAAACAACCCACAGTGCTTCCGCCTTTGAAATCTCCCGGGAATACCTCCGGAGGATCAAATTGACCGTTCCGGTCTGGAAAAAGCCGGTTTTTGAAGAGGATTCTCCGGTTCCTTCCCCGTAACTTCGTTTTTCAGACGGGGTTTATATCGCATTCATCAGAAAAGGATTGCAATTTTTGCCCCGGCGGATTACAACTGTCATCCATAAGATTACAAGCGTAATCCCAAGATGAGTGCCAAACCAAATAAACCCGTCACGCCTCCCGGAATTTCCGATGCGGAGTGGAAAGTCATGCACGTTTTCTGGGAGCGTGGACCCTCTTCGCTGCGGGACATCGTGGAGAGCCTTGAAAACGATTCCGACTGGAAGCCCCGCACGGTCCAAACCCTGATTCGCCGCCTTGTCACCAAAGGAGCGCTCTCTGTCGAGGAAAAGGGTCGTGAGTTTCGTTACACCCCGGTTTTTTCCCAGGCGGATTGCCAGCACGATGAGAGCCGCTCCTTTCTCGGTCGGGTCTTTGAGGGGCGACTCGTTCCATTTCTCGCCGGAATGGTCGAAAACGAAGCCATTTCAAAAACGGAAATCGAAGAACTGCGCCGCCTCCTTGATGCCGCTGAGGAACGCAAAACCCAACCCGACTGAATCATGAACCCGTGGATGGAATTCGCCAACAACTGGCTTCTGCGCACGACACTGGAGGGTTCGCTCCTCATTGCCACCGTCCTCGGTCTGAGTTGGACTCTGGGCCGTCATCTGGGCCCCTCATGGCGTGTGGCTTTGTGGACGCTCGTCGGACTCAAACTACTCGTTCCCGCCTTCCTTCCCGCAGCACCGGGCCTCGGGGGTTGGTTTCGCCCTAAGCCCGTTGCTGAAACGACGGCATATGTCAGTTGGGTGGATTCTACTCCCATCGATCCCACAAGCTCTCCTGTGATCGCTCCCGAGCCTCACCTCACCTCATCCACGCCCCTGAATGAAGTAGCGGCTACGCGCAGCCTCCCCTCCCTCACCCGGACTCTGTTTGCGATCTGGATCATGGGAGTCGTTGCCTTCCTTATGGGGTTGGTCTGGCGCCAACGCCGATTCGTCTCCCGTTCCGGTCTTCAACGATGCGATGACGAGCGACTTCTCGCCCTCGTCCGCGAAGTCGCTGCAGATCTCGGAGTAAATCGAAATGTCAGTGTATTACTCGGGCCGGAGGGCGCGACTCCCGCCGTTTTCGGCGCCTGGCGAGGTTGCCTCATTCTGCCGAAGGATTGGGGTACCCGTTTCCATGGAGGAGTGCTTCGCTACATCATCCTGCACGAGATGGAGCACATCCGCCACCGGGACGTGCTCCTGAATTGGATCGCCGCTGCGGTAAACGCACTGCACTGGTTCAACCCTCTCGTCTGGATGGCGGTGTCGCGTTTTCAATCCGATCGTGAACTGCGCTGCGACGCAAATACCCTAGCCCGTCTGCAACCAGAAGAGCGCTTCGAATACGGGCGGACCCTCCTTCGCGTTCAATCTGAATTTCTTCCGGCACCCGCCATTGCAGGAGTGGCGCCTTGTGTCCGTAATCATCCAACCCTGCGTCATCGTATTCTTATGATCACAAACCCCACTCGTAGAAAATTATGGCTCAATGCCATCCTCGCACTCGGCATCACCGGGCTCATTGCACTCTCTTTCGGTTCGGCCACGGCCGAGGAGGAGAAGGCTCCCAGGGAACCGGAGAAACCAGCCGGTCGCGAAGGCGATCTCGGGACTCCCCCACGGGAAGGAGATCGTAAACCGGAACCCGGCCGCAGACCCGACGGTGAGCATAAACCTGAAGGCGACCATAAACCCGACGGCGACCGACGTCCCCAGGGAGACCGCGAAGGTGATGGAAAAGTGTATCGGGAAGGAGATCGACCCAATCCCGAGCACGGCCGACCCATGGGCGAACCCCGCCATCGCGAGGGGGAAATCCGTGTCGCCGTTCTTCGTGACGGAGTAAAACTCGGTGACCGTGTCGTTCGTCTTGAGAACCTCCGTTCAGAACTGGAAAAAGGCGATGCCCGCAGCGCCATCCTCTTTGCTCAGCCTGACGTTCCTTTTCACCAAATCAATGCCGTTACCATGGCTCTGAGAGGAGCGGGCGTGCATGATGTGCGAATCGGTGGCATTGAGGGTCAACCCGGGCGCCCTCCCCACCCCGGAGGTGCTCCCCATGATGGTGATCGTCCCCGCCCCGAAGGTGCTCCCCGCGATGGTGATCGTCCCCGTCCCGAAGGCGCGCCCCGCGATGGTGATCGTCCCCGACCTGAAGACGCTCCCCGCGATGGTGATCGTCCCCGACCTGAAGGTGCCCCTCGCGACGGTGCCGCTCCGGAAGGAGAAAAGGGCCCAAGAGCCTGATCCCGGCCAAGGCGACCCGCGGGTGAAACCCGCCCCGGGTCTCTTTTGCGAGCTTGCTTTCGGGCGACTCAAGCGTTTGGTGAGCTTCCTTGTGATCACCGCGTATGCTCGCCACCTATGTCCATCACCTTGACCCCTTCGCGATCCAGTTCACGGAGACTTTCGGGATTCGCTGGTACGGACTTGCTTATGTAACCGGCTTCCTTGCCGCGTTCCTACTGATCCGGTGGTTTGTCAAGATTGGCGCTTCCGAGCTAAAAGAATCTCAGGTCGCCGATTTCGTCACCATTCTCTCAGTTTTCGGTGTCATGCTCGGTGGCCGGCTCGGCTACATGCTGCTTTATAATTTCGAAGAACTCCTCTCCAATCCGGCGAGCTTTTTCGATGTGATGGGAGGAGGAATGTCGAGCCACGGCGGAATTGCCGGGATGACCATCGTGGCATGGATCTATGCAAAAAAAACCAAAGTCTCGTGGTTGGGCCTCGGCGACAATCTCGTCACCGTCTCGCCCGTCGGAGTGTTTTTCGGACGCATTGCGAATTTCGTGAATGGCGAACTCTATGGGCGCAAAACTGACGGACCCATCGCGATGAAATTTCCCGAAGAACTTTCCGAAGTGGTTGCGGCTCCAAATGGATTCGACTGGATGTTTCCCACCTCACAGCTTCGGGATCTTGCCGAAAGAGCCGGTGAAACCTCACCCGGTCTCCTTGGCAAGGTCGATGCGGCGGTCTCCACCGCCATGACGAACGGATACGACGCCCATCGGGCGGTGGTCGGCCTCATTCAGGATGCATCAGCGGAAAGCCCCGCCTTTCGCAGTATGCTCGGCGAGATCCTGACTCCCCGCCATCCCTCGCAACTCTACGAAGCGGTCGTAGAGGGGCTTCTGATTTTCCTCATCATGCTGGCGGTCCGCCTGAGATGGAAGAATCTCTACCATGGTGTCCTCACCGGACTTTTCTTCATCCTCTATGCCATTGGTCGAATCACCGTGGAAAACTATCGCGAGCCGGACTCCGGGCATATCGCAGGACTGACCAAGGGGCAGTTTTACTCGACCTTCATGATTGTGATCGGAGTTACCTTCCTGATTTACGCTTTTACCCGGAAGAGACGGAATCAGATTCCCTCCCCCTGAGGAAATCGAAACGGAAACGATTCTAGCCGGGTCATCGTTTTTCTTGCGATTTACCCCGAAGGCCTTCACTTACGAAGCGATGAAAACTCTCACCATAGGTCTGACCCAGTTCGCTGCTGTCAGCGATCCCGCCGCCAATCTTGATCAGGCAGAGCGTCTTACCCGGTCGGCTGCGGCACAGGGAGCGCAGGTCATCTGTTTGCAGGAGATGTGTTCCACGCTCTACTTCTGCCGTGACGAAAACCCCGCCAGGTTTGAACTGGCCGAGGCCATCCCCGGAAACACCACTGCCCGCTTTGCCGACCTCGCCAAAGAGCTCGGAGTGGTCATCATCCTGCCCCTCTTTGAGAAGCGTGCCACCGGACTCTATCACAACACCGCCGCCGTTCTCGATGCCGATGGAAAGTATCTCGGAAAATACCGGAAGATGCACATCCCGGAAGATCCGGGCTTTCACGAAAAATTCTACTTCACGCCGGGCGATCTCGGCTATCGGGTTTGGGAAACTGCCTTCGGGAAAATCGGGGTCCTCATCTGTTGGGATCAGTGGTATCCCGAAGCGGCCCGACTGACCGCCATGCAGGGAGCCAACGTCCTCTTTTATCCGACTGCGATTGGCTGGCTCGCCGAAGAGCGCGACACCCTCGGACCCGCCCAGCATAACGCCTGGGAAACTGTTCAGCGCGGCCACGCGGTCGCCAACGGGTGTTACGTCGCCGCCTCCAACCGCGTCGGCCGGGAAGGCGACACCCTTTTCTGGGGACAGTCCTTTGTCTCCAACCCCTATGGCGAAGTCATCGCCCGCACGCCCATTGAGGACGAGGGCGCCTTCACCGTGGAATGCGATCTCGAGAAGCTTGAAGAGTTCCGCAATATCTGGCCCTTCTTTCGCGACCGCCGCATCGACAGCTACGACCCCATCCTGAAGCGGTGGATTGATTAGATTCGATTCAGGTGTTGAAGTGCTTCAATCGTACGACGGGAGACGGCGGAGCCAAACTTGAGACTTAAAACCTGAAACTTGGAACTTTCTATATGACCCCGAAAGAACTTGGTTACCGCATGCCCGCTGAATGGGAGGCACAGGAAGCAATCTGGCTCTCCTGGCCCTCCGGGCACCCCGATTGCTGGCCCGAGACGCTGGAAAAGGTCGAAGGGGTCTTCGCCACGATCGCCGCTTCGATCAGCCGCTACGAACCCGTCCGCATCAACGCGCCTGAATCCCGCCACGATGAGATCCGCCGTCAGGTCCTCGCGGCGAAGGGATCGGCAGATCAGGTCGAACTCTACCCTCACCCCAACGACGACGTCTGGTGCCGCGACCATGGTCCTCTCTTTGTGAAGCATCACGACACAGGCAAACTCGCGGTCACCAACTGGGGATTCAACGGATGGGGAGACAAATTCGGTCCCTACGGGCAGGACAACGAGATCCCCGTCCATATTGCAAATACTCTAGGCCTGGAGCGTTTTGATGCCGGTATGATTCTCGAAGGCGGCTCGGTCGAGCAGAATAGTCTCGGGCAGATTCTCACGACCGAAGCGGTCCTCCTGAATCCCAACCGAAACCCCCATCTCAGCAAGAGTGAAATCGAAGCGCGGATCAAAGACTTTCTCGGTGTCTCGGAAATCTTCTGGCTCGGCGCGGGGATCGAGGGTGATGACACCGACGGACACATCGATGATCTCGCCCGCTTCGTAAACGATCGCACCATCGTCATCTCCCGTGAACGGGACGGGAGCAACCCGAACCATCGTATCCTGCAGGAGAACCGCGACCGGCTCACCGACTTCCGGCTTCCTGACGGCTCGAAGCCCGAAATCATCGACATCGACCTCCCCGATGCCTGCCTCGCGCCGGAATGGCGATTGCCCGTGTTGCCCGCGAGTTATGTGAACTTTCTCATCCTGAACGGAGCCGTCCTCGTTCCCGTCTTCGGGCAGAAGAAGCGGGACACCGAAGCGGTGGGAGTGTTAGGCGAATTGTTTCCGGGACGGGAAATCGTAGCGATCAATGCGATCGATATTGTCCGCGAGGGCGGAGCAATCCACTGCATCTCACAGCAGCAGCCGAAGGCAGGAAAATAATCCTACCGCCGGGGTGGCTGCACCGTCAGGTGAACGATCGCCTCCAGGGCGCGGGCCTGCTGCTCCGGAGTCATCGTCAAAAAGCGGTCCCGTTGGCTCTTCTCGCCTCCCCGACCTGACGGAAAAAAGCGGGTGAAGCCATCATCAGCGACGCTGACGCGACCCCGGGAAGAGAGCCCGAAGTAACCCCGATCGGGAAAGGCCGCATACAGGACGCTGCTTTGATCCCAGCACGGCCGATCATGCTCCGGGCCGCTGTGCAGCAGATAGGCTTCTTTGACAAGATGATGCGGCAGGTAGTTGAGATCCTCTGCGATGCTCCGGCGGGGAAACGGAAGCGCCGCTCCGATTTGGTATCCGCTCCAGACGACGGGAACTTCCTCCGGCCACTGATCGGCGACAATTTTCATGAAGGGAATGCCGTTAATGACGTTGGCTTCGAGATGATAATTGGTCTCGTTCGTAAACGTGAAGGCCCCGGCCATGATCGAGAGCAGTCTCACCTTTTTCCGGATCAAACCCGGACCGTCCAAAGGCGAATGAACATCCCCTTTCGACTTCAGCAGGTTCGCCATATTCGAAGCAACGCCGACACTGATGAGACTAACACTGCCATCATCCGCCTTTGCGAGGAGTTCGCGCAGGAGGTCGACCGCTTCCCTCGCCTTGTCATTGCTGGAAAGGTCATGCGGATAAGCTTCAGAGCTGACCAGGGGCAGATATTTGCTGTCCCGCTTTTGAGAAGCGGGATCGCGCGTCACTCCGACGGGGAGGTCGGGACGACCGTAGAACGTGTTCTGGGCATCGACAAACGCGGCCGTCAACGGGTTGTCTTTCGAAATGGTCACCCCGAGGAGTTCACAGGCACCGCGGTCGACCAGGACATGACACATGGCAAGCGCGAGGACATCATCCACATCGCCGGTGATATCGGTGTCGAAGATGATTTTGACAGCTTCGTTCGCGCGCACGGGAAGGAACTGAGTCGCCAGAGAAATGACGAGAATGAGGTGTAGATACCCTTTCATGTTGATTCAAGAATCCAGTTACCGGATGAGCTGACTGGTGCGGAAGAATGTTGAAGTTTAGATTCTCTGTCCATCTCTTTGAAAGAGGAGCGTCGTGAATCTTCAAAAACGAGTTCACCCCAGGCCCGGTTCCGCGAGACCAAAGAGACGCAGGGGGTCGGATGTCGATTTGCCATCACCCCGTCTCATTCGGGTCAACCGCCGCACCGGCCGGAATCCCAGCGAAACGGCCAATTCTTTTGCCGGAATATTTTCATCCGGCAGATCCCAGAAGACGGCGTGATTCCCCGGACAACTTTGAATGAGAGTTTCAGCAATTTTCAGCCCACTCGCCGTCGATGCCGCAGTCACGGGACCGAGATAGGATGCCCGTTCTCCTTCACGAACAAGACCGAAACTACCATCGGCTAGTTGAGTGCCGGCAAAGGATCCCGCAAGGAGGGAACACAATAACTCAGACCGGTCCGCCCCGAAGACAAGACGGTCCAGCGCAAAGGCCTCGGGGCTGAAAGCAAGCGGAACGGAGCGCTCCGGCTCCTTCACCTCCCGCGATCCGTCCAGCACCCATCGGCTCAGATCCCACTCCGCGCTGAATCCGAGTCCCTCATAGAGCGGACGACCTTCCGGAGTCGCATCCAGCCGCACGCAGGCGATCCCTTTTTCCTCCTCCAGATAGGACAAAGCCCGGCGCAAAAGTTCCGTCCCGATTCCGCGACGACGGAAATCGGGATGCACCAGAACCATGCCGATCCAGGCGAGTTCGACTCCGTAGCAGGTCGTCGTCGCGGTTCCGGCGGGCCGTCCGTCCTGCCCGGCCAGAAAACAGCCCTCTTTTCCGAGACTCAGAAACCGCTCCCAGTCACGGCGCGTCTGATTCCATCCCGCGAGCCGGCTTAGGTCGTGAGCGAAATCAAGGTCGGTCTTCGATAGGACGCGAAGGGTTGTGGACATGGAGAGGGCTAAAGCTTCAAAGAATCCCGCTAAACGACGGCCACGGTATCGACCAGATTCGCCCGGGCAACCCGCATTACATTGCCGCCGAGAATCTTGCGGATGTCATCGTCCGAATATCCGCGCTGCACGAGCCCGACCGTGTAGAGCGGCCAGTTTGTCCAGGAGAGGCTGAGGTCGGCTTCCTCAGTGGGGACAAAATCGTCCTTCGGCCAAAGCGAACGAAAGTCCTCGCGTTTCCGTCGCAGTCCGCCGACCGCCGCCTTCCGGTTCTCGGGATCACAGTTCCGGGAATTGTAGGAGATGTCAGTGCCGATCGCGACGTGATCGACCCCGAATTTCTTGGCGACATAGTCGACATGATCGAGGAGAGAATTGAGATCCCCTTTTCCCCGAAGGAATCGGGAAATGCAGCAGATCCCGATAAACCCTCCGGTATCCGCGATCGCCTTGATGACCTCATCCGGTTTGCTGCGAATGTGGGCGTAGAGTGCCCCGGCCACGGAGTGACTGGCGACCATAGGCTTTTCCGAAAGTTGCGCCGCCTCAAGACTCGTCTGCCAGCCCGAGTGGGCACAGTCCACGATCACCCCGACACGGTTCATCTCGGCCACGACCGCTTTTCCAAAATCGCTCAAGCCCGCATTCGACGTTTCCCCGCACCCGTCCCCGATCATGTTCCGCCTTTGGTAGGTCAAATGCATCATGCGTATACCGAGCTGGTAGAAGATTTTCAGGTAACGCAATTCGTCGGGAATGGTGTTCCAGTCCTGAGTAAGAGGAACGCCGTTGCCGGTCATGTAGAGGCAGTGTTTCCCTGAAGCTTTGGCCGCCTCAATGTCATCGGGCGTGACTGCTTTTGATACATGTTCTCGCAGCATGTCTGTCGTATAGGTAAATCGGGCGAGACGCTTGATCAGTCTCATGGGATCCTGACATTCCTGCCCCGCATTCTGAAAAATGCAGGTAACACCCGAGGCTCGCCAGGCGTCCAGATATTCACGCTGTTCCTCCGCACTGGTAATACAACGGGTCATGCTCATGTCTTCCCGCATATCCTCCAGTTCAGCATCCGAAGCGCCTGCGAGCACAGCGGCCTTGAGTGTCTCGCCATCGATCGCGGCCCTCGGCGAAAACCCGTATGAATCGAAAACAAGGGAATCGGCATGAAGCTCGAGCCCTCGCTGCAGATCCTTCTCGGCAGGCTTCAGGACCGCCATCGCTGCATCGCGCGCTTTCTGAATAAAGGGATTCAGGTTTTCAGTGATACCGGAAAGACGATCTTCTCCTGAACCCGCTGCCATGGTGACCGATGGGGCGGCATTTGCTCCTGCAGCCAGCGGCACAACTCCTTTGATAAAGTTTCTGCGTTCCATAATGAAACAAGGGAATACCACGTCGCCCTTACCATGAGCAATCCCTGTCCCGCCAGCATCACGCCAAAGACTGGGGCCAATATCGATCATCATTTAAAACGATGATTATACCGGCGATTATCAATTCGCTATTTTGCCTTCGGTAGAGGTAGGATCTCACTGAACTGAACCTAGCCTGTTATGGAATTCTTGATTCTCCTGATTGGAGCCGTCGTGTTGATTCTTGTGATCGCCCTGCTTTCCCGCCTGAGCGCAACGGAACGGAAAATGGATGAGTTGAAGCGGGACGTTCGCGAATTGTTGAGCCTCGCCCGATCTCAAGAAGTGAAAGCCCCCTTTCCCCATTCTGCGCCTGAACTCGCACCGGTCGTAAGTCTCGAGTCGGCACCGGAGAAGGCTACACCGGTGGAGGAAACGCTACCAGCGCCACCTGCGGCAGCGACTCCCGCTCCGGCCTATGCCGGATCCGCTCCGCCACCTCTGCCCAAACGACAGGTCTCCGTCGTCGCTGATAAAGCCGTTCCCTTCACGCCCAGAGAGCCCAACCGCTTTGAGGCTTCCGCCCGCGAGATTCTCGGCAAGATCTGGAACTGGATTGTTGTCGGGGAAGAACACCGGCCGAAAGGGGTCACAATGGAGTTTGCCGTTGCAACCACCTGGCTGATCCGCATTGGAGTTCTCATCCTGGTCATCGGGATCGGCTTCTTCCTGAAATACTCGATTGCCCGCGGGTTCATCGGTCCGGTCGCACGTGTGCTTCTCGCCACCCTCACGGGCGCGGCGCTGATCGTGTCGGGGCTGCGCCTGTTTTCGGGACGGTATGCGCTACTCGGCCAGGGTCTCGCCGGAGCCGGGTTCGCGACTCTCTACTTCAGCTTCTTCACCGCTCACCAACCGGGCTACGAACTCTTCGGACCGATCGTCGCCTTCGCTCTGATGATCCTCGTGACCGCCACGGCCGGAATCGTCTCGGTACGGTTCAACAGCCTTCTGGTGGCTGTGTTAGGGCTGCTCGGCGGCTACGGCACACCCCTGATGATCAAGACGGGGAACGACAGTGTCGTGATGCTCTTCGGCTACGTGCTGCTCCTCGGTCTCGGGATGTTCTTCATCGCGTCGCGGAAGGAATGGCGTCTCCTCCACTACCTCAGCTTCCTCGCGACCTGCCTGCTCGTACTCCTCGCGCTCGACCGCAGCTTCTCACCGGAGCGTTTCGGGGAGTTCATGCCCTTCCTCCTTGCCTTCTTCGCGCTCTTCTCCTCGGTCACTTTTGTCTACCAACTGGTGCACCGGAAAACCTCGACCGTGCTCGAGCTGCTCTTCCTTTTCCTGAACGCGGCCGCCTTCACCGGATTCTCGATCGGCTGCATCACCCAGACCTACCGTCGCGAAGCCGTTGCCATCCTCACGCTGGGACTTGCGGTCTTCTACATCCTCCACATCGCCGTCTTCCTGAAGCGCGATCTGCGTGACCGGGGACTGCTGCTCAGCTTCATGGGACTGGCTTCCTTCTTTGTCGCGATCACTCTCCCCATCGTCCTCACGAAGGGGTGGATCACGGTGAGCTGGGCGCTGCAGGCCTTCGTGATGCTATGGATCGCCTCGAAGATGCGCAGCGAGTTTCTCCGCCAGCTCGCCTACCTGCTCTACCTCATCGTCCTCGGACGTCTTGCCATCTTCGATTTCCACGGGCAATTCGACGGTATCTCGGAAGGGATGCCGGCGAAGGACTACTTCCTCGGACTGGTCGAGCGGCTCTTCATCTTCGGGATTCCGATCGGATCCTTCTTTGCGGCGGGACGCCTCTTCCGTCACGAAGGCGCCGGCGACGACGCATGGGCTGTCGGAGAAGGCAACGACATCCGTCCCCTGCCCGGTCAATCGGGCGTGGGCCGGGTTTGCTTCTGGATTGTGGTCGCCCTCACTTTCGTTTATCTCAATCTCGAGGTCTGGAAGACGATGGATCAAATCTTCGATCCGCTCATGCGTCCGGGACTCACCCTTGTCTGGGTCGGACTCGGAACGCTCCTCCTCCGTGAGATGACCGTGAATCGGTCGGGACTCGCCACGGTGCTCTTCTGGATCCTCGGAGTCGCCCTCATCGTGAAGGTCTTCGTCTTCGACTTCATCTTCTGGAATCCCGGCTTCGACCTCGCCTTCGCCCCTCGCGATTTTGCCGAAGGTTTCCTGATGCGCGCGCTCGACTACGGAGCGGTGACGCTCTATCTGCTCTTCGCCGCCCGTACCCTCACCCGCCGGAATGATCAGGACGACACTGGTCGGATCTTCGGCTACGCCGCCCTCGCCGCCGCCTTCCTCTATTCGAGCCTCGAGATCTGGACCGGCCTGACGCGCTTCCTGCCGGAGTTCCGCATGGGCGGCATCTCGATCTACTGGTCGCTCTTCGCCATCACTCTGCTCCTCGCCGGCATCCTCAAGGGACGCGCCGCCCTGCGCGGGATCGGACTCGTCCTTCTCGGCGGCACGATCCTGAAGGTCTTCTTTGTCGATCTCGCCGGGCTCGATCAGCTCTACCGCATCATTGCCTTTATCGTCCTCGGCGTGGTGGTTTTGGCAGGATCGTTCCTCTACTTCCGCTTCAGCCAACACTTCGAAACAGCGAAAGAGGATGAGGAGCATGAACCCGAAAAAGAGGAGACCCGTTCATGAATCGCATCGCCCTGACACTCTTCGTTCTTCTGGCCGGCTCGATCGGCAGTTCGAATGATTCGCCGCTGGCCGGATTCGATCCCGCCCCCTTTCCCGAGCTTCGCGAGATCGGGGTAATCCGCTCGGACGCGGGGCTGTTCCGCATCGCCATGGACGCCGGGATGCATCGGAGTTTCCGCACCCTGCGCCTCGCGAAGAAGGAGAATGGAGCCTGGCAGGAGATGCCCATGGTGTCGCAGCGCACCCCCGGCCCCAAAAAGATCGGCGACTTTCTGACGCCCCATCGGATCGAGTCCCTCAACGAAACGCCGGACGGCGCCCTTGAAATCGTCGTGAGTTTCAACAGTCCCTTGCAGGGCCCGATCCGGCTCGAGATCGACACACCGCTGAGCGATTTTGAGAAGGGAGTGTCCATCGCCGTTCCCGGAACTGATGGCGCTTGGCAGGAAGTCCTCTCCGATGGAGTGATCTTCGACCATCGGCGTTTTCTCGATTTCCGGCACACGTCGATCCAGGTCCCGGCGGTGAACTCGCGAACCCTCCGCCTCCGCATTGCCGAAGCGACCGACTTGCAACGTTCGCGCCTTCGGGATATCACGCGAACCGTCGGAGACGCCTCCGGCCTCACCGTCACGGAATCCGGCGCGGTCGAGACGAGGGCGTTCCGGATCGATGGTTTGCGTTTCGTTTACCTTCGCGATCAATCGAAGATCGAAAGCCGGGGAGTCGAACGTCACCCGCTCACGATCACCGGAGCGGCGACTTTGCCGGAAGGGAATACGGAAATCGTTCTCGATGGTGGCAATCTCCCGATCCATCGACTCATCCTCGAAACGAACGACCGCAATTTCCGCCGCGCCGTTTCCGTTCAGGTGCCGGGACCGGGCGAGTCGTGGCAAACCATTCACCAAACTCATCTCCACCGCTACGAAGTCGGCGACTTCCGCGACGAAAAGCTCTCCATTCCCCTGACTGAAACCCGCGCGAAACGATGGCGTCTCCTCATCGAAAACGGAGCCAACGCACCAGTCACGTTTTCGGCCATCTCCGGTGAAGGGCCTGCCTATGAGATCCTCTTCCTCGCCGACCCCGGAGACGAGCCCGCCCTTTTTGTCGGAAGCAACGAGATGACCCTGACAAACGCACCACTCGATACCGCCGCGATCGAAGCCGCGATCCAACGGAATGTCCCGGCCGGGACCGTGGTGGCAGTTGAAGCAAGCCCCAACCCCGCCTACCGCGCCGAAGCGGCCCAGGCCAGGGGACCGGGCTTCCTCGACTCCAAACCAGCACTCTGGAGCATCATCGCGCTTGCCGTGGCCATCCTCATCGCCGTGTTGTATCAGGCGATGAGGAAGATCGAGGAAAAGCCGGACGAGGCGGAGTGAGTCACGCCTCCAGGCGCGCCAAAAGATCGTCGGTCGAGACCGAGTCGCCCTTTTTCACGAGGATCTCGGTGACGGTGCCGTCAATGTTGGCGGAAATGGTCGTGAGCATCTTCATCGCCTCTAGCGAGATGATGGGATCGCCGGCCTTCACGCGGGTGCCCACCCCAACGGCGAGATCGGTGACCATGCCGGGCATCGGCGCGACGACCTGAAGCGGGTCCTTCGCATCACCCTTCGCTTTCGTCACCGCGTTCTTCGGCGCGAGCGACTTGTCGAGGATCTGCGACTCGCGCGGCATCCCGTTGAGCTCGTAGAAGACGTTGCGGCGTCCCTCGTCGTCGGCTTCACCGATGCCGATGAGCTTGATGAAAAGGAGTTTACCGTGATCGATCTGCACTTCGATCTCCTCACCGATGGAGAGACCGTAGAAGAAGGCCGGAGTCGGCAGGCCCGAGACCTCGCCGTAGTTCGCCATGAACTGGTCGAAGTCGGAGAAGACCTGCGGATACATGAGGTGGCTGTAGAGATCGTCGTCGTTGGCGGGACGTCCGAATTTTTTGGCCAGATCGGCGCGGGTCGCTTCGAGATCGACAGGAGCGGCGAGTTCACCGGGACGCTTCGTCGTGGCGACACGATCGCCGAGGACGACTTTCTGAACGTCCTTCGGCCAACCACCGTCGGGTTGTCCAAGACCACCCGAGAGCATGTCGATGACCGACTCGGGGAAGTCATGCGATCCGGGCGCGAGCGAGGGCACGTCCTGCGGACGGATGCCGCGGGTGATGAGATACATGCACATGTCGCCGACGACCTTCGAGCTCGGCGTCACCTTGATGATGTCGCCAAAGAGCTGGTTCACCTCGGCATAGGTGCGGGCGATCTCGGGCCAACGGTGGCCGAGGCCCATGGCATTGGCCTGCTCTTTGAGATTCGTGAACTGCCCGCCGGGCATCTCGTGGAAGTATACCTCGGCCGAGCCGGCGCGCGGCGCGGTGTTGAAGGGCGTGTAGAAACCGAGCACTTCCTCCCAGTAATCCGACATCTCATTGAGAGCGTCAAAGTCTATCCCGGGATCACGCTCATGGCCGCGCAGGGCAGCGCAGACGGAGTTGAGGTTCGGCTGGCTCGTCGATCCAGACATCGACGCAATCGCAAGGTCGGCGATATCGACCCCGGCGTCGGCGGCGGAAAGAACCGAAGCCGCGTTGATGCCCGAGCTGTCGTGGGTGTGGAAATGGATCGGAAGTCCGATCTCCTCGCGCAGGGCGGCGACGAGTTTCTTCACCGCGAAGGGACGGCAGAGACCGGCCATGTCCTTGATCGCGAGAATGTGCGCGCCCATTTTCTCGAGTTCCTTGGCCTTGGCGATGTAGTATTTCAGAGAATACTTGTCGCGCTTCGGATCATCGATGTCGCCAGTGTAGCAGACCGCGGCTTCACAGATGGACTTTGTCTCGTTGCGGACTGCCTCCATCGCTACCTGCATGTTGGGCAGGTAATTGAGCGAGTCGAAGATCCGGAAAATGTCCATGCCCGCCTCGGCGGAGTGTTTCACGAAGCCGGCCACGACGTTGTCGGGATAGTTCGAATATCCCACCGCATTCGAGCCGCGGAAGAGCATCTGGAAACAGATGTTCGGCACTTTTTCGCGCAGGTCGCGAAGGCGGTCCCAGGGCGACTCCTTGAGGAAACGCATCGCCGTGTCGAAGGTCGCGCCGCCCCACATTTCGAGACTGAAGAGGTTCGGCGTGCGGTGGGCGACGACGTCCGCGACATTGAGCATGTCGATGGAGCGCATCCGCGTGGCGATGAGCGACTGGTGTGCGTCGCGCATCGTCGTATCGGTGATGAGGAGCGGCTTCTGTTCGCGGATCCAGGCGGCGAATTTCTCCGGCCCCAGTTCGAGGAGGCGGTCGCGTGAACCTTTCGGAATGCCGGCCTTCAGATCAAAGGCGGGGACACGCGCCGGCAGGAGAACCTCGGCCGGACGATAACCCTTGGCGGTATTGTTGCCGTTGACGGTGATGTCGCTAAGATACGACAGCAGCTTCGTGGCCCGGTCGCGGCGCGGCTGGAACTTGAAGAGATCCGGATTGGTGTCGATCAAGCGCGTCGTCGCGTTGCCCGAGCGGAAAGTCTCATCAAGGACGACATTCTCGAGGAAGGGAATGTTCGTCTTCACCCCGCGGATGCGGAACTCGCGCAGGGCGCGGTTCATGCGCTGCAGGGCAATGTCGAAGCGTGGACCGGAGGCCGTCAGCTTCACGAGCATCGAGTCGTAGTAGGGCGTCACGACCGATCCCGCGTCACCCGCGCCCGCATCGAGGCGGATGCCGAAACCGGCGGCGGAGCGGTAATTGATGATCTTGCCGTAGTCGGGCGAGAAGCCGTTCGCCGGATCTTCCGTGGTGATGCGCGCCTGCACCGCATAGCCGTTGCGCGGAATGTCTTCCTGCTTCGGAATGTCGATCTCGTGACTGAAGAGCGAATGCCCCTGGGCGACGAGAATCTGCGAGCGGACGAGGTCGATTCCGGTGATGACCTCGGTCACGGTGTGCTCGACCTGGATGCGCGGGTTCATCTCGATGAAGAACCACTCCTTCGAATCGATGTCGTAGAGGAACTCGACCGTGCCGGCGTTGTTGTAGCCGATCTCCTTCGAGAGTTTCACCGAGGCCTCGCAGAGCTCGTGACGGACCTTTTCGTCGAGATTCACCGAGGGTGCGATCTCGATGACCTTCTGGTGGCGGCGCTGCACCGAGCAATCACGCTCGTGGAGGTGGACAATGTTGCCGTGTTTGTCACCGAGGATCTGCACCTCGATATGTTTGGCGCGTCCCACGAAACGCTCGAGGAAAACGGCGGGATTGCCGAAGGCGTTCGCCGCCTCGGTCTGGGCCTGGTCGAGGAGACCATCGAGCTCGGACTCTTTCTGCACGACGCGCATGCCGCGACCGCCGCCGCCGAAGGCCGCCTTGATGATGAGGGGAAAGCCGATCGTGCGGGCGATCTTGAGCGCCTCGGCGCGATCGCTGACGGGCTCCTCGGTGCCGGGAAGGGTCGGGACGTTGACCTTCTTGGCGAGGGCACGGGCCGAGACCTTGTCGCCCATGGCGTCGAGCATTTCCGGATCGGGACCGATGAACTTCAGCCCCGCCTCGCGGCAGGCGCGCGCGAAGTCGGCGTTTTCGGAAAGGAAGCCGTAGCCGGGGTGGATGAGGGTGACACCCTTCTCCTTCGCGATGTGGATGATACCCTCGATGTCGAGGTAGGCTCCGACCGGGCCCTTTTCCTTGCGGAGACGGTAGGCCTCGTCGGCCTTGAAGCGGTGGCGGGAGAAGCGGTCCTCCTCCGCATAGATCGCGACGGTGCGGAGTCCCAGCTCGGTGGCGGCGCGGAAGATCCGGATGGCGATCTCGCCCCGGTTCACGGCCATCAGTTTTTCGGTCTTTTCGGGCATCGGGGTCTCGGTTTCGGACATGGGGCGCCACTATAAACTTTGGCCCCGCAACGGAAAGACCGATTTTTACGAAATCACGGACCCTTAAGGAATGATCCGTACCCGTTTGCGCCGTGACGAGGCCCTACCCCCTCAGGTCTGTCACCCGACCCTACCGGATCAGTAAGCAAATATCTCGCTATCCTTAAAGAAGCGCTTCACCTCGATGGCTCCATTTTCAGGCGAATCAGATGCGTGACAAATGTTGATCATCATGTCTTCGCCAAAATCACCGCGGATGGTGCCCGCTTCCGCTTCTTTCGAATTGGTCGGTCCGAGCATGCCTCGCACTTTCGCGATGACGTCTTCGCCTTCGAGAACAAGCGCAATGACGGGGGCGGACTGCATGAACTCAACGATGCTCGGGAAAAAGGGCTTGTCGGCGACGTGACTATAATGCTCGGCGAGAAGCTCGTTGGAAAGATGGATCATCTTTGCCCCGCGAATGACAAAGCCGGCCTTTTCAAAGCGGTCAATGACTTCGCCGCAATGGGCTTTTTTCACACAGTCGGGCTTGAGGAGGATGAGGGAACGTTCGGTCGACATGAGAGAGGTCAGTGTGTGTGTTTCGTGGAGGCGGCTATCTGTAGGCAGTTTAAGCGTGAAGGAAAGGGAAAAATGGATCAGATCCCGTGTTTGTAGCTTTCGCAGCGGTTCATCCATCCGGCCGACCAGCGCGATTCCCCCCGGTCCGCAGGCGAGTTCTTGATGCGACGCTGCAGCACCCGCCGCGCCGCTTCGCTGAACTCGTTTGAAGAAGCCTGACCTCCCTCTGAGGGGCCCATCTCCAGCAGGACGTCTCGCAACCCCCACCCATGACCGTTGTATTTTTCCTCGGGTTTAACGCCCTCGCCCTTGAAGTTCACGTAATCAATAAGGGCATAAAGTCCGTTCCGACTTCCGGCCATTTTGTAAAAGTTGTCCCGGAGCCTCGATTTATCGGCTTCTCCACTGGTCACTGCCTGCATTTTTGGCAGCGCCTGCTCTAGCCGTTGCACAATGAACCCGGTCTGGAGAGAGACGGAATTGGCGAGGAACTGGCGCAGTTCTTTCATTCGCGGAGAATTCTGCTCCTGCAGAAACTGTGCTCGAGAGGACCACGGGCAACCCGCAGCTTCGGCAACCCAGGCGGGCAGGGGAGCATTTCGTTGCTTCATATAAGCAATCAGAGGGGGAAAGCTCTCCTGAAAGGGCCCGGGGCGGCCGGGAACGTACCAGATGAAATGCCCGATTCCAAGAGAGGGAAAGTCCTCGCCCGCGTTCCATGAGGTAAGCCCCTCAACCGTTCCGCCACATTCGTTCTGCCAGATCTTGCGACCGATCGCCGCCGCGTCGGCGTCGTTCAATTGAATTCCAGCACCCCCGGGGCTCGGGGAAGGCGACGAATCCAAGGAGGCGCATCCCGCGAACGTCGAAAGAAGAAGGAGAACCAGGCAGGAGAGGGGGAAACGCATCCCCAAAATGTCGTTAATAAATATAAAAAATCAAACGAACCTCTAAAAACCTTTTGATAATTTCCATAATTTAATTTATATTTCATAGAACTAGGCTCACGAAACCGGGATTGACCGATATTTTTTATGAATTCAGACTACGACTTTACTCTCAACTCCAGCGAGAGTCCCTCCTCCGGGACGGCAAGGAATCGTTTCCTTGATTCGCTTGGTGTGGGTGAAAATGCCCTGCGCAGTCTCGAAGGAACTCAGGAGGAGCCTGCAACTGTAGACGAAGGTCTCGTCCTCTCTTCCCAGCCGGAAGTCGAATCGTCAGAAGCCAATGTCGATCTTTCAAAAGGGCGGGCTATTTCCATTTCCGTCAACCGCGGAGCCGCGATCAATCGGTCCCTCGAAATCACCGTACCATCCTCACCAAAAGCAGAAGAGGCCGGAGAAGCCGAAGCCAATCCTCCTGTCACCCCGGTCACTGACGATCTTGACACCATTATCAACCTGAGTTGTCCGGAATGTGCGGGCGATCTCGTGATCAAACGCCGACACCTCGGGGTGGAGGGAGCCTGCGTGTGGTGTCACACCCCCATCGTAGCGGCTGAAACAGCGCGCGACCGTCAGGTTCGCGTCTTCGCCCTTCTGGGAGGAATTCAGAAACCCGAAGCGACAGTCGCTCCCGCAGTGCAAGAACCACAAGAGCCGACGATAGCCCCTTCCCCTGCTCCCCTCTTACCATCCCCTGCTCCCTTCGTGCAAAAAGCTGAATCGGCGAGCACTCCCGCAGGGCAGGAACCGCTCGAATCAACGGCACCTTCCTCTGCTCCCTGGAAGCCTTTCGACGCAACTGTCGAGCACGGCTTTTCCGCGGTGCCGGAAGTTGAAACCTTGAATGAAGTCACCCCTGACCCGCAAGTCAGCCAGGATCCGGCAGACAATTTCTACGGTGGCAATTTGGGATTCAGCCCTTCTTTCGAACCTGCCACGCTCGAAGACCAGAGCCCCGTAGAGGAAATCACTCACCAAGGTGCGCCTACAACCGCGCAACCTTTGCCGATGGATCTCGATGATCTCTATGCCAGTTCGGGGTTCGGCTCACCTGCCGACGGGAACAAAGGCGAACCCGGCTTCGGTGAAACCATGGCCCAAACCCCGAAAGGGGCAGCCGCCTTCAACCCCGCTGGATTCGGTGCTTTCCTTCAATCTCCGGCTCCAATTGCTGACCGGGAGATCGCCTCCCCCCTGGCTCCCTGGTCCGGAACGGGCGCACCGGACACCGTAAGCGATGAGCCCCTCGCCCCGGATTCCCCGGTTAAAGATGAAGAGTCTCCGGCAACAGCGGGCTTCGCCAGTCCTACGCCCTGGGGACCGCCGGCAACCTTTGTTCCAGAGGAATCCGTGATTGATTCTCCTCCCACGTTGATAAAAGAAGAAGCGTCTCCCTCAGACTGGGCGAGCGCCTTCGAAAATCACCGTGAACCGGAGAGTTCCGTCTCTCCTCAAAAAGACACGGCTCCGGAAGCCCTTCCCGCAGCACCCGCCTTCGCCGGATTCGAATCGGGTTTCGGTTCTTCGTCAGCCGAAGCAGAAAAGCCCGTATCTACCGATGCGTCTACTGAAGCTCCATCAGGCTTTTTCTTCAGCAACGCGCCTGCATCCACGATGCTCTTTGGCAGAAGTGAGTCGACCGGGGAATCCTTCGCAATGCCGGGACACTGCTTTTCAACCGGGAGCTCGTCCGAACCCGAACCGAAAACCTTTGAAGCTCTTTTTCCTTCCACATCCGAAGAGGAAGTTCATCCACCTATCTTCGAAGCGGCTGAAATGGAGAGCCCCGCGGAGTTTTCCGCAACACGCGAAGCAGTCGGAACAGATCCCCTTTTCCCATCAATCAATCAGGGTCCGTCTCTTTTCGGGGATTCGCCCTTCGCTTCTTTTCAAGACGAGCCAGTCAACGAGACCGCCCCGACTCCCGCTGCGGGCTCAGCGTTCTCTGACCTCAGCCCGGCTCCCTTTTCCCCGGCGACCGGACCGGAAAACCCTCCGGTGACGGCTATTCCAGAAAGCGCCAATCACGCCGTCCCTGCGATTGCTTCACTCCCTCCAATCAACCAGGCGAAACCCAAACCCAAGGTCCGCAAGGGGTTCATCGTCCTCATGGTGATCATCGTCGGATTCGCTTCGGGCGCGGCACTGGCCTCATTCGTGCTTCCGGTTGAGGAGTATGTGCAGACGGCTCGTGCCTTTATGGAGAAGAAGTTCAACCCCGCCGGAATTCCTTCCGAGACGCTCCCTCTGCCGCTTCCGACCGGGACCGCTGCAGCGACTGAGATCACGGAGCCCTGATACGTCCATTTTTACAAGAACCGCACCATGAGCTTACAAACCTCTGTAAAGGAACGAACCGGGAACCTCGAAGAGACCCTGCAATTGAGATGCCCCGGATGCAACGGCGGCCTGAACCTCAGACGAAAACACCTCGGAATCACCGGACAGTGCGTCCATTGCCACTCGTTCCTCACCGCGATTGAGGAGTTTGGATCCGTCAGGGTCGTCATGGGAGCATCTCCCGTTGCCACCAAAGCGCAGCCAGTCGAACCGGCCCCTGCACCGAAGATCGAGGTGCCGGCGGCGAGTCCGGAACTTTCGATGTCTGAGCCCCCCCCACTTTCCCCTCAGTGGGGATTTCCGGAGAGGACCCCGGAGCCACTTGAACTCCAGGCACCCTCGACCGCTCTAAACGCGCCGTCCCCCGCCGCTGAGCCTGTTTCGCTCGAGTCGTCCTTTGTGGACACCGTCACCACGGATTTCGCCTATTCGCCTCTGGATCGTGAAGGAGACAACCTCTTTGTTGACCGGGCCGGGATTCCCCTCGCCATGTCGCAGCCGACGCCTCCGCCATTGACCCCATCTCCCTTCGATGAGGTCGATGATTTCCAGATTCCTTTCTCCTCCTTGTTCAAAGTGGAGGAAAGCCCGGTCGAACTCAACGAAGCATGGGGAACCAAAGTACCTCAGGAATCGCATGCGAGTAGTTCACCTTTCTCAACCCCGTCATCCGGAGGGGGAGGTTTCGCCGAGACACTTTTCCGTGACAAGGTGGTAAAGGAATCCGCCAGTGACGATTTCACGATCGCGATCCCCTTTTCCGTGGCGAAAGCCAAGGAGGCGCCCGCTCCCCTTCGCCATCAGGATTGCGCACCCAAAGTCATTCTCGACGGAGATGGTCGCCCCTTGGCTCCGATGACCAAAGAAGAGGAGGAGGAGTTTGCCAAAAACTTCTTCGCGATGGAACGCGCCCGTGGAAAAGAACCCAAGTGGCGTAAGCGTCTCAAGGGATTCCTCATCAAGGTCATCGTCCTCGGCCTTGCCGGCATGGTCGCCTTTTTTGTGACGCCGAGGGAGAAAATGGTCGAATACCAAACCAAGGCCGGCACCTGGCTCGAACCCGGCATGGCCATCCTCGACTATCTCCCGGAAGGGATGAGACCTGAATGGCTGCCCCGGACGGATTTTGGAATCGATGCCGGTCTCGATGAGAACGGGAAACCGAAACCGAAGATGAACGCTTTCGAGGGGCTTGAGAAACTCAAAGTAGACATCGGCAACATGCGCGGTGCTGCCGATGAGGAATTGAAGAAGCTCAACGATTACTGAGGTCCTTGCCCGGAAACGGGTCTCCAGCTCAACCGGTCAGCGGCTCATGTAGGAGAGCTTCCCTGCGGTCTTGTCGATATCGCCAAGACCGTCGAGGAGTTCGCCGATGGGGTCCCACTGGCCGGAAAGGAAGGCGTCCCGTGCCGTGCTCGGGATGGTCACCGGAATGGACTGATCGCCAAAACTAACCTTGCAGGCCTCGACGTCGATCTTGATCTCAACGCCGGGATCGGCATTCACCGCCGCCGCGAGCTTGTCGATATCGGAAGCGCTGGCGATGACACAGGGCATCCCCAGAGTGGCGCAGTTACCGAAGAAGATTTCCGCGAAGCTCTGTGCGATGACTGCGCTGAATCCGGCTTTCGAGATCGCCTGAGGAGCATGCTCACGCGAGCTGCCGCAACCAAAGTTAATCCCCGAAATCAGAATGCTCGCACCGGAAAAACGCGCCTCGTTGAGGGGATGGCTTTTGAGGGTCCCGTCCTCCTCATGGCGGACGTCATAAAAGAGATATTCTCCCAGACCATCGAAGGTCACACACTTCATAAAGCGGGCGGGAATGATACGGTCCGTGTCGATGTCGGAACCGGGGACATAAACGCCCCTGCCAGTGACGGAAGTGATTTTTTCGAGAGCCATGATGCAATAAATCGAGTGAAATGATCTTTCGGCCCTGAGTCCGTCAAACTCAAGTGGAAATGAGGATTGATCCCGGCAGCCAAATCTTCTAAAGTTTTGGAGGAATGAAACCGGGGATCACATTAGGCCTTCTTTTCCTGATCGGCATCGCCTTCATGGCAAAACCGGCCCCGGCGGATATCGTCGCCAAAGAATTTGTCCTTCCCGGCACAGGTAAGATCGAGTCGGGCTTTGTCCTGCAGGGGTCACGCAACATGAAGCGTCTCGGCAAAGGCGGCACCACCTCGACAATAACAGTTCCGGCCTTCACCCCTTTGTCGCCCCCGTCAATCTCCATGGTAATCCCCGCTCTGGAGACCCCGGAAATCGCCCCTAAACCGCCCAAGCCACGATTCGGCTACGGTTCCGATTATGTACCGGGAGCGGAGACATCCCCGGTCTCCGGATCACAGGCTACCGCGGTCCCGCTTTTTACCCCGATCTACCAGCAGCCCCAAAAGTCCTCCTATTGGAGCTTTCAATCACCGTGGTATTTTCACCCGGGGTCCGCTTATTTTTACCAGCCCTCCTTTGGCTATCCCTGCCAGCCTACCCTCTCCTATCACGGAGCTTTTTTCCCGGGAGGCTCGCTCTCCTTCTCCTGGGGCAGCCCATTTTTCGGGTGTCCCTGAGCGAATTCCGCGATGTCGTCTCCCTTTCCCGAATCCGGGTATTGCCAAGCGGGGGAAAGTTGGTCAAGGTCCGCGGCGTCCCCACTTAAAACCGACCTGATGAAACCGTACCTTGCTCTCGCCTGCGCTCTTCTCTTCTTCACTCCGGCGCTGTTTGCCGCCGACGAAGATTATGTCCCCGGTCCCGAGGCGATGGTGAAAGAAGGGGTGCCCCGTGGCAAGATCTCCCAGCACCAGTGGACCAGTCAAGTTTTCGAGGGCACCGAACGCGACTACTGGGTCTACGTTCCCGCCCAGTATGACGGCTCCAAGCCCGCCTGTGTGTTGGTCTGCTTCGACGGTGGCGGTTTTGTGAAGGAGGACGGATCCTTCCGTGCGCCTGTTGTTCTCGACAACCTCATTCATGCCGGGGACATGCCCGTGACCATCGGTATCTTCGTTAATCCCGGGGTGGTTCCACCAGCGAAGGAAGGTCAGGAGGCCCGCAAGAACCGGAGTTTTGAATACGATACCCTCAGCGATCAGAACGCCCGTTTTCTCATCGAGGAGCTCCTTCCCGAGGTCGGAAAGTCATACAAACTGAGCACCAACCCCGACTGTCGTGCCGTGTGCGGGAACAGCTCGGGAGGCATCGCCGCCTTCACCGTCGCGTGGGAACGTCCCGATGCCTTTCGCAAAGTGATCAGCCATATCGGCAGCTTTACCAACATCCGGGGCGGCCATGTCTATCCGGCGCTAATCCGCAAAACCGAGCCGAAACCGCTCCGCGTGTTCCTTCAGGAAGGAGAGAACGACCTCGACAATCTTCACGGCAACTGGCCCCTCGCGAATCGTGAGATGGAGGCGGCCTTGAAGTTCGCAAAGTATGATCACCAGTTGGTCATGGGCACCGGCAAACACAGCGGCCGTCACGGCGGCGCGATCTTTCCGGAGACCCTTCGCTGGATCTGGCGCGACTGGAAAACCCTTCAACCTTGATCCGACTCAACCCTGTCCTGCCATGAACCGAACCCTCTTCACTTCACTCCTCGCCTCCACCCTGATTGTGTCCGCCCCGGCGCAGGACATGGCTCTTTCCCAGATTTTTCCCGAAGATTCCGCCTGGGAACTCGTCGTTGAGGGATACGAGTTCACCGACGGACTCACCTCCGATGCCGCCGGAAATCTCTATTTTTCCGACGTGAAAGGCGGCACCGCTGTTTATCGCGTCGATCTCGAAGGCAAGTCATCCGAGTATATTCCGAACGCCCCGGGCATCAGTGGATTGAAGTGGGGTGCCGATGGCAAACTCTATGCCTGTGTCTCGAAGGAGCAGCGGGTCGTCGTTTTTGACAAAGACAAGGCCGTCACCGAACTCGCCAAGGAAGTCCGTCCCAATGACCTGGTCGTGACCCGCGATGGCAATCTCTACTTCACGATGACCCCGACTTCCGAAATCCGGCGCATTGATCCGGCCGGAAAAATGACTGTCGTGAGTTCCGGAGTGGTCGGGAAACCGAACGGTATCAGCCTCTCCCGTGACCAGGGAACTCTGGCGGTCTCGGATCACGGAGGCAAATTCGTCTGGGTCTTCCGCATCGAACCCGACGGCACCCTCGCCCATCCCGGGAACTACATGACTCTTGTGACTCCGGCGGAGACTCCCGAGGTTGGAAAGGGAGACGGGATGACGACGGATGTGCACGGACGCTACTACGTGACCAGTGCCGAGGGTCTTCAGATCTTCGATCCGACCGGTCGTCTTTGCGGCGTCCTTCCCGCACCCGATTCGAAGTTGCCGATCGTCAGCTGCTGCTTCGCCGGCCCCGGACACGCCTGGCTCTATGTCGGGAACGGTGGAAAGATCTGGCGGCGCAAAACGACATCAGCGGGTGCGCTTGGCTTCGAGGAGCCAAAGGCGAACGAGGTGGTGCCGAAGTAGCTGTTTAGCTTTTAGTTTTTAGCTCTTCGATCCTCGCGATGTGTTTCGCGAGGAGGTCGAACTCGAGGTTGACTCTGGATCCCGCGACGACCGATTTCAGGCTCGTGACCTCGTGGGTGTGGGGAATGATCCAGAGGACAAAGCAGTCCTGGTGCAACTCCGCCACCGTCAGGCTGATGCCATTGACGCAGATGGATCCCTTGTGAACCATGAGGTGGGCGAACTCCGAAGGAAGGGCGACGGTGAAACGGTGATCCTGTCCGACTTTTTCATACGCGAGCACTTCCGCACACGCATCGACATGACCCTGCACAAAGTGTCCGCTGAGCCGGTCGCCGATGCGAAGGGAACGCTCGAGATTGACGGAATCACCGGCCTTCAGTTCGCCCAGATTCGTGAGCCGCAGCGTCTCATGCAGGAGATCAAATCGCATCGCCCCGTCTTTCACCTCGGTCACGGTGAGACAGGCTCCGTTATTCGCGACACTCTCACCCAGGGCCACTTCTTCGACAAAACTCGAAGTGACCCAGAGCTCCGCACCGGTCTCAACCGGCTTGAGGCTGACGACCTCGCCACATTCTTCAACGATCCCTGTGAACATCGAACAGGTTAATCCCCTGGAGTCAGGGGATCAAGCTTCATGGCAGTGACAAACACGTAGACATAGCGACGGTTAACCTCGGTATGTCTGTCGGTAACAAAGCCGAGGAAATTTTCTTCGACATCGACCCGGTGCTCCTTGCTCAAACCACCCAAAAGCACGGTGTGACCATTTGGAATCCGGACAGTCGTATTCATCGCCCGGTGATCAAAGACGGGGAAGTCGATCCGGTTTTCGGAGAGTAATAGGCCGGGCTTGCCCTCTTTCGCTTCGTAGATGGGGCTGCCGAAACTCAGAAACTGGCGAAACTCCGACAGGGCGGTGGAAAGATTGAGTTCGATCAGCCCATCCGAGAGCATCCGCGCTCCGATTCCGAGTTCGAATCCAAGCTGGCGGGTCTTGAACTCTGCCGGCGTAGCGGGCGTAACCGGAAAGCCGGATTCCGGAAGCAGCGCGGGAGGAACATAGCGGGCAGGATGGACAAACTCGCGGGTGATCTCGATTTTTCCCGACTCTCCGCTGGGCAGGGTCATCGACGGCGCCGAAAGGAGATCGACGCCCTTCAATTGGCTCAGGGCACGCATGAATACCTGAAACTGTGGATCGTTAAGCAGGTGAGGAGTTTCGCTCAACCCAAACGGATCTTCCAGAGGGCGATCGAGCTCGATCACCTTGGCCGCCACGTAGATTTGCCCCACGTTGGCGTCTGGCACCTTCTCTTTCGGAAGCTCCGTCTCGATGAGACTTCCCGAGATCTCAACTCGAAGACGGGGGCGCCCCGGTTCCCTCATTCCCCTGGCGAAATCATCGAGATCATTTTCTTCCGGCGTCGACCGGGCACCGGCACCGGGCTCAAGTTCAGATTCGAAAACTCCCGGCGACGCGACAATCAGGCTGCGATTACGCTTGAGAAACACAGGATACAACTGCCGGTTCTCCTCGAGGGTGGTCGTCTTTTTTCGCCCGAATAACCCACTGCTTGCCTCAACTGTGATCGGTACTCCGTGATTCTTGAATCCAAGGAGCAAGGTCTGCTCCAGGACACACTCCACTGTCGGATTGCCATCCGCTGCGACGCGCGGGCGGGCCCTGAGAACCCATCCAACAGACCTGGATTCGATTTCTGCAGGAAAGGGTGGAATGACCACATCGGTGGGATTCGTCTTCCACCGGGGTGTCTTCCCGTCGTTTTCGTTCAGTGTCCCTCCGCCCTTTGCTACCGGAGCAAGGGCCTCAGGGAGACTCGGAGGATCGTAAGTTCCAGCGTAGCTGAACTCAGTCGTGTCCTCGAAGACAGCCCAATCTCCTGACAACACCACCGCATCCGGTTCGGCAATCAGCGTGTCGGGCTTACCTTCCTCAAGACGCCAGACTTTTGCCTTTAGATGAATCTGCGGGGTCTGGTCGCTATCGAATATCTTCCCGACTTTCTTGCCGCTCGCGGCCGGACGATTCACGACCTCCGTCTTTCCCATTCTGAGTTTGCTGGTCGGATTTACCGACGCTGTTTTATCCGGAGCACGGGTCAGACCAACGACCGCGACAACAGTCACTAACAAAACAGCACCTGCGAGGACCCATCGGCTCCGTCTACCCCGATATCGACAGATCGCCTCGATACGGGAGCGTAGGTCTCGACCGCTCTCAAGAACACCAACGACTCCGGGAAGGGACACCCTGCCGGGCGTTTTCATCTCCAGAAGCCGAAGGAGCGTCTCCCCGTAATCCGCCGGGCTATGGTTTTGCTTCCGTTTCAGGACCCACTCGTCCGTGGAGCGTTCCGCTTCAATTCTTGTCCGGTGGAAGGCCCACCAAAGGACGGGATTAAACCAATGAAACGCCTGAAGAAAGCAGAGCAGCCAGTTCACCGCAACATCACCCCGGCGCAAGTGCCCGAGTTCGTGAAGCAGGACAAAGCGCATTTGCTCCTCGCTTAGATTGGCTAAGGTCGTCGAAGGAAGAAGAATCGCGGGCTGCCAGATCCCGGTCAGCGCGGGAGCATCGACCGCGTCGGTAACAAGGACACGGGGAATCCGGCGAATTCCGATGCCGGTGCAGATCGAGGCGAGCAGCCGCTCAAGCGCCACTTGTCCGCCCCGATCCGGCGCTTTCAACCGCGCTACCTTCCGGCGAAAGCGAAGGGAGGACAGCGTGACCATCCCCAGAAAGACGAGCACTCCACCACCCCACACTATGGACGCAATCACCGCTAAACTTATTCGCCTTTCGGTCGGGGGAGTGGTTCGAGTGGTCAGGGCCGTGTCATCCGCCACCGCTAGTTTCGAAGATGAGGCAAATTCTGGCATCGCCCACTGGTCTGTGATTGTCACTTCTCGAAGAGCGGAAAAGGACCCTTGCGCGGGTGAAAACCACTGCTGCCAGGAGAACACACTCCCGGGCAGGACCGGAAGGAGAAGACGTATCGCCACCAGCATCCACATCGCATGCCTCCAAGCTGGCGGGAGTCGCTGACGAGAAAGCAGCAGAACGATTCCCACGAAGAGCGCCAGCACAGCCGCGTCCCGCGACGCGGTCACGATGAAACCGAAAAGTTCCCCAAGGAGATTCATGATTTCTCCCCCTTCTCTTCCGCTCGTTTGAGAATGGCACGCAGAGCGGCAATCTCTCCATCGCTAAGCGCTTTACGCGACTGAACCAGATGAGACAAGAGCGGCACCACCGACCCCTGCGTGATACGATCCAGAAAATCACCGGTCTCCGAGGCGACCGCCTTCTCGCGAGTCAATGAGGGAGAGTAGAGATATCGGTTGGCCTCCGTCTGGAAAGTGAGCGCGCCTTTTTTCACCAGTCGGCCGATGAGCGTTTTCACGGTCTGGGATTTCCATCCCTCCCGCTCTCCCAATGCATCCAGGACCTGTTGCGCGGTAACGGGCGGGTTTTCCCAGGCGATCTCCATCACCTTCCATTCGGCATCAGAAATACGCGGACTCTCACTCATGTTTACGCTTGTAAACTTTTCGACTATGGATGTAAACACAATTTTCTGAATTCGGTGCCTGAAGGAGACGCAAGCCTTGACCCTGATGGCAAATGAGGTCGTAATCCTGTGTTCACCTTCCCCATGAAAACATCTCTTCTCCTTTCCGGACTTCTCTTCTTCACCTCCACTGCCACCGTGAAGGCCGCGATCACAGAAAAGGCGGTCGACTATCAATCCGGCGACCAACTCTGCGAAGGCTGGCATGCCTTCGACGACAGCGTCACGGGACCGCAACCCTCGGTCCTCATCGTGCATCAGTGGACCGGACTGACCGACTACGAAAAGATGCGCGCACGGATGCTCGCCGAACTGGGTTACAACGTTTTTGCGCTCGATATCTACGGGAAAGGGATCCGCCCCCAGCCTCCTGAAGCCGGAGCCATGGCCGGAAAGTTCAAGGGGGACAGGTCGCTCTTCCGCGAGCGACTCAAGGCAGGACTCGAGGTCCTTCGCAAACTCCCGCAGACCGATCCAAAGAAGATTGCCGCGATCGGCTACTGCTTCGGCGGAACCGGGGTGCTTGAGCTGGCCCGCAGCGGAGCCGACATTTCCGGAGTCGTGAGTTTTCACGGAGGGCTTGGGACTCCGACCCCGGACGACGCTAAGAACATCACCTGCCAGATCCTCGTTCTCCACGGGGCGGACGATCCTTTTGTTCCGCCCTCGGAGGTGGATGAGTTTGACATCGAAATGGCACGCGCAGGGCTGGAATACGGTTTTGTCGCCTACCCGGGAGCCGTCCATGCCTTCACCCAGAAAATGGCCGGAGATGATCCGTCGAAGGGTGCCGCCTACCACGCCGAGGCGGACGAAAAGTCCTGGGAAGAGATGAAGGCGTTCTTTGCCAAAATCTTCACCCCATAGGTCCTCCCTGATCGGTTCAGGGCACACTTGCCTAAAATGAGCTTTCCGATTAGAATTTCAGCACTCAGGGGGCATTAGCTCAGTTGGTAGAGCGTCTCGTTCGCAATGAGAAGGTCAGCGGTTCGATTCCGCTATGCTCCATATTTTCCGGCTTCTTCGATCACCGGGATTATTCCAATCGGCTGAGTAAGAGACGGAGCCTCGCCCGGGTGAAGCGCAGCGAAATCAGACAGGGAAGGTTCGAGGCGAAGGCGTAAACGATCATGAAGCCCGCAGCCACCGGCCAGGGATTCCAGATCAAGGTCAGAAGGATCCCGAAAATCTGCGCATAGTGCGCTGCTTCTCCCCGACAGGTTTCCACGATGAAAGCCCTCACGTATTCCGGAGTTTTCCGGTTCAGGCTTCGCTTGGAAAAACCATCGAACCAGACAGCCGCATCAGGAAGAAATCGTTTCCAGATCCGAACTTTGAAGACGATCTGATACCACTCTCCCCCTTTCTCTCCCGCCCACTCCCGAAAGAGCAGGGAATCCGGGTCAAAGCGGGAACGGTCCATTCTGGTGTAGACCCAGGAAATCCCGAGATGAATCACCGGAACGCCGATCACATTGAGAACAACGATCCATAGATTCGGAAGCTCAACCCACATGGCGTCCTTTCCATTTGATCTGCCCTCCGCTTCGTCTCCGGCGGATCGCCTGGAAAAAGACCCACTGATAAAAGGCGAGCGTCACCGGAAAGAAGAAGGCATTAAGAAAGCTGAAGTTCCCCGCTCTCTTAAAAACATAAAGACACTGAATCGCTCCGAGAGCATAAATTAGAGCGATCCCAAGCCGCGCTTCGCTTCCCGCCATAGGTAGGAATGTTAGAGCAACGCCTGTCATGATTAGTCCCGAAAGCCAGATCGAGATTCCGACCATGGCGCTGAGGGCGGTGTTATCGGCTCCCGAGACGAAGCCCTTACTCCAGCCCGCCACGAGATCACGCCATCCACCCGGAAACATACGCATCGATAGAGTGCCTTTGCCTAGGTAACAACGGCAGGCGACTCCCGCCTCCCTGAAAAACCGGGCAAGGTGGAAGTTTTCGAGAACCTCGCGTCTCACCCTGGCGTGGCCGCCGACGAGATCGTAGTTCCGCCGCGACAGGAACATGGCCTGCCCGAAGAGTCCGATGCCCTTAGCCGCTCCGCCTTTGGCAGTGAATGCGTTCATCCCGAGAAGCATGATGACATTAAAGAAAACGGAGAGTTCCTCGTAAAGGCGTCCTATCCGGTGATACGGACAGATGGAGTGCACACTGCTCTCGTCCCTCGCGAGCGCCGCAATTCGCTGAAGTCCGTCCGAATCCATCACAACATCGGCATCAAGAAAGAGCAGCCAGTCACCGGTCGCGGCATCGGCTCCCTGCTGGCAGGCCCAGGGTTTGCCATACCAGTCTTCGGGAAGTTCCTTTCCTGTCACGACGAGCGCTCCGTGAGCCTCCGCCACGGCTCCGGTACGGTCGTCGGAATGATCATTCACCACGATGACTTCATGGGGCGCGAAGTCCTGCTTCGAGAGTGACGGGAGGAGACGGGAGAGGTTTTCCTCCTCGTTTCGTGCCGGGATGACAATGGAGATGTTTACCTGCGGAAGAGGCGTTCCGGGGCCAGCTGCGGGAACGCCACGGAAGCGGAGGAACATGCCCCAGCCGGCCATCCAGCAGGTCAGCGTGAGTGTTAGAAAAATCCAGATGAACAAATCCATGCGGTCCACCTGCGCTGCGATCCTCAGGCCCGCTTCGATTCGACTTTGACGACACGATCCGCCACTTTCTGGCCGCAGAGGATTGCCATCGGCATACCGCCACCGGGATTGACGCTGCCGCCGGTGAAAAAGAGGTTCCGGTATTTCGAGGACTGCTTGGGCGCCTTGAAAGCCTGGTTCTTTTTCCAGTCACTGACGACGCCGTAGATCGAACCCCGATTCGAGTTATACATCCGCTCGATGTCGACGGGAGTGAGGACGTCCTCAACCACGGTGTGCTTGCGGAGATCGGTCAGACCCATACGCTCGAGTTTGTCGATGACGCGCTCCTTGAGTGCCATGTATTCCTCGTGCGTGTGCGGATTTTCAGGATTGATTGGCGGAATGTGAGGAAGAATTTTGATGTTGTCGTGGCCTGCCGGTGCCTTCGATGGATCCGTCCTTGTCGGAGCGACGAGATAGATCGTGGGATCCTCGGGTAGTTTTCCCTGTTGAAAAACAGAATCGAAATGTTTGCTCTGATTCTTCGAATAGAAGAAGTTGTGATGAGCAAGTTGCTCGTAAATCCGGTCCGTCCCGAGGTGGATGACGAGACCCGAGCAGGCAGGCGCGAATTTCTCAAGCTTCTGCATGAAGGCGGGAGGCTCACTGAGAAGCTTCCGGTAGGCGGGGAGAACCTCCATGTTGCAGACGACGTAATCGGCTGAAAGCGTCTCACCGTTCCCGAGAGTGACCCCGGAGACTTCGCCTCCCTTTTTGTTAATTGAGGCAACCTCACTGTTGAGCCGCACCGGGATCCCGAGATCCTCAAGCAGCCTTCCGAGACCGCGGGCAAGATTGTACATTCCGCCCTTCACATACCAGAGACCGTAGTCGAACTGGATGATGGGCATCAGGTTCATGTAACCCGGAGCGTCATGGGCGGAGGAGCCGACGTACTTGATGAAGTACTCAAAAATCATTCTGAGATGCTCTTCCTCAAAATGCTTGTTGATCGAACCGGTCATCGTATTCCGGTGATCCATCTTGAAGATCATTCTCCACCCGTAGTGGCAGAGCATCTCCCAGACATTGTCGAGGCCCTTTCGGAAATATCCCTCGTCAACCAGGTGATACTGCTCGCGGCCATATTTGAGAAATCCCTGAAACTGAGCCCAGAGCAGTTCCTGATCGCCGGGGAGTTTGGAAAGTTCGGCCTTCATCCGTTCGGGCTCCTCGTAGAGATCGAGAACGAGGCCGTCCTCGAAGAAGTTGCGCCAGTGCGGCGAGACGGACTCAAGCTGCACATAGTCTTCCATCCGCTTTCCGGCTCTCGCCCAAAGATCCCGGAAGAACTCCGGCAGGGTGAAAATCGAAGGACCCAGATCAAAGCCGAAACCGTCCAACTCTTTGAAGTTCAGCTTTCCGCCAATGCGCTCGTTTTTCTCCACGATCTCAACGTCAAAGCCCTCAGCCTTGAGAGATATCGCCGCCGAGAGTCCTCCGAGACCTGCTCCCACTACAACCACATTTTTACTACGCTTCATCGGGCCACTGCTCATGCGACAATCTCCGTTCTTTCATACTTCAGACCAAACCCGTCCGAAATCAGATTGGAGGCGATCCGGGCTGATTCAAAAATCGTGGGCAAACCACTGCCCGGATGAGTCCCTCCCCCGACAAGGAAACAGTTACTGAATTCTTCAAAACGATTCTTCGGTCTCAGAAAAGCCATCTGACTCAGACAGTGGGAAAGATTGAAGGTGGCTCCCTTGAAGATGTCAAGTTCAGTGCTCCAGGTACGGGGCGTGTAAATTTTCTCCACCTCGATATGCCGCGCGAGGTCATCGATACCGAGGCGATCGGCAAAGGCTTTGAAGATGAGATTGCGATATCTTTCCTGAACGTCGTCCCAGTCGACGTCACCATCGAGATTCGGGGTCGGCACCAGAATATAGAGACTGGACTTCCCGGGAGGAGCAAGCGTCGGGTCGGTGACACTCGCATTCCGCACGTAGAACGAGATATCGTCCGAAGACCGGTTCAACTTGAAGATCTCCTCAACGTTCTTCTTATAGTCACGGGCAAAAACGATACTGTGGTGGGGAAGGTCGTAGATTTTGTCCACGCCCAGATGCATCATAAAAGTGGAGCAGCTGAACTTCATCTTCTCCAGCTTTTCCCGCGTGTATTTCTTCAGGGCTCCTTCCGGAACGAGGTTGGTCATGGCATGTCCGAAGTCCGCATTGATGATGACGCTGTCCGCGAAAACCTTTTCCCCGTTCTCCAACTCAACCCCGATCACCTTTCGCCCGCTGAGAATCAATTCCTTCACCGGGGTTCCGGTATGGAGATGGGCACCGCAATCCTGCGCTGCCCTCCCCAGACCTGCGGGAATCTCGCTGAGCCCCCCGATCGTGTGATAGATCCCGTGCTCGTGCTCCATATAAGAAAGCATCGCAAAGGCACCGGGACACTCCCAGGCCGACATCCCCAGATACTTGCTCTGGAAGGAGAAGAGCAGAGCGAGCTTCTCGTCGGTGAAGTATTTTTTCAGGTTATCGAATACCGTTGACCCCAGAGACAAGTGTGGAAGGGCGGGGAGCAGGTCGGGCGAGAGCGTTTTGAGTGATACGGAGAAATCACGTTGAAATGCCGGGAGGAGTCTTCTAAAGCGTGCTTTCTCCTTCTTCAGAAAAACATCCATCGCCGGGGACTGACCCGGGAAAAGACGCTCGATCTCCGCCTTGGTATCCTCGGTGTTGTTGCAGGCCCGGAAGATTTCATCGTCATAGCGGAGCTCATACATCGGGTCGAGCCGAACAAAATCCAGGTAGTCGGCCGAATCTTTTCCCGCTTCGATGAAGATGCGGTCGAGAAGCGACTTCATCATCAGGAAGGTCGGCCCGATATCGAAACGGTAGCCGTTGATCTCATGCGCGGCAGTTCTGCCCCCGAGACGGTCGTGCTTCTCATAGAGATGCACCTCGATGCCGCGACTGGCCAGGAGCAGGGCACTGGCCACCCCGCCGGGTCCGCCGCCGACAATAATCACTTTTTTTGAGGACCGGGCTAATCCCGTCGAACCTAAGTCTTTCATTTTTCAGTCAGGCCCCGGAAACCGAAATGAACGCCGGTAGTCACCGCTTTGCGCGGGCTATTCATCGTTTCAGGTCCTGAACTCGTCGACATTTTTTTTCGACGAAGGTCAGCCCGAAGCGTAACGGTCTCTGGCGGCATGGGGTGATTCAAGGTGTTTGAGTCGTCTTACCCGCATTCAGCGTAGTCAATCATTAATGAACGAGGCGGATAGGAACACGGCTAATTACGATCTTGCCCGCCTTGTGGAGACACAAAAGGCGTTTTTTGAGTCCGGCATCTCCGCCTCGGTCTCATTCCGTCGGGAAAAATTGCGGGATCTCGAATCCGCCATCGTGCGCCATTCCGACGATCTCCTCGCCGCCCTGTCCGCCGATCTGGGAAAGCCCCCCCTTGAAGCCTATCTGGCGGAGTTGCACTTTGTGCTCACCGAACTCCGGCTTTTCATCCGGAAGCTCCCGAAGTGGACCCGACCGAAACGAGTGGGCAACCCCTTCTATTTTTTCCCGGCGCGGAGTGAAATCAGGATGAATCCCTATGGCGTCACGCTCATCGCCGCCCCGTGGAACTACCCCTTTCAACTCTCGCTCAGCCCCCTCATCGGCGCCGTCGGAGCAGGAAACTGTGTTGTCCTGAAGCCCTCGGAACTTGCTCCCGCGACAGCAACGTTGATGGAGAAGATCATCAGCGACGTTTTTGATCCCGCACATGTGAGTGTTGCAACGGGAGGAGTGGACACGGGCGAAGCCCTTCTGAATCTGCCTTTTGATTACTGGTTTTACACGGGCAGCGAACGCATCGGAAAACTCTATGCGGAAGCTGCTGCCAGAACCCTGACACCTGTGACACTCGAACTGGGCGGTAAATGTCCCTGCATCATTGATGAGACCGTCGATCTCGACATCGCGGTTGAACGAATTGTCACCGCGAAGTTTTTCAACGCCGGCCAAACCTGTATCGCCCCGGACTTCGTCCTCGTTCCCGAATCAATGCGTGAAGCCTTCATCCAAAAGGCAACGGAATGCCTTGGCGCCTCCTACGGCACCGGAGATTGGAGGGATCTCGCAGCCATCATCAACGAGTTTCATTACCAGCGTCTCGAGAAACTCATCACTGATGACGCGATCTGCATCGGACGGGACGAACCCTCGTCCCGGCACCTCGCCCCACGCCTGCTTCCCACCGCAAACTGGGATATTCCGGCGATGAAAGAGGAAATCTTCGGACCCATTCTACCCGTAATCGGCTACTCCAGTTTCGATGAAACCCTCGAGCGAATGTCACAGCTCCCGGCTCCACTGGCACTTTATGTCTTTTCGCGGAGCGGCATAATTCAGGAGCGGATCGCTGCGACTCTCCGGTCGGGCTCTATCTGCTTTAATGATGCCCTGAAGCAGGCCACCAATCTGAACCTGCCATTTGGCGGGATCGGCCCCAGCGGGATGGGGCGCTACCGTGGACGCACGGGACTTGAGACTTTCTCCTACTCACGTTCCGTGACTAAGCGCTACTTTCTCCGGGACGCTTTCCGGACCGCCCCGCCCTACGGAGATAAACTGGCGATGCTGCGGAAGTTCCTCAAATAGAGAGACCCGCCACTGCAGCCGGTCGATTCACCCGCGATTCCGCTCGAGCAGAATCATCATCAGGGTTGAGAGCATGACGCGGAGCTGGTCTCCATCGTCGATGGTTCCCAGTTGCTCCAGGACAAACCGCCCCTCCCAGAAGGCCGGCTCTTTTTTGATCCGGATCATGGGGGCTCCATTATCGAGCCGGGTGATGAGATAGGTCGGATGAAAGAGATACCCGGAGAACATTCCAATGATCGGAATATCACTAAAGATACCGTCCATCAGCTTGATCCACCCACTCTCTTCCTGAATCTCCAGTTCCGGAGTTTCGTGATCCAGGATCTCGTAACGCGCACGCCAGATCGAACGCATTCCCTTTCGTCGCACCGCACCGAAAGCCTCGCCGTTACGATCATAAAAGGTATAGCGGGCTGAGAAATCGAGCATGCGATCCGCCCGGATTTCGCAGAGTTTTTCGCTTCTTGTTTCGTCAGTGAAGACCTCGACCGCCTCCTTGAGTTTGAACATTTTCTGACGCACAAAACACACCATCGCTCCGTCGGCATCGGTGACCTTCATCTGCGGAGCAAGGGCGACGATCTTGAAAGAGAAATTGAGAGGGTAACGCATGCGAGGATTGAACCACACCTTTGTTCCGGCAGCGAATAGAATCGGGACGGAAATCCCCGCGCGGTCTCACTTGTCCAAAGATGCTAGCGGAACCCGGGTGACCCTGCTTGCGGACAAATGAAGCCCAGGGGACTGCGTTCCTGCCACATAGGCGAGAAGAAGGTCTTTATCAGTGAACTCCATGGCAGTATAGCAGTACCAGCCCTTTGGATCCGTCTCCAGATTCCGGGCCGCGCCCCAGCTCACCCCTTCATCGCGGGAGAGTGCAATGGCAAGAGGGGTGCGCAGTTTCCGTTCGGCAGGAGGAAGAATCGTATGATCATTCCACACCATCACCAGAGTTTTCGTTCCCGGAATCCGTTCAATCGTCGCCGGTGACTGGGGTGTCGCCACGCCCATCGGTTTCAGATCCGACCAGGTCAATCCCTTGTCAGAGGAATGGCCGTGATAAAGCTCCCCTGCTCCGGTCCGGACCCAAAGGAGGACACGACCATCCATGAGTTCCAACACTCCCGGCTCCTGCGCGGCGACTCGTTTTCCCACGACATCAAAAGCCTTCTGCATTGTCCCCGGGCTCTTCCAGGTCAGCCCCGCATCGTCGGAGTAATAACAGCCCACTTCTCCGTTCCAATCCGGCTTCTCGCGTCCCGGCGCATGGTGCAGGGCGACCGGCGCAAGGAGACGACCGCTTTGCAATTGGACGACACGATCATTGTTTAGCACAAAGTAGCCTGTCTCCTTGTCGGGTATGATCGAAGTCACCTCGCCCCAGGTTTCCGCTTCATCTGACGAGAAGCGGACAACCGGACGGCAATCGGTGAGGGAGTTCTTTTGGAGATAAAACAAAGCGATCCGTCCATCATCGAGCCTCAGAAGTGAGACCGACATCACATTGAGCCCGCCCTCGTTCGCCACGACAACCTTGTCTTTTCCGGACCATGATTTTCCACCGTCCTCCGAGTAGCGTGAAACCAGGTCCGCCCGGTCATGATCACTGCCCCCGCCACTGAATCGAGTGTAGATAAAAAGAAGACGACCGTCCTTGAGTTGAACGAAATCCCCCTCGCTGTTCCTCGGATTACCTTCCGATATTGAGAGTTCCAGCGCCACTTCGGCACCGGGAAACGATGACGAGAGATCCGCGGAGGTAGCAAAGACGGGTAACAGGACTGCGAATAGATTGAGACCGGGGAATTTCATCACTGAGTCTGCCCACATCCTTTCGAATCTGACAATCACGTGATCAGTGTTCTTCTCTGTCTTTCTGCCGAAGTTACTTGCGGAATTGACTCATCCTGTCCCTTGATCTGCACTGCTGATCCTGCCATGTTTGCGGGAGGGTAATGCAGACCCTGAATTCCATGGCCCTCGAAATAGAACGCAAATATCTGGTGCGCGGCGATTTCAAACCCTTTGCCGTGAAGGAGGATAGAATTGTTCAGGGCTACCTCTCGTCAGTTCCCGAACGATCCGTGCGGATTCGTCTCTCCGGAGGCCGGGGGTATCTCACAATCAAAGGTCCCGGCAACAGCTCGGGTGTATCCCGTTTCGAGTGGGAGCGTGAAATTTCTCCGGGCGAGGCGGAGGAGTTGCTGACACTCTGCGAACCGGGAGTCATTGAGAAAATTCGATACCTTGTGCCGGCGGGATCGCTTCACTTTGAAGTCGATGAGTTTCTGGGAGATAACGCCGGACTGATCATCGCCGAGATAGAACTCACCCGCGAAGATGAATCATTCGAAAAGCCATTCTGGCTTGGAACAGAGGTGACCGGTCAGCCGGAGTATTACAACGCCTCCCTGATGAGGAAGCCGTTCCGATCCTGGGCTTCGACCACCTGAAACTAAGCGGTCCCGGCCCGATTCCGACCGGAGTCACTTCGGATCCGTCGGGGCCGTCTGAGTAGTCGAGAGAGGACGAATAATGAGGAGTGGCTGAAGCGTGTCGCCGGTCTCAAGATCAATAGTGGAATGATAGAGTTCCGTGGAGATAGATGCGCGGGAAACGCTCGACTGCTTCGGGACGGGAGCCTCCGATACCCCTGCTTCACCTGCCGGGGCGATCGAGCGCATCTCGGCTTCGAGCGGCTCGGTCGAGTCAGTTCGCAGCCCCGTGCCAAACTTCGATTCATCGAGCCGGATAGCGATCGACGGCTTCCATGCGTCGTCGATCCTCACGGGAAGGTGGGACAAGGCACGCTCGTCCACTTTGTCGAGGGCAAGCCCATTGGCGAGGCTGGCCTCTTCGGCGGCACCGGATTCATTCGAGACCCGGATTTCGTCAGGTTTCCGGAAGTGAAGCGGTTCATCCGATAGCTCCTGCTCGGGCCAGTGTTTTCCTTCGGCCTTGGCTGTCACCCGTGCGATGGCCTCACGAATGTCCTCGTCCATGGTCGTTTGACCGGCGAGGGTCTCGCCTTCCTCCGTCATCTCGCCACTTCCAATTGCCAGAGCCTCCTCCATTTCGACAGTACTCTTCATGAAGGCCTCACGAATCTCGGCTCCGCAATCCGGAGCAACGGTCATCGCCGCTTCGGCGAAAAGATTGTCGTCTTCAGGAAATTCGATTCGCGCGGCATAAATCAGTCGGGCCAGGATGGTGGTCTCAGCTCCGGTCAGCTGGATCGCTTTCATCAGCAGCTGGCTTCGACAATCCGGATTTGTCTGCAGGGCATCCTGAAACAGAACCACGGCTTGTGCCGGATGAACTTCGATCCCCGCGGCGAGAGTGTCGATCGCGGTCTGGCAATCAAGCGCTGATTCGGAGCCATGCACCGTGTCGATGAGACTCGAAACAATGAGGGACAGGGAGAAGAGAATTGCGAACTTCATAATTACCGCTGAAGTGGAGCGGGTAGTGGGAATCGAACCCACATAACTAGCTTGGAAGGCTAGGGCTTTACCACTAAGCTATACCCGCGTGTCGCAATACAATTCCAGATATTATAAAACTTTCAATTAATTTTTACTATTTCTAGAAATTAACTCAGCTTTACTTTTCCGGCCCCCTGACGCTGCAAGGGGAGGGGAATTTAGCCATCTCTTTCCAAATGCCAACTTCATTTTTCCGGAATTTGTGAGTCTCCTCCCGACCAAACTTCATCAACGCCTCCTGCGCACTGACTTCAACCCTCAGCGAACGCCGCTTTTGGTCATCGGTATCGCCGCCATAGCGGGCATCGCTCTGGCCGACAAAAGCTTGTGGTTGGCGGGAACGATTCTTTTGCTGATCCTCACCCTTGCCGCGCTGATCCTGCGAATCCGGCGTCGCTCGGCGAGCCTTATACTGGCGGGGTGCGTTCTCGTCGCCGCTCTCTTCGGATGGCGGCATCAGGCTCGCCTCGACGGAATCGGAAGCTTCCCCCTCGCCACCACCCTTGCCGGAGGACAAGGTGTTGAAATCAGCGGCAGCGGTTGGATTGCAGACACCGTTGTCTCCGGTGATCGCACCATTTCTACCATGCTCCACCTCAGCACGGTTCAGGTGGGTGCCCACGAAGTTTCCACCAGCCATCGTGTCCCATGCCTGATTCTGGGACATCCCGGGGAAATTTCCTACGGGTCGCGTATTCGCTTCACGGGCCGGCTCTCCGGCCTGGAGGGGCCGCGAACTCCCGGGGGATTTGATGCGAGAGCCTTTTATTTCCGCCAGTCGGGATCTCTCGCCAGGCTTGAAATTCGAGAAGGTGACAGCCTTACCCTTCTTCCCGGCAGGGAAGGCTCGGGGATCGTTCGATTCGCCGGGTCTCTGAGAAAAAAGATGGAGGCAGGCTTGTTTACCGGCACCTCTAAAGAAGACGAGCCTTACGTGCGGCTGATCGCGGCGATGGCTCTGGGAGCACGGGAAAGTTCGCCCGAGGAGTTGGAGGAACTTTTCCGGCTCAGCGGCACCCTTCATCTTTTCGCGGTTTCAGGCATGCATGTCGGGATTGTTGCAGGACTGCTCGTCGGTCTTGCCTCGCTGCTCGGGTTACCGCGGCATTCCGCTGTGATCATTGTTATTCCCCTGGTTCTCTTTTACGCGGTCCTTACCGGCCTCAGTCCGTCCGCAGTCCGCGCGGCGCTCATGTTTTCGGCCTTTCTCGCCGCTTATGCCCTTCGGGAAAGACCCGTCCTGCTCAACAGCCTCGGCCTCGCCGGCCTCATGATCCTCGCCTACGACACCCAGCAACTTTTTCTTCCGGGGTTTCAGCTTTCTTTCGCGGTCCTGCTGTTTATTGCCCTTTTCGCCTCAGGGCTGAGAACCCTCCTTGAGCGGCCCTTCCTTTCTGACCCCTTCGTCCCGAAGAGTCTTTTGAAGCCAACGAGACTCTTTCTTGATCGGGCCTCCGGAGCGATCGCGGCCTCGCTCGCCATCTCCCTCACCTCGTGGTTGGGTTCGGCCGGCCTGCTCGCCTGGCATTTCCAGAATCTTTCTGTCGTCGGCATCATGGCGAACGTGTTCATGGTGCCGCTCGCAGGAATCATCATCGCGCTAGCGTCGCTTTCTCTCTCCGCTTACGGCCTCCACCTTATCTGGATCACCATCCTGACCAATCACGTCAACACCGCCATGGCAATGGCCCTTACCGGGTTGGCCTCAATTTTTGCGGCGTTACCGGGAGCGTCGCTCAATACCGGACAAATCGGAACCCTGAGACCCGACCCCCGTCTTCTGCGACTCGACATCATGGGTGATCGCGGTGAAGGCGCCATCCTAATCACCATTCCGGGAGAGCCTGGAAAGCCTCCCCTTTTCTGGATGATCGACTGTGGAGGAACCAGGACCTATCGCAGCCAGGTGCTCCCTCTCCTGCGAAGTCGCGGCATCAATCACCTGGACGCCCTTATTCTCACCCATGGTGACTCGGGACATACGGGAGCGGCTCCCGCCCTCCTGTCATCCTTTCGCCCCCCGCTGCTTCTTGAATCGGCGGCCGGGAACCGTTCTCCTGTCCAGCCCGAGATTCTCGCCGCAGCCGAGAAACTGGGCATCCGGGCCGTGGCGATGGACCGGGGACACCGCCTCGTCATTGGAAGCAGCACCGTCTGCACCATCCTTTCTCCCTCCGGCACAAATCCAGGCCGTCTCGCGGACGACAGATCTCTCGTCCTGAAACTGCAATATGCGGATCAGACCATCCTTTTCACCTCCGATGCCGGATTTGATACTGAGAATGAACTCATCGAATCCGGATCCGATCTGCGGGCCGATCTCTGGATTCGGGGGCAGCATACCGAATCGCCCTCAGTTCTGCCCGCCTTCCTCGAGGCCGTCAATCCCAGTGCGGTCATCTCAACCCACTCCGAATTTCCAAAATCAGAACAGATCCCCGAAAATTTGCGCAAGCTGCTGCAGGACAAGCAGATTCCCCTCTTTGATCTCGCCACTTCAGGCACGATCTCCGTGGACGTTGGCAAAGGAACCCTCGAGATCATCCCGTTTTCACCCCCTGAAAAGAAAGTAAGGATCGGCCCTCAAGCAGGCGAATCACCTTGAGTGGCAAAATTTTAAAAAGATCTAAGATATCAGCGGTTTTGTCCGTGTTATTGAGACAAGCGGCAGATAAATTTGCGGTTTGATGCCGAGGAAAGGTTGAATTTCTGGTAATTATTATATTTCCGTGTTAGATTCAGGCTGGACTAACGCGGAAACGTTGACTTTAAGCCGAATGCGCTTATGACACTAAGAGGTTGATCCCATGGATAACGCGGCAGGACACAGAATTTTGTCTCTTCTGACACTCGGAGCCACCGGGATGCTGACGCTCTCGAGTTGCACCACCACGTCCAACCTTTCGGCGACGTCGAACAAGGCTGCCGCGGCCGCAACGACCACACCGCATGCGACACCTGTCGCCACTGAGACGCTGACAATCAACCCGGCCGCAGGAAGCGCGGATACCGCTGCTGCTCAGACCATCGTCGGAGCACCCGCAACACCTTCTTCCCCCGCCCCGATTGAGCAGGTGGCGCAGTCGAGATCGGCGTCCGAACCGTCCAGTTCTCCCGTCATTCTGGCCTCTGTTCCCCGCACTCCCGTGACAAACCGGCCGACCAATCAGATCATGATGGTGCGCACCACCGCCTACACCCACACGGAGTCGGACCACATTCAGTACGGACGTCAAAGTGCCGCCGGTACCACGCTCCAATACGGCTCCAAGGTTCGCAGCGCCGCTGCCGACTGGTCGAAGTATCCCCTCGGCACCCGGTTCACGATCGAGGGTCTCCCCTACGAGTATGTGGTGGACGATTACGGGAGCGCACTTGTCGGCACCGAGACAATCGATATCTACAAGCCCGAGAAGTCGTCCATGGGAGATTGGGGAGTACGCAACGTTCCCATTAAAGTGATCGAATGGGGCTCCTTCGAAGAAAGCCGGAAGATTTTGGATGGCCGCAAAAATGTTCGCCATGCCGACCACGTCCGCGAGATGCTGCAGGAGATCGAGAAGAAGGGCCGCAACGGCACCGTCTCCCTGTCGCCGACCGGCACCAGTGCCTAACTCGCCCTGCGGATCGATTCTCCCCTGCGTGATGACGAAAGCTGAACGCTGCGACCACATCGCCGGGCGGCTTGAGGAGCTTTATCCCGAGACGCCCATCCCGCTCGACCACCGGGATCCCTACACCCTCCTCATTGCCGTGCTTTTGTCCGCGCAATGCACAGATGAGCGGGTCAACAAAATCACCCCGGCCTTGTTTGACCTGGCTGACACACCGGAAAAAATGGCTCTCGCTCCCGTGGAAAAAATACGCGAGATCATCCGGCCCTGCGGGCTTTCCCCGCGCAAGTCGGTCGCCATCTCCGGGCTCTCCAGTATCCTCGTCGAGCAATACGACGGCGAAGTTCCCGCTGATTTTGAGGCCCTTGAAGCCCTTCCCGGAGTCGGTCACAAGACCGCCTCCGTCGTCATGAGCCAGGCCTTCGGCGTTCCGGCGTTCCCCGTCGACACCCACATTCACCGACTCGCGCAGCGCTGGAAACTGACCTCGGGCAAAAATGTTGTCGAGACAGAAAAGGACCTGAAGCGTGCCTTCCCCCGTGAGAAGTGGAACAAGCTCCATCTCCAGATCATTTTTTACGGACGCGAACACTGCACGGCGCGTGGCTGCGACGGCACTGTCTGCGGAATCTGCCGAACCCTCTTTCCTGAGCGAAATCGTGCGGTCAAGACGAGGAAGTGACGGCAAATCCCGTTGCAAGGCCGCGCCCCGCACGTAGAATGGCCGCCGGTCTTTTACCCCGACATTTTCCATGAGCGACAACATCAAAAAAATCCTCGTAGCCTATTCAGGAGGCCTCGACACCTCCGTTCTTCTCACCTGGCTGAAAGATACCTACCAGGCTGACGTGATCGCCTACTGCGCCGATGTCGGCCAGCAGGAGGAACTCGACGGCCTCGAGGAAAAAGCGCTCAAGACCGGTGCCTCGAAATGCATCATCGGTGATCTCAAAGACACCTTCGCGGCCGACTACATCTTCCCCATGATCCAGGCCGGCGCGATCTACGAGGGTCAGTATCTCCTCGGCACCTCCATCGCCCGTCCCTGTATCTCCGAAGGCATGGTCCGCGCCGCGATCGAACACGGTGCCGATGCCATCGCCCATGGCGCTACCGGCAAGGGCAATGACCAGGTCCGTTTCGAACTCTCCGCCGCCTCCCTCGCTCCCGGCATCGAGATCATCGCCCCCTGGCGTCAGAAGCGTTTCCGCGAGCAGTTCCCCGGCCGTGCCGAAATGATCGCCTACGCCGCCGAGCACAACATCCCCGTGCAGGCCTCGATCAAGAAGTCCTACAGCATGGACCGCAACCTTCTCCACATCAGCTTCGAAAGCGGTGTCCTTGAAGACCCGTGGTATGACGCCTCCGGCGAAGACGACCGCGACATGTACGTCCTCAGCGTCTCTCCCGAAGAGGCTCCCGACAAAGCGGAGTATGTGCAACTTCTCTTCGAAAAGGGAAACTGTATCGGCCTTCAGGTCGAAGGCATCGATGCGATTCTGGCCCAACTCGGGGATGTGACCAAACAGGGTCAGAAGGATGGCTATACCCTCCTTAATCCCTACGGTGTGATGCGAGTCCTGAATTTGCTCGGCGGACGCAACGGGATCGGACGCATCGACATGGTCGAAAACCGTTTTGTCGGCATGAAGAGCCGCGGCGTTTACGAAACCCCGGGCGGTAGCATTCTCCTCGCCGGTCACCGCCAGATGGAAAGTCTCACGATGGATCGTGAGGTCATGCACCTCCGCGACTCACTCATTCCCAAGTACGCGCAGCTCGTCTACAACGGCTTCTGGTTCGCCCCTGAGCGTGAGGCCCTGCAGTCCCTCGTCACCGAGTCGCAGCAATACGTCTCGGGCGAAGTCCGCCTGAAGCTCTACAAGGGCAACATCATCACGGCCGGACGCCGCTCGCCCAACAGCCTCTACAACGAAGCCGTCGCAACGATGGAGGGCGGAGCCGAGCACGCCTACAATCAGGATGACGCCACCGGATTCATCCGCCTCAACGCACTGCGCCTCAAAACCCAGGCACGCCGCCGCGAAAAGAACTAACAAAACCACCAAGCACCTCAATCATGGAATTCCCCCAAGTCACTGCAGTCGCCAAAGCCAATGTCTATTTCGACGGCAAAGTCGTCAGCCACACGATCCTTTTCCCTGACAACACCAAAAAGACGCTCGGTCTGATTTACGCCGGAGAATATCATTTCGGTACCGACGCGGCCGAGGAAATGGCCATCTCGGACGGATCCTGTGAAGTGCAACTGGACGGCGAAGAGGGAGTCGCCACCTACGGTGCGGGAACCGCCTTCAACGTTCCGGCTAAGTCCGGCTTCACTATCCGGGTGAAGGACGGAATCTGCCAGTACGTGTGCTCTTTCCTCGTGTGATTCCTATCTCGCGAGAACCGGGGGCTCGTGCTGAAGCCCGGCGACCCGCTCTCCGCCCGCTTTCCATTTAAGGAGGCGGTTTTTTGCGCTCTTCAAAGTGTAGAGCGCAGAATAGGCGGCGACTCTCGGAAGGTTGCAGAGGCGTTTTGGAATCACCTGGATTCGCTCCACTTCATAAAACGTGGTTGCCCAGCGGCTCTTGTAATTCTCCTCGCCACTCAGCAAGTCATAGCGAAGGCGGCCATGTTCGACCCGGTCAGCGCAGTAGCTCAGTGTCTCAATGAAGAGCCGCTTTCCCGGGGAAAGCGAAACAAAGGCACCGTCGTAAGAGGTGATGTAGTAAAAGTAAGTGTCTTCAGCAAAGTAACCCAAATTGAATGCCATCGGCTCCCCCCCGGGACGAGCCCTGATCATGGACAAAAGCACGGGAGCATCCGCCGCGGCCTGCTTTTCAAGAAACCCGGTGAATCGAGAATCAGAGAAGACTGACTCCCCCTCACGGCGATACTGGTTCTCGCGATGAAGTTGTGCCGCTTCGTGCAAAAGGGCGGAATCGATCTCCGAACCGAAGCGATGTTCAACAACATGATCCGGAAACGCTTCTTTGATCCGCCGGGAAGCGACCGTGTAATCTCTCCTCCGGTTGCTTGAGAGAGAGGCCAGAAACCTGCCGGGTCCGTGAACCTCAACCAGGGCAGAAGGACAGAGACTCCAGTAACGCCGCTGGACCGAGGCCAGTTCGGCCACTCTCGCATCGCCAATCGCCACCCGCAGCCGTGAGTGCTCCGCCACCTTGTCGAAGGTCAACATCAGTCCCCTGCCGGCGGCATCCTGGATCACGGCGACAAGCAACTCCACGGCAGCCTCATCCGACACCGCAGCAATATCCTGGTAGTCGATATGAGGTCCAGTCGCGGGACGGAGGGTCGTCCCCTCAAGGTAGAAGGGCAGGAGTGCCAGCAGCCCGGAACCATCGCGAAGCTCAAAAATGACCGGCTCGTATTCAGCAAAGGCCTCGAGCCACGACATCCACACCCCGGGATGACAAAACGGCGCCGCGAGGGAACAGCCCTTCGAAAAGGCCGTCCACTCGGCGCGTTTCTCGGCCATCATCGTGTGATCGTCGATTCGATAGACTGAGCGAGGCATGGGTAAGGTCGAGAGATATTCTTCCTAATTTAGAGCATTTAAGTCGAATTACCATAATTTTTGAGATAAAGCCGGTTCCTTGCCGGCAAGAACATCCCGGAACTGGGCTCAGGGATGGCGGTCGTGGACCGGTCCGCCTGTTACTTCCCGGTTTTGAAAAGGAGAGACAGCAGGCCCAAAAGAATCACAGCGAAAAAGGCGGTGATGCTGACGGGGAAGGCGCCGATCTTGGAGCGGCGGAAGAGAGAATGGCGTTCCGCCTCGATTTGCGCGGCGTCATGGCCCATCAGCTTCCAAATTGGGGTCATGAAGAAGCAAGCGAGACGCGGCAGGCCGGATTCGAAGAAATTCGTGATGCTGTTGACGACCTTACCGAGAAAGAGCCGCGAGGTGGCGGCATTGATCGCATTCAGGCTCTTGTCGGCGAGTCGGTAAAACGCGTCGCCGCCTTTCCGGTAAAACCAGTCGGTGTCGAGCGAGATCGTTGCGGTGCGTTTCAGCATCGGCAGGAAGAGGAAGAAGACCAGCGCCGAGAGCATCAGCAACTGGGCCTGGGCGATGACGTGAGGCACGGTCCAGGCGTTGTAGTCGACGTGATAGGGAAGGATGTCGTAGAGCGGCTGCGGGTATATCCCGAGGAAGAGGCAGAGGAAGGAAAGGGCTCCCATCGCGAGGAGCATCGACAGCGGGGCCTCCTTCGGGCGCAGTCCGCGGTCCTGGTTGAAGAAGACGAAGTAGGGGAACTTGATCCCGGCATGGAGGAAGACGCCGGCCGAGGCAGCTTCGAGAATGAGCCAGGGCCAGAAAAGATGCTCATGCTCGGCGGCGTGGAGGATGATAGTCTTGCTGGTGAATCCGCTCGTGAGCGGCACCGCGGAGATGGCGAGCGCTCCGATCGTGCCGAAGGTCAGGGTCCAGGGCATCGTCTTGTAGAGCCCGCCGAGGTCAGTGCACTTGCTCTTCCCGACGCGGTAGAGGACGGCTCCGGCCGACATCCAGAGGAGCGACTTGTAGATGATGTGGCAGAAGGCGTGCGCCGTCGCCCCGCTGATGGCGATGGGACCTCCGATGCCGGCGGCGCAAACCATGAACCCAACCTGGTTGATAATCGAATAGGCAAGGATGCGCCGCATGTCGTTTTCGAGCAGCGCGTAGATGATGCCGTAGATCGACATGATGCAGCCGACCCAGATGAGCGGCTCCCAGCCCTCGTAGCCGCGGAGGAGGGCGTAGACGGCGGTCTTGGTAGTGTAGGCGCTGAGGATGAGGCCGCCGGTGACGCTGGCCTCGGGATAAGCGTCGGAGAGCCAGGCGGAGAAGGGCGGGGCGGCCGCGTTGACGAGAAAGCCGAGAAGGATCAACCAGGTGCCGGCGTTTTGCGCGGTGTCGAAATCAAAGCCGTCGAAGGCGATCGATCCGGTCTGCGCGACGGTGATGGCGAGTCCAGCGAGGAAGAAAAGACCGCCGAGGAGGTGGATGAGGACATAACGGTAGGCCGAACCCTTGGCCTTTTCGGTGCGTCGGGCGAGGATAACGAAGGTCGAGGCGACGGCCATCACTTCCCAGAAGACATAAAGCGAAATGAGATCGCCCGCGAAGACCGCGCCGAGGGCGGCACCGATGTAGATGAGTGCGGCGACGTGCTGGCCGCTCTGCTTCACATAGAAGGCGAAGACGAAGGCGGCGATGGCGTTGATCGTGAAGATGTAGGCGAAGGCTTTGGAGAGGCCGTCGACTCGCAGGAAGGTGAGTGGTTCATTCACCCAGGGCAGAACGCGCAGGGTCCAGCCGGTCCATTGGGCGCCTTCTCCGGGGGAAGGCAGCGCCGCGACGGCAGCGAGGGCGAGCACGGGCAGGAGGATCGTCCACGCGCTTCGCCAGACACCGCGGAAGAGCGGCACGAAGAGAGCCCCGATGAGGAGGATCAAAGCGGGGTGGATTTCAGCGAAGGGATTCATCAATGTCTTCCGGCAGGGTGGTTTCCTCCGTTTCGGCGTAGTAATCCTCGGGGCGCTTCAGCCAGGCTCCGAGCCCTTTGGCCACGAGGATCATGAGGGAACAGGCAATGAAGCCGAGGAGGGCGTAAAAGAACCACCAGCCGTCCGGCCAACCTTCGCCGAAGTGTCCGTGCCGTTGGTGGGTGGCGATGAGGACGATCTCGAGGAGGACCGAGACAGCGCACGCGCCATAGAGGAGACGCCAGAGGAGCCGCCTCGACGCGGGACGGTCGAACCAATCGTTTTCTTTCTTCAAATTCGTGCCTTGCATGGTCGTGTCAGAGGCCGATCCCCTCGATGAATTGTTTGGTCAGCTCCTGGAGGAAGCCGGAACAGAAAAAGAGCCCGGTCGAGAGCAGGGCGGTGATGGCGAGAGGGAGAACGCAAGCCCAGGGAGCCTCGCGCACTCCCGACCAGGAGAAGGGCCGGTCGAGTTCCGCGGGGAGGCTGCCCTTCTTCGGGAAAAAGGCGATCCACACGAGGGGAAGGAAGTAGGCGGCGTTGAGCAGGGTGCTGACGAGGAAGACGCAGAGAAGCGCGATCTCGCCCGCGTCGGCCGCGCCGACGACGAGGTGGAACTTGCTGATCAGTCCGAGGCTTGGCGGTAGTCCGATCACGCCGAGGGAACCGAGGAAGAAGGCCCCCATCGTGATCGGCATGGTGCGGCCAAGACCGGCGAGCTGGCTGACGTATTTTTTTCCGGTGGCGACAAAGATTGCTCCGGCGCAGAAGAAGAGGGTGATCTTCGCGACGGCGTGAGCGGCGATGTGGAGGACGCTGCCGGAGAGGGAGAGTTTCGTGATGAGGGCGGCCCCGAGGACGATGTAGGCGAGCTGCCCGATCGTGGAGAAGGCGAGGCGGCGCTTAAGGTTGTCCTGCGTCAGGGCGATGAGGGAGGAAGTGATGACGGTGAAGGCGGCGATCCACGCGAGCACTTCGTTGACTCCGAGGCCCTCTAACAGTTTCACCCCAAAGACTCCGGTAACGACGCGGATGATGCAAAAGACCCCGACTTTCACGACGGCGACGGCGTGGAGCAGCGCCGAGACGGGCGTGGGCGCGACCATGGCTCCGGGCAGCCATGAATGGAAGGGCATGAGACCCGCCTTGGAAAAGCCGAAGGCAAAAGCGAGGAGCAGCGCGAGGGCGGGCCAGTAGTCGAGCTTGCTGTCCGCAAGGATGGCCTCGGGGCCGAAGGAAACCTCGCCGCCGCTGCGCACGTAGGTGAAGAGAATCGCGGGAATGGCGAAGGCGATGGAGGTGCCGAGCAGATAGGAGAGGTAGGTGCGGCCGCCGGTGCGGGCTTCCTTGTCCTGATGATGGGTCACGAGGGGCCAGGTCGAGAGCGAGAGCATCTCGTAGAAGAGATAGAGCGTGAAGAGATTCCCCGCGAACGCGACGCCGAGGGTGGCACAAAGCGAGAGGGCGAAGAAGGCGAAGAAGCGCGTCTGCGAATGTTCATGAAGGCCCCTCATGTAGCCGACCGCATAGAGCGAGGTGAGGATCCAGAGCGAGGAGGCGACGAGGGCGAAGAGCATGCCGAGGCCGTCGACGCGGAAGGCGATCGGCACGTTGATGCCTCCGATCCCGTCGACGAGCGTCAGGACGATGACCTTGCCTTCGAGAATGACCGGCAGCATCGCGAGGACGAAGGCGAACTTCAACGCGCCCGCCCCGAAGGTGACGAGTTCGCGGAGGAAGATCTCGCGGCGGAAAAGAACGATGAGGGGCACGGCCGCGAGCGAGGCGAGACAGGCCCAGAGGGGAAGGTAGCTGTGCACGGTATTCTCCATCACTTATCTGCCGGTGGAAACGACCGCGGCGGTCTCGATGAGTCCCGTGCGGATGAACTCGACGACGGGACCATTGAATAGTCCTAACAAAATAACAAGCGCCGCTGCGACGAGCACCGGAACGAGGGCCTGCAGGGGAGGTTCGCGGCGCACGACCGGCTCGCTGTCGTGGCCGTGTCCATGGTCATCGCCGTGACCGTGGGACTCGACGGGGTTTTTCCCGAAGTAGGCGATCTCGAAAATGCGGAAGAAGAGCACCGCGTTGACGAGACTGGATGCGAGCAGCGCGGCAACGTAGACCCATTGTCCCGCCTCGATCGCCCCGCGGATGAGGTAGAATTTGCTGTAGAAGCCGCAGGTGGGCGGCACGCCGATGATCGCGAGCCCGCCGACGACAAAACCGGCGGAAGCGAGCGGCATCTTGCAGAAAATGCCGGAGAGATCCTCGAGTTTAATCGCTCCGTGCCACTTCGCGAAAGCGCCCGCGGCGAGGAAGAGGCAGGAGGTCATGAGGGCGTCGGCAAGGATGTGGTAGACGGTGCCGGTGAGTCCCCAGCGCTGCGGATCGCCGAGCCAGGCCCCTCCGACCATGTAGCCGACCTCGGCGATGATGAGGCAACAGAGCATCTTTTTGATCTCGCGCTGGGCGAGGGCCATCGTCGATCCGGCGACAATGGCGATCACGGCAAGCCAGACAACGAAGTGCCCCCATTCGACATTCGCTTCGAGGCGGTCGAGTCCGAAGACGCTCACCATCATGCGCACCATCACGTAGACCGAGACCTTCGTCACGAGCGGGGCGAGGATCGCGGCGCTGCCCGAGGGACTGTAGCTGTAGGCGTTCGGGAGCCAGCCGTGCAGTGGGAAAAAGGCCATCTTCGTCCAGATCCCGACGAGGATGAAGACGAAAGCAGTGCGGATCGCACGCGAGTCGGCGAGGGTTTCGTTCGAGGCCAGGATGGTGTGGATATCCTGCATGTTGAGCGAGCCCAGCTTCAGGTAGAGATACCCGACCCCGATCAGGTAAAAGGAGGCTCCCACCGTGCCCATGACGAGGTAATGGAAGGCCGCGACCTTGCAGCGCTTCGAGCTGCCGATGGCGATGAGCCCGTAACTCGTCAGAGCGGTGACTTCGATGAGGACAAAGACGTTGAAGGCGTCTCCGGTGATGGTGATGCCGAAAAGTCCGACGCAGAGGAGGAGGAAGAGAATGTAGAAATGCGGCGTCTTTTCGGAGTCGCGTTCTCCGGCGTGCCGGACCGTGAAGACCGCAGCGAGAAGAGCGACAGTGGCGATGACAACGAGGATGGGGCTGTTGATGGCATCGGCCCGCAGAAGGATGCCAATGCCGAAAGGCTCCTTCCAGCCGGCGACAAAGTAATCGAGCGTGCCGCCCGAATGAACCTTGAGCACGATCCCGATTGCGCAGCACAGCGAGACAACGAGAGCCGAGAGGACCACGGGGAGGCAGACACGATGGTCCTTCATCCCGAAGAGGCCGAGGGTAATCGCGCCGAAGAGCGGCGCAAGAAGAACGAGGACGGGGAGGTGATCAGACATCGTCGTGGAGCGCCTTGATTTTTTGCAGCACCTCGTCCTCCTCGAGGGTACCGAAGTCTTTGTAGATCACCTGGCAGAGGGCCAGGGCCACCCCGAGGGTCGCCACGCCAACGACGATCGCAGTCAGCATGAGGACATGGGGCACGGGGTTCGCGATGGCATCGGGATTGATGGCCGCGGCATCCCCCGCAAGGGAAAGCTCGGCGGCGTGGTGGTCGATGATCGGGATGGTCGCGCCTTCCTTAACCCCCAGCGAAACGTAGAGGAGGAGGATCGCGGTCTGAAAGATCGAGAGGCCGATGAGTTTCTTGATGAGGTTGTTCTTCGCGATGACCGACCAGAGGCCGATCATCATGATGATCACGTAGATCCAGAAGTTGAAGTGCGGCACGACCGCTTCTTTGAAGAATGTCTCCATCGGGTGATCGCGGTTAGAGTCCTCCCTTCAGTCTCCCGCGGGTTGAGAGATTGGCAAAAATGGCAAACATGATGGACATGACAGTGAAAGCAACTCCGAGCTCGACTCCGAAGATGCCGTGAGAGCGCGCCATCTCCTCACCGTCGGTTCCGAGGAGGCCCTTGAGAGCTCCGTAGTCGACGAAATTGCGCCCGAAAACGAGGGGGAGGAAGGCGACCCCGGCGTAGATAAGAATGCCGATGCTGGCAAGGCGGATGTAGCTGGCTTCGCTGAAGCGGGCGAGCGCGTCGCGGAGCGATCCGGAGAGGGCGATGAGAATGAAGCTCGCCCCGAGCATGACGCCGCCCTGGAAGCCGCCTCCCGGACTGTGGTGGCCGTGGGCCACGACGTAGAGAGCGAAGATCTGCACGAGCGGAACAGCGATACGGCAGGTGATCCCGACGATGATGCGGTGATGGTCCCCGTCGATGGTGCGATTGGACGCTTCGGGATCAGGGGAGGGCGCGGAGGGTGCATTCTCGTTACGGAGGACCCGGAGGATCGCAAAGATCGCCATGCCCGCGGTGAAAATGACGACGGTTTCGAAAAGGGTGTCGTAGCCCCGGTAGTCGGCGAGGATGGCGGTGACGAGATTCGGTACCTTCGTGTCGCGGTAGGTGTTCTCGATGTAGTAGAGCGACGCCGAGGGAGAGCCTCCCTCCACCCCGGCGTTGGCGGGCGAACGGGGATCTCCGAAATTGGGAAAATCCGTCACCGCATAGAGCAGGACGGCTCCGGTGATGGCGACGGCGATGGAGGCGAAGATCTTGGCTTTCATCAGTCCGTCGACTTCCTGCGGGTGTTGAGAATGGTGGCCACGATCAGCACGGTGCTGACTCCCGCGCCCACGGTCGCCTCGGTGAAGGCGACGTCGACGGCCCCCATCTCGGCCCAGAGCAGGCAGATGAGGAAGCCGTAAATACCGAAGACCATCGCGGCGGCGAGAAGATCTTTCACCGAAAGGGAAATGATCGCCGCGATGACGAGGAACACGAGAATGATGATGTCAAAAGCGACGATCACGGCAGTTCAGGGTTGCGGGCTGGAGGGTGGCGTCCGGTGGCAGTCGTCCTCGAGGTGGTTCTCGCGGCCCGGTTCGATCACGGGATCGATCCCGTCTTCCCATCCGGCGTCGGCGAGCGCGCTCGTGCTCGTCGGGCTCGTCAGGTAGATGAAGACGACAATGGCGAGCAGCTTCAGGACGACAAGGAGGACGGGCCAGTCGTGGGAGAAATCGTGGATGTCGCGGAACTGGTAGAGCGCGAACCCCGAGATGACAAGGAGGGTCGAGAGGGTGTCGCCCTTGCCCGCTGCGTGCATGCGCGAGTAGAAGTCGGGGAAACGCATCAGGCCGACTGCAGCCCCGAAAAAGAAGACCAGTCCCGACACGATGAGGATGACACTGAGAATCGTGAGAATCATGACTTCAGTCCGCCTCCTCTCCGCTGGGGGCATCGCCACCGCGCTGGGCTGCCCGATGCAGGTAGCGGGCCGCGGCGATCGAGCCGGTGAAATTGAGCAGGGCGTAGGCGAGGGCGAAATCGACGAACATCCCGACCTGTTTGAAAACCACTCCGATGACGACGAGGAGCACCGCCGTCTTGGTGCCGATTACGTTCACCGCGACGATGCGGTCGAGCGCGGTAGGGCCGTTCACGATGCGCAGCATCGCGGGGATCATGAGAAGGAGAAGCGTGATGCCGACTCCGATGGCGAAATGCTCGAAGGTCATGGCTCCCTGGTCTCGAAGATGCGGGCAATGCGGCGATCCATTTCCCCGTTCAGGCCGGAGGCGGCGCCATCGTCGATTGCATGAATATAAAAGATGTCTCCGAGGATCTTGATCGTCACTGTGCCGGGGGTAAGTGTGATCGAGTTCGCGAGGAGGAACTTTTCGAAGTCCGTCTTCAGCGGGGTGCGGTAGCGCACGATCTGCGGCTGCAGGGAGGAGCGCGGGGCGAAGGCAAGTTTCAGCACCGCGATATTCGAGAGCACGATCTGCCAGGTGAGCCACACCATGTAGGAAATGAAACGCACCGTCTGGACGGCGCGGCGGCGGATCGGGATGGATTGATCATCGAAGAGGAGGCCGGAGGAAAGCCAGGTGACGATCCCGCAGGAGATGAGGCCCAGCGAAAGGTGAAAGGGGTCGAGAAATCCCGAAAACACGACCCAGATGACCATGAGGACTCCGAAAATGAGGGCGGAGTAAAGGGGCGATCTGGCAGCTCGCGATTCCATGGTCGGAGACTCCGAGCGGGGCAGGGAAGTCAGGTTGGCAAACAGAGCAAGACTCCTGCCTCTTGTCAATTTTCCTGTCCAATTTTCCGAGCTTTGCTAAAATGGCGTCGAGGATGACATTTCGTCTGATAACCCCCCGTATCGGGCTGGTCCTGCTCTTCGGAGTCGTTTCCGCGTCAACCATTGGCGCACAGGAAGGGGCAGGAAGAATAGCGGCCCCGCCATCTCCTGCGGTTCCCGCCGGGCCGGGCGCGCCGTCGGAGTTCGCCACCCTGCCAGCCGCCACCGGGCCGGGAACCACCGCTTCAGGCGCTCCGCCGGTCGCCGTTCCCTTGAGCCCGGAAACCCCCATGCCACCTGCGCCGGACCCGGCTCTCCCCCCCGCGATGCCGTCGACTCCCGCACCTCCGTCCCCTGCCCTTCCAAACGGGGCCACGGTCGGAGCCGAGCAAGCGCAATCCAGAATTATCGAGGAACAGCGTCCGGAACGGGTTCAGGTCTTCCCCGAGGATCCGGAGAGCGCCTGGTGGGAGATCAATCCTCATTACGCTTTCGACCGGGCGCAGCGGGAGCAGCGACCGCTCATGCTTCTCTTTACGGGGGCTTGGAACACCCAGGCCATGGCTCTCTCACAGGAGGTGTTTGCCACCAAGAGCTTCAATAACTTTGTGAAAGAGAATCTCGTCATCTGTTACCTCAATTTCCCGAAAAACATTACCGACGCCCCGGATGCGCTGCGGAAGATCAAGGACCGCTACAAGGTCAAAGGATACCCTAACGTTCTTATCTTCAACCCCAACGGAGAGGTTGAACGGGGGATTCGCGGCTACCGCTCAGGTCGCCCGGTTGACTATTTCAATGAGCTCACGGTGGCTTGTCGACCGGTCCTGGAATCGGTCAAGATCCAGAAGGCGGAGCTAATTGCGCGAGGCTACCGTGACTGGTCGAACTTCCTCGGAAAAATGATTTTCGCCAGATTCGTCAAGCACGACAAAGTTCAGGTCATGCTCGAAGACGCTTCCGGTCAAAAGTGGACCCTCCCTATCAATGACCTTGCTCCGGAGGACCAAAAGTTGGTGGAGTCTTTTCCAGGAGTGGATAAGGTTGGGGAAAGGTAATTCACGCCCCTCACCCGGCTTGGGAAAATCATCATGGCCCGCTCTCTATTCCACCTCATCAGCCTCGCCGTTATTGGCGGCCTATCCGCTCTGATTTATTCCGAAATCATCGACACAGGGAAGCGATACGATGTCTTCGATCTGTTAAAGAAAAGACCCCTCACCGCAGTCATCGGTGCGGAGAACCCGATCATTGCCCAGGGGGATCCTTCTCCCCTCCTCCGGGCCGAGCCGCTCGATCTCAACAATCTCGGTATTCTCGCTGACATGAACCGCGCTCTCTCGGACCTTACCGAAGCGGTGGTCCCGTCCGTCGTGAGTATCGACACCACCACCAATGTCAATGTCACCCGGGTTGTCCCCACGGATCCTTTCGGACTATTCGGCTACCGCCAGGATCAGAGTTACGAAGCTCCCGGCCTGGGCTCGGGTGTCATCGTGACGAATCAGGGACACATCGTCACCAATCACCATGTCGTTGCCGGAGTTGATGCCATCCGGGTCACCCTCCATGACGGCAGTCAGTATGAAGCAGAGTGGATCGGCAGCGATCCGAACGTCGACGTGGCCGTGCTTCAACTCAAGGCACCCGAGGGTGGCCAACTTCCGGTAATTCGCCCCCTTTCCTTCGGCGATTCTGATTCCGTCAGGGTCGGCGAAATGGTCCTCGCCGTGGGCAATCCCTTCGGCCTCAGCGAAACCGTGACGCAGGGCATCATCAGCGCAAAGCAGCGGGAACTGAGTGACGGATCGAATGACTACTTTCAGGTGGATGCGGTCATCAACCCCGGAAACTCCGGGGGACCTCTGGTGAATATCCGCGGCGAAATCATCGGCATCAACGTGGCGATCTTTACCGGACAGCAGGATGTGCGCGTCTGGCAGGGCATCGGTCTTGCCATTCCGGCGAATGAAGTGAAGGAGGTCTTCGAAGCGATTGTTCTCGGGAGACCTCTCATTCGCGGATACATCGGCGTCGAGGTGGAGAACATTTCGCGGAACTACGCCATTGCCCTCGGACTCACCAGTACGCAGGGCGCTCTCATCACCAATGTCGTGAGCGATTCTCCCGCTGAAGAAGCAGGCCTGAAGCCGGGCGATGTGATCCTCATGTTCGACGGGAAGCCGGCGAAGAATGCGGAGGAAGTTCTCGCAAGGATTCAGTCGAAAAAGGCGGGCGAAGTCGCCAATCTCAGTTTCGTACGCAAAGGAGAGCCGATGGAGATCGCTGTTCAGGCCATTGCCAAGTCGGACACCAATACACTGAAGCTGAAGTCGGATATTGCCGCCAACGGGCAATCGATCGCCGAGGCACTGGGCATTTCGGTGGGCAACCTTTCCCCGGAGCAGCGCATCGCCCTCGGTCTACCGGAAACCACCGCCGCGATTGTCATCACCGGAGTGAAGGCCGATTCCCAGGCGGCGAAGCGTTTTCAAACGGGTGACCTCATTCATCGAATCAATCAGGCCCCCGTGACTGATGTGGCAACCTTCTACGATCTTCTCGGGTCACTTCCCCAGGACAAAACAACGGTCATGGTCCTGAGCCGCGATGGAACTCTGATTCGCGCCTTCCTTAACCCTTGAACCCGACACTGGTGACATTCAAGAGGGTTGATCGGAAAACATGAGAGGGTTACCCCCACGTTCAATCGCATAACGCATCATGACGCGTCTCACGCTCGCGGAGTTTCGGACGCGTTCGGGCGAATTTGATGCGGCGGTCGCACTGAGCCGGAAAGAGTCCCCCTTCTGCTCGAGTTCCCTGTGGCAACTGGCGGCGCACGATCACCTCCACAGGATCCCCGCAGAGAACCGCCACTTCATTGTCGAAGAATCGGGATCCTGGCTGGCTTTTGTTGAGCGGGAACAACCGGGAATTTTCTATCCTTTCGAAGCTGCCTGGATGTTCGGCTGCCCTCTCGTCGGGGCTATCGACGAAACCATCGATCTCCTGGAGCGGTCATCGAGAGAGTGGCTCGGAGGAGCGGCTGGATTCTGTATCAGCGGAGTTCCGCTCGGCGGGGAGTCACACTCGAAACTTCGCCTCATTGAACCCCTGGTGCGCCACTATCAGGAGTTTCCAAGCACCGACTGCATGATCCTCGATCTCGACGATGGGATCGAAGCCTGGCTCAGTCGACGGTCAAAGAAACTTCGCCGCACTCTGCATCAGGCGGAAGAGGTTAGCGATGTTGAGGTCGTCTCCTTCGGGCAGGAGAATCCGGAGGAACTATTCCAGAGAATTCTTGAGGTTCAGAAGCAGACCTACAAATGGGGCGAAGGGTCCGATATTTTTCAGTTTCCCGAATACGCCGCCTTCTACCGTTCACTTCTTGGAGATCTGCACCGGCGAGGACAATTGCGGCTCTTGTTTGCAAAGAGCGGCGGAACAGATGTTGCCTACATTTTCGGAGGGATCGCGGGAAACACTTACCGGGGCCTGCAAATGAGTTACATCGAGGAGTTCCGGTCACAGGGCCTCGGCAACCGGCTCCAGTTGGAGAATGTCCGGCGTTGCGCCGGTGAAGGAATCACTCGATACGATCTGGGTATGCATGCACCGTATAAGGAGCGCTGGGCGGACCGGAGGGAAGTAAACACAGGAATATTTATTGTTTGGTGAGGGAGATCGATTCTCCTGAATGGTCACCTTTGGCCAGGACCCGCAAGTGTCGACTGACGGCCCGCCGGAGCAGGAGGGAGATCATCCACAGAACCGGGCGGGCGCATTCGTTCACCGGGTACAACTCAAAATCGCGCCGTATGAGGGAAGCTTCTCCTTCCACGGCAAAACTCCATGTCTCAACGAAGCGGCTCGCTAAGGCGGAAAGAGGAAAAGCAAACCCGCTCAGTTCGATCACGGCCCGTTCATTCGGCAGCCATTCCAGAATGCGCTCCTGATGCACTGAGCCATCGGTATTTTCAACCCTGATCACGGATCCGGCACCCTCATCATTCCGTAGGACAAACGTCGCCTCACGAATCCCGGGCAGGGGTCCGTAGCCCTTGAAGGAGTTCCATTTTTCGAGATTGAGTAGCCCCTCGAATATTTCGCGCCGCGGGATCCTCAGCGTATCCTTGCAGCCAAACCTCACAGGACGAACACTTGGAGTGGCATCATTCATCTTTTGAAGTGCGACGTCAAACCAACCGCCATGTCTACACTGGAGTCGAGTTCCTCAACATCGCCTCGGTCATGCGGAGCGCCTCGAGATTAGATTTAACCTCGTGGACACGGTGTAAAGGAACCCCTTTCTCCCTTGCCAGGGAAGTGATCGCCACCGTAGGCCAGGCGCGGTCTTCGATGCGGTCGGATCCAATGAGTTTTCCGATGAAAGATTTTCGCGACACTCCAAGAAGGATCGGCCGCCCCTCTACGTTGAGCCGGTCGAGATTCGCCAGGATCTCAAGGTTGTGCTCCAGGGTTTTTCCAAATCCTATTCCCGGGTCATACACGATGGCCTCAGGAGACACCCCGGCGACGATCAACCCGCTGTGCCGGTCGGCGAAAAATTCGACAATCTCCTCGATGACATCCCTGTAGCGCGGATTCTGCTGCATCGTCCGCGGTGTCCCCTGCATATGCATCACGACAATCCCCACGCCGGTCTCTGCCGCCACCCTCACCATTTCCGGATCGCGAAATCCGCTGATATCATTGATTATTCCCGCACCGGCATTCACCGCTGCCCTTGCCACGCCGGGCTTGCAGGTGTCCACGGAGAGCACAACATCAGGGCATTCTCTCCTCAGCCGTTCCACAAGAGGCAAAATCCGGCGGATCTCCTCCTCCTCGTCTACGTCGGAAGCTCCGGGACGCGTGGACTCTCCACCGATATCGATGATGGCGGCACCTTCAGCGATCAGTTTGCCAGCCTGATCAAAGGCCGCCTCCACGGAAATGAAAAGTCCTCCATCCGAAAATGAATCCGGAGTGACATTGACGATCCCCATGATCTCGCCCCGGTCGGAGAAGTCGAAGGTATGATCACGACACCGCCACTTCATCTTTGATCCGGGTCTACGGCTTGATTTCCCCCGGCTGATTTTGATTCCGAACCCGCGGACCGCTCACGCCAGTGCGGGAGAAAGAGGACGGGAGTCTTCCGCGTTTGGAGCAGGCAGTTCCCGATTCGGTCTCTGGGGCTCCAGCCCCAGTTTTTTAAGGAGCGCAAGATCCGCCTGAGACTGGGGATTGCCCGTCGTGAGCAGTTTGTCCCCGTAGAAAATCGAATTTGCCCCCGCAAAAAAGCAAAGCGTCTGAAGTTCCTCACTCATCTGCTTGCGCCCGGCGGAGAGCCTGACCTTCGCCTTCGGGATGGCAATTCGCGCAAGCGCGATCATACGAACCACTTCGAAGGAGTCGACTCCCTGGGAATCCGCAAGCGGAGTTCCCGGAATCGGGACAAGTGAGTTGATCGGAACACTTTCAGGCTGGGGATTGAAGAGGCTCAGAATTTCCAGCATCTTTATCCGGTCATCGGTCGTCTCGCCAAGGCCAAGAATGCCACCCGAACACACCGACATTCCAGCATCCTGAACATGACGCAGGGTGTTGAGCCTGTCCTGAAAGGTATGAGTCGAAACGATGTTCGTGTAGTGCTCGGGAGATGTATCAATGTTGTGATTGTAGGCCGTCACCCCCGCTTCCTTGAGTTTCATGGCCTCAAGCGGGCCGAGTTCACCCAGCGTGGTACAGACCTCCATCCCGAGTTCGCTGACGCTCTCGACGATCTCAAGGACCTGCTCAAAGCGCTTCGTCCCGTCCTTTACTCCCTTCCAGGCCGCGCCCATACAGAAGCGGGTCGATCCATTTTCTCTCGCTTGCCGGGCGCGCTCGAGAATGTCCTCCTTTTCCATGAGCCGCTCGGCTTCAACACTGGTGCTGTATCGGGCTGACTGAGCACAATAGGAGCAGTCTTCCGAACAGCCTCCGGTCTTGATGCTGAGAAGGGTGCAGAGCTGAACCTCGTTCTGCGGCCAGTTCTCTTCGTGCACTTTGCGCGAGCGCTGAATGAGATCGAAGAAGGGAAGCGAGTAGAGTTGTTTGAGTTCGTCGAACTGCATCGGTGAGGATCTGTCGGGTTTCGGGTGCCTCAGGGAACCCTTGAGAGTGGACCACGAAATCCGGAGATTTCACCTAAATGTTCAAAAATTCTATCCAGACCACCGGCCGCCATCAGAGACAAAGGGAAGTTTCCCCTGCCCCGTCTGGGAGTAATCCGTCTTACCGATGGCGCCTATCATCTTCACCCCGGTAACTCTGCGGAACTCCTGAGAGAATGCCTCGCCGCTGTGGCATCCCCAGCTCTTGCAATAAGCCCCCCGGGCAAACGCCTTGCGGTTCAAGCGCTTCAATTCCCCCTGATGGAGAAAGGCTCTCGATGCCCCGAGGATGTGATTGCTGTAATCGAAGACAAAACAATATTTGTTCGAATGGCCGAAATACTCGAAGCCCGAAACTCTCACCGCACTTCGATTCTGGCCGCTGTTGACATAGTTGATGATCTCATCCGAGTTGCTGAACCAGACCAGTTTGATCCCATACTTGTCCCTGACGCTCTCAATATTGGCGATGAGGGGCTGGCCGTCCTCGGTCGCACGGGATTCGTACCCGGGCCGGTAGACAAGCCAGGTGATCTTCACGGTGTTGTTGCTCGCCTTTTGGAGCTGCTCGATCCTGAATCGGGCGGTGCGGATAAAGTTGCCCCACCAGCGGTCGTGGCGGTGGGTTTCACGCCGGTACCCTTCCCAATATTGAAGCGCCGGACCGCCGGAAATGATGATGTATTCGTCGTTCGGATTGAGCGCGGCCCCTGCATTTTCGGGGGCCACCCAGACCGCGGATAAAGTCAGCAGGCTAATGATAAAAAGGCGGAATGTCATGTCTGGCCTGTTCCTGGTCGAATTCGTGTGGAATGAAGGTAAACGTCAGCGCTCGAAAAGCAACCGGCACACCCGCGCCTGATGCCGGAGGGAGCTATCAACTCAGGCCAACCCAGTCGCTAACGATACTCCAGACTCTCTGAACCATCTGTTTCCGGCGCTTCGCCTCCTCTTCTTTGATCTTTTGTTCGCGAAGAGCCTCATCGTAACGGACAAGCCGGGCGTGGTGCATATTGATCCTGCCCACAAACCATCTCCATGTGTCGCCGGGCTTACCGTTCTCGAGAAGAAAGTGAGGACAGTCCTTATTCGGAGGGTCGTAGCCTTCACGAGGCCAGTGGTAATGGGCGCGAACATTCTCGATCGGGATCTTGTGATGATACATCAGGGTCGCGGCGAGTTTTGCGGTGCGCTCCATGGTCACCACCTGATTGTTCCCTTGATGCTCACACATCTCAATGCCGATGGAATAACGATTCCCCGGTCCATCAAAATCGGCATGCTCACCCCTCTCACTGGTCGGGATGTGCTGAATGACGGCATTGTCCTGAACTGTGAAGTGCCAGCAGAGATAACCACAAACTCCGCCTCGAAGGGCACCGCGGTTCAGAGCCTTGGCGTGGGCATAGGCGTCACCCGTCGGATTTTGTGTGCTGTGGATCGTGATATACTGAGGAGTCATCTCGCGAAAGATTCTCCTCCCGTATTTACCTTCGGGGATGAGGTCGACTTTCAGATTCAGCTCTTTCTGCGCATCGGCGGGGTTGAGCGGCTCATTGGCCACAGCCCCGAGTTCACGCTCCCAGATCTGCCCTTTTCCGCCGGACTGATTCGTGTTACACGCCGTGAGGAACAGGAGAGTCCCGGCAACCGCGGTAAAGGGAATGAGTAGAAAAAATCGTTTCATATTTCCGGACCAATCTAAATGGAAGCAGAAAAAAATAGCCCGACTGGAACCTTTTCGCAAATATATTAAAGAAAAATTAAAAGTTTCTTAAAATTGAGAGTTAAATTCAGCTAAATAAGCCTTCCCTGCCCGAGTCTTTTAAAAAAGACGCTAAACTTATTACCTCTCAAGGATTTCAACTTCGTAGCCGTCAGGATCGGTCACGAACGCCATTTTGATTTTGCTCCCGGAAGGAAAGGCTTCGCGCCAATCTGAGGGCCAGATCTCGATTCCTGCTTTTTCAATCCCGTCGCAATAGGCGATGATATCCTCAACCCCCACTGCGGTGTGCATGAGATCCTCGGGAAACTCCACCTTAAAGTCGGGCGAATAACAAAGTTCGAGGAAGTGGTCATTTCCATCGAGTTCCAGAAACGCCAACTGGTTTCCCGCAGGGGACTTTTCGGTTCGTCGGGTCAGTTTAAACCCGAGCGTCTCATAAAATGAAATCGTCGCTTCGAGGTCGGTGACGCGGATCCGAGTGTGGAGAAATTTGATCATATCTGATCAGTGCGATGAATCGGGCACTTTCGCAAGTGACTCATGCCCGCTACTTTCGTGTTCCCCAGGACGAGCCCCAGAGAGATCATCCGGCATCTCACCAAATTCCTCACTCTCGCCGTCATTTCAGCCCCCGAACAGGGACCACGGACTGAGAAAGAGAAGGTGGCTCGACCCAGATTCGAACTGGGGACACAAGGATTTTCAATCCTCTGCTCTACCAACTGAGCTATCAAGCCTTCTCGTTCCCGGCAACGTAAATACGGCCGGATTCCGCGGGAGGAGGAAGTAATACTCGGATGATTGTGAAAAACAACCCAAAAATACGGAGATTTCCCTCAAAACCGAAGAGCAGCTCACAAAGGCTTCACCGCAAAACTCTCGTAATGAATCTCACTATCCGGGTCGTGAGCCTGAATCGCAAAGGTTCCTTCGCCAAGCTTCCGGCCGGGAGAACCGGCAACACCGGGGCCACCATCGGGCTCCGTATAGTCCACCGTGGTCTCCCCGTTGACCTGAATCACGATGCGCTTGCCCTGAACGGTGATGTGGTAATCGAACCATTCGCCATCCGTGCTCGGGGCCTTCTCGCGAATCTCAAAATCACCGCCTTTGGGTGGCTCCTGCCCTTCCTGCAGGACCACGATGTTTTTGACCCCGTAGAGGCTGCCGGTCTTTTTCGGATCCTTGTGCGTGGAATTGACCTGACACTCATATCCCTGCTCGGGCCACGCCTCGGCCTGATAGCTTGTATGAAAATAGACGCCGCTGTTTGAGCCGGGCATCGTCTTAATGCGGGCCTTGAGTTCAAAATCTTTGAATTTGGCTCCGTTGACCTCACCCGAGTAGAAAAGGTGACTTTTGCCCCCTTTTACGATCAGGATCCCGTCCTTCACCGAATAAGACTCGGGATTTTCGGCTGAGATGGTCCATCCATCGAGGTTTTTACCATTGAAGAGTTCGACAAAGCCATCCCCGGGGGTCGCCTTGGAGGTATCGGAAGAGGTGGCGGGAGCTGATGAATCGGAATCAGAGCCGCATGAGGCGAGAAACAGCGCACCAACAGCAGCAATGAGGGAATCGTGGAAACCTTTTTTCATGGCGGGGATTAAGACAGTCCCGCCGCTTTTGTGCAACCTTGAAAGTGCGTCATGAGTTTCGAGAAACAATGTGAGAAGAATCCGTTTGCTTACCGGCAGGGGGAGCACTTCTTTTCGGGGAATGTCGGAACCAACTCTTAAAATCGGCCTCGCGGGCTTTGGCAACGTCGGTGCCGGCGTCTTCAAAAACCTCGAAAAGAACCGCCACCTCCTGCGGGAGCGCACTGGATGTGTGCTCGAAATCAAACGAATCGCCGTACGTGACCCGTCCAGGGAGAGGTCCTTTCCCCTTCCTCCCGGTCTTGTCACAACCGAGCTTTCCGATCTCGTCGATGACCCGGAGATCAGCATCATCGTCGAGCTGATCGGCGGAACCGACCGTGCCTTTGACCTCGTCAAAGCTTCCCTCGAAAGCGGGAAGGCGGTCGTAACGGGAAACAAGGCCCTTCTCGCTGAAAGAGGGCACGAACTCTTTGCCATTGCCGAGGCCAACGGTCGCCCCATCCACTACGAGGCGGCTGTTGCCGGGGGCATTCCCATTATTAAAGCGGTTCAGGAATCGCTGATTGGAAATCACATCCAGTCAGTGGTGGGAATCATCAACGGCACCTGCAACTACATTCTGACACGGATGTCGGAAGCCGGTCTCTCCTACTCGGACGCTCTCGGCGAGGCACAGCAACTGGGCTATGCGGAGGCTGATCCGGCGCTCGACGTCAATGGATGGGATGCGGCACACAAGGCCATCATTCTCGCCTCCTTAAGCTACGGACGCTGGGTTCCCTGCGAAAAGATCCACGTTGAGGGTATTGAGAGCGTCCGCACCGAAGATATTACCTTTGCCGCCAAGCTCGGCTATGCGATCAAGCTTCTTGGAGTCATCCAACTGCACGACGAATCGGGATCAATCGAGGTTCGAGTGCAACCTTCCCTGATCCCGGCAAACCACATCCTGGCTTCCGTCAAAGGAGTCTACAACGCCATCATGGTGCGCGGGGATATTGTCGGGAATACCCTTTTCTACGGGTCCGGGGCCGGTCAGGATCCCACCTCCAGCTCGGTCATCGCGGATATCGCCGACGCCGCGATGTGGACCCAGCCTACCCGGGGTGCAGGATTAGCTACTCACAGTCTCTACGGTGAAACGCTCCCCATCTCGGAAAGTGTGTCCAAATACTACCTCAGGGTGGAGGCCGAAGACCGCCCCGGTGTCCTTGCCCGGATCGCAACTGTCCTGGGTGAGTTCGGGATCGGCATCCTTTCCGTCATCCAACCTGAAGACCACGATGAGAAATACGCGGCGATTGTGTTGATGCTGCATTACGCCCCCTATGGAATTGTCAGCGACGCTCTCGCCGCAATCAGCAATCTGGATTGCGTCAGAAGCCGTCCCGTCCTTCTCCGGGTGGAGGATCTCAAATAGGACGGGAGTAAATTGCCCCTTTCCAACTCTTTCGACGACAAAGGCGCAGCACGACCGCATTTTCCGTTTCCATCCCCCAAAAACAACTTAACTTCAGCTCATGGATTTTGTTTCAACCCGCGGTGGCGGATCTCCTGTCAGTTTTGTCGAGGCGTTCGCGCGGGGTCTCGCACCGGACGGCGGACTCTATGTGCCGAAGTCACTTCCGCTCCTTTCAAGCGACATTCTGGTAGAGGATGCACTCCCCTATGCGGCTTTGGCCTGGGATTTTTTGAGCCTCTTCGACTCGGATCACGATAGCGAGCACCTCATCGACATCATCGACAAGAGCTACGGTGACTTCAGCGATACGATGAATGCACCGCTGCAGCAGCTCGCGGACAATCTGTTTGTCCTCGAGCTCTTCCACGGTCCGAGCCTCTCCTTCAAGGATTTCGGGTTGCAGCTTATCGGCAACCTCTTCGAAGAACAGATCGAACGCACCGGCATCCCGATCAACGTGCTCGGCGCTACCTCCGGCGACACCGGCTCAGCCGCCATTCACGGTCTCGCCGGTAAGAAAGGCGTCAATGTCTTTATCCTCTATCCCAAGGGAAGGATCTCAGAATTGCAGGAACGACAAATGACCTGCACCGGGGCCGACAATATTTTCCCCATCCCGATCGACGGAACCTTTGATGATGCCCAGGCTATCGTAAAGGAGTTGATGAGTGACCTGGAATTCAAAGAGAAGATGCGTCTCTCTGCCATCAACTCGATCAACGTGGTCAGGGTCCTTGCCCAGGCCGTCTATTACATTCACGCTTACACCCAGCTTCCTCCGGAGAACCGTGACGACGTTAACTTCGTTGTCCCGACGGGCAACTTTGGCAATATTTTTGCTGGCTGGATGGTCCACCAGATGGGCCTCCCGGTCGATCAGTTTATTGTCGCCACCAATCAGAACGACATTCTTTACCGCCTTTTCAACACCGGTCATTATCAGCCGGATTCGGTGCACCCGAGCCATGCCCCCTCGATGGATATTCAGGTGGCATCAAATTTTGAACGCTTCCTCTATTACCACAACGAGAAGAACGCCAAAGCGACTCTCGCCCTGATGGAAAAGTTCAAGAACGAAGGCTCAATCACGATCCCGAATTTCAATGCGAGTAATTTCTCCGCCTCGCGCAGCACGGATGAGGACATCCTCGCCAACATACGGCGGGTAAAGGAGGATTACGATTACGTGATCGATCCGCACACCGCCTGCGGATTCCAGAATCTTGACCCCTCCAGCACACATATCGTCCTAGCCACGGCGCATCCGGCGAAATTCCCTGATGTTATCAAAGCGGCCATTGGAGAAACCCCCACCGATCCTTCCCTTGAAGCACTCAAGAAGAAGAAAGGGGTTACCTATCCGGTCGAAGCCAACACGGGAGCTGTCCGGAAGTTCCTTGAGGAAAACGGACTCTAGGTTGTTGCCACATCCAATGCAGTGTTTCGGGGGCTTACGGTCGTTTCAAGCGCCCACTCCCGCCATGACCGTATTGCCCTAAGGGCTGCTTGCCTTTAAGGGTGGCAAAATTGTGAAGCGGTGAGGAGCGCGGGCATTCATTCCCGCAGAGTCGCATCATTCGGCAGCTGTATGCTCGTATTTCCAGGAGGACGCAGATGAGAAAACCCAGGTTTACCGATGAGCTGTCTGTGCTCCCTTCCCGGCGTTCCCTTCCAGGGCCCGCCGGCACACTAGAAACGTAGAAACGCTGCAAAAATCGAAGCCGCTAGAGCGTTCCCGCCTTGCTGTCCCGGAACCGGAGGCAGTTCCCCCAAGGGGCTACTTCTCCGGGAACACGGGGAACCCCGGCCCGTTCGGGACCAATCAAGGGGCATGCGCCCCAAACTGACTCTCCCCCGCCTCACTTAAGAGGCAGGGATAAAATCCGGCAGGGTTACTTCCCTGCTTTGTCCAGAGCCGCCTTCACTTCGGCCTCGACGTCCGCATAGAGGGCTTCATCCGCTTTCAAGACATCTTTCGCCGCATCACGCCCCTGAGCGACCTGGGTGCCCTTGAAGCTGATCCATGAACCACGCTTCTGCATGATGTCATGCTCAATCGCCAGATCGAGCAACGAACCCACTGCTGAGATCCCCTCGTTGAACATAATATCGAACTCGGCCTCTCCGTAGGGCGGCGCAACCTTATTTTTGACGATCTTGAGTTTCGTCCGGTTTCCGGTGACCGAACCGTCAGACGCCTTGATGCTCGCTGTCCGGCGGATATCACAGCGCACCGAACTGTAGAACTTAAGTGCCCGACCGCCCGGTTGGGTTTCAGGGTTGCCAAACATGACTCCGATTTTCTCCCGAATCTGGTTGGTGAAAATGACAACCGTGCGGGCCTTGGAAATGATGGCGGTCAGCTTCCGAAGGGCGGCGCTCATGAGTCGGGCCTGGGCGCCCACGGTGGCATCTCCGATTTCCCCGTCGAGTTCCTGTTTCGTCACCAGAGCGGCCACGGAATCGAGGACGATTACATCAAGAGCATTGGATCGGACAAGGGTCTCGACAATACGGAGCGCTTCTTCACCGGAGCTCGGCTGTGAGAGGAGAAGGTCATCAAGGTTCACCCCGAGCTTTTTGGCATATTGGGGATCGAGGGCATGCTCAACATCTACAAAGGCGGCAAGCCCGCCCGCCTTCTGGGCCTGAGCGATCACCGTCAGGGTGAGTGTAGTCTTACCCGAGGATTCCGGCCCGAAGACTTCGATGATCCGTCCACGCGGAAACCCACCGGCACCGAGCGCCCGATCAATGATCAGGTTACCCGTTGGGATGACTTCGACATCCATCCGGGTATCCGTTCCGAGCCGCATGATGGCCGCTTCACCGAAATCTTTCTGAATCTGGGAAATGGCAAGGTCGAGATTCTTCGCCCTGGCATCGGCAATGCGATTCGTTTCTTTGTCGTTGCTTTTGGGTGCTGCCATTTCGGATTCGGATTTAGTTGGAGAGGATGATTTTGGCGGAGCCTTGGGGGACGCGGAGAGCTCCGCTTTCCGACCACCCGCCGCTTTGAGGGGAGCTGCCTCCCCGTTGAGGTTAGCTGGTTTCACGCCGTTTTCGGCACCGTTAGGAGATAGCAGTTCAACCATGGTATGACAAAGTGTTTCATGCAAAATACAGTTAACTGTTCAAAGGTCCAGTAAAAAAGTGAACAGTGGTTTAATTTTCTTCCTCGCACCTTAATTTGATTTCGGTCCGAGTGTGTTTCATGATGCGATCCGCCCCCGGTTACCCTTCCGGTGGTTCAACCGGACATTTTCATGCGCATTCTTTCAGGCATCCAACCCAGCGGCAGGCTACACATCGGAAACTTCTTCGGGATGATGGAGCCTTCGATCCGGCTTCAGGACGAAGGAGATGCCTACTACTTTATCGCCGACTATCACGCCCTCACGTCCACCCACGACCCGGCGGCGCTGCGGGATCATGTGCGCAATCTGGCGATCGACTTCCTCGCCTGCGGACTCGACCCGGAGAAGGCGACGTTCTGGCGCCAATCGGATGTGGTCGAAGTCACGGAGTTGGCGTGGATCCTCAGTTGTGTCACTCCCATGGGTCTTCTTGAGCGCTGCGTTTCTTACAAGGATAAGGTCGCCCAGGGCATATCCCCCTCTCATGGACTCTTCGCCTACCCCGTTCTCCAGGCGGCTGACATTGTCATTTTCGACGCGAACGTCGTTCCCGTGGGAAAGGATCAAAAGCAGCACCTCGAGGTCACCCGTGATATTGCCCAGAAGTTCAACGACCGCTACGGAGATGGTCTCCTGGTCATCCCCGATCCCCGCATTCGTGAAGAGACCGCGATGGTCCCGGGACTCGATGGCCGGAAGATGAGCAAGAGCTACGAGAACACGATCGACATTTTTGAGGAGACGGAAAAGAAGCTCCGCACAAAAATCATGAAGATCGTGACCGATTCGACTCCGGTGGAGGAATCAAAGGATCCGACGGAAAGTTATATTGTGCAGCTTTATCGGCTTTTTGCCGGAGGTGATGCCGTCGCTGAGATGGAAGCGTCATTTCGTGCCGGAGGCCTTGGTTACGGCCACTACAAGCAACAGCTCTTCGAAAGTATCCGTGACTACTTCGCTCCGATGCGGGAGCGCCGTGAGCAACTGGTCCTGGACCCGGGCTATGTTGACGACGTCCTCGCCGAAGGAGCCAGGAAAGCCCGACTTCAGGCAAAAGTTGTCATGGACCGCGTCCGCAACGCAATTGGAATGTGAGGGGAAGGCCCTGATCCTTCCTCTCACCCTGAGGTCAGTTCTTAAAATACTCCGACGGGTCGACCGGTGGCTTCCGGGGGGGAGCTTCCGGAACGGTTTCTCCCGCAGGTGGGGTCGCCGCCTCTTTTTTTGTTTTGTCAGGCTCCGTCGTCTTTGCCTCCTTGCTTACCGGAGGGGGGAAAACAGCATCGGGTTCAAGGATGACGATCTGCTCCGGAGCAGTCAGCTTGATCTGAGGCTTGCCCTGATAGAGGGTGATCGTGCCCTCAACGGCAAGACGCTTTCCGTCATAAAGCACATGAGGCTCGCCTTCCTTGAACTGACCGAGATCGGTTTTGAAAGTGACGAGGAAAAATTCGGCATCCTTGAAGTTGACGAAGTTCGTTCCTGAGGCGGACTTCCCCGAACCATCCGTCTCTCCATAAACCACGATCTTCTGCCCTTCCTTTGCAATCAGGTCAGCAGTCTTCGCCGCCTCGACATAGATTTTTTCGTCCGCATTGGAATCAAAAACCGTGAAGACGAGGAAGCACAGGACCAGGAAGCATCGGTGAGGATTTTTCATTTCTCGTAGGCAGGGTTATGCAGGGTCGAAACACTGCCATTGGCATAAACGATGGCGATCTCGGGAACCTTCGGCGGGGCGATTTCCTGAATCACGACCACCGAATCACTGAACACATCGAGCACCGGTCTATCATGCGGGACCAACTCAAAGGCCTCGGAGACCCCGCCGGGGTAGGGGCTCTTGAGCAGCTTTGCCAGTTCCTGACTGGAGAGATAACGTCCGGAAAGGGCGTCCCAGGTCTTGGGATAACGGTCCTTGTTGGCTCTCGCGTAAGCTTCGCAGGCGAGAAACAAGCGGGATGCATTATCCTTGCTCGCAGCCCGGTAAACCGCATCCTGGTCGGATCTCCACTTGTTGAGAGCGGGGAATGAAACCGCGAGAAGGATGACGAGGACGGGAAAGAGCAGCATCGAGCCGTAACCGAGCCCGAGACCAAAAGTGGCAAGCCGCCTGCCCCGCATCGGCAGAATCGACATGTCATGGCGCGCGAGGTGCCCAAAAATCGCCCCACCCGCAGCAAAGAACAATCCGATGACCAACCAGAGAGTGACGAACCCGATAAACCCCAGGACAGTACTGGCGATCGCCTTTTTCGACCACTCAACAGGAACGCCGGCGGAGAACTGAGTCGGAGGCATCATGAAGTAAAAATCTCTATCACGTCACCGGAGAAGAGGAAACCGCAATTTGCCCCAATTCTTCGCGCGGGGGAATTCTTGAAAAGAGAAAGGTGATCACGACAAAAGCACAGGCACCAAGCCCGGCTCCGAGAAGGAGACATCCCTTGAGTCCGAAATGAGTCGCCATCAGGCCCGCCGAAACTCCACCGAGGACTCTCGCACTCCCGCTGACAGCCATCGTAAAGACGCCCTGAATAGAGTTGCGAAACTCATCGTCGGCAAGCCGGTTCAGGAACATGACCGGCCCAATGTAGAGGGCAAGCACTTCAAAGCCATGTCCAATCTGCGAAATGACGGCGGTGAACGGAGTCGGGAAAAAGGAGAGGAGGACCATTCGGGTCACCATGCAAGCCAGACCGAGGACCATGATGCCCTTCAAATGAATGCGCCGCTGCACCCAGGGCATGATGAGCGTGCATCCCACTTCGATCAATACACCCAGATTGATGATCAGACCGATGTATCGCTTCGGCACTCCGACCATTTCATCGAGATAGTTCCCGATGAACGCGTAATAATTTGCCGCAGCCAGATAACCAAAAAACAAACCAATGGAGAGCCACCGCGCATTCGGCGCAAATATCGCGATCAATGCCTGGCGACTCGGGAGTCTTCGACCGCTTGCGGCAGGCAGCCGCGAGACGGGCTTCAATGTAAAACTGTTCAGAAGGCTGAGGATACAAAAGCTGATCGCACAGGGAAGAATCATGCGGGGCTCAGCCCCCTGAGAGAGGGGGATGTACAGAATGAGACTCGGGAGAATAAATCCCATGGTCCCCCAGATCCGCACCAGGGGATATTCCGGCGCGGCAAGTCCGTTCCGCCGGGACTCCTCTGCGAGTGAGAAAAAGTATCCATCCTGCAAGGGAAGCATGGCAACAAAAGCAAGCCCGTGAAAGACGAAGAGTGTCAGGGTCAGGGTAATGCTCCCTGAAAAGAAAATGAGGGTCAGGACGATGGCGCTGCAGGTGTAGGCGGCGGAGAGAATTCGCCGGGGATCCAGATTCCGGTCCGCAAGCAGTGTGATCAAAGCGGGAGAACACAGCATCGGAACACTCATGAGAGACATGGCGAGTCCAATCTGGAAATAGTCGAAGCCTCCCTGCTCGCGGAGGAACACGGTCATCAGCGGCATGACGCTGCCGATCACAGCATAACTCAGAAAGAACTGTCGGCGGATAGCGGTCATCGTGGTTGGCACCGTCCATCCGTGAGGACGCTGCAACAAGCAGAGATTCGGCCATCAAACGGGGGAATCAACCGGCCTGATTCCCCGCATGAGTTAAGCAGGTTCCATTCTCCGGCCCCTTTGCGATCGTCCGCTCAATCGACACAAAAATGCCCGGTCAAGACTGGCCTGACCGGGCATTCGAGAGATTCTAAACAGCCGGAAGATTAATCCGGGAGGAGAACGTTGTCCTGAGTGGTGTCAAGCCAACCACCGCTGGATCCGCCCTCTTCGTCGACGGTGCGCTCATCAAAGATATTCTTCACCAGTTTGTCCTTGCTCTGAATCGTCGCACCGGCAGCTCCGGAACTAAGCGATTCTTCAGAGACGTGTCCGCCGCAGAAACCGACGACCGCCTTCTTGGACTTCAACCAGGGGTGAAACTGACCATAGACTCCGGGGCCGTCCATGAGACCGTCGGCAACGAGCGGAGAACGGCTGAAGCTGGTATCGGTCTGCCCCGAGACATAACAATAGACATTCTCATTTGGCTCAAGATTGCCATCTTCCCGGGGGGGGCGGATTTTCTGAGGGTCCTTGGTCTGCATCCAGAAGACGATCTCGGTGTCGATGTAGTCCGGGATCAGCACGTTAAAGGCGTCCGTCGAGGTGGTGAATCCACCTTCCTCAGCTCCGCCACCAGTGTCTTCTTCCGGATCGAATGAGGGATACAATCCCTCCCAGTCCGATGAAAAAGCCCGGCATCCGAGCAGGATTTGTTTGATGTTGTTCACATCCTTGGTGCGTTTGGCGCGCTCCTGAATCCCGTTGTAGGCCGGCATCGCGGAACTGGCAAGAATGCCAATAATCGCGATTACCACCAGCAGTTCGATCAGGGTAAACGCGCTCTTTCTTGTAGCGTTCACTTTCATGGTGTTTTCTTTCGTTATATTTTGGTTATTATTTGCCCCGGGCCGGTAGGCCCGAAGGCGTATTTAGTGCTGGAGATGACATAGTAAATACCTCACTCCGACGCGAGAATGGCATTTTCCCCGAATTTCGACAAGGAAAATCCGCATGATTTGATGAGCATCGCTGCTCAAGCCCTTCCCCAACCGTATGACAGACCCTGTTCCACTTGAGGATCTTTTCGAGGATATCATCGCCAAATCGATGCGGGGCCGGCATCTCTCCGAGTCCGAGCTGGTTGAGAAAACAGGAGTTCCCCGCGATGTCCTGGCCCGGCTCTGCCGCGGCGAATTTTGTGACGAAACGGCGCTCAAGAAAGTGGCCGGAGCGCTCTCTCTCTCCCCTCAGGCCCTCGCCATGGCCGCTTCAAAAGTCTGGCGACCACGGCCGGTTGAGATCGAGGGGCTTACGATGTTCAACACTCCCTATCGGGACATGAGAGTGAATGCCTTTCTCGTCTGGGATCCCGCCTCGATGACGGGAGCCACCTTCGACACGGGGACTGATAGCCGTCTCCTCACTAATCAGGCAAAAGAACGGGGTATTCGCATCGAGTCCCTCTTCATCACCCATACCCACAATGACCACATCGCCGACTTTGACCGGCTGAGGTCGGCAGTCCCGTCGGCAAAAGCGTATTCCAATCGCGCGGAACCGTGGCCGGACACCGAAACCTTTTCCGAAGGGATGGTCTTCCAGATCGGAGCACTCCGGGTAAAGGCTCTCACGACAAACGGCCATTCACGGGGAGGCACCACCTACGTTATCCAGGGTTTGGAGCGCCCCCTTGCCGTTGTCGGCGATGCCCTCTTTGCCGGATCGATGGGTGGCGGCATGATCTCCTTTGATGATGCCTGGAGGAACAATCGGGAGAAAATTCTCACCCTCCCCGACGAAACGGTGATTTGCCCCGGCCACGGCCCCATGAGCACGGTCGCTGAGGAGAAACGGAACAACCCCTTCTTTGCCGCCGAGTTTTCCTGATGGAATCGAACCCGAAACTGGTCCTCGCCTCAGGATCCCCCCGCCGCAGCGACCTTCTCCAGGAGGCCGGCTTCCACTTTGAGGTCGTCAAACCTCTCGTCGAAGAAATTGAGGACGATGCCATCCCGATTCGGGAACTCACCGCACTCAATGCCCGTCTCAAGGCCGATGCGGTTGCCGCCGCTCATCACGGATCGGTCGTTCTCGCCGCGGACACCCTCGTCCTCCTCGGAGAGAAAGTATTCGGGAAACCATCCAGTCGCGACGAGGCTTCACGGATGCTGGGAGAGTTAAACGGTCAGGCCCACCAGGTTTTCACCGCCGTCACCCTCATTCATCAGGAATCGGGACGGATTCACTCCCTCACGGTCGCCACGGACGTGATCTTCAAGCAACTAACCCGGGAGGAAATGGCCGCCTACCATAAAAAAATCGACCCCATGGACAAAGCGGGAGCCTATGCCGCCCAGGACCACGGAGCGCTCATCATCGACCGGATCTCAGGCTCAATGACTAATGTCATCGGCCTCCCCATGGATGAAGTGACCGAAGCCCTCGCCGGGCATTTTGGAATCAGACCGGCTCCTTCGGCAGCCCGGGAGGTTCGATAAAAAGGATCCCTTCGCGGCGTCGCACGTGGAAGCCACCCGGAAGACTCGCTCTCGACGGACTCGCCGTGGAGAACAGGACGGCGGCAGCACGCTCCACTTCGGAGAGTCCGCAATCGGGAACCCCGGACTCCCTGAGCCAAAACAGGAGCAAACGGTTGCGACGCGCCGCCGGGAGGCCGCGCATGATCGTTACGTCGAGCCCGCCCCCCTCCCCCTTCCGGGGAAGCTCACCCATGGCGGCCACCGCCCATTCGTCCTCCAGTGCCGACAAATCGGCCGCCCTGAGAACGGCGGACCGGACATCGCGCTCGAAGATTTCGTTCAGCAATGGCAGGAGCCGGTTCCTGATCCGGTTTCGCAGGGCAAAGTCCGAGGTGTTGCTTTCATCGTCACGAAAGCGAACTCCCTTCGCACTGATGTAGGCATCAATCGCCTCCCGGGAAACCGCAAGAAACGGTCGGATCAACTCCAGTTCCACCCCGTCGATGACGCGGGTCGTTTCCGCCTCGATTCCCGCCAGCCCCCGGGCACCGGTCCCCCGGAAAAGATTGATCAGGACCGTCTCAATCCGGTCGTCCGCATGATGGGCGAGAAAAATCCGGCGACAGTCCTTTTCCCGGCCGATCTCCGCAAATGCACGGTAGCGAAGAATTCTCGCGGCCGCCTCGATCGAAAGCTTCGCGGCCCGGACGAACCCGGCGACATCGACCTGCCTGATCACTGCTTCATACCCGAGTCGGCCCGCTTCCTCGCGGACAAGACGCTCATCCGCATCCGACGACTCTCCACGGAGGCCATGGTTGATGTGACAGACCAGAAGATTTTTAAAACCCGTCTCGTGAAGAAAACAAAGCAGCGCCATGGAATCCCGCCCGCCGGACACCGCGACGAGATAAAAGAGACCCGAATCCCAAGCAGCTTTTAGCTTTTCGGAAAACTCGTTATCCAGTGTAATTCCAGTAAACACAGTATTTTACCCCATTGAACAGGGTGTATTCCGGGAGTCAACCCTCTTGTCACGTGTCGCTTTCCCTGCTTGCATTCTCGGATTTCGGGCGGTCATTCCCGCCCTATGTCAGAGGCTGTCTCCCAATCCACGATTTCTCCCGATCGTATCCGCAATATCGCCATCATCGCTCACGTTGATCACGGCAAAACCACGCTCGTCGACAAGATGCTGAAGCATGCCGGCGGTTTCCGCGACAATCAGGTCGTCGAGGAGCGCGCGATGGACTCGATGGATCAGGAACGCGAGCGCGGCATTACCATCAAGGCGAAGAACACCTCCGTGAAGTGGGGCGAGAATATCATCAACATCGTCGACACCCCCGGTCACGCCGACTTTGGCGGTGAAGTCGAGCGGGTCATGAAAATGGTCGATGGCGTCCTCCTCGTCGTCGATGCCTACGAAGGTCCCCAGGCGCAGACCCGCTTCGTGCTCAAGAAAGCACTCGCCCACGGGCTCACCCCCATTGTTTTTGTGAACAAGATCGACCGGCCCAACGCCGATCCGCTGCTGATGCACGACAAGGTTCTCGAGCTTTTCCTCGATCTCGACGCCAACGAAGAGCAGTTCGGTGCGCCCTTCCTCTACGGTTCCGCGAAAAATGGCTATGCCGGCCTCAAGCCCGGCGCCGAGATGACGGACATGAGCCCGCTCTTCGACGCCATCATGGAGCACATCCCCGCTCCCGATGCTGATCCCAACGGTGAATTCAAGATGCTCGTTTCGAACATCGACTGGTCCGATTACGTCGGCCGTATCGCCATCGGTAAGATCCTCTCCGGTTCCGTCACGGTCGGTCAAACGGTCTGGCGTCTCATGCCGGGCGCGAAACCCCAGCGTGCCAAGATCAGCAAAGTGTTTGAATACACCGCCCTCGCCACGAGCGAAGTGAACAGCGGCGGCGCCGGCCACATCGTCGGCCTTTCCGGGTTCGAAGACGTCGAGATCGGTGAGACCATCGCCGCCGACTCCGAGCTCGAGCCCATCCCCTTCGTCGAGATCGATCCGCCGACCGTCATGATGTCGTTTGCGGTCAATGACGGCCCCTATGCCGGCACCGAGGGCACCCGTGTGACCTCGCGAGAGATCCGCGACCGTATCTTCCGCGAAGCCCGCACCAACGTCTCGATCAAGGTCGAAGAAACCGACAGCGCCGGTGAATTCAAGGTCAGTGCCCGCGGCGCCATGCAGGTTGCCGTCGTCGTTGAGGAAATGCGTCGCGAGGGTTACGAAGTCCTCGTTTCCCGCCCCACCGTCATCAAGCGCGAGATCAACGGCAAACTCCACGAGCCTTTCGAGGCCCTCTATCTCGAGGCCCCCGATGACTCCATCGGCGGTTGTATCCAGGCCCTCGCGAACCGCAAAGGGGTCATGGAATCCATGTCCACCCGTAACGGTCGCACCACGATCGAGGCCACCATCCCGACCCGCGGATTGATCGGCTTCGAGTTCGAACTGCTCAACATCACGAGCGGTGAAGGCATCATGTCCCACCTTTTCAAAGAGTATCGCCCCGATTCCGGCGACATCCGCACCCGCGGCACCGGCACTCTTATCTCCATGGAAAAGGGTGAGGCCATGACCTACTCTCTCACCAACATCGAGACCCGCGGGAAACTTTTCGTCGGACCCGGCGAGCTGGTTTACGAAGGCATGATCATCGGTGAGAACCCCCGCGCCGACGATCTCCCGGTCAACCCGACCAAGGCCAAGCACGTCACCAACCACCGCGCCTCCGGCAGTGACAAGACGACCGCGCTGACGCCGCCCCTGAAGTTCTCCCTCGAGCGTGCCATCGAGTACATCGAGCCCGACGAGCTCGTCGAAGCCACTCCGAAGAACATTCGACTTCGGAAGCGCATTCTCGACAGCAACGAGCGGAAGCGACTGTCGAAGAAGGGGTGAAGATACCTCTCTTTTGGTGGAGGTCCGTCGGGTCGGGAGAGATTTTCCTCCCGCCCCGGCCAAATTTGCTTTCAAGCGGGAAGTTTTTTCGGATACTGGGCTGATTGAGCTACTAGCTCTGAAGCTCATCCGTCTATAGTGGTAAAGGAAGGCGCGTCAGGCGGTTTTTACCTCTTCGCTTTCCTCCCATTCTTCCACCCTCATTATGAAAGCGCCTGTTCTTCTCATCGCAATTTTTTGCGTGCTCAACCTGACCTGGGCCACTGCCCAGGACTCGTCCGATGCCCCTCCACCGGATTCCGCTCCTGCGGAGTCTAACTCTACCCCGGATCCGGCCCCCCCGGTCCCACAGCCGGACCCGGCCCCGGCCCCGTTTGTTCCTGCTCCGCCGGTTCAGGATCCAGCTCCTGCCCCACCGATGCGGGAAACCGAACCTGATCCCGCCCCGGCCGTACCTGCTCCACCCGTGCCGGACCCCGATCCTGTCCCGGCTCCACCCATGAGGGAGTCTTCCAACGATCCCGCACCGGCTCCTTTCGTTCCGGATGCTCCGTCCAACCAGGGTCAGGCGAACATGCCGAGCCAAAATCCGACGTCGGCTCCCGGATCTGATAATCCCGCCGGCGACAGTCCGTTCAACCCGAACTCAAATCCCGCCCCCGCCCCCGCCCCTGGAACAGGATTTGGCGAAGGAATGCGAAACAGTATCGGCACCCTTCTTCAGGGCAATCCCAACGAGCCGGCCGGAAACTCGAACCCGATCACGGGTGGAACCGGCACGATGCCGACGCAACCCCGGGTCGAATCTGATACCCCGACCCCTCCCCCGGTGTCTGACCCGTCGGCACCAGCGGCCGGGGGCAACTCAATGCTGAACTCACTCACCGGAGGCCTGGTGCCAGGGAATCCAGGCGGGGTGCCCGTGAATCCAGATCCCGCTCAGGGTGGCACCGGTTTACCGGGTACAATGCCACCACAAAACCCCACTCTGCCCGGGACCGATCCCTCACTGGTTCCTCCGGTAACGGGGATCGCAAACACGCTCAACCCTCAGGGGACCGGAACGATGTCCCCTTCTGCCCCCGGATTGCCCGCAGGATCTGATCCCAATGCTCCGCCAGCTCCAGCAGGAGGCAACTCCATGCTGAACTCGCTTTCGGGAGGTCTCGTCCCGACGGGTCCCAATGGAGTGCCTGCCAATCCCAATGCGGGCGGCCTTCCAGGTACTGGCACGATGCCGGCACTTCCAGGATCCGATCCATCGTCCCTCCCTCCTTCGGGACCGGGAATGGTCAACAACCCCTCCGCTCCCGGCACCATCGGTCAGCCGGGCACGATGCCTGCCGCACCCGGTTCCGACCCGGCTGGCGCACCTCCTGTAGCACCCGATGCCGCTGGTGCCCCCACGCCGCCCGAAGTGGCACGCGAAAATGCGGCCCCACCGTCTCAGGAAACCGTAAAATTGCTGGACGCTCCTCCTGCTCGTGATGCAGCGGCTGACTTGAGGGCAGCTCAGACAATCAAGGATGATAAGGATGCCAAGAAACTGATCTTCGCGATTCTCGGAGGCGCCGCCGTCGGGGTAATCGCCACGAACATTGTGAACAACAATCGTGAGTACGACCCGCGGAACATGCCTCCCGGATACAATCCGCCTCCCCCGCCGCGTCTCTCCGAGAGGGAATCAGGACGCTCGCGCCGTGACCGGGATCACTCTGTCAATTATATGCGTGGCCAGTTTACCGGACAACGCCCTCCCGGAGCCGGAAATTCTCCCGCCTACGGCGGCAACCCTGGCTACCAATATCCTGTGGGCGCCGGGAACCAGCCTGCTTATGGCCAGGGCAATGTTCCAGCCTATGGTCAGGGAAGCTATCCGCCCGTCGGATCCGGTAATCGTCCACCTTCCGGAGGTCCGGCACCCGGATCTTTCTCGCCCGGAGCTCCGCAGAATTACCCGGCTGTGCCCCCTCCAACCCGGGCGGCTCCCGGATACTATGAAGGCAACCGCCGGATGGTTCGTTACTCTTCGAACACGGAGATTCCCCCTATCATTGTGGCCAACAGTCACATGAACCGCGTCGAGATCCTGCCTGCCTACCAGGCGAACTATCGGCCGATCGGTCAGGCTCCCGCCTGGTCTGCGGCGATGGAACGTCCGGCTGCCTATTACCAGAATCAGAACGCCTATGCTGTTTCCTACAAGGTGGATCCGAACTCGCTCGTATCCCGCGATGACATCCTCTTCCGCCAGGGATCAACCGCGTTCACCGATGCCTACTCCTATGATGTCGTCATCGATCTGGTCGAGGCCATGAACCATCAGAGCCTCTTTAGCTACACCTTCATCATTGAGGGCCATGCCTCCGCTGAGGGCAGCTATGCCAGCAATCTCAGGCTTTCGCAGCTGCGCGCGGAACGGATTGCCCAGGAACTGGTCCGCTACGGAGTGGCTCCCGAACGCCTTCTCCCCGTCGGTTATGGCGAAAGTGAGGCAAACTACCCGGCCGAAGCTCCCGAGCAATACCGCCGCTTTGACCGCCGCGTCCTGATTTTCAGAATGCAGTGAGCTGCCCTCCGGGAAAATTGAATTGAAGTTAAACCGGCGTGATGGAAACATCCCGCCGGTTTTCTTTTTTTGCGCAGCCTCTCCGATAGCCTGCCCCTCGACATTATGGGAATGACTTCCTGTCGCCCGTGGGATATACACTCCCGGGTCGACGAAACGGCAGTGTCGTATGTTGTCGCGAACAAAGAATTACCTCATGAAAACTCACTTCGATTACGGGACTTTGTGCAGTGCGGCGTTAGCCCTTGTTTCGCCCATTTATTTGAATGCCCAAAACGACCCCGAGCAGTCGATCGGCACGTCGAATCAGACGGTAAATGTCGCCGTGACGAATTCGACCTCAGCGCCGCTCTCAGTCATCTGGGTGAATTTTGAGGGCACCGAGGAGAGCTACGGAGAGATCGCTGTCGGAGCGAGCGTGAACCTTCAAACTTATGGCGGGCATCTCTGGCGCTTCAAGCAGTCCGGTCAAGTGGCCGGCAGATTCCGGGCCGGCGAGGCCGCACAACAAGCGTGGGTAATCGGAGCGCGTCCTGCGCCCGCGCCGGTTCCTGCGCCGGCTCCATTACCAATGCCTGCTCCCGCCCCACCGGTGCAGCCTGCGAGCAGCTCGACGGGGTCCTTGTTTACCGCGCAGCAAGCCAATGATTTCCTCACCTACCACAACGAGAAGCGGGCGGAGGTCGGTGTCGGACCACTGCAATGGTCGGCCGATCTTGCAGCGGAAGCACAAGCCTGGGCTGAACATATCGCCGAGACGGGTCTGTTCGAACATCGTCCCCGCCAGGGGGCCAATGCCACCCGGCACGGGGAAAACCTCGCGGCGGGGTTCGGCGGCGGCTACACCGTGCTCGCGGCGGCGGCCGACTGGTATGACGAAAAGAAACTCTATCCTCCCGGATCGCCGGTCACTCAGGGTTCCTACCAGCAGACCGGTCACTACACCCAGATGGTGTGGCGGGGAACCACCTTGCTGGGAGCCGGCACCGCTGTCGGAAAAAGCGGGCAGCTCCGCGGCTGGATCATTGTTGTCTGTAACTATGATCCGGCAGGTAACTTCCTCGGCCAGAAGCCCTATTGAGACGCTTCGGAGACTTCCGAAACTTCGGACGGCTTTTTCTTAAATAGCTTCTGAAAGAGCCCCTTCTCCACTTTCTCCGGATTGGAACGCGCTGCCGGGTCCGGAACGGTTTCGGGCAGAGTGGTGGTTTCGCTTCTGTCCCATCCACCCCCAATTGCTTTAATCAGTGAAACCGTGGCGACAAGGCGAAGGCCCGCGACCCTCGCGCTGGCGAGTTCGGTGTTGAGCGCGGCGCGATTCGCCTCGATGACTTCCAGATAGGGACTGGATCCCGATTCGTAACGGGTTCGGGCAAGCCGGGCCGCCTTGTTCGCACTCGTCACGGCCCGCTGTTGCGCGGAGGCCTGGGTCTGGAGATGCCGAATACTGGAAAGACTGTTCTCGACATCGGCCACCGCGATGAGGAAGGCCTGACGATATCCGGCAAGCGCTTCGTCATGGGCGGAATGAGCCTTCGACAGGTTGAAGCGATTCTTGTTTCCCGAGAAAATCGGCACCCGGATCTTCGGACCATAGTTCCACATCAGGGAAGCCGGCTCAAAAAGCAGGTCGATATCCCCGCTTTGCAGACCTCCGTTCCCCATGAGACTGATGCTCGGAAAAAACTCCGCTTTCGCCACTCCGATGCGCGCAGTGGCCGCAGCGAGTTGTCTTTCGGCCGCAGAAATATCAGGGCGGCGCTCGAGAAGGTCCGTGGGAAGTCCCGCCGGATGAGCGGGAGGACCGGGAAGCCGGTTGCCACTCGCGGGCAGGCTGAAGGTCGAAGCATTTGCCCCTAACAGAATTGCCAAGGCATTCTCAAGTTGATCCCGCTGCGCCCGAAGAACGGCGATCTCCGCCTCGGCCGTGGCCACCTCGGTTTCAGACTGGGCTTCCTCGAGATCGTTCCCGGCACCCGCGCCGACCCGGGCCCGCGCGATCTTCAGCGCTTCGCCCCGCCAGCTCACCGCATCGCGAACGATCCCGATCTCGGCATCAAGGGATCGTATCCGGAAATAGGTCGAGGCGACCTCCGCCTGAATTCCCAGCAACACATTGTGCACCATATCGGCGGCGGCAAAGGTGGAGGCATCACCTGCCTCGACACTGCGCCGAACCTTTCCCCAGAGGTCGATCTCCCAGCTGAAATCAAGGAGCGCATTATAAGCAGGTCCGTCATAGCGTAATCCGTTCAGGGGAAAGGGAGAGGGCATGTTCTCCGAGGTGCGTTGTTGCTCGGCTGAGAGCGGAGCGCCGAGCCTGGGGAGCAGGTCGGCCTTTGTCATCCTGACGCTTGTCCTCGCCTGATCAAATCGGGCGATGGCCGCTTTTAACTCCTGATTGTTCGCTGTTGCCCGCACCTGCAGCTCATTGAGCTTGGGATCACGATAAATTTTCCACCACTCGCCTTTCGGGAGATGGGAGGAGGGCGAGGCCTCCCGCCAGGTTACCCCTTTGAAGCGACTCGTCACCTCCACAGGGGGACGTTCATAATCCGGACCCACCTGTGCGACGACCGCAGGGGCAAGAGAGAGCAGTAGGAGAACCCGGGTAGTGATATTAAAATGATGCATGACGTGGCAGGCGGTTTTGTCAGGGCTCAACGGCCGTTGCTGCTCCGGGAGTCCCGTCGATAACGGACTGATTCCCCGGAACCGGTTTTTCCTTTCGCCCTAGTTTCATCACCAGCACATAGAAGACAGGAGTGAGAAAAAGTCCAAGCAGAGTCACTCCTATCATTCCCGCAAAGACCGCCGTGCCCATGGCGCGACGCATTTCGGATCCGGCCCCCGTTGAAATGACAAGAGGAAACACACCGGCAATGAAGGCGATCGAAGTCATCAGGATGGGACGAAGGCGAAGACGGCAGGCCTCAAGGGCGGCTTCCAGCGGACTGAGACCGTGATCGTTCCGCTCTTTCGCAAACTCCACAATGAGAATGGCGTTTTTACAGGCAAGCCCGATCAGAACAATGAAGCCGATCTGGGTGAAAATGTTGTTGTCTCCTCCCGCGAGATAGACACCGGCAAGAGCGAAGAGCAGGCAGAGCGGCACAATGAGAATGATCGCGAGGGGAAGCCTCATGCTTTCGTACTGGGCCGCAAGGACCATGAAGACCAGCAGAATGCACAAAGGATAGACATACATGGCCGTGTTTCCCGCGATGATCTTTTGATAGACCAGTTCCGTCCATTGAAACTCAAACCCCGGCGGAAGATTCTTGGCCAGTTCGCTGATGACCGCTTCGCCCTGACCGGAGCTCAACGGAGGCATCGCCGCGCCGTTGAGATCGGCGGCGAGGTAGCCGTTGTAGTGGGTGACCCGGTCGGGACCAAAACTCTCCTTCATCTGCACAAGCGAACCGATCGGCACCATCTCGCCGGCGGCATTACGGGTCTTCAGCCGGGTGATATCCTGCACGTCATCACGAAACTGCGGCTCGGCCTGGGCCACGACCTGATAGGTGCGGCCGAAGCGGTTGAAGTCATTCACGTAGAGACTGCCGAGATTGATCTGAAGGGTCTCGAAGAGATTCTGCAAGGGCACGCCCTGCGACTTCGCTTTTTCCCGATCCACATCCGCCTCGAGCTGGGGTACGTTGACCGTGTAGCCGGAATACACCTGAGTCAGCTGACCGCTCCCGTAAGCGGCACCGACAAGATCCTGGGTCGCCTTGTATAAGGCGGCGTATCCCTGATCCCCTCTATCCTGGACCATCAATTTGAATCCACCTGTCGTACCGATTCCATTGACCGGCGGAGGGGAAAGCACCAGCACCATCGCATCCTGGATCGCCATGAATTTTCCGTTGAGGGCTCCCGCAATCGCCTCGCCGGAGAGTTCAGGGGTGGTGCGCTCCTCGAAATCATCCAGGCCGACAAAGACGATGCCGCTGTTCGGGCTGATACTGAATCCGTGAATCGAAAGCCCCGGGAAAGCGATCGCGTCTTTCACCCCGGGATGATCAAGAACAATCTGTGACATGCGGCGCATGACCTCGTCCGTCCGGTCGAGGGAGGATCCGTCGGGAAGCTGTGCAAACCCGACGAGGTATTGTTTGTCCTGTGAAGGCACAAAGCCGGTCGGGGTCATCTCGAAGCCCTTCCATGTCGCCCAGACAAGGCCCCCGTAGATGACTAATGCGATCGCACTGAAACGGATTATGCGTTTCACGAGAGCGACGTAGGTGTTCGACGACCATTCGAAAAAGCGATTGAAGGGACGGAAGAACCATCCGAAGAGAAAATCGATGAAGCGGGAAAGAAGGTCCTTCTTCGCGTGGTGATCCTTGAGGAGCAGTGCCGAAAGCGCCGGGCTCAGGGTGAGTGAGTTGATTGCCGAGATGACCGTTGAAATCGCAATCGTGACCGCGAACTGCTTGTAGAACTGACCACTCAGGCCGCTGATGAAGGCCGTGGGAATGAACACCGCGCAGAGCACCAGAGCGGTCGCCACGATGGGCCCGGTCACCTCGGACATGGCCTGTTTTGTTGCTTCGACCGGAGACAGTCCGTTCCGGATGTTCCGTTCGACGTTCTCAACAACAACAATGGCGTCGTCGACGACAATTCCGATCGCGAGGACAAGACCGAAGAGGGAGAGGTTATTGATGCTGAACCCTAACAAATGCATCACCGCAAAAGTTCCGACGAGCGAGACAGGCACCGCAACTAGCGGGATGATCGAGGCACGCCACGTCTGGAGGAAGATGACCACCACAAGCACCACCAGGACGATCGCCTCGAGGAGAGTGTGAATGACCGCATCGATTGACTTCCTCACGAAGACCGTGGGATCATAGGCAATCGTATACTCGACGTCTTCGGGGAACTTCGCGCTGAGTTCCTCCATTTTCCCGCGGACCCCCTGTGAGAGCGAGAGTGCGTTGGCCCCGGGAAGCTGGAAGATTGGAATACCGACCGCCTTTTTATTGTTGATGAGACTGCGGAGGGCATATTCACTCGAGCCCATCTCCACCCGGGCGAGTTCGCCGAGCCGGAGTTTTTCACCGTAGGGTCCCACCTTGACGATGATGGCCTCGAACTCCTCCTCTGAGATGAGACGCCCCTTGGCGTTGACCGTCAGTTCGAACGGCACCCCGCTCTTCACCGGCTGCTGGCCGATCACGCCGGCGGCGACCTGCACGTTCTGCTCCCGGATCGCATTCACGATGTCCGAGGAAGTAAGTCCGCGGGCAGCGGCTTTGTCAGGATCAATCCACACCCGCATGGCGTAGTCACCACCGCCGAAAAGCTGCACCTGACCCACACCCGGGAGCCGGGCCAGTTCATCCTTCACATTCAGAGTCGCATAGTTCCTCAGATAGAGATCGTCGTAGCGTTCGTTGGGCGAATAGAGGTGCACGACCATGGTAAGGTCGGGCGAGGATTTCACGGTCGTGACGCCGAAGCGCCTGACCTCCTCGGGCAGCTTCGGCAGGACCTGGGCGACGCGGTTTTGCACCTGGACCTGGGCAAGATCAATGTCCGTCCCCAGTTTGAAAGTCACGGTCAGGGTCATGACCCCGTTGGCGGTGCTCTGTGAGGACATGTAGAGCATGTTCTCAATCCCGTTGATGGTCTGTTCGAGCGGCGACGCGACGGTCTCGGCAATCGTCTTCGGGTTGGCCCCCGGGTAGGTTGCGGTGACGATGACGGTCGGCGGTGCCACTTCCGGATACTCCGAGACGGGCAGCAGGAAGAGGGAAATGGACCCGAGGATGAAAATGAGAAGCGACAGCACCCCCGCAAAGATGGGACGTGTGATGAAGAAGCGGGAGAAATTCATGGATCGCAGAGGTATTCAGGAGTTTCCTGTCAGCGCAAAACGGCACTTTCATCGGCGCCTTTTTCGACCGGTTGCACCGGCATGCCAGGCATGGGAAGCCTTGCCATTCCGTTGATGATTATCCGCTCACCCGCGGAGAGACCGCTGCGAATAATGCGCATTCCTTCAATGCCCGGGCCGACGACGACCGGCTTGTAAACACTCAGATTGTTCTCGTTGATTCCGAGCACATACTTGTTCGCCTGATCGGTCAGGATGCTCTTCTCGTCAACGAGGAGGGCGGGATACATCGCCGTCATGGGGAGGCGAACACGGGTGAACAGCCCCGGGATGAGCTTTCCGTCGGCATTCGGAAGCTCGCAGCGCAACACCATGCTGCCGGTTCCGGCATCGAGACGGTTGTCGAACGATTCGATGTACCCTTCGTGCTCAAAGGCCGTTTCGTTCGCCAGTTGCACTCCAACGGGAACCCGACCCTTTTCGTCGGTGAACAACTGGCCCTCACGTTGAAGCGCCTGAAGTTTCAGAAGACTGTTTTCGTCGATGTCCGTGTAGACGTAGACCGGATCGACCGAGACAATCGTTGTCAGCACGGTGGTGCCCGCCGTGACAAAGTTGCCCGTTGTGGTGACGGCTCGACTGATGCGACCTGCGATAGGGGCCTTGACCTCGGTATGCTCCAACTCAATTTGCGCGCTCCGGCTGGCGGCGAGGGCGGCGTTCAGGACAGCCTCGCTCTGGAGGAAGGCGCTCTCCCGGGTCTCGGCCTCTTCGGGTGAAATGGCACGGGCCGCGAGCAACTTGCTGACCCGGTCGAACTCAAGTTTTGCGGCCCTTGAACTTGCCTCCGTGCGCGCCACCTCCGCCTCGGCGGATTGCACCTTGGTCTGAAAAGAACGCTGATCGACGGTGAAAAGAACATCCCCTTCCTTCACCAGAGTGCCGGCCTTGAAGTGCACTTTCGTAATGTATCCGGAGACCCGGGGGCGAAGTTCCACCATCTCCATGGCTTCGATGCGTCCGGTGAACTCTTCCCACTCGACGAGATCACGGGTCTCGACGGTGGCGACAGTCACCTGAGCAGGGGGCATCTGTCCGGCCCCACCGGGAGCACTGTTATTTTTGCCGCAGGCTGCCAGAAGGAGACTGAAAGCGAGCAAATTGAGAGGTTTCATGAGCGGTCGATTGGGAGAAAGGATTCGGTTCGTTTTTGGGGAGCAACAAGTGCGCCGGAGTAGTTACGTTTAACGGACAAGACCCAGAATATGGAGAGTGCCCGATTCCAGGTCATCGAGAGGCCCGAGATCGTTCTGCATCCGCGCGTGGAGGAGTTGCCCCTCGCTGAACGCAAAAACAATCCGGGCGAGAAGATCGGGATCACCCGCGACCATGATCCCCTGGGCCTGACCGTCCCGGATCGCACTCTCGAAATAGCGGATAAACTGGGCGAGCACCTCCTGCAGCCGGTCCCGGAGTTTCAAGTCCACGGTGGAGACTTCGGCACCGAGCGAATGAATAGGGCAACCGAGAACACGACCGTGACGCTTCAGCAGATCCTCCTGCTCCCGTCGCGAATTCCGGAAACAGTCAAGGATCCTCTCCATGGGGGGCACCGTGGGCGAAAACATCCGGTCGAGCTCCTTGCGATATTCGTTCCAACTATGATCAATGGCCGCAAGGGCCAGACAGGTCTTCGACTCAAAGAAGTGGTAAAAGCTGCCTTTCTTGACGCCGGCGCGCTCGCAGATGTGTTCAACGGACGTGCTGCCATAACTGCCCGTCCAGATCAGCTCCAGAACGGACTCAATCAGGCGCTCTTTCGCGTCACTCACTCGACCCATGAGGCGAATCTGCCGAAACTAGACGAACAGTCAACTATTTTTCAACAATTTGCGCTCCACGGACCTCGTCTGCTTCGATTGGCTGATTTGCGGAGAAAATGAGTGTGTTTCCGGCTCGGAATTCGTCCATTAGAGCGTAACAATGAAAGTAATGACAGGTTTTCACCCGATTTTTCCGCTCTTTCTCCGGCGGAGCCTCCCGCTCGTGGCCTGCGGATATCTTCTCTCCGCCTGTAAACCGTCCGGTCAAGAGCATGGTTCCGGAGCTTCCGCGCCACCCCCCGCAGTGACCGTAGCGCTTCCAATCCTCCGCGAAGTTATTGACTGGGATGAGTTCACCGGACGTCTCGTTTCGCCGGAGACGGTGGAAATTCGGGCAAGAGTTTCAGGCTATCTCGATAAAGTGCATTTCACGGTAGGCGCGGAGGTGAAGGAGGGCGACCTCCTCTTTACAATCGATCCACGCCCGTATGAGGCCATCGTTCAAAGGATGGAGGCCGGCGTCGCCAGCGCCAAAAGCCGCGTCGAACTGGCCACGCAGGAGCTGGAGAATGTCGCCAAACTGCAAAACAACGGGGCCGTCTCCGCCGAGGACTACCAGCGCCGGGCCAACGCCGCCGCCGGGGCGACCGCCTCTCTCCGGGCTGCCGAAGCCGAGCTGCGCGAGGCGAAGCTGAACCTTGAATTCACCCAGATCCGCTCGCCCATCGACGGCCGCGTCAGCGATGCCCGCATCACAAAAGGAAACGTCGTCACGGACGGTGTAGACGATGAAAGCCTCCTCACCACCGTGGTCGCGCTCGACCCGATTTATTGCCATATCGATGTCGATGAGCGTTCCGTCCTGAAGTATCGTCAGCTCCATCGCGAGGGCAAACGCATCAGCGCGCAATTCGGCAAGGTCGAGGCGGAGATGGAGCTCACTCTGGAAAGCGGATTCCCCCACAAGGGCTTCATCGACTTCGTCGACAACCAGCTCGACGCCTCAACCGGCACTATCCGGGCCCGGGCCGTTTTCCCCAATCCCGACCGCCTCATGGCCCCCGGTTTTTTTGCTCGTGTCAGGGTGCCCGGTAGCGGAAAGTACGAGGGACTACTCGTGCCCGACCGCGCTATCGCGGACGACCAGGGCACGAGCCACGTCTGGGTCGTGGGTAATGACAACACCGTAGTTTACCGGAAGGTGATGACCGGCCCCATCATCGACGGCCTGCGTATCGTCCGTGAGGGCCTCACCCCGGGGGAAAGGGTCGTCGTCGACGGCGTCATGTCGGTTCGTCAGGGACAGAAGGTCACTCCCGAAGCCGTTGCCGCACCTGCCGGAGAAGCCACTCCTAAAGGTGTCGAACCACCCTCGCCCGCTAATCCCGGATCCCCGGCCGCGAAGAACTGACCCGTCCATGAATCTCTCCCGCTTTTTCGTGGACCGGCCCATCTTCGCCGCGGTCATCAGCATCGTGATCACTTTGATGGGAGGGCTTGCTTACGTCGGCCTTCCCATCGCGCAGTATCCCGAGGTCGTCCCGCCCACCGTGGTCGTCAGCGCCAGCTACCCCGGGGCCGATGCCCGCACCCTCGCCGAGACGGTCGCGACCCCGTTGGAACAGGAGATCAATGGAGTTGAGGACATGCTTTACCTCTCCTCTTCAAGCACCAGCGACGGCCGCGTCCAGATCACAGTGACCTTCGGTCTCGGTACTGATCTCGACAAGGCTCAGGTCCTGGTGCAGAACAAGGTCAACGCCGCCATCGCCCGTCTTCCTGAAGAAGTGCGGCGTCAGGGCGTCACTGCCCAAAAGCGATCTCCTGACCTCACCCTCGCCGCCCAGTTCTACAGCCCTGACGGCTCACGTGAGGTTGGTTATCTTTCGAACTACGTCACTCTCCAGATCCAGAACGAGATCGCCCGTATCCCCGGCGTCGCCGAGGCCTCCTCCCTTGGCGGGCTCGACTACTCGATGCGCCTCTGGCTCGACCCCGAAAAAATCGCCGCCCGCGAACTGACCGCCGGCGACATCGTCCAGGCCGTGCGCGAACAGAATGTGCAGGTCGCGGCCGGCAGTCTCGGCCAACCGCCCGCGCCGAGCGGAGCCCAGTTCCAATACACCCTCACCGCACCGGGACGACTCAAGACGCCGGAGGAATTCGGCGGGATCGTTCTCAAGACCGGCGATGACGGGAATGTCGTGAAACTGGGCGATGTCGCCCGCATTGAGATCGGCTCGCGCGATTATGCCAGCAAGACCTACATGGACGGCTACAACGCCGTATCCCTCCGCGTTTTCCAGCTCCCCGGGAGCAACTCGCTCGAGACCGCGAACCTCGTCTACGAACGCCTCGCCAAACTCAAGGAGCGCTTCCCTCCCGGCGTGGACTATCGCATCAACTACGACACCACCAAGTTTGTCCGGGCCTCGATCCGGTCCGTGCTCTACACGCTCATCGAGGCCGTCGTCCTCGTCGTCATCGTCGTTGTTGTCTTTCTTCAAACCTGGCGAGCCTCGCTTATTCCCCTCATCGCCGTGCCCGTCTCTCTGATCGGCACTCTTGCGGTGATGCAGGCCTTCGGTTTCTCGCTCAACAATCTCTCCCTCTTCGGACTGGTCCTCGCCATCGGCATCGTCGTCGATGACGCCATTGTTGTTGTCGAGAACGTCGAGCGGAACATCTCAGAAGGGCTCGCTCCCCGTGACGCCGCCATCAAGGCCATGGGCGAGGTAAGCGGCCCGGTCATAGCGATGTCCCTCGTCCTCTGTGCCGTCTTCATCCCCACGGCCTTCATCAGCGGCATCACAGGTCAGTTCTACAAGCAGTTCGCCCTCACCATCGCAGCCTCGACCGTGATTTCGGCGGTCAACTCGCTCACCCTCAGTCCCGCCCTCTGCGCCCTCCTCCTCAAGGGCCACGGCGAAAAAGGCGATGCCTTCTCCCGCTTCCTCGACTTCTCGCTCGGCTGGTTTTTCCGTGCCTTCAATCGCTTCTTCCAGGCAACCGGTAACGCCTATGCCCGCCTCGTGCAGCGCCTCCTCCGCCTCGCCGTGGTCGCGCTCGTAGTTTACGCTGTCCTCGTCGGAGGCGCCCTCCAGCTCTTCCGCACCGTGCCAACCGGATTCATCCCGACCCAGGACATGGGCTACTACATCGTCGTGATCCAGCTCCCAGACGGTGCCTCATTCGAACGCACCGACGCGGTCGTGAAGGAAGTCGATGCCATCGCCCGGAAGCTGCCCGGCATCGGTCATACCTTCGCCATTTCCGGATACTCCTCCGTTCTTCAGGCAAACCAGTCGAATGTCGGTGCCGCCTTCCTCGTTCTCGACGACTTCAAAGATCGCAACGATCCGGCGTTGAAGGGAGAAGCTCTCCTCGCCGACATCCGCAAAGCTTTTTCAACGGTCAAGGAGGCCCGCGTCCTCGTTCTCCCGCCCGCGCCCATCCGCGGTCTCGGCAGCGCCGGAGGATTCAAAATCCAGGTGCAGGATCTCAACAACGCCGGCATCCCCGCTCTTCAGACAGCAACCGGGAAACTCCTCGACGCAATTCAAAAGGAACCCGGCTTCATCTCGATCATTTCCGGTTTCCGCGCCAACGTGCCGCAGTATCACATCGAGATCGACCGGGCCCAGGCCAAGACCATGGGCATTTCCCTCGCGGAACTCAACGAAGCCCTCCAGGTCTATCTAGGCTCCGTCTACGTGAACGACTTCAACCTCTTCGGCCGAACCTATCAGGTCACCGCCCAGGCCGAGCCCCACATGCGCACCCAACCCGAGGATCTGATGCGCATCAAGATCCGCAACCAGAACGGAGAAATGGTGCCGCTCGGTGCCCTCGTTTCGCTTTCGAAACAAGGCGGAGCCGACCGCCTCCAGCGCTATAACCTCTATTACTCGTCCGACATCAACGGAAACACCCTGCCCGAAGTCAGTTCCGGCGAGATGATCGCCTCGGTCGAACGCCTCGCGAAAGAGCACCTGCCCACCGGGTTCGCAATCGAGTGGACCGACCTTACCTACCAGCAGATCCTCTCCGGAAACACCATTGTCTATATTTTCCCGCTCTGCGTGCTCTTCGTTTTCCTCGTCCTCGCGGCGCAATACGAGAGCTGGAATCTCCCCCTCGCCATTGTCCTCATCGTGCCCATGTGTCTGCTCTCCGCCATCGGAGGCGTCTGGCTCCGCGGCATGGACAACAATGTCTTCACACAGATCGGACTCGTTGTTCTCGTCGCCCTCGCGGCGAAAAACGCCATCCTCATTGTCGAGTTCGCCAAGCAGATCCAGGATGGGGGCAAGGACAAGTTCACCGCCGCGGTCGAGGCCTGCCGCTTGCGTCTCCGTCCCATCCTCATGACCAGCTTCGCGTTTATTCTCGGCGTGCTGCCCCTTGTTATTGCGCGAGGCGCGGGAGCCGAAATGCGACAGGCTCTCGGCACCGCCGTTTTCTACGGCATGATCGGCGTGACCTTCTTCGGGTTGTTGTTTACACCGATCTTCTATGTGGTGATGCGACGCGTCGGAGGAGACCGTTCGCAGCCGGATGAGTAAGGGCGGTAGACTTCAATCGGCTCCCGGCCCTCTTTCTTCTTCTCATCCGGTCGGAGTTAGGATAATTCCTACGGGGAGAAATCTACTCTGACATTTACGCGATAAACTTATGACGCTCATTGACCCGGGAAGCCATAAGGCGCAGCAATCGCCCTGCGACTCGTTGGGCACTCCCGCCCGCCATAGACGGGCGAGTCTTGTGCTCGCCATCATCGCAATCACCGTAGGTGCGGGCTGCATCGTTAGTGGACAGGTGCCCCCGGGCATTATCTTCACACTCGCAGGTGTGGCTGGAATCATCACTTGGCATCGTTCTTCATGGTAAGGCGGATGAGCCATCGCCCCGCCCCCTCGCTCCCGAACAAACTCCTCGAGTATCCCCGACCGGGTCGGTCGGGGATTGGGCGCACTCCCTTCCCTGATCGCCCATCGCGGTCGTTCGGGCCGAGCAACCCTACCCGCGCTCACGCGCGAGAGGCAGCCTCTCGCCTCAACCGGTAAAGAAGCGTTTCGCCTTTTCGAAGAAGCTCTCCCCGACCGGGTGATTCTTGTCGGTCACTGTACCGGCAAATTCCTGGAGGAGCTTTTCCTGCTCCTTACTGAGTTTGACCGGTACTTCCACCTGCACGTTCACGAGGAGATCGCCCTTGCGTCCCGTCTGGAGATCGGGAATCCCCTTCTCGCGAAGACGGAAGGACGTATTCGTCTGGGTGCCGGCTGATACCTTCACCGAGGCCTTGCCATTCAAAGTCGGAACGACCAGCTCACCCCCGAGGGCGGCAAGCGTGAAGGGGAGTGGAACCTCGCAATAGAGGTCGGCCCCATCGCGCTCGAAGATTTCATGCTCCTTCACATGCACCACGACATAAAGGTCACCGGAAGTTCCACCCTGCTGTCCGGAATCCCCGTGACCAACAGAACGAAGTCGCCCCGCGTCGATCATGCCCGGCGGAATTTTTAGTTTAATGCGACTGTTCCCTTTGACCCGGCCTTCGCCCGCACATTCACGGCAGGGATTGGAGATGGACTCACCCACTCCGCCGCAGGAGGGACATGCCTGCTGCACCTGGAAAAAGCCGCGACTGGTAATGACCTGGCCAACACCCCCGCAGGTCGAGCAGGAGCGCACATCCGCCCGCCCGTTCTGAGCACCACTGCCTTTGCACGGATCGCACGGGACGAGGCGCTCAATTTTCAGCTCTTTCTCCACTCCGTCGGCCGCCTCTTCCAGAGTAATTTGCAGATCGTAGCGGAGATCTGAACCCCGCTTTCTGCGCTCGCTCCGGGAGGCCCGGTTGCCGCCACCACCGCCGAAAATCTCGTCGAAAATGCTGCCGCCGCCTCCTCCTCCGCTGAAGACCTCGCGGAAGATATCAAAGGGATCGGCACCACTGAATCCTCCCCCGGCTGAGGGACCCGTGCCCTGGCTGAAGGCGCGATGACCATAACGATCATAGGCAGCCCTCTTCTGATCATCCATGAGCACCTCGTAGGCCTCCCCCAGTTCCTTGAACTTCTCCTCGGCTTCCTTGTCGTCAGGATTTTTGTCAGGATGGTACATAACCGCAAGCTTGCGGTATGACTTCTTGATCTCCCCGGTCGAAGCGTTGCGGCTCACGGTGAGGACTTCATAATAACAACGCTTTTCCATGACAGAAATCTCAGTGGGAAGTTCGACCCGGAGGCCGGGATGATTCAGGAAACCTCACCGGGTCCCGAAGATACGACCACCGTGGCCGCGCGCAGAATCCGCTCCTTGAGACGGTACCCGCGACGCATGGTGTAGATGACGTGTCCTTCAGGAACGGTCTCGTTGTGTTCCTGTTTAAGTGCCTCGTGAATATTCGGATCGAAGACAACCCCGTCGGACGGAACGATCTCGACACCTTGATCGGTAAGAAAGTCTCCGATCTGTTTAAACACCATCGACATGCCCTGAAGAATGATGGACGAATCTCCTTCGGCGCTCGCGGCCGCCTTCAAGCCCATTTCAAAATTGTCGATGATGGGAAGGAGTTGCTCGAGAAGGGAGCGGTTCGCATATTGAATCGCCTCTGATTTTTCTCTCGCCATCCGTTTGCGGAAATTATCCAGGTCCGCCTGGGAGCGTGCTGCGACGTCTTTCCACTTGTCCAGTTCCGTCTGCGGATCAGGAATCTCCGCCGACTCCCGTGAGTCGGGATTAGCTTCGCCGGTCACTGGTACTTCTCCGGGTTCGATGTCCACCGGATCCGGCTCTCCGTGTTCTTGTGTGTTTGTCATTCTTGCCGATAGGTTTCAGTTCCCGCACAGGCCGCCACCGGCCCCCAAACGCGCGGGGCGGGACTATTCACCTTTTCTCAATCGCAATCAAGGTGATGTCGTCGGTTTGCGCCATTCCCTCGGAAAACCGGGCAACATCGGCAGTGATGGAATTGACCAGATCCTGAGAGGAGCGCTCGCAGTTCTCCTTGATGAGCTCACCGAGCCGATCCATTCCGAACTCGTCTCCCGAGGCATTCTGGGATTCGATCAGACCATCGGTATAGAGGAGCAGAATGTCCCCCGACTCCATGCGAAAGCGATAATCCTTCACCGAACGCTTGAAGACAGGTCCCTCATCAATGCCGGCCGCAAGACCCGAAGTTTCCACCACCTCGATCTCACCGGTCGACCGGTGGTAGAGAATGGGAGGCTCGTGGCCCGCCCTCGCCATCGTGATCTCGTTGGAGCCGCGTTCCACGATCAGGTAGAGGAGACTCACAAACATGTCCTCGCGGATGTCCGGAAAGATGGAGCTGTTGACCGAATGAAGCACCGAAGCCGGCGAAAGATTCTCGGGTGCCCGGCTGCGCAGATTCGACCGGCACATTGCCATGATCAGTGATGCGGCGATGCCTTTCCCGCACACATCCCCGATCGCGATGCCGTAGCGATCCTCATCGACGCGAACGTAATCGTAGTAATCACCGCTCACGAGGCGGGCGGCCTTGTAATCGGCGGCGATCTCGTAGTCGGAAAGGGCGGGCGCGGATCGCGGAAGAAGAACCCGCTGAATTTCGCTGGCCTGGGTCAATTCCCGTTCAAAGCGCCGCTTTTCTCCCGCTTCGACATGAATGATGGCGCTTCCGAGAGCGAAGGAACTCTGCTCGGCGACGCTGCTGAAGACCTCCTGATCATTCAGGCTGAATTGACCGCCGCCTTTCCTCGTCACGATCAGGACTCCCACCTGTTTTCGGGCATAAACCAGTGGTGCCGCCACGAGGCATACATTTTTCTGAAAACGAATCCCGTCGTTTTTGAAATCAGCGTGTTCGGCCAGATCCGGAATGTAGATCTGCTTTTTCCCGGTCATGACCCGTCCGATGAACAGGTCATCTTTTTTAAGAGCGGAGAGCTTGATGAAACTCCGATACTGGCTCTCAGCCTCCACCTCGTCTTCGATTTCCCCTATCCCTGCCGGCTCGGGCAGAACAGGAGCAGTAGTAACTGACTGATAGACTGGAACGAGTTCTCCGCTCTCACCGTCAAGAAGGTAGAGCACCCCGGCATCACCCCCGATCACCTCGGCCACCCCTTCGACAATATACCGGTGCATATTGGCGGGAGAATGGTCCTCCTGCAGCGTCTCCCCGAGACCGTGGAGGAAGTTGAACATCCGACGCTCTTCGATCTCGATAGCGTCCCGTTCACGTGCGAGCCGAACCACCTCCCGGCGTTCCTTCATCCGAATATAGATCGCACCGGCGATAGCCAGCACGAGGAGGACGACATACACAATGTGTTCCATGGTATGCCGAACGGCGGATTTACCTGTCCGCTGTTTGAGCCTCCAGTTCGAGGCGCAGGAAATCGACCACGTCGCAGAAACGGCTCCGGTTTTCCTCGTTGGCGGCGATCAGGGCTTCGTGAGCCTCCAGGATCATCTCAGCCCGCTCCACTTTATTCAGACTCGGGCAGCAGGAAGGCTTGCTGAGATTCTGCGCCACAAGCTGGCGCTCGCGCTCCCATCGTGATCCCTCGAGATCGATTTTGATCAACTTGTCGAGCCCGAGTTTGCTGATGGACTTCGCGTTACGATCACCGGCGTTGATAATCTCCACGCCTCCCGGATCACACTCGTTCGAGACCCTCACCGCGAGCCGGTAGACCATGCCGATAAAGGTGGAGTCGATCCCCCGGCAATCGGCAAGATCGATCACGAAATGACGCCATCCTTTGTCAAAGCGCCCGCAGAGGAAACTCTTGATGCAGGCAGTGTTTTCGTGGTTTGCCGATCCGGTAACCTTCACCCAGGCCACCGATCCCAGACAACCGACCTGAATGGATTCTTCAGCACTCACGTATGAAAAAGCTTTCCCTCGCAGGAGTCCTGCGGACCGGACCGGCAACGGGCGCTCCATGAACCGAACCGGTCGGAACATCAAGAGGGGAATTTGTGACACCAGCCATAAGACTCATGCGTCTATTAAATGAAGTTACTGCCAGAGGTAGGACTTGTACTCCGCGACCACGGTTCCGTTCTCAATGACCGACGCTTTCCATTGGGTCACTTTACCGCTGTCCCGGTAGTCCGGACCGGCAACCTGAAACTTGGTTACGTTCGTCCGACCAGGCTTGGCGACAAATTCTTCGAGGGAATGAACTTCGTTGCCGGTCTTACCCTGCCGGAACTCAAGCCGAACCGTGGCGGGGGCTTTGGTTTCGGTCTTCCAGAAAATCGAAAAGTAGTTTCCGTAGCGCTCTTCGACCTCCGCGTGTTCAATCGCGCCGAGGAGGTAGCGGCGGTGCTCGAATTCAAGCATCGGGTCGCCTGAATTAAGTTCCGAAGAGGCCTGAAGATGATAGGGGTTCACCTTGGTGATTGCGACAGGGCCGGAACCCGTGGTCGCACATCCCGCGAAAGCGAAAATACCGCAAAGGGCGATCAAATAGAAAAGTCTGGAAATTCCCGGTCTCATCCGAATGCGTTGGGGGAAGTAGCTTTCGTCCGCTTGCATCAATTGTCACGCGGAAAATAAGTGAAATCCTTCCTAAACTAAGCCCGAAATGCCGGGAGTGAAAATGAAAAGGTGAGGGATTCAGCGCCTCCCGGCTCGAATGAATCGAGGCATCCGCCGTCAACTCAGCCCTTTTCCCTCCGTTTCACACTCTCCCAGGCCTCATCCATTTGCACCAGTGTGGCCGACTCGAGATCGAGCCCGACGCATCGCAGTTCGTCCTCGACCCGCTTTAAGCGGTTCACAAACTTCACGTTAGCGAGATGGAGCAGTGTTTCGGCTTCGTGCCCGGCCTTCCGGGCTAGATTAACCACGGCAAAAAGAAGATCGCCAAGTTCCTCGGCCACTTTTCCCTCTGTTCCACCGGAAATGGCGTCAGCCACCTCATCGACTTCCTCCCGAACCTTGGCGAGGACGGGAGGCAGATCCGGCCAGTCAAAGCCCACTGTCGCGGCCTTTCGCTGGATTTTGGCGGCCGCCATCAACGCCGGGAGCCCGTCATTGGCCTTTTTGATCAGATATCCGGCCCCGGGGCGACCCTGTTCGTTCCCGGACTCGACCCTGTCCGATGCGCCTTTTTCCCCTGCCTTGATCGCCTCCCACTGGGTCAGAACCGCTTCCGGGGTATCGGCGGTGGATTCTCCGAAGACATGAGGATGACGCCGAATCAACTTTTCACTGATCCCCCGGGCCACGTCATCGAGGTCAAAACGACCGTCTTCCGAGGCGATCTCGGCGTGGAAAACGGGCTGGAGGAGGAGATCTCCGAGCTCATCGACAATTTCGTCGCGGTTCCCCGACTGGATCGCCGAAGCCACCTCATAGGCTTCCTCAATGAGATGTTTGACGAGGCTCTCATGGGTCTGCTCCGCGTCCCAGGGACAGCCCCCCGGCGCCCGGAGGAGGTGCATGATCTGGCGAAGCCGCTCCATCGGCGGCAGGTCGGGAGATGGAATTTCGTGCGGCATGACGTCGGAGGAGAGAGGTTGGATTCGCCGTTGGACAAGCTTGTTCCGGTCGCTTTACTGGATCGGGAGAGTCTTCACGAGCAGACTCACGCAATTTTTCAGCATGGCCAAGCACCGTTTTTACCTTCCCGCCTCCGTCTGGAACCTCGATCACCTGACCCTCACCGGGGAGGAGGCCCACCACTGCGTCGATGTCATGCGGTGCCGCGAAGGCGACCGTATCATCGTGTTTAACGGCGCGGGAACGGAGGCGGAGGTGGAAATTCTCACCACGGGAAAAGGCCTCGTGACCCTGCGCCCGGGCCTCGTGACGCAGACGCCCCGCCCCCCGGCGGCGCTTCAACTCGGACAGGCGGTGCCCAAGGGGAAAAACATGGACCTGATCATTCAGAAAGCCACGGAGCTGGGGGTTTCCTCCATCATTCCCCTGCTTTCCGAACGCACCGTCGTTCAACTCGACGGAGAGGACCTCGGGAAAAAACGCGACAAATGGCAGCGCATCGCCATCGAGTCCTGCAAGCAGTGCGGCCAGAACTGGGTCCCCGAAGTCGGTCTCCCTATGAAAGTGGAGGCCTTTGTCCGTCAGGCAAAAGCACCCCTGCGGCTCATCGCCGCGATCAGCCCCGAGGCGCTTAGTCTGAAAGCCATCCTCGCTTCCCGGGAACAGGAGCAATCGCCCCGACCCACTGCCGTCAGCCTGATGATCGGACCGGAGGGGGATTTCACTCCCGCCGAAATCTCGACCGCCCTCGCCGCCGGATTCTCCCCCCTATCCCTCGGACCCATCATCCTCCGGAGTGAGACCGCGGCGATTTACGCGCTCAGCATCACCGGCTACGAGTTGATGGACAAGTGAGGGAATTTCGCTCCCCCCCTTCCCATCACGGAAGTTTCCAGGCCGCCCGATACTGCGCATATTCGGCGTCGGGAAGCAGGACATAGAGCGGGCGACGCGCCGGATCCACCGACGCGATGAGACGTTTCAGATGTTCCTCCGCCATCGTCGTGCAACCGGCGGTTGGTGATCCGCCTCCATTGCGCCAGATGTGAAAGAATATCGACGAACCCGCTCCCGGCTGGATGCGGGGATAGGCATTGTGGGCGATGAAAAGTTTCAGGGAATGGGCGTAGTCTCCCTGCTTCATTTGCGCTTTCTTTTCCTCCGGAGTGGCCGGCTCGCGGTTGATGCGCAGGTATTGATTGTAGAGGGGTGACTTCACGTCCTCATACCAAAGGTCCCGCGAGGTGACCTGAACGTAGCTCAGGGAAGGAGCCTTCTGAATGGCGGGGGCATAGCCCCAGGCGCCTCCGAGATCAAACACGCCGGCCGGAGCGCGATTGTCTCCTTCACTTTTAATCTTCGCCCCGGCCGGGACAGGATGCAGTCCCCGTCCCCAAACGAGTCCGTTTTTACCGAGCCGCCCTGTCCAAGGTGCGCCGACGGGAACCCACTTGCCGGACCTGCGCTCAAACATCATCAACTTCACGTGGGAGGCATTCCAGTTGGCCGCCGTTCCCACGATCATTTGCGACGATTGCGGCGGGACCTCAAACGCGAAGGAGGAAGAAAGAAGGCTCCCCGTGAGAAAAAGAGCCGCGAGAAAATACTTCATGACTGATGATAATTTAGAAAGGTTAGGATTTCCACACTGAATCTGCGGAATTTCCTTCTTTCTGACACAGGGTGAATGGATCCGTTCACCCCGCCCCCGGCGATCGCTCACTGCACCGGGGCCGGAGCCATTGCCTTGAAGCGGGTCATCATTTCCCTCAACTGCTTCGAAAGCGCCTGATACTCCTCACTCGTCCGATCCAGAGCCTCACGCCGGGTGTTGAGAGTCTTGATCTCCACGGCCAAAGCGCGACGTTCCGCCGTTGCCCGGGCGGCGGGGTTGACCAGAACGACTTCGACATCATTCCAGTCGTCGGTGCGAAAGACGGAGGCGGGCAGCCCCTCACTGTTGACCAGATTGGCTCCCTCAGGGTTGGAGGCCCAGGCATAACGAACCGCGACCGGCTTCGCGACTGCAACGCTGCTCACGAGGACTCCGTCGGATCCGTCAATTTTAGCGTCCGCCCAATGCCAGACTTTGTCGTCACCGGCGATTTCAAAACGCTTCAGAGGTCCCCCGTCGCGCGACTTCAGCCCGGCACCGGCCTGATCGAAGCTCACCCGGATCGCACCCTCTTTCACCTCGCTGCCTTTGAAGAGCGGACCCGAATAAACGAGATCCTTTCCGTAATCCTTCGCCAGGGCCCAGAGGGCCAGTCGCTCTCCGGGGTCCTTTTTGTTTTTGGGATGAATGTCATCGACCTCGCCCGTGTCATTGATGATGGCCATACCGGTCCCGGGAGTCGTCTCAAGAATGCGGCGCATGCGATCCTGCAAAAGAGCCCAGAAGTCCTGGGTGCCGGGCTCGGTCGAGGGCGCGCGATAGTTGGCGAGTTGGACAAAGTAGAAGGAAAAGTCACTTCCCCAGCGGCTGCGCCAGTCCCGAATCAGCAGCGGCAGGGTCTCATCGTAGGGAACCGCGCCCCCCTTGGCGTTGCCCTCTCCCTGATACCAGATCGCACCCCGCATCGTGTATCCGATGAACGGATGGATCATGGAATCGAAAAGGACCCCGGGTCGCCCTTCGGTGTCGAGAGGACGCTTGGGTTCGACCGGCTTCTTGGCGAGACGCCCGCGCTGGTCCGCCGGTTTCGAACGCGAGGCCTTGACCATCTCCTGCCATTCGGCGAGACGGATTTCGTGAGCCGCCTTCGCTTTGACCGGATCGTAGACCGCATCTTCGGAAAGCAGCGTGTCGACGAGCGCCTTCGTTCCCGGCAGGGTGTTCAGGGCTTCACGACTCGTAAAGGTCTCGACCGGCTTGCCGCCCCAGGCGGACTTGATCACCCCGACGGGAATGCCGAGATCGAGATGGAGTTTCCGGGCGAAAAAAAAGGCCACGGCCGAGTAGCCCGGAACCGTTTGCGGAGTGGCGGAGGTCCACGCGCCTTCGATGACCTCCTGCGGTTCGACAGCGGTGACCTGGGCGGCGTTGAACATTCGCAGACCGGGGAGGTTTGTCTCCGCGATCACCCCTGCATACTCCGGAGCCCGCTCCATCGTGAAGACCATGTTCGACTGCCCCGAGGCGAACCAGACTTCACCAACGAGAACATCCTGCACCTCGATCTTGTCATCGCCGGACTGAATCGTGAGGACAGCGCCGGTCGCATCGGCCGCGCCCGTCGTAACGCCGACCCGCCACTTGCCGGTGGTGTCTGCCTTCGTTTGGGCGGTGCTGCCCTTGAATGTGACCGTGACCTCCGCCTCCGGATCCGCCTTTCCCCAGATTGCGGCCGCGCTCTCGCGCTGGATCACCATGTGGTCGCTGAAAAAGCGGGGCAGGCTTAACTCCGCGTGGAGAAGCGAGGGGAGGAGGAGAAAAGGGAGAAGTAAGAGGGGGGATTTCATGGGAGTTTTCTGTCGGCGATTCACTCGCCCGCCTTTACCGTCTTATCCTCAATTTCACGCTCCTCGCCAAGCAATTGTTTCTCCAGAAACGCGGTGACCATATCGCTCACCGACTTGCCGAAACCCTGGCCGTGGCCGGCGCCTTCGACGGTCAGGAAGATCGCCGGAACACCCACGGACTCGAGGCGCTTTTCGTAGTCGACTGATTGGGAATAGGCAACCGTGGGATCCTTGGACCCGTGGACAATCAAATGCGGGGCATCCCCTGCGGTGACGTGCTCGATGGGAGAGGCGCTTTTGGCTTTGTCAGGATTTTCAAGGACCGGACCTCCGATCAGTTTGGACTCGGCCGAGTCAGCGGCATTATGCTTATCGAAGCCCGGATCCTTTCCCATGGTGAGCATATCGGTCGGCCCGAAGAAGTCGACAACGCAGGAGACTTTCCCAGTCTGATCGAGATGGGGGCCGATCTCTCCTTCGAGATCCTTCACCCCGTCGGAGACTCCGAGCATGGCGACGAGGTGGCCGCCCGCCGAGGTGCCCCAGACCGCGATGCGTTCGGGATCGAGCTGGTATTCCTTCGCGTGGGCCTTCAACCAGCGGATCGCGGCCTTGCAGTCGTGAATCTGGGAGGGCCACTGTGCCTCAGAGCTGAGCCGGTAGGCGATCGAGGCTCCGGCGAATTTCCCGGTGGCGACATAGGGGGCGACCTTCGCTCCTCCCCCATTCTTGTCTCCGCCCTGCCAGCCTCCTCCGTGAATAAACACGATGACGGGGAGCAGCCCCTCGCCCTCCCGTTTTTCAGGGAGAAAAAGATCGAGGGCCTGACGCGGATTTCCGCTCCCGGCGTAGTCGAGGTTGGCGATTGTTTTCACTCCCTCGGGGAGCCGGGGCGACCCTTTCGGCCCTTGACCCTTTTGTCCGGGTCCCTTTTGTCCCTGAGGCAGGTTCTGCCGCATCGCCTCACTTTCTTCGCGGGAGATGAATCCATCCTTGTTCGTGTCGACCCGGTCAAAGTTTTTGCGGAGCGGTTCCGGAAGCTCCTCCCGCACGAGCTTTCCGTCCTTGTTGGCATCCCGCCGGTCAAAGGGTGAGGCGGGTTGCTGCGCGGAGGCAAGCGAAACGAAAGCCGAGAGCAGCGAAAGCGCGGGAAGCAGAGATTTCATGTGCGTTGGAACCGCACGAAGCAGGAAAAGTTGCGGCGACTCACGGTTTCCCTGAATTTGCCGCTTCCGCCCCGGCAAGCGCCCGGGCGAATCGGCTTCCCACTTCCAGCGTCCCGGCAGCGGTGAAGTGGGTATGACTCGGCTCAAGGGTTTCCGCACCGGCGGTATCGACGTAGAGGCAAAGGGGATCCTTTTCGTCGAGCGACTTCTGCGCGGCGACGACCGCGGGGACATGGGGGTTTTTGCCATTTCCAAAACGAGTATTCACGCCGAGCAGGGCCATGAGTTCAGGCGCCTCAAGGTCATGCCGAAGTTGAGCCAGCATTTCGCCGAGGGCGTTTTCATAGAGAGGGGCGGCCGCGGCATTGGCGTCGCTTTCCCCCTGAACCCAGACGAGCGCCCGGGGCTGAAGTCTTATTCCTCTCTCCTTCGCGGCAGCGATGGCGGCTTTGCTTTCCTCAATGAGGGCTCGGTAACAGGCGCCTCCTTCACCAGTATCCCCGGGATCCCAGTCCGCCTCCAGGGAAGTGCCACTGAAGGCGACTTTGATGATCGCGAGGGGCGTTTTCCCCTGCTTCCGCCACTCCCGCGAGAAGCCCATCTCCGGCCCGAAGCCTCCCTCGGGTTTGCCGAAGTTTCCATACTGGCGTTTGAGGCCCGTTGCAGTGCCACCGGATGGAGTCACTTTGGGAAGCGGATTTCCAAGAGGCTGCGGCTGAAGAGTCGTCCATTTTCTCGCTCCGGAGGAGTCATGCTCGTCCGGCGGAGGATCACCGCAACGCCACCAGAAGAGGACAGCCTTGTCGCCGGGGTCGGCGGGCAGTTCCGAGGCATAAGCATCAAAGCCGACCGCGTTGGATTGGCCCGCCACGAGAACAAGATCGCGATCTTCGGAGTGCAGGGCACTCCCGAAAGTAAGAAGGAGGAGGCTGGTGAAAAGCGTTTTCAAAGGGCAAAAGCAAGATCGTCAATTCTCCCCGACCGGGGCCTTGGAAGGCGTCAGAACTGTTTCCGTTCCCCCGCCAAGAGCTTTGTAGAGCGTGATATATTTCAGGGCGATTTGACCGCGACTGGCGATCTCCTCATCCTCGGCACTGAACTTGGTCCGCTCGGCATCAAGCACGTTCTGGAAACTCACGAGCCCGTTCCGGTAGTTGTCCTTGACGAGATTCACCGTCTCCCGCGACGAGGCGACCGCCTGTCCGAGGTCGGAGAGTCTTTCCCGCTCGTAAACGATCCCGGCCATGCTCGTCTCGACCTCCTCCACCCCTTTGAGCACGGCGCTCTCGTAGCTGGCGAGGGCCTGACTGGCGCGGCTTTCCTCGGCGAGGATGGTATTGCGGATGCGCCCCGCACTGAAAATCTGCCATTGGAAGGAGGGACCGAAGGAGTAGGCACGGCTCGCGCTGTCGAAGAGATTGCCGCTGCTCACGGATTCCAGACGGAAATCACCGAAGAGGGTCAGTCGCGGATAGAGATCGGCCTCGGCCACTCCGATCAGGGCGGTCTGAGCGGCCAACTCTCGTTCCGCCCGTCGGATGTCGGGACGGGCGCGGAGAAGATCACAGGGCAGCCCGGCCGAAAAACCCGCCTTCGGCATCGGGATGCCGCGGGATTGGTTCAACATGCCGTCGAGGGATCCGGGAAACCCTCCGGTCAGGGTGGAAAGGCGATTTCTTGAGGAAACCAACTGGCTACGCAGCAGAGGAACGGTCGCCTCGGACAAGTAGAGATTGGTCTCGGCCTGGGTCACGTCAATCCTTGGAACAAGGCCGGCGTCGAGCCGCTGTGAGGTCAGACCGGCCGAATCACGCTGCGCGGCAATGTTGCGGAGAGCCACTGAGATTCTTAACTCGAGCGTGCGATACTCGACGTAGTTGAGCGCGACATCCGCGAAGAGGCTGACGAGGGCATCCCGGTAGTCCTCCTCCCGTGCCCCGATATTCGCGTCCGCCGCCTCCACGGATCGACGGATCCCTCCGAAGAGGTCAATCTCCCACCCCGCATCAAATCCGGCGCTGTAGAGATTCGAGGGATTGTCCGTCGAAGGGGGGGCCAGAAGATTTTCGCTCCGGCGGCTGCGGGTGAAGTCTCCCCCGGCATTGGCCTGCGGCAGGGCCTGGCTCACGGCGACACCCCGCAATGCCCGTGCTTCGGAGATTCTGCCCAGGGCCGCCCTCAGATCAGGGTTGTAGTGCCTGGCCTGCTCGACGAGCGCATTGAGGGTCGGGTCATTGAAGTTCTTCCACCACTGGCTCAGGGAGGCGGCACCGCCATCCAGATCACGCAGCACCGAACGCGACCAGGCGTCGGGCATGGTCGTCGCCGGGGAAACGTAGTCGGGACCCACGGTATAGCACCCCTGAAACATCAAAGTCCCCAGGCTCCCGAAAAGGAAAAGAGTCGCTGATTTGAACTGCATATCGACCGGAGACATCAAGGGAGCAGACCCCCGCTACTTTGCCACTTAAAACAATGCCTTATTCCCGTGAAGACACGGACTCTGACTTCGCCCTCCTCGTTACGGCGCGGCCTCACTCGCAGATGGTTAAACCTTCGAACGGTGAGGCCTCTTCTCTTGCCTTTCCCCCCATTTTCCATGGATATGCAGAGGCTTCGCCCGTATTAGTTCCAGATGATCCGCTATTCAATACTCCTGTTTGCTCTCCTCACCGCCTCTCTCTCTGCGCAGAATCCTCCTTACGAAAATCCCCTCCCCGCCGACCCGCCCTACTATCGGGTGCGATACGAGGCCTCGACGAAACCGGGCGAACTCGTTTATCCGGTGAGCTACACGCTTTGGATTCCACCCGGTGTGCCAACCCTGCGGGGTCTCATCGTGCATCAGCACGGCTGCGGGGAGGGATCCTGCAAATCGGGACAGACAGGAGCCTATGACCTGCATTGGCAGGCCCTTGCAAAAAAGCACGGCTGCGCTCTCATGGGTCCGTCGTACGAGCAGCCCGACAAGGCCGACTGCCAGATGTGGTGCGATCCGCGCAAGGGATCCGATGCCGCATTTCAAAAGTCATTGAGTGATTTGGGTGATGTGTCAGGACATCCCGAACTTGCGACCGTCCCCTGGGCGCTCTGGGGTCACAGTGGCGGCGGTCACTGGGCCGGAGGCATGGTGCTCCTGCATCCGGAACGAATCGCGGCGGCCTGGCTCCGCTCGGGTGTTCCCCCGGTCGCGGCAGTGGAAGGCAAACCGGCCCCCTACCCGATTTCCGATGCCGCCACCGGAGTGCCGGTGATGTGCAATCTCGGCACGAAGGAAGGCGTCACTGACAAAGAGGGACGCTTTGCCGGGGTCTGGGGCGGAGTGGAGACTTTTTTCAAAGCGATGCGCGCAAAAAATTCTCTCATCGGAATAGCGGTCGACCCCTTCTCCAGTCATGACTGCGGCAATCAGCGGTATCTTGCGATCCCATGGCTCGATGCCTGTCTCACCGCCCGTTTACCTGATCCTCAGGGAGATGAACTGAAACCGATGCCAGTGGCGGACTCGTGGCTCGCCCCGCTCGAGGTCGGGAATCCAAAGTCCTCCGCACCGCTTGCTGCGGCCGACTTCAAAGGTGACCTTGGCACCTCTGTCTGGCTGCCTGACAAAACCATCGCCGGGGCCTGGCAGCAATACATCACGGACACTGCCGTGACCGACACAACTCCGCCTCCCGCACCTGCCAATCTCACCGTCAACGAAAACGAACTGACCTGGGAGGCCGAAGCCGATCTTGAAAGCGGACTCGCCTCCTTTGAGATCGAACGCGACGGGAAGTTCCTCGCCAAGGTCCCGGAGGAAGCGAAAAATCCTTTTGGCCGCCCCCTCTTCCAGAACCTTTCCTACAGCGACACTCCCACCCAGCCACTTGTCGAGATGCGCTATACCGACACCACTGCCGAAGCGGGAAAGACCCACGCCTACAAGATTATCGCGGTGAATACGGTTGGCTTGAAGTCGGAGTAGCCGGAAGAAAAGCGGGAAGGTTTCTCAGGCCATGATCTCCTTCACTGCCTTGCCGGCGATGCCGGTGAGACGAACGTCGAGTCCCTGAAACTTCGTCGTGAGACGATGGTGATCAATCCCGAGAAGCGCAAGCATGGTGGCGTGGAGATCATGCACGCTGACGACGTTTTCCACGGCGCGGTAGCCGAGTTCATCGGTAGCACCCCAGGTCATCCCGGGCTTGATGCCGCCACCGGCCATGAAGACGCTGAACGAAAGAATGTGGTGGTCACGTCCGCTGCCCTGTCCCATGGGAGTGCGTCCGAACTCTCCGCCCCAGAGAATGAGCGTATCCTCGAGCAGTCCGCGCTGCGCGAGGTCCTCAATGAGAGCGGCACTGGGTCTGTCGACCGTGGCGGCCCCGTCCTTCATGCCTTCCTCGATCTGACCGTGATGATCCCAGGCCCGGTGATAGAGCTGAATCATGCGCACACCGCGCTCGGCGAGACGCCGGGCGAGCAGACAATTCGAGGCAAAGGAGCCGTCGCCAGGTTCCTTCACTCCATACAGGTCGAGGGTGGCCTGTGACTCGTCCTTGAAATCAGTCAGTTCCGGAACGCTGGTCTGCATCTTGAAGGCCATCTCATACTGGGCGATGCGCGTTGCGATCTCGGGATCATTCTGTTCCTCGGCAAGATAGCCGTTGAGCCGCTGGATCTCCTCGACGACCTGGCGCTGGGTGCTCTGGCACACCCCCTCGGGGTTGCCGATGTAGTGAACCGCATCGCCCTTGGATTGGAACTGGATTCCCTGAAAGCGACTCGGAAGCACCCCGCTGCTCCACTGCCGCGCCGAGATTGGCTGCTGCCCGTATTTCCCCGCCGAAGTGAGAACGATGAAGCCGGGGAGATCCTCCGTCTCCGACCCCAGACCGTACTGCAACCACGATCCCATGCTCGGCCGGCCCTTGATGATGGAGCCGGTGTTCATGAACGCGTGAGCGGTGTCGTGATTGATCTGCTCCGTCTGCATCGATCGGATCACACAGAGGCGGTCGGCCTGTTTTGCGATCTCCGGGAACAGGTCGCTGATCTCGATCCCGGACTGACCGTGTTTCTGAAAATTGGTGAAGGCGCCGCGGGCTTTCAGCTCGGCACCCTGGAGCTGGGCGAGTTGCTGACCTTTGGTGAAGGACTCGGGAAAAGGTTTGTCGTGAAGGGCCTTCAGATCGGGCTTCCAATCAAAGGTCTCAAACTGCGATGGACCGCCCGCCATGCAGAGGAAAATGACCCGCTTCGCTTTGACCGGGTAATGGGCCTGCTTGAGTACTCCCTTCCAATGATCGGGTTTTCCGAGGGCAGGGTTCGCGGCGTTTGCCTCTCTGAGAAGCGAGGAAAGGGCGAGGCCGCCGAAACCGTAGGCGGACTGGTGGAGGAAGCTGCGGCGGGAGAGTGAGGTGGGATTAAAGGGGTTCATGGCGCGGTGAAATCTGACTTAGGTTCCGGGGCAGGCTCAGTAACGCGTGATCGTCTCGTGGGTGTTCAGCAGGACCCGAGCGACCTGGGTCCAGGCAGCATGCTCGACGGGATCGAGCTCCGCCTTCGGGGCGAGGCCGGTCGCGAGGAGCTTCGTTGCGTCTTTGGGAGTGGCTTTGTAGGATTCCCGCTGGTTTGTCAGGAAAAGAGTGAGCGCCTCTGTCTCTTTCGGTTTGGGTTCGCGGTTCACCGTCAGACGGAAGGCCAATGCGAGCCTTGCCTGGTCATCCTTCGCCTTTTCGTTGAGGAGTCTTGCCGCAAACACTCTCGCCGCTTCGACAAAGGCCGGATCATTCAGCAGGGTCAGGGCCTGCTGCGGGGTGTTGCTCATGGTGCGGGCCGCCGCACACTCATCCCGGGCGGGCGCATCAAAGTTTGCCATCATGGGATGAAGGAAGGTGCGCTGCCAGTGGGTGTAAACACCGCGGCGCCACTGACGCGAGTCCGTGTCGGCAACGTAATCCCGATTCGGAAACTGCAGGGCCTCGTAGTATCCGGCCGGTTGATAGGGTTTCACACTGGGCCCGCCGATGTCCTCGAGCTTCAGCAAACCGGCGATGCTGAGAGCATTGTCTCGAACAAATTCCGCATCGAGGCGTCGGGGATTCTGCGAGGCGAGGAGTCGATTGGCCGGATCCAGATCCTTGAGCTCGGGGCGGAGATGGCTGCTTTGACGGTAGGTCTCGCTCGTGACGATGAGACGGATCATCCGCTTCATGTCCCAGCCTGACTCGCGAAACTCGAAGGCGAGCCAGTCGAGCAACTCGGGGTGTGAGGGGAGCTCTCCCTGCGACCCGAGATCATCGACCACCGCACTCAGTCCGGTGCCGAAAAACTGGGCCCAGAGCCGGTTCATGACCGCGCGAGCGGTGATGGGGTTCGCGTCCGAGACAATCCAGTTGGCGAGGTCGAGACGGGTAAGCCTCTTCTCAGCCGTGCTCTCAATCCGGCCGGGAAGAAAAGAGGGCGTCGAGGGCAGGACCACGGGGCCGGTTTCATCCTGCCAATTGCCTCTCGGAAGTACGCGAACGGTGAGCGGATTCGGAGCTGCCTCGGTGACAAGAGTCCAGGCGCGACCCTCATTGAGCTCCCGGATTTGGCCGGCGAGTTGGTGCGCTTTAGTCCATGCGGGTCGATCCGGTGCGACGCTGAAGAAATAAAGCTCGGCGACCTCACGAATCTGATCCGGATTTCGATCCGCTGCTATCGTCATCAGCGAGGAGATTTCCGAACCCGTCTTAAGCGCGTCGAGGGACCCGAAGGGCGAGAGCGCGATGTGGAGCGGAAGGGTGTTGTCGCCCGTGATGGAGATCACGACCTGCTCCCCGGTTGAGAGGGCGACCGGGCCATCGACGATCCAAATGGAGTGAAGGGGTGAATCGGTGGGAAGCGTCTTGGGCAGACGCCACTCGCCCTGAATACCGGGAACTTCGGCACCGCCCCGATAAAGGGGACGCTTCGCGGTGGCATCCGCGGTCAGGATCGGAAGTTTGCGTATTTTGCCATCGGGCTGACGAATGCTGAAGGTTGGTGAAAGGGATTTTCCCAAACGGGCTTTCAGCGATTCAGGGGCAATTCCGGAAACATCGATCTGGAGTTTGATCGCGGCTAGGGCAGGAAGACCCGCCGGATCCATCGTCAGGGAAAGGGACTCCCCTTTGCCGAGGGCCTTGTCGGGTTGGATGGTGCCCGACGGATCGAGGACAGCCTTCCGTTCCGGAAGGGGTTTGCCATTCTTTTGAATCTCGTGAGTAACGAGAGCAGGGGAAATTCCTCCGTCCGGGTTCTTTCCAAGATAAGCCCTCATCTTTTCCTCCCATGCGGATTGCGCCGCGACGGTCTTTGGATCGGCGGCAAGTTTAGCAAGGGAGGCGGCAAGGTGCTCGTCGAGGGACTTCCGGACCTGACCGTGTTGTTTCTTCAGCCAGGGACTTTCCACTTCGATTTCCGGGGGGAAGGGAAATTCATTGTTGAATCCTTCGAGCTCCGGCTCGGGAGAGTATCCGTAGCTGGAGTAGACACCCCACTGTTTCACGTCGGCGAAGAAGGACTGCAGTTCGTAAAAGTCGCTCGCCTTGATCGGGTCAAACTTGTGGTCGTGGCATTCCGCACAGCCGAACGTGCTGCCGAACCAGGCGGCGGCGACCGAACGCACCCGCTCGGCACCGTACTTGGCAAGATACTCCTTCGGTTGAGCGCCACCCTCCCGGGTCATCATGTTGAGACGGTTGTATCCGGTGGCGGTCAACTGCTCCGGTGTCGGCTTGGGGAGCAGATCCCCGGCAAGCTGTTCCCGGGTGAAGTCATCGAAGCGCTTGTTCGTGTTGAAGGCCTCGATGACATAATCGCGATAGGGAAAGATGCGCTGATTCTGGTCTCCGTGAAATCCGACGGTGTCGGCATACCGGGCGATGTCGAGCCACCAGACTGCAAATCGCTCGCCGAAATGGGGCGAAGCAAGAAGGGCGTCGATAAAGTCCCCGGTCGCCATTTCAGGCTTGTAGAATTCATGAGCGTGGGGCGGAAGTCCGGTCAGATCGAGGGAAAGCCGTCGGGCGAGGGCCTGCGGGGCAGCTTCGGGCGAGGGTGACACCTTTTTTTGGGCAAGTTTTTCCCGGATGAAGGCATCAATCGGATTGAGGGATTCTTTTCCCGCCGGCAATTCCGGGCGAAGAAGGGGTGCGTACGCCCAGTGCGGTTCATAAACCGCTCCCTCTTCGACCCAGCGACGGAAAAGTTCCTTTTGCTCCGGCGTAAACGGTTTGTGCGCCTTCTCCGGAGGCATCGGATCGGATTCGTCAAAAATCCGGAAGATGATCTCGCTCTTCCCGGGATCCCCGGGGACAATGGGGAGGGCTCCCTCTTCGGTCTCTTTGATCGCCTCCTCGCGGATATCCAGACGCAGCCCGGCCTCGCGGGTCTTCGCGTCGAATCCGTGGCAGTGGAAGCACGTGTCCGACATGATGGGTCGAATATCGCGATTGAACGAGATCTTCTCGGCGGTGAAACCGGGGGTAAGAGCGCTCAGAGAAAGTCCGGCGCTCAGGGTCAGGGCAGCTTTCATCAGGAAGATAATGTCATTCCGCTTGCCCTTTCTGTCCCGCTGATTTTATGGCGCTATTCGGCCAACGGTTTTTATCTCCGCCCGGTCCCCTGCCTCAGGTTCAGAGGCACCGGATCGAGGCGGGAGCGGAGGGCCTGGTTTCACCCACCCGGCACCAAATCAGCGAGATCGCGCAGCGCAATAACCCGGCATCCTTCCGCCTTGAGGTATTCCAGATAGCTCTCGAACTTCGCGGGATCGGTATTGACCCAGGGATGCTTGATGTCCGGCACTCCGTGAAAGGTCATCACCGCGATCCGTCCGTCCCGGGCCGACGCCACCGCCGCCTTGAACTGCTCCAGGGTGCTCTCCGGTTTTCCATCGAATGCTTGTGGCAATGTCAGGGAATCGTCGCTCGCCGGATCGTAGGCACTGGCTCCTCCTGCCCGCGCAAATCGATACCCCCTCTCTCGCAGAATCCTGACCGCAGTCTCGCTCGTCTGATAACCGGGATAACAGAAGCTGGTCGGACGAGGAATGCCGTAGACCTCACACTGCTTTTCGATGTGCACGATGTCAGCGAGGAGCTCTTCTTCCTTCTGCTTTCCGACACCGGCATGGCGCCGCGTGTGATTGCCAATTTCAAATCCGGCAGCGTCGAGCGCCTGAATCTGCTCCCAGGTCATGTAATGTTTTTTATCGATGAGAAATTCGAAACCCTCGGTGATAAAGAAGGTGGCACCGAATCCATACTTCTTCAGGAGAGGGGCCACATAGGTGGCGTGACTGAGGACCGAATCGTCAAAGGTCAGGACCACGATTTTTTCCTCCTTTGTCTTCCCCCCGAATGCGACGAAGGCGAGCGCGAGGAGGAGGAGAACCGGGAGTGCCCTGGAAAGGAAAGCTTTCATGGTTTTGTCGCGGGCAGTGATCGCATCACCGAAGAGACCACCTCGTCGGCGAGCAACTGGTAGGCGGGCGCGGTCCAGTGGAAACGGTCGCCGCGGGCCAGCTCACGTTTATCGACCAGCAGCGCGTAAAAATCGTTCACGGGTACGTTCAGTTCAGCCATCACTCCGGCTGCCATGCGATTGTGCTCGATGATGATAGGGTTGATTTCTGGATCCAACTCGGTGCCTTTGTCTTTCACGGTCACCGGAGTGCTGCTCGCCCAGATGATCTTCGCCTTCGGAGCCGTCGATTTGATCACCTCGACGTAAGCCTTCGTCAGCGGTTCGAACGTGCCGGGTTTGATGCGGCCCTCCTGCCACCCGTGCAGCCCCATGTTAAAATGAATGACGTCATAGGGTCCGTTCGCAAGAACCTCGGCCAGAAGTTTATTCAGGTGGTCAGACTGATTGTAGGGATTCACCCAGGCATCGACATAGGCTTTTCCTTCGAGCTTAGTCATCACCGGCTTGAGGTAGCCGTTGAGGATGGAATCTCCGATGAGCAGGACACGCGGCCGGTCCGGGTCGGTGATCTTTGCCTTGTCGAGACGCCAGCCCTTTCCATCCGCGTGAAGCCGGCTGTCTGTCTCAATGGCTTGAGGCGTTTTGGGCGGATCAACGGCCGCAAGCAAACCCGGGAAGACAGAAACAGTCAGCAGTGCAATGAGACGGAGATTCATAGGAGGGGAAATAGCAGACGTCGGCCAGTTTAGGCATTTGCCTTCCGAATCACAAGCGGGGACAGGCGGGGCGGAATGATTCGACTCCGGCATTGCAACCTGGTCAAAGTGGGTTATAATTACCATAATTGAAACTGATCCTCCTTTTCCTTGCCCTTGTGGCAGCATATTGGTTCTGGTTGCGACCTCTTCAGTCTGTCGCCCACCCTCCCGGCATCCTCGTGTCGGAAGCCCCTCTGCAAACGCCGACGGTGGGAGAAAACCGGACCATTCAGATGGGTGATTGGAGCCTCACGTTGCTCACCAACTATCTGGTCGAGGGTCGGATTCTCGCCAAGAAGCGTTACCGGTTTGATGCCACCTCGGATCTCTCGCCCTACGACCTCCTCCTCGGTTGGGGGCCCATGTCCGATACCCGGGTGCTGCGTCAAATGAGCTTTGAACAGACAAATCGCTTCGGTCTTTGGGAATACGGGCCAAAAGTTTCCCTTTCTCCGGACGAGATCACACTCCACGCCGCCAACAATCACCTGATCCCGGCAAACGATGCGGTGCGCGCCCGCCTCGATGCTCTCAAGATCGGCCAAGTCGTGACAATTCGCGGAAAGCTCATCGAGGCCCGACGGAAGGGATTCGAATCCAAGCCCTGGCGCAGCTCCCTTATTCGCACCGACGAAGGCACGGGAGCCTGCGAGATCATCTACGTGGAAACGGTCTCGAGTCGCTAAAGCCAATCCTCGGAGGCACGACAGGAGAGAAATTCGCAGAAATTTCGTAATTTCTGCTTTTAATCGTGATTTCTATCGTTTATGATTCCCATCATTGCCAGAAGAATCGAAAATGAGAATTTTTCGCTCCTCTTCCTTCCTTTGATTCACCCAACCTTCACGATTCATGAAAAACCGGATTTCACTTGCCGCTGCGCTTTCCCTCCTCCTCATGACCGCTCCCGCCCTCGTGGAGGGGAGCTACCCGGCTCAATTCCTTGGTGTATGCCAGAAATGCGGTCACGACTTGATCGCCCTTTATCGGCCGGTCGAGTGTCTCGATGGAAGAGTCGAATGGCAGTGGGTGGACGAAAAACATCAGCACTGCCGTCCGGCCTACAAGGGAAAAGAGAAGTTCGACTTCTTCAATTCCCACCTGATGAACCCCGCCAACCCGAAACGGAAAAGCCAGCGCTCCACTCAGGAGCAGGTTTCCTGTTGCGAGTAGGGTAGCCCCCGGTATCCGGTCCGGTCACGGCACCAACAGGGTGGCCAGTCCCAGAAACGCCCCGATGCTGATCACATCAGTGGCGGTGGTCAGAAAAATGCCCGAGGCCGTGGCAGGATCAGCTCCACACTTCCGGAGCACCAGGGGAATGAAGGCTCCGCTCAGTCCACTCACGACACAGCTCGCGACCATCGCCAGCCAGACCACGGCACCGAGGGTCAAGGCGTCGGGACTGCCGTTCATCTGCGCATAGAACCCCATCCCGAGTCCAGCCGAGAGGCCGGTCAGGATACCGTTCATCAGACCGAGGATCCCCTCCTTGATGACGAGACGGCGCTCCCCTCCGACGGCAAGATCGCCAAGCGTCATGCCGCGAAGTGCCACGGCGAGCGCCTGGGATCCGGTATTGCCCGACTGTCCGGAAAGCACGGGAATGAAGGCGGCAAGGACCACGATGCGGTCGAGCGTGTCCTGAAACGCACCGACAACAGCCGCCGCGACAAAACAGGTCAGAAGATTCAGCTGAAGCCAGGAGTGCCGGGAACGCAGACTGCGGAGGATGGGTGTCGAGAGACGCTCTCCCTCCTCAACCCCGACCATCTGACCGGCCTGGGCACTGATTTCGATCGCCCGGGCTTCGAAGAGATTCTGCCCGCGCACTTCACCAAGAAGTTTGCCCTCCCGGTCGCAGACGGGATAAACCGGATAATGCCGGTTCACGACGAGCTTCATCGCATCAGTCAGTTCCAGTTCGGGATCGAGTGAAAAAGGATCCCCCAGCATCACCTCCGAGAGAAGTGCTTCGGGCGCGGCAAGGATGAGATCGCGCATCACAATCAGTCCGAGCAGTTTTCCCTCATCACTGGTGACATAGCCGTAGGTGATGAAGGCGATTTTGGCGAGGTGACGGATGGCTTCGATGGTCTCACGCACGGTGGCGTCGGGACGGAAAACAGCGGGCGACGTTTCCATGAGCCAGCCCACACTATCCTCCGGGTGCTCCCGATTGCTCATCCACCGCTTCGCCTGGTCCGGCGACGCTGACGCCAAAGCCGCCGCCCGCGAACCTTCCTCCATTTCCCCGAGGACCCGCTGGGCAACGAGAGGATTCAGCTCCTGCAGCACCCGGACGACCTCATCACCGGATTCTTTCTCAAGCAGATCCGCGGCATCCGAAGCCCCACGATGGGAAATGGCTTCAACCAGAGACTCGGTGTCGTGTTCGGGATCTACATTCATTCAGTCGGGGGAAAGCAGAGCTGCTGCCAAATGCGGACGATCATAGCAGAATCGCCGGAAAAAACGAGTCCGGCCCGGCTCCTGCCTGCCCGTCCTCTCACGCGAGGCCAAAGATGTCTCCTGAACTTCACTCCGGGCGTATCCCGATTTCATCCACCGGGATCGCCTTGAAGCCCAGCTTGAACGCCGGAGACTCGGGGCGGAGACGGAAGTCATCGTTTTTCCAGTCCACGAAGAGAGGATCTGCGACCAGACCATTTTGATCCCATCCCTCCTTTTGCCAGGACATCCATTCATCGAGCGGTTCGGTCTCAGTGATGCGGAGATCATCAATGAGAACGTGGCCCTTCTCCTGGGGACAATCGACACGGAGCCAGAACGATTTCAACCACGGCTTCCACGCCGCCTCATTCTCCCTGGGAAGTCGTCCCACCGCCTCGAACTCCTGCCAGGTGTCAGTGACCTTCACATTCGTCGACGAAGTCTGCCAGTATCCCGCTCCCGCCTCATAGGAGGCAAAGGCAAGACTCACCTGAGCCGCCGGTTCACTGCTCTTGATCCGCACCCTGACGCGAAGCGAAGCCCCGGGGCGGAAGGGTAGATCGGGTCCGTGAAAAACACTCTTCACGTTCTTGGGATCGGTCCCGAGGGCACAATCGCAGCGCAGTGCCTTTTCGTCCGTGACGACGAGCTTCACTTCCGCGTTCGGCTTGTGGTTGAAGCCCCATCCCTTTGGAGTTTTCCCCGCTTCAGCGGTATCGAAACCCTCCGTGTAAATGGGCTCGCCCCGGTCCGGGCCTGCTTTGTTGATCCCGGTGACGACGGGATGGCCGTTATTCCAGGCGAGGTTCCAGTCAATCGTATTCCAGCGCGGCGAGACATGACGGAGGTCACCGTATTTGATTCCGGCCTGGTCACCGAACATGATGTTTCTCGTCACGATGTTCCCGCTCATCATGGTGCCGTCCTCGCGGATCGCGTCCTCCGGATGGAGGTCCATGTTTCGCATCTCCTTCCAGGCGGGCTGGCCCGCGACGGACTCATAGCCGGTGATCATCGTCTGAATGTGGCTCTGATAGAATGACTGCTCTTTTACCCATCCATGGAGGTCGAACTGGAACTTTCCGCCGAGTGCAAAAATGTTGTTCTCAACCACACAGTCACGCGAGTTGTGCATGTGGATGGGCGTGTGGGCGACGCGGAAGACGATGTTTCCGATAATGTCGAGCCCCCCGGAGTTGTCGTCAGGATAAAGACCGAAGGTGAACCAGGGATGCTTGAGGCCGTCGGCCTCCTGCCCGCAACCGACAATGTCGTGAATGAGATTGTAACGCCAGGCGCTCCCGCGACTGCTGATCCAGTCGCGTCCGCCGGTGTAGATCGCACCGCCGTCCTGCGTCTCGAGACAGAGGTGATGGAGGTGGTTGTATTCGACGGTGAGATTGTTCCCGCTCATCTGCACACCCATGCGCGGACCTTGGTGGATGTGATTGTGACGGATCGTGAGATCGACGCCGTAGGCACTCACCCCGCAGGCGTTCTTATTGAAGACACCGAAGTCGTGAAGATGATTGTCCTCGGCAATGTGCCCGGGGCCGGTGAGGGTTTTGCGATCACCGCCGGAGAGCCCGATGGCATTGCTGCCGACGCGGCGTATTTCATTCCGCGAGATCCTAACATTCCTGCCTCCATTCACGACGATGCCGGTGCCGTTGAACGCCCCGCAGTCGGTGATGAGACACTTCTCGACGAGGCCATCCTCTGCTCCGTCGAAGGTGATCGCCGAACCGTGGCATCCGGTCAGGGTGAGCCCGCGGATCGTCACCTTTTTGGCTCCGGCCTTCACTTTGAAAAAGCTCTCCAGCACCGGCACCCTGACCTCACACGACTCGATCGCCTTCTCCGGCCAATAATAGAGCCAACCCGAATGACGGTCGTAAAACCACTCGCCCGCGCTGTCCAATTCCTCGATCGCATTCTGCAGGTGAAAGCGGTTATGAGGATGCAAGGCGTAGGAACACTCTTTGGCGAGGGTGAGCAATCCGCTTTCCGGATTCAGCGAGGCGACGGGCAGAACAAAATTCCACCAGCCGTACTGGGCAAAGATGTCGATCTCAACATCTTCAGGATGCGACCAGCGGCGAACATCCGAAGGTTTCAGGTAGAGGGTCCGTTTCCAGTCATGCCCCTCCGGCGCTCCACCGGGGGCAAATGGCGCAACAAAGGCCCAGCCTCCGTAGAGAGGATCCTTCGGATCGTGGTTCGGATAGCGGGCAAGAATCTGTCTCTCCCCGTCGCACAGGAGCTGTTTGGGGAGAAAGCCCTTCGGAAGTAACTTCCCGATTTCGGCCTTCACGATCGCGCCCTCGTGAGACTGCCACTCTTTTACGGGCAGAGTTCCCGTCACGGTCGCACCGGCTCCGGAGAAGGTCAGGTCCGAATCCTGCGCCTCAAGCACGAGCGGCTGTTGCAGCACGGTCTCCCCGGCAGGAAAGGTGATCGTCGCGGGACCGGTCTCTCCGTTTTTACGGAGTTCCCTAACCTTTTCGAGTGCGGCTTGGGGGGAGAGGCTTGGGGAAATCTCGAACGACACGTCCGCTCTTAAGGTGATGGGCAGGACGAGAAACGAAAACAGGAGCAGGGCGGAAAAGGGGGTCTTCATGATCGTCGCCAAGGTGGGTGAATCATCCCCCGCCCGCCAGCGACTTTTCACCGACCACCCCACTATTCCTCCCCGAATTCCTTCCACAACGCGATCGCTTCCGCGTCAGGCTCCAGGTAGTCCTTGAGAACTTCGATGAAATCATCGGAGAAGCGCAACGCGATATTTGTCGACCGGCAACCGCAGTCGCTCTGGCCGTCCCGTGTATCCCAGACTTCCAACAGGGTTGTCTTCAACGCAAAACCCTGTTCAATCTTCGCGCTCTGCTCCGGAGTCAGCTTCATCGCCGCCTCCAGCGGAGTTGCCCGCTCTGTTGCGAGGAAGACTTTCTGTTCATCAGTCAGGCGCAAAAGCACGACCGGACCACGAGCGTAGAGTTTGTCCGGTCCGAGACCCGGTCCCTCGGCCCGAATGCCGGAAGTGAGAAGGAGAGTAACGAGAATGGTGAGCGGTAATGTCTTCATTACCGGTTTCGACGGTCGTTAAGGCCGGAGTATGCGGGAAATGACCGTGATCTCTTTCCGGTTCGCCGGCAACTGCGTGGCAAAGAGTTCACCCGGCGCAAAGGTCCGAATCCGCTTGAGAAAGGAGGGAATCGCTTCCTCCATTTTCGTGTCGTTGATCTTCAGGGTAAGGATCAGCGTCTCCGCCCGGACCCGGCGCTGAATACGTTCAATATACCGAAGCGCCACGGGTGGGGCGAGGTTCATGTCCGAGACAAGGAGTTCAACCCGGCGAGGCAGATCAGTGGCAGCGACTTCGCCGGCCGAAGCGGCGAGATGGGTAAAGGAGGCACCCTGATCGCCCGAAAAGGAGAGGACCCGTTCATCCATTTCCCCCGTATCCACACCGATGACTTTCGCGCCATGCTGGAGAAGAGAGAGACTGCCTCCTCCCGGAGCGCTGCCCAGCTCCACCACCGTGCCTCCACGAAGGCTCGCGGCCTCATCAGGGCCGGCATAGGCGAGGGCCTGCGCCATCTTGAGCCAGGCCCGCGAAGGAACTCCCTCCGGCAGGACGACGCGCGGCATACCTCCGGCAAATGAGGAATGCCAACGGTCGTGTCGATATGTTCCGACAAAGAGTGGTTCGTCAGGATCGCCCGACACTACTAACAATACGACGTCCCCTTGATCGGGAACGCCTTTGCCGCTCACCTTGATGCCTGCGGCACTCAACTCTCCGGCGATTGCAGCATGATGCCGATCAATCGCCTCCCATTCGTCTTTCGTGAATCCGTCTTCCGGAATCACTCGCGGCAGGACATGAAGATGAACTACCTCCGCATCAAGGGTCAGGGCGAAGGCCGGAATCCCCGCATCGTCTTTCGCCCTTCCGAGCGAGAAGCCGAAAGTGTGGGCAAAAACCGGGAGCGGACCGGAGGGCGGATTCCACTTCGCATCGAGCACTTTCCAGGTCACCAAACCGGGCCGCAGAAACGCCGGGGTGAGAGCCCCTCCGTAAAGTCTTTTGACTTCCGCCTTGAGTGCCGTCTCCCATCCGCGATTGCAGGTGGCGAACAGGAAGGAGGTTGAGAATCCGGACACGGCAAAAGGGAAATGACAGTCAAGCCAACTCAAGGACCATGTAACGGACTACAGCATCCCGCTACCGGCCAGCCATTCGTAAAAGCGCTCCACCCAGGCATTTTCAGCGCCGGTGGCGTCCGGTCGATATCCGAATCCGTGGCCGGCGTTGCTATAGATATGGAGCTCAGCCTTCACCCCGGCCGCTTTGTACTTGAGGTAAAGCGATGCCATTCCCTCGGCGATATCGGGACGGTCGCCATATCCGCAGGCAATAAAGACCGGCGGCATGCCTTTCTCCACGGTGAAGGTGCCGGACTTGCCCGGGTAGATCAGGCCTTGGAAGTCCGGACGACTGCCCGCGCGCTCAATCGGATCGGACGCGTCCGCTTTTCCAGCATCCGACTTCATCGCCGAGTAGGCGGCCAGTTCGCCGCCGGCGGAAAAACCAAGGATACCGATGCGATCGGGCTTGATCCCCCATTCCTGTGCCCGGCTGCGCACCGTGCGGATGGCCCGGCGGGTGTCGTCCATGGCATGGCCCTCGAGGGTGTAGGGCGACCCCTCCTCCTTTGAGAGCCGGTACTTCAACACAAAGGCGGCGATGCCACGATCACGAAACCATTCGGCGAGAGCGAAACCCTCGTGCCCGACACAAAGTTTGGCGTGTCCTCCGCCCGGACAAATAATCACCGCCACGCCCGTGCTCTTGCCTGATTCCGGCAGATACGGGGTCAGGGAGGGATGATGAATGTTCGTGATATTACTCTTGTCGATCTTCTCAGGCTCATCCTTTCGTGCTTCGGAACCCGGTGCGCCCTCCGCCCAGAGTGGCAACGAGACGGGCAGGTCGGCGGCATTGAGGAAATTGATCGCAGAGAGAAGGACCAGGAGGATGGACTTTTTTGACATGATGTTAGGGGGCAAAGAGGACACGGTATCGAGTTGATCGGGAGAAAGGTGGCCGGAGAGTTTTTCCAACTCCCGAATCGATTACTTCCACCCATAGAAAAGTACCGCCGGAATATCGGCGGCAGCAAGGGGACCGGGAGGCACGTCGACCCGCATGAGAACGAGGAAACTTCCGGACTTGATCGTGTTTTCGAAAGTCAGAGCCACAGCCGCTTCGCCGGGCTTGCCACTGGCGGCGGCGACTTCCTCGTTGGCTGAGTCAAAAATATTCAGATGCAGACTCGCGCCCGGGGGAAGTTCGGAAGGTGCCACTCCGAAGAAGAGGCTGTAGACATTGCGTTTGAAGAACTGAAGCTTCACCGCCCTTCCGGTGCTCGTCGTGAGTTCCCCGTTCCAGTAATCCTCGCGTAGCGCGAAAGCCGGATCTCCCAGGGCATCGGTCGCGGCCGTGAGCGCCTGATGCTCCGGCGAATCAGCCGGGAAAGGTGCCGCGTCCAACCGGATCGCCGCGAGGCAGAGGAGGAGCAGGGCTCCGACGACGGAAGTGGTTGGGCGGCAATGCATCGGGTCTTTCGTAATTTCCGCTATTTTCAGAGAAGGGCAACCTTTCACCGGGACATCACGTCGGCCGCCCCTCTACTCCTTCAACCGGGCAATGATAAAAACATGAGCTTGAGGATGCTTCACCTCAGGGGCGCCGGGATAGACCAATTCGCAGGGCACTCCGACGGAGCGGAGTTTTTCCTCCAACTTCACGCCAAAATTGGCGCTGTGCGTTGGATCAGGCATAGCTTGGCCAAGCGCGGGTGCCGCGTTGTAAATTAGATACACCGGCGGGTCATCTTTACTAACATGCTGATACGGCGAGAACTCCCGGATCCACGGCAGCAGCTTTTCGCGGGCGGCGAGGAATTCGGGAAACATCGTGTCCCGGGTCTTTGTGTCATTCGGGTCGGGCATAAATCCGAACGCGTGACCTCCGTAGCGGCTGTTGGGAGTCCACTCCTTCATCTGGGCGGGATCAAGGGTGGTCTGCGCGCCAATGACAGCGGCGCAGGTGAGCCGGGTTGATTCGCGCTCCACCGGATCGGTGCTCTGCGCATTGGCCATATCATCGTGAAAAGCCAGCCAAAGGCTCGAGCATGCCCCCGCGCTGGCACCCGACGCGGCGATGCGCGTTTTGTCGAGGTTCCATTCCCCGGCCTTGCTGCGGACAAACTGCAGAGCCCGCGCCGCGTCGCGCAAAGGCCACTCCACGGGAGGCTCCGCACCGGCGATGATGGCTTGGGTGACAAAACGATAGCTGATCGAAACGACCGAAATTCCGGCGGCAAGGCATTCGTGAGCGCCGGTGGGATTGGCCCGGCTTCCGGCCACCCAGCCACCTCCGTGGATCCAGAACAGCACCGGAGTCGGAGTCTGCGATTCCGCGCGGTAGAAGTCGAGTACCTGCCTCGGATCAGGACCGTAGGGAATCGCAGCCAGGGTGGGCACCAGGACGGGAAGGACCTGCTCCGCCGACCTTGCTTTTTCGACCTGAGCGAACGCCGATTGAGCAACCGCGCCGAGGAGGAATGTCAGGAATAATGCACGTGTCAGGGAATGCATTCGTTTGAGAAATTGAAGTTCTTCTGAAAACTGCCGGAAAAGAAACCAGGAGACACGAACTCACTTTTTCACTGCCGCTTTCTCCTCTTTTTTCACTTCTTTCTTCTCCTCCTTCACCGGAGCGAGAACGAACCAGATGTCCGCAATTTCGTCGATTACGTAGGGTCCGCGATAGTTGTCATCTTTGAAGGAGAACACGGCCGTTTTCTCCGACCCTTTGCCTTCGGCTTTTTTCTCTGTTGCGACCACCCGGAGCGCACCGCTGAAAGCCGGGGCATCCGCTTTGACTTCCAGTTTCAGAACCACTTCACCGCCTTTTTCAGGAACGGTCCCGGGAGAGGTCACCGTGATCCCGGCCGGAAGTCCCGGAATGGAAAAGCTCAGGTTTTCCTTGTGTCCGTTCAGTCGGGTTACGGTCGCTTTGAGGTCGAGTGACTTGCCGCGTTCAAGGACGTATCCGGCCTTGTCGAGGGTGACGGTAAAGCCGGCAACGGGCGCGACGGCAGTGAGGCGATAACGCATGCCCTCTCCTCCTCGCGAAAAGCGGTCGGTCACGCTGATCCCGTATTCGCCATCGGCGGCGACGGTCCAGAGATACTCGGGATCGGAGGATTTATTGGTATCGTCCTCTTTGCGTATCTCCGAGCCGTCGGGTTTTAAGATTCGCAGGACAGGATCAATCGGATAGCCGAGCTCGCGGCCTTCCACTTTGACGAGAAGCTTGTCGCCCTTTTTCGCTGTGATCTGGTGGAGATTGCCCGCTCCGGCGGTCTTGAGCGTGCCGATGGAAGCAGTGCCGGGAACGAGCGCGGTTCCCGCCGAGTCCGGTCCGGGATTCTTCGGCCCGAGGTGCTTCGCGAGCTGTTCGCGCTTCAGGGCCAGGTGAAGCCGATAGTTCGCGCTTTTGGAGCCGGTGTAGGCAACACTCGCAGCGGGCGGATGAGAAAATCCGGCGAGTGAAATGACATAGTCGCCCTTTTCCGGGGCGGTGAAAGCGAGGATAGGATCGAGATTATTCGCCCCGTCGTGTTCCAGCATCAGGCGATTGCCCCGGGCATCATGAACGTGAATGGCGGGATCGACCAGAGAACGCAGGGTATAGGCTTCGACGGCGGCGAAAAGCGTCTCGCCTTTTTCCAAGGCAAGACGGGTCGAGTCGAGTTCCCCTCCGGCGGAGAGGGTTCCATTGAGAATCAGAGGGAGTTTGCTCCGGTCGAGGGCTACGGCACCGCCGACGGTATTGCTGTCCTTTTCCTCTTCGAGGATCTCGTTCCCGTCACTCACCATAAAGATGACCGGAGCGGTCCCTCCTTCGGGATTATGGGCACGGATGAAGAGGGGGCCGGGAGGAGTTTCCGCAGCGATCTTGAGTTTCCCTCTGCCGGTCTTTACCGGATCCGGCGTGAAGGTGAGCCCCTTCTGAGAAAACCAGAGTGAGCAGGGCCAGGGATCGTATTTCCCGTTCAGGGTCACGTCGATTTCGGTGCCCCGTTTTCCACCGGGAGGAAAGATGGATTCCAGAGTCGGGACCGCAGCGGAGACGCTGAGGCAGGAGACAGCGAGAACCGGGACGATGAGGAGTCCTCGCAGTGACATCACGAGGCTCAGGCGAAGAGTTCCTTGATGAGCCGCCCGTTATTGACGAGCTGCACGGGACGATTGTTCGTGTCGTGCAGAATCGCGGTCGGGTCGATGCCCATCTTGGTGTAAAGGCTCGTCGCGAAATCCTCGGGAGCATAGATGTTCTCGCTCGCGTAGTAGCCCTTCACATCGGTCGCCCCGACGATCTGGCCTCCGGGAATGCCCGCCCCGGCCATGAGCACACTCATCGCAAAGGACCAGTGGTCGCGTCCGGCGTCCTTGTTGATCTTCGGAGTGCGTCCGAATTCACCTAACAGAATCACCATAGTGTTATCAAGCGTGCCGCGGTCGGCGAGATCCTGAATGAGAGCGCTGACGCCGGTATCCAGATTCGCCGCCTTGTCCTTCTTGTAGTTCTCGAAAAGTGTTCGGTGATCGTCCCATCCCCCGCTGTAAACGGTGACAAATGGAACTCCGACCTCGGTGAGGCGTCGGGCAAGAAGAAGGCGCTGACCGAAATCATTGCGACCGTATTTTTCGCGAACGCTTTCCGGCTCGTGGGAAATGTCGAAGGCCTTTTGCGCTTCGTCCGAGGTGACGAGGTCGAAGGCCCTCGCGTAGTAGTCATCGAAAGAGATCGCGGGATCTTCGGCCGCCGTGTCCGTGATCCGCCGCATCTGATCGAGAGACTTGCGCAACTCGACGCGCGACTTGGCCCGGGTGTCCTCGAGTTCCTTCGGCAGCGTTACATCGCGGACCCGGAAGCTCTTGCTGTCCGGATTGTCGGAAATAACAAAGGGTGCATGCTGTGCTCCGAGGAAATTCGGCCCGCCCGACCGCGACATGCGCGGAGTCGAGACATAGGCGGGAAGCCCGTGTTTCACGGCGCGATTCTGGCTCACGACCGAGCCGAAGCTGGGATGAAAGGTCACGAAGGCTCCGCATCCGACCGGCACCGGGGTGGGCCGTCCGGTCATGAGATAATGATTGCCGGCTCCGTGGTTGTTCTGGGCGTGGGCGATGGAGCGGACCACGGTGAACTTGTCGAAGCCCTTGGCCAGCTTGGGGAATTTTTCGGAAAAGTGAACTCCGGGGACACTGGTCGGAATGCTCTTGAATTCGCCGCGAATCTCCGAAGGAGCATCCGGCTTGGGATCGAAGGTCTCGTAGTGGGAAGGGCCTCCGTCGAGCCAGATGAAAATACAACGGGTCTCCGACTGGCTCGCCGCCGAGGCCCGCATCCCGAGCATCTGGGTAAGCCCGAGGCCACCCAGGGCACCGAGACCGGTCTGGATAAAATCCCGACGGCCCATCCCCTCGCAGTTCCGAAGTATTCGTTGATGGCTCATGACTACGGTAAGGTTGCGGTCATTTAGTAGCATCGGCAACTTGCGTCATCGCGTGGGCCTTTTGGGTGTATCGAAAAATGTGAGTTTTTCGGGTGGAGCCGCTAGGGGAAGACTAACTGACTGATAGGAATTTAACTGACTGATAGGAATTTGCTTTTTCATCCCTTCGGAACCCGCCCCACCGGAAGCCCGGGGATAGAGGGGGTTCAACGATGAGCTTGTTCCACCTGGGCAGAGGCTTTGCCTTGTAGTGGTGAGCATCGACCTCCACCCCGAGGCGTAGCTTAGCGACCGCTGATTTGAAGCGCCAAGGCCAGGTCGGGTTGACTTTGTCGTCGCGGAGTCCAGGGATCGCGAGAATGTAGGGCTCGAAGGTCATCAGGTCATTCCCCCCGTTCGTCCGCGAGAGTGCCGGCCGCAGTGATCTGGTAAAACTTGGTACTGCCGAGACTGGCCAGGATCTGCTTCACCTGGGCGAGATCGACGAGGAAGGTCAGGGCCGCGGTGACCTCCTCGAGCTTGAAGTCGTGGCGACGAGCGAGGCTGCGGTGAATGGTCGCCGTGTCCTGGGCGAGCGTGCTCCGGGTTGCGAGATGGTGGCGCACCTCGTAGCGGCATTCTTCGGCGCGGGCTGGGTCGGGCGTGCTCATTATTTCAGGTTGCCTTCGATGCGCCCGAGGGATCGGTTCATCGCGTCCATGCGGTCGAAGATCTCTTTGAGGTTCTCGCGGAATTCGCGGCGCTCCGTCTTGGCTGCCTCTTTGTGCTCGTCCAGGTTCGCGGTGATGCGCATCTCCACGGCGGCGATCTCGCGATGTGTCGCAGCCAGCTCCGCCTTGCTGGCGAAGCGCTGGTCTGATGGCGGATCGCCCTTGAAGAATCGGCCGATGTCGAGGACCGCCTTGATCGATCCGAGGCCGCCGACGATGACGGCACAGATCAGGACAACGATCAATTGCTGGACCTGATCGGACGTGATCGGGATCTCAGCCAGCGAGGAGAAGTGTGTCGAAAGCAATGCGGACCACATGGTCCGTGACATTGCACCGGCCTCCCGCGAGAGGGGAGGACGCGGGGAACGGAAGGAGCGGCGAGATTACTTCTTCACCACTTTTTTGACCAGGGCGATCAGCTCATCTGGATTGCTCTCATAGAGATCGACCACGCTGCCGCGACCGGCAGAGAGACCCATCAGCGTCTCTCCCTTTCGCATCCAGGCGATCCACGTATCCGGCTTCGAGCCGCCCTCGATCTTCACATTGAGCATCTTGTAGAGGCTCTCACTCGCCTGTTGGAAGAGATCAAAATCAAAGGACTCGTTGCCATTCACCGAGAGACGCCGCGACTCGAAGCCATAGGGATACTGTTTTCCCTCGTACGTTTTTCCTAGAAAGAGCACTTCGAACACACCTGATCCCTCGCCGCCGAAGTGCGAGACCGTGAATCGAAAGGTGGCGTTGCGTTCGTAGTCCTCGCTGTAGCTTCCCCAGCTAGTGTCCCACGTGCGGTTGGTCGATTTGCCAAAGCTCACCTTTTGCCCCTGGATGGAAAAGGCATGGTCTGACGGTCGGGCCAACTTCACGGATTCGAGGGTTTCGAACTTCACTTCCTCGCTCGGCTTCGACTCTTTTGGAGCGGTCGGCGGTGTGGGATTCTCCGCCGCCGCCGGTGCCATCGCCTTCGCGGGTTCCCCCGGCTCCGCGACATGGGTCAGCGAGATCGTCTTGCCTGCCGCGTTCAGCCCGATGAAAGATCCGTCCCCGTAGGTGAGCGCCACGCCGAAGATCTCGACTCCACCCGGCGCCGGTTTCCAGGGAGCGACTCCCTGCCACGAGAGATCGACTTGAGAGGCATCTTTAAAGGTGACCGTGCCGAGCTCCTGATCGTCGACCTGACATTGCCACTTTGTCCCTGCGAGCTTTTCGTAATTGACCTGGGCGCGGAGACCGGTCGTGAGGCCGATGAGACATGCGAGGAGGAGGAGGAGCGTCGGTTTCATCGGCTAATTGAATGGTTGGTATTGTGATCTCAGAACCCGTCCAGTTTCTTCTGTTCTTTGGCCTTCGTTTCGGCATTCTTCCGGTCGTTGCATGCCGAGGTGAAGATCACGAGGAAGCGCTCGAGAGGCTCGTATTGAGCCAGGATCTGACCATCCGCTGTCTGCCAAATTTTCGAGATCGCCATCACGGGTTTTACGTTCCAGGTCTGCCCGCCGCCGTTGGCTTCGCGAAGCACCTCCATCTCATTATCCGAAAGCTCGGTCGGCGTGCCGAGGATGTCTTGCTCGACCTTCCGCATCCCGATCATGTCACACTTGCCCTCGAAAAAGCTGGCGACAATCAGGAAGTCTCCCTTCTGAAAGATGAGCTGGCTTTCCTCCTTAACGATCTTCGTCGGCTCGCCGTAGCGGGCGATGCACGCTTCCGGAGTCTCCCCGATCCGGGCAAAGGCGGGGGCGACGATACAGTTCAAGAGCAACAGGTAGATCAGGCTTTTCATGATTGAACAGGGTAGGGTGGTGCGATTGACTGATAGGAATTCGCTTTTTCATCCCTTCCGCACCCGCCTCACCGGAAGGCCCGAGATAGAGGGGGTTCGGGGGGAGGAAGGGGCTGGAAAGGCCCAATCTCAAGAATCGTGCCCGAAATACGCCCTGTGGTCAATCATTCCGGATTGGAATTCGGATAGGAATTATTAAAATCCAAGAGGACTGGGCATGCCGGGGTGATCCCGCTTCGTTTTCGTTTCGAATCCAGGCAGGAAAATCGCTTGTGGTAGGATCTCGCGATCAGTGGTGCGCGAAGACCTGGAGATCATCCAAGGGAAATGGATCTCGGACATCGAGGACGAGGACCCGGCCATCCCCAAAATCGAGTTCCGGTGCCTCCCACACAGCCTCCTCACTGCACCACCACTGCTCCGGTGGCGGTCCGATTTCATCGCTCCAGCCCCAATGAGGTGGGACATCTCCCTAATAGAAAAGGGGTCATGCGACATTTCGTGACAAAACTGGAGACGGTAAGAAAAATCTTTCAAGAAATGTCGCATGACCCCTTGGATTACGATGGAAGCAAGCGGGCTCGATTTGCCCGACTCAGACTGCGGCGAACTTCGGGAAGCCCTCCGGGACGCGGAACTCGACTGATACTAACGAACTGACTGATAGGGATTCCCTTTTTCATCCCTTTTGACTTCACTTCGTTCCGTCCATCTCCGCTTCGCTCCGATTGCACCCGCCTCACCGGAAGGCCGGGGATAGAGGGGGTTCGGTTGAAAGGGAAGCTGATTTCACCTGATTGCTGCTGCTTGGAATTTCCCTGCTGATGTTGCCTGAACTCACTTACCTCGCGGGCCTGGCTTCCTGACTTATAGTGATCGGGACAAAGCCGGCCTCCAGGCCTGCGGGCGGGTCTACTCGGAGGGAGGCGTCCAGGGTAGCGAGGGTGCCGGCGCTGGGGGGAGAAAGGTATTCGCCATCCACGGGCCATTCGCCGTGCAGGCGTTCGATCAGGGACTGCAGTTGACTGCGTTTCTCTTCGGACCATCCAAGCGCGATGATGGATGGCTGGTCAATGAAGCGATACCAAGCGTAGGTGATGACAGAGCCGTCGCCGAGGGTGGCGGTGAAGGGACCTGCCTTCGGGCCCGGACTTCTCCACACTCCCGCCGTGTCATCCGGAGAGGTATAGGTAGTCCCAGTGGTGGCGGGACGAAATGCCTGACGCAGCAGGTGAGTTTCCTCGGGCACCTGGCTGGGGCCGATGGCGGTTCGCGTTTCTCCATCCTGCCGAAAGTACTCGGGGAGGGAGCCCCACTCGCGGGCATTTTTCCACTTCAGCCCAAATGCCTTGCTGTCGCCGCGATTGTCGAAGACGGCGGTGTGAGCGAGGTTCTCAAAGCCCGCCAGTTCAATGTTCTTTTCGCCTTCGCCCTGTCGAAATGAGATAGGATTAGCGTTCAGCTCCGGGCGAAACTCAGCCCTGGGGTTGAAGTTCCAGACGATCCTGCGACTATTCTCCCGTAGGTTCTTGACGCGGTCGTAGAGTCCCTTGTCGGAATATAGAATGATGTCCTGCATCAGCACGGTTTCTCCCTTTGCATTGACGGGAAACTGCAGCCTGGGCACTTTGGTGTAGAGCGTGCCGTTGGCATCTGCGGCTTCGAAGAAAGGGACGGTGTTCACTTCCATGGCGCCACCACCCATGATGCCCGGGCGGGCATCCAGCCCGCGGCCGTGAATGACAGGGTAGCCTTGCGATAGATGACTCCAGGTTTCAGGAAGCCAAAAGGCGACGGGGCCTTTGAAATTGGCAGCATTGAGAAAAAGCGTCCAGCATTGTTCGCCGGTGGGCGTCCCTGCCTTAACGCTGGGAGGTGTCAGCGGTAGGGCCATCCAGGCGTTCCCCAGCAGTTCACCGGCGCTGCCTGCCTTAAAGGTGAGTCCGTCCGGAGGGATTAGCAGACGATTGCTAAGCTGGGCGATACCGAGTTGTTCGGGCGCGAGGGCTTGTGGTTTGCCGAAGCCCCAACCGGGAGATGAGATTTCGTGGTTGTAACCATTGGGTGTCCCGTTGATGCGGTATTTGCAGGTAACTGAGCCGAACTGGGTGCTGGCCCAGTAACCCAGCCCGCCTTCGATGGTCTGAAACACATCGCGATAATACGGCCCGCGCTCAGGCCAGTTGTCGCGGGCAACGGTTCCCGGAGGGCAAAGCGGTTGATTGAAGTCGCGATTGTCAGGGGTGATCCACGTCGAGGGTAGCCCGATCTGAAACCCCGCGAGCGGCTTTTCCAGTAGAGGCCATGCGGCCACGTAAAAGCTGACTCCGTAGCCGTAGCCTTCGGGCACCTCGCCCAAACTCATGGAAATGTAGCCTTTTAATCCGCCGGATTTTTGCGAAAGGCGTTGGACTCTTTTCTTTGCGCCCAGCCGGAAATAGTCATCATTGCGAAAGGTGAAGCCGATCACTTCGCCCTCTTCAATCTGCAGTACGCACTCGCCGCCGCCATCTTTGAAGTAAGGGTTCGTTTCGTCGGTGAGCAGCACTCCGCGTGCGAGATCCGGGAGCAAATTCCACGTGACGCCCGCCTTGTTCACCCACTCCAGCACCCTGCCGCCCGAGTCCTGCTTGAGGCGTATCTCCCCCTCATGCCAGGGGTTTTCCATAGGCTCGCGCTGATAGCTACCCACCAGAGACGTCACCGATTGTGCGTGAACGGTGAAATCATCGAAGATCAGATAGAGTAGCACGCACAGAAAGCCACGCGGGAAGCCTGTTAGGAAAGAGCCAATGAGAGTGCCGGGTCGTGGAAACTGGGCCGGGCCGCTGCTTGACGGATGGATCGGGTTCATCAGGGGCAAGAGTGGCACAGTCTGGAATGGCGAGGCAACGATGTTCTGAAAGGAATTAGGTCATTCCAGTTGAATGGGTCAAGAGTGCGGCAGGCCGGGCGCGGCTTTTGTTCACGGTTGGTTTCGGCATCGTTTCGTGGGTCCTGAGCCGTCCACGGGGTCAGTCCTCGAATTTAGAATGAAAGACCAAAATTCAGAATTCCAGGACTGAACCCTGAACCCTGCGAAATACGCCCTCTGGTCAATCAATCCGGACAGGAGCAAGTCTTGTGGCGGGATCTCGCGATCAGACGCCGCCCTCCGCGACGGCTAACGCGATATAGTAGACCGCGTCGTCTGGTCGTCATTGACGAAGGTCTCACGACCTTCGCTACAGGATCAGTGGTTCAACACAAACTCCGCCGAGTTCAGCAGTGACCAGACAAGATCCTCCCACTGCGGACGGGATGCAGCTCCTTCGGCTTTGGTGGCGAGATGAGCCTGGGCAATCTTCTTCTCGTTCTCCGCAGGCAAACGCGAGAACAACCTCAGGTAAATCTCATCAATGGCCTCGGGCTCCGGCTTTTTCGCCAGTTCCTCGAGCCAGGGGCTTTTGCCGGAGAGCTTCTTCTGAAGATTGTCCGAATTCATGAGGTGCAGCGCCTGGACCACGCTGCCTCCATTCTCCCTTTCGCAGGGCGGAGCGGCACTCGAGTCAGGACGGCCAAAGGCATCGAGGAAGTCGCTCGGCAACAAATGGTTCCACTGCTGCATCGCCCGGGCATCGGCGGGAAGACCGGAAAGCTTCTCCGGCTGCCCGGTGATCAGGGAGATGGAATCAAGCAGCACCTCTCCGGGGAGACGGCGGCGGTAGCTGCGCGAGAAGTTGCGATTGTCTCCGACATTGTGCTCGTTGGGTTCGGAACTCTGTTGATAGAGGCGACTGTTGAGAATGAGACGGATCGTGTGTTTCTGATCAAATCCATTCTCCGCAAAATCCTTCGCGAGCCACTCGAGCAGAGGCGCATTCACCGGCGGATTCGATTCGCGGAAATCATCGACGGGATCAACGAGGCCTTTCCCGAACATCTCCGCCCAGATCCGGTTGACGAGGGCACGGGCAAAGAAGGGATTCTCCTTCTTCGTGAGCCATTCGGCAAAGACACGCCGGGGATCGGCCTTCGGATCCATGTCAGTGAAAGCCGGTGTGTCGGGCGGTTTCGGAATCATGACTGCCTCGGTCACGGGATGGGTCACTTTGCCTCCAGGCTCAAACCACCAGAACTCCGGCTCGCCGGAGATGGGAGCCGAAATCCCCTGGCCTTTCTGCTTCATCGATCCGAAAAAGGCGGCCATGGAATAGTAATCGTCCTGGCTCCACTTCTCCGAGGGATGGTGATGACATTTGGCGCAATTCAACCGCACTCCGAGAAAGAGCTGGGCAACGAACTCGGACATTTCGGCAGGCTCCCGTTTGTCGCGGATCACCGCGACCGGTCCATATTCGTGGGTGCTCCCGGAGGCGGTGAGGAGTTCGGTCACAAGCTTGTCCCAGGGAGTGTTGTCGCGGAATTTCTCCCGGATCCACTGATCGAGCAGGTAGACCGGCTTCACTCCGACCCGTTGGGTATTCGGCCGGAGAAGATCGCCCCACTTCGTCGCCCGGAAGTCCGCGTAGTCGAACCGGTTCTCCGGACCGAGGAGCCGGTCGATGAGTTTGGTGCGTTTGTCAGGAGACTTGTCGGCGAGGAAAGCCCGGGACTCTTCGAGTGAAGGAAGCCGCCCGAGCACATCGAGGGTGGCGCGGCGGATGAACTCATCATCACGGCAGGGTTCGGAGGGAAACAACCCGAGTTCCTGAAATCGGGCGTAGGCGAGTTCATCGATGTGGTTGTTCTTCGGGAGGGAAGTGTAGGTTTCCGCCGGGAGCAGTTTGTCAGGGGGAATGACAATGCGGACGGCCGCGACCTGATCGACGTAGCGGACGATGATGCTGTTTTCTCCGGGGACGGCTCCGGCGGTGATATGGCCGTCATGATCGACCTTCGCGAAGGCGGCGTCATTCGAGGTGAACTCGCTCAGATGCGTGACATCGCGGCTTTTCCCGTTCGAGTAGGAAACGGTCACCTTGATCGACTTGGTCTCGTTCTTTTTGAAGGACAATTCCGCCGGAGAGATCGTGATCCCTGTCGGCTCGGGTTCGTCCGGGATTGAGCGGGAGGCGCCCTCGGCGATCCACTGACGGATGACCTTGTAGAATTCGGAGTCCTTTTCGAAACGCTTTTCGCCCTCGTGAGGAACCGCGTTGGTGGCCTTGAGCAGGAGCAGTGAATTATCGGGTGATGAAGGAAAGATACGGCGACCCCGGGCATCGTAGACGATCTCCCGATAGTCAGAGTTTGGATCGAAGGAAAAGATCGAAAGCTGGAAGCCGTTCTGTCCGTCCGCTTTGGCATGGCAACTCCCCGCCATACAACCGGCGCGGGTCATGATGGGGAGCACGTCGTTCTCAAAGGAGATCGTCGCGGGAGAGGAGGCGCGGAGCGGGGAAGAAGTGAGGAGGATCGCCGCGAACAGGAAAACGGCAGCCGGGGCGGCCGCCCTACAGGGGACTCCCCCGCAGTGTTCCCTTTGTAGGGCAAGCGCTCCGCTTGCCGCGACGGGTAAGGCAATCAGGCTATTCATTCTTTGCCGCCTTGATAGAAGATTCAGCTTCGGGAATCGACGCCAGAGAATGGCAGCCGCCGCGGGTGCCTTGTAGGGCAAGCGCTCCGCTTGCCGCGACGGTGAGGTGGGCGTGCTATTCATTTTTCGCGGCGACGGTAGGAGTTTCAGGCTTCGGCGCCGGCGCTTCAAGAGTCTGCTTCAGCTTTCCCTTGTCGTCCCAGACGTAGAGTTTTCCGTCCTCACCCCCCGCATAGGACCAGAGGCTTTGTGAATCGAAGGCCAGGGTGAAGAGCGGGGTCGCCACTTTGTCGAAGGCCCGCTCTTTCGCTCCCGTCGAGCGCTGTTCGCCCTCGTGCTCTTTCAGTTCGGTGAAGGCGGACGGTTTTCCCGATTCGGGAATGGAAACAATTAGATCGGTGTTGATCGCGGCAGCTTTCTCCTTGTCCTTTTCCTCCGCCTTCCGCTTCCCGTTGGCAGGATCGACTAGCCAGGTCAGGCCATAAAGCGGACCGGACCGGGTGCTCGCAAAGGACCCGGTCTTCTTGCCACTCTTGATATCCCAGATCTTGATCTCCTCGTCATCTCCGCCACTCGCGAGGCGGTCTCCCTCGGGTGAAAAGGCGGCCGCCATGACATAGCCGGTGTGCCCCTCGAGTCGCGACACGATTTCGTTTGTCCCCGCGTCCCGGATGGTGATGAGCTTGTCCGCCGAAGTCGTCGCGTAACGCTTTCCGTCGGGACTGAGGGTGATCGTGAAAATCGAATCGCGATGAGCGGTGTCAAAGGTAACCGCCTTCCCGGAGTCAAGGGTGATCACATGGAGTCGTCCGAGCTGCGACGGGATCGAGTCAGCCGCGAGGAGCTTCTTGCCATCGGGGAGATAGCGCAGGGCAGTCTGTCGGCCGAGGAAGGGATCCTTGATCTCCCGGACTGATTTGTCGGGCGCGGCGGGATTCCAGAAAAGGACGGAGCGAAAGCCACCCGAGGCGAGCTGTTTTCCATCCGGGGAAAAGGCGAGGGACTGCACCGCATCGTCGTGACCTTTCGAAGTGGCGGTGCGCTCCACCTTTGTTTCGGTTTTGCCCGCTTCGCCGGGGACGATGCGATACCAGTCGATGAGACTGCCCCGGCCCACCGCGAGTATCTTCCGGTCCGGCGAAAGCGCGATCGCGAGGATGGGCTGGTAGCGATCCGGGAGGACGCCGCGAACGACCTCGGTCTTTGCCGGAAGATTCAGCTTCGCCCAGTGTTCGGCGTCCCATTTGGCGCCGTCATTGACCCATTTCTCCAGCGCCGCGATCTCCCGAGGTTCCAGCTGGCCTTTCGGAGGCATATGACTGTCGGCATCGGGAAAAAGACTTTCGATGAGGTAACTCTCCTGCGCCTTTCCGGGAACGATGGAGGCTCCGGAGTCGCCGCCCTTGAGGAGAGACTCCCGGGAGTCCATGAGGAGCCCTCCTTTTCGTTTTGACTCGGTGTGACAGCTCACACACTCCTTTTGGAGAATCGCAAGGGGTTCCGGTCCGGAGGGACCCGGTCCGGCGGCCACAACGAGGGTGACCCACGGAAGTCCGTAAGTCAGAAGCAGAACCAGAAACCGTGGAGAAACCAACATCACCCAACGATGCTCGCGTAACCACCCCATGGTCAACTGGCGCAAGCGAGTCGATCGGAGGCGCATCCGCGACTGACAACGTCAATGCGGGGTTGCGGCAGGACGTGGAATTCGCCAGTATCCCGACATGACCCTGAATCGACGAAATTTCTGCAAGGCGGCTATTCTAAGCTCGGGGGGCGGTCTCCTCGCGGCAGCGGAAAAGGGTGGCTGTGGTCTCGCCATCGGCACCTACGGCCTTCAGTCACTCCCTCTTGCCGAGGCGATTCAATTGATTGCCAAAACCGGATACAACGCCCTCGAAATCACCGCGCTTCCCGACACGACCGGCGCACCATCCGTGATCAAAAGCCCGGAGGATCGCAAACAGATCCGGTCCGTCATTGAGGACAGCGGGCTTCGCCTTTGCGCGCTCATGGCCGGGCTCGAGCCTCAGCAGGATGAGGCCAAACACAAAGAACAGCTCGCCGACTTGTATTACCTCATCGAACTCGGGCATGCCCTCTCGCCGGAAAAAGCTCCGATTATTCAAACCATCCTCGGTGGGAAAAACTGGAGCGAGTCCCGCGATCTCTTTCGGGACCGCATCGCCGACTGGGTCCAGGTCGCGGCGGACCAGCGGGGACAGCTCTCCATCAAACCTCACCGCAGCCATGCCATGACCGTTCCCGCCGAGGCGAACTGGCTCATGGACCAACTCGGATCACCGGACCGGCTCGGGATGGTCTACGACTACAGCCACTATGCCTTTCACGAGCCGCCCCTCTCCATTGAGGAAACCGTGACCGCCTCGCTGCCCCGGGTGAATTACGTGGCGGTCAAGGATGCGGTGAAGGAGGACGGCAAAGTCCGCTTCGCCCTCGCCGGAGAGAGCGACTCCTGGGATCATGCCGAGATCATCAGCGCCCTTTACGACGGAGGTTACCGCGGGGACTTCTGCTGTGAAGTGAGTGCCCAGATCTGGAAAAACAATCCGGCCTATGATGCGGTGAAAGCCACCGTTCAATGCTACGAGAAGATGGACGCCGCCTTTCACCGGGCCGGGGTGGCGCGGCGATAAGCGGGATATTTGTCAGGGTAGAAAACGACAAAATGCCAGGCCCCTTCTCCATTCGTCTGCTTGACTGGGACTCAGGCCGGGATGCCCTTCTCACGGTTCGTCGCGAGGTCTTCGTCGTGGAACAACAGGTTCCCGAGGAGATCGAGGTTGATGAACACGATCCCCTTTCGCTCCATTTTCTGGCAGTGGATTCCGCGGGCCTGCCCATCGGCACCGCCCGGCTCCTTTCCAATGGGCGCGTCGGGAGAATGGCGGTGCTGGCGGACTGGCGGCGCAGTGGCGTGGGCCGGGCTCTCCTGACCGAGGTGATCGCCACCTCCCGGCACCGCGGCGACAGCCGGCTCTTTCTCCATGCCCAGGTGCACTCGATTCCGTTTTATGAATCGCTCGGTTTTGTCGTCTGCAGCGACGAGTTCGAAGAGGCGGGTATTCCGCATCGCGAGATGCATCGGGTCCTGTGACAAAAACCCGTTGCAGAGACGGGGATACCGGTTTGAGTAGCGCCCACTATCATGGGGAAAAGAGCAGTATTGATGTTTGCCGGACAGGGCGCCCAAACCGTTGGGATGGGCAGTGATCTGGCGGAGAAATTTGAGTCGGTCCGCGATCTTTTCGCCCGGGCGGATGAGCAGCTTGGCTATTCCCTTTCCACCAAAATGTTCGAAGGCCCCGCGTCCGAGCTGACCCGCACTTCGATCTGCCAGCCCGCCCTCTACACCCACGGACTCGCCTGCCTCGAGTTGCTCAAGGCCCACGTGCCGGATCTCGAAATCGCCGGTTGCGCCGGCCTTTCCCTCGGGGAATTCACCGCCCATGCCGCCGCGGGCACTTTTGATTTTGCGACCGGTCTGGATCTCGTTTCCAAGCGCGGCACCTTTATGGAGGAAGCAACCAGCGCGGTGGAAGGCTCCATGGCGGCCCTCATCGGGGGAGAAGAGGCCGATATTCGCGCTCTCGCCGCCAAATGTGATGTCGATGTCGCCAACCTCAATGCCCCGGGCCAGATCGTTGTCTCCGGAAAAAAAGAGGGCATCGCCCAGGTTGTCGCCGAGGCCTCAAGCCACGGCATCCGCATCGCTCAGGAACTGGACGTCGCGGGCGCCTACCACTCCCGCCTCATGATGTCCGCCCAGGTGAAGCTCGCGGAGGTGCTGAGAAACACGACCATCCAGACACCGTCAGTCCCGGTCATCTGCAATTTCGAAGCCACCGAGGTGAGTGACCCGGACACAATCCGCCGCACCCTCGAAGCCCAGGTCACCGGTTCGGTACGCTGGAGCGAGAGTATCCAGGCCTTCATCGGTCGCGGAGAGACGCTTTTTATTGAGCTCGGCCCCGGACGTGTCCTCGCCGGGCTGATGCGCCGGATCGACAAGAGCGCGAAGGCCCTCAGCTTTTCCGACGTCGAGAGTTTCGAGAAAGTGCTCGAAGAACTCTCCGCCTGATCCGTGGATCACGGCGTCGTCTCACACCGGGTAGCCTGTGGCCTATTTGGCCCGTTCCGGGAGGATCAGGTAGAGATCGATGACTGCCTTGACCCGGGCGAAGTATTCCCGAAAGCGGACTTTGCGCGAGCTGACGTAGCCGACCGACTCACTTCTCAGGGCGATTGCATCGATGCCGTAGCGCTCGGCGATAAAGAGGGCTCGGTTCACATGAAAATCATCCGAAATGATGACGATGCGCTCCAGGCCGAAGATCGTTTTTGCCCGGGCGACCGAGTCGAGTGTCCGTATGCCCTGGTCGTCCGCGAGGATGACTTGTTCGGGCACACCGAGTTCCTTCAGCTTCGCGATCATGTCCCGGGTCTCGTCGTAGTATTGCGAGTCCCGGTAGCCGCTCACGAGGAGTTGTTTCACCTTTCCCTCCTTGAACAGAGCCGCCGCCGCGTCGAGGCGATTCACAAAATGAGCATTGGGTGTGTCAGGTCCGGTCTTTTTCGACGTCCCAAGCACCACCCCGATTTCCCTCTCCTCGATCCGTTCGACGGCATTAAAGACCCGATCGCGGGTCGAGAGGACAATCCAGAGGTTGCACCCGACCACTCCCGCCGCGAGAAGGAGGAGCGGCAGGACCACCATCCGGAAAAAGAAAACGGACCATCGTTTGCGAGCCATGATTCAAAGCGCCTTGACGGCGGGACGGGAGAAAAGCGAATTCGACCGCCAATTAGTTAATATTCCCATCCTATTGAGATTTTTAAACGAATAGATCATCCCATGAGAACGGTTTTCCGGGTTTTTTCCTATCTGAAGCGCTATCCCCTGCTCGCTACCGCCCAGCTTTCCTGTGCGATCCTGATGACTGTGCTCGTGATTGTCTTTCCCGGCGTGACCAAGGCGATCACCGGGGAGGTCATTCCGCAGCGGGACTTCGACCGGCTCATTCCCCTCTCGCTCATCGCGCTCGGGGCCTTTTTTGCGACCAATCTCTTCAACGCGCTCCGCATTATTCTGAACAATACGTTCGAGCAGAAGGTGATCTTCGACATCCGCTCCGATTTGTATCACAAAATCCAGCGGCTTCCGATGCGGTGGTTCGACAACAAGCGCACCGGTGACATCATGACCCGGGTCACCGAGGACGTTACCGCGATGGAGCGTGTCCTCATCGACGGGATCGAGCAGGGAGTCGTCGCCCTTCTCCAGGTCCTCATCGTGGGCGGTTACCTCTTTTATCTCAATCCGGAGCTCGCCCTCATTACCATGATCCCCATGCCCATCCTCATCGGGGGCGCCTGGGCTTACACCCGCACCTCGCCCGCCCGGCATCGCAAGGTGCGAAAGGCGACGAGCAGCATGAATTCGCTCCTGCATGACAACATCGACGGCATCCAGCAGATCAAGGCTTTCACCCGCGAGGACGCGGAGCTCGGTCGTTTCAACCGATCCAGTAACAAACTCCGCGAGGCGACTCTGCATCTCATGCGGGTCTGGGCGCTCTACAATCCCTCGATGGAATTCTTCCGCAACGCGGGCTACGCCCTCGTCATCGGGTTCGGGGCCTGGTCGGTGATGCACTCGCCCGATCAGGCGACCCTCGAGGAACAGACCGGCGTCTTTGTCGCCTTCCTCGTCGCCCTCAGCTTTTTCTACGAACCGATTTCCCGGCTCAACGGGCTCAACCAGATCATCCAGGCCGGACGCGCCGCCGGGGAGCGGGTCTTTGAAATCATCGATGCCGAAGAGGAACCCGATCTCGACGGGGGCAAGCTCCTTCCGGTGCCGGTAAAGGGCGAGGTCATCCTCGAGGACGTGAAGTTTTCCTACGGAGACGACATCTCCACTCTCAAGGGAGTGACGATGCGCGCCGAACCCGGACAGATGATCGCCCTCGTCGGCCACACCGGAGCGGGCAAATCAACCGTCATCAATCTGCTGACTCGATTCTACGAAGCCGATTCCGGCGGGATCTCTATCGACGGTATCCCCATCAATTCCCTGAAAAAATCCGCTCTGCGCGAGGCGATGGGCTACGTCACCCAGGAAAGCTTTCTTTTTAATGGTTCGGTTAGGGAAAATCTCGTCCTCGCCCGGGAGAACGCCACCGAAGACGAAATGTGGGATGCCCTGCGCGCCGCCAACGCGAGTGCCTTTGTCGAGGCTCTGCCGAAGCAACTCGACACCAATGTCGGCGAACGAGGGGTGAAACTCTCCGTCGGGGAAAAGCAGCGCATTTCCATTGCCCGCGTCATCCTGAAGAATCCGCCCATCCTCCTCCTCGACGAGGCCACCGCCAGCGTCGACACCGAGACTGAAAAACTCATCCAGGGAGCCCTCGAGAAGTTGATGACGAACCGGACCAGCATTGTCATTGCCCACCGTCTCTCCACGGTGCGCAATGCCGACCGCATCTATGTGCTCGATCACGGCAAGGTGGTTGAGGAGGGCGCCCATGATGAGTTGCTCGCCGACGACGGAGTCTATGCGATGTTGTGCCGTCAAAGTCTCATGGCTTAGGAGCCAGTTGACCCGGCCCTTTCCTTGCTTAGTTTCCCCGCCATGAATCTTATCAACGACGCTCCCGGAGCCCCCGCCGCCATCGGACCCTATTCACAAGCCGTGAGGACAGGCTCTCTCCTCTTCTGCTCCGGCCAGATCCCCATCAATCCCGCGTCCGGGAAAATCGAAGCCACCACCGTCGAAGCCCAGACCGAACAAGTCTTCGCGAACATCCGCGCGTTGCTCGCTTCGCAGGGAGCCGGCCTTTCCCAGGTCGTGAAGTCGACCGTGTTTCTTCAGCACATGAGCGACTTTCCCAAGATCAATCCGCTCTACGAAGGCGCCTTTGCCGGACACAAACCCGCTCGTTCGACGGTTCAGGTCGCCGGGCTTCCGCTGGGGGCCTTGATTGAGATTGAGGTGGTGGTGGAGATGGGGTAGCGCTTTTGGGCTTTCTACCGGGGGGCGTTTAGGGTAGAACGCTCGGATATCTCGCTAAAGGAAGTTTCTTCACGAGGGAGGCTTTCGAACCTGATTTTCTGCTGTGCGGCATAACGGTTATGTCACACAGAGGTGTAATTATACTGTTGGCCTTAAAAATGACGGAAGACCCAGAAAGTGAACACTGCAAGACTGTTTACGCACATGCTGGGCTGACGCTATATCTGTCGCAGTGCTTCGAGAAGGGAGTTGAGAATTTCCTAATGCTGAACTCTCGAGTCACAGGACAGTGTATCACGCTCGAACAACTTGACGCTTTCGAAGAATCAATCGAAAAGCGAACACTTGGGCGGCTTCTCAAAGACCTCAAATTACACGTGGATTTTAAGGATTGCAGCGCAGATACTCTCGCAGAAGCACTGGAGCGAAGGAATTTTTTGGCTCATCGATTTTTTAAGGAACGAGCTGAGGAATTTTTCACGGAAGCAGGGAGAAATCGAATGATCACCGAACTCGAAGGAGATCAATACCTGTTACGTAAAGCTGATATGATGGTGTCATTGGCCTGCAAGGCCCTTTTCAGGTTCCTCGGTATTTCCGAAGAGGCAATTGAAGAGGAGTATCGCGACATGCAGGAAATTGCGGAGGCCAACAACCTTCGGGACTCAACCTCCTGACCCCCTGCGAGTCGAAATGCCTTTTCTGAGTTCGAGAGATGATCTACGATGCTACAGGCGGCTCCATCAGGAGGATGAACCCGCTCAAACGTTAGCCCATTAAAAATGGAAAACATTTTCGATGACTTCAACTCAATCGATTGGCGGACTTGGGATACATTCTATGCTTTCGATACCCTTGGGAGATACTGGATCGAAAATGAGAGAATTATCGCTGAAGCAGCAAATATTGAAGAGTTGAACAACAAGCCGAATTGGCCCCCAAAGTCTGATGAGGAAATCATAGAATTTCAGCATGAAGCGAAAATTGCAAGGCATCTCCATGACGAAATTATGGTGCCCATTTTCAGATATTCGACGGTCGTTATGCTCTATTCATTGTTCGAAAGCGAACTTTTGCGTCTGAAGCAGAATGTAGAAAAGAGTTCCGGCAAATCTCCAGTCGATTCAAAGGAATTAAAAGGTGGGCCGACTGAGCAGATTCTGCGATTTCTAGAGGCGTTCTATTCAATCAATCTAAAATCGATCAATGAGTTCTCAAAAATCCGTGACATCCAAAAGATTAGGGACTGCATAGTTCACTGCCTAGGAGATGTCAGCATATCCAGAGATAAAGATTATCTTATAAAACATTCTGCTGTCCGCAGCGACCTAGATATTGGGGTTGGCTACCCAATTGAAATAAGTGAATCGTATATTCGCGATGGAATCGAGTTGATGTGGGGATTTTTTATCAAGACCTTCAAACTCTGCGGTTGGCCCGTGAAAGATGAGTGGCAGAGGAAACAGTGGGCGAAGACGCTCTAGGAGTGAACGGCGCTGCGCGCCGTCCCCAAAACATGCAACCTTCCGAAATAGCCGAAAGCTACGATTCAATCGCTTCGCGGTGGTTGGAACCTTTTCTGGAAACGAACGGGATTCGCCAGCACGAGCTGGCACTCCAGTTCCGCCCAATCGGAGGCGTCGCTCTCGATGTCGGCTCGGGATGCAGTGGCCGCTTTATTCAATTACTGGCGAGTTCCGGATATCAAGTCGAGGGACTCGATGTCTCAGAGCGCATGATTGCACTCGCTAAAACTCGCCATCCAGAAGTGCCGTTTCACCATGCCGACATATGCGAGTGGATGCCAACCCAGGGGTATGATTTCATCACTGCGTGGGACAGCATCTGGCATGTGCCGCAGGATCGCAGCGAAAGTGTGTTGCAGAAGCTCTGCGGGGCCTTGAATCCCGGCGGCGTATTCATCTGGACGATCGGCGGACTGGATGGCCCCGCGGAGAAGAGAGATGAGTCAATGGGAACGCCAATGTACTACAGCGTCATGGGTATCCCGAAGACGCTTCAAACAATCGCCGAAGCCGGGTGTATTTGCCGACATCTGGAGTATGATCAGTGGCCCGAAAAGCATGTCTTTCTCATTGCCCAAAAGGCGTCAACTGAATCAGCCTCTCCGCCAGCCAAATGAACCGGGAATACCTACCCAGACCGGACAAGGAAACCATTCGCTCCCTGCCCGCCTTCCCCGGACTGTCTCTCGATCAGGTCATCATTCTCCAAACCCCGGACGATTTAAAGCGGGCAGAAAGTGAACTCGCTATGGTGACGCAGGTGGGTTTCGACACCGAAACCAAACCGGTCTTTCTCGCCAATCAGCCCAAATCGGGTCCGCACCTCATTCAGTTGGCAACGGATAGTCTGGCGATACTCTGTCCCGCGACCTATGAGCCGGGTCTGGACCTGCTTCGTGGCATCATCCCATCCGAGTCGGTGATGAAAGTCGGGTTCGGCTTGAAATCCGATCGCGGACCGCTGCAACGGCTCCTCGGTGTCACCCTGCGCGGCAGCCAGGAACTTTCAGGACTTGTGCAGCAGCTGGGTTATCAACAGAAGGTCGGACTTCAGACGGCGGTCGCCGTTGTTCTCGGGCAGCATCTTCAGAAATCGAAACGGGTCACGACCTCCAATTGGGCGGCACCCGCCCTTTCGAAGTCACAGATCCTTTATGCCGCAAATGACGCCTACGCCAGTCTTCGCATTCACCAGGCCCTCCAGAAACGATCATGAACAACTCCCCGCCACCGCTCCCGCGTAAAGACGATTCTCTGGGAGACAACGCCGGCGTCCGCATGCTCCTTCCGGTAGGCCGGTCCGGGTATGCGATCACGGCGGGCTACCTCGCTCTGTTCTCGGTTCTAATCGTCCCCGCCCCTCTCGCTCTGCTGTTCGGCATCCTCGGCGTTCACGATATCCGAAAGTCCCGAAGCCAAGCCCACAAGAAGCATGGAATGGGACGCGCCATCTTCGGGATCGTGATGGGCGCAATTGGCAGCGTCATTCTCGTTCTTTTTTTGATGTCCGCACTGTTTGGATGACTGCCAAATTTGAAGCGACCGCTTTTCCCTCACCTTCCGAGAGATAGGTATGGCGCACGGAGCAGACCATCTGTCTATCGCCTATTGACTTCGCTTCGCTCCGTCCATCTACGCTGCGCTCCGATTGCCTACCGCCTACCGCCTACCGCCTACCGCCTGCGGCCTACTCCTTCCGCCCCGCAAAGACCCCCACCAGCAAAAGTGCATAAACGCCGGCATGCAGCACCGATCCGACGACCGCGAAGGTGGTGAAGGCCCACATCCGGCCCTGCGGCTGACCGTCTTTTAAAACCCATTGCTGCAGCAGCGTCTGCCCGAGGGGCAGGGCAAAGCAAAGAATCAGTGCCAGACCGAAACCCAGAAGGGCCCACAGTGACGCCGAAGACGCCGATTTCCAGCGGCTGACGATGACGAGGCCGGCCACCAGGCAGACAAAAAGTGTCGGCAGTTGCGTGGCGAACATCGAGAGAAACAGCTGAAACGGTTCCGGTGCGGAGTTCATGTTTTTGGTATGAGCTAATGTATGCGCATATCCGCAGCGGGAGGGAAGCCTGAAATCAAGTTTCGTGCGGACAAAGAGAGGCTTCGCAGACCCCAACCCATTTGCTTTTGACTTTCTCTTGTGTGGGGTTCGGGATAGAAGATTTGGAGGTCACGGTGTATGAAGTCAGCCCACAAGGGTGGCGCGACCGTCAGTGATGGTATCACTGCCATGCCTCACAGATGTATGATTGTTCTTTTCAGCCGAAAAAAGTTCAACCTCATCTCCACTTTATGAAAGCAGCCCTTATCGCACTATTGATTCAAATTTCCATCGCCATGGTCGGCGAAGTAGAGTCAGCACCAAAGGCTATCGACACGGTCGGGATTGTTCGATCTGAAAAATTCACCCCACCTGCACAGCAACGTGGAAAGAGCGGCTACATTAATCTTGTCCACCAGCGCCAGGAAAAAAATCTGTGCGTTCCTACTTCCGCCTCAATGATTCTTCATTATTTTGGCAAACCCACCTCACCTCGCGAACTCAAGTCCTTGACGAGGCAAAAAGTATATAACCCTGCCGATGAGTTCAGGGACTTCACTATCACGTTTTTTGATGACCTTATTGCAGGCGTCTCAAGCCTGGGATTCAAATGGCGCATCCAGTCCTACACCACCGACCCGAAAGGCGCTTCCACAGGGCTAAGCGATATTAAAAAATCCATTGACGAGGGCAATCCGGTATTAATCGACACCAGCCTCTACCGAAGTCACACTTTTGTTGTGTCAGGCTACGATGATGCCGCAGAATTCCTGATAGTTATCGATCCGAATATTCCTGCGCCGGGAATTCGGTTGATCAGCTATCAAATTATTGAGCAGATTTGGGATTCTAGGTCGGTCGGATTCAACAACAGGGCCGCAATTTTTACCTCCCCTAAGAGTTAGGGGAATGAGGCAGTCGAGTTGACGGCGATAGGTAACTGAATTGACATCACCTCGACACTTGATCTTTTTCTCCTGTTAGGCTCAAAATGGAGCAACGGTTATCCCCTATCCTCATGAGCCTCTCCCGTACCGATTCGCTGTGTCTCGCCCTTCTCTTCTCCCTCCTGACCTGGGTCGTCATCGCTCAGGACAATCCGGCTCCTCCCGCCCCGGCCGTGATCGAGCCCGCCCCGGAACTGCCGGCGCCGGAACCGACGTCTCGAGAATTCTATGGTCCCATCACTCCGGATGAAATCCCGGTCTCGCTCATGCCCTGGATCGACTGGGTCCTTCAGGGTATTCCGGACCGTGAGGCGCCCCCGGCTCATGACGACGCGGCGACACGAATCCCGCTCTGGCCCTCACGCCTGAAGCTGGAGGCGACGGCGACAGGCGCGACCTTTACTCTCGAAGTCGAGGCTTTCACGGAGACCTGGCTCGGACTGCCCGGCAGCGCCGGACGATGGCCGACCACGGTGACACTCAATGGAAAACCGGCTCCGGTGGTCGAACGTGAGGGCCGCCCCTCCGTCCGGATCGAGGCGGGCAAACACAGCCTGGCCGGTTCCTTCGTCTGGACGGAGCTGCCCCAGCAGATTGAACTTCCGCCCCAGATCGGATTGCTCGCTCTCACGGTGAACGGTCAGGCCCAGACCGCACCCTCCTGGGATGAGGACGGTACCTTGTGGCTTCAGCGGCAGGCCTCGACCGAACCGGTCGATGAGGATTTTCTCTCTATCAAAGTGCACTCGCTCCTCGAGGACGGCATTCCGCTCTGGTTCGAGACCCGGGTCGAGCTCATTGTCGCGGGCAAGAGCCGTGAGGAAACCCTGGGCTCGGTCCTTCCGGCTGGCTGGCAACTCGCTGCGGTCGAGTCTCCCCTGCCGGTCGCCGTCGACGAGGCCGGTCTGTTGAAAAGTCAGCTCCGTGCCGGTCGCTGGTCCATCACTCTGCGTGCCTTCCGCACCGATGCGCCGACCGAATTTGCCTTCGCCGAAGGGGCCACCCCCGCCGTGGCCGACCAGGCCCTCGCCTTCCGCGGACAGCCGGAGTTCCGTCAGGCGGAGATCACCGGTCTGCCCCAGATCGATGTGGCCCAGACTCAGGTACCCGAAGAATGGCGCTCCCTCCCCGTTTACCGCTGGGAAACCAACGCCCCTTTCCAACTGGCCGAACGCGTCCGCGGTCCCGGTCAGCGCGGCGTCTCCCCGATCACGATCCAGCGCTCCCTCTGGCTCGATGACGACGGACGCGCCCTCACCTTTCAGGACCGGCTCTCCGGCCCTCTCCGTGAAATCCGTCGCCTCGACGCGGCACCCGGGCATCTCCTCGGATCGGTCACGGCAGGCGGGCAACCGCAATTGATCACTCATAATCCCGACGGAGGAGCACCCGGCTTCGAAGTGCGCAGTCCCCAGCTCGACGCGGTCGCGACGGGACGTATCGAGCTCGGTCAAACTCTCCCCGCAACCGGCTGGCAGGCTGACGCGGAACGTCTCAATGCCACTCTGCACCTGCCGCCCGGCTATCGCCTTTTCGCCCTCCCCGGGGCCGATTTCTCAAATGGCGACTGGCTCACCTCCTGGTCACTTCTCGATCTTTTCCTGCTCCTCCTTTTCACCCTCGCCGTCTTCCGCCTGCGCGGATGGGCCGCCGCGATCCTCGCCTTCGCCGCCTTCGGCCTCGCCTACCATGAACCGGGTGCGCCCCGCTTTTCATGGCTGTTTCTCCTCATCCCCGTGGCCCTCGTCACGGTGCTGCCGGCGGGTCGCTGGCGAAATGTGGCGAACGGAGGCAAATGGGCGGCGGCGGCGATCCTCATGCTCTCGCTCGCTCCCTTCGCAGCGAAGCAGATCCAGGCAGTGATCTTCCCACAACTGGAGCGCGTGTCCTCAAATGACCGATGGAACATGGACTTCGAAGGAGGAAACACCTACTCGGTTTCCCGTCCCGTGGAGATGGCAAGCGATGCCGTCAGCGAATCGATGCCTCAAAAACAAGTCCTGTCTCGAGGCAAAAAGGATTACTACAAAGGCGCCGACAACCTCCAGAACGATCCCAAGGCCATCATCCAGACCGGCCCGGGCGTGCCCACGTGGAGCTGGCGCACCGTCACCTTCGGCTGGGATGGTCCCGTCTCAAGCTCACAGGAGGTCCGGCCCATCCTCATTTCTCCGGCATTCTCGCGTCTCCTCGGACTCGCCCGCATCCTCTGCCTCGTCCTCCTCGCCGGTATTCTGCTGACGCAAAGGCGGAAATCCACCACTCCTCCTGAGTCCGCCCCTGCGAAGGACGAAGATCCCGTCTCCGCCCCGACTCCGGTCGCGGCTTTGGTGGCATTGTCAGGGATTCTGCTCTTCGCCGTCTCGGGAACCGCACAGGCCCAGTTTCCGAATCAGGAGCTGCTCGACGAGTTGAAGAACCGGCTCTCTGAAACGTCCGATGCCTTTCCAGGAGCCGCCGATCTCGCTTCGGCCGACCTCAAGGTAACGGGAGAGACTTTCACCCTGACCGTGAACTATCATTCGGCCGCCCGCACCGCCGTTCCTGTGCCGCTCCCCTTTGCCGCCCTCGTGCCCGAAGGCGCTGACTTCGGCGAGGGCAAAACCGCGATCCTGATCCGTCGCGACAACCAGCTTTGGGTTCTGCTCCCCGATCCGGGCATCCACGTCCTCACGGTGCGGGGGAGGATGCGCGAACTCACCGAGTGGGAATGGGGCTTCCCTCTGAAACCGCGCCGCGTCACCGTAAGTGCCGAAGGCTGGACCGTGAGTGGTCTCCGCCCCGATGGAAGCGCCGAGGACCAGCTCCTCTTCGCCCGCGTTCGCCGCGAGGAAGCGGCCGCTGCCACCTACGACCGGCCCGACACCAAACATGCCCTCCTCGTGGAGCGGCAGATCGAGCTCGGTCTCGTCTGGCGGGTCACCACCACAGTGAAGCGCCTTTCCCCCGGAGGCCGCGCTGCCGCGATTCGCGTGCCGCTTCTGACCGGAGAAAAAGTGGTCAGTCAGGGACGTAATGTCGAAGGCGGGGCCATCGAAGTCCGCCTCGCCCCGGACACCAACGAAGCCACTTGGGAGGGAGAACTCTCCGCCGTGAACGACCTCACCCTCGCGACCCGCGCCTCCGACACCTGGACAGAACAGTGGCGTCTCGTCGCCTCGCCGGTGTGGAATGTGAACTTCACCGGACTCGCTCCTGTCTTCGAGAACCTTGATGGACAGCTCGTCCCGCTCTGGCAACCCTGGCCGGGCGAAAGCGCGACCCTCACCGTTTCCCGGCCGAAGGCGGTCGCCGGCGCCGCCGTCACGATCGACTCGGCCGAACACACCGTGAATCCCGGACGCCGACAGATGGCTTCGACGCTTTCCCTCTCGCTGCGCACCAGTCTCGGCGAGGACTTCCCGATCCAGCTGCCCGCAGGAGCTGAGATCACCACCCTGACCCACGAAGGTCGCTCCATCCCGGTGCGGAAGGACGGGGACTCCGTCGTCGTGCCCCTGAGACCCGGCGCCCAGACCCTCGTCGCAGAGTGGCGTCTCCCGACGGAGGAAAACCTCTGGACCCGTGCCGATAAGGTCACCCTGGCCGTTGAAGCCGCAAATGTCACCACCGTGGTGAATCCGCCTCGGGACCGCTGGCTGCTCTGGTCGGAGGGCCCGCAACAGGGACCCGCATTCCGCTTCTGGGGCGTGCTCGCCTTCGCCCTTATCACTGCTGTGGCGCTCTCCCGCGTCTCCGGATCTCCCTTGCGAATCCATGAGTGGATCCTGCTCTCGCTCGGCCTCACCCAGGTTCCGGTCTTTTTTGCGTTGTTAGTGATTGGCTGGATCTTCTTCCTTCGTTGGCGCGGCACGGAGGATTTTCAGAAACTCCCGACCTGGGCCTACAACCTCTGCCAGGTGTCGCTCATCTTCCTCACCCTGATGTCCCTCGGAATCTTCATCGGGATCGCCTCGTCGGGACTGCTCGGAGATCCGGAGATGTACATCGCGGGGAACGGCTCCTCCGCCTCACGCCTTGCCTGGTATGCGGCCCGCAGCACCGCCGAGCTGCCCCAGCCCGGCTATGCCTCGATCTCGGTCTGGTGGTATCGCCTCGCCATGCTCCTCTGGGCGCTCTGGCTCGCTGCCGCCCTCGTGAGATGGCTCCGTCTCGGATGGAAAAACTCCACTAACGGGGGACACTTCCGCGCGAAGCCGGCCAAGGTGAAACCTGCCGCCGAATCCGCCGCCATCAGCCCGCCTGAACTGCCCCGCAAGCAGTGAAGGGCGGGACCCGCGGTCAGGAAAGGCTTTGACAGAGTCCCCTGACCCGCGAACTTTAGCGAGTTCATGGTGCGCAAGTCGATCCAGCTCCTGGTCCTGCCGCTCCTCTTCGCCCTTCTGGGGGCGGGAGGAAAGACGACGCTGTGCGAAGTGCTCTCGCTCGTGGGCATCGAAGTCCATCATCATGTGATGCATGACGACGACGGAGCGTCCCACGCCGGTCCCTTCTGCGCCGAAACCCACGAGGGCCACGATCACGAGCATGAGGAGGTTCCCTGTCCCGACTCCTGCGAAATCCAGCTCTCGGAGGCCACGTCCCCGACGCTCCTGAAAATGCCGACGGTCTCCGAGGCGGTTCTGCTCCCTTATCTTCTTGAGATTCTGCTTTCCGCCAATCTGCCCGTGACTGCCTTCGAGGCAATCGCGTTGCTTGAGCCACCGGACCTCGGTGCCTCTCTCACCGACCCGACGTTCACGGGTCGTTTCCTCGTTTGATTTTCGCTCCGGCCCCTGTGCTGAGGTGTTTCCGTGCCGTGTTGCCGGGAACTGCCGCGCCGGGGTCGCTTTTGTTTTGATCAGGCGATCCGTTGATCCCTTCCGCCTGATCCTCCCGCGTCTCCCTGTGCCTGTTAGAATGAACCGAAACTTTACCATCCATCTGACCCTCGTGACCCTCCTTTTGGCAGGGTTGCCGGTCATCCGTGCCGAAGATGCGGTCTCACTCCCGCGCGACAAGGCAATCAGCCTTGCCTTTGCCAACCATCGCGAGCTCAAGATCGCCGCCCTCGAAATCAAACGGGCCAGCTCCCGGGTGCAGTGGTCGGGACGACTGGAGAACCCGGAGCTGGAACTCAGCGCCAGCGATGACGGGGTCGGCCTGGATGAGGGAGAGGGAAATTATGAGATAGCGTTTTCCCAGCGCTTTCCGCTGACCGCAAAACTCAAAAAGGAAACGAGCTTGCGAAGGTATCAGGTCATCCTCGCCGAGGCCGAGATCGCAGAGAGGCGGCGCGAGATCGCCGGCGAGGTGGATAAGGCCGTCGTCGAACTGCTCGCCACCCGGGAAAAAATCCGGCTCGGACGCGAAGGCATCAACCTGAACAAGGAGATCGTCACCTTCCTTGAAGAGAAAGCAAAGCTCGGTGAAGCCTCCAAGCTGGATGTGATTCAGGCTACCCTGAGCGGACGCACCCTCGATCAGGAAGTGAAACTGCTCCTGACGCAGGAAAAGCAGCAGCGACTCGCCTTGAATCAGCTGATCGGACTTGAGGCCACGGCTGATCTGCCCCTGGACGGGTCCCTCAATCTGCCGGGCACACGTCCTTCGACCAACGCCGACCTCGGGGCCATCCTCGCACGACGCCCCGACCACGTCCTCGCCCTCGCCAAAACCGACGAGGCCAGGGCCGCCATTGTCCTTGAGGAGGCAAAGCGCTGGGAGGACATCTCGGTAAAGGTCTTCGTTGAGGGCGAATCTGTGAGTGACAATCCGACCGGCCTTGAGAAAAACACTTTTACCGGAGTCGGCATTTCCATTCCCCTCCCCTTTCGCCAGCGCAATCAGGAGGGCATCGCCCGCGCGAAAATCGATGAGGAAGAGGCCCAGCAGGGCATCGAAGCGGCGCAGTTTCATGTCCGTGCCGAATGCGAAGCGGCCTACCAGGCCCGCGTCGATGCCTGGGAACTGGCCCGCGAGGCGGGCGGAGAACTGCTTACCCTCGCCGAGGAAAATCTCTCCGAGTTTCGCAAAACCTACAAGAGCGGCGAAGCCACCCTGACACAAGTGCAAAAGGCCCAGGAGCAGGTCCTCGAACTCCGCAGGGCGGCAACCACCTTTATCTCAGATTACCATCTCGCCGAAGCCCGGGTTCGCTTCGTCACCGGAGCCTACCCCGGTCTCACCCCTCCCCGCCCGAACGACAAATGAAGAAGTTTCTTCCGCTCCTGTACTTCCTGAGTCTTTGTGCCACCGCCCCCGCGGAAGAGGCTGAAGACGTCATTATTCTTGATGAAGCCGGGGTTAAGAACCTCGGCATTGAAACGGTCGTCGCGGAGGAGTCGGCCTTTTCCAGAACGGTCTTTACCCTTGGTCATATCGAAACCATCCCCGGGAAATCCGGGGTCGTGAGTAGTCGTATTCCGGGCCGCATCGTCGAACTCAAGGTCACTCCGGGTGATCGGGTTGAGACAGGCAGCGAAGTCGCCAAAGTCGAAAGCCGCCAGCCCGGAGATCCGCCCCCGGTGGTTGTCCTGAAAGCTCCTCTCGGCGGAATGGTTACCGCCGTTGAGATCCGTCTCGGCGAACCGGTCGAACCGGACCGTGCCCTTGTCGAAATCATCGACCTCAGTGAAGTTCACGCGATTGCCCGGGTGCCGGATCATCAGGCCGCGCAACTTGCTCCGGGCAGCAAGGCGGAGATTCGTGTCGACGCTCTCGCCGATCATGTCTTCGATGGGGAGTTGATCCGATTCGGCGTCGCGGCGGATCGGGAGAGCGGCACCGTGGAGGCAATCTTCCGCCTCGCCAATAAGGACGGACTCCTCCGCCCGGGAATGAGAGCCGGGTTCTCCATCGCAACCGGAATGCGGGAGAATGTGCTCAGCGTTCCGCGCGAGGCGGTTCAGGGGAGCGGGGCGAACCGCTTTGTTTTTGTGAAGCACTTCGATCTTCCGAATGCCTTTGTGAAAGCACCGGTGGTGGTGGGCGAGAGGAACGAACACTCCGTGGAGATTCTCAGCGGAATCTTCCCCGCCGACGAAGTCGTAACCCGCGGTGCCTACCCTCTATCCTTCGCCGGAACCGGTAGCATCTCCCTCAAGGAAGCGATGGATGCCGCCCACGGGCATGCACACAACGAGGATGGATCTGAGATGGGAGAACATCCCGCAGGAGAAGAGGACCATGATCACGAGCACGGTCACGAGGGCGAAGGTCCGGACACGCTGACGGTTTTTCTCGCGATCACCTCGGGGGTTTTGTTCCTCCTCCTGCTCGCTTCGCCATTCATCTTTCGCGCCCGGGCGGGAGCCTGAAGCCCATGCTGAACCACCTCATCCAATTCTCCCTGAAGAACCGCGCGATGGTTATTGCCGCGGCGCTATTAGTGCTTTTGTTAGGTCTCCGAACCGCCACCGAGCTTCCGGTCGAAGTCCTGCCGGACATGACAAAGCCGACCGTCACGGTCCTGACCGAGTCACCCGGACTGGCACCCGAGGAGGTGGAATCTCTCGTGACGCGTCCGCTTGAAAATGCCCTGCTCGGGGTGGGTGGCCTGGACCGTCTGCGATCCAACTCGGACGTCGGGCTCTCGCTTGTGTTTGTCGAGTTCGACTGGGGAACGGATATCTACCACGCCCGGCAACTGGTGCAGGAACGGCTCAATTCCGCCCGTCTCCCCGATGAGGTGCAATCCGTCATGACCCCCGTCTCGTCTCTCATGGGCGAGATCCTCCTCGTCGGGCTTCGTTCGAAAGATGGCGCTGTCCCACCCATGGATCTGCGCACCTTTGCCGAATGGACCGTGGCCCGTCGCCTGCAGAGCATCAAGGGAGTCGCCGAAGTTCTCGCGATTGGAGGAGGAGTCAAGCAAGTTCAAGTCGAGCCGGATCCCCTGAGACTGCAGGCCGAAGGGGTTTCCCTGGAGGAGCTGGAAAGGGCCGTCTCACTTTCCGCAGGGAATGCAACGAGCGGCTACCTCCAGTCCGGCCCCCGCGAGATCATGGTGCGAAATCTCGCCATGACCGCCGATCCAGGGGAAATCGCCTCGACCCTCATCAAGCGGGTCGGTGAAAGACTCATCCGCATCGGCGACGTTGCGGAGGTCAAATACGATGTCGCGACAATGAGGGGAGACGCCGGAATCGCGATCCGGGAAGCGGGAGACGCCGGCGAAACTCCGGGTGTTATTCTCAGTATCGACAAGGCCCCAGGGTTCGACACCCTGAAACTCTCCGCTGCCATCGAAGCGGCCCTCGACGAGCTGCGGCCCGGCCTCCCTCCCGGAGTCGAGGCGGTCGTGTTGTTCCGTCAGGGTGACTTCATCGAAAGTGCGATCGGCAACCTTAAGGAGGCGATTCGCGACGGAGCCATCATGGTTACGATTGTGCTGTTTCTCTTTCTCCTGAATCTGCGCACCACTCTCATCACGCTCACCGCGATTCCGCTGTCCTTTGCGATCACGCTTCTCATCTTCCGGGGATTCGACATCAGCGTCAACAGCATGACTCTCGGCGGCATTGCCGTGGCGATCGGAATGGTGGTGGACGATGCCATCGTCGATGTGGAAAACGTCTTCAGGCGCCTGCGCGAGAATGCAGCCTCAGATTCCCCGAAGCCCCGCCTCGAAGTCATCGCGACCGCCTCAAGCGAAGTGCGTTCCAGCATCCTCTACGCAACCGTCCTGATCATTCTTGTCTTCCTGCCTCTCCTCGGGCTGGCGGGGCTCGAAGGGCGGCTCTTCCATCCCATCGCCATCGCCACGATCGTGAGCATGATCGCCTCGTTCGTTGTTTCCCTCACCGTGATCCCCGTGCTGTGCTCTTTTCTCCTGAAACCGGGAGAAGGCCGGGAGCACCGCGACGGTCCCCTCGTTCGCGGCTTGAAGAGATTCACCCGCGCCACCTTTCTCCGCGCCGCGTTTTCCGCCCCCCTTGGCGTCATTGGCATCGTCGTGCTGATGGTGGCCGGAGCCGCGATGCTTTATCCCGGCATGGGAAAGGAGTTTCTTCCGACCTTCAACGAGGGTAGTGCTACCATCTCCTTTGCCAGCGCTCCGGGCACCTCATTGACCCAATCAAACGAAGTCGGAAAGCGAGCGGTTGAGCTGCTTCTCGAGATTCCCGAGGTCAAATCGGTCGGTCGGCGGGCGGGGCGGGCGGAACGGGATGATCACGTCATGCCTGTTTCGGTGAATGAGTTTGATGTCGAGTTCCAGGACGGTGGACGGGATCGGCCCGAAGTCTTCGCCGCGATCCGCGAAAAGCTCGGCTCGATTCCCGGTACTTTTGTCAATGTCGGCCAGCCGATCGGGCACCGCCTCAGTCATATGCTCAGCGGCGTCTCCGCCAAGATTGCGGTGAAGATCCACGGTCCGGACCTTCCGACACTGCGGCGTCTCGGCACCCGCGTGAAAGAAGCAGGTCAGACCGTAGCGGGCCTAACCGACATCAATCTTGAAGCCCAGGTCGCGATCCCCCAGGTCCGCATTGAAGTCAATCGGGAGCGCGCCCGTATCGAAGGACTCGCCCCCGGCCTCATTAACGAGCAGGTCTCCCGTCTTCTCGGCGGCGTCGTCCTTGGCGAACTTCGCGAGGGCGAAACAACGATCGATCTGGTGATGCGGCTTCCGGAAAGCTGGCGAACCTGGCCGGAACGAATCGGCGAACTCCTCATCGAGACCCCCGACGGACGTCACCTCCCCCTCTCGCTCGTCGCCGACGTTCACGAAGTGAACGGACCCAACGTGATCAACCGGGAGAACGGACAGCGTCGAATCGTCATCGGGGCAAACACCGACGAGCGGGATCTTGAGTCTCTCGTTTCGCAATGGCAGCAGAAGGTCGCCGAGTCAGTCGTGCTTCCCGAAGGATACACTCTCCGCTTTGAAGGGGAATACCTCGCCCGACAGGAGGCGTCGAAGCGAATCCTCATCCTCTTCGGAGTGGTCGTTGCTATTGTCATCGTCCTTCTCACGAACTATTTCCGCAGCGCCTCGCTCGCCCTTCAGGTGATGCTCAATCTTCCTCTCGCGATTGCCGGCGCGCTCGTCTTCACCTGGTGGAAGATCGACAATATCAGCATCGCCACCCTCGTCGGATTTATCGCAGTAGGGGGTGTTGCCGCCAGAAACGGAATCATGATGATCTCCCATTATCTTCACCTCATGAGGCATGAGGGGGAGAGCTTCGGCATCGCCCTCATCACCCGGGGCACGCAGGAGCGGCTGGTCCCCGTGCTCATGACCGCCCTGTCGGCAGGCATTGCGTTGATCCCTCTCGTTCTTGCGGCGGGTGAAGCCGGCAAGGAGATCCTTCACCCGGTCGCCGTCGCCATCGTCGGAGGTCTTGTCTCTTCCACTCTCCTCGACCTCGTCGTCACCCCGGCCGTGTTCTGGCTCATCGGGGAAAAGGCCGCCGCACGATCCATTGCCCTGAACTCCAAAGCATCCCACTGAACTCTCCCGGTCAGTCGTCTAACTGACTACACCCTAAAAAACTAAAACTGACATTACCCTATGAAATCAAAACTCATCCTCGCCTTCGCCGCTCTCGGCCTGGCCCTTGCTCCAACCCTCCAGGCGGACAAAAAAGAGAAAGAAAAAGAACATGATCACGATCATGAACACGAGAAGCGCGAAGCCGGCCCCAGCGGCGGTCGCGTCATTTTCTCGGTCGAACCGCACTTTGAGTTCTTTGTCACCGAAGACCGCAAAGTGAAAATCACCTTCCTCGGCGAAGACAAGAAGGCCATTGCTCCCGCAGAGCAAAGCGTCTCTGCCGTCGGCGGCGAACGTTCCAAGCCGACCAAGCTGGCCTTTGCCCTGGAGGAGGGATCACTTGTCTCCGATCAGGCACTGCCAGAGGGCGACATGATTCCCATCGTGCTGACGGTCAAGACGGCGCCGGGCGAGAAGTCCGTTGTTGAAAAATTCACGATCAATCTTGCCGACTGCTCCGAGTGCAAACACAAGGAGTACGCCTGCACCTGCGATCACGACCATTGAGTTTTTCCGGGACCGGGGGTGCGCAAGTCAGTTGATCCGCGAAGGGTCCTGACCCACAGTGCCCGCCATGCCCAAGGTTGAGCCCTTTCCCTTCCCCAATGAGATTTATCCCGACGAGTGGTTCGCCCGTCTCGGACGGGATGATCTCTTTCCGGGGGAGACTCCCATCGAACTGGATCTGGGCTGCGGGGACGGATCATTTCTCATCCGAATGGCGGAGCATTTCCCGGATCGGAACTTCATCGGTGTCGAGCGCCTCCTCGGCCGGGTTCGCAAGGTCAGCCGCAAAGCGATAAAAGCCGCTTTGCCAAATGCGCGGGTCCTCCGGGCCGACTCGAACTATGCGGTGAACTGGCTTCTCCCGCTCCGCTTCGCAAGCCGCATTCATTTCCTTTGCCCGGATCCGTGGCCGAAAAAGAAACACGCGGCCCGTCGCCAGATGTGCCAGATGCCTTTCCTCAAAGCTCTCCATGGCCTGCTCGAAGACGGCGGGGAATTGCTCTTTCTCACCGATGCACTTCCCTACTACGAAGAAGCGCTGGAGGTGCAGAAGGGATGCGACTTCTTCACACAGGAGCCGTGGAATGAGGGTGATTTTTTCTATCCGAAGACCGACTTCGAAGAGCAATGGCTCGCCGAGGGCCGGACGATGAACCGCCTGCGTTTGCGGAAGCTCTAGTCAGAGTCAACCGATCTCCACTTCGGTCTTGCGAATCAGGACAGGCTCCTCGTCGCCGCCCGGCTCGTAAAAAAATCCGCAGCGTATCGTTCTGACGATGCGGGTGGATTGTTCGCCCGAGCTTCCTTCAACGATTTTGATACGGGCACGCATCGCTCCGTCGATCACGGTGCCGGCCGGGTAGTCGAAAGCCCGGAAGGAGCAGTTGGAGAGAAGTCCGTGAAAGTCGTTCTTCACGAGGGCGAGTTGTTCGATGATAGCTTCCTTCGTCTGACGGTCCCCGCTTTTCAGGACAAGCTCAAGCCACTCGATACTTTTGACGACCGCGTTCCCTACCGCCAGATCGCGATGCCGATCGTGCGGCGAGCGCCCCATTTCCACCATGGGCATAATCGGAGCAGTCGGATCATCGGTTTCCTCCTCCCTTTTGACGGAAACTTCCGGCGGGTTTTCCGGCACGAGGTCCTTTTTCCTCCCGACCAGAAAACCGGCAATCATTCCAAGAACGAGGAGGGCAAGACCCATTCCAACGACGAAAGCAATGCTGAAGGATTCAGTCGGCTGGTCCATGAGAATTCAATTAAAACAGATTGAGGAGACCCTCAGCGTCATTGTCAAAGACATCAAGCCCCGGCAGAATCTCCCTCAATACTCGAGCATTCGACTGACAGGATAAATCAGAATCCGCCGCGAGGTCATTCAGAAAAATTCCGCAACATTCAAGACCCTGCGCTTGAATCGCCCTCACCGTGAGAAGGGTGTGGTTGAGGACGCCGAGCCGGTTCGCCGCCACCACCAGGACAGGCAGCCCCAGCATCTTCGCCAGGTCAGCCATGGTTCGTTCGTGATCGAGCGGAACAAACCATCCCCCGGCTCCCTCGACGATGACGAACTCTTCGCGGTTGGCGAGCGTCTTGAAGGAGGAGCGGATCCCATCGAAGTCCAGCCGGATCGGAGGGGTCGCGGCGGCTGGAGCGAGCGGTTCGGGAAGCGTGAACGGATTCACCTCGTCGAGGCTTAAACCCGACTCCAGGCCTCCGGAGGCCGACAAAATTGCGGTCGAATCCTCACGTCCCCCACACTCGACGGGTTTCATACCCACCGCCCGGATCCCCTTGGACCGCAGCCCCTCAATGAGACGAGTCGTGACCCAGGTCTTGCCCACGCCGGTGTCGGTGCCGGCAATAAAAACGCCCTTCAGCTTCATTCCCCGATTTCCGCGCGGATTTCTCCAGCAATCAAGTCCGCCTCGCGGTTGATGTAGTCGGCGTCTCGCCCCTCGATAAGAAGACGCAGGAGCGGCTCGGTCCCGGAATATCGCAGGAGCACCCGCCCGGCGGACCCGAGCGTTTTCTCCACTTCGCCGAGACGGGCGGCGGCGGCGAGTTCCGCAACCGGAACCTTGCGGGAGACGCGGATATTACGCTGGGCCTGGGGGAATTTCGACATGACACGACGAAGCTCGCTGAGCGGTTTGCCGCTTTCCTTCATCATGCGCAGCAACTGCACGGCGGCGACGATTCCATCCCCCGTGGTGTTGAAGTCGTGAAAGATGAAATGACCGCTTTGTTCACCCCCCAGATTGTAGCCTTCCTTGCGCATTGCCTCGATGACATAACGATCTCCGACACCGGCGCGGACGACTTTTCCTCCGGCGGCAGTAACGGCCTCGTCGAGTCCCGCGTTGCTCATCACCGTCGCGACGAGCGTGTTCTTGTAAAGAGTTCCCGCCTTGATCATTGAAAGGGCGGCGATGGCCATGATTTCATCTCCATCGAGGACCTGACCCTCTTCATCGCACATGAGAACCCTATCCGCGTCGCCGTCGTGAGAGACTCCGACGTGAGCTCCGGTCTCTTTCACAAACGCTTCGATCACGGAGGGGTGGGTGCATCCGCAGTCGAGATTGATGTTGATGCCGCTCGGATGGTGATGCGAAGAAAGAACCTTCGCGCCGAGGGAACGGAGGATCGCCTCGCTCGTCTGGAAACTCGCTCCGTTCGCGGTGTCGAGCGCGATCACCATTCCTTCGAGGAGATCGGAGTCACCGGCAGCACACTCCCTGACAAAGGCGACATACTTCTCCGTGGCGCCGTCGATGGCCGAGATGCGCCCGACGGGCCCTGATCGGGGCGAATCCTGACCCGTGAGAATTCGTTCCTCGATCTCCAGTTCGAGAGCATCATCAAGCTTGTAGCCATCGGGACCGAAGAACTTGATACCGTTGTCCTCAAAGGGGTTGTGTGAGGCGGAGATCACCACGCCGAAAGCGGCACCCGACTCCTTTGTCATCATGGCAACAGCAGGCGTCGGAATGACCCCGGCGAGCTGCACGTCGATTCCCCGCGAGGCAAGACCCGCGGCGATCGCACTCTCCAGCATATCGCACGATTGGCGGGTATCCTTTCCGATGACCACAGTAGGCCAGATCCTCTCTGCACCACGCCTTGAGAGAAACGTTTCAGCCACCGCCTCACCCAGTTTAACGACAAACCCGGGTACCAGCGGGTGCTCATTGGCCCTTCCCCGAATGCCGTCCGTTCCAAAAAAGCGTTTCGTTTTTTCACTCATGTTCCAAAGGCGGCGAATCTCCCGGGGCGGACTGAACGGTTCAACGTGAAACAAGGCCTGACTTCAACCTTTGACGGCACCTCCGGGAACGGGTGTGGCCGGAATGGGAACGGGGATGGGAGGCGGAACGAGAGGTCCGAGAAGCGTCTCATCCAGGACCGGTCCCGTCGCGGGGCGCGCCGGTGTCACCGTCCCGGTTCCGGGCACAGGGAATCCCTTGTTCCCCGAATCGAGGTGGGACTTGATCAGATACCAGACCGAAACCGCAATGAGAAGCGAGACCAGCTTGCTCCGCCAGTTGTCGGCCAGAAAGCGTTTAAGAGTCTCCATCTTCGCCCTCCTCTCCCTCTTCGGAATCCTGGTTGCTGAGAAGATCGTTCAATCGCTCCCTCAGCTCGTGTCCCTCCAGATCACGCTCGAGTTTTCCATTGATCGCCAGCGAAATCGCACCGGTCTCCTCGGAAACGACGAGAGCGATCGCATCCGATTCCTCGGTAATTCCCATCGCCGCGCGGTGCCGCAGTCCGATACTCTGGTCGCTCAGCTCACGCTGGATGAGCGGGAAGACACATCCGGAACCGGCGATGCGCTCATCCGTCATGCGAACAATCATGCCCCCGTCGTGGAGGGTGGTTCCGCTATGAAAGACCGTGTAAATGAGTTCCGGACTGAGGAGACAATCCATCCTTGTTCCGGTTTCCAGATACTGCTTGAGATCGATTCCCCGTTCAATCGCGATGAGAGCACCGGTCCGCTTCCGTGAAAGGGTTTCAACGACCTCAATGAGCCGGTCGGCGAACTGGGCCCGGGTTCTTTCATTAATCGAGGAGAAAAGGCGATGGCTGCCCAGTTCGGCGAGGGCCCGCCTCAGTTCCGGCTGGAAAATGATGACTAGCGCGATCGCAAGGATGACCGAGACATACTTGAGCAACCAGCCGATCACCGTCAGATCAAGCCAGCCTGAAAGCAGGGTCATCCCGATGTAAATCCCGACAAGAGCCGTGAAAATCCTCGCCCCGCGGGTCGCACGGAAATAGCGGTAGGTGTTGTAGAAAATCACCCAGAGGATGATCACCTCAATGACCTGGCGCCAGTGAAGGCTGATGAACTGGGTCGTTTCTTCCATTTTCCAAGGCCCCCGCGTGCCGGAACCGACAGAGGCGCGCTAAGATTAGCACCCCGTGGTACTTTTGCACCCGCGGTGGTTGGGAAAAGTTGGCCAGTAGCGGAAAATGAATGATTTGTTTCCCTGATCCGTCTTCATCGCAACACCATGATCATGAAATCAAACCGCGCCCTCATTCTGCATCTTCTCCCGTCCCTGCTCGCCACCGGCATCACCACCGCCCGGACAGCCGATGCGCCGCTGGTCGAGGAAAGCATCGTGAGCTGTCTGAAGATCGTCCAGGACCCTGACGGAGAGACCAATGTGCGCGACGGTGCCAGCCTAGAGGCAAAGATTGCGGGCAAAGTCCTCTCGGGCGGCCCGGTCTTCGTTGATCCGGAACCTGAGTCAGGCTTCCACCTGGTCTTTCTCGACAAGGAAGACGACCTGGAGGGTCGATACATCCACGGCAGCCGCTTGCAGGCCGTGAAGGACTGGAAGGCCTTCGGCCCCGAAGGTGATACCGGCCGGCTCAGTCATGAGGGCTTCGAAGCGGTCGTAAAGGATCCCGCCTTCGTCGCCTCCGAACATAAAATCTCGACCGACGCCAACGGCATGGTGCTGGTCGACGGAAAGAGCCCCTGGGGTCAGGACGGCGGAGAGCCGAACCGAAGCATAGTCCTCTCCGTATCGATCAACGGCAAGAAGGTGGCATTGCCAGCCGAGGCGACGGAAAACATCTATGAACCCAATTTTTCCACCCTCGTGCTCCTGACCCCCGGCGACCCTGCCGAACGCGCGGTCCTGATGATGGCGAACAGTGACGGGGCCGGAGGCTACTACCTTGTCTGGGCTTTTGAAAATGGGGTCTACCGTGGACGGGCCATGATGATGCCCTGAGGGCGTGTTCATAAGCCCGCCTTGACCTTGCCGCAGCCATTTGGCAAACTCCGCCCATGAATTCAAATCCCGTCGGCTGGTTCGAGCTCTACGTGCAGGATATGAGCCGCGCCAGAGCCTTTTACGAGGCTGTCTTCAAAACGACCCTTGAGTCGCTCCCCGGTACGGAGTACGAGATGTGGGCCTTTCCCGCGGACATGGAGCGCTACGGTTCGCCGGGCGCGCTCATCAGGATGGAGGGATGCCCGTCCGGTCCCGGCGGCACGCTCGTTTACTTCTCATGCGAGGACTGCGCCGTCGAGTCAGCCCGCGCGGCCGCTTCGGGAGGAAATATCTTCAAGGAAAGATTCTCGATCGGTCCCTACGGTTTCATCGCTCTCGTTCACGATACCGAGGGGAATCTCATCGGCCTGCACTCACGGGAGTGAGGCGGTCCGCGCTAGGCCATTGCCACGGAAACCGTCGCCAGCGCCGCAATTCCCTCGCGACGACCGACAAAGCCCATCGTCTCATTCGTGGTTGCTTTGATGCCGACGTCCCCGGGCGTAATCCCGAGAGCCCCGGCAATGGCGGCTTTCATCGCCGGGGCAAATTTCATCACTCTCGGCTCTTCTGCGATGAGGGTGGAGTCGACATTTTCAATTCTGCCTCCGGCCTCTTTGACGAGCTCTGCAGCCTTCGCGAGGATCTTCAAACTGCTGATGCCCTCAATGGAGTCGTCCGACGGCGGGAACCAGTATCCGATATCCGGTTGCCCGATTGCCCCGAGGATCGCATCGGCGATGGCGTGGGAAAGAACATCGGCATCCGAATGACCCGCGAGGCCGCGATCGTGAGGAATCTCCACCCCGCCGAGGATGAGCCGACGCCCCTCGGCAAACTGATGCACATCGTATCCGATTCCGCTGCGGTATCTCATGATTCAGGCGATTCCAGAGAGATCGAGCCTCCCGTTGCTGGAAATGATTCCGGATTTGTCGGCGTTTAATTCGGAAGTGACGAGCGTCACGATACCGCCGCCCCGTTCCACCATGAGCTGCCCGGCGGCGATGTCCCAGATGCTGATCATCTCCTCAATGTAGGCATCGAGCCGACCACATGCGATATACGCCAGGGCGAGCGCGGCGCTCCCCATCATACGGGTTTTGCGGACCCGATGGGCAACTTCGCGATAACGTCCGAGCCCGGCGTCGATCGCTTCTTTTGATTTTGAAAATCCTATGGTGACGACCGCCTCACTCAGCGAGGCGCGATTGCTCGGCTTGATCGGTTTTCCGTTGCGGGTGGCCGGACCCTCGAAGTCGACGGCAAACATCTCATCCATCATCGGATCGTAGATCGCTCCGACCTTGAGTTCACCGCCCCGGCGCATTGCGATGGAAACACAAAAGTGGGGAATGCCGTAGAAGTAGTTCACAGTACCGTCGATAGGATCAACGATCCATTGGGTATCACTGTTCTGATCTCCGGCGATTCCTTCCTCTCCGTAGATGGCATGTGAGGGAAAGGTGTCGAGGATGCGGCTCTCGATCAATTTCTGACTTTCCACGTCGAGAGCCAGCTTGATGTCATGATCATGCAGTTCATCGACGGAAAGGTCGCTTTCAAAATTGGAGCGCAGGAGTGCTCCCGCCTCCCGGGCGGCGCGGATGGCGAGATCGAGTTCAGGTGAGGTCATGGTTGGGAAATTCGTCGTTCCGGTCAGGGAGTTTGGCAAGGGGGCGAATCTGCCAGTGAACGCTCCATCCGTCGATGGGGAATTCCCACTTCCGTGAAGGTCCCTCCCACGGACCTGTAACCGAGCTTCTCATAAAATCCGCAGACTCCTTCACGGGAATGCAGGACCAGACTCGTGACGGAGGACTCTTGAGCGGCTCTTTCGACCGCCAGCATCAGGGTTCGGCCCAGGCCTTCGCCCTGGCGTGAAGGTTCCACCGCCACCTGGCGGATTTTCCAGACGCCAACCTCCTGCCCGGCATTCCGGATGAGAAGTCCCGCTATCACCCTTTGACCCTCAAGGGCAACGAGATGCAGGTCCTCACTCTCCTGGATGAGATCTTCCTCCGAATAGGTCAGCCCAAGCGGCTCGCGAAGAACACGATAGCGTAAATCCATCCACTGGGAGAGCTCCAGATCGTTTTCGATCCGGGCGTCAATCCAGAGGAGCCTCACTTCCATCCATCGTGCAACCGGGGAACCCCGGTCCTCCGGATCAATGGGAGTGGCAGAATTCCTCGAAACGATCCAGACCCTTCTTGATGATGTCCAGACTGGTCGCGTAGCTGAGGCGCACCGACATATCGTGCCCGAAGGCAAGACCCGGCACCGCCGCCACCTGGTAGCGGGAAAGGAGCTTCTCTGTCAGATTCATCGAGCTGAGACCCATCTTGGTGGTATCAACGAGGAAATAGAAGGCGCCATCGGGCTCAACCACTTCGATGTTGTTGATCTTCTGAAGACGGCTCAGCATATACTGACGGCGCATGTCATACTCCTCGACCATGTCATTGATGAGGTTCTGAGGGCCTTTCAACGCGGCGAGCGCTCCATACTGCGCAAAGCTGGTCGCATTCGAGGTGGTGTGGCTCTGGATCGTGTCGATCGCATCGGCAATCTCCTGGGGAGCGGCGGTGTAACCGAGGCGCCATCCGGTCATCGAGTAGACCTTGCTGAAGCCGTTGATCGTGATCGTGAGATTTTTTGCCGCTTCGCTGACCGAGGCGGTGCTGACGTGCTTCTTGCCGTTGTAGATCAACTTTTCGTAGATCTCGTCCGAAAGGATGATGATGTCCTCCGAGGCGGCGACTTCGACGATGGCCTCAAGCTCGGCCTTCGTGTAGACCGAACCGGTCGGATTGTTCGGGCTGTTCAGAATGAGCATCCGGGTGCGGCCGCTGATGGAGTCCTCGAACTCTTCGGCAGTGAACTTCCAGTTGTTATCACGCTTGGTGTTCACGAAATAGGGCTCGGCTCCGACAAGGCGGACCATTTCAGGATAGCTCGTCCAGTAGGGGGCCGGGATGATGACTTCGTCGCCGGGATTACAACAGGCGAGGATGGCGTTGTAGCAGGAGTGCTTGGCACCGCAGTTCACCGAAATCTGGCTGGGCGAGTATTCGATGTTGTTCTCAAGGAAGAGCTTCTCGGCGAGGGCCTTCTTCAACTCGGGGATACCGGTGGTGGGAGTGTATTTCGTTTTCCCGGCAAGAAGCGCTTCGATCGCGGCGTCTTTGATGTGCTGGGGAGTATCGAGATCCGGCTCACCGGCCCCGAAACTGGCAATGTCCTGGCCTTCCGCCTGCATCTTCTTCGCCGCAGCGGTGATGGCGAGGGTCTGTGAAGGGGCGATCTGGGAAAATTTGTCGGCAATGAAACTCATGTCTGGTGGGATACGTTTGGGGGTTCCGACCCGGACCCGCTAGACTCCCTCCACCGGCATAATTGCCACGCGGCTCGGAGTGCGTCGCAGAACCCTGGGCCTTCACGATACAACTCTCCCGCATCGACGGGGATTTGGTGATGGCTCGACCGCAACTCCGTGAACAATGCGGATTGTTTCCCTAACCGATCTGACGGCAGATTCAAGCGAAATGCTCCCGCGTTTTGAATTTGTCGGAATGAAAGCGGCCGACAGCGCTCTTTTCCGCAGTTGCAGATGAGGGGTGCGCGACTTAAATCTGAGTGAAGATGCCGGCGCCCATGAACATTTTTGCCTTTTTCGGGACCGACGAGGCTCTCGTGAAGGAGGCGGCGATGAAGCTGTCCCGGGAAATCGCTCCCCAGGACAACGAGTTCGGCCTGGAGATCATCAGCGGCAGCGCCGACAACTCCGACCATGCCTCGCAGATCGTCTCGCGAACGATCGAGGCGATCCAGACCCTGCCGTTTTTCGGGGGTGACAAGCTGGTCTGGCTTCAGGGAGCGAATTTCTTCGGCGACAACCAAACCGGCAAATCCGAAACGACCCTCGCCGCCGTGGAGGCTCTCGTCGAGATCCTCGCCTCGAACCTTCCTCCCGAAGTCAAAGTGATCATCAGTGCGGGTGAAATCGACAAACGCCGGACATTTTTCAAGACTTTGGGCAAGTGCGCCAGGGTGGAGATTTTCGACAAGCTCGATACAACGAAGGCAGGATGGGAGAGCCAGGTGATGCGTCACGTTGAGGATCGTGCCAAAACCTTGAAGCTCGATTTTGCGAGGGGCGCGCTGGAACGATTTGTTCTGACCGTTGGATCCAATACCCGCTCGATCGACAACGAATTGGAAAAGCTTTCGCTTTTCGCCGGGGAACACCCCGTGACGGCGGAGGATGTTGGTCGTATCTCGGCGGTGACTCACGCCGGGGTTATTTTTGATATCGGGGAAGCCGTCTCCAAAAGGGATCTTCCCAAAGCTCTCAACCTCATCGATCATCAACTCCAGCGAGGGGAAAACGCCATCGGTCTCCTTCTTGCCGCCATCGTTCCCAAGGTCCGGATGCTCCTCCACGCCCGTGACCTCATTGAAAGCCGCCGGGTTTCAGTTGGAAAGAATTACGGTTCCTTTCAAAGCGCCCTCGCCGCCCTTCCCGCCGGCGAGACCGCCCACATCCCGAGAAACAAGGACGGCGGGATCTCGGCTTATCCCCTCTTTCTGGCCGCCCAGGCCGCCGGCAAATTTTCCCTGAAGGAGTTGAGGCAGGCCCTCGATGCCTGTCTTGAGGCCAATGTCAGGCTCGTCACCACCTCTCTCGATCACCGGCTCGTGCTACATCAGCTGGTGACCCGCATTCTGACCCGGACTGGCCAGGCTTCCTGAACTTACAGATGATGAAACTCATTCTCCTCCCTCTGGGCATTGGTCTTTTTGCGGGTGTCATGGCCGGGCTATGCGGCGTCGGGGGCGGAATCGTGATGGTTCCCGCCTTTGTGTATCTCCTTGGCATGGAGCAAAAGGCGGCCATTGCCACAAGCATGGCGGTGATCGTTCCCACCTCACTCATGGCGATCGCCCGATTTCAGCAGGCCGGACTCGTCCAATGGAACATTTTCTGGCCCACCGCCCTCGGGGCGATCTTTGCCGCCTATTTTGCGACAGGATGGGTGCGTAAACTGAGCAATGACCAGCTTACGAAAGTGTTCGCGGTACTCATGATCCTGGTGGGCGTGAGTATGCTCTTCAAGAAAGCCTGAATAGACTCCGCGTTGCGGCAGTGAATCTTCGCTTCCCGCTGGGGATTGCGATTTGCACTCCGCGTTGCGGTGTGATGGAGGCGAGAGCGGGAATTATCCTGCGAGGCGCACGATCTGCCTGCGGCAGTGAATCTTCGCTTCCCGCTCCGGATTGCTGTTTGCACCCCGCGTTGCGGTGTGATGGAGGCGAGAGCGGGAATCGAACCCGCGATAGAGCTTTTGCAGAGCCCGGCCTTACCACTTGGCTATCTCGCCATCACACTGAAAGAACGTCCGCAAAACGAACGGGCGGCACTAAAAGCCCGTTAGAGGAGACTGTCAACGGTTTAGCAGGGAGGGGAAGAGAACCGGGAATGAGCCGGCGGAGTGCCTTGTTTCGCCTTAGCGCGGCGTATCGGCGGAAAATCGCCACCATGCCTCCGAATTGTATGTTAATCAGTGGCGCCTTCCGCCATACTGTCCCCCATTGGATCACTCCCATTCAATCGGAGCCGCCTGAGTCTGCAAGTCAGCCAGGCTCTCCGATGTCGGCAGGAATGAGGAAACTCTTACTCCAACTTCAATCGACAATTCATTATGGGAGACAAATCACCAAAATCAAAACAGAAGAGCAAGGACCAGAAGCAGGGCAAATCCAACGCCTCCGCCAAGGAAAAGCAGCGCGTCATCGACAGCAAACATCAGGTCCCTGCCGCTCCTCCGAAGAAGAAGGGCTAAAAGTTGCCTCACTGATCACTCGCTCTCACCAGAGGCAAGGGCCTCAGATGATCATCCCGGCGGCGACGGTTTCGTTGGTCTGCGAGTCGATCAGGATGAAGCTCCCCGTGGCACGATTCTGCCGATAGGAATCGTAGAGAAGCGGTGCCGATGTTCGCAGGGTGATCCGACCGATTTCGTTTAGACGGAAGGTCTTGTCGTCCTCGATCTTGTGCAGCGTGTTGATGTTGATCTTGTAACGCACCTCTTTAACGATGGCCTTCACTTCCCGGGTGGTGTGACGCAGATAGTATTTTGCGTTCGGTGAGAGCTGGTTCGATTCAGAGAACCAACAGATCATGGCCTCGATCTCCTGATCTTTTTTCGGGGGATTGTTCGGCTTGGTGATCATGTCGCCGCGGCTGATGTCGATCTCATCCTCCAGAGTGATGGTGCAGGAAAGCGGAGCAAAGGCGGCCTCCTGGGGTCCGTCAAACGACTCGATCGCCTTGATCTTCGTGGAAAAGCCGGAGGGCTGGATCACGACATCGTCACCGGGGCGGAAGACACCACCGGCGACACGACCCGCGTAGCCACGGAAATCGTGAAACTCGTCCGAGTGCGGGCGGATCACCCACTGAACAGGGAAGCGGGCGTCGACGTGGTTGTGATCCGAGCCAATGTAAACGGTCTCTAGATGGTAGAGCATGGTCGGGCCCTCGTACCAGTCCATGTTTTTGGACTTGTCGACGACGTTGTCGCCATGGAGGGCGCTCATCGGGATCGCGACCATGTCCACGATGTTGTCGAGACGCGAAGCGAAGCGTTTGAACTCATCGACAATCTCTTCGAAACGAGCCTCGCTGTATTCGACGAGATCCATCTTGTTCACCGCGAGGATGACATGGCGGATCCGCAGGAGGTCGGCGATAAAGGCGTGGCGACAGGTCTGCTCGATGATCCCGAGACGGGCGTCGACAAGAATGATGGCCAGGTTTGCGGTCGAGGCTCCCGTCACCATGTTCCGGGTGTATTGAATGTGTCCGGGAGTGTCCGCGATGATGAATTTCCGCTTCGGCGTCGCGAAGTAACGATAGGCCACATCAATGGTGATGCCCTGCTCGCGCTCGGCGCGAAGCCCGTCGGTGAGGAGGGCGAGGTTGACGTGCTCGTCGCCACGTTTTTTGGAGGTGGCTTCCACGGCATCCATCTGGTCATCGAAGGTGTTTTTCGAATCGTAGAGAAGTCGTCCGATGAGAGTCGACTTGCCGTCATCGACACTGCCTGCCGTGGTGAAACGGAGCAGGTCCATGTTGAGGTAGCCTTCGTCGAGGGGAATTTCGGTGTGCATAAAGAATTGGGTGAAAAGTGCGAAGGTGACAGGTAAAAGGTGAAAACTATTTCGGTTGGCGAAGCTTAATTGCGAGCGACTCGATTCCTTTGGAGAGGCGGAGCGCTTCGCTCCTAAGATCAAGAGCCGTTTCTGAGGAAAGGTAGGAGAGGTCTTCAGCAAGATGAAGCATTGAGCGGACTTCTCCGCAGGAGCCTTTGGCGAGGTCTAAAAATCGGGCAAAATCGGGCTTTCTTCTTCTCTCAAAGCCTTCGGCGATATTGTTCATCACCGAAACGCCGGCTCTCTGAATTTGATCACGAAACCCGAAGTCACGCTCGGAAACGCTCCCCGCTCCGAAAATACGATAAAGCTTAGCCGCTTGCTCTCTCGCCTGCTGCCAGATCCGCAGATCTTCAAACTGTTTCGCCAGCTCCCCCATCGTTCGATTCAAATCACTTTTCACATTTCACCTTCCCACCTTTTACTTCGCCGAAGGCGAATCCGCGATTTCAGAAGTATCCTTCCTTTTTCCGGTCTTCCATTGCGGTTTCGGAGCGCTTGTCGTCGGCGCGGGTGCCTCGCTCGGTCTGGCGGGCGGTGGCGACTTCGTAGATGATGGAGTCGAGATCGGAGGCATCGGAATAGACGGCACCGGTACAGGTCATATCACCAATGGTGCGGAAGCGGACGACGGCGGATTCCTCGATGCGCTCGCCCGGCTGGGGAATCACGACATCCGAGATCGCGAGCATTGCGCCGCTGCGATGAACGACATCCCGGCGATGGGAAAAATAGAGATTCGGGAGCGGGATCTTCTCGGCTTTGATGTACTGCCAGACATCCATTTCCGTCCAGTTGGAGAGCGGGAACACCCGGAAATGTTCACCGTGATGTTTGCGCCCGTTGAAAATGTTCCAGAGTTCCGGCCGCTGATTTTTCGGATCCCACTGGCCGAAGTCATCCCGGTGGGAGAAAAAGCGCTCCTTCGCTCTCGCCTTTTCCTCGTCCCGTCGTCCGCCGCCGAGGCAGGCATCATATTTGTTGTTTTCGATGGCATCTAGAAGCGACACGGTCTGGAGAGCGTTACGGCTCGCGAAGGGTCCCTTTTCCTCCTGAACCCGGCCCTGATCGATGGAGTCCTGCACGAGGGCGACAACGAGTTCAGCGCGCAACTCGGCAACATACTGATCGCGGTAATCAATCGTCTCCGAAAAATTGTGCCCGGTATCCACATGGAGAAGCGGAAAAGGAAGACGTGCCGGGTAGAAGGCCTTGCGGGCAAGATGGGCCATCACGATCGAGTCCTTGCCGCCCGAAAAGAGAAGCGCGGGACGCTCGAACTGCGCCGCCGTTTCGCGCAGGATAAAAATGGCCTCGGACTCAAGCTGAGCGAGGTGATTGACTCGATATGAAACTCTTTCTTCTTCCATGGTAAAACTTGTGTAAAGCGACCTTTCAGAGGGCCGCGCGATATTCTATTTTTGTTTTCTCGAGCGCTGCCGCAAGCAGACCTTCCAGGCACTCTGCCTCGCTTTCCGTTTCCGTGTCGAGAATGAGGTCGGGACTTTCCGGCTCTTCGAAGGCGGAATCTTTGCCGGTAAATTGCTTCACTTCTCCTGCCGCCGCTTTAGCGTAAAGACCCTTGGGATCCCTCGCCGCACAGGTCTCGAAGGAGGCCTTCACATAGACTTCGAGGAGATCACGGTCACCGATCACCTCGCGGGCAAGGCGACGCAGGTCGTTGCGGGGAGTGATAAATGAAGTGATCGCAATGATTCCGCAGTCGGCAAAGAGTTTCGCCACCTCGGCGACACGGCGGATGTTCTCAAGCCTATCCTCGTCGGAAAAACCCAGGTTCCGGTTCAAGCCCGTGCGGATGTTGTCACCATCCAACACTTTGACGAGCCGCCCCTGCTCATGGAGCCGACGCTCTAACAAATTGGCAAGAGTGCTTTTCCCCGATCCGCTGAGCCCGTACATCCAGATCACGGCTCCCGACTGGCCGAGCAGCTCCTCTTTGGCGGAGCGCGGGAGCATCCGGTCAAAAACGGGATAGAGGTGGTCCGGGTTTGTGCTCATAGAAATCGGTCGGGGGCTCCTGAAGGACTATTCCCGTTTAGATCACAAAATCCATTTCCTCGTGGAGTCCGCACTCCCGTTTCAGGCCGAAAAAGCGTGTCTCTTCGGCGGTCATTCCCTCGGTGAGTTTTCGCGACGTATGCCAGTCACCGATGGAAACGTATCCTTCATCCCAGAGCGGGTGGTAGGGGAGGCCGTGAGTCTTGAGATATCTTCCGATATCCATGTCGGTCCAGTCGACGATGGGATGAACCTTGATCCGGCCCTTCTGGGAAGCAATCACCGGGAAACCCTCGCGTGAGCTGCTCTGCTGACGGCGAACCCCGGCCATGGTGGCGGAAAGACCGAGCTGATTGAGGGCGCGATCCATCGGCTCGACTTTATTGATCCGGTTATAACGCTCGATTCCCTCAAGCCCGGTCTCCCAGAGTTTTCCCCAACGCGACTCCTGCCACGCAGGGGAGAGATCGCTGCGGAAAATCTTGAGATTGAGCGCGAGCCGTTCCGTCAGCTCATCAATGAAACGATAGGTTTCGTCGAAGAAATATCCTGTATCGACCAATATCACCGGAATGTCCGGGCGTTGCCGGGTCACCAGATGCAACAGGACAGCGGATTGCGCCCCGAAACTGGAGGACATCCCGATCCCGTCGCCAAAATGATCCAGCGCCCAGGCGATCCGGTCTTCGGCTGATGCCGCTTCCAGATTTCTGGAGAGGGAGGAGAAATCTTCTATCCCATGACGGAGAACCACTTCCGCAAGGGCGGATTCGGTCGGGGATGGGAGTGGAGATTCTTCGATCATTTAATAATACCCATTCTTGATAGGAATGGTCAATAATTACCCTTTAAGTAAATCCCAGGGCAAGCAAGCGTCAAGGAGATTTCCTGTAGCTGACGAATTTTACAGGCCCTGTTTTTCCCGGTGTCTCCCCGTCCGCGCGGCGATCACCGGTTGACTCAACCCCGGTCTCGGACTACCTGCCCCGCAGACAGATCTTGCGGTCCGTCTGTCTCTGCAGAACCTCACCATCCAAATCTCATGTCAGTACTTGTCGGAAAGTCAGCTCCCACGTTCAGCGCCAAAGCCGTTATTAACGGTCAAGTTGTCGAAAACTTCTCACTCGATGACTACCGCGGGTCGAAGTATGTGCTCTTCTTCTTTTATCCCAAGGATTTCACCTTCGTCTGTCCGACCGAGTTGCATGCCTTTCAGGACCATCTCGCCGAATTCGAAAGCCGGAATGTGGCGGTGGTTGGTTGTTCGACCGACACCGAAATGTCCCACTGGGGATGGCTTCAGGTTCCACGTGCCAAGGGCGGGATCGAAGGGGTCACCTACCCGCTTGTGGCCGACACCAACAAAACCATCTCAGCGGCCTATGATGTTCTGGTAGGCGAATACGATGTCAACGAATGGGGCGACCTGGTCGTGGAAGGTGAACTGATCGCCTACCGCGGTCTCTTCCTCATCGATCGTGAGGGTGTTGTTCAACACCAGCTTGTTAATAATCTCCCGCTCGGCCGTTCCATCAAAGAGGCCCTGCGTATGGTCGACGCTCTCCAGCATTTCGAAGAAAACGGCGAAGTTTGTCCGATGGACTGGGAAAAAGGCTCCTCCGCCATGGAGGCTACCCATGAGAGCACTGCCGCATATCTGGCGAAGGGTGGGGTGGCTCTTTCCTAAGGAAGAGTCCTCCAATCTCATATGAGATTAGCCTTCCAATTTTCCCTTGCGCAGCCGGGAAAAATTAGTAAGGATGTCTTAATCATTGGATACTGAATACTGATCAGGCAACCACGGATCTAAAGGCCATACTGCAATAAATAGTGGGAACTTGACTAAAAAGGCACTCACGACTACAACTCAAAACAAGGGAATTAAAAATCATATGAAAAAAGCAATTCTAGTTGCCGTGATCGGTGCGATGACGCTCGGCGTTAACGCAGGAGACTGGGGAAAAGCCCCCGTGGGCAAGGCCCCAATTGAAGAGTGCATCGACCTCGGTGGTGTAATCACTGTGGGTTATATGTCCGACTACTTCTACGCTGGATACCATCTCACCACGAGCACCGTTCACGGAGGCGTGAATTACACGTTTGACGGTCTCGCAGTTCCAATCACAATTGGCGCGCAGTATTTCAACAGCGTGGACCGACCTACTTTTGGAGTTTCGGCGGACACCCTTCAGCTATCTGCGGCGGCCGACCTTGGGACCATCGCCGGTTTTGACCTTGAACTGGCTTACACCCAACACCTGTTTCCTGAGGGACTCAATCCCGTTTTCAATGAACCAGCATTCCCCTACGGGGACACGATTGCCGAAGTGAGCCTTAGGTTCCGCCGCGATCTCGGATTCGCGACTCTCGTTGGTTCCGCAAACTACTTGCCGGGCGAAACCGATCCGGCAAACCCAGCGACAGGTGGAGTGGCGGCAGATGTCGGTTTCTACGGGAATGTCGGTCTTGAGCGTGCCTTCGGAATTACTGACAATATCAGCCTTGTCCTAAGTGGCGGAGCTGGATATGTTGACATGTTTGGAACAAGTCGACTCGCTCAACGTGGTTGGAATCACTACTACGTGCAGGCTTCTCTCCCAATTCAGTTGAACTGCCGAACGACCTTGACTCCGTACATTGGTTTGAATGAGCAGCCGAGCTTTATCGCTAATAATAACCCAGTTAACTTTGCTGGCTTTCCCCCTACACCGGCCGATGGCAGTGTTGTTCATGGTGGTGTTGCCCTGAGCGTGTCCTTCTAAGACTCTTAGAACGCTAGCCTAAGGTTAACTGACAGGCTTTACAGTCGCCTCCTGGAAACGGGAGGCGATTTTTTTTTTTGCGTTGGAGTCCTAAAGGGGAAGTGTCCGCTCATCAGCAGATTTGGTTTGAGATTTCCCCAGCCATGGTCAAGAGCGAGGAGGGCAGACTGCCCTGCGGGTGTTCGAATTGGCCCTTGTCATTTCCTTCGAATTGGTGCGAAGTATCAGGATTTGGGAACCTATGAAAACTTGCTTTACGCCCCTGATTCTTCTCTTCGGCTTCCTTTCCGGAAATCTCCTCGTTGCCCAGCAGAATCCGACAGGCTATCTGAGCTATCGTCCTCAAACAGACGGGTGCAGCATCCTCGAGGCGGAATTGCTCTCTCTTCTTGACCGAAAGGAGCAGATCATCGATTCGACCGAGAGAAGGCATCAGGATCTCAGGACGCTGCAGTCCGCGAAATTCAAAAGTCAGGGAATCGCCCGCGAGCAGATTGAGGTTCGAATCGAGGAGGTGAACATCCAGATGCGGGCTGAAGCCATTGAACTGGCCCGTATCGAAGTGGCTTCAGAGCGGGCACGGGTCGAACTGGATCGCCTCAGGCGAACCGAGGGCCAGCTCGGCAATGTCGGAATCGGATTCCCCGCCCCGGCCACGATCGAATCGATCAACTCCATCAAATACAGCCGCTCAAGCATGGTCCTGAACGAGCGCCGCGAGCCCGGTCACTACGACACCACCACCTATGAAGTGGTCTTTTCCGACGGGAACCGCCAGATTGTCGAGTCGAGAAGCTTTGTTCCTCTTCGTCGCTGATCCACTGCGCAAGAGAGGGTCACTTCGGAGATACAACCCTGTCTGATGAGTCCCGCCGGTGCAGCCCCTTTTCTCCGGCTCCGGAACCCGCCCACTTGCCTTTCTCCGTGACGACACTTTCTCCTCTCCTCCCCGCTCCGATTATCGCGGTCGACTGGGGTTCGACCCACCTTCGGGCGAAGCTCCTTCTCCCCGACGGCACTGTCGCTGCAAACGCCGCCTCATCCGAAGGTATTCGCCACCTCGGGGGACGCGACTGCGACGGGATTCTCGCCACGCTCTGCGGTGCATGGAAAGAAGCACACCCTGACGCGAAGGTTGTCATGAGCGGCATGATCGGAAGCCGCGAAGGCTGGTGCGAGGCTCCCTACGTTTTCTCTCCTTGCGGCCTGGCCGATCTCGCGGCAGGGACAATCAGGGTGCCCAGTGAAACCTTTGGCGAAGTCACCATTATCCCCGGGGTGCGCCGGGACGATCCTGAGACCAAAACCACCGACGTCATGCGCGGCGAAGAAACGCAGGCAGCCGGAATGTTCGCGCTGCTCCCCGGTAGCGGAGCAACCCTGTGCCTCCCGGGCACTCACTCGAAATGGGTCCGCTGTCAGGATGAAAAAATTGAATCGTTCCGCACCTGGCTGACCGGTGAAGCCTACGACCGCCTCACCCGCGATAGTCTCATCAGCGGCGACGGCAGCCCGGCCGATCCCGGCAGCCCGGCCTTTTCCCTCGGTCTTGAGCAGGCAAAGGGGCCCGGCGGACTCCTTCACCAGCTTTTTCTCGGTCGAACCGGCATGCTGACAGGACGATTCGGTCCGGGAGAGGTGCGCAGCTTTGTCTCGGGACTTCTTATTGGCCATGAGATCCGCGAAGCATCTCTGTTTTCTGCAGACTTGCCCGTTTGGCTCATTGGCGACACTCCCGCCGCTGAGGCGACCGCGGCTGGCCTCCAATATCTCGGGATCGCCCATGACCGGTTTACCGGCGATGCCCACCTTGAGGGAATCATGGCGATCACCCGACTGCTCGATTGAGTTCCGGTGAGCCTCCGACCTGCCGGGGGTCATTTGACGCCGGAATCAGCCTCGCCTAGAGTTCCTTACGGTTTGTTCCAAACTCCGTTGACGATTGAAGAGCTTCACGACCAGTCAACCCCACCGGTTCACCGCTCTTCTAATTGCGGCCGGACTTTCAGTGTTCGCTATCAATAGCCCGGCATGGTCACAGGATTCCCCCGCCAACCAGGCCGGCTCAGCGGAATCCGTCGAAAAAAAGCCCGCCTGGTCATCTGCAGATACCAAGCTGGCCAATCATTACATTCAGATTCTGCAGAAAGATCCCGCCTACGGGAACGTCCTCGATCTTCTCTGGAATCTTTACGATAAGAAGAATCAGACCCCTCTGCTCCTCGATTACTTTAAAGGAGCCTCGGCGAAGGGACCGGCGGTTGCCCGTCTTATCTATGCTCACCTCCTCCGGAAAAGCGGTGAGGTCGAATCAGCCCGTCCCTTTTATGACGAGGTCCTTGAGGCCGACCCGGCGAACCTTCCGGCACTAAAGGCGCTTGCCGAAATCGCGGACCAGCAAAAACGCTTCGGCAAGGCCCTTTCTCTCTACACCCGACTCGTCGAACTGATCCCCGACACGGCGGATGAGGGGATTTCGATCCGCCTCCGCAAGGCCGGTCTGCATCGCCTTCAGGGGCAAACGGAGGCCGCCGTGGCGGATTGGAATGAACTTCTCACCCGCTTCCCTGAGAACACTCAGCTCCGAACCGAGATCGTGGCGCTGCTTCTCGAGGCCGGTGAAACGGAGACGGCGGTCGAGGTTCTTTCCGGACTCGCTGCGTCGACCGACGTGCGGCAGAAACTCAATGCTCTGATGGAGCTCAACCGGCTCTATGAATTCGTCGGTGATTTCGACGGAGCCACCGGAGCCGCCCGCGAGGCACTTGCCCTACTCCATTTCAAAAATCATGACTATGCCGAGCTCTTCTCGCGAATGGTCCGGGCCCACGAACGCTTTGACCGGCTCACGGAACTCAAGGAGAAATTGAAGGCGGCGGTGGATGCGGCCAATCCGACCGAACAATCCCTTTTTGATCTCGCCGAGTTCCACCGGCTGACGGCAAACCCGTCCGGAGAGGAGGAGGCCGTCAGCCTTCTGGTCAGGAGATTGCCCGGCGACCTCGATTATCGAATCCGGCTTTCTGAGATCCAAATGCGGAATGACCACTATGACGCGGCCGCCGCTACCCTGGACGAACTTCTTGGCAGCCAGGAGGATGCTCCGCTCCATCTTGTGCTGCTGAGAGCTCGCATCGCCCTCCATGGCGAAAGCCGCGAAGCCGCGACAGGACTTCTCAGTAAATACCTCTCCCGCCATTCCCTCGACGCCGATGGCACCCGTCGAATCATCGATTTTGCGCGGGAGAACTATCTTGATGATCTCGTCGAAAGGCTCCTTCGGGAACCCGCCGGGAACGCAGGAGGCAACCGCGAGCAAATTCCCGCTCCGATCGAGCTGGCCCGGTTCCTTCATGAGCGAGGCCGAAAGGCGCAGGCGGTTGAGACGCTGAAAGCCCACGTCGCTTCCGCAGAGGGAACTCCACTTGAGAAGGCCTCACGACTTTTCCAGATCGCCAATGTCCTGCGGGATCTCGACCAGCCCTCTGAAGCTCTGGCCGCAATCGATGAGGCGATCGCAATCGCCCCTGACCAGGTCGACTACCTCACAGCGAGAGTGGACCTCTATGTCGATTCCAGCGAGATCGAAAAGGCGATCGATCAACTCGAAGTGATCTGGGAAAAGAAGGAGGGATTTGAAGAACGTTCCGATGTCGACCAGCGCTTGTTCAGTCTCCTTCGCGGGCATTATTCCTCCGGGGTGAAACCCGAAACCGACCTCAACGTGCTTCAGGGAGGGAACGTCCAAAGTCTTTCCGAGTATCGCCGCCTTGCGGCCGCAGCCTCTCAGGTCAGCCGCAGCGGAGACGAGCCGCCCCCCCGCGAACTACTCGACTATTACGGGGCCATCAAGGACGAGGCCAACCAACAACCCGACACCTCAAAACGATACCGGGCCGCCTGGTGGGCGCTCAAGCTGCAGGACAATCAGGAGTGTTTTCAACAGCTCACCAAAGCAACGGAGGAGGCGGGAAAGCCCAACATCGAGGTCGAAAAGATGCTCCTCACCCTGGCCGAGCTGAATGAGCGTCCCACCCTGATGGTGAGGCACCTGACCACCCTGATTGAGATCGATCCCGAGAACGCCGACAATTATCGGCAGAAACGAGCCGAGATGCGTTTCGAACTCGGTTTTGAAGATGAGGCGGTGCGGGAATTGAAAGATCTGGCCTCAAAACCTGACGCGTCGCTCAACACTCTCAGCACCCTCGCCAAGGTCTACCAGATGCAGGGTAACGCGGCCAAACAGATCGAAGTCTGGCAGAAAGCCTACCGTGAGGCCGACATTTTTGAAAAGCGGAGCATCATCAAACAACTTTCCACCGCCCTGATCGAGACGGGCCGACCCGAGGAGGCCCTGCAGGCTCAGATCGAACTACTCCAGAAGGAAACTGATCCTGTCCAGCGCCGTAAACAACTCGACACCCAGCTCACTCTGGCAAAATCTCATTATCTCCTCGATCCGATGCGGGAGCGCTATACCGAGCTCGGGCGCCAGCATCCCTTTGATCGTTTTTATCCCGAAGCGATCGCCCGGATCCAACAGGCCTCCGGCAATAACTCCGAGGCGTTTGAGGCAATGAAAAAGGCCTATTACATGTCCGGTCAGGACGGGGATCTCCTCGGGGAACTGGGCGAACTATCCGGTCGCCTCGGTGATCTCAAATCAGCCATTTACTACCGGAGGCAGTTGCTGACCAAAGGAGTCGGCGAGGACCTGGAAAACTGGAAAGCACTCATCGCGATGCTTGAGAAAGACCTGCGGGTTGGTGAGGCCGACCTGCTGCGGAAACGGCTCGAAACCAAATTCGGAACCGACACCGACTTCCTCAAAGAACTCTCCGATCACTACCTCAAAAACGGGCTTCTTCGCGATGCCGGGCGGACCCTCGACCGTCTCGTCGAACTGCGCGGATGGGATCTTGAGGCACTCTTTCACCTCGCTCTGCTGCAAATTGAGCGCGAGGAAAACGAGGCGGCCTTCGCAACCCTCAAGAAGATTCTTGCCGATACCGGGGACGTGAAATACCCGGAAGGGTTCGGAGACAATCTACTCCCCCTCATTCGCGTGGCCACCCTTCCCGACGACGTGAAAAGTGCCCCGGGGAACGAACTCGATGCCTTTGTTTTCACCGTCGAGGAGTACCCCTTCACCGGCGGGACCCTTCAGGATGAGATTGCTGATGCGCTCCAGGAGGAGCGTCCGGAGTTTCGCTTCAGCCCCGTCGAACCGCACCTGATTCGTCTCCGCGCCCTCGAGGAAGCCTCTGCTCTGGCGGCAACTCTCGGGCAGACCACCACCTGGGTGGAATCGTGGAATCACAAAGACAGGCCCCTCGTTGAAAGGCTCTGGGCGACCCGCTACTCACTCGCGACATCGGCATTCGGCAATCTCCTCAGGGAACTTCCGGATTCGGAATCGTACTCGGATCAACTGTTTCTGGCTTATTCCCTCCTCCTCGCCGGACAGGTCGATCATTTTGTTGAATGGGTCGAGGCGGAGAATTCTGCAAAGGACACCCAGCATCCCCGTTCCATCTACGGAGCGATGGCGGCCTTGATCCTCCTCAAGGACAATTCCTCCGATCCCCTCTGCGACCCCGAAACGGTCTACCGGGCTCTCGAAGGAATGTCTCTCAGCAAATCAGTCGCCACGCATCTTTTCGCCGAACTTCGCGAATCACGGAACTTCGAAAAGGCCTTCCGCGTCGGACGAATGTTTTCGGACTCAGTCATGAAGGGAGAGGGAGGTTTTCTCTTTGCTCTCTCCCAGGTGGCAGGAATGGCGGGAAAAAACGCTGAACGGGAAATCCTCCTCGACCGTTCTCTGGACTCGTTGAATTCGACCAATGGCACCGGGATTTCGAATCATTTCTACGCTGCCCTGACCGAACGACTGAGCCTGCTGGAGAATGATGCCGCACGCTCCGCCTATCTGACAAATTTGTCGATGATGCCCGGCCAGGAGACCCTCGGAGAATCCGAACGGCTTGAACGGGAGCTCCTCCTTGCCCTTGCGGCGAAAGACGACATGAGGGTCATCTCGCAGCTCGGGAAGTTGGTTGACCGGCAATTGGTTTCCATTCGTCCCGGCACTCCGGATCAGGACCAGGTGACCTACCGCCAGGGACAGAGCTGGCAGCGGATGAGCCAGATTCTTCACTTCTACTCGGACCGACTTTTCCTAACATCTGAGACCGGACCCGCCTTTATCTCGGCCCTTGGAGGAGATCTTCCCGGTCTTTCGAGCGTCGAAAGCGTCAATGCCCAGTATGAACAGTTTGAGATCGACCGGCGCATCCTTCTCCTTGAATGGATGAATGCCGCGGAGAGGGAATCCCAGGTGCGGGGTTTGCTGGGGCTACTGCGCGAACCGGAAAGCCGGATGGAGCTTGGAAAGGCGCTTGAGAGCCGCTCCTTTCATCGTGAAGCCGTTCCGGTCTACCGGGCCGACGGGTTGGCAAGGGAGAACGACTACGCTCCCCTCCAAGGTCTCTTCGACGCCGCCGCCGAGGCTCTCGATCCGGAGCCTGCGCTGGCCATCATCAATCAAATCAACACCCGGGAATTCCCGGCTCCGCCCGGATTAACCGTGGATTATCTCAATGAGCAGCACGCGAGATTCCTTCTTCTGGATCGTGATATCGATCGTCTCGTCCAGCTGAGCCGCCAACCTGAGGCGGGAGATGATGCCCCCCCGGTGACAAGTCGGGCCCACATCCCCTATCAGGACGCCCTCGTGGAAGCCTACCGCCTGTCCGGCCGGAACACTGAACTCCTCGAACTGCTCACTGAATTGCGAAAGCAGGGAAACGCCGACACCGCCCAGATTCTCATGGGGGCCCTTTTGCTGGAGAAGGCCGGGCGCTTTGCCGATGCCCTGGAATGGGTGGGGCCCGTTTCCCTGGATCCCGGAGAACCGGCTTTGCAACGGCAGGCTATCTTTCGCTCCATCGGATTGCACCGTTCACTCGGCTGGAAAAAACCGGAAGCGCTGCGTGAGCTTGCTCTGGCAAGTCTGGACCAGCAGCCGGCCGGAGTCTCCATGGAACTGGCCACCGCCCTGCATCAATCCGGTGCCACGAACGAGGCGTTCAGTGTTCTCAGGCTCCTGAGGCGCAAAAACACAAATGCGGCTCAACGCAGTGAGGCCTCCCTAGCGCTGATCCAGATGGAACGGGAGGACGGTTCTCCCTGGGGAAGCCTGACCGGGGAGGTTGAAGCACTCTTCCAGGATTTTGTTTATGCCGCTGACGCGGGTGTTCCGGCGGGTTTTTCTGAAAAACCGAAAGCTTTCTCCACCAATGCCATGCGGCTCGTCGAGTGGGTCGTTTCCGATCCGAAAGGAAATGAGGAACTCGCCGGGATTATTGAGAACGTCTCCCGCCCCCGGGATACTTACTGGCTCGGGGAACTGATCATCGGATTCCTGCAAAATCGACTCGATGCCGCAGCGCATTCCGTCTATGCGGACAACGATCTGAAAGTGAGCGAAGAGATCCTCGAAACTCTTCCGGCATTCGGCCCTCCCGGAATTGAAACGGCCCGCGCCATTATTGAGGCAAGTGGAAAACCGGGGAACGATTTTTTCCGCAACGCGCCGGAACGGCAGATCTCCTTTTTCCATCGCATCGGGGACAGACCGCGGCTCATCGAAGTTCATGACCAGCTCGTGCGGGAATCATTCTCAGACTTGTTCCATCAGAGTGGACTGGATGACTGGTTTCCCACTCTCGATGTGCGCAGAAGGCTCCCCCTCTTGTTCGCCTCACTCGGTGAGAATGAACTCGCCGGCAGCCTCTTCCGCGCCTATGACCAGGCCCTCGCCACTTATCAATGGAATCATCTCTCGTTTCTTAACGACTATATTGCCTTCCTGATCGATTCCGGTGATTTCCCCGCGGCGGAAAAGCTTCTCAAAGAAGTCCTTCCAAAGTCCCTGCGAATCGACTTGAGACTGGTGCCGCGGCTGTATCAGGCCCTCGGTCAACTGGACCGGTGGGAAGAGCTGACAAAAGATTGTCAACTCACCCGCGGGCAGTCCGCGATGATCCGCGACTGGGCGAGCGCTCTTGCCGAAGGACGCGAAATGGTCGATGCTGTTAAACAATGGTAACCCCAGCCCATCAGTACAGACTCTGTGCCACTCTGGTGACAGTGTCCGTTTTTCTCTGCCAGTGCGAAACCCAACGCACTGTTAAATCAACACGCTCGTCCGTTTCTTTCGACCAACAGGCCTGGGGACCCGCCGGGGGAGCACCTGACAACTCTCAGGAGATTCGCTCCAAATTCGCTGAGCGAGGGTACAAGATTCAGGAGGACGGAACGATTAAGGCCGACAAACCCGATCTCTATTCTGGAGAGAAATCTCGCGGGTTTGATGGAAATTTTGACACCAAGGAAGCCAAGTTGAGCAAGAAGGAGGCGAAAACGGGGGAGTTCAAAACACCCGAATACCTCGTGAGGCAGGACTTCAAAGGGGTCAAGGACGCGCGCGAAAGCGGTACGGCAGCACGTGAAGGCGAATCACAAGACAGACAGGCAGGGAAGCTATTTAAGAGTAAATCGAAAACCACCGGAGAACTCGCGACCTACGGAACAAAGGACTATCGGGAGGGAGCACAGGAATTCGACACAAGAACTGACCGTTCAACTTCTACGTCCGTCGAGAGTTCGCCCAATGCGAGCGGTACCGATCGCCCGACTGGTTATCGGGACAACATCTCCATGAGTATGGACGATGTGAAAAAGATGCTCAGCCCCGGCACCTATGCCCGAGGGACCGGTCTCATCGACTGAGTCGCTCAGGCAACCTAGTAGAGTTCAACCGGAGACCGTTTTCCGTTCTCCACCGAGAGATTTTTTGCCTCCTCCTCGCCCAGGGTTGCCACCCTGAGGTCCCAAATCTGCGAATCGATCTCCTGGAAGCGCTCGATAGACCAGGGGAAGGGCGCTGCCATTTTCTTCTTGGTTGCCTCGATCCGCACTAGAGCATCATGCAGCACCGGATCCGGGAGGGTAGCGATGACTTCCGCCGCCTTCTCGACCAGCTCAACCCGGTGGCAGATCATCGCGAGATCGTTCCCCGCTTCAATGCAGGCACGTATCGTGTCCTCGAAAGTCACTTCGTTCAACACCGCGCCCATGTCGAGGTCGTCGGTCATGACGAGGCCGTCGTAGGCAAGCTGATTGCGGAGGAATTGTCCGATGATGTTCTTCGAAAGCGAAGCGGGCCAGCGCGGTCGATCCGCATCCCAGCAGGGATAGTGCGAGTGACAGGTCATGATACTGTCGAGATCGGGAAGAAGGGCACGGAACGGCTTCAACTCCATGGCCTCCATCTCCTCAAGCGTCTTGTTGATCACGGGGAGTTCGTGATGGGGATCGCACTCGGCCGAGGCATAGCCCGGGAAGTGCTTGCCCGAGCTCAGGACGCCCTCTTTCCGCATCGCGAGGTTGAAGACGGAAGCATTGCGGATGACCTCTTCGGGGGTTCTGCCCCAGCAGCGTCCCTTGAGAGAGTTGTCGGCCTCGTCATCGAAGGAAAGGTCTAGGACAGGACAAAGGTCGAGATTAAAGCCAAACATCCGGAGAATTTGTCCGGTGAGGCGACCGTGACGCTCGACCAGTTTCAGGTCACCCTTGTCACGGAATTGCTGGGCATTGGGCGGCTCACTGCCAATGAGGCGGAGACGGGAGACACGGCCACCCTCCTGATCGATCGTGATGAAAGGCTCAATTTCGCTTAGGTCACGCAAATCGTCGATCAGTTTGCGAAGCTGCTCCGGTGACTTGATGTTTCTACCGAAGAGAATGTAGCCCCCCGGTTGAAGCTTACGGAACCGGCGCGCCGTATCCGGATCAAGTTCCGCTCCCGGAACTCCAGTGAGCAATAGTTGGCCAAGAGGAGCGCTTTCGTGCATGCCGAAGAGGTAAGCGGATGGCCGGAGTTCCTCAATCGGTTTTTAATCAGGGATTCCGGGATCCCTTAGAGAAGCGCCGGGATCCCGAGGATCCTCCTCGCCTCAGCCTGATTCGCGAGCGCTTCAGGAAGAGTCGCCGCGGTAAATGTCACGTGCCCCATTTTCCGTCCCCGCCGTGCCTCATGTTTCTCGTAAAGATGCAGAGCCGCCCCGGGAAGCGCGAGGACCGCCGGCCAGTCAGGGTTCCCGTCGTTGTCCACCCAAACGTCGCCGAGGAGATTCAGCATCACCGCCGGACTGTGGAGCCGGGTGCTCCCGATGGGCAATCCACAGAGAACGCGAAGTTGCTGCTCAAACTGAGAAGTCTCGCAGGCATCAATGGTGTGGTGGCCCGAGTTGTGTGGACGTGGGGCCATTTCGTTCACGAGGAGGCGTCCATCGCCCGAGACAAAAAACTCCACCGCCAGAATCCCCCGGTAATCGAGTGCATCAGCAATCCCGAGGGCAATTTTGCCCGCTTCGGCCAGGATCGCCGGATCAAGCCGCGCCGGAACGATGGAGACGTCGAGAATGTGATCGCGATGAATGTTCTCCACAGGATCGTAGACTGCGGTATGACCCGCCTGATCCCGAACCACCAGGACGGAGAGTTCCGCCGCGAGGACAATCTTCTCCTCCAGGACAGCTCTCGGCGCCTCGAAAGAGGCCCAGATCTCGACCGCGTTGCTCCCGCGATTCACTCCGACCTGCCCCTTGCCGTCATACCCGAATTCCGCCGTCTTCAGAATGCCGCCGTTGTCCGGCAACTTCCCCAGCGCCGCATCCAGCTGAACCGCGGAATCGACCACCATGAAAGCGGCGCAGGGAAATCCTTTCTCCAGCAGGAAACATTTTTCCCGTTCGCGATGCTGGCAGATTCCCACCGCAGCCGCATCGGGCATGAGTGGTACCTTTTCGACAATTCGTTCCAGAAGTGACTTCGGAATGTTTTCAAATTCAACAGTCGCCACCTCGGCACGATCCAGAAAGGTGGCCAGCCCGTCACCACAATCAAAAGGCTCTTCGATGATCGAATCCGCCAAGCCTGCGGGCCCACTGTCCGGTGCGCCAATCCATGAGACGACCCGATAGCCCATCCGACGGGCCGCGATCGTGAGCATGCGCCCTAGCTGCCCGCCGCCAAGGACGCCGATAGTTGATCCCGGAGGCCGATATCCACTCATTCGCCTGCGGAAAGGGGTGGCAGTTCAGCGGACTCTACTTTGGTGCGGAGCTCCTCACGATACGCGTTGAGCTTCCCGGCAAGTGTTTCATCCTCCATCGCGAACAGGGAAACCGCAAAAAGGCCGGCGTTGGTTGCTCCCGCTTCGCCAATAGCAAAGGTCGCCGTCGGAATTCCGGCGGGCATTTGCACGATGGAAAGCAGCGAATCGACTCCACTCAGAACACGGGACTGCACGGGAACGGCGAGAACCGGCACCGTGGTCAGGGCTGACGCCATCCCCGGGAGATGCGCGGCACCTCCCGCACCGGCGATGATACATTTCAAGCCGCGCTCCCGGGCACTTTTGGCATAGGAGAAGAGTAGATCGGGTGTCCGGTGAGCACTGACGACTTTTGCCTCAAAAGAAATCCCGAAGTCCCGCAGCACCTCGGCCGATTTCCGCAAAGTCGGCCAATCCGAAGTGCTGCCCATGATGATTCCGACCTGTGGGGTGTCGCTGGGATGTTGAGCGGCCATATACTAGGTTCCTTAAACTGATGGAAAGAAACTGTCGAGCAGGGAATTTCAGTTCAAGCCGCCGTTCCCCCGCTTCTCCTTCATGGTTTGTGGGTCACAAAAAGCTCTCGTATCTCGACCTCTGCGGAGGCAGTCGATTCTGCAGCGGATCCGGATTCGACCTGCACTTCGCAACCAGCCCGAAAATGGAGCTCCCCGCGTTCGAGAGGCCACTCTTCGATTTCCTTCAGATCCTTCAGCACCCGGATCCGGCCATGATCGATGATGATCATCAGTTCGATCCCCTCACCCGGTTTATATTCCTCCTCCAACACAAGGGGATCGAGTCCGTCCCTCGCCAGCGTGAGGTTCCCCTTTTCCAAACCAATGGAGATGACCGGCTCTTCGCCGGCATAGATTCCCGCCGCGATGATGCGTGAGTTTGCCCCTGGCATGGCATTGAACGCAAAGGAAATGGTCATGTTGTGGACACGGCCATCGTTCGATCCCCAGGCGGCCGGGGTTTCGCTCTTTTTAACCAATTCCCGAAGGCCGCACCGGCGAAACACCGGTTTCCCGGCTCCTGCGCTCGCAGCGGGCACCCGGAAAAGGATCGAGTCCTTCGTTTTTGAGAGGTGGAAAAAACCGGGGTCCTCAAAATTCCGCAGAACCGGCATGAGAACCTCATCGGCGATACCGTCGCCATCATCGTCGACCGGGATGATCAGTTTCCAGAGCTCCAGGGAAAAGACATCCCCGGCGTAGTCAACCGCCGGGGCAGCCGATCCGGTTATCCACAAAAGCATCCCGACAAGACAGGCGGATAGCCTCCCGTTCTCTAGAGCCGCCGCCATTCGTGATTGTCCTGATCGAGAAGTTCGTCCGCCTCTTTCGGACCCCAGGAACCGGCCGGATATTCGGCCATCTTGGGTGGATTGGCCGACTTGTGCCAGGCGTTCTCGATCTGGTCGACATAACGCCAGGCGGTTTCCACCTCATCCTTCCTTGCGAAAAGAGTCGCATCGCCCGCCATTGCGTCGAGGAGGAGGCGCTCGTAGGCCTCCGGGCTGCTCTTGCCGAAGCTGGTCTGATAGCGGAAGTCCATTTTCACGGCCTGAAGCGTCGCGGCGGGACCGGGCCGCTTGGATCGCATGCCGAGGGAGATTCCCTCATTCGGCTGGATGCGGAGGACGAGGACGTTGCCCGGCATCGCCTCGGCTCCGGCAGCGGCGTTGAAAAGCACCCGCGGAGCCTGTTTGAAATGGATCGAAATTTCCGTTCCCTTCCGGGGAAGTCGTTTGCCCATGCGAACGTAAAAGGGCACTCCCTCCCAACGCCAGTTGTCGATCATGATCTTGAGAGCAACGTAGCTTTCCGTCATGGAACCGGGATTGACGCGATCCTCGCGCCGGTAGCCGGGAACTTCGTTGCCATTGACTGTTCCCGCCGTGTACTGGGCCCGGACGACGCTACGGCCCACCTCCTCCGCGTTTTTGAACGGGCGCAGTGACTTCAACACTTTCACCTTCTCATCCCGCACCCCGTCGGCGGTGAGATCAGCGGGAGGCTCCATCGCGATGAGGCTGAGCAGTTGCAGGAGATGATTCTGGACCATGTCGCGCAGCGCTCCCGACTTGTCGTAATATCCCCCGCGGCCGCCTTCCATCCCGAGGTGCTCGGCGCAAGTGATCTGAACATGATCAATAAACCGGTTGTTCCAGAGGACTTCAAACAGCTGATTCGCGAAACGCAGCACCATGATGTTCTGCGCGGTCTCTTTGCCGAGGTAGTGATCGATGCGATAGGTGTGCTCCTCGGCAAAGGTGTCGTTCACGACCTGATTGAGATGCTGGGCCGTCGCCAGATCAGTGCCAAAGGGCTTTTCAACCACGGCCCGGCACCAACCGGTCTTCGAGGTGTTTAAGCCGGACTGACGGAGCTGGAGGAGAATGTCGTCGAAGAACTCCGGAGCTGAGGCGAGGTAATAGAGACGGTTCGGACTCGCCCCCTCCTTCTCCATCTCATCAAGACGGTTTTTCAGAGCGATATAACCCTCCTGATCTCCAAACTCGCTGGTGTGGTAGGTGATACTTTGGGAGAACTGAGCCCAGAGATCATCGTTGTGCCCCTGGCGGGAAACTTCTTTGTTCAACTCTTCGAGTCCCTGACGAAACTCCTCGTCCGACTTTTCACGTCGGGCGAAGCCGACCACCCGGATCCCCGCAGGGAGGTCACCATCCGCCGCCAGGTTGTAGAGCGCCGGGATCAGCTTCCGGTGAGTCAAGTCGCCCGTCGCCCCGAAAATCACGATGATACAGGACTCGGGATGATTGCGAAGACTCAGGTCGGCTTCTCGAAAGGGGTTCTCTTCCATTGGCGCAATGAACCCGCAGAATACGGGCCATTGCAAATGAATTGACCGTCGAAATGGGACTGGAACCGCTGATGAATCTGCTATCTCGCGTAGGTTTGGACCCATTCCCTCTCGTGTGAGGCAGCGGGTTGCGGGAGAATCAGATCGGCCAGCGCATCTTCCAACTCGTGAAAGCGAAAACGAAAACCTGATCCATGAATCCGGCAGGGCAGGCCCCGGCGTCCGCTCAGCGCCAGGTCAGGATCCGTGTTCAGAAAGGGAGCAGCAAATCGGAGAAGCTTTTCCGGAACCGGCAGTCCGAACGGAATTTTCCGGATCTTGCGGAGCGTCTCCATGAATTCCGCATTGGTGACGGGCTGGAGACCGGTCGCATTGTAGATCCCGTGGACTGCAGGATTCCGAATCGCTTCGAGAAAGAGTCGCATCATATCCTCAAGGTGGATCCAGCTGATCCACTGATCACCGCTCCCGAAGCGACCCCCGAAACCCAAACGCGCGATCCGATCGAGGGTCGGCAAGGCACCTCCGCTGCGTCCGAGAACAAATCCGATCCGCAGCACTGCCCATCGCATTTCCGGACGAATGGCTCTCCCGAGCGCCTCCTCCCACGACACACAGATGTCAGCGGGATACTCATCGGGAACAAAGGCCGATTCCTCACAAATGCGGTCCCCGGCATTCCCGTAGATCGCCAGGCTGGCCGCCTGAACCCAGACGGCGGGTGGACGGCTCACGAGTAGCAGGGCGGCTCCGAGCGTTTCCACCGGCTCAACCCGCGAACGGAGGATCTCCGCCTTGTTTCGTTTTGTCGGGCGGCAATCCACGGATTTCCCGGTCAAGTTGACCAGCGCCGCCGCCCCCTCGAGATGTTTCGCCCATCGCTCTTCGACCGTAATTCCGTCCCAGTGGACCGCTGTTCCGCCCCCTGTATATTGATCAGGATCTCTCGTCAGGACGATGACCTCATACCCCTCCTCCAGGAGCACGTCGGAAAGCGATCTTCCGAGAAACCCACTCCCTCCCGCAATCACCACCCGGCCTCGTTGCTCGTTGTTTCTCATGTCAGATCTCATTTGGGGTTTTCCGGAATCACTTCATCAGGGCGCCAATCGATTTGGCAATTTTGTCGCCCATCCGGATCGCGTTGACGGCCGAACGGGTCGGGAGACGGTCCATTTTGACGTAAAAGTCGCTGACGAGCTCGAAGAACCCGAGCAACTCTTCAAGCTGATGTTTGGCGTATTCATCGCCACTCTCCGAGGAAGCCCCCGCCTCATTCGCGCAGGCTCTTAATCTTACCAGGGTAGGATCGATCTCGCGGCGCTTGCGCTCGGCGGCAATTACCCGGAAGAGCTCGTAGACATCGCGAATCGATTCGAAATGGTCCCGACGGTCGCCGGGCAGGTGGACGATTTTTACGATGCCCCAGTTCTGCAGTTCCTTGAGGCTGTTGCTTACATTCGAGCGGGCCACCCCGAGTCGTTCACAGATTTCCTCCGCGTGAAGGGGCTGCTCCGAGATGAACAGGAGCGCATGAATCTGCGCCACAGTGCGATTGATTCCCCATTTGGTTCCCATTTCCCCCCAATGGAGGATGAAATGACTGGCGAAGGGAGGAAGATCGTTCATTTCTCTTATTTCTGTCATTACAGAAACCGAAGAAATGACTCAAGCAAGTGGAATCTCTCTTTAATTGCAAAGGGGAGAACTCCTTCCCCATGGCGATCACCGGTTTACGCCGGGCAAATCCCCCCGTATACTTCCCCATCCATGGAAACAGTAAAAACGATCCTCACGCATTGGTTTTTTTGGGGGTTTGTCCTCGGCTTCTTCCTTTGCATCCTTTCGGTTCTCTCCCATTTCAAAACCAAAGGGGAGTTAAAGAGACTCAAGGGCCACCTCAGCGACAAGCTTGAGATCGAGGCCGAGAAGATGGGGGAAATGAAGGGCAAGCTCGACACCCTGCGGACCGAGAACGAAAACCTGCGTATGAAGGTGAACTCCGGCCGCGTCCAGAACGATTACGTCGCCCTTGAGCGCGAACTTGAGATCTATGCCCGCGCCGAAAAGGTGATGGTGGTGAACGCGCCCGGTTTTGCCCAGGCCTGGGAACGAGCCAAGGAGGGAGCGCTCTCCGAGATCGAAGCGGAGGAGTCGGGCAAAAGCCTGCCGCGCCGCATGTTCAAACGTTTCTTCTCCAAGTCTGGCAGCCACACCGAATCCGCCGTCATCGACGCGCTCCCTTCGGACTCGAAGAACAAACGGTCCGGTAGCTCCAACGAGAACTGACCGGAGCTGTCCTTTCAATCGATCGAAAGGACCTCGCGAAAACACCTTCCGCAACTTGTATGAAACTCCATCTCCCGGATCGGGAATTCGACGGCTATATTTTTGATTGTGACGGCACCCTCGTGGATTCAATGCCACTCCACTTCAAGGCCTGGACCGCAAGTTTTGTCCATCATGGTGCGCCGTGGGACTGGAGCGAAGACGAGTTTTACGCCAACGCCGGGGTGCCAGACCGGGTCACGGTCCTTGAACTCAACGAGCGCTTTGGTGCCAGCCTCTGCCCCGATGAGGTCCATGAGTTCAAGGCGGAGTGGTATGCCAGACACCTCCACGAGATCGTGGCCGTCGATGCGGTCGCCAAACTCGCCAGACAATATCACGCCGAGGGAAGGAAGATCTCAGTGGCCTCGGGAAGTGACATCACCCTGGTCGAACCGTCACTGGACCGGGCCGGGCTACTCGAGCTTTTTGACATCATTATCACCCCCGCGCAGGTCAAGAGAGGCAAACCGGCCCCGGACATGTTTCTCCTCGCGGCCGAGCGTATGGGAGTACCACCGGAGTCGTGCCTCGTTTTTGAAGACGGCCAGGCGGGAATCGATGCAGCAAACGCCGCCGGGATGGAGAGTGTTTTTGTCCCGAGTCGCTTTGAATAGATAGCATGCTTCCTGTCTTGTCGGAATTGTGCGAGTAGCTCATACTCGGCCAATTAGCATGAAGAGAATTCTGGCTTTACTTATACCGCTCTCTATCATCAGCTCCACTCCGGCAGAGGACGTCGCGGAACAAGAATTCACGGTTGGCTTCCTTGCGTTGATGGATTCAGTGGGTGCGCTTACCTCCCATGAAGAGAATCTCCGAAAGCAGTCGATTTCCAACAGCTGGGAGTTCTTCTTTTCGCTTCATTACACATCTCGTAGTGAGCACCGTGTGTTCGTTTTTGCAAAACCAGGAAAATCCCTTCCTCATCATTTAATCGTCTTTGAGGGGAGTTCCACATTTGATAGAGTGAACGAACTGCCTGGAGCGCGCTTCAACTTTCTCCCGATGGACGCTGGCACTCCTGAGTCGATTCAGATCTTGGATCGGCTAAAAGAGCTCGCCTTTACAAACGCGGGAGAAGAGACGCTTGATTCAGCAACGTCCACTATCTGTGGTATCGGGATCCGAATTGCTACAGTTGTTGGAGGAAAGGAGCAGGTCCACGATTATATACGAGCATCCCTCACCAGCCCCGACGCAACGGGACTTCCGAGCGAGGCCTACGAAGTGTTCCGCCGACTCTTCGAGGGTCCCGAAAAGAAGCTTGCCGAATGATATCCAAGGTGACGGAGAGCGGCAGACCATTTCCGCCCCTCATTTCGCCCCTTGCCGAATCCGTTGGTTTGGGGGAGACTCACCCCCGTGTTTCAGGTCATCTTCAACGAAATCAGTGCCGCCGAGATCTCACAACTGCCTACGCTGGAGCAGTTGGAGGTCTTGAATGAATTTCAGGTCAAGCCTGAGGACCTTGAGGGAATCGAGGAAAAGGGAACGGAAACCCGCTTCGGGCAGATCGAGCGTGACGGGAAAAAACTCTATCGCTACCGGGCGAGCGATGTCCGCATCTACTTCGAAGTATCAAAAGATCATCAGTCGGTCATCGTTCACCGCGTCCTCAGCAAAAACACGTTTCAGGATTTCCTCTATCGGGCCAATCTTCCCTTTGGCGATGATGAGGCTCTTGCCGAATCGAAGCAGTTCTGGGCTCTGATCGAGGAGGGAGAACGCGCCCGTCGCGTTTAGGGAGCCATGTCCGGACTCCTCGAAAGAATTGATTCGGATGAAAGCTGGCGACGTGAGGCTTTTCCGGCCTGCCGGGATCGCATCTTCCTGGCCCATGCGGCGGTGACAGCCCTTCCGGCGGTTGCGGTGGAGGCGATGAACCGGTTCAATCTCGCCTCCTCGACCGGCGAACTCGACTACTCGGAGGTCCTTATCCAGCAAATGGACGGGGTTCGCTTCTCCTCGGCAAAACTGATCGAGTGCTCTCCCGATGAGGTCGCTTTGCTCGGGCCGACCAGCCTCGGGCTCAGCCTCGTGGCGAACGGGTTAACCTGGAAGCCCGGCGACGAGATCGTGACCTATCTCGATGACTACCCCGCCAACGTTTACCCCTGGAAGAACCTGGAAAGCAAGGGGGTGAAGGTCGTCTACCTGCAGCCCCGTGAAATCGGAGAGATCACGCCGGAACTCGTGCGTTCGGCCATCACCCCCCGTACGCGGCTGCTTGCCCTCGCGTCCTGTCATTTCCTTTCCGGTTACCGGCTCGACATCGAGGCGGTGGGCTCAATCGCCAGGGAACATGACCTTCTTTTCTGTCTGGATGCGATTCAAACGGTCGGGGCCTTTCCCACCTCCGCGCAGCACGTCGATTTTCTCTCAGCCGACTCCCACAAATGGATGCTCGGACCGATGACGGCGGGAATCTTCTATGTGGACCGCCGCCGCTTCGAGACACTTTCACCCACTCTCCTCGGAGCCTGGAATGTGAAATCCCCGAATTTTATCGCTCAGGATGCGGTCGCTTTCGAGTCAGGTGCACGCCGCTACGAGCCGGGAGTTCTCAACGCGCAGGGACTTCTGGGAATGCAGGCGTCCATGGAAATGCTTACCGGCATCGGCATCCCCGCCGTCTCAAAACGGCTCATGGAGCTCAAGGCCATGCTCTGCGACGGACTGGAGAGCCTCGGGTTGGACATCCTCGGCCCCCGCGAGGGAGGTTCCGCTTCGGGAATCACGTCCTTTACGGACCGGGAAAATCCCCGCCGAATCGGTGAAATGGCCGCCGCTTTGCAACATTCGAACATCGTTGCCAGCTTCCGGCACGACCGGGAGGGGAAACCCTACCTCCGCTTCAGCCCCCATTTTTACAACACTCCGGCCGAAATCGGCCAGGTTCTTGAGGTCTTGGCCCACGCTCGAACTTGACGAAACGGCAACTTGCGTCTTGTATCGGGGCTGCTTTTGAACTGGAAACTTCAGCCGTTCTGGTTCAGGGTTTCCTGCGGGTCTGACCCCCGCCAATTAATTCCAACCGAGAGGGCCAACCGCTGTGGACTTCAGAGATATCAAGAAAATCGTAGAGCTCATGGATCAACATGGGCTATCGCAGTTCAAGCTGGAACAGGACGAGACTAAACTCGAACTGAAAAAGGGAGGAGATATCGATCTCAAGGCAATCCAGCATTGGATGGCGTCTGCTCCCGGACCCCAGTATGCACCCCAATACGGCGTGGCTCCGGCACCTGCCGCAGGCACCCCCGCTCCCGCAGACGGCGCTCTGCCGGCCGGAGTAAAGGAAGTCACCTCTCCCATGGTGGGCACTTTCTATACGGCCTCCTCACCTGACGCCGAGCCCTTCGCCAAGATCGGAACAAAAATCACCGCCGACAGCACCGTCTGCATCATCGAAGCCATGAAGGTGATGAACGAAATCAAGGCTGAAATCAGCGGAGAGATCATTGAGCTTCTCGTTGAAAACGGAACCGCAGTCCAGTACGGCGAGCCGCTCTTCCGGGTCAAGACGTCCTGAGAATCAACGTGCCTTTCCCTTGTCGGAGAGAGCGCGGAATCAAACGCCATGTTTAAGAATATCCTCGTAGCGAACCGGGGCGAGATCGCCCTCCGCGTGATCCGCGCCGCCAAAGAACTCGGAATCCGAACCACGGCCGTTTACTCTGAGGCGGACGTGGACTCGATGCACGTCCATCTGGCTGACGACGCCATCTGCATCGGACCTCCCGCCAGCGCGGATTCCTATCTCAACATGCAGGCGATCCTCTCGGCTGCCGAGATCGCGAATGTCGATGCGATCCATCCCGGCTACGGCTTTCTTTCCGAGAATCCCCGCTTTGCCGAGCTCTGCGAGAGCTGCAACGTCAAGTTCATCGGTCCTTCCGCCAAAATCATTTCCATGATGGGCGACAAGAATCAGGCCAGGGCAACCGCCACCAAATACGGCATTCCGGTTACTCCCGGCTCTGATGGAATTGTCGAGACCGAAGAGGAAGCCCTGCGGGTTGCCGAGAAAATCGGCTACCCCATCATGATCAAAGCCACCGCCGGCGGTGGCGGACGCGGAATGCGCCCTGCGTTGAACAAAGCGAGCTTTGTGAGCGCCTTTCATGCGGCGAGGAATGAGGCCAACGCCTGTTTCGGATGCCCTGACGTCTACCTGGAAAAGCTTGTCGAGAATCCTCACCACGTTGAATTTCAGATCGTCGCGGACAGCCACGGCAATGTGAAGGAGCTCGGGGAACGCGACTGCTCGATGCAGCGCCGGAATCAGAAGATCATCGAGGAGACTCCCTCACCCCTGCTAACCCAGGAGTTGCGGCAGAGGATGGCCGAGGCCTCCGAGACCCTTGTGAGGAATATCGGATACGAAAACTGCGGGACGATCGAATATCTCGTCGACGATAACGAGAATTTCTACTTCATGGAGATGAACACCCGTATTCAGGTGGAGCATCCCATCACCGAGGAAGTGCGTGGTTGTGACCTGATCAAGGAGCAGATTCGTGTCGCCGCCGGCGCCCCTCTTTCCGAGCACGTCGTTTTCAGTCAGCCCAGGGGGCATTCGATCGAATGCCGGATCAACGCGGAGGATCCCTACAACAACTTCGCCCCGAGCCCCGGCAAGATTAATCTCTTCTATGCTCCCGGAGGTCGCGGCGTCCGGGTTGATACCCACGTCTACAGCGGCTACGAAGTGCCGCCGAACTACGACTCGATGATCGCCAAGCTCATCGTGACCGGAGCAACCCGCGACATCGCCATCGCCCGAATGATCCGCTCTCTCAAGGAGTTCATCGTTCGCGGAATCAAGACAACCATTCCTTTCCAGGCGTCCATTCTCGAACACGCCGCTTTCCGCAACGGGAAATACAATATTTCCTGGGTCGAGAATTTCCTCGCCTCCCACCCCACTCCTCCTGAGCTTCCCGACTTTATGCGGGAGGATTGAGGGAGCTGAGGGAGGAGTCGAAAGACTAAATTTCCTCACAGAAAAGGCGTCCTGTCGGATACCGACAAGACGCCTTTTTGATTTTCCGCTTGGAAGGCCTGCAGCCTCGTCAATCTTCAGTGCCCGTGCCCGGCATGGGAACCACCGGTCCCACCCCACTGCAGCTGCAGTTGAAACCAGACGACGTTTTCGCTTCCGATAGAGGCGTCCTGGACGTTGTCGTATTGCACTCTCGCCCGGACCCGCTGCTCGGGATCGAGGTAGGCCGACAATGCGGCAGAAAGACGGTTCCGGTCACTCAACTCGGCCACTTCGACGGCGGAGACCCAGTCGTGACGAACGGAAAGAGTCGTTCGATCACTGAGTCCATAGTGAAGCGCCGTCGAAACCCCGCGATCTCTGAACTCAACCGCATCTCCCCCCTCGGTGAAGGCGTCCACAGCACGGCCGATGAACTCACTCTGGAACATGACCGCCCCGGCGCAAAAGTCCGGCCCTCCATAGCCGTGATCGTGACCCTTCCAGACTTTGCGGAACCCGAACCCGTAGACGGTTGAGTCCCGGCCAAATCCATTTTCACCGACCGCAAGCGAGGCCGTGCCGGTGATACTGTCGTCGAAGGGGAGACGATAACGATAATTTGAAGTCAAGACCCAGTCGCTGAATCCGGCTTCATCAGCGTGAACCTCATCGGGGGGGTGCGGACCGCCTCCCTCTTCCTCATGGGCATGGGTTCTTACACCGCCGAAGCCGAGACTGAGAAGTCCGCTGGAAGGGGTGTTCACGAGGATTTCACCGCCCTGAGTAATCAGCTCCCCCTCATTCAAGAGACGGCTGTTGGCGAGGTTCTGATTCACAAAAAACCAGTCGTGAAGATGCCGGTCCGCCTGAAAGCCAAAGGTATTCAGGAACTGCCCGCCGCCAATCGCGACAGACTCGGTCACATGCCAGTGCAGGTAGGCCTCCTCAAGCTCCGCTTCCCAGACTTCATCGTGCCCCTGGTGCCCGAAGCCACTCACCATCCCCGTGACGACTTCGTTGAAGTTCAAATCAAGGTGAAGTTCGATCGCCTGGATTCCCGTGTCATTCTGTGGGTCATGCTCTGAAGTGGCAAAATCCTCCGCTACAAAACCACGGTCAAACCCGCCGGTCGTCCCGTTGACATACAAACTCGGAAACAGGAACCCTCCCAGATTAGCCCCCTCACCCGTCAGGTAATTCACCTCGCCGACGTTGTAGACAAAGGCTTCCTCTTCAAATGGAACGGCGGCCGATTCCTGGGCATAGAGCGGCAATACGAGTAAACATGACACCGTCAGTAAGGTAAAAGAGCTCTTCATTTTCTGTTTTGCTTATTCGCAATTAGTTTGCGTTTGGACATTCTTCTGCCATAATGCAAAAAGAATGCAACAGCTTTTGCGCATAAAACTTGCATTTAAATTCCCGCTCAACCGATGAAATCATTTATTCCCTTCCTCATTCTCCTTGGATTTTTGTTCTCTCCCAAGGTTTTCGCCGCAGAAGTCACCTACACCGCGAAGCTGAACGGCATCGAGTGCGCCGACTGCAAACGCACCATTTCCCGGGCCATCGGGAAGATCAAGGGGGTGAAGACCATCCGTATCGCCAAGGAGGGCGAGACCCAGCACCGTCTCACCGTTGTCACCGACGGCAGCAAGGCAATCTCTCAAGCCGAGGCAAGTGCCTCCCTTGGCAAGGATTCGCACTACTCGATCGCGAGCTGGAGCAAAAACTAAACGCCCCCCCTCATGAAACCCTTTACTCTGGCCCTCGCCCTTCTCACGCTCGGCTCCGCTCTTGTGGCCGCACCGGCGGACGGGACGGAGAAACTCCGCGTCTTTGTACCGGTCCTGCCTTACGAGTATCTCTTCGAGCGGGTTGGCGGTGACTGGGTCGAGGTGAGTGCCATTGTTCAGGAGGGAGGCGACTGCCACAACTACTCCCCCACTCCCCGCCAAATCGCCGACATCGCGAGAGCGAACCTGCTGTTTTCCGGCGGCCTCAGCTTCGAGGCGAATTTCTACGTCGCAGTTGGCGACGGTGAAAACGGACCGAAAGAATTCGACTTGCTCGAAGGGCTCGAACTTCTCGAAGGTTCCTGCGGCGAATGTGCTTCAGCCGCCGCCGAGGGAAAAGAGGCCCATGAGCATGAACACGAACATGAGGAAAAGGACGCTCATGTCTGGCTTTCGCCCCGCGTCCTCAATCACCAGGCCGGACACGTCGCCACGATCCTGAAGCAGCATCTCCCCGCCTCAGCCGCCCCCGCTATTGACGCGAACCTCGCCTCCTTCAAAACCGAACTCGACCAGCTCGACGCGGAGATCAAGACCACCCTCGCCCCGAAAAAGGGCCGCGCCTTTTACGTCTACCACGGAGCCTTCGCCTATTTTGCGAAGGACTACGGACTCGTCCAGAAGGCGATTGAGATTGGAAACCGAAAACCCTCTCCGAAGCAGGTCACCGCGATTGCGAAGCAGGCGAAAGAGGAGAGCGTCACCACCATCTTCGTGCAACCGCAGTTCGATCAGTCCAGCGCCACTTCCCTCGCCGAGACCATCGGCGGCAAGGTGCAAAACCTTGACCCGCTCGAGAAGGACGTTCTTGCCAACCTCCGCACCATCGCAACGGCGATCGCGACGGCACCCTGAACGAAACACCCAACCCTCTTCGATCCGGCATTGAACCCTCCCGACTCACCCGCGGCCACCCATCCGGCCCACCTTGTCGAGTGCCGCGATCTCTCCTTCGCCTACGGCAAATCGCGCGTACTCGAAGATGTCTCCTTCGTCGTCCATCGGGGCGAATCCCTCTGTGTCATCGGGCCGAACGGTGGCGGTAAATCGACCCTCGCCAAACTCGTCCTCGGACTGCTGGAGCCGGCTTCAGGCTCTCTCAAGGTCATGGGCCGCAGCCCCGCCGAGGCGCGGACTGCGATCGGCTACGTGCCGCAGGCGATGCGCTTCGACCCGCAGTTCCCCATCTCCGCCCTCGACATTGTCCTGATGGGCCGGCTCAACCATCTCCGGGTCGGACACTATTCGAAATCCTGCCGCGAAATGGCTCTTGCCGCCCTCGCCGAGGTGGGTTTGTCAGGGTATGAGAAGCGATCCTTCTCCGATCTCTCCGGAGGCGAGCGGCAGCGTGTCCTGATCGCCCGCGCCCTCGCCTGCGAGCCTGAGATTCTCCTTCTCGACGAGCCCACCGCGAACATTGATCTCTCCGTCGAAGCGGCCCTGATCGAGACCCTCGTCTCCCTGCGCCATCGCATGACCATCCTCATGATCACCCACGATCTCGACCTGGTCTCCTCCATCGGCGACTCCGTCCTCTGCGTGAACCACCGGGTCCACCGCCACTCCCTCCCGCTCTCCGGCGAGACGATCAAGGAGATTTACAGCAGCCGTCGCCGGCTCGAACACGACCGCCGGACCCGCCACCAGCAAGGCGATCACTCCACCTGCCAGCATGACTGATTTCTTTGCCGATTTCATTGACGCGGTGAAGACAGTGCCGCTGATCCGATACGCCCTCTTCGCCGGAATCGTCTCCAGTCTCACCTTCGGGGTCGTGGGCTCGCTCGTCGTGGTGCGGCAGATCGGCTACGTCGCCTCGGCCATCGCGCACAGCATCCTCGGCGGAATCGGTGCCTCGGTCTATTACAACCGCGTTTACGACCTGCCCTGGCTCACGCCCATGCTCGGTGCCATTGCTGCCGGACTTCTTTCCGTCATCCTCATCGGGTGGGTTACCCTGCGGTTCAAAGAGCGCGAGGATACCATCATCGGCGCGATCTGGGCCGCTGGCATGGCCGCCGGACTGCTGTTCCTCCATTACGCCCCGGGGAAAGCGGTGAATCTTGAGAGCTTCATCTTCGGCAACATCCTCCTCACCTCGAAAAGCGACGTCATCATGACCCTTGTCCTCGGGGTGATCGTCCTCGGTCTCGTCGCGCTTTTCTACCACAAGCTTGTCGCCGTCTCCTTCGACGAGGAGTTCGCCCAATTGCGCGGCGTCTCCACAAAGGTGTATTATTTCCTCCTCCTCGGCCTTACCGCGATGAGTGTCGTGCTGATGGTGCGCATCGCCGGTCTGTTTCTCTCCCAGGCCCTTCTCATCCTGCCCGCCGCCACCGCCTCGCGCTTTTCGCGCTCGCTTTGGGCGATCATGCTCGTCGCAGTCGGCCTCACTGCTCTCTCCAATACGGCCGGTCTCGCTCTCAGCTACCATTACGACATCCCCACAGGACCCTTCATCGTCTTTCTGGCGGTCGGATTTTACGTGCTTTCATTTCTGTTGCGGCGCGGGAGAGCGTAAGGATCATTTCCCATGCTTTTCCAATTCGAGAATACCTACGCCAGGCTTCCGGAAACCTTCTTCGCCCGCGTCGACCCAACACCGGTTGCGGCACCTGAGTTCATCGCGGTCAACAAGGCGCTTGCAGGAGAACTCGGAATCGATCCCGAAGGTCTCGCGTCGGACGAGGGATTGGCATTTCTGTCAGGCAACCGCATTCCTGAGGGAGCCGAACCCCTCGCCGCCGCCTATTCGGGCCATCAGTTCGGCGGATTCTCTCCCGTACTCGGCGACGGACGCGCCATCCTCCTGGGTGAGGTGATCCATCGCGACGGTCTCCATCGCGACATTCAATTGAAGGGCTCCGGACCAACACCCTTCTCGAGAAGAGGTGATGGACGATCCGCTCTTGGACCTGTCCTCCGTGAATATCTCGTCTCCGAAGCGATGGCCGCCTTCGGATTGCCAACGACCCGCGCCCTCGCTGCAATCTGGAGCGGGGACAAAGTCTACCGGGAGGAAGTCGAACCCGGCGGTGTCTTCACCCGAGTGGCGCGTTCGCACCTCCGGATCGGGACCTGTGAATATTTCGCCTCCCGGCGCGATTTCGAAGGGCTTCGCACTCTCGTCGACTACGCGCTGAATCGTCATTATCCTGATCGGGTGGATTCTGAAAATTCCGCCCTCGCCCTGCTCAATGGCGTGATGGAACGCCAGGCGAGTCTGGTCGCCCGATGGATGGGGCTGGGCTTCATCCATGGTGTCATGAACACCGACAACATGAGCCTCTCCGGCGAGACGATCGACTACGGTCCCTGTGCCTTTCTTGATCGCTATGATCCCGCAAAGAAGTTCAGCTTCATTGACCGGAACGGACGCTACGCCTACGGGAATCAGCCCAACATCGCCCACTGGAATCTCACCCGTCTCGCCGAAGCCTTACTGCCTCTGGCCGGGGAGGATGAGGAAAAGGCGATCGCCGCAGTGACCGAACTGCTCGAACGTTTCCCCGATCTCTTCCGCAGTTCCTTGGCAAATACCTTTGCCGCAAAACTCGGATTTGATAAGGCTGATGAAAACTCACGCCTCCTTGCGGAAAGTCTTCTTTCTCTCATGGGGGAACAACAGGTCGACTTCACCCTCACCTTCCGGCACTTGCGATCGGCAGTGAACGGAGCAAAGGCTGATGCGTTTTCCGCTCTCTTTCCCCGTCCCGAATCCGCCCGCGAGTGGCTCGCGGGATGGCATAGGGCCCTGGATGCCGCAGGCATCTTAGCCGACACGGCCGAGGCAACCATGCGGACTGCAAACCCCGTGTTTATTCCGCGCAATCACCGCATCGAAGCGGTGATCGAGGCGGCGAGGGATAAGAACTTTGCTCCTTTTCACCAACTCCACGCTGTCTTGCAACGACCTTTCGAAGAGCAGGAGGAAAATTACACCTTCGAGGACCCTCCCTTAGCTCACGAAGTGGTGCAGGCGACCTTTTGCGGAACCTGAGCTGGAAGGGCGCCCCTCAACCGCGTTCCGCGATCGGCGTGATCGGCTGATCTTCAGTGGGACCGGTGTACTTGGTGAGGGGACGATAGAGTCGATTGTCATCGAGCTGCTCGAGCACCTGGGCAGTCCACCCGGCCGCCCTCGCGATCGCAAAGATGGGCGTGAAAAGATCGGTCGGGATATCGAGCGAATAATAAACGGTGGCCGAGTAGAAATCGACGTTGGCATTGAGCCCCTTGCGCTCGCGCATCAATTCAGCAATGCGCTCGGACATGTCGATCCACTTTGTTTCGCCGAGCTCTTTGGTGAGTTTGACCGCCATCTTACGGAGATAGGGAGCACGGGGATCGAGGACCTTGTAAACCCGGTGACCGATACCCATGATCTTCTTTTTCTGGGCGAGGCAGTTCTCCACATAGGCATCGACCTTGTCGAGGCTTCCGATCTCCTGAAGCATGTGAATGACACCTTCATTGGCTCCGCCGTGAAGCGGTCCTTTCAGGGTGCCAATGGCCGAGGTGATCGCGGAATACATGTCCGAAAGCGTTGCGACGGTGACCCGTGCACTGAAAGTCGAGGCGTTCATGCCATGGTCGGCATGAAGGGTGTAGGCCGCATCCAGAGTGCGTGTCGCTTCCGCGCCGGGTTCTTTTCCGTTGATGAGATAAAGAAAGTGGCCGGCCTCGGAAAGGTCGTCGCGCATCGGCATGAGATCGAGACCCTGCCTGGCACGATGGAAATGGGCAACCATCATCGGCATGGTTGCGCAGATCGCCATGGCGCGATCTTCGTTAATCGAACGATCCTGATCGCCGCCGCGATGGTCATAAAGGCCGAGCATGCTCACCCCGGTGCGCAATACATCCATGGGCGAGGCATCCTTCGGAGCGGACTTGAGGAAGTCGATGACCGCCTGAGGAAGGTGTCGATGGGAGCGGAGATTGGTGGTAAATGCGTCGAGTTCGACTTGAGTCGGAAGCTTCCGGCGGTGAAGAAGAAACATCACCTCTTCGAAAGTGCACTTTTCGACGAGATCCTGAATATTGTAACCGAGATAACGAAGGACCCCTGCCTGGCCCTGCACATCACTGAGGCAGGACTCATTTGCGATGACTCCTTCGAGTCCCTTCGAATATTCCGCTAGGTCCGACATAAGATACTATTTCTACTAAAATCGATGCCCCGGAATCAATCCGGAAGCGTGTATTTTGCTGAATTCGCTCAGCCCATTGCACGAACCAGCGCCTGACCCATGTCGGATGGGTTGCCCGCCACTTCAATACCGGCATCACGCAGTGCCTCAATCTTAGCAGCAGCTGTGCCTTTTCCTCCGGAAACAATCGCTCCGGCATGCCCCATACGACGTCCGGGAGGGGCGCTGGAACCGGCGATAAAGGCGGCCATCGGCTTTTTGCAATTCTCTTTGGCCCATGCAGCGGCTTCTTCCTCGGCTGTTCCACCGATCTCACCAATCATGATGATGGCCTCGGTCTCGGGGTCCTCGTTGAACATTTTAAGAATATCGAGGTGCGACGTTCCATTGATCGGGTCACCGCCGATGCCAACGCAGGTGCTCTGGCCAAGCCCGAGATTGGTGAGCTGCCAGACCGCCTCGTAGGTGAGGGTACCGCTACGTGAGACAACCCCGACCTTACCGCGCTTGTGGATGTAGCCCGGCGCGATCCCGATCCGGCAACCGCCATGGGAACCTTCGCCAAGACCCGGAGTCACGAGACCGGGACAGTTGGGCCCGATGAGGCGAGTCTTTTTGCCCTGCATCCCGGCACGAACCCGCATCATGTCCATCACTGGAATTCCTTCGGTGATAGCCACAGCAAGATCGACCCCGGCGGCAACCGCCTCAAGAATCGCGTCCGCGGCGAATGGAGGGGGAACAAAGATCGCCGAAACAGTAGCCCCGGTCGCGGCGACCGCTTCCTCGACAGTGTCGAAAATCGGAACCTTATCGGCAAAGAGCTGCCCTCCTTTTCCCGGCGTGACTCCGGCCACCAGTTTGGTGCCGTAGTCGAGGCTGAGCTGCGCGTGTCGTCCGCCGAATGAGCCGGTGATGCCCTGAACGAGGATTTTTGTATTTTCGTCAACGAGAATGGCCATGGGAGAGAAAGGGTAGCGGAGTTAAGAAAGCGGGTCAGACGGCGATTGCTTTGACCGCCTTGTCAGCGGCATCGGCGAGCGTGTCAGCGGAGATTAGCGCCACACTCGAATTGGCGAGAGTCTGCTTGCCTGCCGCCACGTTGTTGCCCTCAAGTCGAACGACAAGCGGAATGTTGAGATCCACTTCCTGACAGGCGGCCACGATACCTTTGGCGATCACATCACAGTCCATGATGCCACCGAAAATATTTACGAGGATGGCCTTCACTTTCGGATCGCCGAGGATGATTTTAAAAGCGTTGCGCACCTGCTCCTGAGACGCGCCGCCGCCCACATCGAGGAAGTTTGCCGGTTCGCCACCGCAGTGCTTGATAATGTCCATCGTCGCCATGGCGAGTCCGGCACCATTGACGAGACAGGCGATATTCCCGTCGAGACCGATGTAGTTGAGGTCAAACTTCTTGGCCTCAACTTCGCGGGGATCCTCTTCCGTGGGATCATTCAAAGCTGCAATGTCAGGATGGCGGTAGAGGGCATTGTCATCGAAGTCGAATTTTGCGTCCAGCGCGAGAACGCGGTCATCCGGGGTCGTGACGAGAGGATTCACTTCTACCATGGAGCAATCGCACTCGATAAAGAGGCGGTAAAGCGCCTGGAGCAGCTTGCCGAATTGCTTGGCAACATCACCGCTGAAGCCGAGCTTCGCGCAAAGATTGCGAATCTCGTAGGGCTGAAGCCCGAGGAGCGGATGAATGACCTGATGGTAAATTTTCTCGGGAGTGTGCTCGGCGACCTCTTCGATGTTCACCCCGCCCTCTGTGCTGGCAACGATAACCGGGGAGCGGCTCTCTCGATCCATGAGGACAGCGAGATAATATTCCTTCTTGATCTCGACGGCATCGGCGATCATGACCTTGCTGACGAGCTTGCCTTCCTCACCGGTCTGGTGGGTCACAAGAATCTGGCCAATCATCTTACCCGCAATCTCGGCGGCTTCGTCCGGAGTCTGGACAAGGTGAACGCCTCCTTTGAAGCCGTTCTTGAAAGTCCCCTTTCCGCGCCCCCCTGCGTGCACCTGAGCTTTGACCACAATATTCGATCCGATCTCCACCGCCGCACTTTTTGCTTCAGCGGCAGTGTCGGCGACCTTACCCCGGGGGGTGGCGACACCGAATTTTTCGAAAAGTTCCTTGGCCTGGTATTCGTGAATGTTCATGGAGCGAAGCGGCTGCTCTGAGCTGAGCGCGGCAACTTACGGAGGCCCCTCCTGAGGTCAAGGTGGAACTGACCGCAATACCGTTTCAAATGCGCCACCCTTGCAAAAATCGCTCCGACCAATCGACCCGCTGAAAGGGACGCTTGATCGCAGCCTGCTGGAGCGGGATCAGAAGTCGAGCAGGACCTCGGCGCGTCTGTTCCTGGAGCGACCGCCGGGATTGTCGGATCCGTCAGGCAGGAAGTTGGGGCTGCGCGGCTTGGCCGCCCCGAACGCCTCGGTAATAACCTGTTCCGGGGAGACTCCCATGGAAATGAGGGTTTGCCGGATCGACTCGGCACGCTTGTCGCTCAGACCAACGTTGTAGTCATCGCTTCCGACCGCATCGGCGTGCCCATTAATCCGAATGACGCGCTCTTTTCCTTGAGCCAGAATCTCGGCGACTATCTGGAGCTGGCGCTGCGCTCTCTCGGTGAGACCGGCTTCGTCGAACTCGAAGTAAATCACCAGAGAGTCACCCCCGGCAGGATCTTCAACAATGGGACTGTAGGCGGCATTTCCCGCACCACCCCGTTCGGACAGCACCGAGAGAACCTTGGAGAAAGTCAGTCCATTCACTTTCCATGAGCGGTCGATCTGCCCGAGTTCAAGCGCGAACTCGGAGGACATGCTCTCCGACTGTACTCTCGCCAGGACCCAGGTGACATCCTCGCGGGACAGAGTCACGACAAGCGGCCGGTCCTCCTTGAGAACGAATCCCCCTTCTTCCACCGCAATCATGAGAGCCGCCACCCGCTCATCACTTACCGTCGCCTGATCCGAAAGCTCACGGGCGGCATTGAAATCGCGTTTTATTACGGCCTTGGAAAAGGCATGGGCCACGGTAAGAGCATCAGATGCCGGGGCAGGAACTGCGGATCCCGCAGGGGCGGAACCGGGAGTTGCCGATGCACCCGCACTCCGGTTGAGCGTCAGATCGAGAGGGAAGCTGATTCCGCTGATATCGACCCGGTTGTCTCCTGATTGAATCATATCCGCATAAACCTGCTCAACATCCTTGGCCTCTCCCGATACCGGGACAAAATTAAGAGACCATCTCATTCCTTCGGCGGATTTTGAAATTTCCGTGAAGGGCTTGCTGCTCGCGAGCGTCTTTTCCGCGCCTTCCACCAGGGTTTTCACCCTCTCGCTGACGGGAGCAGTCATCCCATCCGATCCGACTAGAGCAACAAATCCCGGATAATCTTTAGCCGCGACCTTTTCCGCGAGGGCTTTCATCGCTGCGGCGGGTGATTCAAAGAGACCGGCGGGAGCCCCTGCTGGTTTCTCTTTCGTTTCGGGGGCGGTAGGAGCTGGAACCGGCTGAGGGGCAGGAACGATTGGATTGGCAACCTCCGGATTACTCGGAGCAGGCTTGAGGTCGCCAACGAGTTTTACCGGCTCAGTAGGGGAACCCGCGATCGGCTCGTCCGATTTCCGGCAGGACTTGAGGCTGACAAGGGAAATCACAGCCCCCAGAATGATGATGCCGAAGAAGATGAGTGCGGTCGTCCTGTTCATAGTCGGGGAAATCCCTTCAAGGTAGCAGAATGCCTTCCATTCGAAACCAAAAATCGTAAACGATCGCCGTACTCTTAGAGGTCACGATTTTTTACGCAGTTCTTCGACAAGCTGGGCCGGGCTGCTGGTAATTTCTGAGCGCTCCGTTAGATTTCTGATCGTCAGTTCCGGGAACTCGGATCCAACAACGATTGCAAATTTTGCTCCCGACAGTTCCGCCGCCTGAAACTGCTTTGGAACCTTCGTCGCAGAGAGAGAAGAAAGGACGCGGAATCCCGCATCGCGGAGCTGTTGGGTCACCGCTGAGCCTTCCCGGTGACGATCCGGGTCGGCCAGGATCAGATAGGCGTCAACGCGCTGGTTTTCGATGATTGCCTTCTCAAGAAGACCTGCCGGGCAGGCGGTCTCGCGGATCAGGTCGGTAATCACCATGTCACCCATGGCAAAGCCGCAGGCGGCCATAGGCACCCCGCCAATGAGCTCGATCAGTTGATCATATCGCCCGCCCCCCGCGACGGCCCTCATCCCCTTCCCGATATCAAAGATCTCAAAGACCGGTCCGGTGTAGTAGGCAAGTCCACGAACAATACCCAGATCAACCTCAACGAAGCGCTCCATGCCACGAGCGGAGAGGTCGTCGAGAATAGCCCGAAGGCTCGGTGATGCATCGCACCCCGAGGTGATGAAGTCCCGAACCTTCGCGAGGGTGAGCCCAAGAGAAGATAGCTGCTCTTCCACCTTTTCTGCAGGAGTGCGCTCCATCCGGTCAATCACCTGAAGAAAAGTCGTTTGGTCTTCTCCTTCGATGCCGTTGCGAGTGGCAAAGTCAATCCAGGCACTGCGATCACTGACCCGGATTCGAAAGTCGCTTTCGGAAAACCCGAGAGCGGTCATCAGGTCAATCGCAAGCGCCATCAACTCGGCATCCGCGAGGATGGATTCCTCCCCCACAATATCGCAGTTAAACTGGTAGAACTCCCTGCCCCTGCCCTTTTGGTGTTTCTCGTAGCGGAAGAACTGGCCGATCGAAAACCAGCGCAGCGGCTTCCGGAAATCTCTCTGCCGCGCGGCGGCCATTCTCGCCAGCGTCGGGGTCAATTCCGGACGCATTGAGACATCCCTCTCTCCTTTGTCCTGAAAGCAGAAAAGCTGATTAACAATCTCCGCTCCGCTCTTCCGACGGTAAAGGTCAGTGGGCTCGAGAATGGGGCCCTCATACTCCACAAAGCCATACCGCCTCGCCACGGACCGCCACTTCTCGAAGACGTAATTTCTCGCCGAACAATCATCCGGGTAGAAATCCCGGAATCCGGGGAGGGTCTGAAAGCGCTGGGCCATGGTGTCGACTTGAAATAGAGTAGTTCCCCTGGAGAGACGGTGCGCCTCCGGGAAAATCAACCGAAGACGATGGTGCGGTTTGCGTAGGCAAGGATGCGTCGATTCAGATGAAGCCAGACCGCACGGCTGAGAACGCTCTGCTCCAGGGCTCTGCCCTTTCTGACAAAGTCCTGTACCGCATCGCTGTGCGATACCGGAGTAACCCCCTGAACGATGATTGGACCTTCGTCGAGCTCCTCCGTGACGTAATGGCTGGTTGCCCCAACCAATTTGACCCCCCGGCGATGAGCCGAGTGGTAGGGACGGGCACCCGGAAACGCCGGGAGGAATGAGTGATGAATGTTGATGATCCGATTGGGAAACGCCGTTGTCATCAGCGGACTGAGGATCTGCATGTATCGGGCGAGAATGACGAGGTCGATTCCATTTTCCCGGAGCAGGGCAATTTCGGCTTTTTCCTGAGCCTCTTTGTTTCCCTGATTGATCGGAAAAACGTGGAAGGGGATTCCGAACCGTTCGGCAACGGAGCGCAGATCATCCCGATTGCTAAGGATCAGGGGAATCTCCATTCCCAGCTCACCGCTTTCGTGTCGTGACAGCAAATCGTAGAAGCAGTGATTATCCCGCGTCACGAAGAGGGCAGCCCGCGGGACGATGTCGGAGAAATGGAGTTCCCATTTCATCGAAAATCTATCCACCAGCGGCATGAGCGACGAGACGAGGTCCTCCCGCTTGAGAGCGAAGCCCTCGATCTCCCATTCCACCCGCATGAAGAACGCCCCTTCTTCCTGATCCACATGCTGATTGATGTCGACAATGTTTCCCCGGTTTTCGAAGAGGAAAGAAGAAATCGCGGCGACGATACCCGGCTTATCGGGGCATGAGATCAGCAGAATCGCCGTCGGGGAATCTGTTGAAAGAGAGCTCAAAGTCCGCCGTTGCAAAAAGAAAGAAATGCTCGAGGGGGGAATCGAACCCCCACGGGTTGCCCCACAGGATCCTTAATCCTGCGCGTCTACCAATTCCGCCACCCGAGCGTTACCCCCGGCGCCGGAACCAGTCCGGAGCGAGGGGTCGCATTGATAATTTGTAATCCGATCTTCCGCAAGCTTTCTTTGCTCGTATTTGACAGAATTTCCGGTGGCTTACAGCAGCCGGGCTTCCGGGGTGAATACAGGGTCGCCGTGCCCCGCTAGAGAAACCTTCCGGGAACAGGGGAAAGGCCCTGTGCGGTCGGAAAGATTCGCATAATTGGGAAACGCCTTGGCCGGACTCACCGATCAACGGGAGTAGTAGTAGCCGCTGCCGGACCGCGGACCGCGCTCATATCGATCGTCATAATCCCGGTGAGCGGGATAGTAGGGAGAGCGGGGGTGCCTGGGGTTGGAGTATCCCGGCTGAACGTAACCACCCCGGGCTCTAGCGACGCAATCGTAGTGATAGGCTGGAACCCACGCATAGCCGATCGCACCGCCCGGATACTGGGCGGGTTGATAATAAGAGTAGATCTTCCCATGGCAGAATTGGCAGGTTCCGATCACGATGGAGCGGTAATCTGCTTCGACGGAGGTCGGCGATGCGGCAAACATGGCCGCCAGGGTCAGGAAGATGATTGAGATGCTCTTCATATGATTGGGAATCTTGATTGTATTCTTGACGGCGGATCCTACCCTTAACTGCAAATGATTACCAGCCCGGACTGTGTCCGGGCTGGTGGTTGCGTCATTATTTTTCTGTCGGTCAGCGGAAATGGAAGGAGCCGAACCGGGTATGAATGCTGACACCGGAGCTGCGGTACCCGTGGTACGAAGAGTAACGGGGCACGTAGTAGCGCGAGGAGCGATAGCTTGTCGGGTAGTAGCGGGGAGCGCTCCGGTAATACCGGTGGTTGTAGTACACTGGCCGATAGGAACGAGTGTTGTAGTATCGAACCGGCGTGTGGCAAACCCCACCCCGATTGTAGCTGTAGGAAGGGTTGTAATAATGTGGGTGCCGCGCCTCCGCCTTCGTCGGCGCGAAGGTGAAAAGGGTGAAAACCGCGGCGATTAGGGCGAATAGCTTTTTCATCAGGTTTTTAGGGTTGGTTGTTCACCCCGACTCAAACAGAGGTTTAAGGCGGGGTGAGAGTTGGCGTTTATACAAGGGTGAGACGCACTTCCCGGAAAATTATTCAATCTTTTCCGAATTTTTTGCCCCTCTCTTCAGACCCACAGGTTCCGATCAAGCGTGCGATATTGAATCGACTCCATCACATGAACTTCCCGGATATCCTTGTCTCCCTCCAGATCAGCCAGCGTCCGCGAGACTTTTAGAATACGATCATAGGCTCGCGCACTGAAATTAAGGGTATCCATCGCCTGTTCCAAGGTTCTCTCACTCTGTCGGTCAAGCCGGCAGAACTCTGAAACGAGACGGCTACCCATGTCGGCATTCGTGATCACACCCGGATGGGAGACGAACCTGGCCAGTTGCACCTGCCTCGCCTCCTCAACTCGTTCCCGGATCATCGTCGAAGACTCCCCTCCGCTTTCGCGGCGAAGTTCCTTATAATCGACCGCCGGAACGTCGACGTGGAGATCGATCCTATCAAGAAGTGGGCCGCTGATTCTCTGCCGGTACTTTTCGATTTGATTCGGTGAACATCGGCATTCCCGGCCCGGGTCGCCCAGATAACCACACGGACAGGGATTCATCGCGGCGACGAGGCTGAAGCGACTCGGGAAGGTGAATTTCCCGGCCGCCCGGGAAATGGTCACCTGTCCGTCCTCAAGCGGTTGCCGCAGCACCTCCAGGGTCGAACGGCGGAACTCGGGTAGTTCGTCCAGAAAGAGAATTCCATTGTGAGCAAGGCTGACCTCGCCCGGAGTAGGCTGGCTACTGCCGCCAAGGAGACCGACGTCGGAAATGGTGTGGTGGGGCGATCGAAACGGGCGGGTGGCGAGGAAGCTGTTCTTGGCATCCACCAGACCCGCGACACTATGAATTTTTGTGGTCTCGATGGCCTCCGCCTCTGTCATGGTCGGAAGAATCGTTGCCAGCCTTTTCGCCAGCATCGACTTTCCCGTGCCCGGACTCCCCAGCATGAGAATATTGTGGCCACCCGCCATCGCCACCTCAAGGGCCCGTTTCGCGTGCGCCTGCCCTTTAACTTCGTTGAAGTCGATGGGATAACTCTGCTTCGAACGAAAGAAAGCGTCACGGTCAAGGCGTTCGGGTTTGATATCACTGCTCCCGGTCAGGAGACCATAGGCATCCCGGAGGGAGTCAATCCCATAGACGTAGATGCCTTCGACGATACTAGCCTCCACTGCATTTTCCCGGGGAACGAAGATGGCTTTCCGGCCCTGTCGCTTAGCCTCAAGGGTGAGGGGGAGAATGCCCTTGATGGGGCGAACCCTCCCGTCGAGAGCCAGTTCCCCGGCCATGGCACATTTCTCTAGGGCACCTTCCTTGAGGGCACCGTTCTGCTCCTGGGCCAGCGAGGCCATTCCCACGGCGATGGGGAGATCGAAGCTGGGACCTTCTTTTCGCAGATCGGCCGGGGCCAGGTTGATCGTGATCGGTTTGTTCGGCCAGCGCAGCCCACTGTTTCGAATCGCGGTAACGACACGATCGACGCTTTCACGCACGGCGGCGTCGGGTAGCCCGACCAGGGTGATATCAATATTGCCACTCTCGGCCGCATTCACCTCGACCTCGACCCCCACGGCATTCACGCCATGCACCGCCCCGGAGAACACGCAAGTCAACGACATGGCCTGACTCTCCCTAGTCAGGCGTCGATTTGCAAACGCTTTTCGCTGAAAAGTTGTTCAAAATAACATCAACCCATGGAGTAGGGGTCAATGTCGACGGTGATAATCACGTCTTCCGGAAAAGTCAGGTCTTTCATCACTTCTCTGAGATGTCCGGCGAGGCGTCTCGCTCCGACTGATTTCAGGACGATCTGAAAGCGCCACTGATCATGAGATTTCACCAGCGGGGATGGAAGTGGATCCGTCATGGTGATGCCCTCGGGGAGGTGGCGCTTCAGCCTCGCGTGAAGCGTTTTGAGAGAGAACTCGGCCCGTTCGAGGTGGACGGAGCGTGAGGTCACCAGAGCCAGGTGGGAATAGGGCGGATGTCCGAACTGCCGCCTCAGGGCCAGCTCATACTCCGCATATCCCTCAAAATCATGATGTCGGGCGAACTGAATCGATGGGTGGTGCGGGGTGTAGGTCTGGACCACCACCTCACCTTCCAGTTCCCCGCGGCCGGCGCGACCCGCCACCTGGGTGAGGAGTTGAAAGGTTCGTTCCCCGGCGCGGAAATCGGGAATATAGAGGCCGACGTCGGCATTCAGAATACCGACAAGGGTGACATTAGGGAAGTGCAGTCCCTTGGCGATCATCTGAGTGCCGAGGAGGATGTCGATTTTCTTCGCGCGAAAGGCATTGAGCGTGTCGCGGAGCTCGTTTTTCTTTCGCATTGAATCCGTGTCGACGCGGCTGATGCGGGCTTCGGTGAAGACTTGGCGCAGGATCTCCTCCACTCGCTCGGTTCCGTAACCGGCATTCACGATGGAACGACTTGAGCACTCCGGACAACGGCTCGGGGGAAGCTGGGAGAACCCGCAGATGTGGCAGATGAGTCTGTCCTCTTTACGATGCAAGGTCATCGTTGTGCTGCAATGGCGGCAGTTGGCAACATAGCCGCACTCGGGACACAGAATATTGCGGGCGAAACCCCGTCGATTGAGGAAGAGAATCGTCTGCTCGCCGTTGGCGAGGCGCTGCTCCATTAAGTTGCGCAATCTAGTGGAAAGAATCGTGGGCCCGGACTGACTCTTTTTCCCCTCGTTCCTCATGTCGATCACCCGGATGAGAGGCAGCTTTCGATCATCGATGCGCAGACGCATCGTCGTCAGTTCATATTTGCCACTCTGGACATTTTGCCACGATTCGAGCGAAGGAGTCGCGCTCCCCAGAAGAACCGGGCAACCTTCGAGATGGCCGCGAACCACGGCAATGTCGCGGGCCTGATACCTCGGTGAAGTGTCCTGCTTGTAGGAGTTTTCATGCTCCTCATCGACGACAATCAGACCCAGGTTTCGCACCGGAGAAAAAATCGCGCTCCTTGCCCCGATCACGATGCGTGCCTTCTGATCGAGCACCTTCCGCCATTCATCATGACGCTCGCCCTCGGACAGATTGCTGTGCAGGATCGCGACCTGGTCTTTGATTTTTGCAAAACGCTGTTTGAAGCGATCCGCCGTCTGCGGAGTCAACGCGATCTCGGGAACGAGCACAATGGCCCCTTTTCCCTCCTCAATGGCCTTCTGGATTGCCTGCAGATAAACCTCGGTCTTTCCGCTTCCGGTCACTCCGTAAAGAAGAATCGGTCGGCTCTTCTCCCCATTGCTGATGCGTCGTGAAGACTCAAAGACCTGATCCAGCACCACCCGCTGCTCCGCATTGAGCGTCAGCGGTCCCGATTCGACGTATTCCACCTCGCTGAGGGGATCCCGGTTGACGATCCGATCCACCACTCGGACCAGCCCTCTCTCCTCAAGGGCCTTCAGGGACGAGCGTGAGACACCCATGTTATCGGTTAAATCGGTCAGACGACTAGCTCCTTTCTCACTGAGAATCTCGAGCGCCTCCCGCTGTTTTTGCTGCCGGGCGCTAATAGTGTCAAGAATCTCCGGCGTTACCGGTCCCGCCAGTTCGACGTACTTCGTCGTCTTTCTTTTCTCCTCATCACCCCGCGAAGGCTTGGGCAGCATCGATCGGATCACCGTCTCAATCGGTGTGAGATAGAAGGCGGAAATCCACTCCGCCAACTTCAACAGCCCCGGCGTTAGAAAAGGATCTTCCGCCACCACTCCGAGGATGGGCTTAAGGGCATATCCAAGCTCCGCCGTATCAACCGACTCGATCGAGGTGACGGTGCCAATGGCGCGACGGTTCCGCAAAGGCACGCTGACCCGATGGCCGGGGATGACCGCATAGGTGTCCGGAAGCAGATAGCTGAACGAAAGGTCGCTCGTGGCACCATCAATGAGAACCTTCACTATCTGCTCACGCGCCATCGGTACAAAAAGAAATCGCCTTCCGGGAAACCGGAAGGCGATCTACAAAGTGATGCTGAACGCTGGTTAACTCCAGCGAAAAGCGACTTGGATGACTCTACAAAATGCCTGTTTAAACTTAGCTCACGGGTCCAGAGGTCTCCAGGCGACACCTCGCCGCCGACTGATGTGGGTGCTTTGCCTCGTCTCAGGGGTTTGATCGACGATCTCAGATGATGGAAGAACGTCCTCTCATCATATTCTGGAGGTGTCTTCCGGGGCCGGACCTCAATATTCCAACCGTGTGTTTGCCCCACCGCCTCGAGGAAGCGATGATTACCAAATCTTCATTGGAATCACGGAAAGATCTCCTTTCGACAAAACGCAAAAAAGCCGCCCTCCGTGAGGAAGGCGGCTTTCCGTTTGAAATTTCTTTCTTAAATCAAGCCGATCAGAACGTCACGTTCAGGCTGATGCCCGAGTAAACGTTGTTTTCGTCCGCAATATTCGTGAAGCCGCCGCCAGCGACGCTGACTGCACCATCACGGTTTTCATATCCCACGAAGGGGGTAAGAGTCGCACGGCAGTTCAACTGGATCGGAAGCGAGGCTCTCGCATAGTAGTGATTCCATCCGTGGTTGCCCTGGCCACTGCTCACAGCCAAGTTGATCACGCCATCAAGATATCCAGCTCCACCGGCAAGCACCAGGCTGATGTTGTCCGTGATCGCGAAGGATTTCTCAAGACCGACCTGATGATACCAACCATCGGATTCACCAAGAAGGCGATTTCCGGTCATGTAGTTGGTTCCAAGAACCAGGTCAGCGAAGCCGAGGCTGCGGCGAAGACCGAGGCTGATCTCACCGAACTCACCAATGCTGGTCTCAGGGAAGAGGTGGTAGGTGTAACCGAGCGTGGTGTCGAAACCGGCGAAGGTGCCGAGAGCGGCTTTCGCATACACGTCAAGCTGGTCGAAGTTGACCGGATTCCATGAGTTTACGTAGGTCGCGCCAACGGTAACCGGAACAGCAAGTCCGTCGAAGGTGTAATTCACATCCGCCCAGGCGTTGTCTTCGGACCAATGCACGCCGTGGAAGTAGTAATCGGTTGCATAACCGACACTGATCTCACCACCGAGATCGATGCACTCTTCAATCGGGGCCTTGCCCACGGGGGCTTTCCCCCAGTCTCCTGCGTTAACGCCGAGCGTCATCGCACCGATAGTTGCAACTAGAATTGCTTTTTTCATATTAATTTAGATTCCCTTGGTTTGAGATGGGGGTCGTAATAACCTGTTTCCGAAGTTTTGCCGACTCCCGGGTGAACTCATCAAATTTCATGATCTGTTGAGCCCAAGGCGCCAGCGAGACGACAATGACCGAAGAATACCACCCCGACAACCAAAAAAATTTCCGCATTTTATAAACTGGGCTGATGATCGTCTTCCACCGTCCACTCGTGGAGGTGCTCCCGGCCATTTGAATCATTCCGTGAGGATCACCGGGAAGCACTTCGACCCGACAAGCGTTTTCACCGTCCGGCTCGACTCACTCTGCCCGCTATTACCTGATCTTGCTTTTTGACTCTCAACAGAGCGATTGAAGAAGGGCAAAAAGAACGCCGCCCCCCGTTTCCGGGAGGCGGCGTTAAATTTTTTCAGTTAACCAAACGGCTAACCTTTCTCAGAGGCACTTAGAAAGTTACACTGAGAGCAACACCACCGTGAACAACACTGTCGTCCACCGGAAGACCGCCAAGGACGGAAACCGGGTTGGAGTTGGCAGTGAAGCTGGATTGGTTGTTGTAACCAATGTAGGGGGTGAGGGTCGTGCGGCAATTCAGCTGGATTGGCAGAGAGGCCTGAAGGTAGTAGTGGTTCCAACCGCGCTGAACGAAGGGAGTGTTCCCAAGCATGTCAACATAACCAACTCCGCCAGCAAGGACGAGGCTGATGTTGTCGGTGATTCCAAATGCACGCTCAAGTCCCACGTTTCCATAGAAACCGAGATCGCGACCACCGAAACCAAATGCCCCGGCGTTGGTTGTGTCATCGAGGTAGTAGTTGGCAGAACCAACCAGTGTGGCAAAACCCAAATCACGGCTGAACTCGAGACTTACTTCACCAAGGTCATCCCCCGCTCCAAAAGCGTTTCCATTAGGAATGAGGCTGAGGCCCTCTGGATAGAGGTGGTGGGTGTAGGCAAGAGCAAGGTCAAATCCAGCAACAGTTCCGAGGTCAGCTGAAGCGGAGAGTTGGAGCTCGTCAAAGCTGCGGCCCAGAAAGGCAGGAGAATCGACGCCGTTGAGATACCAGGCACCGATCGTGATCGGAACAGCCAAGCCATCGAACGTGTAGTTTACTTCCCCGTAAACGGAGCTCGTGGCCACATGGTAACCACGGTAGAAGTAGTCGGACATCCAACCAACGGCGATTTCTCCACCGAGGTCGATACACTCTTCAATCGGGGCCTTGCCCACGGGGGCTTTCCCCCAGTCTCCTGCGTTAACGCCGAGCGTCATCGCACCGATAGTTGCAACTAGAATTGCTTTTTTCATTTTTTTTTAGATTCCCTTGGTTTGAGATGGGGGTCGTAATAATCTGCTTCCGAAGTTTTGCCAACTCCCGGGTGAACTCATCATTTTCATGACTAGTTGATCCTAAGGAACCAGCAGCGTGACAATGACCGAATAAAGCCTCCCCGGCAACACAAAATTTCCACATTTTCTAATAAATTGACCTCTCATTCGTATTTGTGCCTCGAATCACGTGAATCCATCCAGTGATTCAACTCTATTCGGAAGGTCAACTGCCCTCCACAGGGCCCCGGCCTATAAGTCAAAACGCAAAAAAGCCGCCCTCCGTGAGGAAGGCGGCTTTTCGTTTGAAATTTCTTTCTTAAATCAAGCCGATCAGAACGTCACGTTCAGGCTGATGCCCGAGTAGACGTTGTCTTCGTCCGCAAGATTCGTAAAACCAGCACCACCGGCGTTGATGGCTCCATCACGATTCTCATATCCCACGAAGGGGGTAAGAGTCGCACGGCAGTTCAACTGGATCGGAAGCGAGGCTCTCGCATAGTAGTGATTCCATCCGTGACCCTGTTGGCCACCGCTCACAGCTGAGTTGATCAAGCCATCAAGATATCCAGCTCCACCGGCAAGCACGAGGCTGATGTTGTCCGTGATCGCAAAGGATTTCTCAAGACCGACTTGATGATACCAACCATCGGATTCACCAAGAAGGCGATTTCCGGTCATGTAGTTGGTTCCAAGAACCAGGTCAGCGAAGCCGAGGCTACGGCGAAGACCGAGGCTGATCTCACCGAACTCACCAACACTGTTCTCAGGGAAGAGGTGGTAGGTGTAACCGAGGGTGGTGTCGAAGCCTGCGAAGGTGCCGAGAGCGGCTTTCGCATACACGTCAAGCTGGTCGAAGTTGACCGGATTCCATGAGTTTACGTAGGTCGCGCCAACGGTGACCGGAACAGCAAGTCCGTCGAAGGTGTAATTCACATCCGCCCAGGCGTTGTCTTCTGCCCAATAGACACCGTGGAAGTAGTAATCGGTTGCATAACCGACACTGATCTCACCACCGAGATCGATGCACTCTTCAATCGGGGCCTTGCCCACGGGGGCCTTCCCCCAGTCTCCTGCGTTAACGCCGAGCGTCATCGCACCGATAGCTGCAACTAGAATTGCTTTTTTCATATTAATTTAGATTCCCTTGGTTTGAGAGGTGGTCGTAATAACCTGTTTTCAGAAACGTTTTTCGGAGGGTCGACGCGCTCAAAGCCGCATTATCGATGCAAAGCATTGGTTGTGAGGACCCTCTAAACGGAATAGTTATAGCTTTGCTCGCCAATCGCAACAAAAAAATCGTTTTTTTCTTCTAAGAAACGGTCTGCTCCTGCGTTCCTTCTGAATGTCTTAGTCTGTTTTCCCTGTGTTTCTACCTCGCCCGTCAGACTCAGGATTAGCTCCAGACGGCAGGCCCTTAAAGGGAAAATGGATCGAAAGGCAGGACCCGAATTCGCTCCGGGCGCCTAAAACTTGCACTTCGATTCCTGACGACGATTTTGATGATCTGTAGACCGAGGCCGGTGATTTCCCTGTCCCCTCTGCTACCCCTTGAATGAAATCGCCTTCGGCGACCAGTTGCCGAAGAGCCGTCGCGGGTTAGCCTTTCGCTTCGAGTTCGTGGCGCGGAGGCCGGCAATTGCGTTCCGAAGGATTGCCCCCGGGACAAAAAAGAAGCCGCCCCCCGTTTAAGGGAGGCGGCTTACACCAAGGATCTAATTAAATTTAATTTCCTCTTGGATCAGATCACTTAGAAAGTGACGCTGAGGCTCACACCGCCGTGAAGAATGTCTTCACCGCTAAGATTGCCCGTTGAGGAGAGAGCAGGATTGTTGTTGATGATCCAGCCGTTTCCACCGCCGTTGTAACCAACGTAGGGGGTAAGGGTCGTGCGGCAGTTCAACTGAATCGGGAGAGAAGCACTGAGATACCAGTGGTTCCAACCGGAGTTGTCGCTAGGACCTCCACCAAGCGGGAAGAAGTAGTTGTCCGAGTAGCCTACGCCACCACCAAGAACGAGGTTGATGTTGTCGGTGATGCCGAGCGTCTTGGAGAGACCAGCCTGATAGTACCAACCGCCTTCGATTCCAACTCCGGGATTCTCAAGAGGGTTTGTGTTGTAGTTGGCTTCAAGAGCAAGGTCAACGAAGCCAAGGCTGCGTGTGATATCAATGCCGAACTCGTTCTGAGAGACAGAACCGTTCTCAGGGAAGGAGTAATTCGTGTAAACGAGGCTCACATCAAATCCCGCGAAGGTACCAAGCTTGGCGCTTGCATACAGGTCGAGTTCGTCATAGGCCGCGCCCAATCCGGGAGCAGCACCTGCACCGGGGTCGATTCCATTGAGGTACCAAGCACCGATGGTGATCGGAACTGCGAGGCCATCGAATGTGTAGGCAACGCTGCCCCAGACGCTCGACTCGGCGAATCTCTCACCGTAGAAGATGTAGTCGGACATGTAACCAACAGCGATGGTGCCACCGAGGTCGATGCACTCTTCGATCGGGGCCTTGCCCACAGGGGCTTTCCCCCAGTCTCCTGCGTTAACGCCGAGCGTCATCGCACCGATAGTTGCAACTAGGATTGCTTTTTTCATATGATTTCTAATTCCCTTGGTTTGAGATGTGGTCGTAATAACCTGTTTTCGTCTTGGGGTAAACCCCTCGAACTCTTAGAGCACTTACCGTGCCAATCTTTCGCGGCACTTTAAATGTTCCTTAAGGACGGTTCTATGATTAACGAGATGGCTACTACCTGCAACGTAAAAATGTCGTTTTTGATCTAATAAACCCCTTGCCTGCTCGTTAAAGGGGGTTGTGCCCGATTGTTCGTCGTGACAGAACTGGCTCATATTTAGGCTCTCCTGCGAGAGAGTCACCGAGCCTGAAGAGGCCCATGGAGAGTGAAAAAAAATTCCCCGAGAGTCTCGAATTTCGCGTTACGTAGCCCCTTTCACCCAGATTATTCTCGACTTCCTCACCGCGGAGGACCGGTTCTTCCGTTTTTATGATTCGCAGGCGGCGCTTCACTCGCCCGACGCTCTGAATCCTCGAGATAATCTCCTGCCCGAGGTAACACCCTTTGTGAAAGTTCACCGCCCGGAGGTCGAGTCCCAGTTCGGCAGGAAACTCGTCCCCCGTTATTTCAAACCCGGCCCCCGGGATTCCGGCGAGAAGGCTCAACTCTTCGAATTCCTCCTTCTTTATTTCCTGATCGTCTTCAAAAGGAACCTCTGCCCGCAATTCGACGAATAAGTCGCGTCCGGGGATACGGGTTCGCAAACTGACCACTCCGTCGGTGCACTTAGTGAAATGGTGAATAAGAAGAAGGTTGCCGGTTTCATCTTGAATCTCGCAGTCATCCGCGATGAGGTAACGCTCAAGCCGCGCGAGGAGAAAGTCCCGCTGCCCAAGTTCCCCGTCCAGTAGAAGGGTATCCCCGGCGGCACTGATCCACACAAGGGCTTCCACCTTACCCTTGATACTACAGAGACACGCGGCCACGGCTTCGCGGTCAAGGGGACCCGAAACATCATTGGTGACCTGACCGTTCAGAAAACGAACCCTATCGGGCCCGCTGATTCTGAAAATTGCCCGGTCCTTCAATGCGGCCCAACGGCCCTCAAGTGACTTCGGCTCGCTCATACTGCGGCAGCTTTATCGCCTCCCTCAAGTCCTTCCTGATAACGCCCGGCGAGAACTGAATAATCCATTTCCCCAAGCCCCTTCTGCATGCTCCGGAACATGACACTTGCGGTCGTGGAAAGAACGGGTTCCTCCACTCCTAGTTGCTTGCCGAGGCTGAGGGCATACTGGGCGTCTTTGAACATGTGTTTAAGCGAAAAGTGCGGCTCATAGTCGCGGGCGAGAATTTGAGGAAGCTTCATCGCGATGAGACCCGAGTAACAGGCGTTCTGCTCGAGCGCTGCGGCAAAACGATGCGGATCCACTCCGGCGGTCACGACAAGCCCGTAGGCCTCTGCCAGCACTTCAGTGGTCACAGCCGAGATCATGTTGGTGGCGATCTTGATCAACGACGCCTCACCGACCCTGCCCAGATAAAGAATCTCCCGGGAGCTCGCCTCAAGAAAGGGTCGAACCCGTTCGAGAACCCTCGAGTCACCGCCCACATAATAGACGAGAGCGCCCTTCTCCGCTGCCCCGCGGCTTCCGGTAAACGGCGCGTCGAGGAAAGCAGCCCCGCGTTCCCGCACCGTCTGATAAGCGTCAACGACGGACTCCGGATCGGAGGTACCGCTTGCGATAATCACATGTCTTTTTTCAAGATTGTCCTTGAGAGACTCGATCACCTCCTTGAGGGCCTCTCCATTACTGACGAAAATCTGGATGATGTCAGCAAGCTGCGCGACTTCGCCGGGGGACCCCAGAAAATTGGGAACCGGCTTCGGGCTGCGATTCCAGACGTAGACATCCCGATCTGTTTTTCTAAGGGATTCGGCAACCCGGCTTCCGATGATTCCGAGGCCGATAACTCCCACTTTCTCCAACCCTTCCTTCTGCATAATCAAATTCACCGCACTTGGGGATCTTTTGCAACGCATATCGGAGGCGCGGGAAATGCATGCGGAATGGATTTTCACTTCCGCATCGGTCGTCGGGGGATTATGGATGACTGGTGGCATCCGCTGAGACTGCGGCGGCCCGGTTTCCGGAACAACTGAATCTGGAAATGACAGAAAGGAAGGCCGATGATGCCGGTGCTAAGTTCAATAGGTTCGAAATTACTGGGACTGCTCTCGTATCTCGGGGAACTGGCGCTATTGTCAGCCGATACGACGTCCGCGCTTTTCTCCGCGAGAATTCGAGCGGGAATCACCCTCTCTCAGGTGATTTCCATCGGCATCGGATCTCAGGTGGTGGTGATGATTACCGGAGCGTTCACCGGCGCGGTATTTGCAACTCAGGCCTACTTCAAGTTTAACGAACTCGGGATGGCATCGGCGACCGGACCCGTTGTTTCCATCATCATGTGCCGTGAACTCGGGCCGGTGCTCGCCGGACTGATGGTGACCGGACGGACGGGAGCGGCAATGGCGGCGGAGATCGGCACGATGCGGGTCACCGAACAGATCGATGCCCTCCGGGCGATGGGCGTCACTCCGGTCGACTATCTTGTCGTTCCGAGATTGCTTGCCATCCTGATCTCGATGCCGATTCTCGTTGGAGAGGCGATCATTTTCGGCATGGCGGCGGCAGAGATCATGACGGTTCACTTTTTTGGCGTCCCCGAAATCTGGTTTCGCACCCAGATGCTGGCTCACACCGGAGCCTCCGATCTGGCGACCGGTCTGATCAAGGGAACGGTGTTCGGGGCAATCATTGTCTTGATCTCCTGTCATCAGGGTCTGACCACCGGAGAGGGCGCCGTCGGGGTGGGACGATCCACGACCCGTGCGGTCGTCTATTCATCGCTGGCGATTCTCATCAGCAACCTCTTCCTTTCTCTCATGCTGAACCGCTGGCTTCCTACGGTTTCAGTGAATCTTTGACACGATGATGGCGATGCCCGCTTCAATCCCCTTTTTCGAGGTCGAAAATCTGCAACAGACTCTTGGCGGCCACGCTATTCTGCGCGGAGTTTCCCTTTCAGTGCCGTCCGGAAAAACGACCGTGGTGCTCGGGGGGAGCGGAGCGGGGAAAAGCGTTCTTTTGAAACATCTCAATGGACTGATCCGCCCTCTCTCGGGCTCGATCAAGGTGAAAGGGCGGGAGATCAGCGATCTCACCGAGCGGGAGATGACCGGCATCCGGCGGACAATCGGAGTGCTCTTTCAGGACGGTGCGCTCTTTGACTCAATGTCCATTGGAGAAAACATCGCGTTCCCTCAACGGGAAGCGGGAGAACGGGATGAGGCTAAAATTCAACATCGCGTTGCCGAAGTTCTCACTCTTGTGGGGCTGTCAGGACAGGAGGCTAAAATGCCAGCCTCCCTTTCGGGCGGAATGAGAAAGCGCGTTTCCCTGGCGCGGGCGATCGCGATCAAGCCGGAATGCCTACTCTATGACGAACCCACAGCAGGACTTGATCCTATCCTCTCCGAAAGCATCACCCATCTCATTTCCACGATGAAAGAGGAACTTAAAGTCACGTCGGTTGTTGTCACCCACAACCTGGGAGCAATGCGCTTGCTTGCGGATCAGGTGATTTTTCTCAAAGACGGTGAAGTACATTATGCGGGTTCGCCCGCCGGTTTGGAAGAATCGGAGGACGAGAGCATTCGTAACTTTATTTCTGCCGACGCGATGGGGCGGGGCTAGACTCTCCATTGTCACGACTGCCAATCAGACGCATATTGACAGTGGATATCGACATGCGCCCATCAAAACATCTCCCCGAGGTTTATGTCGGTGCCTTCGTCGCTGCGGGGATGGCGCTTCTCGTGTGGATGATTTTTGAGTTCGGCAATTTCAGCCGGAGTTCCGGCGGATCCTACCGCATTGAAGTTGAGGTAAAAGACGCCACGGGGATACGGACAGGGGTTCCCGTCAGACTGGGTGGATTGGGAATTGGAAGAGTCGCCTCGGATCCGGTCTTTAACGAGGGATTCACTTCCCTGACCATTGAACTGGAGATTTTCGCGGCACAGAAGATCCCCTCCGGCTCAACGTTTAAGATTGGCACGAGCGGGCTCATGGGAGACAATTTTATTCGTGTCATTCCTCCGGAAACGCCATCCACTGACTTCCTAACCGAAGGCCAGAAAGTCATCGCCTCTCCCGGTGGATCTCTGGACGAACTAACGGGTGATGCCACCGACGCACTCGAAGGGGTGACAAGCGCTGCCGCGGAGGTCCGCACCGCAGCGGACCGTCTTGAGACTCTTTTCAAGCTGCTAGATGAACGCATCATCACGGAAGAGAATGTCTCCAATGTCACGGTAATGCTCTCCGAGTTGCGCGCCTCGTCAGAACAGATTCACGCCGCATCAAAGAAGTTGAACCCGCTTCTTGATGAAGCTGACAACACCCTCAAGGAAGTCAAAGGCGCAGCCTCCGGGGCGAAAGAAGCACTCTCGGGGATTGATGAGGGAATGACAAACTTCAGCGATACCCTCTCAAAAATCGATCCGGTCCTCTCCGAGTTCGATCAGTCCCTTGATGAGCTTAGATCCACCCTGAATTCAGCGAACCGGCTCATCAACACGATTGAAAACGGAGGCGGCCTTGCTTCGGCTTTGATCAAGGATCCTGAATTGAAGCAAGACCTCGAAAGCCTTCTCGATAAATTGGAAAGAAACGGAATCCTTTTCTACCCGAAAGAGGGCGGTCTACTTCGGCGACGCGACTCTTCCAACGGTGCCCCCGCTGAGGAAAAGGAGAAAGAGGGTTGGAAACTTACCTTTCCCGGATCCAAAAAACACCCGTAACCTTATCGCTTTCCCATGCCATTTCTTGTCATCCTGAAACGTGTTGAAATCTGGCTTCTCGTCGCTCTCGTGACAGGGTTGGTAATTTTTGCTTTCCGACCGGAACCCGTCATCGATGTCATCGACGGTCCGCTCGAATCCGGAGGTGAAGTGATCGAAGTCATAGAGGGCCCGGGCGACCCGGCTCACCCCGTGGAGAAAAAAGCTGCGGTCGCCGTGAAGGACGTAACCGTCACCCCCTCCGGTGAAGGGATGATCGTCGAACTGACGATCGCCGGCCGCTCGACCTCCGGGAATGACCTGACTCTTGACGATTCCACGATCAGCGCGACCACCAGTGACGGGGAAAACGTTCCACTCTTCTTTGAACCCTTTCATGAGTCCTCTCTATTGCTAGCCTCGGATGAATCTCTGGTGACGCTTCGCTGGTGGCTGGAGAAACCGGCTGACGCGCTCCTATTGCAGGTGCAGGGCGAATCGATCACGGCCGACCTCCCTTGAGGGTCCCTGAATTTTTCCCAAAACCCGGAAACCATGTCAGGGATGACTGCTGAATACCTCCTCATTAACAACAACAACACACGGACTAAGTTCACCCTGGCCTCCCGGGACGGGCTTCTCGAACACCGTTCAATCGCCTCCCGTGAAGTCACGGAAGCGTCCGTCCGCGAACTCACCGGTGACTGGCATTACGGGAAAGTCGTCCTCGCTTCGGTGGTTCCGGCAAATGTTCCCGCGCTGGTGGCTTCGCAGGAGGGAATCCCGCTCATTGAGGTTTCTCATCGGATCGAGCTCGGCCTCACGGTCGATTTTCCCGATCCTTCCAAGGTCGGAGCGGACCGGCTCGCCAATGCAGTCGCCGTAGCCCTCCGTCAGCCTGATGAAGCCGTCATCGTGGTTGACTTCGGAACTGCCGTCACCTTTGACATCATTGATCCCCGACCAGCCTACATCGGCGGAGTGATCGCCCCCGGTCTTGATGCAATGCGTCATTACCTTCATCAAAAAACCGCACTCCTCCCTGAGATTGATCTGGCACGTCCCGAGTCCGCGATCGGGAGATCCACCGTGCACGCCATGCAATCGGGGGCCTTTCACGGCTATCGGGGCCTGGTCAAGGAGATCCTCTTTCAAATCCAGGAAGAAATGGGAACCCGGGCGAAAGTGATTGCGACGGGAGGATATGCGGCTTTGATAGCCGACGATTTGCCTGAAGTCGGAACCGTTGAACCTTTCCTAACCATGCAGGGACTCCTGCGTATCGCCGAGTTGAATTTTACTTCATGACAACATCTCAAGTCATTGGCATCGATTTCGGAGGCACTTCCGTGAAACTCGCCGTGGTCGAAGGGGAGACCCTCCTCACCGACATCCACCGGATTCCGACTCAGGAATTCGAGAGTCCGGATCATTTGATTGAAAGAATCTCCCGCGTGGTGGCGGAGATCAGGGAACAGCATCCTTCCGTCTCGGCCATTGGTGTCGGGGTGCCGGGAGCGGTCAATTTTTCCACCGGAATGACCTACAACCTCACCAACGTGAAGGGCTGGTCAGAAGTTCCCCTGCGCGATATCCTTGCCGAGGAGTCCGGCCTGCCCACCGTGATCGACAACGACGCAAACTGCATGGCTTATGCGGAGTGGAAGTTCGGCGCGGCACGCGGCTGCAGTCATGCGGTCTGTGTCACTCTGGGAACAGGGGTCGGAGGCGGTCTCATCCTTAACAATCAACTTTTTCGCGGGGCCAACTACGCGGCGGGGGAGATCGGGCAAATGAGCATCGACCTCAACGGGGTCCCCGGCCCCTACGGCAACACCGGAGCCCTCGAGCGTTACATCGGCAACCGTCAGATCACCGAGATGGCGGCTGAGATCTACCGCCAGCGGGGAGAAGAGGTTCCTGCAGTTCACACTCCCGAGGCCCTCGCCGAAATGGCAGGGAAAGGAGACCCGGTCGCCCTTGAAGTCTGGACAAAGGTGGCGACCTGCCTCGGCTTCTCTCTGATGAGTGTCGTCTATCTCCTCAATCCGGAAGCCATTGTCATCGGAGGCGGTGTCTCGGAAGCCGGTGCTCTGCTTTTCGATCCTTTGAAGAAAACGCTGAAAAACTCGCTCACGGCGGAGTGTTTTGATCATCTCAGAATCGTGCCCGCCCGCTTTGGAAACACTGCCGGGATGATCGGAAGCTCCGCAATGGCCTCCGAGCTTTGCTGAAAAGCGAGCGGACCGGGCAACAAAAAACCCTGTCAAAGGACAGGGTTCAATCTTCGATCCCACCGGGTTGACCCTGCAGAATCGGAAAGATCGCAGGACGGATTAAGCCCCGGCGACGGTTGGATTCACACGAGCGGCCATGCGTCCCTTGATGCGGCTGGCGGTGTTCTTGTGAAGTGCACCCCCCTTGGCAGCCTTGTCGGCGGCGGAGGCGAAAAGGTTGTAAGCAGCCTCGGCGGCCTTCTTGTCACCGGAATCAATCGCTGCAAGGGCACTCTTACGGGTGGTTTTAACGCGGGTCTTGAGAGCGCGGTTCAGCGCGGTGCGGGTCTTGGTCTGACGAACGCGCTTGAGAGCTGACTTGGTATTGGCCATCGGATTCTGGTGTTTCGATCAATGAATAAGGGCGCGGAACCTAATCTCAATTCCGGATCAGTCAAGACCTAACTCAGGCCCGCCCCCGATTGCCAAATCAGGGAAAACGGGGAGCCGTCGCCCGGTTAAGGGTCGGATTTAGGCTTCAGAAGCCTCAATCCCGTTTTCGGCTTAGGCTTATCCTCCTCCGGCTTTCCGCTTGTTGCAGGGGGAGCCTGGGGCGGGTTGTCGAGTTTCACCGCATTACTCTTGACCGGCCTCGCCACCGGAACCGCAGCGCCAGGTTTGTTCGTAGCAGGAAGATCCCGTTTGATTCCGGTCGCCAGGTTGAATACCGCCCGAAGCATTCTGTCCTGTTCGCCGGAATGCCCGAATTCGGCCTCGACATTGAAATAATCGATTCCCTCCCTGCCGCAATAGACCGAGAGAGAACCGTCGTCGGGAGCACGCGAATTGTCCTGAAGCACAACGTTAAACTGTTGCTCCTTGAGGACACGGAAGTGGTCGGGATGGGTGACAAGGATGAAGTCATCGGGATCCCAGTTCGAGTCCATGGAGATCTCGGCCCCGGCCTCACCCTCGCTTCCTCCCTTGTGATAACTCTCGATCGAATACCCTCCGTCGGTGTTGTTGTGGACCGCAATCACCGTGGCGCCGCGGGCAAGTTTGAGTTTCTCAAGGTAGGCTGCCGAGAAAGTCTTGATCTCCCGGGCCATCTCAGGGCTGTAGAAGCTGAACTGCTTGAGATCCCGCTCGATTCCCGCCTCGGTAAAAATGCGGTTCGGATCAATCGTGAACGCTTTGCTTCCGCCTCCTTTCAAGGAGAGCCGACGACTTCCCGGAGTCTTGATGCCCACAAACCGACCGGGATAGTCATGAAGAATCGTCCGGAGAAGAGGGAAGGCGGTGCTTTCATTCCGGTGCAGGGAAATCACCAACGGAGCCTTCCCTTCGACCGGACTGATCTGATAAAAAAACTCGATTTTCTCGCTCCCGAGCGGCAGCTCGAAGCTTCCCTCGGAAAGGGCGGAATTCCCCCCCTGAGGGAAGGCATTACCTGAAGAAATGAGGAGAACGCAGAGGGAGACGGCCCAGATTGCGGGACTGCCAGGGCGAAAGGATCCGGATACCGGTTTCATGGGGGTAGGACGATCAGCCACTCGAACTAATTGGAAGAAAGCGCAGATTCGACTCAATTGGCCCGCCACGACTCACCGACAATCTTGAGATTTCCCTCTGAATCCTTGATTAGAGTCAGTGTTTTGTATCCGACATCGGAGAAACTGGAGGATTTGTAGCTCTGTTTGTATTCCACCGTGTAGCGGTCTCCCGCCTCCTGGATGTCGAGTTCGCCCATTCCAACAGAAATGGAACTGGCCTTCTGAAATTTACCGGCCATGTCGGCCATCCACGCATCATAGCCCAGATAGCTCGATCCCTTTTTCCCCTGAAAGGAGGGGCTGTAGAAACTGCTGTAGCGATCAAGATCCCGTGCCTCCCACGCATCCGCCCATTCGGACACAAAAGTGGAGATCACTGAATAGAGCCCGCTATCACTGGAGTTCGCGTAGGAATGTCGTACATCAGGGGGAAAGAACTTTTCGTTCATAATCTTGAGTTCCCCGTCCTCGCGGCGGAGGAGGAGGATCTTCTGACCATTGTCACGGTAGGGCTCTTTCCCGTAGCTGGTAGTGAAGTCCTGGGTAAAAAGAAGGATCACCGTGTCGCCGTCGGTTTCGTAACTGGCATCGGTGAAATTCACCTCAATCTGAACGGCACGACCGAACTTCTCCGCCTTGTCCGTCATCCAGGCGCGACGGGTGAGGCTTTTGTGGCCGGACACATGGGAGTAAACGCTACCGGCAAAATAACTCCCGTAGTGGTTCGAGTATCGGACGATATCCTTGCTTTCCCAGGCCGCGATCCAACTGTGGAGAAAGGCCTCGACCTCCTCTTTGGTGATTTGCATGGCGTCCGGCTGAACCTGGGGCTCGGCCGGAACTTCCGCCTGTCTCGGCTCTTGTGGCTGCGGTGAATCCGAAACCGGCGCGGGGGAAGTCTGAACCGTCGTTTTGGCCAGGTTGCCGGTATCCGAGTGAAAACTGAAGGGGCGCCCGCCCGTGATGTAAATCGCCGGCTCCTGGGTCCCGTTGGTCTTTTCAGAGACCTCGTTGTTTATCGCGTAGAAGACCTCTTCCCCTCTCAACTCCGGATTCTTGAGGTGGTTGAGTAAAGCCGGGGTGTACATCCCGTCCAGAGCCTCCTGCCCGGTGTTGGCGGAATAGGCGATCAGGGTTTGTTTGGGTGCCGGCTTGGTCCGGGCTCCCAAACCGGTTGGAGCACCGAGGGCTCGCGTTGTGGGCTTTTTCGCAAAGGGATTGTTTCTGCAGGCATCGAGAATCACGACCCGAAGACAGTTCTGATGATCGGCGAGTTGGCCGAGGAGGTAGCCCAGCGGGATGGCTTCATGCTCGAAGGAACTCTCCGAGGTCGGATTGCTGTCCACCGGGATCAAATAGTGCTCCCCGGCGATCTCCACGCCATGACCGGCAAAATATACCACCGCGAGGGCCGCATCGGCATGCTTCGCGGCAAACTGCTCTATCACGGTGCGGGTATCTTTCCACTTACCGTCGAGCAGCGTTTCCACGGTAAAGCCAATCTCTTTCAGGGCCGTTCCGATGCGGTTCGCATCGTTTCTCGCCTCATCCAGAGGATCAATGTTCTCGTAGCTGTCGTTGCCAATAACGAGGGCGACACGCTCATTGGCGGAAAGGGTCCCTAAACCGGACAAAAGGCAAAGGATCACACTTAACGCGGCACCCGAAAAACTCGCCGGAAGTTGCCGAAAACTCATGAGCTCATGCTATACACACGGGCCGGACAATTCAAGGCGCGGCAACGCCTTCGACGAAGAATTCCGGAGACAAATCCGTCAGATTCCGGAACCTCTCCCGCATATGGGAAGAAAACTCCCCTCGCAATTCGGACGGGCAGACCTATAATTTACGGGGTTTTCATCGTCGCACTCCCGGCGTCCAGCCATGTTCCTTCCATTTTCAAGCCGACATTACCTGACTTTCCCTCTGGCGCTCGCCGTCGCTCTCGCGATTTCTGGAATGGACGCCTTCGCACAGGTCGAGTCGCCGGCGATTCCTGCAGCCCCGGCAACTCCTGCAGCCCCGGCGGAATCGGCAGCCCCGGCGGAACCGGATGCGGATAACGAGGTTCCGGAGATTCCGGAAGAGCTTCTTGAGGACGAACATCTTCGCGAGGAGATGGGGGTAAACCAGTTCACCACTCCATCCATCCGTAAGATTTTCGACGACCTAAAGCGCTTGCGCCCCCTCCCCTACGACGAATTGAAGCGCCCGCTGCCGGTGACACCCCCTCAAGACCGCTCCCGCCTTGCCCTCACCGTGGGGCTTCTCCTTGCCGACGGATTCTTTGCGGTGGAAGCCGAGCAGTTTTTTGACCTCGAGCCGATCGGTCGGACGCTCCTGACCCATGCGAAAGTCCTGGGCTCAGGTACCCGGATCTCCAGCCACATGAAGAGCCTGCTTGAAAAGGGAGCTCTCAACGATTGGGACGAACTCAAGGAGGAGCTTGCCCGAACCCAGAAGGATGTCGAAAAAGAAATGGTGCTGATCCGCGATGTGGATGCCGCCAACCTTGTCAGTCTCGGGGGATGGCTCCGCGCCTTCGAAATCGGCTGTGCGGCATCCCTGAACCCCTACGATCCGGCTAAAGCTTCGGTGCTATCCCGCCCCGAAGTGGTGGAGTATTTTGTCCTCAATCTCGAAACGCTCGAGCCGAGGATACAGAACTCACCGCTGGTTTCGACGATTCGCGCGAGGCTGCTGGTGATTCAGGAAAAGGTGAATCTTCCTGAACAGGAGATTATGGGGGAAAGTGAAGTTCGGGAATTGCACGACATGGTCGAAGAGCTGGTCGACACAATTCACGGCAGCAAGCGGACACTGAAATCAGGACAGACCTCCACCGGTGCTCCTTCGGCCCCAACACCAGCCGCGACCAAGCCGGCGGGTGTGACCCCTGCGACAGGCGGGGTCATCTCGGGAGAAGTGCCGCAGTAGCCGCACCGGCCGCGGCAGTATCCCCGTTATCCCTTCGGCAAGAGGTACTTAGCGGCCTGTTCCACGTCCTTATCCCCGCGACCGGAGAGATTGGCGATGATGATTTGATCGCGTCCCATCGTGGGAGCGATTTTTTTCACATGGGCCAGAGCGTGTGAAGTCTCAAGGGCCGGGATGATTCCCTCGGTCCTGGAAAGTTCCGAGAAAGCATCGAGGGCTTCGTCGTCGGTGGCGTAGGTGTAATCGACGCGGCCCTCGCTTTGCAGCCAGGCGTGCTCCGGACCCACCGCCGCATAGTCGAGACCGGCCGAGACGGAGTGGGTCAGCTCGATCTGCCCGTCCTCATCGGCAAGCAGCCAGGTTTTGGTGCCCTGCAGCACGCCGAGCTTGCCTCCCTGGAACCGGGCCGCGTGTTCGCCGTGCTTGATCCCGTGTCCTCCCGCCTCGACGCCGGTCATTTTGACCTCCTTGTCTTCGAGAAAGGGGTGGAAAAGCCCGATCGCATTGCTGCCGCCACCAACACAGGCGACAAGGAGATCAGGGAGCCGCTCCTCACGCTCCAGAATCTGCCGCCTCGCCTCGACCCCGATGACGCGGTGGAAATCACGCACCATCATCGGATAGGGGTGTGGCCCGAGGGCACTGCCGAGGATGTAATGGGTCGTGCGCACGTTCGTGACCCAGTCCCGCAGCGCCTCATTGACAGCCTCTTTCAAAGTCTTCTGACCCGCCTCAACCCCGCGGACCTCGGCGCCGAGCAATTTCATCCGCACCACATTCAGGTGCTGCCGCTCCATGTCGGTCGCCCCCATGTAAACGACACACTCCATGCCGAAGCGTGCAGCGACCGTCGCGGTGGCGACCCCGTGTTGACCCGCTCCGGTCTCGGCGATAATGCGCTTCTTTCCGAGCCGCTTCGCAAGAATGATTTGACCGAGTGCGTTGTTGATCTTGTGAGCCCCGGTATGGAGGAGGTCCTCCCGCTTCAGGTAAATCCGGGCACCGCCGAGCTTTTCCGTCCATCGCTCCGCGAAATAAAGCGGAGTTTCCCTTCCGCAGAATTCGGCGAGGAGACGGTTCAATTCGTTCTGAAACACCGGATCGGCCTTGGCGCGATGATACTCCGCCGTCAGCGCATCCAGCGCCGCCACAAGCGTTTCAGGGACAAAACGGCCTCCGAAGGTGCCGAAATGTCCGCTCGCGTCGGGGAGGGTCTGCGGATGCGTGGCGGTGTTCATAGTGGAGAAGGTTACGCTGTGTGAGATCAAATTGTTTTCGAGGCTCGCAATTATTCGAAGCCGTGTATATTCGCCGCGGTCAGAGGCTGCGGAGTGACGGCAGGTGAACCCCGCCAGGGCCGGAAGGCAGCAACGGTAATTTGTCCTTCATTGCCGCAGTTCTCTGGCTATTCTCCATCTTCAGGTATCAGGCAGCCGCAGCCGAGGACACGTCAAATACTTCCCGGGCATCGCTCACCACCCCGGTCACCGCCGCCGCTGCCACCATCACGGGTGACATCAGGATGGTTCTACCGACCGGGCTGCCCTGGCGACCTTTGAAGTTCCGGTTGCTCGAGCTGGCGCAGAGCTGGTCGCCGATGAGCTTGTCAGGGTTCATCGCGAGGCACATCGAACATCCGGCGGCACGCCACTCAAAACCGGCTTCCTCAAAAATCTTGTCGATGCCTTCCTGCTTGCAGAGATGATCCACGATCTCCGAACCGGGCACGGCAATCGCCGTGACTCCGCTGGCAACCTTACGTCCCTTGAGAAACTTCGCGGTCTCACGGAAATCCGAAAGCCGGCCGTTCGTGCAGCTGCCGATGAAGCAGACATCCACCGGTGTCCCCGCGATCGGAGCACCGCCCTGAAGTTTCATGTATTCGAGCGCCTCGCGGATACTCTCGCGTCCCTCCTCATCTTTGGCGTCCTCCGGAGTGGGAATGTTCTCGGTGACAAAGATCCCATGATCGGGCGAAATACCCCAGGTCACCGAGGGAGCAATGTCCTCCGCCTTGATGTTCACGACATCGTCATAGGTGCAGCCTGGGTCGGATGCGATCGCCTTCCAAGCGGCTACCGCCTTCTCCCAGTCTTCGCCTTTCGGGGAGTAGGGGCGGTCCTTGAGATATTCGAAGGTCTTTTCGTCTGGATTGACGTATCCGCAACGAGCTCCGCCCTCGATCGACATGTTGCAGNNCATGTTGCACAGGGTCATGCGGCCTTCCATGTCGAGGCCGCGGATGGCGCTGCCGCGGTATTCGATGGCGTAACCGGTGCCGCCCTCGACGCCGATCTCGCGGATGATGTGCAGGATCACGTCCTTGGCATAGACACCCGGCTTCAGCTTCCCGTCGACATTGATCCGCCGCACCTTGAGCTTGCTAAGGGCCATCGTCTGGGTGGCGAGGACATCCCGGATCTGAGTCGTCCCGATACCAAAAGCAATCGCACCGAAAGCGCCGTGGGTAGCGGTGTGAGAGTCACCGCAGGCGATAGTCGTGCCGGGTTGGGTGATCCCCTGTTCGGGTCCGACCACGTGCACGATGCCCTGGCGGCCGCTGCCGATATCGAAAAACTTCACCCCGAACTCCGCGCAGTTTTTCCTCAGAGCGAGGATCATCTCCTGAGCCAGTTTGTCCTCAAAAGGTTCCACTTGACTGAGGGTCGGAACGATGTGGTCCACCGTCGCGAAAGTACGGTTCGGAAATTTCACTTTCAGACCGAGGTCACGAAGCATCCCGAAGGCCTGCGGGCTCGTCACTTCGTGGATGAGGTGAGTGCCGATGAGTAGCTGAGTTTGTCCATTCGACAATTCTCTCACCGCGTGCGAATTCCAGACCTTTTCAAACAGACTTTGACTCATTTTTCAGACAATTGGAGTTTTGGCGGAAACTAGCACACGCTTCAGAGGGACGGTAACAGAAACTTTTCTCGAAAGAGTAAGCGAAAATCGAGGCATTCCGGGGCCAATTCGTTGAATTTACTGGAAATCCAGTGTAGGTAATAGTGCCTTAAAGGCAAACCAACCTATCTGAACTAACATGAAAGTTACCAAATTGATCGAAAAACTGATGGCAGTTGCCCTTGTCGGCGCTGCATTCGCACTCGCAAGCTGCGAGAAGACTGTCGAAGGCGTTAAGGAAGACGCGTCCAAAGCAACTGAAGAGGCTGCTAAGAAGGTCGAAGAAGCCGCTACTGCCACCAAGGAAGCCACTGAAGCCACCAAGGAAGCAGCCACCGAAGCCACTGAAGCCGTCAAGGAGACCACAACCCAGGCCCTTGATAGCGTGAAAGATGCTGTGAACGACGCTGCCAAGAAGGTGGAAGAAGCCACTGCTGCGCCCGCACCAGCCCCGGCTCCTGCGCCCGCTCCGGCACCAGCTCCTGCGGCCGCTCCGGCACCTGCCCCGGCTCCCGCCCAGTAATCATCCTAAGAGCTTTAACAGCTTAAAGATTCCAAAGGCTCCGCGTCGAAAGGCGCGGGGCTTTTTTGTTTTCAGGGAACGGCGGAATTCAAATCAAACCGTGTTCCGGCTCCTTCAGGATGCTCTTTCTGGCGACCTCGAAGGAACCGTCCAATCGCTTCGTAAACCGATGGAGCAATTTCCCCTCCGCATCATGATGCGAAAAGACAAGGGTCTCACGGCCCGCGCGGAGATGAGTGAAGCCGTGGACATCATCACCGTAGGGCATCTTGCGGTCGGATTCGAGCTCACGCGTGCGGGCTCCCCCTCCGCCTGATAGAACGAAAGACGTATGCAGCCCCTCCAGCTCAAGATGCTGGAGATCATGATCGTGTCCGCAAAGGTAGGCATGGATTCGATGCTCCTGAAGGAGCGGCCCCCACTGCTCGACCAGTGGCTTCGTATCCCCGTGATCGCCGTTGGAGTAGAGCGGATGATGCGCCATGACGAGGGTGAATGGCGCTCTCTCTGTTATCAGTTCGTTTTTGAACCAGGCATGCTGCGCTGCGACCTCCGCCTCCGTGAGACAGCCGCGGGGTTTACCGGATTTCTTATCCTTTCCTCCACTAATTGCGGGAAAGTTGCTGTCCAGGGCGATAACCGTGACAAGGGGTGATTCTTTCGGACCAAGGTCAAAGCGATACCATTTGGCCGGCATCGTCCAGCGCGTGCCGGATTTCTTCGCGTAAGCGAGCTGGACCTTTTCTCCTCCGGGATTGTCGTGATAATCATGGTTCCCGAGGACCGCAGGACAGGGACCTGGAAAAACGGAGGCAGGGTAGATGTCTTCGAAGGTGTTTTGCCAGCGTTCCGATTCAATCGAAAAGCCATCTTTCGCCGCCGAGTAAAAATTGTCTCCGAGAAGGAGCAGTGTCTCGGGCGTGATTTTGTTTTCCTGACAAAATCCCCTCATTGCTGCAGCGACCTTCTTCTGGTCGGTTCCCGAAGTACCGAAGTCGCCGATCATCAGCAAATCAAGCACCTCACCCTCAGTCGCCTCCAGGATGGACCGGGAGTCAAGGTTGAGGGAAAGCCAGGCGCTTGAGCAAAAGAGTGTCTTGAGAGCGCGGCGACGACTGAGGGAGGACGGGGCATTCATGGAAAAGGTGATCAGGAATCCGGAGGGATCAGTGTGTCTACGATCCCGTCCGCAAGTCAATCCCCTATCGGCGGGCGCGCGCGAGCGCAAATACGTCGGTCCGGAAGGGCATCTCTCGGGTCCTCCCGGCCAAAATTCTGCGCAAATCGCCATGAAAAACGCCCTCCTTTGAAAATCGGGATTCCAGCCTACCCTTTCCGATGAAAACGCCGCTCCCCCTGTTCATCCTGCTCATCAATCTGACGGTCTTCGCCACTTCGGCCATTGCTCGCGACAGCGTGTTTCTGGTTGGAAACAATGGCCAGGTCGTCGTAACCGCCAACGAGCATCGTTCCGGCAGCGGCGGTCGCGAAACTGACGTCACCCTGATCTATGGCTCACATGTGCTCTATGGAACCTTCCCGGAGGAAGAATCGGGCTCTCTCGTTTTGAAGTCCATCGATCCCTCCGCCAAACTTGCCGTGGAGAATAAATACCTCTTCAAGGGCAGTCTTTCGGTGGATCTAGAGAAGATGGAAATGACGCTTGTCGGAGAGCTTTTTGTGGCTGGCGAAAAGGAGAGTTTTGCCGTCTATGACTCTACCTTCCCCTGCCAGTCATTGGAGGATTGACGTTTTTTCCTGCCGAAAATCCGCTTTCGCCATTGAGTCCTGCCCAATCGCCGTACTGCCCATGGGCTGCACCATCGATCATCTCTCAGTTCACCGCCGGGTCAACGTTCTCCGCGATTTTACCGACGCGGTCGGCTCAACCCACCACGCCGGCGAGACCGCAGTGATCAGCCGTATCGAACTCGATTGGCCGAATCGGCAGATCCACCTGGAGTGGGAGCGTGAAGGAACCAGGGAGTCGCTCGTCTTCGACCTTATGGCGACAAGCGGACCCGGGAATGGCCGAATGCGGGACTACTTTGAAGCCGGCGACCTGGCGATTCCGAATGAGCCGCAAAAACGTTTTGTCCCCGGAATTGGAGTTGTCTCGACCCTGGCACCCGAACTGCCTCCGCTCTCCGTTGCTCTGATCGTGGATCTCGCCCGGTGGGAGGAGGGGCTCGAACGGGTCCACGCCCTTGCCGGGCGCAAACGTTTCGACGAAGCCGAAGAGCAGTTGCGTGCGCTATCCGAACTTCCCCCCGACCTTATCGCCACCACACTCGGGGGCGCTGCCGAGCGTCATGCCTTTGATCCTGAGACCGGTATTTACGAATGGTTGCGCGAGCGGGCGATCAACCACTGGTACTCATGGGGCGCCCGGGCAACCGGTGGCGGCGACGGGACCGCGCGATTGCTCGACATCTACCCCGCGATGGAGCGTTTCAAGCAGTTGGATCGTGCCCGCCAGGGCCTCGGCCTGGCAGACCCGGAGTTGTAAAACAGTTCCGACGAAGAACAGATGCCGGTGAGATGGAAGTCAACAACGGCTTTCAGCCCGGATACGAGCCGATGACATAGTCCTTCAACTGGCTGATCAGGGCTCCCTGGGCGGAGATGATATGCCGGACAAGATCACCGATGGAGACGATGCCGACCAGTTCTCCCTCCTGAAGCACGGGAAGGTGGCGGATCGATTTCTCAGTCATGAGGTGGAGGCAGGCGACGACCTCGATCGAGGGGGGCACTGTGATCACCTCCGCAGTCATAATGGCACCGACGGGTGTCTCGCGCGACGAGCGTCCCTTGAGGATGACCTTGCGGGTGTAATCCCGTTCCGAAACAATCCCGACGAGCTTCGATTCCTTAACCACCGGCAGGGCACCGATGTTTTTATCTGACATGGACTGGATCGCCTCGAAGACGGTGCGGTCGGGATCTATCGTCCAGACTTCCCTTGTTTTTTTGCAGCTCAAAATCGAAGAGATTGTGTCGACGATATCCATGATTCCGGAATGGGTTATTCAGCGAGGATTTTCATCCTATCCGAAGAAGGGACCTTTTGTGAACCCCGAAAATCCAAAAAAAATCAGGAAGTGCCTCACCGCCCCAACTGCGCCGCAAGGAAAGGCGCTGTCCGGCTTTTCTTCACTTTCACCACTTCTTCGGGCGTGCCGGCCGCGACGACTTCACCGCCCGCTTCTCCTGCTTCCGGCCCGATATCGATGAGGTAATCGGCCTCGGCCATGATCTCGAGACTGTGCTCGATGACGACAACGGTGTGCCCGTCGTCGACGAGGTGATGCATGATCTCAAGGAGGCGCTTCACGTCGGCGAGGTGCAACCCGATGCTGGGCTCTTCGATGAGGTAAAGGTTGGACTTGGGCTGACGGTTCTGGCGGAGGCGTGCGTTGCTGGATCGTCCAATTCCGCGGGTCAATTCAGTGACGAGTTTGATGCGCTGCGCTTCACCTCCGGAAAGACTGGGACTGGCCTGGCCAAGATGGAGATAACCGAGCCCGGTCTCTTTCATGAGGTTGAGGGTCCGCGAGATCTTCGGGTAACCGGAGAAAAAGTCGGCCGCTTCCTCGATCGAGAGATCCATGATGTCGCCGATGGACTTGCCGTTGTAGAGCACCTCGAGGGTCGAGCTGTTGTAGCGGCGTCCGTTGCATTCCTCACAGACAACATAGGTGGTCGGGAGGAAGTTCATTTCCAGCTTGATGAGCCCGTTGCCCTTGCAGGTCTCGCAGCGTCCGCCTTCGGTGTTGAAGGAAAAACGCGAAGCAGTGTAGCCGCGCGCCCGCGCCTCGGGGAGTTGTTCGAAGAGTTTGCGGATGTCGTCGAAGACCTTCACGTAAGTTGCCGGAGTCGAGCGCGAGGTTTTCCCGATAGGGGACTGGTCGACTTCGTAAACGGCCTCAAGCTGCTCGACACCCTCGATCGATTTCCATTTTTGGGCTTTGCCTGCTTTGCTTTTCCTCCCTGCCTTAGGTTTGGCGAGTCCGGCATCGACGGCCGGCTTGAGGACGCCGCGCATGAAGCTGGATTTTCCCGACCCCGAAATCCCCGAGATCACAGTGAGGCGTCCGATCGGAATGGAGACGTCGATGTTTTGAAGATTATTGGCGGAAGCGCCTTTGATCCTGAGCCAGCCTTCTGTGCTCTTCTTCGCGGGCAGCTTGCGGCGGCTTCCGCGCATGGGATGAACGAGAGGATGAAAGAAGGCTTCACGCGTCGGGGAATGCGGTCCCTTTTCACCTTCTGTAAAAAGGTCATCGGGATGGCCCTGCCAGACAATCTCGCCGCCGAATTTTCCGGCTCCGGGGCCGAGGTCGATGAGATGATCGGCACGGCGTATTGTTTCCTCATCATGCTCGACGACGACGAGGGAGTTCCCCTTTGCCTTGAGGGCGACGAGAGTGTCGAGGAGTGCGGCGTTGTCGCGCGGATGTAGCCCGATGGTGGGTTCATCGAGGACGTAGAGGACGCCGCGGAGATTCGATCCGAGCTGGGCGGCGAGGCGAATGCGCTGGCTCTCGCCTCCGCTCAGGGTCGTGGCGGAGCGATCGAGATGAAGGTAGCCGAGCCCCACCTCTTCCATGAAGTGAAGTCGCTGCACGATCTCGGGAATGATGTCGCGCGAGATCAGAGCTCCCTGTTTATCAAACTTCAAGTTCCCTACGGCCTGCCGCGCCGCCGCGACGGAACGGCTCGCGAGATCGGTGATGGAAAACTCCCCGATACGAACGTGGCGGGCGACTTCGTTGAGGCGGGTTCCTTTGCAGGCTGAACAGGTCTCAGTTTCTCCGCCTTCGCTTCGCGAGCGACGGAGTTCTTCGCGCAACTCGGCATCGAGCTGGGACTCGGCATCGCGTTCATCGGCGTTGTTGGGATGTTTCTCGACGGTGCCGTAGCCGCGGCAGACGGGGCACCAGCCGTGCGGGGAGTTGTAGGAAAAAAGGCGCGGGTCGAGTTCCTCGAAAGACCGTCCCGTCTCGGGATCGACCATTTCGGTGTTCATGACCTGAATCTTGTTCTTCGCGTCAAAAAAGCGCAGGGTCCGCTTCCCGACCCGCAGAGCCGTCTCGACCATTTCGAGAACGTCGGCGGCTGCCGTCTTGCCGGTGACTTCTCCAACGATGACGTCGATGCTGTGTTCTTTGAATCGCTCGAGCGGCGCAAAGTCGGCGACCGCCCTGATCTGACCATCGACGAGGAGACTCTCGTAGCCGTGCTTCGCGGCCCACTCCGCCACCTCGGTGTGGAAGCCCTTCCGCGCCTTGATGAGCGGAGCCATGACACGCACGGTGCGGCCGGGTTTACGGGCCTCCTCACGCAGGCGCGTGACGATGGCGCTGACACTCTGCTTCTCGACGGCGTTGCCGGTGTCGGGCGAGTATTGGCGTCCGACCTTGGCGAAAAGAAGCCGCAGGAAGTGCCAGACCTCGGTCACCGTCGCGACGGTCGATTTTCCCCCGCCCCGCGAGATGCGCTGTTCGATCGCAACGGTCGGCGGCAACCCCGTGATGAGGTCAATGTCCGGACGCTCCATCTGCTCGACAAACTGACGCGCGTAGGTGGACATGCTGTCGAGGAAACGGCGCTGCCCTTCCGCAAAGAGAATGTCAAAAGCGAGCGTCGACTTGCCCGATCCGCTGAGCCCCGTGATAACGACGAACTGCTCACGCGGGATGGAAATGTCGAGGTGCTTGAGATTGTTCTCCCTCGCACCGTGAAGTTGGATCGCATTCGCGATTTCGCTTCGGTGGGCGGTGAGCGGGCGGCCGTAGGCGGTCGTTTCCTCAGCCACTTTTAATTGTCTGCCCACCGCTCCCCGCTCACCGCCAACCGACAACAAGTCGCGCAGGAAACTTCCCGTATGCGAGCGTTCACACGCCGCGATCTCCTCCGGCGTGCCGCAGACGACCAGTTCTCCGCCATTGGCTCCGGCCTCGGGTCCGAGATCGATGACATAGTCGGCGCATTTGATGACATCGAGATTGTGCTCGATGACAATGACCGAATCTCCCGCCGCGACGAGACGCTCGAACACTTTCAGGAGCATTCCGGTGTCGTCGAAGTGCAGGCCCGTGGTCGGTTCGTCGAAAATGAGGACGGCGGTTTTGCCATCCTTCCGCTTTTTCGCGGGCGCAGCGAGGAGATGCCCGACGAGCTTGAGCCGCTGGCTTTCCCCGCCCGAAAGGGTGTTGAGTGGCTGGCCGAGTCGCAAGTAACCAAGTCCGACGTCGGAGAGCAGTTGCAGACCCTCGACAACACCGCTCGCCTTCTTGTCCGCCATCGCGAAGAAGTAGGGAATCGCCGAGGTCACCGTCATGGAGAGAAGATCGTGGATCGTTTTTCCCTCCAGTTCGATTTCGAGCGCCTCGGGGGTGTAGCGTTTGCCCTCGCACTCGGGACAGGTCACGTAGAGATCGCTGAGGAACTGCATCTCCACCTTTTCGTAGCCGTTGCCCATGCAGCGACCGCAGCGGCCCGCGCCGCTGTTGAATGAAAAATATCCGGGAGCGACGCCGCGCGATTTGCCGTCCGACGACTCGGCGAAAAGCTTGCGGATAGGCTCGAAGATCCCCGTGTAAACCGCCGGAGTCGAACGCGGCGTCCGCGCGAGCGGTGCCTGGTCGACCATCACAACCTCGCGGACGTGGCTTGCTCCGCTGAGTGACTTGCACTGCCCGATCTCCGTTTCGGAAGTGGCAAGGCCGAGTTCCGAAAGAAGATTGCCGTAAAAGACCGAGTGAATCAGGCTCGATTTTCCCGAGCCGGAGACTCCCGTGACACAGCAGAACACTCCCAGCGGAATCTCGACGTCGAGCTTTTTCAGGTTGTGCTGGGCGGCGCGCTTCAGGGTGATCCGCTTCTTCGGCTCGCGACGTTTCGCCGGCACGGGGATGGAAAGTTTTCCCGAGAGATATTGTAATGTCAGGGAGGAAGTATTTGCCTTGATGGCCTTCGCCGCCTCGGCCGCTGTGGCCATGCCGGGTCCCGCGAAGACGAGTTCGCCGCCGCCCTCGCCCCGCCCCGGACCGATGTCGACGAGATGATCGGCGGCGCGGATGACCGCTTCCTCGTGCTCGACGACGACGAGGGTGTTTCCGAGATCACGAAGGCGCTCCATCACTCCAATAAGCTTGCCGACATCGCGCGGGTGCAGGCCCACGGTCGGTTCATCGAGAACAAAAAGGGTGTTTGTCAGGCTCGCGCCGAGACAGGTTGTAAGATTGACCCGCTCCGTTTCCCCGCCCGAGAGGGTGCGGGTGGGGCGGTCGAGATTGAGGTAGCCGAGCCCCACTTCACGGAGAAAACCAAGGCGGTTGATGACCTCCTTGTGCAGCATCGTCGCGGTTTTGTCCTCGCTGCGGACTTCGACGGTCTGAATGAAGGCCTGGAGCTCGTCGATTGAGAGCTGCCAGAGTTCGGGCAGGGTGCGGCCCGCGACTTTGAAGGCGAGCGCCTCGGGCTTGAGCCGGGTTCCGCCGCAGACCTTGCACAAAGTGTAGCTGCGGTAGCGGCTCAGGAAGACCCGCACATGCATCTTGTAAGCGCGCGACTCGAGCCAGTCGAAGAAGCCGCGCACGCCATACCAGACGCCGTGCTGCCAGGCGTCCTCAGGATCACCGCCTTCGCCTTCGAGGATCCATTTCTGATCGGCGGCGTCCATCTCGTCGTAGGGCGTCACGATGCTGAGACCGCGGGCCCGCGCGCAGCGCTCGAGGTCCTGCTCGCACTCGTAGTAGGTGTCGCCCTGGAAGGCGCGCACGAGGCCCTCGGCGATGGAGAGTGATTTGTCAGGGATGGCCTTTTCGAGATCGAGTCCGATGACGCGCCCGAAACCGCGACAGACAGGGCAGGCTCCGATGGGATTGTTAAAACTGAAAAGACCGGGCGTCGGCGGCTTCAACTCCGTGCCGGTCTCGGGCGAAGTCCAGTTGCGGGAAAAGGCGACATGCTTCCCCGATTCGGGCTCAACGATGGAGACGGTCCCTTTACCGAGATCGAGAGCCCGCTCCAGCGCCTCGAGAAATCGGCTGCGGCGCGAGGGCGCGACACGATCCTGAATCACCTCGACCCGCCCGGGAAGTGCCTTGCGATCATAGGCGGCCGGATCATCGACTCGATAAGCCTTGCCATAGATCCAGACCCGCAGATACGCCTGCTGCTGGAGAAATTCGAAGAAATCCGCCACCTTTGTCCCCGTCGGCACATCGACGCCGAAGACGATCAGGAGCGAGGCCTCGCGGCCGAAACGCTCGACCGTTTTCCGCAGGATGGACTCGGGCGTGTCGGGCGAGATTTCCTCTCCCGAGATCGGGTCGTAGCCTTTGCAAACGCGGGGGAAGAGCAGCTTCAGGTAATCGTTGATCTCCGTGATCGTTCCGACAGTGGAGCGGGTCGACTTGACCGCATTCTGCTGTTCGATCGCGATCGCCGGAGGGATGCCCTTGATCGAATCGACCTGCGGTTTGTCCATTCGGTCGAAGAACTGCCGCGTGTAAGGCGAGAAGGTTTCGACGTAGCGGCGCTGGCCCTCGGCGTAGAGCGTCTGGAAGGCGAGGCTCGACTTGCCCGAGCCGCTCGGCCCGGTCATGACGGTGAGTTTCCCGATGGGGATATCGAGGTCGATGCCCTTGAGATTGTTCTGGCGGGCCCCGCGGACCTCAATCGCCGCGTCTGACTCCACCGTCTTGTCTGATTTCCGTTTCGCCATCTCGTGTGGGCGAGAGGTTACGCACGGCAGGACGCGTTGCATCCGGAAATCGGCCTTCAAGGACCAAAGGAGCGTCGAGTCCGCGGGATGGATGGCGGATTATACCTTTTTCACCCGCTTCGACCTGATCTTTGCCGCCTTCAGGACCAGGGTCGGCCCACTCTGTAAATAGCTTCTTTCGACAATCTCTCCCTTCACGGCCACATTTCCTTGCGGGATCTTGTCCGGTTTCAGGCTGGTGGGATCCAACTGGATTGTTTGAGTCCCCGCCGAGGTTTGATACTCAAGCAACCAGCCGGTCGTTTCTCCACCAACCGCCATGATTCCTTTGGTCAGGACTCCGGTGAGGTTGACCTGTGCTCCTTTTTCAATCTTCGGGTCGGCTGCAACGACCGGTTTGGCCATCTGTGCTGCGAACAAAAAAATGATCAGTCCGAATATCCTGCCTGTTTTCTTCATCTTTTTTCCCCCAACCCTTCCTGAATGAACCTCCCGACGATTTTATCCGAAATCGTGAGACCTGTCACTGATATTCGAGCAAACCGTCGGGGGCCGAACCACGAAAACGGCCCCATCCGCCTTGCGAAAAACCTGCTGCGCCCCGGTCACACTGGCTATACACTCCCGCCCACCTCATTTTCCGACCATGTCCGAGCAGCGCAAGAGTTTCCCCTTCATCGAATTCGAACCCAAATGGCAGACCCATTGGGAAACCGAAAAGACCTTCTCCGTCCCGAACCCCGGCGAGGCCGGCTTCGACGCCTCGAAGCCGAAATACTACGTGCTCGACATGTTCCCCTACCCGAGCGGCTCCGGACTCCATGTCGGGCACCCCGAGGGCTACACCGCGACTGATATCATCACCCGCTACCAGCGTATGAAGGGTGCCAACGTCCTCCATCCCATGGGCTGGGACGCGTTCGGCCTGCCCGCCGAAGAACACGCCCGCAAGACAGGCGAACATCCCCGGATCAACACGGAGAACAACGTTAACAATTTCCGCGGTCAGCTCAAGCGGCTCGGCTTCGCCTACGACTGGGACCGGGAGGTGAACACAACTTCGCCCGATTACGTTCGCTGGACCCAGTGGATCTTCCTGCAGCTTTATCACAGCTACTACGACGAGGCATCGAACAAGGCGCGACCCATTTCTGAGCTTACGGGCCTCAGCCGCGACGAGATCGACGCCAAACGCCTCGCCTACGTCGCCGAAGCACCGGTGAACTGGTGTCCCGAGTTGGGAACCGTACTCGCGAACGAGGAAGTCGAGGAATGGCGTTCGAAGGGTCACACCGTCGAACGTCGCCCATTGAAGCAATGGATGCTTCGCATCACCGCCTATGCCCAGAGGCTCATCGATGAACTCGACGGCCTCGACTGGCCCGAGGGCATCAAGATGTTGCAGAAAAACTGGATCGGACGCAGCGAAGGTGCCGAAGTCGATTTCTCCATCGGAGGCGAAAAGGTGACCGTCTTCACGACCCGGCCCGACACCCTCTTTGGCGCGACTTATATGGTTCTCGCTCCTGAACATCCGCTCGTGGATAAGGTCACCACAGCCGGGCAAAAGGAGGCCGTCGAGGCCTACCGCAAAGCCTGCTCTGCAAAATCCGATCTCGAGCGCACTGAGTTGGCGAAAGAAAAAACCGGCGTCTTCACCGGCGGCACCGCGACCAATCCGGTCAACGGTGAGGAGATCCCCGTGTGGATCGCCGACTATGTGATGATGAGCTACGGCACGGGAGCAATCATGGCCGTGCCTGGACATGATGAGCGCGATTTCGAGTTTGCGAAGCAGTATGGGATTCCGATTCGTTCCGTAGTTGCGATGGAGAAGCTCTCCACCGTGGAAGGAGAAGAACTGGCGAAGGTGAGTAACGTGCGGTTTAAGTTTCCGAACGGTGATTCGCCCGGGTTCATAACTGAAGGAGCTGCGACGGTTGGCAACGGCATTGCCATCAACTCAGGCTTCCTCGACGGCCTTTCCACCCAGGAAGCCAAAGCCAAAATCATCGCCTGGCTCGGCGAGAAAGGCCTCGGCAAAAAGACCGTGAACTTCAAACTGCGCGACTGGCTCTTCTCCCGCCAGCGCTACTGGGGCGAGCCCTTCCCCATCGTCTGGAAGGACGGCCGTCATGAGGCCATCGCCGAATCCGAGCTGCCCCTTCTCGCGCCCGAGCTCGAGGATTACAAACCGAGCGGCAGCCCTGAACCCATCCTTTCAAAGGCGACCGCCTGGGTCGATCTCGGCAACGGCGTCACCCGCGAGACGAACACGATGCCGCA
>DDSV01000017.1 GCA_002344215.1 Akkermansiaceae bacterium UBA2381
AGAGCACCTGCTTCACACGCAGGGAGTCACTGGTTCAAATCCAGTATCGAGCACCATTTTCCTCCCTGGTTTTTACCAGTGGATCGTCACACCGGTCCGGATCGTCCGGGGTTCCATTGGATGGTAATGAATGTCCTCGACGGGCCCGGGTTCTCCCGCGAGTTGAGATTCATAATAGTATTCGATATCCCTGGCGTCGGTGTCAAAGAGGTTCAAAATCTCGACGTAAACGTCCCAGGTTTCCTTTCGATACCCGGAGCGGAGGTTGAAGACAAGTGAGTCTCTGGATTCGACACTCTTGTCGGCAGTGAGAGGCCGTTTGCTGAAGTAGCGGGCCCGCAGCGATCCGTATGGGCCGGTCTCCCTCCCGGCGGTGATCCCGGCGGAAAGAGCGACAGGAACCGCGTTTTCAACGTACCGGCCATTGCTCAGGTCGACAAATTCCGCCTGAGACAGTGAAAGTTCGCTGTCGAACTGGAGAAACGGGGTGGGATTCCAATAAGTGGCCCATTCCACGCCGTAACGTTCCGTTCCGGGACCCGCTTCGGTATTGCCGGCGTCGCCGATGAAGACCAGCTCGGAGTCGCTCTCGAGGTACCACAAAGCCACCGAGGTGGTGACTTTCGGAATAACTGCGGTTCGAACTCCGACTTCGGTTCCCCATTGTCCCACGAGGGCATCCACGGGATCGATCGGCAGGAGCGTCACGGGGTCACGGGTGATCGTCACTCCGCGCGCATCGTTGCTGTGGAATCCGCTCCCCCAGTTGAAGAAGAGCTCGGTCTCATCCCACGGGCCGAATACCGCTCCGAACTTCGGGCTTACAATCCCCGCCCAGTCTGTGCCCGAGTTATCCGGTACTCCGGACAGGGAGGTGACATCGAAGGTATAGAGGTCAGCCCGAAGACCCCCGTTGAGTTTCAGCCAGTCGTTGATCGTTAACTCCTGATTCAAAAAGCCGGAGAAGTTCGCCTCATAGACCTTGTCGCTCCGGACCGTTCCGATTCGGGTCCTTGCGGTGGTGTTGTAAAGCCCGACTTCGTCGATCCAGTCGTGATGTGATTGCAAACCGGTGGTGAATTCACCTTCTTTTCCGAAGACTTCATTGGAGCGGGTATTGGTCACCTTGAGCCCGGCGAAATTCCTTCGGTCGACCTGATTGAACTGGTCTCCGTTCACCGGGTCCGCAAGGAAGTAGGTAAAGTTGGAATAGAGGTCGAGATCATAGTGCCCGACGTAGGCATTTACCTCGGTGGTGGAATCATCCCCCTCGTGGGTCCAGTCAAAGGAGAGGCTGTAGCGTGATGAATCACCGCCGTTGGTGGGATCAATAAATCCCAGCCGATCAATTCTGCCGCTGTCTACCAGGCGACGCGGCACTTGATCCGTCGAGGTCCATTCCCCCTCGTAGATCATCCCGGTGACCGAGTAGCGGTTTACACCGGATTCCCGGTAGTATTTCATGAATCCGTTGAAGCGGGTGAAGTCTTCCTCAAGAACCCACGGGCCGTCATAGTAGCTGTACTCGAACGCGGAACTCAGGACGCCCTCACCCAGCGGGGCGCTGTCCATCGTCAGAAAACGGAAAAAATCGTCTTCACCGACACTCAGGTTCGCCATGCCATGGGGGATGATATCGTAAAGTCCGAACCGGGCCGATCCTGCCGTGGTGAAATCGCCGAGATCCGAGTAGTAGGGTCCCTTGGTGTAGTCGAGTTTTTCGATCAGTTCCGGGATGAGAAAGTTGATATCGGCATAGCCCTGGCCATGTCCATGGCTGCGATGATTGACGGGCATGGCATCGACAAAGATGCCGAAATCAGTTCCATGATCGAGGTTGAATCCTCTCACAAAATACTGGTTCGCTTTCCCTCCGCCGCTGTGCTGGGTGATGATCATCCCCGGAACAACCTCGAGCAACTCTCCGCGACGAAGAAACGGTCTTGCCATCAATTCGTCAGCACCTGCCTGTCCCATTGAAGCGGCAGCGGCCACTCCAAGGAGGCTTTGGTCTTTTCCAGGTTCCTCGATCGTGTCAAAAGTAGACGAACTCGCTTCGGTATGGACCGGGGTCGGGACCCGGTCGTTGATCACCGTTTGAGGAGCGGCTGATTCGACGACGACGGCGGGCAACTCCCCGACGGCGCTTTCAGACTCGGCTTCCTGTGAGAAAGCCATGTCGATGGAACAGATGCCGGCAATCACAAAAGCGGTTGCACGGGCGACATAAAAAAACCGGGGAATTGGTAACATGGCGAAAGCGGGTTGATGAAGCACCCGGCCGACTCCCGCCTCGATGAAACCGGGATCTGAGGGCACCTCACGTGTGAACGGAGTTGCCCTGGAAAACCCACGGAAAATTCCTTAATCCCCTGACCGATCTTTACCGCACCAGGCCTCAAGTTCAGTTCGTGCGCGGTAGAGCCTCCCTTCGACGGCGCGAATGGAACATCGCAAAATAGCGGCACATTCCGCATAGCTCATTCCCTCGACGCAACAGAGAACCACCACATCGCGGAGATTGACCGGGAGCCGTGCGATGCCTGATTCGAGTCGTTTCAACTCCTCAATCTTCACCGCGCTATCGTCGGGTTGAGGAACCGGGGATATCATTGAATTGATGTCCCCTCGCTCGAGAGGTCGATTTTGAGTCGAGTTCCGGTGTCGACGGCTGCGGTGATGGTCGTGGCAGTTATTGCGTGCGATCCGATAGAGCCAGCTTGAGAACTGACCCGAAGAGCGAAAGCGGGGCAGGGCTGAAAAGGCGTTCACAAAGGTGTCCTGACAGATCTCCTCGGCATCTTCTGTATTACCAACCCACCCGAGACAGAAGCGGAAGATCCTGTCCTGATATAAAGCGACAAGAGACCGGTAGGCCTCGTGGGAACCGTTGCGGGACGCCTCTACCAGATCTGATTCCCGACGCTGGGAGAGGCTCAACGCGACTTCATCCGGGCTTGGAAAGCAGGCCGAGAACCATTCCGGAAAGGCGGATGAACATTCGGTATCAGCGGTCATGGGTGATGCTTTCACGAGTCCACTGGAGGAGCCGCGTTGCCTGTGAGGGGGAAAGGTGCTCTTTCATGTCGAGGAAGTGGGTAATCATGACCTGTTGAAGCTCCCCCTGGGCGGAATTGATTTCCCGAAGACAGTTGTTGATCGATTCGGAGTCATCCGGTTTCGCCTCAAGAGTGGATGCCAGGGACTGTCCGGCAACACGAATCCTCTCCAGGAGATCGATCCGCTGCCTCTCGAACTGCGACTCGATCGAGGCGAGGGCTTTTTCCTGCTCCGGAGTGATCGCGAGTTCGGCATGGAGCCACTCATGAAAGTCCGGTGACGATTTTGTGAGCAGATCAGATTGGGCGCGACCTGACTTTGGCGCCGCGAACTGAGCAACAAAGAAAGAGGTGAAGGCTGAGAGCACCACTGCCGTGACAATCCATAAAAGCGGACTGGGTCCCTGATTCATGCCGACTCCGATAGACTATCGGGATGTGATCGCGCCAAAATCACTTGAGAAGAGGGCCAGAGAGGGCGGCGCGCTCGAACGATTCCGATGAACCGTCTCGAAACTGATGCTCGCAGAAACAAGCGTGGCAGCGAGACAGGAGAGTGCGCCTGCAGCAAAAAGCAGGCGCAGTTTGGAAGTGGATTGGCCGAGTTTCCCCAGGATTTCGCTGCTGAGATGATCAGGAGCAGCGGGTGTGATTCTGCGAAGTTCGAGAAATAACCGATCAAGATCCTGAGTGGGCATGAGTGAAGCGGACTTAGATTCTGCCCCGGATGATAGCCTAAATGGCGAAACTTCCAAGCCGAATGGACGGCGGTTTCACCCACTGAATCTCAATTCTGCCCATGCACAATGGGGCAGGGGGCATTGCCCATCCCGATGAGGAGGTGGGCGAGTCCCGGATGAAACTTGAGGATGTCTTCGGCGAGCGCCCGGAGGCTTTGATCGAACGCCATCCGTGTATCCGGATCGTCTTCACAAATCTGGGCGGGAGCGATCGAGGCGGCGGTGAGCAGTTCGAGTGCTTGAGAGCTGCTTTCGTCTGAGGCGGAATCGGGGAGATACATGGCGGTCGAGTGGTGCGGTTCAGTTTGTTGAGGGTGGGATTACTAGTCACGCGTCAGGGGGGCGTATTGCGGCGCAGGTGCCTGCCCGATACTTTGCAGGTCCCGGATCTTCTCTTTGAGAAGCACATGCGCGGTTTCGGCGGCATTTTTCCCGTAGAATCCCGTCTTCGACAATTCCTCAAGCAGCTCTTTCACCTGGGAAGTGGTGGAAAGAGTGATTTGGACGGTCTCAGTCGTGTTCTTTGGTCTGGCCATTTTGTTCCTGAAAACGGAATAACAATGCCATTTTTATAGAGAAATAATGGCACATGTCAAAGAAATTGAACCGCATCGAAAATAATTCTTGCATTCCTATAAATACCCAGCTGTTCAACTGAACGGAAATGGGGCGGTTTTACTCGGAACGCGGGATTTGGAGCCCGGAAATCACGCGATGCGGTCCGGGAGATGACTGCTAAAGAAATTGCGAAGCCCTGGAAGCGGGGGCAGATTTTCCCATGAAGTGTTCCCTACGGTATTTTTCTCTGGCCTCCTCGCTCATGGTGATGGCATCAGCGCTCCTCCTCACCTCCTGCGGAGACGGAGAAGTCGCTCCGGGGCCGGATGCCGCGCCGGATAAGGAGTTGGTGTCACCGGAACCTGCTCCGCCCGCACCGGGCAACGTGGCACCTGAGGCGCCCGCCCAAAAAGCCCCGGTTGCCCCGGCTGTGGAAGCGAAGCCCCGGGCGTCTGAGTCCAAGGAAACCAAAGAAGCTGATGGCGCAGCGGCTGCGGCGGACGTAATCTCCCCGGAGAAAAAGCAAATGGAAGAAGGTAAACCAGTCGCGGTGGGAAAAGAGGTCGCCACACTTGGAGGAGGATGCTTCTGGTGTACCGAAGCGGTTATCGAGCGCCTTGAAGGAGTCACCGATGTGGTGTCCGGCTACATGGGCGGCCACGTCGAGCATCCGACCTATGAGCAGATTTGCACCAAGACAACGGGGCATGCTGAAGTGATTGAAGTCACCTTTGATCCCAAAATCATCTCCTTTGAAGAAATTCTCGATGTTTTCTGGCAGGCGCACGATCCCACCACTCTCAACCAGCAGGGAGCGGACAAAGGTCCCCAGTATCGATCGGTGATCTTCTATCATTCTCCCGAACAGCGTAACATCGCGATGCAGTCGATGAAGAAGCTGAACGAAAGCGGAGTATATCCCGACCCGGCGGTGACTGAGATATCCGAGGCGGCGAAGTTCTGGGTGGCCGAGGAATACCACCAGAACTATTACGTGCAGAACAAGGACACCAATCCCTATTGCCGTGTCGTCATCTCTCCCAAGTTGAAGAAGCTGGGGATGGAGTGATTCCCTCCGTGAATTAGAGTTGGGCAACTGACTGGGAGTCAATCACCAACTGGTCGTCTTTCAGGACGATTTCACTGGTTTCGAATTCCCAGAGAATCCTCGGATTACCGGTAATCTGGATGCTGTCATCCTTTCGTTGGGCGGCAATCGAGGTGAGGTGTGGATATCGTGCCTTAAGGACATTGGAAACCAATTCCGTATCTTCTTCATTGATCGGAGCCCCCGGATAGGAGGCGGTAACCCCTTCAGATTCGGTTACCGCGGTCACAATAAAGAGGCGCTCACCGGACTGGAGTCGCTTTTTGACTGAGGCGATCTGACTTTTCAAACGGGTCTGGTGGTCCTTTGATTCTACTGCTTCCACCGAATCGCCCCGGCCTACTTGAGCGAAAAGCTCTTCGAGTCTAACGGCGGCAACGGATCGATTCTCGGACCTGAAATCGAAGGAAACGCTTCGCGAAGGGAGGGGCATTCCCGCGCCTGCGAGCTTTTGAAGTTCGTTGATCTCCCGGCGGGAGATAGTCATCGGCACCCTCGATGTTTTAATCGTGGTGAAGTGGTTTAGTAGAGATCGGCGTTCCGCAGAGGGGAGTTCGTCGGCGAGGCTGAGGGCCTTGTTAAGCACAGGACCGGCATTTTCGCCGAAGATGTCACCGGGATTGACCTCCTCGGGGTTGATCCCGGGGCGTTTCCATTTTTCGTCCGGAACCGGTTTCGCTGGTACCATGGCCCGGGTGGCGATCGGTTTGCTTTCTATCCCGAGGGCGACAGTATCGTCCGTATCAGATGAGGCGGGAAGCATCGAAGCCGGGGAGTCGGCGATTGCTTTGAGGGATTGGACATCCGCTTCGGTAATCGGTTCTGCAGCGGCAAGCAGATTGACTCTTCCAGATTCTCCACCTGTGGTGCGATTCTTTTTAGTGGTAGTGCACGAAGCAAGGACAAGGGGTAGGGCCGCCAGTGTCAGAAAAGAAAGTCGTGTTTTCATTGCAGCGCGAATTATTAAGAAATATTAATAATAAGGATACAAGAAACAGAAATACCATAAATGTCAACAAGGTTGTAACCCTGTAAGAGGGCAAACTGCCAGGGTGTCCCCTTGGCGAGGAGAGTGACCGGCGCACCTCACAGGGTTTGCCAGGTCAGGGCGAAGGGCGTTTCCTGTAGGCTGCAAGAGCCGCATCTCCGATGCGGTCGTGATATCCTACCACATCCTGAATCCTCATCAGGACCCAGGGTGAGAAAACATCCGGGCCGTTTTTAGTGTAGACGATTTCCTCCGCGATGTAGATACATCCGTGAATGGTCTTTCCTCCCGAATTGAGAAGAATCATGTCTCCAAACTGATAGGGGGGGAGGGTCTCGGTGAATTCGCGAAGAATGAGGCTGTCTCTTTCGGGAGAGTCGGCAAAAACCGGTCGTGGAGTGAAACGGAAAAAGTTATAGCAGGTCCAGAACCAGTCCGGGAATCGTCCACCGATCCCGTCGGAAAGGGCAGGGAAAATGTTCAAATACTGGCGGGGAATCGGCGGCAGGAGATGGGCAATATCGATGGCCCCCCCCTGGTTTGACTGGACCACTGACTCAAGCAGGGGCAGTACCTCCTTGTTTTTGTAATCTGCGCTCCAGTAGGCGGCAATCGCGGGAGAAGATTCGAATGTTCCGGGGCGGAGGCGGACGATCAGCGCTTTTCTTCGCAGCAAAGCCTGGAAGAGGTCCCTCTCCTCGGCAGCATTCGTCGTGTTCCGGAGGGTAAAGGCAATATCGGACAGATAGAATCCCCGGCCGTTTCGTGTCGGATAGGCAAGTTGCGCGATGTCCTCAATGATGGGCCGTGCGACGTCGGTTCCCCGGAACCAACGCGAAAGGTTGCTTTCGCCGATATAAATCGGTCGGCGATAGAATTGATTCTGCTCATAAAGAGCAAGGAGTGAATAAAGATTTGATCGGGTGGCGGGAGCCATCTTGAGCACGGTTTCTTCAGACGGAAAAACCCGGATTATCTCCGAGTCATATAGGAGCGTGCTGGACGAAATCAGTGACGCGCTCTCTTTTTCGGTGAGGCCGGATCGACTCAGAATATCCTGCAACTCATCCTGATTGGATGCTTCGAAGACCCATTCAGTGGACTGGGAAGGCATCCTTATTGCGGACAGAAATTCCTCCGGGCACTGGAGGGCGATTTCGTAGTATTCCAAATCACCCCAGGGGCCTGCGCTGGCGGCCTTCACTTCTATCCGATGCCGAGCCTCCTCTTGCGGGAGGGTAGCGTCATCCTGAGCGGTCACGGTCGACAGTGACAGGAGAAGGGGCAGATGTTTGACAAAGTGCCAGCTCATGTCAGATCCCAGCTTTTCTCCTGTAGGCTTTGATGAGGTATTCAGTCTCGTCGAGGTAAACAGAGAGCATATCCGATTTCAGGCCAAGAACGTACGGGCGGGCATAGCTGGCACCGTTCTTCGTGAAGACAATATCGTCGGAGATTTGGACGTAGCTGTGAATGAACTCCTGGGTGGTTTTATCAAACATACAGACGATATCTCCGAATTGAAGATCGCCACTGGCTTCCTCGAAATCAAAATTGATGTAATGATTCAGTTGCAGTGGATCAAGCATCCTGGGCGAGGCATTTCGCTTGAAAAACTGAATCGAGGTCCAGAAGCAATCCGGAGTATTTTTCGGCCCGACATCAAGAAGGTTGGTGAAGCCGAATAGATACCTGCGCGGAAGAGGGGGCAGGAGGTGCACAATGTCAATCCGGTCAACGCCTTCAGTTAGTTTCACCTGTTCCAGGATAGATTTTACCCCGGGATTGATTCCGCCCCGGGACCAGTAATCGACAATCGGTTCGAGGTCAGTTGATTCGTCTATCGCGAGTCGAACGACCAGGCTCCGGGTCGAAAACAGAGCTCTAAGGAATTTCACTTTTTCAGCTTCATCGGTTCCAAGCTTCCGAATAACGTAGGCACGGTCCATGATGCTGAGGACTTTTCCTCTCTCAAAAGTGAGGCTTTTGATTAGCTCAAGGGTTTTCGCGGATACTTTACCTTCGAAAGCTGAAAAATCCCGTCCTTCGAGGTTGACGATTAGTCTGTTGAAGAATTCCCTGTCGTGAGTGAAAAACCAGGCGGAGAGCGTTTTCCGGTCTTCCGGCCTGGTGGCTTCGATGATGGCGTCACTCAACTGCAGCTCGAGACCGGTCGCGTGGGTTTGCCACTTGCCCTCTGTTTTGACCAGTTCGATGACTTCAGGTGAAATCTTGAGACTCTTGAGGTGTTCGATGGCTTCATCAGGGGTTCTCTCTCCAAATGCCCAGATAGATCGGTCGCTGTAGAGATTCGCCCACAAGTGTGAGGTGGGAGGTTCCAGGAGGACTTCGAAGTATTCGAGTCTACCCCAGCGTCCCTCAGACACGCCTGCTGCGCTGGCGTGCGATTGAGCTATGCCTGTGCTCGTCTCCGCGGCAATCGGAAATGTGGCCGAACACGAGAGCAGGATCGAGAGAAGAATGGTTGGCCTGGGACTCAAAAGGGTTCGGGTGGACTGCTTGAGGGAAGGAAACCTGGTGGGGCGGGCAGTCAAACGGCTCCCCCTGACACTCAAGCCTTCGGCCCTGAACGTAACCAATACATCGGGGTTTTAAAGGGAAAGATATGGACGTACCTGTTACAAAAGACCTCCGCAAATGTGCCGGAGGAGTTTTTTGGGCGATAACTTGCGTCAATGCCACGCCCCGTGCCGGTCGAGGAAATTTAAGAAGCACAAGTCGAGAATCGTTCGAGAGTGACGCAACGCTTGGTAATCCCTTTACTTCTTATGAAAGAAAACAATCCGAATTCGGCAGGACTGGTCGTCGGGTGTCCGAAGGAAATTAAAAATCAGGAAAACCGGGTGGCCTTGACACCGGGAGGAGCCCGGCAGCTGGTTAGACAGGGGGTGACCGTCCTGGTCGAGGCGGGAGCGGGGGCTGGTGCCGCTTACACCGATGCCGAATACCTCGCGGCGGGAGCCCTGATCGCTGAGACGGCCGCAGACGTTTTTTCACGGGCGGATATTGTCGTGAAAGTAAAAGAACCACAACCCCGGGAGATCGAGATGCTCCGTCCCGGGCAGACACTTTTTACCTACCTTCACCTGGCCGCCGACAAGCGGCTCACCGAGGCACTTGTGGCTAGCGGAGTGACCGGAATCGCCTACGAAACCGTCCAGATTGGTCGCCGCCTGCCGCTGCTTGAGCCCATGAGCGAGGTGGCCGGACGGATGAGTGTCATGGTGGGAGCCTATTACCTGGCCAAGCACGCCGGTGGTCGGGGAACGCTCCTGGGCGGAGTCCCCGGGGTTCTTCCGGGGAATGTCGTCATCCTCGGTGGAGGCACCTGCGGGACCAACGCCGCCAAGGTCGCGACGGGGATAGGTGCGGACACCACCATTCTGGAAGTCAGCAGCGAGCGCATGACCTGGCTCGACACCGCCATGCCGGCTGCCCGGACTTTGTACAGCAGTGAATCCGCTCTGCTTGAAATTCTTCCGAGAACGGATCTCCTGATCGGTGCGGTGCTGGTCCCCGGCGCGAAAGCGCCCAAACTGGTGTCCCGCGAAATGCTGGGACTGATGAGAGAGGGAACCGTGCTTGTGGATATTGCGGTGGATCAGGGAGGATGCATCGAGACGACCCGTCCGACGACCCATGAAAATCCTGTCTACACCGAGGAGGGAGTGATCCACTACTGTGTGGCGAACATGCCCGGGGCCTTTGCCCGAACTTCGACCCAGGCTCTCACGAGCGTAACGCTTCCCTATTTGCAACTACTCGCCACTGCCGGACTGGAAGCCGCCTGTTTCCGTGCTCCTGAATTGCTCGGAGGGATCAACTGCTTTCGAGGAGGGTTGACTTGTCAGGAGGTTGGTGAGGCTCACGATCTTCCCTGGAAGGAACCCTTCACCTGAGCGCCCACTTGTCATGTCCGGATTGACCCCGCGCCTGCTGCGAGACGAGGCTCCCTTCGATCTGGCTCTGGATGACGGACTGCGGATCAGTCTCCGTCCGATCGTTAAAAGCGATGAGGCCAGGGTACAACGGGCCTACGAACTGCTTTCGGAAGACTCCCGGATGAACCGATTCTGGGAAAAGCCGAAGGAATTGAGTCTGTCCCGGGCGGCCCGTTTGACCGATACGGATGATACCGGCCACGTTGCGTGGATTGCGATTCGGCCCGACGACGATGACTTTCCCGGATACGCGGGTGCCTCATTCTGGCGCGACGCGGCTGATGCATCACGGGCGGAACTCGCTTTCACGGTGGCGGATGCGTGGCAGAGGCGAGGGCTGGCGACGCTCCTTTTTTCCATCCTCTGGTTTGATGGCTGGCACTGCGGGATACGGCATTTCTACGGTTCCTGTCGTCTGAAGAACGTGGCGATGGCAGCGTGGTGGCACGACATGGGTGGTGTCGTCGAGGCTGGGCAGCGGACCTATCAGCTCTCTCTCGATCTCATCTCCCCTGAAGCGCTGATTCATCAGGTCAGCTATGGTATGCCTCCCTCCTACCGTCTCGTCGAAACGGCGGACTGGTTGCGGCAGTGGCTTGAATTAACGTCGGATGGACCATCGTAGAACGGCTCTCCCGCCCGCTCCGGTATCTCCCGGGGCCAAGAGAGCGGGCCGGAGAGTCGTTCTACGGGATGCGATGTCCGGCACACAAGGCCTTACTCGATCAAATATTGGGACATCGCTGTTTCCACATCCATGCCGCCGCGGAGAATGGTATTCCCTTCAAAGAGCGAAGTCGGGTCGATTCCCTCACTGCCCTCCCAGTCGCGTTCGCTGATCTGGCCACTCTGTTCGTAGGCGGCGAGGGGATTGCGGTAGGTGACCTGCTCGATGCGATCGAGCGAGATGCCGCGGTCCTTCAACAGGGCAGCGGTCTTGGGCACCGCGAGAGCGTCGCTGATCCCCCAGTCGGCAGCGCTGTCGACAATGATGCGCTCGGCTCCGTACTCGCGCAGGATCTCGACGAGACGTTCGTTCCCCAGCTTGGTATGGGGATAAATGGTAAATGCAGCCCAGTAACCGCGATCAAGGACGGCTTTCACCGTTTCCTCGTTGTTATGGTCGATGATGACCTTCCCGGGGGCAACCCCGACATCCTCAAGCACGTCCATTGTTCGAATGGTGCCGACCTTCTTGTCACGATGGGGGGTGTGGATCTGGATGGGCAGATTGGCTTCAAGGGCGAGCTGGGCCTGAAGGCGCAGAAATTTCTCCTCGGCCCGGGTCTGGTCGTCGAAGCCGATTTCGCCGATGCCAACGACTCCCTCCTTGCAGATATAGAGTGGAAGCAACTCCATCACGGCCTCGGCGAGTTTCTCATTATTCGCTTCCTTCGGATTGAGGCCGATCGTGCAGTAGTGCTTGATCCCGAACTGGCTCGCTCGAAAACGTTCGAATCCGATAAGGGTGTTGAAGTAATCCTTGAAAGTTCCCGGCTCGGTCCGGGGTTGTCCCTGCCAGAAGGAGGGCTCAATAATCGCGGTGACTCCCGACGCAGCCATGCGCTGGTAGTCGTCGGTCGTTCGCGAGACCATATGGACGTGGGAGTCAAGAAATCTCATGTCGGTGCAATTCGGTCAGGGTTTTGCGGGCGAGCCGTTCAGGGTGACGGGAAACTCAAGCTTTTCGCCAAGCCGCTCCCACGAGAGGGTACCCGATCCGATGGCATCGATTTCACCCTCGAGGCGTCCGCGAAGATCCGCGAGACGGGGCTCTCCATCCGAGGCGAGGACGAGCGCCGCCGCTTCACGGTCGGTGGGTTCCCCCGTTTCAAGGAGATGATGTAGGTCGTTCGATATCTCTTCGGAGACAAAACCGACGCAGTTCCTCCAGGCCTCGGCCGGGATGCGGCGCCCGGCGGCCCAGCGCTCGTGGGCAAGATAGGAAATGGCGAGAGCGAGGTCGTCGTTTTTCCGGAGATCGAGGCCCTCGATCCGGTAGAGGGGGCGGCTGATAAAAAGCGCCTTCAGCACCATTTGATTCCAGGCGGCATCGGTAAAGTGTGCGGCCGGGAAGGGATTGTTGAGGGCGATGGAATCGAAGATATCGACAATATTTGAGCGAAGGCCGTCGATGGCAGATTCGACGAGATCTTCGGAGTGGGGGAGCAGGGAATACGCCGAGTAGATCGCGGACTGCTCCCGCAAGTCGGCCGTGTTGAGGAGAGACTTGATCGTTTCAAGAAAGACGTCCCTCTTCTGCTCGCCAAGGAGAATCAAAAGGATGACGCGGGCCAGGCGGAATTGATCCCATTCCCTAACAGTGAAGCCCGGGGTTCGGGCCTCAAGACCGGCGAGCTGACTCTCCGTCGCGGTAATGCGGGCCCGCTTGTCGAAATGACGTGAGACTCCACTGAATGCGTAGTAAAAGGGGCGCTTCTTAAACTCCCGCTCCTGATCCCTTAGAGTTTCGCGCAACCATGAGACAGCCTCGGGTGAGGCCGATTGGGTGAGGATATCGAGCAGAAGATCACGCATGGGGGTGATGGTAAGCTCGAATTGAATCCCACTGCCGTCAAACGTCTTGAGTTTCAGACGAGGCACGTGAAGGTGTCCGGATGAAATCGGGAGCGTTCACATGGTTCACCCTCGGGCTGGCCGGCCTCTTCTGCTCGTGCGGGGAGAAGTCGTCTGAATCCGGCGCACCTAGGCCTTTTGTCGTCGGGATGGAACTTGCCTACCCGCCCTTTGAGATGCGGTCGGCTGACAATCGTCCGGACGGCATCAGTGTCAGGATGGCCGAAGACCTGGCCGCCAGGCTGGGGCGTCCGCTGGAAATACTCGATGTGGAGTGGAATGGAATCATACCGGCGCTCCAGTCGGGCAAAATTGACGCCATCATTTCCTCAATGACGCGAACCCCGGAACGGGAACAGGCCATCGCGTTCTCCGAGGGATATGTGACGAACGGACTTTGTATGCTGGTGGCAAAAGATTCAGCGATCCAGTCGGTGGCAGATCTCGACCCGGCCAGGCACCGGGTTGCGGTGAAGCTGGCCACGACAGGACATCAGTGGGCCCGGGCCGAACACCCGGAACTTCCTCTCATCACCCTTGATGATTCGGCCTCCTGCGCTCTTGAGGTGGTGCAGGGAAAAGCGGATGCTTTTATTTACGACCAGATCTCGATTTATCAGTACTGGAAGAAATTCGAAGATAAAACCCGCCCGATTCTCCACCCGATTCGGGAGGAAACCTGGGCGATCGGATTGCGGAAAAAAGACACCGACCTTCTCAATGACGTGAATGCATTCCTGAAGGCCTATCGCGAGGAGGGTAAATTCGATCAACTCGCTGATCGCTACATGTCGGATCAGAAAAAAGCCTTCGAAGCGATGGGCGTTCCGTTTATTTTCCATTGAGAGATCGAAGAGGGCTGAGCCGGGCATAACGAGTTGTCGGGGAGCAGCGGTTGCCTTTACGCTCACCCGGGATCGTCGGCGGAGGGCCAGAGGAGGCAGGACGGTTGCCTCCGGCAAAATCAGGGTCGCAGGCCGAACCTGCGAGATATGGCCGCCTCACCAGCTCACTTCTTGACCGCCTCGAGACGCTCTTTGATCCCGGCATTTTCAGGATCCAACTCCAGCGCCCTCTCAAAATAATCGATGGCAAAATCCTTTTCATTCAATTTGGCGAGGGTTTGGCCGAGGTGGTCGAGGATGACGGGATCGGGTTCTTCGATGAGGCGTTCGGCCTTTTTTAGTTCGACAAGCGCGCGAGGGTATTCCCCCTTCTGAAAGTGCCACCAGCCCACCGTGTCGGCGATGGCCCCGCTGCCGGGATCGAGTTCAGCGGCTTCGCGGGCGAACTTTCCGGCTTCGTCGAGGTTCTCGGCCCGCTCGACCCACATATAGGCGACATAGTTGAGGACGGTTGCCTTGAACTCGCCGTTCTCGCCTCTGGAGTCGTTTTTCTCAATCAAGTCGAGGGTCTTGCGAATGAGGGGCACGGCGCGGTCGAACTGGCCCGCACGTTCATAGGTGGAGGCAAAACGGAAGTAAAAGCTTTCGTTGAGGAGCCCGGGATTGTCCTTGGCGAGGGCAATCGTCTTTTCGAATTGTCCAATCGCATCGGACCATCGTTCGGCTTGGGCGAGTGAAAAGGTGAGCAAGTAGGGGAACTCGGCCGAGTCGGGGAATTTCGCTGCCGCTTCTTCGAGGAAGGAATTGGCCGCCTCGACCTGCCCGCTCTCGATTATGAGCCGGCCGACGGCGGCATATTCGGGCGCCTGTCCTTTTTCAAGTTCAAGTAGCTTCTTGAGAAGTGGAACCGCCGCCTCGACCCGGTCGTTCCGAAGTTGGAGTCCGATGACCCGGCGGATGAGATCGGCGTTCTCACCATCCTTATTGAGGAGGCCCTCGAGCACTTCGAGGGCTCCGGCCTCGTCGCCCTGTTCCTGCAATTGATCGGCGAGCTTGAGACGCTTGGCCTGAACGTCCCTGAGATCTCCGCCCGTCGGCGTGTCCTGGGCGGTGAGGAAGGTCGAAACCAGAAAGAGGAAAGAGAGGCAGAGGATTCTCATCAGGAGGGGGAAAGGAAGATTGTTGAATACAGTTACGCGGTAGGCGAACGATGGGTATCAAACGAAAGTCACGATAAGGTTCTCAGGGAGAGGGGAGGTAACTTTGGAGCGGTATAGAGTGCCGGTGTTCCTTGGCCCAAGAGGGGAGACGCCCTCGAAGCCCGATCCAGCTCTGGTTTTTATCATTCTCCCTTCATGATCGGCAAACGCCCCATACGACGAAGATCTTCGGCAAAAAGCCGCAAGCGCTGGACCGGTCGCGTCTGGTGGCACTGACAAAGAGGCGGAACGGTTGCGTAGCCATTGAGCATTGAGAAGTGGCGTTCTGAAGCCCCGAAGGTCCGATGTTTGAAAAAATGAATCGCTGCCTATCGACAAGGTGAAATTAGCGATCCTGAATTACTTATACGTCTCTTTTAATTTTGCAGTGCTTTGGATGATGACGCCACTCTTTTCCGTCTATCCTCCCCATTGCATCCGCTACGCCACCACTATGGCCGGGATGGCGTTCGAGACCATTTGACAAATGATGTCGTTCCCATCTCTTAAAGGATGCCTTTCCTTTTCCGCTGCCGGATGCTCTGGCTTCCCCTCGTGATAGCGGGTTTATCCTGTCTGAACGGATCTGCCGGCGGGGCAGAATGGAAAACGACTCTGATCAACGAGATGGGCTACGTGGCGCTCGAGGAATTTGCCGGGGCGTTCGCTATGAAGCCGGTGAAGCGTCGTAAGGGATCCGGGGAGATCGCGTTCGCCGGGGAATCTCATCAGCTGGTGGTGAAGACAGGGACAAGGGAAGTCATTGTCGATGGAGTGAGGCACTGGCTTTCGTTTCCTGCCGAGAAGAAAGGAGGGCAGGCCTTCGTCTCTCTCATGGACATCAACGCAACGCTGGTTCCTGCCATGAGCCCCCTGACCGTCAAAGCGATCGGGAAGGTCAATACGGTTGTGTTCGATCCCGGACATGGCGGGCATGACCTCGGAGGCAAGAGTGCCTTCGGATATGAAAAGGACTACACCCTCGACATGGTCAACCGCGCCCGCCGGATCCTCGAAGCAAAAAGCGTAAAAGCCGTGCAGAGCCGGCTTTCAGACGCCTTCGTGAATTTGTCGGAACGCCCGGAAATGATCGAAAACTACGATCACCCGATCTTTGTCAGTGTTCACTTCAATTCAGCCGAGTGGAAACCTTCTGCCAACGGTATCGAAGTCTATGCGATGCCTCCTCTGGGCTTTCCCATCTCCGGGAAGGCACCTGACCCGATTCTCGATCGTCAGAAGTGTGCCGGGAACGCCAGTGAGCCGGCCAGTTTTGTCCTCGCGAATACGATGCACCATACGCTCCTTGGCAAAACCGGCGGATTTGATCGGGGAGTAAAGCGGGCCCGATATGCCGTTCTTCGCCACTCCGACGTTCCCTCGATTCTCATCGAATGTGCTTTCCTCACCAACTCGCAGGAAGCCGGGAATGTTCACAATCCCCAGTGGCGGGAGATGTTCGCTCAGGCGATCGCGGACGGGATCCTGGCCTACATGGGTCTCGCAAACAAGGAGGTTCTCCCGGCAAGAGCCGGGGATTTTGGAAGAAAATCGACGGACGAGTTTATCTGGGAGGAGTAGGCGTTTGGTTCGGGCGCGGGCTTAGCTATGGACAGCGCTGCTATCGCCTGCTCATCGCCTTGCGTGGCCTCGCGATGCTGGCGTGGTTTTTACGGCGACGGCCTTCTTCATTCCGGAAGGTTGCTCAAGGCACAGGAAGTCGAGGCCATGAGCCGGGAGAGAAATTTGAAATCTGCAGCAGAGTAGTCAGTAAACACTTGACTGAACTTTCAACAAGGGTTCGAATCCCCAAGCTCTGTGGGATGGCCGCGTTCCTGGTCATCAACCGGTTATTTGGGGGGGAGCAAGGTTGAAAAAGCGATTCTCTATCAGTTTTGTCTAGAATGAATATCCGGAAAGTAGCGGCAACACGCACCCGTCCAGAGGCGGTTTCTTTGTTGTATCCGGAGCTCTCTACTCAGGCGCCGTCGCATTCAGCTGCCAGTGTGTCCCCGCATTTTGAGATTCCGCCTGTCGGGTCGGTGACCGTGGTCATGCCGGCTTTTAATGAAGAGGGAAGCATCAGGGAGTGCCTGCGTCGTGTGCTGCAGGAAGTATCCGTCATGGAAGTCATCGTGGTGGACGACGCGTCGGCTGACGCCACTGCCTCGATCGTCGAGGAGGTGGCGGGGAACGACCTCCGTGTGAGGCTGGAACGGCACACCACGAACCGGGGCAAAGGGGCCGCGCTTCGGACTGGTTTTGCGCTGGCCACCGGGATGGTGGTGCTGGTGCAGGACGCGGACTTGGAATACGACCCGGCTGAATACGACAAAGTGTTGCGACCCATTCTTCAGGGCCGGGTGGATGTCGTCTTCGGCTCTCGCTTCATGAGCGGCAGCACGTGCAGCATTCGCTACTTCAGGCAACGTGTCGGCAACAGAATGCTTACCCTGCTGTCGAACTGTTTTTCCGGATTGAATCTATCGGACGTGGAGTGCGGAACGAAGGTGTTCCGCAGGGATGTGCTGGAGCGCCTCGATCTGAAAGAACCTCGTTTCAGTATCGAGCCTGAACTGGTTGCCAAGGTGGCCTCCATCGGTGTTAGGGTTCAGGAGATCCCGATCTCCTATTGCGGTCGCAGTTACGCAGAGGGTAAAAAGATCGGATGGAAAGATGGTGCCCATGCTTTTTGGGCCATTTTGAAATACGGCATCGAACACCAGCGTGAGTCGTGACGGAACACAGTTCCAGAATGAACCGGACCGCATGGCTCCCTCTGCGCCGTTCCTGGATCGTGCCGCCCCTCTTTGGCGTGTTCTGCCTTCTGGTCTACAATGCCAACTTCCGTCAAATCGGCGCTGGAGACACTTTGCCCGCCCGCTTTCAGCCGCTCATTCTCTTGCAACAAGGCACACTAAGCCTCGAAGATAATGCTCACTTGGTTGCGCATGGTCATCCCCGGGCTGCCAACCCTTATCGCCCGGTTGGCGCCGGGGAAAAGGTGACTTACTTCGAGCCGTGGGCTTTTTGGATGGTCCGCACCCGCCAGCATCAGCTCGCCTCCCTTTATCCTGTGGTGACTCCATTGCTGGTGACCCCGCTCTACCTGCCTGCCGTCCGTTGGCTCGACAAACATGGCTGGGAGCAGCCGAACGTCGGCAGGGTGGCGGAATTTATGGAGAAACTCGCCGCATCGTTTCTCGCCTCGGTCGCGAGCGTCCTGATGCTGTTGGTGCTGCGCCGCGACTGTGGCAAGTGGAGCCTCCCTCTCGCCGCGGCGTTCGCTTTCGGGACAAACACCTGGATGATCTCCAGCCAGGCACTCTGGCAACACGGGACAGGGGAACTCCTCATCGCCCTTGCTCTGCTCTTGCTGGGCTCCAAGGTCTCGCGCCTGCGCGCGGTGATGCTCGGCTGTGCTTGTGTCCTGATGGCGGCAAACCGCCCGCCGGATGCCCTGATCGCCGGGGCGATCGCGCTCTTTCTTTTTTGGAGCCAAAGGCGCGGCGCGCTTTGGTTTCTTGCCGGTGCAGTAGTACCGCTGGCGGCGCTGCTGTGGTACAATTTATTCTTCATCGGCGACGTTGCTGGCGGATACGGGATGCTTAAGGCCGCCGGGCTGTCCTTTTTTCAACTCGATTGGCGTGGGGTGCCGGGCCTGCTGGTCAGCCCCACACGGGGACTGCTCGTTTTTACGCCATTCCTTGTGTTTCTTCCTGTGGGCTTGAGGCACCGCCTGCGGACACCCGAATCGAAAGGCCTCGCCGTGGCTTTCATCGGCGGTGTCGCCGCGCAGCTCCTGCTCTACTCGCAGGCCGACTGGCGGGCTGGATCTGCATGGGGCCCACGGTGGCTAACTGACATCCTGCCAATTTTGCTCTGGATGCTCGCGCCCGCACCGCTCGTCCTGCGACCGCTCGCCCGGTACCTGTTCGTCGTGTCGGTCGTGGCCTCGGTCGCCGTGCAGGCGATCGGTGCCTTCTGGTATACAAAGGTGAGCGATGAACTCATCTATGCCGGAAACCCCACATCGAAGCGGGCAGCATGGGATCCTGGAAATATCCCGTTCCTCACCGAACTGCGGCACCCGCCAGCCAAGTTCGAGCTGCTCCACGACACACTCGGCTCGTTGGACCGCGTCGGGGAGACTCTGGTGGGCAACAAGGATGAAATCCCGAGGCTTGAGCCCGGCGCGGTGCTCGAAGGTTGGGCGCTCACTGGCAATTGCACCCCAGCTCAAGTGATTGTGCTGATAGACGGGGTGGTCATCGGCTGGAGCATGGAGTTTTTGCCTAGGCCGGATGTTAATGAAGCAATGGACACCGCCGCTCCCTCTGGCTGGCGCACGGTTGTCAACACGCAGGGCGTTTTGCCCGGCGAGCGCGTGCTTCAACTCGCCGTGCGCATCGCGCCCAGAAGCGATATCCGCATTCTCCGCGAACAGCGGGTCCTCGTTATCGCGCCGGAAAGCCCCGGGGAAACCGTTGTGAAGACCCGGTCGCCGGCCCCGGCGGAAGATCTCGATGCCTTGGCAACGCGGGCGGCAGCGCTGTTGCGGGATAGGCAAAACGAACGCGGGTACTGGCTTACTACCCATACGAAGGGCCTTCTCTATGAATTCCCTAAACCGGAAATGAACACCTACCTCACCGCCATGCTGGTGGATCTCCTCTCCCCGGTCGCAGGTCCGCATGGGCTCTCTGAATCGGTGGAGAGAGCTCGCGCGCATCTGGGCGCTCAGATTGAGAGTAACGGGCTCGTCCGCTATCACGGGCTGCCCGACGGCCCCACGATCGGCACGCTGGGGCATGTCATTACTCCGGATTCCGATGATACCGCCCTGACGTGGAAAATCGCCGGTCCCGGCAACGCTGACCCCCGTCTGCGTCCCATGCTCGACGTGCTCGCCCAATACCGGGACTCGCGGGGGTTCTATCGAACCTGGCTTGCCCCGACAAACGAATTTCAGGGTCTGGATCCCGGTAAAGACCCCAATCCGACGGACATCGCTATCCAGATGCACGTGTATCTGATGCTGCGGGAATTTGACCCTCCTGCCGCCCGCCAGCTGGAACTCGCTATGCAACGCTCGTTTCAGGATGACGAGGTCTGGGTTTACTACGCAAAGTCTCCTTTGGTGCCCTATCTCCGCAGCGCGGAATTGCGGCAGCTCGGGTGCGATATTCCGCTGCCCTCCGACCGGCTGGCGCTGCCTGCTGAGGGCCAGGAGGTCTGGAGCGAGGCGGCACGCTTGTATGTGGAGATCGCGGCCTCGCCGCAGGACGCGGCCCTGCGGGAGGCGATCCGGAGTTTGCTTGAGCGCCTCGGGAGCGAGGAGTTTGCGGGGCTCCGTGGATCGCCACCGATGCTCTACCACAACGATTTGACTGCGACCGTAAAACGATATTACTGGTCCGAGGATTTCGGTTACGCACTATGGCTCCGCCTTTACGCCGCCGAAAAGTGGGGATCTATGGCTGAAGGCAGGAAAACAAAATCCCGATGACGTCCCATCCGACGCGCCTCACCACAAGTCCGGCGCAAAGTGGCGCGCGTGTCCTCCGCCACTTCGCTGTCACCCGATCGCTGGAGGTGCTTGCGCTGCAGGCTTTCCCCGTCATTGGCGCCTTTCTCGGAGGTTTCAGTTTCGGATGGCCGGATGCATGCCAGCTCGGGTTGCTCGTTCTTGGCAGCCTCGCCCTGACATCCCATGTCTTTGTCTTCAATGATTGGGCCGGGCATGGCGGTGACATCCGCGATCCGCGCCGGGCGACGCACACATTTGTCAGCGAGGGCATCAGCCGGCGACAGGTCGCAAACTTCGCTGGCGCGCTGCTCATCTTTTCATGTATCGCCTTCGCTTTTCTTGGATGGACCTCTATCCTGATCGGCGCGGCGATCGCAGTCCTCAGCCTTCTCTATTCCTCCTCACCGCGCTTAGGCAAGGGTACTCCCGGAGTGGCTTCGCTCCATCACCTCGCCGGAGGCGCACTGCAATTCCTGCTCGGTTATACTCTTTTCCATCCGCTGGATGGAGTGGCCATTTTGCCTGGCCTCTTCTTTGGCCTCGTCTTTGCCGCCGGCCATCTCAACCAGGAGGTGCGCGACTACGAGGGGGATCGTCTCAACGGAATCCGCACCACCGCCGTCGTGTTCGGGTGTCGCCGCGCTTTTCTCACAAGCTTCTGCCTCTTTACAGCCGCCTATGCGCTCCTGACCACCCTCGCCTCGCTCGGCCTCCTGCCGGGGCTATTGCGATGGAGTCCCCTCCTGTGGGCCCTGCACGCCGCATGGTTCGTGCAGGCAATACGGCAGGGACTCGGCTATGAAACCGCCCTGTGGATGCAGCGCCGCTATCGCCTTCTCTTCGCCTTACTTGGCCTCGCGATGCTGGCGAGATAAAACCTGGCGAGCGATTGAACAAGCGGACTGAGCCGTGGATGTTACACACGTCGATCAAGACTCAGAATCAACGCACAGGAGTTCGGCCCGCTGAACGGATACTCCGAGGAGGCGGCTGTCATCGTTTTCGGAATCGCATTCACAAGGGCGAACCAGTCGTGGGGACCGGAGTGAGATCTGATTTGCTTGCCCAAGTCCACGGAGCAGAGCGGGTTCGACCGATGCGGTGACCATATGGCCGAAGGTTCCGCTGCTGATCTGGATCGGCACGTTTACCCCATTGACCGCTACGATCATTTCAAAGAGGTTCTCCGGCGCCGCCGCGTGAACCACCTCAAGTCGCAATTCGAATCTCGTTCCCGCCGGAGTGCCCAGGTGAATGCTGCTTTCGGGCGTGATTCCGGTCCAACAAAACCAACGACCATCCAATATCTCGGGTGCATACCAGCCCTCTCCCGACGGTGGATTGTTGAAGTGAAGTAATGACGGCACCACCTCCGGCTCGGGCGCAACGGCGGGGGGCGAGTGCCTGCTGTAAGACCGACGCAGGTTGCCCTCCATTTCATGGTAACGCTGTTCAAACAGATCCCGGGCGTAGACGTAGAGCTGGCGGTCGATTCCGGTCAATTCCTCCAGAGCCTCCCGGGTCTCTCCGTCGATCTCATCGCGTGGCGGCCGGGTTCGCGTCTTATTGATCCAGGCCAACTCGCCGAGGTGCGTCCGCCCCAAGGCAAAGGCCAACAACTGCTTGGATTCGGCCAATCGCTCGACGAGACCGAATGCGTCGCACTCAGACAGGTGCTTCTTGGCCAACGCCAGATCGGTGCAGTCTGCGTTACGCCCGTTGAATTGAGCGATTTCCGCAGCAGTCATGCTGAGTAACCTGGCCTGCACATTGCCTAGATGAAGCGTGGCGGCAGCGGGCTCAGTTCGGATGAACTCCCTAAGCGTCATGCGGGTCGCCTGAAGGCATTGCCTGGCTCCTATTTGAGCGCCAGTTCCCTCCTCGGCGGCTTTTACCCGGCTGATTGCCGATTGCCGCATGTAGTGGAATGCCGAAAGAGAGCGATCGATCGGGTCACGCAAGAGAGTAAACACCAGGGGTCGTTCAGGAAAAAAATTGACCAGGGAATAGGGCAGGTGGCCATGGATAAAACGGTGACTCAGAAGGTCCTGAAGGGTCGATTCTGTCGGGTTCGGATCCTCGCCGCTGAGGAACAGGATCTCCGACGGCGGGAACAGGCGCGCGAGCAGCTCCGTGAAGCTGCTGCTCGCTGTCTTCGGGATTCGCACGAAGTAGACTCGGGAACCCTGAGATGTCTTCGGTCCACCGACTTTATCCGGCGGTGAAAGCTCCTCGACAGTCTGGGCTGCGCCTTCAGGAAAAGATGAAGATCCACTAGACATCGTGATCAGTGCTAGTGCATTAATTCAATATCGGCAACAACGCATATGGTGATCCCCGAAATCATTGGAGGGAGGTTCGAAAGCAGCGCGAAACAAGGGAGGATTGACTCTCCGTCCCTCGGAGACGGTTTTTCTCTTGTAACCGTATGACTCTGCCACAAGTAGTGAAACCAGACTCAATTCGATCGGTATGTTAATCGGACCGGAGGCGGTAACGGGAGTCTATGCGATGAAGAGGTAAATTCCTTGCAATTAAGTCGGTTGAGGCTAGGTGTCCTTGAACCCTGGGGGGGGTCTCGAAGGACGGGATACCGCATCCAAGGTCCATCACTTTACAGGAGCCAATTCGAGGCATGAATCCAGAGCCATCGACGATCCCTTTTCCTCCGCTTTCGCTGCGCCCATACGTTGGCCCGCTCAATGACCACTCCTACGACAACCCGACAGGTGCGCCACTCTTTCCGGACCTTCCGTTAGAGGCCTACGATTCGGTGTTCGATTTTGGATGTGGATGCGGGAGGCTCGCGCGACAGCTGCTTCAAATGCATTCGCGACCCCGTTCTTATGTCGGAGTCGACCTAAACGCGAAGCTGATCGCGTGGTGCAAGGAGGCGCTCGCACCGTGTGATTCTGGTTTTCGCTTCCATCATCAAAACGTTTACAGCGCGGGCTTCAATCCCGGCGGGCGAGATCGCTCCGCGGCTTTCCCCGTGGCGGATTCTTCGGTGTCGCTCCTGCTCGCCTGGTCGGTGTTCACTCACGTTCTCGAGGATCAAGCGGAATTTTATCTCCGTGAGGTCGTGCGGGTTTTGCGCCCCGGGGGCATTCTTCTTTCGACTTGGTTCCTTTTTGACAAAACCGAGTACCCGATGATGCAGGATTTCCAAAACGCTCTGTTCATCAACGATTCAGATCCATCCAACGCGGTTATTTTTGATCGCACGTGGCTCGAAGTGCGGATGCGTGAACTCGGGCTCTCGTTCTTGAAAATCAAGCCCCCCGAAATCCGGGGTTTTCAATGGCAGATCTGGATGACGCCCAGCCGCCCTGGCCTCGCCGAAGTCGAGTTCCCGTTCGATCATGCTCCCAAGGGGAGAAAGCCGCCACCGATGATTCCGGCGTAGGAGGAGGTTTAGGGTTTGATTTATCTCTTTTCGCACCCCGGCAGCGAACCCCTTTTCCCACGGCCTTTCGGTGTGGCGGGCCCGGAATCGATGAAAAAAATATTTAATGCAGTCAGTTCTGTTGATAACATCACTATCAAGTGCCCCATGATTCATTCTGTGATACAGATTCCCCTGGATGAGAAAGAATTTTTCGCGCGAGGAGATTGTGGAGAAGATGGAATCGGTCCCGGCTTGGTATCACCGGATCGAACTGGCACCGGGCGTGGTCACGCCGGGCATCAACGACTCACCGACCTACTTTAGTCTTTTCGAATTTCCCGAAGACTGTTCCGGACTGCGAGTGCTCGATATCGGGACGAGAGACGGATACTTCGCATTCGAGTTCGAGCGCCGGGGTGCCGATGTGCTGGCGGTTGATTATTTTCCGGCTCACCGGACGGGTTTTGCTGTTGCCGCTGAGTTACTGAATTCCAAAGTGGTTCACCAGCAGGCGAACATTTATGATATCTCTGAAAAGACTCATGGAACATTCGATGTTGTCCTGATGCTTGGACTGATCTACCACCTGCCCGATCCGATGCTGGCGCTGGACATTTGTCGCAGGGTGTGTCGGGATCGATTTTATCTGGAAACCCAGGTGATTGATCGGGCTTTTCTCAAACAGGACGGCACGATGACGAGCCTCGCGGAGTTGCATCCGGAGTTGAGTGAAACTCCGCTAATGCAGTTCTACCCGAACAACGCGCTGAACAACGATTTTACCAACTACTGGGCACCGAACGAGACCTGCATGCAACGAATGCTGGAAGAGAATCTTTTCCAGGTGGATCGGATTGTTTCGAATGGGCCCCGAGCCGTTTTCGAATGTCATGTCCGGAGCGACGGCGCTCTCGAAAAATTCAATAAACTGTCACGCGGCCTGGCGTAAGGTCGGGTTCTTCTTTGTTTGGGTGTCAGCTGGATTCGGCGTCCCCGGAGGTTCTCTGGGATGCCAGGATCTCGGCATATTGTTCGCGAAGTTCTCTAAGTTCGGATTCGAGCGCGGCAAGGCGCACGTCGTGGCTGCTGGCGGTCGCCACGGCCGCTTCATCAAAGGGGCGCCGGTGCTGTTCGATCCGGCTGAGCATTTTCCGCAACATCTTCTGCGGGCCCTGGAAGAGGAGCGTGCCAAATGAAGGAACCGTATTCTTCACGTCGAGGGGCCGCTCCGCGCATTTACGGAGCATTCTGAGTGGAGCGGAAAATGAAGTCGAATACGCAGGGATATCCCCGTCGTTGCGTGAAGCGGATGGTTTGGTATTACTCATTGATTTCCAGAGTTTTTCTACGGCGGCGGCGCAGCGTTCGGGATTAAAATTGGCAGCGAGAAACTCCGCGGCCGCGCGGCCCTTGGCCGCAGCCTCGTCCGGGTTCGAATAGACATGTCTCATCAGGGTGGCGGCGTGGCTGATGTCAGGTTCCGCCCAGAGCGCGAAAGGGGAGTAGGGCTCGGCACCGACTCCCACCGGCGTCATCGTAAAGCGGCACAGATAACTGTTCTCTTCGTTCATGAAATCGACATTTCCCGAGTAGCCGGTGGCGATCACCGGTTTCTCGTGACGCATGGCTTCAGCCATGGTCAGGCCAAGTCCTTCGCTACGATGGAGGGAAACGTAACAATCGCATGCCGCCGTAAGCGCCAAATTCGTGGAGGCGTCAAGGTAGTTGGAAAGAATGATGATGTCGCTGCGGTCCCGGGAGGCATGGATCAGTTCCATGAGATCAGCGCGGTGCGCCTCCGCGTTGATCCCCTTGATCACCAGGGTTGGTCCTTCGCCCGGTGCGAAAGCCTGCTTGAAGGCTTCGACGATTCCGAGTGGATTCTTACGCCGGAAGACACTGTGGAAATCGAAACTGAAGAGAAACAAAAAACCTTCCGGAATTCCCAGGGAAGCCCGATTCAGGGGAGTGGCTTTTGGACCGACTCCAAAGGGTAGCGGGAGGTAATGAACCGGCACCGGCGAAATAGGGACCAGAATATTGCGGATGAATTCGGAAGCCACCCAGACTTCATCCAGTTCATAAAACGCGGAGTGGAGATGCGGCGGAAATGCTTCGACTTCCCAAAACCACAATCCGGCGATTTGCCGGTTGTGGAAATAATCTCCCCCCAGACGACTCTTCAACGCCTCGACCGAATCGGCGTTAACGCAGAGAACGCAGCATCCGAAACGTTCGTCCGGGGCGAGCAAGTGGGTCCGATCGTCCTGAAACGGGTCTTCCTGCCTGCTTGGCGCAGTGGAATCAACATGTGTTTGGAACGGAATGGTCGACGACTTCAACCCTGTTGCGAGGAGGCGTGCCGCCTGACCAACGCCTGATTCCGTCCGCAGATAGCCGATGATCTCAAGACCCGGCACTATCCTATGTGCGACCGGTCGGGCGTCAGCCTCTTCAGGAAATTGAATCAACCGCAGCGGAAAATGAAATTCCTGCTGCCCGGCCCTCCTGAACCAGTCCATCAGGCGAACCGCATCGGCTCCGGTCGGATCCGCGAATGTAGTCTTTAGATCCTCGCGAACCTCGCGGAGGAGCAGGAGTGCGCGTGGGACGGAGGCCTGCCCGCCGGGGGAGGGGACGGGCTCACTCATCCAGTTGGCAAAGGCCTCTTCACCGCCTGGCCCAAACGGAGACGGAAGTGGATTCTCCCCATTCTGTTCCGATCTCACGAGGGCGGCCAGGAATGCCCGACGCATCTCAAGCGCGATTTTTCCTCCGCCAGGGAAGGAATCAAACGGATAATCGGTCGCGGCATCCTTGCACTCGGATTTCGCGCTGGCCACGGCCTTGATATAAGCACCCGTCATCGCAGTCAGTGCGGGCTGCTCGCTAAGCACGACGCGAGGACGGTCGGCGTGGTGCCGGGTGAGAAGATGGGGGGTCTTCTCACTGAGACCGCTGTAATGGAAGAACGAAAGCGGTTTGCCCCGCACCAGATATGTCCCATTTTCACGGACGACGGGCCGCGCGTCGGCGTTCCAATAGGCGACATTGTAGGTTTCTTCCTTCGAAATGTGGCAGTCGAAGAGGGTGGGTGCAAAATCCATCCAGCGCTGGTCGGTGAACCTTTGTTCCGCAGGCGCGCTGTAGCATTCGCGCTTCAGGCGTTCACCCCACCACTCGGTCACCTTGAGCGCATCGCGGTTCAGCCCGAGGAACCCGAGGTTGTAAATTCCGCTGCCCATGATGTCCGCTTCTGACGGTTGCGCTCCATCCCTTTTCATGGCATGCAGCACGTGTGGCGTAAGGACTAGCTCATGCCCGTTCACCGCTTCCACCAGACTCGTCATGGGACTGAAAAACTCGATGTCGGGATCGATGTAGAAAGCGTGCAAGCCGCTGCGCCGGACCACGGTCTCCAGCGTCCAAGGTTTGTAGGCGGTAGAGACCTCCGTGACGTCGTAGGCGAAGCGGAAGTTTCCGATTTCATCCGGCGGGAGACCGATTTCACCGACCCTAAGGATATGCAGGCCCCGCCGGTCAACCGCCCCCCGGGTAAGCGGGCTCAACGGAGTATCGTCGATCAGCAGCAGCCAGAAATCGACCTCGGGATGCTGCCGCTTGAGCGAATCATGCAACACAAGTGCCCGGGCGAGATAGTTTGAGGCCACGATCGTGCAAGCGGCGAACGGTGGGGCTGGGTGATTCATCAGGACAGTCTGCGTCTTTTGGTTAGCTAACCGTTTACGGTGGAATGTCCAATAAAAGACGGGGCAAATTCAGTCCCACCAGAGGACAGAGGAAGACGCGACCGGCGTGACTGCCGGCGTCTCATCGAGATCGCCACCGAACTCCCGTCGCCCCAGAAATGGACCGATATTGGAGGTAACTCGCCGGGACTATGACCGGGTTGACCGTTGGTTTTTGGGGCAAGTTCAGGTGGGCTAAACCCGGAGGGGGCAAGCCCGTAAACCGTCGCTATCGATGCCGACAAGGCTTTGGAAAAAGCAATGCTGTGTAAATGGACCAAAGAATCACCCACAGGAAGGCAAGGGATTGCAAAACGGGTTTCTCTTGCGAGCGCGTCGGTAATCGGGGACAGTGTGTGGGATAGGACAGGCGAACTTCTTTGTTTGGAGACCCCGATGACTCTTTCGCAACACCGACGGAAATCGCTCAAAAAACCGAATTTAATCCAGTTATTTAACCCAGTATTTGTAAACAGGTTGAATCCATTATTTGATGCGGATGGATTCCGTCCCGAAGGACATAAGAATTATCATGAAGCGAGCCCTGATCATCGGTGTGACCGGCCAGGACGGGCCTTATCTTGCGAAGCTCCTCCTTGATAAGGGCTATGAGGTGCACGGGACTTCCCGCGACCATGAATCGTCGAGTTTTGGAAACCTCGACCGTCTCGGGATCAAAGAGAGGATAACTCCCCACTCTCTCATCTCCCGGGATTTCCGCAGCGTTTTAGCCACGCTACAGGCTGTTCAGCCAGACGAAATCTACAACCTTTCGGGACAGAGTTCGGTCGCGCTGTCATTCCTCCAGCCGGTCGAGACCTTCGAGAGCATCTCTGTCGCCACGGTGAATATTCTCGAATGCCTCCGCATGTTCAACCATCCAGCGAAATTCTACAACGCCGGTTCGAGCGAAGTGTTTGGCAATGCACCCTCTGCAGCGTCGGAGCAAACCCTCTTTTGTCCCCGAAGCCCCTACGCTACGGCGAAAGCCGCTGCTCATTACACCGTTGCAAACTATCGGGAGGCCTACGGTTTGAAGGCCTGCACCGGCATCCTTTTCAATCACGAGTCACCGCTGCGTTCCGCACGTTTCGTGACCCGCAAAATCGTCTCCGCAGCAGTCCGAATTTCGCGTGGTTCATCGGAGATCCTCGAACTCGGCAACGTTAGGGCAAGACGGGACTGGGGTTGGGCGCCGGAATACGTCGAAGCGATGTGGCTGATGTTGCAGCAGGATGACTGCGACGACTATGTGGTTGCCACAGGCGAAACCAACGGGCTCGATGATTTTACCGATGCGGTTTTTAAAGCGGTCGATCTCGACTGGAGGGAGCATGTGAAATACAACAATTCCCTCCTCCGTCCGTCTGACATCGATATCAGCTCCGCCGACCCTGGTAAGGCTGCGACCAAGCTGGGATGGGCGGCCAAATACCACATGCGGGACGTGGCACGCCTCCTCGTCGATGCGGAACTGGCGGCGGTCGACTGAATCAGACTAAAGCTCAAACTTGGGCCGGTTGAGTTCGAGAAGGCGGGAGATTATTCATGAGGAGATCTTCATCCCTTTCTCCAGAATGGTCCTTCAAGAGGATTTCCTTTTCTTGCGCCCTTAGCTTTTACGCCGGGGCGTGCCGGGGTGCTTTGTGTCTTTCTTCTACCCTGAGTTGCGAGCAGCTTGGCTCACCTGTGCCAAAGTGACCCATGAAAGCGCGTTTTTTGTGCCAATCTGGCACTAATTCAAACTGAAGGCTATGATGGTGGGCTTCTCTTGGAATTTATAACAATATGGTAATGAGCGAGTTAAATGTAATTGCGTCCGCATGGCACGGTGAATGCGATTGGATCGGTTAATCAAACCGGGAACCCCCGTTCTCACCACACCATTTTTACAGAGAAGGAAGACAACATTGTATGAGCAAAATATTGGGTATTGACCTTGGAACCACCAACTCGTGTATGGCCGTCATGGAAGGCGGGCAACCGGTCGTGCTGGAAAATGCGGAAGGAGCCCGGACAACTCCGTCGGTAGTCGCTTTCACCAAGGATGGGGAGCGAGTTGTCGGTCAAGCCGCCAAGCGCCAGGCGATCACGAATCCGAAGAACACCATCTTTTCCGCCAAGCGCTTGATTGGCCGCAAATTCGACGAACTCTCTGCGGACGAGAAAAAGACTCCCTATAAAATCGTCAAAGCGGCCAACGGAGATGCACACATCGAAGTCGAGGTCGGCGGTGTCACCAAGACTTACAGCCCGCAGGAAATTTCCGCAATGGTGCTTTCCAAGCTGAAAGCAGACGCCGAAGCGAAGCTGGGAGAGACCATCACCGAGGCGGTTATCACCGTTCCCGCCTATTTCAATGACTCGCAGCGGAACGCCACCAAGGCGGCCGGTGAAATTGCCGGACTTGATGTGAAGCGCATCGTCAATGAACCCACCGCTGCCGCCCTTGCCTACGGACTTGATAAAAAGGGTGAAGAAAAAATCGCCGTCTATGACCTCGGCGGAGGCACCTTTGATATTTCCGTCCTCGAAATCGATGAAGGCTTTTTTGAAGTGCTTGCGACCGATGGTGATACCCTCCTGGGTGGTGACGACTGGGACAGCGCCGTTATCAAATGGATGGTGGATGGCTTTAAGGCTGACTCCGGGATAGATCTGAGTGGCCAGCCCGATGCGCTTCAACGGATCAAAGAGGAGGCTGAGAAGGCGAAGATCGCTCTTTCGTCCTCACAGTCCTACGAAATCAATCTTCCCTTCATTACCGCCGATCAGACCGGTCCGAAGCACATTCAAAAAACGCTCACCCGCGCCGCTCTTGAGCAGATGACTGATCATCTCTTTGAGCGGACCAAGGGACCCGTTCGCGACTGTCTCAAGCAGGCCGGGGTCACTGCCGGAGAGATCGATGAACTCGTTCTCGTGGGTGGGATGACACGTATGCCCAAGGTGGTTGACACCGCGCGCAGCCTTGCCGGGAAAGATCCCCACCAGGGGGTGAACCCCGATGAGGTGGTGGCCGTTGGTGCGGCAATTCAGGGTGGCGTTCTTTCCAAAGATCCCTCGCTCGGTGATGTCGTTCTTCTCGACGTGACTCCGCTTTCCCTCTCGATCGAAACCATGGGTGGCATCGCCACTCCCATGATCGAACGGAATACGACGATTCCGGCTAAGAAATCGCAGGTCTTCTCGACTGCGGCCGACAATCAGCCTTCCGTCGACATTGTCGTCTGTCAGGGCGAGCGCAAACTCGTCGCCGACAACAAGGTTCTCGGTAACTTCCGCCTCGATGGCATTAGTGCCGCACCTCGTGGTCTTCCCCAGATCGAGGTGACCTTTGATATCGACCGGAACGGAATTCTCAAGGTCTCGGCCAAGGACAAGGGCACCGGCAAGGAGCACCACATCTCCATCGAAGGATCAAGCGGTCTGAGCGATGAAGAAATCGAAAAAGCCAAGCGCGAAGCCGAGGAATATGCCGAGGCCGATAAGAAGCGGCTTGAGAAGATCGAGGTCAGCAACCTCGCCGACAACGCGGTCTACACCGTGAAGAAGCAGCTCGGTGAGCTGGGTGACCAGCTTCCCGCCGAGGCGAAGGCACAGATTGAAAAGTCGGTCGCTGATGTCGAAGAGGCGATGAAGTCGGATGACACTGACCGCATCCGCACCGCGACCGATGCCCTTCAGGCGAAATTTGCCGAACTTGCCTCGGCTGCGCAGCAGGCCGGTGCCGGTCAGGCCGGTCCCGTTCCCGGTGATGCCGATGAAGGCGAAGACGAACCCAAACGCGCCAAAGGCGACGTCGTCGATGCCGAGTTCGAGGAAGTTACCGAAGGAAAATCCTGAACCCCTTTCTCCCGGTCTCTCCCTAGGGGCCCGGGACAATCATTCCGCAGATCGTCGGCCCGCTCCTGAGACCGCTATATTGTTGCCAGCGGCGTGCCCAGCGAGCTGCGGAATTTCAACCAAAAAAACAAAAGTAAAACAAAGAATCCTAACACATGGCTACGAAAATTACACCTCTGGGAACACGAGTCCTGGTGAAGCGCATCGAGCTCAACGAGCAGAAAACCGACGGTGGTATTTTTCTTCCCGACACGGCGAAGGAAAAACCCCAGGAGGCCGAAGTGCTTGCACTCGGAACCGGCAAGAACGACGAGGGTGAAATCATCGAGTTCTCCGTCAAAGTGGGCGACAAAGTCCTCATCTCCAAATACGGCGGCACCGAAGTCAAAGTCGGTGGCGACGAGTGCGTTCTCGTGAACGAGAGCGACATCCTCGGGATTCTTTCCTGAACACTGAAGAGGGTCAGTTCACAGAACCGACCCTGCTATTCCTACCAATTCAAAAACAGCAAAATCAAATATTATGGCTAAACAACTATCATTCGACGAAGAAGCACGGCACGCCCTGCTCGCCGGTGTGCGTAAACTCGCCAGGGCCGTCAAGGCGACTCTGGGGCCTGCAGGCCGCAACGTAATTCTCGACAAGAAATTCGGGAGCCCCACGATCACCAAGGACGGTGTTACCGTCGCCAAGGAGATCGAGCTTTCCTGTCCCTACGAGAACATGGGAGCCCAGCTCATCAAGGAAGTTTCCTCAAAGACCTCCGACATCGCCGGTGACGGTACCACCACTGCTACGGTTCTTGCCGAGTCCATCTTCGCGGAAGGTCTTCGCAACGTGACTGCCGGTGCCAATCCGATCAGCCTTCAGCGCGGCATCATGAAGGCCACCGCGGCCCTCGTTGAGCAGCTGAAGAAGATTTCGACCGAAGTTACCGACACGAAGGAGATCGCTCAGGTCGCCACCGTTTCAGCCAACTGGGACACTGAAGTCGGCAACATCATCGCCGATGCGATGGACAAAGTGGGTAAAGACGGAACCATCACGGTTGAGGAAGCCAAGGGAATTGAAACCACTCTCGACGTTGTCGAAGGGATGCAGTTCGACAAGGGTTACCTCTCTCCCTACATGGTGACAGACACCGAGACGATGACCGTCGATCTCGCCAACGTCCTTATCCTCATTCACGAGAAGAAAGTCTCCAACCTCAAGGACATGCTTCCTCTTCTCGAGAAAGTTGCCCAGAGCGGACGTCCTCTTCTCATCATTGCCGAAGACGTCGAAGGTGAAGCTCTTGCCACCCTCGTGGTGAACAAGATCCGCGGTACTCTCAGCGTTGCCGCCGTCAAGGCTCCCGGATTCGGTGATCGCCGCAAGGCCATGCTNNAGACATCGCCATCCTCACCGGTGGTCGTGTCATCACCGAAGACCTCGGTATCAAACTCGAAAACGTGTCTCTTGAAGACCTCGGCACTGCCAAGTCGATCAAGATCACCAAAGAGGACACCACCATTATCGAAGGTGAAGGAACCAGCGAGTCCATCAGCGGCCGTGTCTCCCAGATCCGCCGTCAGATCGAAGAAACCACTTCCGACTACGACCGTGAGAAGCTCCAGGAGCGTCTTGCCAAGCTCGCCGGCGGTGTTGCTGTCATCAATGTCGGTGCTGCCACCGAAACGGAGATGAAAGAGAAAAAAGCCCGTGTCGAAGATGCGCTTCACGCGACTCGTGCCGCGGTGGAAGAAGGTATCGTCCCCGGCGGTGGTACTGCTCTTATCCGTGCGCAGGCCGGTCTCAAGGATCTCGGTCTCACCGGTGACGAAGCTACCGGTGCTGACATCGTCAAGCGCGCCATCGAAGCTCCCCTTCGTCAGCTTGCCGCCAACGCAGGTCGCGAAGGCGCCCTCATCGTTGAGAAGGTCAAGAACGAAAAAGGCAACGTTGGTTACAACGTCGCCACCGATACTTACGAAGACCTCGTGAAGTCCGGTGTTGTTGATCCGACCAAAGTGACTCGCAGCGCTCTCCAGAACGCCGCGTCGATCTCCGGTCTTCTTCTGACCACCGAGTGTCTCATTGCAGACCTTCCTGAGAAAGAAGCTGCCGGTGGTGACCACGGTCACGACCACGGCATGGGCGGCATGATGTAATATCTGTCCCTGTTTCTTTCACGGAAACGAATTCAAAAACCGGGCGTGTCGAAAGGCGCGTCCGGTTTTTTTTGTTTCGGGTTGGTTAGGTCGATGTGTCGAAATTCGGGCCCGCACAGAGCAGCGAGGCCACCAGGCAATATTCCCGGACTTTGTCTTCGTGGCTCCGTGTCAGCCGGATCTCTCTGGCGTCATTAGGGTTGAATCTCAGTGTTGGGAGGGTTGAGTTTGAGCGGGGGAATTGCTAAACCGCTTTGAGTTCCATGATCATGAAGATTCTGCTACCCCTCATTTCCCTCCTTGGTCTCTCGGCATTTGCCGGGGAAGTCACCAACATCGGAAGTCGTCGAGAGCTTTTTGTCCAGGATGATCTCATCGATAGAGTAACGGGAGGAGCACGTCTGGAGCTGCATCATCCCGAAGCCCGCGAGGTCGTGCTGGAACACGATGCCCCGTGGGAGGGAACCGGAAGCGGCTATCACAGTGTCTTCCGGGATGGAGATCTCTACCGGATGTACTACAAGGCCTGGCATCTCGAGGTTGGCGGGGGCAAGGTGAATACCGGATCACACCCGCTCTTCTGTTGTTATGCGGAGAGCAGGGATGGTATTGTCTGGCGCAAGCCCGAACTCGGGATCGTTGAGTTTCAGGGATCGAAGGCGAACAATATTGTGCTCGCTCCGGAGGCTTTCGAAAAGGTGAAATCCGATCCCGGTCATCCTGCTGTTTTCAGGGATGAAAATCCCGAATGTCCGCCCGCGTCGCGATATAAGGCAATCATTCGCTCTGAGAAGCCGCATGGGCTGCTTCTTTTTCATTCCGCCGACGGACTCCACTGGTCACTCGCCCATCCGGAACCCGTTATCACCGAAGGTGCTTTTGATTCGCAGAATCTGGCCTTTTACGATCCTAACATCGACGCCTACCGCGCCTATTGGCGCATTTTCACGGGAGGGACAACCGACGGAGAAACCTGGAAGCCTTCCGGAGTCCGGGCGATTCGCACCGCGACTTCGAAAGATCTTAAAAACTGGGAGCCTTGGAAGGACCTGACCTATTCAGATTCTCCGGAAGAGGAACTCTACACCAACGGGGTTAATCCCTATCACCGTGCACCGCACCTGCTCATCGGCTTTCCAACCCGTTATCTGGATCGCGGCTGGTCAGACTCAATGAGGGCCCTGCCTGAACGCGAGCACCGGGAATCAAGATCGGGAGCAAGTCCGCGCTACGGGACCGCCATCACCGAAGGGCTCTTCATGGCAAGTCGGGATGGAGTGAATTTCAAGCGCTGGGAGGAAGCCTTCCTTCGTCCCGGTATCGAGCGGGACGGAACCTGGCATTATGGTCATCAGTATGTCGCCTGGCATCCGGTCGAAACGAAAGGCACGCTGGATGGTGCGCCCAACGAGTTGTCCTTTTACGCCACCGAAAGCTACTGGACGGGGAAAAGCAGCCAGTTGCGGCGTTACGCCCTGCGCCTTGATGGATTTGTTTCCGTTAGCGCTCCGATGAAGGGTGGGGAGGTGGTGACAAAGGCGGTCGTGTTTACAGGCGGACGTTTGGAACTCAATTTCTCAAGTTCGGCGGCAGGAGGGATTCGTGTTGAAATTCAGGATGATTCCGGAAAGGCAATTCCGGGTTTTGCTCTCGATGATTGTCCTCCCGTGTTCGGTGATTCGACCGGGCGCATCGTCACGTGGAAAGGAGGGACCGATCTTTCCTCCCTCCCGGGTAGACCGGTGCGGCTTCGCTTTGAGATCAAAGACGCGGACCTTTACGCTTATCGGTTCACTTCAGGCTCGTGAGCTCATGGCCTGGAAAGGAATCATTTCGTTCTCCAGATTTTCACGTCGTCGACGACCGCATTTCTTGGAACAGAGAGGCGGAGAAGGCGTTTGGTGGGGTGGGCGATGCCGGGAGATTGGAAGCGACCGACTTCGGTTCCGTTGATCGTCACGGTGATCTCGTCGCCTTCGACCTGCACAAGAAGGTCGTGCCACTTGCCGATCTCGAGGGGGTGGGGGAATGATTTGTCCTTGCCCTTGAGCGCCGCCTGCTGCTCGTCGCTAAGCGGTTGCTTCGCTTCTCGTGCCTGGCGGATATCGAGACGCATGTTTCCGGTTTTGAGATCCTGACACTGCACCTTTTTGGGATCGACCTTGGCGGCGAATAGGTGACCCGCATGAACTTCCTTGAATTCGAGGTCGGCGAAATTGAGTCCGAGGCTGTCCTTAGCGTCCTCCAGCTTGAAACGCAGACCAACGGCGCCGTCGGTAAAGACTGCGGGCTGAGTTACGGAAACGGCGTGATCGGCCTGTTCATGGAGATAGATATACATCGCGCCATCACGAAGATCGACCTGCTTGTTCCCCTTTGCCCGGCTCTTGCTGTTCGTACCCCAGCCTTTTCCCGGTTCATCTTTCGTCTCCTGTGATTCAGTGCGCTCGAAATCGTCCTCGAAAATGAGTTCGCCAGGGTCGGCGGCGGAGAGGGAGGAGACCAATGCAATGACGGCAATGCCCAGGGGAAGAAGCACAGGGGGAGTTTTCATTCACAAGGAATAGGATGGATCGGGGCAGTTGGGAAGTCTCATTTCCTATTCCATTCCACCGTGGTTGCGTCACGGGGAATAGGTGGGGTTTCACCCTATCTCCGCCCGGAGCATTCGGGGCTAGCATCGTGGAAGTGAAAACTGTCTGGACCAGCCCGGACGGAGCGCCTCCCCAAACGGGGACGCGATGCTCCAACAATCTAACGGGCTATCCAGGCGGTTGATCCCATACGATGAATACCAGTCTACTAATCAGCATTTTAATTCTCGGCGCGATGATGATCTTCTCGGGATGCACCACATCAGACCATCGGGGCAATTCATCCTCGCGCGGATTCTCCTCTGCCGTCGGTGCGAGGAGTTCCATCTCCTCGAAGCCATTCTCCGTTCGAGGCCACCGAAACCAGTCACCCCAGATTCAAAATGTGGCGGTGCCTGCGGGCATGATGCGCCGGAGGTAGTCGACGTTCGGCCTGCCGGGGAAAATTCAACGGGTGATCTTCAATTCGATCTTCCGGAAGGCGACCTGGCATCCTTTTCCGTGATCTTGAAGGGCGATCAATCCTTCTCTGCGGGACATACCCGTATCGTCGTCGATCAACTCGGCAAAGACCACCCCGTTGATTTTTTGAACGAGTTCGGGGCCCCTGGCAACGATCTCGAGGTCGTTCCATTCGCCCTCGTTATAGACTGACTGCACTTTTGCGGTATCGGCGAATTGCGCGATCGTTTTTTTGCCCGACGCATCGATCACCGCTTTTTGTCCCGCGGTTGTCATGAGGTGACGGATTTCCTTTTTTGGATGCGTTTTATCCAACAGGGAATGGTGCCACATACCCATCTTGTTCCGTTCGGCGATCTCGACCTGATAACCGAAAATCTGCCACTCGCCCAGATCATCGCTTCGCACCTGAACTCCGGAATTTCCCTCCTGCCATCGAAACTGCATCCTCAGGGTGAAGTCTCCCGGTTCGCCGCCCCGCCAGACGAGCCAGTTCTTTCCTTTCGACATGCCAGTGCAGCGGATCTCGCCGTCTTTCACTTCCCATGCTCCGGCCTGGCCATCCCATCCGGTGAGGTCTTTTCCGTTAAAGAGACTCTTCCACGATCCTTCCTCCCCGGGGAGTTCCGTAAAGATGAATCCAGTCGAGACAATTCCAATGAGGAGATATTTCATCATATCAATCGATCGGCTCATTCGCCGCCGGGCAAAGTCACCTGACCCGGGTGCATGAGGTAGGCAATGAGATCCCGGGTTTGCTCCGGGGTGAAGGTGGTGAGGAGACCCTCGGGCATCATGGAGAGAGGCATTTCCTCCTGCTTTGTGATCTCGCCTCGCTCCACGACCATTTCACCTGCCATGGTCCGGACTGTGAGAGTGCGGTCGCTGCGGGCTCCGATAAATCCACTGAGGACACGCCCGTCTTTCAGGGTGATGAGATTGAGCCGGAAGTCGGCGGCCACCTGGGCTCCGGGGTCAACGAGATTCTCGAGCAGATAGAAGAGACTGTCCCGGCCCGCTCCGGTAAGATCGGGACCGAGGGCATTGCCGTGACCATGAAGGCGGTGGCAGGCGGAGCAGATTGCATTAAAAACGACCCGACCCGCGCCCTTGTCTGCCTGCGCGAGGACTTCCGGAGTTAGGTCTTTGGTGAGTTTTTCAATCAGCGCCACCTTGTCGGCAGGACTTTCTCTCATTTCCCCCCATACCTTGGCGATTTCCTTTCGCAGAGCCTCATCTTCAAGACCGCGCATCTGCCGGACATGGAACGCGGAAATGACATCTTTCGGAATCTCTCCGGATTCCACACCCTTGAGCAGCGCCGAGGCAAAGACAGGGCGCGAGGTCAGGACCTCCAGCAGCTGTCCTCGTTCAGTGTGGTGAAAACGGCGGTAGGATTTCACGAGCAGATCAGCCACCGCAGGATCGTCGAATTGAGCAAGACCCACTGCGGCGATGGAGTTGAGATAGCGCTCGTTGATCAACTGTTCGCAGATCTTTCTCAAGTCAGGAGGACGGTTGTCGATGAGTGTTCGCAGGGCGGCCTTGCGCTGCTCCATCTCGAGATCTTTGGCGAATGCGATTTGTTTCACTTCGTCGAGGGCGCGCCCGTCTCCAAAAAGGGCGCTGAGATCGCGCACCGGTGCGGAGAGAGGGGAGTCGTTGCTGATAGTGGCGACAAGTTTGTCCCAGGCGGCGGGCTTTTCGGCCTTTCTCCAACCGGCCAGAGCGGCCGCCATTCCGGTGAGAATGTCGGATTGAAACTCGGGCGAGGCGGCGCTTGTCAGTTCAAGCAGTTCATTAACGGGTGCCGGATTTGTTTCGAGGTCTTCGGAGAGGCGTCGGGCGATGCAAAGTCGGGTCATCGGTAGTTCACAGATTCCCGCGAGTCGGGCGAGTTCTCCGGAATGCTTCTCCGCGACTGGAATGAGACCGTACCAGATCATCAAGGGCAAGTTATGGTCCTGAGCGTCTTCCTTGTGTTTGACGAGTCCCTCAGCCACTTCCAGGCGATGATCCACGGGAAGCCGTTGCAGGAGCGAGGCGAGTGTCAGTCTGACGAGAGACGAGTCGTCTTCCCTTGCCATTCGCGCGAGATCCGGCAGGAGAGACTCAGGTGAAGGAACCGCAACGGAGCTTTTGATCTCCCCGAAATTCGAGGGACGCTCGCTCATGAGTGTATCGATCGGCCAGGTGTCGGCGAGCAGTCGCAGAGCCCACACCCGGAGATTTTCGTTGTTGTGATTCAAGAGGGACTTGAGAAATGCAGCGTCCGTTTCACCGATGGAATGGAGGGTCCAAAGGGCGCGCAATTTGATGACAGGATCCCCGGTCGTTTCAAAAAGGGAACGCAGTTCTTCAGCCGCCCCACCGGCGTCGACTCTGGAGGCAAGTTCGATTCTTGCCTGGCGTGGAAACCATTCGTTGGCATGAGTATGGAGGGCGACCAGTTCTTCGGGTGAAAGTTTTGCGAGATCGACCTTCACCGGTGCGGGACGACCATGGGTGATTTTGTAGATGCGTCCGCTGTTGCGATGAACGCCGTCGCGCTCGTGGCATTCGCCGGTGTCGCTCCAGTCGATCACAAAAACTCCTCCGTCGGGTCCATAACGAAGATCAAGTCCGAGAAACCAGTCGTCGGCGGTCTTGAAAAAATCGGGCCGATGCCGGGCGATATACCCGGATCCGTGCCGTTCGACCTGCTCCTGATTGGCGCGCCGCCCGTGTTGGTTCAAGGTGAAAAACTGTCCGCGATAGATTTCGGGCCAGTTGTCGCCGAGATAGAACATGGCACCGATGTGGACATGCCCGCCTCCGAGCGAGTCGGAGAGATTTTTGTCTTTCCGTTTTGCGGTGTCCTGCCAACCGAGAGCCGTGTCAAAATGCCAGTGATCGGCATGCAGATCGATGAGGGAATAGGCCCGCGGATTAGGATCGAGGGTATGGGCCCTCATAAAATGCGCACCGGGAGTGACATGCCAGAAGTGACCGTTGACGGTGTTCACATAAAAGAGTTCCCCGTGCTCGTTCCAATCATGTCCCCACGGGTTGGTATTGCCCGAGGTGATCGCTTCGAATATCCGGCGCTTCGGATGGTAACGCCACATCCCGCCGCGAACCGGAATCAACTCATCAACCGGTGTGCCCGGAACACCCACATCCGCGGCCCCGGTTGCTCCGCATCGGCCGTAAAGCCAACCGTCGGGTCCGAAGCGGAGGCCGTTGACGAGATTGTGATAGCTCTCCGGAGGGACGCGAAACCCTTCGATATGGGCAACCGGAGGCCCGTCCGGGACGTCGTTGCCATCAACATCGGGAATAAAAAGCAGCCGGGGTGCCGCCGTCACCCAAAGCCCTCCGTGCCCGATCTCAAGACTAGTGACCTGCTGCAATTCGTCGGTGAAAACTTTACGGGTATCGAAGTTTCCGTCTCCATCCGTGTCTTCGAAAATGAGGATTCGGTCGCGCAGGCTCAGGTCGAAGGCCCGCTCCGCGTAGGTGTAACATTCCGCCACCCAGAGCCGACCTCGTCCGTCCCAGGCCATCGCGATAGGGTTTCGCACCTCCGGTTCGGAGGCGGATAGGGTGACTTCGAAACCCTCCGGGAGCACCATTTTCTCAACGGCGGCTTCTGGAGTGAGGAACTTTTCCAGTTTTGTTTCCGTGTCCGTGACTTCAGGAAAATCAGCGGATAAGAGAGGGTTGGCCACGGAGAGCGCGAGCAGAGTAAGGCGAACGGCGTGGCAATGAATGGGCACGAACATGGTTATTCAGAGTATTCGCAGGTGAATCGGACAGGTGATCCTCATCTCTCCTTGCTCCCGTGCCAACTGTTTCCTGGCTGCCTGATGACGTGAAATCCAGGGTCCGGCATGCTTCGAATCAGGTAGCAAAAACCGCTACATAGAAAGTTGAGTGCCCCTGTTGAGTGTTTGTGACAGTTTCTGTTTTGATGATCAACCGGGTGAGCTTCGGGGAGGCATTCAATTCAGTCGGAACCGCACATGCCGCATTTTAATCAGAAAACTCGAAACATGCGATCGGAGGGCGGCGCCCCGATGGGGGTTTTCAGCCGGGTGATGATCGTCATGTTAATCACTCTGATTGCCGCTGTTCTGATCGCGGTCAGTGCCTTTCGTAGCAATGGTGAGCCGTTGGAAAATACGGCGGCAACCCCTTCTGGCAGTGCCAAGAAGGAAATCAATCCGTTTCGTCCGTGACGCATACTCTTTGAATTAAGAGTGCCTCACACGGTGCTTTTTCCATTGGAAACTATGCAATGGATCGTGCGGGATGGCGATTCCGGGGTCCTTCGCAGCCTTATCACTCCGCTGCGAGTTCCGCAGCAAAGAGTTCACTTACCCTTCCCCTCATTTTCCCGATATCGATTTCGCCCTTATCGATCTTTGCGAGGAGGGACTTCTGCGCAAGGTAATCCTTGTTTTCCACCCCGGCCTTGCTCTGGAGGATCCGCCACGATTTCCGTCGCTCGACACAGAAAAGAACGGTTTGCCGGGACACTGCAAAAAGCTCTATTGCGCCCTCGACATCAGCTCGGATAAAGGCCCCGAAATCGGGGACAAAACTCCGGTGGGCCGAATCGAAGACACGACGGTTCACGACGTCGTCCTGGGTCACTAAAACAAGGAGTTCCTCCAGTGGCACAAGGCGGGTGGCCTCGTCCCCGGTGATCCGTTTGAGGTGCTTTCGGAAACGCGCCTCCGTTGTCGCCCAGTGGGCGACGGTGTAGCGGTAGGGTGTCTTGTCAGGGAAGACCGCCTGATACCAGTCACGGTCGAGATTGGGATTGCCCTTGAGGTCAAAGCACTCTCCCGTTGTTTCGCCGCCGCGCGGGTCAAAGACAAACTCCGGCATGCCCCGGGAATCGCGGGCGAGCTTGGCCTGGTGGGCGGAGCGATCGTCCGCGACGCCGTGCTCGGGCTGGCAGGTGGTATAGCACTGGAAAAAGGCGGTGCCGCGATAGTCGAGCCCCTCAAGCACGGTCTGATAAAGTTTGGCAGCGTTGGCGATGGAGACCTGGGCGACGTAGGGACTGCCGTGCCCGCTCGTTAGGATCTCGGCGACGTTCTTTTTCTCGTTCAGTTTTCCCTGCGAGGCACGGCCGAACTGGTTCATATCGTAGCCGCCGAGCATGTTCGAACTGTCTGAATTCTGGCCGCCGGTGTTGGAGTAGACCTGCGTGTCGAGCATGACACCTTTCACGTGGGGGCGGTTCTGGAGAATCACTTTGGAGAGGTTTTGAAAGCCGATGTCTCCGAGGGCGCCGTCGCCGCCGACAATCCAGACCTTGGGCAGCTCGCGGATTTCCTGGTCCGTCAAGTGCACGTCGGACAAGTGGGTAAGATCCCAATAGCCGGCCTCGTCAATGATACCCTCACCGGAGTCGGTCGCGGGTCTATCCCCGAGGAGGGCGAGGGCAAGGCGCTCCGGCGCGACTGAATGCCGGGTGTGATGCAGGAGAAGCGATTCGCCCAGGAGCCAACTGATCGTGGCTCCGTCCTGAAACAATGAATTCATCCAGGGATAAGGATGAGGATTGTTTGGCGGGGTCGATCCGTAGACGGTGTTGCAACCGGTCGAGGCCCCCATGAACATCACGCTCATGCCGTTGGCGAGACGTCCGTCACTGGATTGCAGTTTCTGGTGGTTGAAGGCCTCGACACGCAGGGCGCTGACGAGGGCGGCGACCAGGTCCTCGTCGGAGACAGGACCGTTCGCGGAGAGGCGCGAGGCGGTGTCGGCATCGTTCTCTCCGCCCAGTCCCATGACGAGGTGGGCGACGGCTTTGCCATAGAGGGCGTGTTCGTCTTCGCTCCGGACCTTCAAAGCAGCGAGGCGTGCGACCGCCTCCGACTCGAGGCGATCAGCGAGGGTGTCGAGGCGTGCCGCCTTGCAGTGGTAGAGCGGACGCATGTAGGCTTCGGTGATTGAGGCGATGGCGCGGAGAATGGACTTCTCTCCGCAACCGGCGCAGGCTCCGTCGCCGGAGACGAGGGCCTCGTAGTTCCGCCTCACCATGAGGTGGTTACGGAGGGCGGCGGGACGCGAGTCACCGGGATGCTCGCCATCGTAGAGGCCGAGGTATTTTTGCGGTGTGTCAGGAAGCAGCCGCGAGAAAATCTGCGCACCGGTGAGCCTCTGGTTCAACTCCGCGGTGTCGGGCGCCATGACGAGGGCTCCGTGGTCTCCACACTGTTCGACGCATTCGCCGCAGCCTTTGCAAAGGTCGCTCACGAAAATGGAGAAGACCCCGCCCTGACCGGGATTCTTCTTTTCGATCGACTTGAAGACCGCCGGCACCTTCGCGTAGGCGACCGGAACAAGGTCGAGGATGCGGGAAAAGGACTCTTTGGTGGCGGCGGCGATACCTCCGTTCAGACGGGCGACCTCGGTGTGAAGCAACTCCTGGAAGTGTGGATTCTCCCTCGCTTCGACCGCGGCGTTCATGCGCTCGCGGAGGCCGCGCTCGAGACCGGGAAGCGCGGCGAGGAGAAGCGCGCGCTGTTCCGGATCGCCGACGTAATTTTTCGCGGCGGTCGTGAGTATCGTGCCGAGATCCTGGGCGGTGTTGGGCAGGGCGGTGTCAGGACAGGCGCTGATGCACTCCATGCATTGGGTGCAGTTTTCGGGAAGATAGAGCGGGGTCTCGCGCCGGGCGACATACTTCGACGAGGTTGCTCCGGTGGCGGCGGCCATTACACCGATCGAGGCGAGCGCGCCGGAAGGCTGATGGTAACCGAGGCCGCTGCGGAACTCGCGGTCGAAGAGCTCAAGGGACTGCAGCGGGTAGCGGTCGGGCTGGTCCTCATCGTGTCCGTGGGGATGGAGTCCGGGATACCCGCATCCGGCCGTGGGTAGAATGTCAGGATTGCCGCAGGGAAGCAACGGGGTCAGGCGCATGCCGGAGAGATCCTCGTCGTCGATCCCGCCATGGGGGACTTCGGTGACGCGGGTGAATCCCTCGTTCATGACCCGCATGTTCGACTCAACGACGGCGGCACCGAAACGACCGAACTTTTTCTCATACTGCGCCCGCACCACCTCGTCGAAGCGAGACGCGTCGATGCCGAAGGTCGCAAAGAAGGGCGATACCTTGAAGTAGGCTCCGAGAAAGGCGTTTCCCTGCATGCGGAGTTGCAAGTCCGGCCGGTCGGTCGCAGCGCGGGCGATCTCGAATCCGGGCAGGGTAAAGATCCGGATTCCGTTCTCCCTGACAAACGCACGAAATTTCCGCGGGATGCGTTTCCAAACGGTCTCAGGCGGCTCGTTCGATTCCCAGACGAGGGCACCGCCCTTTTTCAATCCGGCAAGGGGATTGGTGTGGGTGAACGCCTTGGGATCGCAGCAGAGGACGATGTCGACATGGTTCAGCTCGCAGTTCACCCGCACGTGTTCGGGTGCGGCGACGAGGTAGTAGTTCGTTGGCGCGCCCTTCTTCTCGGACCCGTATTTCGGGTTTGCGTTGACGAAAAGATTGGCCTGTCCGGTCTCCTGTTCGAGGACGTGGGCAAATTCGCCGATGATTTCCCCGAGGTTCTTCCCGGTGGTGATCATGCCCCACCCGCCGATGGAGTGGAAACGGGCCGCGATCGCTCCCCCTGGGAGCAGGGAAGGGGTGTCCTTCGAGAGCACGGCATAAGGGTGATCGACCCCGAGGACACAAAAATGCTCGCCCTCGGCACGGCCGCGACCGTCCCTCCGATTTGTCGTTCCGGTGGCGAACTCATAGGCGCCGAGGACATGCTCGGGCCGGAAGTCGCGCGAGCCGATCCCGTAAATCCCGCTGCAGATCCGGGGGAACTCCTCCGGTGAAAGCGGCGAAATCCTGCCGGTCTTTTCGCCGTCATGTGCTGAGTCATCGAGGGCTTTGCTCAGGGCGACGCGGATGTCGCGCCCGAGGGGATTGTCGCCGGCCATGCCCTCGTCGGTGCGTTCGAGGATGATGACGTTCTTTTTCCCCCGCAGCGCCTCGACAATGGCTGCCTCGGGGAAGGGGCGGATTACGTTGACGTGGATCGAGCCGACCTTTGCGCCGCGTTGTTCGCGCAGGTAATCGCAGGCGGCCTCAATGTTTTCAGCGGCACTGCCGAGCGAGACGAAGACGGTTTCGGCGTCTTCGCTCCGATAGCAGTCGAGGAGCTGATGGTGGCGTCCGGTGAGTTCGCCGAACTCGCGATAAGCATCCTCGAGAAAGCCGGGGATGGGTTCCATCCACTGGTTTCGCCGCGCTGCGATTCCATTCATGTGGTGCTCCTGATTCTCAACGGGACCGAGGAGGATGGGGTGTTTCAAATCCATCATCGCCGGGACTCGGCGGCGTTTCTCCCCGAAGAGTTCGCGCTGCGCCGGAGTGGGGTTGTCGATATAATCGTCCGGGGCACCGAGAAATTCACGGAGGAAGGCGGCCTCGGGTGCGAGCCAGGCGCGCTCGGAGTGAGTCGTGAGCATTCCGTCCTGAACGTTCATGCCGGGATTGAGCGCGAGCTCGTTTACCTTCCGCAGGATGATGGCATGGTCGGCAGCCTGCTGTGCGTTTTTGGCGAAAAGAATCGTCCACCCTGTGTCGAGGGCGGCGTAGATATCGTCGTGTCCGCAGTGGACGTTCAAGGCATGTTTGGTGAGGGCGCGCGCGCCAACCTCGAGGACCATCGTCGAGCACTTGCCGGGAGCGTGATAATACTGCTCCATCGCGTAGACGAGGCCCTGGCCCGAGGTGAAATTGACGACGCGTCGTCCCGTCACTGCGAGGGCGGTAGCGCCGCCCTGGGCGGCGTGTTCGCCCTCGGTCTCGATCGCGATCTTCTGATTGCCCCAGACATCGAGCTCACCCATGGCGTAGCTCTGCTGGTAAAGTTCGCCACCCTCGGTGGAGGGGGTGATGGGGTAAAAGACGCCCCCTTCGGTGATACGCGTCTCGACGTATTTTGCGACAAGTGTGTTGCCGTTGCAGGTGACTCGAATACCTGGATACCTGACGCCCCGGTTTGAGGTTGGACTAACTTGTGCCGGAGAATCGCTCGTCAGTTTGGACATACCACCAGTGGGATTAGTGCCCTTAGCATGGTCTTTCCTCACCCAGAAGGAAAGCATCTCCACGGTAAGGGCGTAATCCCTGGCAAGATCCGCGTGGTCTACTAGCAATATCGGCGCACCCGCCGGAGGCGGACCCCGATCAATCCACCGGGAGACCCGCGATTAGCTTGTCAAAGCCCTTGATGGCCTCCTCTTCGTTGAGGATGAATCCGTTGTATTCGACGATACCCTTGCGGTCGATAATGACCCACCAGGGGGTTCCCCCGGGCTTGTAGGTGCCGCTAACTCCCGGGAACTCGGGGGCTTTGAGATTGTGGCCGAAAGGGATCTTGAGTCCGAATTTTTCAGCGGTTACCGGCAATTTGTCGGGTGTATTTTCGATGAAACCTTCGAAAGCAGTTTGAATCGCTAGAAAAACAATGCCGTCATTTCCTTTGTATTTCTCAACGAGATTCTTAAGCACCGGGAGTTCCCGCTCCTGAGACGCCTTGCACCAGTGCTGGAAAAAGAGGATGGCAACGACCTTGTCCTTATAGTCGGATAGCTCGACTTTGGTTTTGCCTTCGGGTAGCTGATACCAGGTCGTAATATTCAGGTCAGGGGCCTTCTGGCCCTGGATGCCTTTGTTTGGTTCATCAGCGGAAAGGCAGATCGGGGCCAGGGCGAGGGCAAGGATAAGAGAGCGTGAACGAGTATTCATCATCAGTGGGTTGAGGATAGGGAAAAGAAAACAGAGCACATTATTGCGGCCTTGCGGCGAAAATTTTGTCATCTATTCTGAGAATCATGAAACCCCTTCTTGCTGTCTCCGTCGTGCTCTGCTTGTCCTTTTATACGGTTCAGGCCGGCCATCCTGAGAAAAATGCGGAGGGTTTTGTGACCATTTTTGACGGGAAGGATCTCTCCGGAATCCGAACCGAAGGAAACTGGAAAATCCAGGAGGACGGCTCCCTCTACCTTTCCCCTCGCGAGGGTGAGACCGACTGGACTCGATACAACCACTACATCTGGCTCAAGGAGAAATACGGAGATTTCACCTTTGATTTTGAATACAAGCACGGAAAGGGCGGAAATTCCGGGCTGTATTTTCGCTGTTCCGACACCATCGACCCCACCAAGAGCGGATTTGAGGTTCAGATCATTGATTCCACGGGAAAGGCGGATGCCGCGATGGGGCATCACGATCTCGGGGGGATCATTAAGACGAAAGGGGCTTCCAAGAACAAGAGCAAGGCACCCGGCGAGTGGAACCGGATGACGGTAACCATGAAAGGGAATCAACTCACGGTTGTTCTCAACGGCGAGATAATTCAGGATTTCGACCTCGCTGCCGCGAAAGAGAAAGGTAAAGAACTTCCCGCTGAAGGATATATCTCCATTCAGGATCACGGCGTTCCTTTCTGGGTTCGCAATCTCCAGGTGAAGCGACTCTGATTATTCACTCTTATTGGACCTGCTATCCGGAACATGAAACCTGAGATCGACCCCTTTCGCGATGCCCGTCAGGGGGCCGGCGTCCTTGAAGGCGAATTCAATGGAGAGAAGATCCTGATGATTCTCCGCCATGCCGATGTCAGGCAGGCGGCAAAGGACTGGCAGACCTTCAGCTCGGACGCGCCGTTTCGTGTTCCGATTCCTTCTGAGGAGGATGTTCGAACGATGCGCCAGTTGCCCATCGAAGTGAATCCGCCCGAGCACACAGACTATCGGGCGATCGTGGAGCCTTTTTTCCGCCGGTCGAAAGATCCCGAAGTGATCTCCCGGGTGGAGACGCTGATCGATGAATTGCTGACCGCTGCCCTCGAACGAGAATCCATTGAGGCGGTCAACGAGTTTGCCCTGCCCCTCCAATCCCGTGCCCTGACTTACCTCCTCAACGTCCCGGAGTCCGAGGCGGAAACGTGGATCGGATGGGGAATTCATGTGTTCCGCGTCAGCGGAGGAGTGAAAAAGGGGGTCGCCCTGGAGGAATACCTGCACGCCCAGTTCGACCGGGCGGAGGCTGCTCCGGGAGAGGATTTTTTCAGCGCGTTGACGCAGGCAAGTTATCACGGGCGTCCGCTCAACCGGGAAGAGATGATGGGCTTCGCCAATCTTGCCTTTGCGGGCGGCCGGGACACGATCATTCACACGGTGTCATCTGTCTTCGCCTACCTTGCCCGGAATCCCGAGGCTCTCGAATATTTGCGGGCTGATCCCGGTCGCATCACCCATGCGAGCGAGGAGTTTTTCCGTGTTTTTATGCCGCTTACCCATATCGGGCGCGTCTGTCCCGTCACGACAGAGGTGAGGGAGCACACAGTGGAGGCGGGAAATCGAGTTTCTCTTTGCTGGGCCTCGGCCAACCGTGACGAGTCTGTGTTCAAAGAGCCGGAGCAGATCCGTCTCGACCGGAAACCGAATCCTCACCTTTCCTTCGGATTTGGAACTCATCTCTGCCTCGGAGCACCACACGCGCGGCTGCTTGTCCGCACCCTGCTTCAGAAATGCTGCGAAAGGATAGACTCCATCACGGAACTTGATGCGGTCGATCGCATCGAGAAGGAGGAGGGTTATCATCGTATCCTCGGATTTGAATCGCTTTCTTTGCATTTGCAGGGTCGTTGATCTGCTCGACTGGCGTTCTGATTCTTGAGCTCTATCATTTAATCCCTTCCGGGGCCTCACTCCGTTCTCCGTGTAGCGGATTCCTGACTCGCGGTAGAGTCCACTATCCATTGGTTGACGCCATCGGGGGCGGGTTCTAGGGTGCCTCGGGCCAACCGCTTCTCCTCCACCGAAGCACGGTAACAATGGTTTTCAGTCGACAAAGCAGCCGGAGCATGTTCGCGCCTAAATGGCTTGCTTGCATGCTCATCGGATTGGTTACCCCGTATCTCACCGGTCAACGGGCGCATGCCCAGACTGACCAGACCTGGATAAACGGGAGCGGAATATGGAACACAAGTTCGCTCTCCTGGAATCCGGGGCCCGCCGTTTGGACCAACGGGAACAACGCGATTTTCAGCGGGGCAAGCGAGACAATCACGGTATCGGGGACAATCGTCGCCAACAATCTGACCTTCAACTCGAGTGGATTCGTCTTCGCCAGTGGCGGAATTCTCAGCCTCCTCGGAACCAGTGTCATCAATATCGGCACGTCGGGGCACCAGGCCACGATCAACGCGGCGATCGACGCAGGGTCGATCACCAAGACGGGAGATGGAACCCTGATTCTTGGAGGGACCAACCTCTTTGCCGGTAATGTTGCCGTCAACGCGGGCGTCCTGCGACTCACGAGTGTCGGGGGGCTGGGCAACACCACAGGAACCACCACCGTGGCGAGCGGGGGGCGCCTGGAACTCTCGGGCGGAATCACCGTGAGTGGAGAGACTCTAACGATTAATGGGAGCGGAGGTGCAAACAGTGCCGGTGCGCTTCAAAGTGTGACGGGAACAAATGAATGGGCGGGCGGAATTCTGATTGGTACGACTCTCAGCCGGATCGGTGCAAATGGACCTTCCGCTGTTCTACTTGTCTCCGGGGCCATTGACGACGGGATCAATACCCACGGACTCGCCGTCCGCAGCACCCATGAAACGGGGCAGGTCATTCTATCCGGAGTTAACACCTACGGTGGATCGACCGATGTAGTCGTGGGGATTCTGAAAATCGGAGGGGGAAATAACCGACTTCCGACCGGGACCACGCTTAACCTGGGAAATGGAGCCAACATTTCGACGGCTACCTTTGACTTGAACGGTTTCAATCAACAGGTCGCCGCGCTTGTTTCGGTGGGAACCACAATGCCGGTAACAGTAACCAACACCTCGACCACCGCTTCGATACTGACTGTAGATGGCACGTCTTCGACCAACTACGCCGGCTACATCACCGGGAACCTGAGTCTGGTTAAGGCTGGAACTGGAACTCTGACTCTGGCGAGCGGACCTGATTCGCTGATACCAAACTCATTCTCGGGCTCGGTAACGCTTAACGGCGGCGCTTTAACGCTTTCCGGGGTGAACGCATTCGGCGGGAATGTCATCGTCAACATCGGGACGCTGACCTTATCGGGCGCAAATACTTTTACCGGTCAGGTAACAGTCAATGGGGGGAGCGTACTGGTGAGCAACAATACCGGCCTTGGCAGTGCCAGCGGGATCACGGAAGTGGCAGCGGTGGGAGGAGGACGGGTTGTCCTGGCAAATGGCATCATCGTGTCTGACGAGACTATTCAGATCGCCGGAAACGGTGATAACAATGGCGCTCTTCAGACTGCCACCGGAGCAACGGCGACCTGGAACGGATCCATTGTTGCTGCCAACGCGTCGAGGTTAGGCGGTGGAGTGGGTGGTAATTTGATTGTCGGCGGTGTGATCAGTGGTGGGGGTGGCACCGGCATCTTGTTCAGCCGGGCGAACGATTCCATAACGACTCTCATGGCCGTCAATACCTATACGGGGCCGACGACCCTTTTCGCCAATGGTGGAACTGGAGCCCGTCTCGTCATCGGCGTGGACAATGCCATACCCTCCACCAGTGTTCTCAACACGCTTTCCGCCCTCGCGACTCAGCCGATGCGTTTGGACCTCAACGGGAAACAACTCACCCTCGCCGGGCTCGACAGCGGTGCAAACCATCAGGGAGGGACCTTCCTGAATGTCACCAGCGGAGTGGCAGGTAGCTCCGTCCTGACGTTATCGGTTAGTTCCACCTTCAATTATTCCGGGATCATTACCGACGGGTCAGGGATTGTGAGTTTGCTCAAGACAGGTTCGGGAATTCAGAGGCTCTTCGGAAACAATACCTACACGGGAATGACAACCGTGAACGCCGGAACCCTGCAGGTCGGCTTTTCGACCTTGGCCCTCGGTGCCAGCGGGCGTCTCGCATCGGAAAGTATTCTCGTCACGGGCGGTGTGTTGCGGATCGATAACACCGGACTAGCGAACAACAGTGCGGATCGTCTGGCAAATGGAGCCGTCGTCACCTTTGAAGGGGGTTCTCTCGTCTTTGCGGGGTCGGATCAAGGGGCGACCAACTCGTCAGAGACGATCGGCACGCTATCGTTTGCCCGGGGCATTGGGACGGTGACGACTACTTTTGGAGGAACCAATGTGGCAACTCTGGCGGCCGGACAGTTGCTGCGCGCCTCCGGGGGCGGAATCGGCTTTGTGAACGGATTGAACCTCGGAATGGACGGAACAAGCACTGCCAGTATCGCGAGGCTGCTGTTGGGCACGCCACCCGATCTCGTCGGAGCAACGGCAGCTCTTTCCAGCGGGATCAATGCGACGGTAAAGAACACGTCCATCGTTCCCTATCTGGTCGGGGTGGCGACGGCGACCTCCGGTGGCGTCGGCACGGCGGGCACCGTGCCGAATACCTTTGTGACTTACGATCCGCTCACCGGTCTGAGACCTCTGAACCCGACCGATGAGTTCACCGCGAATGCGATCGTCACGGGAGATAATACCCGGCTCACCGCCACCACGGTATCGGCGACGACGACGAATATCAATTCGCTCTTGATCGAGGGCAACGGGGTGGGGCTTACGATTAATTCGGGAACCACTCTGACCGTCGACAGCGGGGCTATCCTCTTTTCCTCCGGTTTGGAGCCGCGCATCGACGGTCCCGGAATCCTGAACTTTGGAACCCGGGAGGGCATCATCACGATCAATTCCACGGGAAACACGTTTATCACTTCGCGGATCTCGGGAAGTGGAGGAGTGACCTACCATGGCTCCGGTAACCTGGTGCTGGCAGGTCAGCAGAGTACTTACTCGGGTGACACCGTTCTTCGTGTGGCGAACGTGATTCCTCAGGCCAGTTCTATGGGCCCGGCCGGGGCACCCGTGAGCGGCGCCTTCGGAACCGGTCGACTGATTCTTGATGGTAGCGCGATTCGAGCGACGACAGCGGGGGATATCACGATTGGGAATGAAGTTGTGATACGCGCGAACACAACGATTCCCGACACAGTTGGGGCTAGAAAGCTCATTTTTACGGGCCCCGTCACACTTGAGGGGGGAGATCGAACCCTCACCCAGAACAGCAGTGCGGATACCATTTTCAATGGTTCCATCGGAGATGCTGGAAATGACCTCGGACTTCGCCTTTCCGGGACAGGCACAGGAGCGCTTGTTCTTTCGGCGGCCAACACCTATAGCGGAGGCACCGTCGTTGAAGAGGGTACGTTGCTGGTCAATAACCTCTCAGGCAGCGGCACGGGGACGGGATTGGTATCGATTGAGAATGGCGGAACACTCGGAGGGGCGGGATTCATCGTGTCAACGAAAACGACGGTTGAGTCTGGTGGAAACATTTCTCCGGGAAACCCGGGTGTGGACAGCGGTGTCGGGACTCTCACCTTCACCGGTGACCTCGAGACGAAGACCGGAAGCACCTGGCTGATCGACATTGTGCAAAATGAGAATGGAAAATCTGATCGGGTCGCTGTCAGCGGGGTTCTCACGATAGCGGGATCCATTCTTGACCTCAATTTTGCGGAAACCTTCACGAACGGGCATGTTTACACGATCGCCAGTTATGGAAGCCTTGTCGGGGAGTTCGATGGATGGGCGCAGGATGCAGTGATTTCAAACTATCGGATCGATTACGGAAGTGGTCCGAACGGGATAATCACCCTGACTGCCGTACCGGAACCGGAGACTGTCTGGGCGCTACTTCTAGCACTTTTGGCGCTCTATGGAGCGCATTCCTACCGCCGACAGAGGGAATTACAGTCACTTTGAGGTAAAGGCTGCATCTAAAAGGGGGCTTCGGTAGTAGTCGGATCTGTTCCAAAGCGTGAACCGGTTCAGAGAGAATTGCTGATTGCGAAGTTCCAATTCACCGGCACCTTACGGACCAACCGTTATTTTATACACGTGCCTGATTCCCTGACTATCGCCAAAACCTGTGCCAAGCACGCCGATGACATTCAGGCCGAGGATATCGTGGTGCTCGATTTGCGCGGGATCTCGAATCTGGCCGACTTTTTTGTCATCTGCACCGCGACCTCGATTCCCCATTTGAAGGCGGTGAGCCGGGACATCCGGGCGAAGACCGAGCAGGAGATCGGTGAAAAACCCCGATCAACCGATGGTGATGCGTCCAGCCTCTGGATCGTAATTGATTACGTGGACGTGGTGGTTCACGTGTTTCATTCCGTGATGCGCGATGTTTACTGTCTCGAGGACCTCTGGTCCGATGCTCCTCACGTCTCGCTCGATTTTCTTCGCGTGCCGCCTGCGACCGGTTCGGACCGCAAGGCATAGGACACAACCGCTTCCCCGAAACCGCGATGCGAATCGAAGTGGTGAACACCGGGACCGAGCTCCTTCTCGGAAAAGTCGTAAACACCCATGCCGGATACTTCGGGCAGGAGCTGTTCAAGCTCGGGCTTCGGATTCAACGTCAGACCACGATACCGGACGGGGACGACATTCGTGTGGTTCTCAACGAGGCCTTTCCGAGGAGCGAGGTGATCCTCGTGACGGGCGGACTCGGGCCGACCAGTGACGACATCACCCGTGAGGTCGTGGCCGAAATGCTCGGCCGCCCCTTGCATCTGGATCAATCCATTCTCGACACTATCACGGAAATGTTCCGCCGGCGCGGGCTGAAACAGAACCGGTCCAATGACCGGCAGGCCATGGTGCCGGAAGGCGCCGTGGTGCTGGATAATCCACACGGAACGGCTCCCGGGCTCTATCTCCCGGCCGACGCGGTAGCGGGTTCACCCCATCTGTTTTTGCTCCCCGGGCCGCCGAGAGAATTAAAGCCCATGTTTGAGTCGCTCGTTTTTCCCGCGATCGCCGGAATGCGTGACGCCGGGGAGGCTCCGGTGGAGTGGAGGAACTTCAAAATCTTCGGGGTGGGGGAATCGTCTCTCGCCAGTGCGCTCGAGCCGGACTTTGAAAAGATCAGTGATCTGGAGGTGGGATACTGCGCCCGGCTCGGCGAGGTGGATATCCGACTGATTGGAACGTTGGCGGCGGTTGAAGAAGGCTCGATCCTGGTGCGGTCCGGGTTTTCCCGGGACATCGTGACCGAGTCCGAGGATTCAATCGAGAAGGTAATTCTTGAACTGCTGATCGAGCGGCGGGAGACCCTGGCCACGGCAGAGAGTTGCACCGGTGGACTCATTGCGAGCACCCTGACCGACGTTCCGGGTTCGAGCGCTGTTTTCCATCGGGGATATGTCACCTACTCCAACGAGGCAAAGACCGCGATTCTGGGGGTTCCCGGGGATGTGCTTGCCACGCACGGAGCGGTAAGCAATGAAGTGGTCGAGGCGATGGCCCTCGGTTGTCTGAACGCCAGTTCGGCGGATCATGCCATTGCCGTTAGCGGGATTGCCGGCCCGGGGGGTGGAAGTGATGCCAAACCCGTTGGAACCGTCCATGTCGCCGTAGCAAGTCGGGGAGGGGAGCTTTTCTCAAAGCGTTACTATTTTCCGGTGGATCGGATCAGTTTCAAGATGCGGGTGACCCGTCTTGCGCTCGATTTGCTTCGCCGTCGTCTCATGGGGTTCCCGCTCGATTATTGATTTGAGCTGGTGTAGTTTTGCCCTCTCTGCCATGATCGGTTGCCGCCGGCAGTGGAAGAGGGTTAACTGACCGGTAATCAAAGCCTTGGAATGCAGAGGACAAAAAGTGTGAAGCTATCTCATCGATTATCCCGTTACTCATGGGTCATCGTGCTTCTCCTCGGTCTGACCTCAAGCGCCGAGGGCCAACTTTTCGGCGGGAAGGGGCTTTTTAATAAAAAAACCGAAGCGCCCCGCGCCCAGACGGAAGACGAGATTGGGGTGCCGGTGCCTGTAACGGGCCGGGTGGAGGCACTTAAGGGGCATGAGGTTCAATTCGAAATCCGCGCCGAGTCAAAGACGCCCGGGGCCTCGGTCGAGTTTCTTATTCGCGCTTTCCCTTCTGCCGGACGGATTGTTTCCATCGTCAGCAAGCCTAGCGAACGGAACAAGGCGCTCGTGACTTATTATGCGGATCCGGAATCAAGCGCGACGAGTGACGCCTTCTCCTTTGCGGTTCGCTATCGGGGAGGGCGGTATTCCTCCGAGATGCGTTATGATATCGATCTGAATGACCTGAAGATCGAGATACAGGCTCCTCCCAGCGTCGAATTCGGTGAGGTTCTGATCGGGAGCGAGGCAGTGCAGGATGTCCTTGTGCGCAATATCGGCAATGCCTCGGCCCAACGTCAGATTTTTCTCGCCCCTCCCTGGCACCTGATCGACCCGGCCGACGGGATCCTCAACCTGGGACCCCGCGGGGCCCGGGTGTTGAAGGTGGCTTTCCGGCCGGAGTTGACGGGTGAAACCAGTTATCTTCTGAGCTTCAGCCGAAGCAAGGAGGGCACAACAAAATTGATCGGGGTGGGGGGAGATCCGTTTCTAGTGGTGAATGAAGCGATTGAGTTGATTCTCGACGAGGCAAGCGGGGAACGGCGCGGAGAAATCGAATTGAATAATCCGGGCGCCAGGTCATTGATTGTTGAGGCGCGGGCGAGCACCCGGCTGCAGCAGAGTCTCAGCGAAAGCTATCTGCTCGCTCCCGGTAAATCAACCCGGGTGCCGGTGCATCTCGGCGGCACCGACACGGCTCCCTTTGACGGGACAGTTGAATTTTTTCTGAAGAACGGCTACGCCAAGTCGGCCCGGGTGATCTCACCTGTTGTGCCGGCAAGGCTTGTCGTGACCGTCCCGAATGCCTTGTCCTCGGAGGTAATCAACTTTGGAAAAGTCGAGGCCGGACGTTCGATGGAGCGGGGAATGACCGTAACCAATCGGGGCGGGGTGTCGGTGCCGCTTGAGTTCCACCTTCCCGAACCGTTCCGGCTGCTCACCAACCCCGGATTGCAACTCGCCCCGCTCGCCTCGGTCCAGATTTCAGTGGGAATGTTTCCGGCAGCTGCGCAACGTGGACTTGTCGATGTGACGATGAATATCCATGGGAACGAGCAGTCAGTTCCGGTTCGTCTGCTTGGAAATGTCGTGGCCCCTGCCGGAGCGACCCCGGGTTCGGGTGGCACCTTGAATGCACCCAACCTTCCTTCGAAATCGATGCGGTTGAGCTCCTCCGGAACGAGTCCTTCCAACGCGGCGACTCCGCTTCCGGAGGATGTGTCAGGTGAGGATGCGGCGCTTGCGGATTCTCCGGAGAAGGAGGTGTCAGAGGCGGGGTTACCGGTCGAGCCTGGATCCGAAGCGAAGACCAGGACGATAGATCCGGGCTTGCGTGAGCCGGAGGATCTCTCGGTGCTCGAAGAGGGGAGTCACTCGATTGTCCTCGGATGGACGGCGCCAAAAGAGCCGGCTGATATCCTTTTCGAAGTGGAAAAGCGGAGCGTGGGAACCGCTGACGGATCCTGGGGTGCTGTGCCCGCCGTGAAATTTGACCGCATTGAGCGGCTCGTGAAGGCGGAAATCAAAGCGCTGGAGCCGCAATCGGGCTACGAGTTCCGCATTGTCACGGTCACGGATGACGGCAGGAGCTCAACCCCGTCAGAAACGATTGCCGCTCGCACGGTGACTCCGGAGAATTGGCTTTTCCGCTATGGGTATCCCGCCCTGGCAATCCTTTTCCTAATCATTTCGCTCGGATTCGGGGGATTCCTTCTCCTGCGTCGGAAACCAAAACGGAAACGTAAACTGCCGCCGCAACTTCCTTTGACCTAGGCGGTCTTCCGGCACTCGCTGCAGTACTCACTGCCGTCGGCAGCGACACGGAATTCACGCTCCGGATGTGTCTTCTCGGTGGCGCCGCAGGTTTCACAATCGTGAAAGGCCTCGCCTCCGCTGATTTCCTTTTCAAAACGATGTCTGCGGACAGCCACCTCGGTTTGCTGCCGGTATGCGGTGATGAATCCCGGAACAAAAGTAAGCAGGAAGGGTAGCAAGCCCAGAAGAACGATGAGGCCGACGATGAAGGGATAGGCGCTTGTCAGGATGATCGCTCCGAGAAATGCGGCGTTGACCCATCCAAGCCATTTGGCTTTGATCGGGATGATTCCGAAAAGGTGGATAATCTGATTCGGGAAGAGCGATGCAAAGGCCAGAAAGACAGCGGAATAAAAAATACTGTTGAGCAACATCCCGGCTCCAGCGGCCACGGGCATGAGTCCGGCGAGCGAGAGGCAAATCAGAGTCCCAAACACGTATAGATTGAGCCGGAAACTCTCCCATTCCGACTCGAGGCTATCATTGATAAAAAACATGAACATCGCCGCGATGATCACAAAGAGCACAAAATCGGAGGCGGGGAAAAGCACCCAGGTAAGGAGTCTCCAGACCTGACCGGAGAGAATCGCGTTCCGGTCAAAGATGATCCAGTCGAGGAATTCAGGGGAAATCAGGGAAAGTGCCCACGAAAGAACCTGGAATCCGGCGATCCAGCGCAGCACTTTGGGGAGGGCAAAATTTCCGAAGCGCTTTTCGAGCTCGTTGATGACACGGTTTCCCGTTTCGTAGATCATGAGGGAAGGTGGGGGGATTCAGGCGGATTTCAAATGCAAGTTGCCGCAAAGAGTTCTCCCGGCGTTGACTTCGAAGAGGAGGGGGCGAAGCTCACCCCATGGAGCGCTCTCCTCTGCATTCCCTTCATCTTGAACTCGGTGCCCGACTCGCACCCTTTGCGGGCTGGGAGATGCCAATCCAATACAAGGGCATCGTCAGTGAGCACGAGGCCGTGCGTAATTCGGTCGGAGTTTTCGACATTTCCCACATGGGTGAGATCGAAATCACCGGATCGGGCGCAGGGGCTTGGCTGAACCGGATGCTCACGAATGACTGCCGTGATCTCGGCGACGGAGAGGGGCAATACACGCTGCTCTTGAATTCTGAAGGGGGTGTCATTGACGATCTCATTCTCTACCGGATGACCCCGGAGCGCTATTTTCTGGTCGTGAACGCCTCCCGCGTTGATCAGGATCGCGAGTGGATGCGGCAACACCTGAGCGATGGGGTCGAATTGACGGATCGCAGCGGTGAGTTCGGGGCGGTCGCGGTTCAGGGGCCGGGAAGCGCCTCCCTCTGGGCACAATTGGCACCGGAATATCCTCTCCCAAGCCGGAACGGAATTGTTGAGTTCGGGGCGGAGGGGGAACTCATCCTGTGCCGCACCGGGTATACGGGAGAGGACGGCTTCGAGCTGTTCGCACCGACCGACCGCATTGCCGGATGGTTTTCGCGACTCATCGAGGCCGGCGCAACGACCTGCGGCCTCGGAGCAAGGGACACCCTGAGGCTGGAAAAGGGGTTTCCCCTGAACGGTTCCGATCTCGACGAAGTCCACACCCCGCTCGAAGCCGGACTCGGATTCTTTGTCAAACTGGACAAACCGGGCGGATTCATCGGACGGGAAGCCCTGGTCGCGCAGAAGGAGGCTGGCCTGCCGACCCGCCTTGCGGCGATACGGCTGAATGAGAAAGCCCCGCCGCTGCGCCATGGGTATCCCGTGGTCGGATCCGATGGCTCTACCGTACTGGCCGAGTTGACGAGTGGCTCCCTCTCACCGGGCCTGGGTGTGGGTGTCGGGATGGCCTACCTGCCGACGGACTACATCCGCCCCGGAACCGCCGTGTTTGTTTCGATCCGGGACAAGCTTCATCCCGGCACCGTCGTGAAAAAGCCTTTTGTCTGAGGGACCGGGAGGCTGTTCCCTGTTTTTAATGCCCCCGAGCGATGAAAAATCCTCCCGTCAGAGAATCGCATTTGTCAGCGGGCGATAATTCGGTTTGTTGCTGTCGATTCAAGTCTGCTCATGAATGTTCCTGATCATCTCCGTTTTTCCGAATCCCACGAATGGGTCGATCCCGCCGCACCCGGGGCTGCTGCCATCGGCATCAGTGACCACGCTCAGGCCGAACTGACCGATGTCGTTTATCTGGAACTTCCCGAAGTGGGGCGCCAGGTGAAAAAAGGGGAGGCTTTTGCGGTGATCGAGTCCGTCAAAGCGGCGAACGATATCTACGCTCCCGTGAGCGGTGAGATCGTTGAAGTGAACAGCGCTCTGGCCGAATCGCCTGAGGCGGTCAACGAGGATCCCTATGGATCCGGCTGGATGGTGAAAATCAAACTTTCCGACCCCGCGGAACTGAATGCGCTGATGAACGGGGAATCCTATCGTGAATACCTCTCCTGACGCCGCCGTTTTTGCCGACCGTCATATCGGCCCCTCTCCTGACGAGATCGGGAGCATACTTTCGTCCCTTGGATACCCGGATACGGAAGCTTTCATCAAGGATGTCGTTCCTCCTGATCTTCTTCAGCATGAGCCGCTCAACCTTCCGGTGGCGCTCAATGAGTCCGGAGCCCTTGCCCGCCTCGGAGAGACCATGGGCAGGAATCAGGTTTTTCGCTCATTCATCGGGCGAGGATATTACGACACGGTGACCCCATCCGTGGTTCAGCGCTGTGTCCTTGAGAATCCAGGCTGGTACACGGCCTACACTCCCTATCAGGCGGAGATCTCACAGGGGCGGCTTGAGGCCCTTCTGAACTTCCAGACTCTCATCTGCGAACTGACGGCAATGCCGGTGGCGAATGCCTCGCTCCTTGATGAGGCCACGGCCGCCGCCGAGGCTCTCGCGCTGGCTGCGGGAACCCGCAGCAAAGGAAAACGTTTCTTCGCGAGCGATGAGTGTTTCTCCCAGACCCTCGAGGTTCTCAAAACTCGAGCTGAACCTCTCGGCATTGAAATCGTGGTGGGGGCGGCGGAGACTTTTGATGTTGCCGGCTCGGGTGATGAACTCATCGGCGTGCTACTGCAGTACCCGGGTGAGTCCGGAGTCGTTTCAGATTATTCCGCCATCGTTGAAGCATGCCACGGGGTCGGCGGGGTCGTCGTTGTTGCTGCAGACCTCCTTGCCCTCACTCTGTTGAAACCGCCCGGTGAATGGGGTGCCGATATCGTGGTGGGCAGTGCCCAGCGTTTCGGGGTTCCGCTTGGTTTCGGAGGGCCTCACGCTGCCTTTATGGCCTGCAGTGAGGTTCTCAAGCGCCGCCTTCCCGGGCGCCTTATCGGAGTTTCCCGGGATAGCGGAGGTCGCGCCGCGCTGCGACTTTCCCTTCAGACCCGCGAGCAGCATATTCGCCGTGAGAAAGCGACTTCCAACATCTGCACCGCCCAGGTTCTCCTTGCGGTCATGGCCGGATTCTATGCGGTCTATCACGGACCGGAAGGATTGACGCGTATTGCCCGCCGCGTGCGCTCCGCTACCGGGACTCTCGCGAGCGCCCTTGTGAAAGGCGGTTACGGACTGAAGAATACGACCTTTTTTGATACACTTACCGTGCTGGTTACGCCCGAGCAGCGGAAGGCAGTGCTGGAGAGATGTCTTAATGTCAGGATCAATCTCCGCGTGGATCAGCCGGATTCGATTGGAATCTCACTCGATGAGGCTGCCCTTGAAACGGGTGATTGGAAAAAACTCTTTCAGGTATTCGGTGTCGGTGAGGCTGACCTTTCTACGGATGAAACTCCGGATCCCCTTGGCCGGACTTCCGCCTTTATGACCCAGGCGGTATTTCATCGTTACCACACCGAGACCGAGCTGCTCCGATACATCCGCCGCCTCGAAGGGAAAGACATCGCCCTGAACTGGAGCATGATTCCTCTCGGGTCCTGCACGATGAAGCTCAACGCCGCATCCGAGATGATGCCGTTGAGTTGGCGGGAGGTTGGCGGCCTTCACCCCTTTGCTCCCAAAGTGCAGGTTAGCGGCTATCTCGAAATGATTCGTGAACTGGAATCATGGCTCGCGGTCATCACCGGATTCGACGCGGTAAGTCTTCAGCCCAATGCGGGATCCCAGGGCGAATACGCGGGCCTTCTGGCGATCCGGCGCTTTCACGAGTCAAAGGGAGAGTCCGATCGCACTGTCTGCCTCATTCCTGTTTCCGCCCACGGGACCAATCCGGCGAGTGCGGTCATGGCCGGATTCGAAGTCGTGCCGGTCGCCTGTGACAGCGACGGGAACATTGATGTGGCCGACATGAAGGCGAAGGTGGAGATGCATGCCGCACGGCTCGGGGCGCTCATGATAACCTATCCCTCCACCCATGGGGTCTTCGAGGAGGGCGTCGCCGCGATGTGTGAACTGATTCATCGGCATGGTGGCCAGGTCTACATGGACGGTGCCAATCTCAACGCCCAGGTCGGCCTTTGCTCTCCGGGTGCAATCGGGGCGGATGTCTGCCATCTCAATTTGCACAAAACCTTTTGTATTCCACACGGGGGCGGGGGCCCTGGCGTCGGACCCATCGGGGTCAGGTCGCACCTTGCACCCTATCTCCCCGGGCACAGCGAATGGCCTGAGGCTCCGACTCATGCCGTCAGCGCCGCTCCCTATGGAAGCGCCAGCATCCTCACGATCTCGTGGATGTACATCGCCATGATGGGGCCTGCCTTGCGCAAGGCGACCGAGGTGGCCATCCTGAACGCCAATTATATCGCCCATCGACTCGAGCCCTTTTTCCCGGTGCTCTACCGCGGCAAAAAGGGAAGGGTGGCCCACGAGTGCATCATCGACGTCCGTGGATTCAAAGAGCAGGCCGGGGTTGAGGTTGAGGACATTGCAAAAAGGCTCATCGACTATGGATTTCACGCTCCCACGATGTCATGGCCGGTGCCGGGGACGCTCATGATCGAGCCCACCGAAAGTGAATCAAAGGAGGAACTCGACCGCTTCTGCGAGGCGATGATTCAGATTCACCGGGAAATCGGACTCATTGTGAGCGACGAGTGGGACTCGAGTGACAATCCGCTCAAGAATGCTCCCCACCCGGCCACGATGCTCCTCGCTGATGACTGGGCCCATCCCTACTCACGGGAAGTGGCGGCCTATCCTCTAGAATGGGTTCGTGAGCGGAAATTCTGGCCTCCGGTCAGCCGGATCGACAACGTCTATGGCGACCGCCATCTCGTCTGCACCTGTGACGGCATGGACGCCTATCAGTCCTAGTTCCGCAGGAATAACGGCCCATGGAAACATCTGATTCCATCGCTTTTCCCCCGACCTGGTCCCCGAATATGGTGGCGAATCTTGTCTTCATTACCCGGGGTGATGAGGTCCTCCTCATTCATAAAAAGACCGGACTCGGGGCAGGGAAGATCAATGGTCCCGGGGGAAAACTGGAAGCGGGAGAGACAGCGCTCGATGCGGCGATTCGGGAGGTTGAGGAGGAACTGCATATCACCGCTCGAGATCTCCGGGAGATGGGAGAGCTTCATTTTGATTTTGCCGACGGATTGAAACTTTATTGCACGGTTTTTCTCGGGAGTGAATTCGAGGGCACTCCCACCGAAACCCGCGAGGCCAAACCCGAGTGGTTTCCCATCGCGGACCTTCCCTTCGAGCGGATGTGGCCCGACGACCGCTACTGGCTTCCCCGGATGCTGGGAGGGAGCCGGTTCCGGGCCTGGTTCCGGTTTGACGGAGAGACGATGTTGTCGCGTGAAGTGGTATTTTTGTGAGGATGATTTCCGCAGAAGCGCGAATCAATCGTCACTCCCAGACCCGTGAACTCCGCTCCGTATCAATCCGGTAATCCGAAGTTACTCTTCCAAACATTCCTCCGCCGAGCCTCTCCGCCGCGGCTAGCGGATCGCCGGGATCACGGGCGACCTCGCCTCTCCGGTTGCCGATGCCGCGCACGACATCGACAAAATCCGAATGGGTGTAGCGGGCATATTCCTGAATCTGGTGGATGATGCCGAGTGAGGCTCCGGGATAGGTTTCCTCGGAAGCGAGGACCAGGCCGATGCGTTTGCGGGACATGCGATTGATCACAGACGCGGAATCGGGGTAACTGCCGGAGTAGAAACAGAAGGTGCGGTCAAAGAAGGCTTTCGTTTGAGCGGAGACCCCATACCAGTAAACAGGAGTGCAGAAGACCACGCCGTCCGCGGGAAGAAAGTCGTCGAAAAAGAGCGGGCGAAATCCATCTTCGATTCCGCATTCCCCGTTTTCGCATCGGCAGGTGCGACAGTCCCGGAGGAAGGCGGTGAGATGATCGTCGAGATGGCGGAGGGTCACGCTCGACCCGGCCGTTTCGGCACCCTGTTTCACCGCTTCGGCCATTGCCGCCGAGTTGCCATTACGTCGAGGACTGCCGACAAGAATAAGAAGTTTTTTGGGCGGGGTCATGCCCTTGGAACAAGGCAGCTTCCGTGCCACAGTTCCGGGCTAGGGTCGTTTGGCTCGAACGGACCCCTTCGGCGCTCATTTCTTCCCCGGTTTGCGGTTCCGTTCTGCTGCCGCCAGAGCGGACCGTGCCCACGGAGCCATCGCGGTGGAACTATCGAGGGCCTCGTCCGGACACTGGCTGTAGGACATCACCGTGACTTTTCCATCCTTTCCTTCGTAGCGGAAGGGTGGCAGGTCGCAGGCCTCGAACTCCGGGCGGTTTTCCGCATCTGTCTTCAGGTAGAAGACTCCATCCGCCACCAGACCGAACATCAGCCCGTCCCGGAAAATGCCGTGTCCGCCAAACATGCGTTTGGCGACAACCACATCGAAGGGTTCGAGCAATTCGAGGAGGTGGGCGACAAAACCGGAGTCTGCAGGCATGTTTACTCCTTCCACCGTGCCCACTCGAGACCGGGGCGGTCCGCGCGGAAAGTCACGACTTGAGTGTTGTCGACCTCAGTGACGTAGACTGTTTTTCCGTCCGGACCGCCAAAACAGAGGTTGCTGGGTTTGGTGCCGGGAAGTTTGATTTCTTTCAGGATTTCCCCCTTTGCCGAGACAACCACCACGGTGCCCTTACCATGTCGTGTCGCGTAAAGGTTACCGTCGATGTCGCAGCGCATCCCGTCAAAACCGTGGTCGGGAAAGTCTTTGAGCAGGCGTTTCCCGGTGAGTGTTTTTTCCTTTGTCAGGGTGAACGCCCAGATCTTTCGCTGCTCGCTCTCATTCACATAGAGGGTCGTTCCGTCAGGACTCAGGTCGATCCCGTTGGTTGTACCCATGTCTTCGGCGAGAAGGGTGACGGTTCCATCCTGATCGATACGCCAGAGTTGTCCGGTTTTGTCCTTCCAGTTCGGATCGCTCGCATAGAGGGTTCCGTCGGTGGCGATGGCGATATCGTTGGGCTGGTTCATGCGCGGTTCATGGGCAAGGACGGTGATCTCTTTTGTTTTCGGGTCTATCCGGAGAATGTTGTGACCGGTGTAATCAGCGACAAACATGATGCCCTCCTGATTGAAGCGAATTCCGTTGCCGGTGCTGCCTTCGGGAAGCGTGACAAAAAGTTCGGCTTTGCCGTCCGGTGTCACTTTTCCAATGTTGGCTTTGTCGCCGTAGCTGACGGCATAGAGATTGCCTTCCTTGTCACAAGCGGGACCTTCGATTCCGGCAGTGAAAAGAGAGGGGTCGGTGAGGGCTTTGGCAGGTGCTGCTTCCGCGCTTTCAGCAGCCTTGCGGTTCTGTTCGCCGCCGTGCTCGAGGGCATTGGCTTCGAGGAATTCGCGGCTTGGTTTGGCGGTCTCAATCCCGTTTTCCGGGACCTCGAGCCGTGCCGACCAGGCGACTCCATTCAAGACCGTCTTGCGGAAGCTGTCATCCTCCCAGTTCCAGTGGTAGTGGAGTCCGGTAAAGCCGAAGCCGCGCCCTTTCCCATAGTCGTCACCGCGTTCGTAGGTCCAGGCGACGTGCTGGGGTTCACCCTTCGCGACCGCTTCGCGCACCGCAGGATTACCGGAGTGGGGACCATCGGGCCGTTCCATGGTTTTGGCTGGGGCGATGGCGGAGAGAATGGGGGTCACCCCTTTCAGCCCCTCGACGAAGCGCATGTGGAAATACCACTCATCATCAATGGCGAAGGGTTTGATCCCATTCGCGGCGGGATGACTGGGGAATACTTCAAAACCGGCGACCCAGTGAGGATTGACCGACCAGTTCATTTCGAAATAACCACCCATCCAGGCGAGCATGCCTTTGGCACTGGGACCGATGGGCACCTCAACGGCATAGTGGAGACAGGCGAGACCGGCTCCTGTGCGCATCACGGCGTCCAACTCAGGCACGTGGCCGTTGACGAGATGTCCGCCGCCGCCGCCGCAGAAGAATACGACCGTATCCGCATCTTTGAAAAAGGTCGCCGGTTCTGTCGGCCAATTGATCGAGTAGCGGGACTCGATCTTTTCCCCGGGGTAGCTTTCTTCCAGCCACTTGCCGATGAGGCGACAGCCCGCAGCGTATTCGTGGGCTCCGAAGCCGTGCGACGTTTTGTGAGAAACAAAACAGATCACGGTCTTGTCGTCATCCGGCCCTGCGTCCGCGGTCAGCGAAAACAGCGCGGTGAGCAAAAATGCAAGCGCACCGTGGAGAGGGTGGAGTCGGCGGGTAAAGAGGGTTGATTGATGGGGCATGGGGCGATTGTTCTGAAAATTGTCCTGAGGTCAAGAGGCACCTTTAACGCTATCCGGTCTTAGGTGATTGACGCAAAAAAGCCCCTGCGGATCACCGAAGGGGCTTTGCGGATGATTCTCGTGGCCGAGAGTCGTGTCAGGCTCAGTCTTTGGGCTTATGGTCCGTGTGACAGGCTTTGCAATTGGCGGCTGTGTCGAGACGCTCGATGGCCGGAGCGTCTTTTGCCCCGCCTGCGACGGCGTCCATCGCAGCGATCAGTTCGGCCACTTTCGCGTCATATTTTGCCTGGTCTCCCTTGGGGGCCTTGGTGCCGTGCATTGTCTTAACGAGGGCGCCAAGCGCGGTGATCTCCTCTGCGGTCGCTTTGCCATCGATCACTTTGGAAAGGGGGCTTTCATCGCCCTTCATTCCCTCTTTCATGACTTTTTCGATGATCTCGTGATTTTCGTCCGCGACGGCGAAGGTGAGGGCGGCGAAGAGGGCGGCAGCGGCTACAAAAAGTGTGTTCTTTCTCATGGCGGGACTGTTTAATGAATGTCGACTTTGATTACAAGAAAAAATGAATCGGGCGATTAGATAGTTTTCGTTTTCATCGGAGCCGTCACTTTGAAATGGCCCTTTTCCTGCTCTAGTTGAATAAGATACGCTCCGCTGAGAGCCAGAAGCTTATGTCCGAGTATTTTCGCCACACCAAGATCATCGCCACGCTCGGACCGGCCACAGAGTCGAAAGAGATGCTTGCCCAGCTCATCACGGCCGGGGTCGACATCCTGAGGCTGAACATGGCTCATGCCACCCATCAGTGGGTCAAGGATGCGATGTGGTTTATTCGCGAGGTTTCCACTGAAGTCGGTCGTCACGTGGCGGTGATGATGGATGTGAAGGGTCCGGAGATCAGAACGGGAAAAGTGGAAAGGCCGATCAGTCTAAAGGCAGGGGATCGGGTGGAGTTCCATATCGAGGGGGCAGACCCGACTGGAGATCTTCCCTCGGTTTCGGTGAACTACCCCGGGTTGCCCCACGATCTCGAGGTGGGGAACATCGTGCTGGTGGACAGCGGGCTGATCCGCATGAAGGTATTCGAGAAGGATGACTATCGGATCCGGCTCGAGGTGCTCACTCCGGGAGAACTGACCTCGAAGCGGCACATCAATCTACCGGGGGTGCAGGTGAATTTGCCCGCCCTGACTCAGAAGGACGAGGAGGACCTGCGCGCCGGGGTCGAGGCGGGTATTGACTTTGTTGCTCTATCCTTTGTTCGTCAGGCCGAGGATGTGAGGACCCTGCGGCGACTTCTTGATGAGCTCGGTTCAAAGGCCCGCATCATTGCCAAGATCGAGGATCAGGCGGGCGTCCGGAACATGGTTGAGATCGTCCGGGCGTCCGATGGAGTCATGGTGGCGCGCGGGGACCTCGGAATTGAAATCGATTATCATCGACTGCCGCTTGTGCAGACGGAGCTGGTCAATGCGTGCAAGGCGGACGGTAAGCCCGTTATCATCGCCACCCATCTGCTTGAGTCGATGATTAGTTCCCCCATGCCGACGCGAGCCGAGATCTCCGATGTGTCGAACGCGGTGCGGGAGCAGGCGGATGCGGTGATGCTGTCGGGAGAGACGACCGTGGGCGGATATCCATTGGAATCCGTCCAGGTGCTAAAGAATATCATTCAGAGCATCGAGCCGACCGTTCCCCCGGGATTGAACGATCGAATCAAGCTGAAGGAACCGAAGGCAAAAATGCTTCGCTCGGCGGCGGTTCTTGCTGCTGATCTGGAAAATTCGGGGATTGTCGTTTTTACCCGCAGTGGATTCCTCGCCTATGTTCTTGGTGCGCTGCGACCGCACGGGGTGCCGATTTATGCGTTCACCGATGTGGATGCCATCTTCCGCCAGCTCCTGCTGCCATGGGGCGTGGAACCATTTCTGATGGAGTTCTCGGAAGATCCCGAGCAAACGATTCTGGATGCGCTCAATTATCTGAAGCGGCGTAACTGGGCGAAACCGGGCGATTGCCTCGTGGTCATCACCAACGCTTTGGCCAACGACAAGGTGATCGATACCCTCCAACTCCGTCATGTGGAGTGAAGGTCGGCATGACCGGACAACGGCTCCCGGATTCCTCAATATTTTTGCGGGACGATCATGCTATCCGGCACCGGGATCCTCTGGTAGTCGTCTCTGTGTTGACGAGGCGGTAGTTCCACCTCGGGTCGGTCAATTTCCTCGTAGGGAATCTGACTGAGAAAGTGATTAAGGCAGTTCAGTCGTGCCCGCTTTTTGTTGTCGGCGGGGATGATCCACCAAGGTGCTTCCGGAATATGGGTGCGTTCCAACATGATTTCCTTCGCCCGGGTGTAATCTTCCCAGCGGCGGCGGGATTCAAGGTCCATGGGGCTGAGTTTCCAGCGTTTCAGAGGGTCGTGAATGCGGGAGGAGAATCGGAAGATCTGTTCCTCGTCCTGAATTGAGAACCAGTATTTGATCAGTCTGATTCCGGATCTCGCCAGCATGCGTTCGAATTCAGGGACCGAGCGGAAAAATTCCTCGTATTCCTCGTCGGTGCAGAATCCCATGACGCGCTCAACGCCGGCACGATTATACCAACTGCGATCAAAAAGGACGATTTCGCCGCCTGCCGGGAGATGGGAGATATAGCGCTGGAAATACCATTGCGTCCGCTCGCGGTCGTTCGGAGCGGGGAGGGCGGCGACGCGGCAGATTCGTGGGCTAAGCCGCTGGGTGATCCGGCTGATGGTGCCTCCCTTTCCGGCGGAGTCGCGGCCTTCGAAGACGAGAACAATCTTCTCTTTTTTTGCGACGACCCAGTCCTGGAGCTTGACCAGTTCAATCTGGAGACGATGCAGTTCCCTGAAATACTCGCGTCGAAACGCGGCCGACTCGTCGGCATCGACGCCCTCCTGACGCGAGAATTCATGGAGCTCCATCTCCAGTTCCTCGTCAAAATTGTCGAGAAACTCCTCGCGGACGCGGCGGATCAGATCAGTATCGTTCATGACCGGGAAGATGCCCGATCAAAGATGAAATGAGGGGCCTATTCCGTGGCAATATTGTCACGGCATCCACTCTCTACTCCAGCAGCTTTGCCCGTTCGATCGCCCGCATCATTCCTTTGGCCTTGTTTACGGTCTCTTCGTATTCGTTGGCGGGGATGGAATCGGCGACAACTCCGGCTCCCGCCTGGACATAGGCTTTTCCGTTTTTGAGGACCACGGTTCGGAGGGCGATGCAACTGTCATGGTTCCCGTCGAAGCCGAAATAGCCGACGGCGCCCGCGTAAGCTCCGCGTTTTGATTTTTCGAATTCGTTGATGACCTGCATGGCTCGCACCTTCGGGCTCCCACTGACGGTTCCGGCGGGGAAGGTGGCCCGCATCACGTCGTAGGCACTCAGGTCGGCACGGAGATGTCCGACGACGTTTGAGACGATGTGCATGACGTGGCTGTAACGCTCCACGATCATGAATTCACTCACTTGAACCGAGGCATATTCTGCGACACGTCCGACATCATTCCGGGCGAGATCGATCAGCATGACGTGTTCCGCCCGCTCCTTCGGATCGGCAAGGAGTTCCGCCGCCAGAGCATCGTCCTCCTCCTGCGTTTTTCCGCGCCAGCGGGTGCCCGCGATGGGACGGATCTTGATGTGCCGGTCGATGGCCTGGACGTGAACCTCGGGTGAACTGCCGACGAGCGAGAACTCATCTCCGAACTGAAGACAGAACATGTAGGGAGAAGGATTCACATGTCGCAATGCCCGGTAGAGGTCGATCGGTTTCCCCGTGAAATCGTTTTCGAAGCGTTGTGAGGGCACGACCTGGAAGATGTCACCGGCGAGGATGTATTCTTTGGCCTGACGGACCATGCCCTCATACTCCTCCCGCGTTGTGTTGCTCCGAACCTCCGCCTCCGGGGGAATCGTCATCAATGAAAAGGGAGCGACCGTGCGGGGCTTGCGGAGCGATTCGATGATGGCGTCAATCCGGGTGCGCGCGGCTTCGTATCCGCTTTCGGCATCGGGGTAGTCATCAACGCAGATATTCGCCACCACCTGGAGCTTCCGGAAGCGGTGGTCGAAGATGAGGAGCGTGTCAGTGATGACAAACGCCATGTCCGGCAGGCCTAGTCCCTCGTCCCGGGGAGCGGGGACACTCGGTTCGAAAAAGCGGACCATGTCATACCCGATGAATCCGACGGCTCCACCGGCAAACACAGGGAGGCCTTCCACCGCCACCGGTTTGAAGCGCGACATGATGCGTTCCAGTTCGTGGAGCGGGTCTCCCTCGGATTCAGCCAATTCCCTGGAGGTGAATGCGCCGCTACCCTGTTCGCGGAGTGATATCGTTCTGCCGCTTGCCCGCAGTTCAAGGCGGGGATTGGTTCCGAGAAAGGAATAGCGGCCGATTTGCTCACTGTTTTCCGCCGATTCGAGGAGAAAACTGGGCGTGTACTGTCCTTCGCTGAGCTTTTGAAAGACTGAAACGGGAGTCTCGTAATCAGCCGCCAACTCGGTCCAGACCGGGATCAGGTTTCCGGTTTTGGCCAGGGACGAAAATTCCTCAAAAGACGGTTTTAACACGGTCATCGTGTGATGCGGATGGCAAAACAAATTGCGGGCCGTTCAAAACGCCCATTCCGTCTGATTCCACTCCGGAGCCGACGGGGAGGACGAACCGGACACCGCGGGCCTAGATTCGCACACACGGGCGGATTTGGCAGAAATTTCTTCCGAAATCCGTGCCTGATAGAGGAATTCATGAACTACCGGACGCAGCGGGAGGGGGGCGTCGCGCCCGGCACATTCGACGGAAACATCGGTGAGGCCCTGCTCTCGAAGCCGTTTCGAGATAACCGATGCCGCGAGCTCCGGGGTATTGCAATCGCTGCTCAAATGCCCGAGGACGACCCGGGTGAGGTTGGGGCCGGCGATCTCGGTGACGAGTTCGGCCGTCTGTTCATTGGAAAGGTGACCGTGCCGGTTGCTGATACGCTGTTTGGTCGCCCAGGGGCGCTTGGTATCATTCTGCAAGAGGACATCGTCGTAGTTTGCCTCGGTGAAGAGAGTGTCAACACCCTTGAGCCGGTCGACAATCATGCGGGTGACATGTCCGACATCGCTTAGGACCCCGAGGCTGCTTTTGCCGCACCGGAAGAGAAAACCGACGGGATCGACAGCGTCGTGGGGGACGGAGAAGGATTCCACCTCCACTCCGTTGATCTTGAAGCCGGCACCGGCCTCGAATTGCTTCCAGAGGACAGGCGCGGTGATCCCCTCCCGGACGACAGCGCAGGTGTGGGTCGTCGCATAGACGGAGATCCGGCGTTTTCGGCAGAAGACTTCGAGCCCGCGGGTGTGATCGCCGTGTTCATGCGTCAGGACCACTGCGGAAATGCTGTCGGGATCGACTCCCACCACCTCAAGCCGCGAACAGAGCTGCCTCGCGGAAAGCCCGGCATCAATGAGGATGCGGGTGTCACCGAGACAGACGAGAGCACTGTTGCCCGAACTGCCGCTGCCGAGAACCGCCAAGTTAAGCATACGTTCAGCTTAGGTAGTTAAGCCCTCTAAACAAACGAAAAATGACGCCGCACCCAAAAATTGATCGAATCGCCCGTTCCCCGCAATCTCCGCTTCAGCGGGTGCTTTCAACAGGTAGGGGTGAAATAATGGGGTCGAAGTCTGACGGATTTGGCAACTGGCTGTAGTGAATCCAGTAGACCGCCCCCGCAATGGCCCCCGAGGAAGCAACAACCTCAATGGCGTCAGCTTCAGAGCGGAGGACTTTGACCTCCATCGCGTCCTGTAGCCGGCGAATTCCCAAGCCGGAGAGGTCGGCGCGGGACCGGCCCTCGGTTGTCGGGTGGGCGGCGAAAAAGCTCCGAAGCGACTCCGGTGTCCGCGCAAGGTAAACGGGGTCACGGCTGTTGCCCACTGAGATCGTCGTGCTGGTGTCGATGGCTGACACCGGCGCTTCGCGCTCCGGAATGCGATTGCGGGCCATTTCCACGCCAAGGCGTCCCGAAACATAGACGGCAGCAACAAAAGCAATGGCCGCGGCGATCCGGCCAAATGTCATTGCAAAGCGGATGTAGGCAGGCCGGTGGACCGGGGCGCTCTCTGGAGGGAATGAGTTCAAGGCAGGGGGGAGGGGAATCACAAATCCCGATCAACACGGCGCGAGAGTTTGCGGCTGCTCTTCTCAAGGATAAGGCGCTCTTCGTCCGTCAGGCTCTGAAAGCCCAATTCATTGATTTTATCGAGGATGGCGTCCACATCACTGGTGACGAAAGGCTTCTTCTTCGGAGGGGTGGATACATCGCTCGTCGTGTCGGAGTCACGGATAATCCGGATTCCGAAACGCTCTTTGAATGAGGAGTCCCGGCGGGGTTTTGCAGGAACCGGGCGGGAATCGTGAAAGCCGAGGCGAATAAAGGCCCAGCCGAACAGCATTCCCCCGAAGTGGGCCATCACGGCGATACCATCTTTGTCCGACGGTGCGGAAGCGCTGAATATCAGAGTGATAAGGTTGATTCCAACAATGATTAACGCAACCTGTTTCAGGGTGATGCTTGCCTGGATGACAAGATGAACCCGCTGCATAGGGATACTGGAGCAAACAGCAAAGACAACGGCGAGGACCGATGCCGAGGCTCCGATGATGAGCGCATCCAGACCGAAGAGGGCGTTATAGGCCAATTGGAGAACACCCCCGGCCAATCCGCCGAGAAGGTAGATCCGCAAGACCTGCCGCGGTCCGGCCAGATCGAGGAGCATACGTCCCAGGAAAAAGAGCCCCAGCATGTTCCCGATTAGATGCCAGAGGTCCGCATGCACGAACTGGTAGGTGAGGGGTGTCCAGATGCGCAGCGATTTGAGAGCGTCGAGGGAGAGGGCAAAAACGTCGCGTTGTGGTGAGTAGAAAATCAGGTTGTTGAGCAGGTAGGTGCTCACATTGATGACAATCAGCCAAATGACCACGCTCCACCCGGCCGGCACACGCCTGTCCTCTGCTCTCATGTAATCGCGGCTGTGGATGCTCATGGCGGGGTCTCGGAAACGGCAATTACGCTGCGGAAGCACGGTTCGGCAAGGAAAGGCATCCGGAACAATCTGAAAAAAGATGATAATTTAGAGTTGAAAGTATCTAGGATTTCTTGATGATCTAATTATCAATTATGAATAACTGGGTCTACCTGATTCTCATCGCTGTCCTGGCGATCCTTGCGGTGGTGATGCTTTACTCCAGGTTTGCGGCGCGCTCCAGAGAGAAATCGTTCCACCATGCCCCGACGAGAATCATGTTCTCCGCCGAAACCATCTCGGTGGCGCCGCTCGATATTCAGGAGACGGCCCCAATTTTAGCAACGGTGGAGGAGCCCGCCAATACCCCTCTGGTGAATGCGGACGCACCTGACGAGCGGGAGGCTCAGACCCCGCGAGTGGAAAAGCCAAAGAGCCTCGAAAGTGATTATCTCGACGAATTGCAGGAGGCTGCCGCCGGACTTGCGCTTCTCATGCGGTCCTCTCCGGTAGGCCGGGTGGCTCCCGTCGTTTTCGCCCCGGATGGCCCCTCGGAACCGGCAGAGCTTGAGTCCGTCAGCGATCCTGTCAATGAAGCCGCTCCGGAAGAGATCTCCGAATCTCTCGTTGAATCTGAGATACTTTCCGGGATTCCTTCCCGTGAAGAGATCGAAGAGAGGGTGATTCCGGTGAGAGAAATTCTCGGTGAGCAGGTCTTTGAGATAGTTGATCGGATTGACCTTGAACTGGAGGCTCTCGAAAACCTGGTTGCGGGCATTGAGTCCAGCCTCATCTACCTCGGCGCTCCAGATCCGCGCGAGGACGGTGATTCAGCGACTGGCGAAGAGGAATCTCTCGTTTCCGAAGCTGCCTGATGGCCGGGTTGGGGAGGTTTAGCCGGGGGGATTTTCCTCAGAGGAAGCTCGAGCCGCTTTCTTTACATTAGGAGTTGCTGCGGCAAAGTGAGCGCCATGGGAGAACTGGGAGCATTGTGGGGATTCTCGGGAGTCGTTGGACTCCTGAGCTATGCGATCTACCGTCTCGCCCCGAGGGCGGCGGAGGCTCTCGATTCGCCGCTCACCAGTGCCCAGTGGGTTTTCCTCGTCGGATTCGCCTTGTTTATGCTCGTCGCCGAGGGGTATCGCGGATTTCAAAAGAAGTTCTCACCCCGCACGGCGGCGCGGGTGAAGTATCTCCGGGATCATCCCAAAGTGATCCACGTGCTCCTGGCCCCCCTCTTTTGCATGGGCTACTTCTTTGCCAAACGTAAGACCCAAATCACGGCAATTTGCCTGACTGCGGGGATCGTCCTCCTTGTGGTGTTGGTGGGTTATCTTCCCCTGCCATGGAGAGGACTGGTCGACTTTGGAGTGGTCCTCGGACTGGGCTACGGTATTTTGTCTTTTGCCGCGTTCACGGCAAAGGCGTTATGGGGAAAGAATTTTCCCCATTCGCCCGAGGTCCCCTGACCTTCGGACCTTAACCCTGCTCAGTCCAGACGTAACAGCTTCCGTCCGAGTAGAGCTCCTTGTAGGTGACTGTAAGAACCCTCCGGCACCGGCGGTTTCCCTCCTGGTCGTAGGTATAGTGCGGCAGGTATTTCTTGCTCACCACCACAGTCTTCAGCAGATAGGGCTCCGCCGGGATAGTCTCACCGCAGCAGGGAGCAGCGTTGTAACGCCTGCGGTCTTCGTAATGGCGATAGGGGAGAAGCTGATTATAGCGGGGTGTCTGGAACTTACTGTCGGCGCAATGGCCTCCCCGGTAAGTAGTGTAGCCGGTGCCTCCTGCAGAGACCGAGGCAGGGAATAGGGAAAAACCGGCAAGAGCGACAGTGATGACGGACAAGTATTTGGTCATGGTTCTGTGATTGTGTTTCCAGTTATCATAGAGGGTTTTAAAAATCTGTCGAGACAGATCTCAATACCCGGTTCTGACCCCGCTATTGACCGAGAATAGCCGAGATGGCCCGAAACAGCTTTTCCCGGAGATCCTCACTGTAACCGCTGTGAACCCACGCGATCTTGCCTTCCGGATCGATGACGACGGTATAGGGAATGCTTTCCACCTCATAGTCGCGGCTGACCTTCATATCAAAATCGAGGGCAACCGGGATGTCCTTCCATTCCCGTTTTTCAAGAAAATCGCTCACGATAGGGGGTGTCTCACCCTGATTGACGGCGCAGAAATTAACTACCCCGTCGGGGAATGCCGTGACCACTGCAGTGATATCAGGCATCGCCTTGATACAAGGGGCACACCAGGTAGCCCAGAAATCGAGGACGACGATGCTGCCCTTCAACTCACTGAGATTGAACGGCGTTTCATCGAGCATGGTCAGTTTGAAGGGTGGCGCTGTCTTTCCAATCAGGGGGGAAGGGGGGCCGCCTTCGGACTCGGGAATGGCGGGCTCCGGAGTAAACCGGGTCTGCCAGTCATCAAACGCGATGAGAGGCATCCGGTCCACTTCCGCTACGGGAAGAGAGGGCCAGCATCGGACTTCGCGGATATTGTCGATCGAGAGACGGCACTCCCCGAGGATGGCTGACTTTCCAATCAGTCGATTGTCTTCAATACGGTCGCCGGCGATTTGAAGGCGACTTCCGTCACGGAGCAAAAACTGATGAGAGACCTTGAAATCTGAATCAGTGGATTTTGCAGCCGGGGGTTCCGGTTCCTTTGATGGTGAGTCGTTCAGACCATTGTTCTCATTCGCCGCAGGCGCTGCCTGAACGGGAACCGGGGGCCGCAACCAGACGATGCTCGAGACCCGCGTTCCAGGGATGGAGAGTGTCTCCTCCTCCGCCCTGAACTGAATCAACTCGCGGGTCGCAGATTCCAGCTTTCCACGCAGAAGGTCACCATTCGGAGCGATGAGGAGGTGGTCGGGGACCCGATCACGGAAGGCCCTCGGGATCGAGAGACTGTGATCTTTGGCGCGCCGGTCGATGATGCGCCGGGGAATACTTCCGGGAGAACTCTCGATGCTGAAATTGCTGATTTCGATGGGGCTATCGGCCTGGTTCCAACCCTGCCATCCTCCGCCCGTTTTAAAATAAAGGCCATTGCCGGAGACCTGGTCAGGTTCGACGGCAAGATCGAGGGCGGATTTTCCGTTCACTCGAATCTCGATCTTTTCGGGCTGGGCGGAAATGTCGATCGAGGCCCGATTTCCCTCCATCGGGATCTGGTCGCCGGAAAAGGAAAAGGCACCATCCTCCTTGAGTTTCCCGATAAAAATCCGGTTCCCCTGGGCGGCGATGATGACATCACTGGACGGATTGGTGTTATCGGGTCCTGAGGCGAAGAGTCGAAGGGTCATTGCCCCGTAGGATTGTTTCCACTCGATATTGAAGCGGACACGGTCCCCCATCAGTATTGATGGATTTCCGAAACTTCCGCCATTGAGTGTCGCGATTTCGGGGGTCAATACAGCCTGCCCGGCCACCTCTTCAAAGACCTCCCATTCCGGGTCGCGAAAGCCGTCGAGGAGTCGTCCGACCGTTCCAACGTCCATTGCGCGCACTTGAGACGAGGGAATCTTTAATCGCCCCGTGAGTCGGCTTTCGAATTCGACGGAGTCCGGGGTGACCGAAATGAATTCCCCGGTCAGGATCTCGTCGTTGTTCAAATAGAGCCTGGCTTGACTCGTCGCCACGGGCGGTTCGGCCTCCTCATTCGGAAAGAGATTCCTCGTTATGAGCGACCTGGTGGCCTGATTGAGCGGCGAAGGGGCGGAAGCTCCGGGTGCCATCCAGGCGAGCAAGGCGTTCCCCTCAGTATTCGAAGCGAGTCGCATCGTGCCACGGAGCGAGAATCCTTCACCGCTAAGCGTATCATTCGGAGTCTCAACCGGTTCCGTATCTTCAGGGAAACGGATTTCCCGCGCTCCCTCCAGAGTCACTTTTAACGGCTGATCCGACCAGGATGGAAGGATACGTAACTCAGCAGGTCCGACCTGAACGAACTTACCACTCATAGTGGTGCTCGAGTGCCACGCGATGCGGGTCGCGGTGGTGAGGTATTTACCAGTCGGTTCGGCGGATTCCGGGGAAAGGATTAATTCAACAAGGTCACCGAGTGGCACGGTTTTGCCACCGACTTTCAAGTCCGATGAATCCTTCCGCAGAGTCACGTCGCGAGTCTGGAACCGGGTCGAGGCGTTGCGCAAATGCAAGCGGGGACGGGTGAGGTCGATCACTGGAACGGTTTCGCCATTCCATTCCATCACTCTGAGCGAAATCAACCTGAGTTCGGGACTCCGGTTGAGGATGGCAAACCCCCGGGGAGTCGGAGTCGAAGGAGTCTTCTTCGGGGGAGAGACGGGGAGAGGCTGGATGGCCCCGAGAGAAGCCAGCTCTTTCCCTGAGGCGTTGCAAAGGAGCACCTCGCCTGACTTCTGATTCCAGAAAAGACGGAACTCCAATTCCAGTGTCTCAGGCGTCAATTTCATGACCGGGGCGAAACGGGTCTGGTGGGTGAGGACGAGATAGTCATCCCAGGTCTCAAGCATGGGCCCTTCCTGTGGAGCGCGGAGAAGGCCGACTTCAAAATTCGGATTACCCAGCGGAAAGCGGGCTTTGAAGTGCACCTCGACCCGTTCCGGAAAGTCAATCTCGTGGAAAATATTGCCGGACCACTGGTGGGTGGCAAAGTCGCCCAGTAGGTCGGTGTACCAGTCCGTTGTCTTCCGATCGCGTCCGGTGGAAGTCCATCGGCTTAACTCGCCAAGCTCTGAAAAGCGGAGCTGGTCGCTCTCGAGTTGGGCGATCCGGATCACCGAAGAGCGCTTGATCACGGCAGGATCGAGGAGCGGCGGACAGTCAAGAGTGATGGTGTCAGGGCCGATCTCAAGGAGCCTGCCGTCGAGGCGGTCTCCATTGTCGAGGGTCACTTCGAAAGTCGGGCCGGAATTTTTTGACGTCTTCTTTTCTCCCGCCGGGAAACGAATCGCCGCGAGTTGCCCAAGCTTCAGAGTGAGGGGTTCGGAAAACGGTTTCGCGGCAAAGCGGACCGAGCCTTCATCGCTCGTCAGAAGCGAGCCCGGCAGCTCATCTCCATTCCGCCACCGCAGCCTGGCGGACTTTTCCGCGTCCTCTGAGACCGCCGGCCCCGGAGCGGTGACGAGGCATGAAAACATGACGACACCCGATAGGGTGAGCCGGAAGAGGGAAGAGGCTTGTGTCAGGGACAACATCGATTCAGAATCGCTCGTAGATGGGGAGGAAGCGGTAGTTCAGAGCGAGCGAAAGCAATGACATCGCCGTCCCGTAGGCTTCCCCGTAGCTGCCGGGGAAGCTACCGTCGGGCGACTGCTGTTCCGAGAGGAGCGCGGCATTGCGGCGATTCCAGATTTCCCATGCCTCGGGGTTCCCCTGAAACAGCGCCTGGGCCATATAGTAATAGAAATAGTGAGTGTGGGCGGTCTCCTTGTGATCGAGCCGCTCGCTGATGTGGCCGAGGGCAGAGGCATACTCCTCTGTTTCCCGTTTGTGTCCGACCGCGTAAACGAGCGTTGCGACGGCGGAGCGGGCCATTGATTCTCCGCCCCCTCCGATGCCACCGCTGTAGGCGACAAATCCGGACGAGGCCGTGTTCCTTTGCATGTAGGTGAGGGCGGACTCGATCACTGCATCGGGAACAGCAAGACCGGCATTCCGGCAGGCAAGAAGCCCCATGAGCACGGCACCGGTGACTGAAGTGTCGGCATCCGTGGAGTTGGGGGCATAACGCCATCCGCCCCAGCGATTGGCCTGCTGGGCCTTCACGGTGAGCTCAATGGCCAGTTCCAGAGTGCGGGCGATGGATTGTCTTTCTTTGTCTCCCTCGCTCCCGTCCCACAGGGTGGCCTCGTCAACCACTCCGTAGGCTTCGGCAAGAGCGAGCATCGCGAAGCCGTGGTGATACATGCTGTTCGGGAGGAAGCCGCTTTCCTTCTCCTGGCCGGTGATAATGGCCCGAATGGCCCGCTTGATGTTCTGACTGTGGGCTCCGAAATTCGGATCTTCGCCGCTCGCAAGGAAAGCCATCAGGCAGATCCCGGTGATCCCGTGTTCGGACCGGCTTCTCCAGGTTCCGTCTTCACTCTGGGTGCGGCTCAGGTAGGTCAGGCCTCGTTCGTAGATCGTGTCGACTTCGGGCGGAATTTCGTTTCCGAGACGAATCCCGGAATCCTGCGCGAAGGCCAGACCTGTCACGAAGACGAGGCAAAAAAGAAAGATGAGATTGATCTGGAACGACATCATTTCAGGATTCCTTGACCTCCGGAGCTTCCTCTCCGGCTTCCTCCGCTTCGCGGTATTCCTCTTCCGCTTCACCCGCTTTCCGTTTAAGGGCCGCCTTCTCCCTGGCCTTTTTGAGGCGGCGTTTCTGGTCCCAGAAGTGGTCGAAATTTGAGGTGGCTTCGCGGAGCCGGTCGAATTGTTCATTTGTCAGGATCGCCTTTAGCGTCTCCTCGTCGGAGGCGTTTGCGAGCGACATCAGCATTCCGCGTTCGAAGTAATCGCCCCAGTAGCGCTGGACGTCGACGAGGTAGTCGACAGCCGCGCCGTGGACGAGTTCCGCCATTCTTGTCTTCTGGTCGGGAGTGAGTCTGAGATGATCATCAATCGTGGAGACTGACATCTTCGCAAAGGCATCAACCCGGTCGCGATAGCGTTGCTCGAGGACGGATTCGTAACGCTTCACCTGCTCTTCCGTGAGAACGTCCTTGAGGGTGTCTTTCCAGAGGTCGAGTGACTCGCCCTCCTCCTCGGATCGGTTGCCGCCGAAGTTTACGCTGCCCATGCCTTCAAGCATTTCCTTCGCGGCGTCACCTTCCGTGCTTTCGAGGCGGGTGCGGAAATAGCGCTCAGCCTGTTCGTGCCACTCCTTCATGGAACGTTCCGAGGCGCCTTTCGCGGCCAGTTCGAGACTGTCGCGCTGGGAGGAGTCCAGCTTGCAGAGACGGACGATATCGTCGATCACCACCTTCATGAAATCCATGCGCTTGTCTCTTTCCGCCTCGGCGAGCTTGAGAATGTGCTGGGAGATCTGGGCGCTGAGGGGCTCGGGCATTCCGTCAGCAGCAGTGGCTTCCGGCTCTGCTTCGCCGGCATCAGCTCCCGGCTTCTCGACAATGATAAACGGATCCGGTTCGTTGATCACATTTTGCGCCACAAGTGAGGACGAATGAAAAAACGTTCCCAGAGCGAAAACGAGAGCAAGGAGGGCTCCCGGGTATTTGGTGTCAGGCATCATTTCAGCTGCTAATTCGATTCAAGTTCGTTAAAATAGGTATCCAGCCCGCGCCGGAATTCTTCCGGGAGCTCTCTCCCGGCTTTGCCGGTGGACTGCTCAACTTCGCGGGAAACAGGGGTGATGGATTCATCACTCGTGCCTCCCGGGCCAATGTCGCTCAAAGAGGAACCGCCGCCCCCCGAGGTCCCGCCATTGCCCGGATTCCCACCACCACCGCCGCCGCCTCCGGATTGCTGGCGTTTTGATTGGAGCAGTAATTCGATGGCTTCCGTTTGTGCCGCGATCGCTTCCGTACCGGTATCGGGGCGCGCGAGCACCGCATGAGACTGACGCATGACATCAGAGACGAGCGAGAGGAGCTGGACTTCTTTCCCGAATCCGTCAGCATCCGGCAGGGCTTCAATGTCGGCGATGACTTCGTCGACTCTTTCCCGGATTTCAGTTTGGGTGTACTCCAGCGGACGGACTTTTGACGCATACACGTCGGGAGCGAAGACCGGTCGGGTGCCCTCCATCTCCCGGGTCTCATCCCGCAACTGCATCTCTTCCTGAAGAGCCTTCATGATGTTGAGCACGATCTCCGGAGGAAGGCTCTTCGATTCGCCCTGTTTCTCGTTGGATTCAGACTCTCCCGAGCCGGCCACGAGTTCCTCAGCCCAGCGGTCGAGCGTGTCTGCCCAGAACTCGGCCGACGCGATGGAGCGCCCGTTCAGGTTGACGAGTGACTCATGACCGATGGCCTTGATCCCGGCGACGACGGCCTGGTCTTTCATCTGATCAAGGACGTTCTTGTAGATCACGTCCTGTTTTCTCTGGAAGTAGGCTTCAAGGTCGCTCTGAATTTCGTAGACAAAGCGGCTCTGGTTTTCCTGTTCACTGGCTGCCCGCTCGGAGATATCACGGAATTGCTGTTCCACCCGGTGTTTGGGTAGGCCGAAACTTTCATTGAGAGTCTCGTTGAGGGTGGCTGCGACTTCCGTCTGCTTGCGAGAAGCTGCCTTGAGGCGCTTCACAAAGGTACTCGCTTCGAGGTTGGAGAGAATCTCCTGAAGCTCTTCCGTAACCCGGGCAAACTCGGCAAGCAGCTCCTTCTGCTCCTCGATCGCTTTTTCCAGTTTCTTCGCAGCAGGGGTGGAGGCACCCGACCCGGCTTCCTTCTTTTTCTCACCGCTTTGCCCCAGAGTGGTTTGAGGAAGGCCTTGCGGGGCAGGGGATTGACCGTCTTTGTTCTCCTTTTCTTCCGGTTTGTCCGGGGCGGCGGGCTCATCCCTGCCCGGGCTTTCCTCCTTGTCCGAAATTCCGGGCGCTCCTCCGGGAGCGCGCGAGGCCTGCTGTATCAGGTCGGCTACCGAGGGCATTCGCTCTTTTGCAATTTCCTCGAGGGCGACCATCATGTCGGCCCACGACTCGAGACGGTCCGCATCAAACTCCGTGTTTCGTGCAGCCTCTTCAACGAGGCCGCGACCTGAACGATTCAGGGCATCAAGCCGGCGCGAGTTCCCGGACTCGGCTGAGGCCTGCTCCTGAAGGCGGCGGCGATTTTCGGGATGGTCGAGTTCTTCAGCGCTGAGATCCCGGAGGGCAAGGTTCGCCTCATGCAGCTGCTGTTCCCGTTCGTACACTTCGCGGGCGTTGCGGAACCATTTGGAAAACTCCTCGGTGAGCCATTTGGCATGATCCTGGGGACTCATGACATGCAGAACAAAGGCCGGAGAATAGGCGCGCTCACGGTCCGGCAGAAAATCGGTCGCGAACGCACGAATCTCCAGGGTTTGCGGGGCGACACCCTCGCGTTTGGCGGAAAAGGTTCCGAGGGTCTGGACCGAGGTTCTCTCGGGTTCACCCGCAGCGACGGGTTTCTCGCCTTTTTCCGGAGCTGCCGGGGCGCCTGCCGCGCCGACGGCCCGCCATTCCAAGCCAATTTCCCTGAGCCCGAAATCGTCAGAGGCGGTAATGTCGAAGTTGACGACCTCGTCCTCAAGCACAACCCGCCTCGATCCCACCTGGTTGGCAAAGATATCGGGAGCGCTATCCTCGGCGGGGTTGATCGTGAGTTCGAGCGGGGATTTCGCCTTGAGCCCGTGGACATCGCTCCAAGTGAAGGTCCGGGTGAGGGGGCTCTTCACTTGAATCGGAGCGGTCGAGAAAACAGCGCCCTCGACCCGGGCCGGTTCGCCATCGGCATTTGCCTCGGCCAGGTCCCTTGAGGCAGTCGCCCGAATCGTCGCGGTGGCCCCTTCAACAATCGAGATCACCCCGCCGCGGACGGGAAGAACAGGGTCCCTGCTGTATCGAAGATAGTCCGGTAGACGGACGACCGCCTCAACCGCCGTTAATTCGGGACGGGGCAGCGGATCGACGATGATTTTCTCCCTCGCGTCCCCGACGCGCAGCGAGAGAGTTCCCGCCTCTTTTTGCGGGGGGATCGTGAAGTCGTAATGTTGTTCGTTGCGGGGGGAACTGAGCTTCGTTTTTCCGGGAAGTTTGAGGGTCGCCGTATCCGGCCTCCACTCGGTGGAGGCGGTCAGATCGGGGGAGAGCTCAAATGCTTCCGCGTAGGGGACGACCAGGGTATCCGCGACCGGCTCCAGTTGGGCGAAGGTGTATCGATCTACGTTCCGCCACGGGGAAACCCATCGGGCCATCGCATTCCTGGCGGCGTCGGACACCAGAGTGAGGAGAAGACCTGACACAAAAAGCGCTGCGACGGCGGTGAAAAGCCATTTTCCGTAGCCACCTGCGGGGATGGCTTGAGTAAAGTCCTCTTTTCCGGCGCGCTCATCCACCTGCCGCATCGCTGCTTCAATCAGGACGAGACTGTTGCTGCCGGCATGATTGTGGGCCAGTTCGATGATACCGAGCAGTTCGTCCCCCAGACCGGGATAGCGTCGTTTCAGAAGGCTGGCAGCCTGGCGCAGTGAACGTTGCTGCCAAACCCAGCGATGCCAGAGAAGGGGAAGTCCGAGAGCCGGGACGGAGAATCCTGAGACGAGCAACGCGGTTCTCAACCAGACCGGAGTGTCAATGATGCGGTCGATTGCAAAAACGAGCAGATACGAGAGGCATAGTCCGACGAGACCGGCAAGGGCTCCTTCGGCTATTTTGACCGACCAAAGCCGTTCGCGAAAGACCCCGAGCTTTTCCTCAAGACGCGGCGGCAGAGGCAGGTCATCATTCGACGGCTGCCCGGGCTGCTTCGCTGGATTTACACCGCCCATGATCACCCTCAATTTAACCACAGTCCTGAGCTTTCCGCCAATGGCCAATTCGGACTCGCGGAATCAAGGCTGGATCCGCGAAGCCTTTTTAAAAGAAAAGAAAAGAGCCCCGATGCCGGAGCAAAGGGGCTCAAATTTTCGGGAATTTCCCGGAAAGGCGGAGCCACCCGGGAACAACTGAGCGGATTACTCCTTTTTCTCAGCCGCAGGTTCCCAGGTGTTGACTACATATTTCTCAGCATTCCCACCAAGTGAAGCGACTGCCGCCTCTTTGGTGATCTCGGTGCCTTCCTCGAAGACAACCGTGACTAGCTGGGTATCCGCTTCCTTGCCATCCTCGATGGAGATGGACTTGAAGCCCTTGAGGCTGCTGAACGCCGAACTGACGTCTCTTTTACAACCCCCTCAAACAACGCCGGTCATCCCGGCGACATAGGACACATCACCAGCCATCGCCGTGGAGGCGAGAGCGATGACGGCCACCGTCATAGATACGATTAGTTTTTTCATTTTGATAAGCGGCAGGTCAAAACGACCCGCTCGTTGATTCTAATACGTTTTAAATCAACTTTTGTGACAAAACGTTGCGTATTTGCGTGCTCTCATCCATGTAAGTTTTCGTTCCAGGACCCGAGAATTCTCTTTTGTCCGGCGTGGACGTCTTTGAGGGGGGGCCAAATTTCATGAGCCGAACGATCGGAAAAATCTCTTTCCCGCTGCCTGAGGGGTCTCATTTTCATGAGATGATAGACGTTCGTGCCCCGGTTGAGTTTGCCGAAGACCATGTCACCGGAGCAATCAATCTCCCGGTGCTGAACGACGAGGAGCGGTGTCTGGTCGGCACCATTTACAAGCAGAGCTCTCCTTTTGACGCAAGGAAGATCGGAGCAAGCCTCGTTTCCAAAAATATTGCCGCGCACCTCGACTCCCATTTTTCAACAAAAGGGAGGGATTATCGCCCACTTCTCTATTGCTGGCGGGGCGGCCAGCGCTCCGGAAGCATGGCAACGGTGCTGAACGATATCGGCTGGGCCACGACGCTGATCGATGGGGGGTACCGCACCTACCGGACGCACGTAAATGAAACGATCAGCCGGAAATCGGAGGAGCTTTCTCTGATAGTGCTCAATGGATTCACCGGAGCGGGTAAAACGCTCATCTTGAAATCGCTTGAAAAATCGGGCCATCAGGTCCTCGATCTTGAGGCAATGGCCAGTCATAAGGGCTCCGTTTTCGGCGGAGATCCGGAGAATCCCCAGCCGGCTCAAAAGCGCTTTGAATCCCTGCTTTTCGACCGCATCGCCCCCTTTGACCCGACGCGGCCGGTCTTTGTTGAAGCGGAAAGCTCGAAAATCGGGAAACTCAATCTCCCGAATCCTCTCTGGCAGCAAATGAAGCAGGCCCCGGTGGTCGAAATCTGTTCGCCGCTCGAGTCCCGGGCCGCCTACCTGACCGCCGATTACCGGGAATGGCTCTCGGATCCGGGGAGGGTGAGTCGGACCATTGACCGCCTCAAAGGCTTTCACGCTGACAAGATCCTCACCGAATGGAAGCTCATGTCGGAGCGGGGGGAATGGGAGGAACTGGTGACGCTCCTTCTTTCTGAACACTACGACAGGCGCTACTCAGTCGGGGGGAGCGGTTCCTTCGAGAGGCCCTCGTTCACCCTCCCGTTGCCGGCGCACGATCCGGCGAGTATTGAGTTTTGTGCGGCTGAGCTGGTGGAGAAAAGCAGCTCACTTTTTACCCCGGCAGTCGTTTCCTGATCAAGCCATGGGTCCGGTGAAAATCTATCTCGATTCCAATGCCACGACGCAGGTGCATCCGCGCATCATTGAGGCGATGATGCCCTATTTTTCTGATCGATGGCACAATCCCTCCAGCGGTTACGGGGCGGGCCGGGAGGTGAGGCAGGCCATCGAAATCGCCCGTGAGCAGGTTGCCTCCCTGATCGGGGCAAAGCCCGGAGAGATCGTCTTCACGGGTTGCGGGACTGAGTCGAATAGCACGGTCATCAAATCCCTCGCCCGGGAGATTGGCCGGAAACACTCGAAGGTGGTCTGCAGCTCGATCGAGCACAGCGCCGTGCTCCGGCCGGTCGAGGCGATGGCAGCCGTCGGCTTCGAGGTGGAAACGGTCGGGGTTCACGAAGACGGACGGGTTGATCTGGCGCAGTTCGGCGCGGCCATTGATCCGGGCTGTCCGGGATTCGCCTCCGTCATGTGGGCTAACAATGAAACCGGAGTGATTCAACCCATGGGGGAGCTTTGCCGCCTTGCCAAAGAGGCGGGCTGGTTTGTCCACACCGATGCCATCCAGGCGGTCGGAAAAATTCCGGTGCGGGTGGACGAAGTGCCGGTCGATTTTCTTTCCCTTAGTGGACATAAATTTCACGCTCCCAAGGGGGTGGGGGCTCTCTTCATTCGCAAAGGGAGTCCGTTCGAGCCCATGATCCGCGGGGGAGGACAGGAGTCAGGCCGCCGCAGCGGGACTGAAAACGTGCCCTATATCGTCGGGCTCGGTGTCGCGGCCGCGATCATGCAGGAGGAAATGGCCGGCGGGGGACTTAAGCGCGTCGCCTCACTGAGGGATCGGCTCGAAACAGGCTTGAGTGAGCGACTGGACAGGGTTCAATGCAATGGATCGCGGGAGCATCGCACGGGCAATGTGACCCATCTTTCTTTCGGCGGTTGCGCCGCTACAGAGCTTCTTCCAGCTCTCGATGCGGTCGGGGTGGAATGCTCGGCCGGCAGTGCCTGCATGACCGGCAAAGGCAAACCCAGCCACGTCCAGAAGGCGATGGGCTTCAGCGACGAACACGCCTTCAGCAGCCTGCGGCTCTCGCTTTCGATCTTTACGACGGAGGCGGAGATTGATGAAGCGGTAGAGAGGATTGTCGAGGTGGTAAAGAGGGTGAGGGCTTGATCGCGGAACCGAGGGTCTCACGACCTTCGCTACGGCAAGCAGGTAGCGAAACTCGTGAGAGTTTCGGAAAGCCGGACTGCCGCCGTTGACCACTGCCTTCGCATAAGCCATCGTTGGGCGTGTTCAGGAGAGAGATGGGCGCCTGGTGGCCTCCGCGGTCTTCAAAACCGTTGTCGGCGAGTGATCCTTGCCGGGGTTGGTTCGATTCCTTCCCTCTCCGCCAATTCCCAATAAACATGTCAGAAGACACCATCAAACTTACTTCGCTTTCATCCTGCGCCGGTTGAGCTTCCAAGCTCAGCCAGGAGGCACTCGTGCAGGTCTTGCACGGGCTTGAACAGTTCGAAGATATGAATCTGCTCGTCGGGTCCGGGACCTCTGACGACGCGGCGATCTATCGTATTGCCCCGGACCTGGCACTGGTGCAGACGGTCGATTTTTTCACGCCCATCGTGGACGATCCTTATCTGTACGGACAGATCGCGGCCACCAACTCGCTCTCGGATGTCTACGCGATGGGCGGACGTCCGATCACGGCGATGAACATCGTCGGCATGCCGGCGGACATTCTCAGTGTGGAGATCATCAATCAGATCCTCAAAGGCGGGGCCGACAAGGTGAAGGAGGCAAAATGTGCCCTCGCCGGGGGGCACTCGATCAAAAACCCGGAGCCCATCTATGGATTGTCAGTGACCGGACTGGTGCATCCGGACCGCATGATCACCAATGCCGCAGCCAAAGCGGGCGATATTCTGGTCCTGACAAAACCGCTCGGCACCGGTATTCTCACCACGGGAATCAAACGAGGCCTCGTGAGCGACGCACTTATTGATCAGGTCGTGGACCAGATGTGCCGCCTGAATATTCCGGGACAGATCATGGCGGAACGAGGTCTCGTGAAATGTGCCACGGATGTGACCGGTTTCGGGTTGCTCGGACACCTCATTTCACTTTGCCGCGCGAGTGGAGTCAGTGCCGAGCTCGATTCCGCCGCCATTCCCGCCATTTCCCCGGAGGTGATCCGTCTCATCGAGGAAGAGGGCTGTGTTCCCGGAGGGACAAAACAGAATTTACTCACGGCCGGGCCGAATGTCCGCTTTGGTGAGCGGGTTTCCGAAGCCATGAAACTTCTCCTCGCGGACGCGCAGACCAGTGGGGGTTTGCTCTGCTGCGTGCCCGGTGAGCACCTTGATGAAGTCCTCGCGATTTGTAGCGACGAGAAAACGCTCTGCAAAGCGGTGATCGGCCGGATTGGAGAGAAGAAGGGTGAGGTGCTGATTTCCGTGAACTAGATCGATTGGGGTGCTACCTTTTCCGCGAATGAGCGCGAAAAGCCCCAATCCTTTCAGTCGCATCCCGGCCGTGGACAAAGTCATTGTTGCGTTGGAAAAGAAAGGGGGACTGCCGCCCCTGCCTCAACCACTCATTACCGACCTCGTTCGTCACACCCTTGAGGAAATAAGAGAGCGGGTCAAAGCGGGTGATCCGAATGTGGACGAGTTCGAGGGAACGGTCCGCTTGATCCGTGAAAGAATCGGGGTGCTCTATCGTTCGCGTATTCACCCGGTCATCAATGGAACCGGGGTTTGCATCCACACCAATCTGGGGCGCGCCCCGCTCCGAAAGGAGGCGGTTCAGGCCATCGCCGATGTCGGTCGTTTCTACAATAATCTCGAACTCGATCTTGAGTCAGGAGAACGCGGATCACGGGGTGGTTTCCTCGAGACCTGTCTGGCGAAACTCTGCGATGCTGAATCCGCGACGGTGACAAACAACTGCGCGGCGGCGCTGATCATTATTCTGAAACACCTCGCGAAAGGGGATCGGAACGAGGTGGTCATTTCGCGGGGCGAACTCGTCGAAATCGGCGGTGGTTTCCGTGTTCCGGAGATCATGGAAGCCTCGGGTGCGAAACTGGTCGAGGTCGGCGCGACCAACAAGACGACTCTCGATGATTACCGGAATGCGATTACTCCCCGGACCGGGATGCTACTCAAAGTCCATCGGTCCAATTTTTACATGGAGGGATTCACCGGGGAACCGTCGACCGAAGAACTGGTCGCTCTGGGGAGGGAATATGGTCTTCCCGTGGTCGAAGATCTCGGAAGCGGAGCCATGGTGATGACCGAGCAGGTGTCGGCAATACCCCATGAGCCGACCGCATCCGAAGTGCTGGGTCGCGGAGTAGACCTGGTCTGTGTCAGCGGGGACAAGCTCCTCGGAGGTCCCCAGGCGGGAATTATCGCGGGAAAAGCAGGTCTTGTGGCGGGAATCAAAAAGGAACCGTTCTTCCGCGCGCTCCGATGTGACAAACTCATCCTCACCGCAATGCAGGAAACGGTGCTCGAATACCTCAGAACCGGGGAGAATGAAAAGCCTGACCTGCCCCTGATCGGGATGCTTTCAGCCACGGTTGAGGATGATCTTCGACCCCGCGCGGAAGCTATTTTGAAGCGGCTCAGCGGAGCCGGGGGGCTTGAGTGTTCGGTGGTGGATTCAATCGCCCGCTGCGGCGGGGGAACGATGCCTAAGGCGGAAATTCCCTCTCTCGCCCTGGAGTTTTTGCCCTCTGGTCTCAGCGTGACAAAAATGGCACAACGGCTGCGTGGCATGCCTCTTCCCGTGATGGGGTATATCGCCGAAGATTCCTTTCGCATCGATTTGCGCACCGTTTTTCCCGAGCAGGACGTATCTCTTGTCGAAAATCTCTTGGCAATTCTTTGAAAGCCTTCAATGCTGAAGGCGTCAAAACGCGGCGGTCTCCTGATGAGGCGGTTGCCGTAACAGACACCGGTCTAAAATGATCCAAAATCAACAAACCTACCAGAAATCCAAACGATGCTGAAAAACTCCTTTTTCCGCGTCGGTCTGGCTGCGGTAACTGCCCTTGCCTTTGTCGGCTGTGGTGGTGATCCGTCGCCCGCCGACTCCACTGAAAGCGCCAAGGCTGAAAAGCCCGCGGCCACCCTCTATCTCTCAGCGATTCCCGACGAGAAGATCACCGATCAGAAAGCCAAATTTGATAAGCTCGCCGAATACCTTGCCGGAAAACTCGGGGTCAGCGTGGAGTTTGTTTTCTCAAAAGATTATGCTGATTCGGTGACGAAGTTTAAGAATGGGGAAGTCCATCTCGTCTGGTTCGGCGGACTTTCCGGCGTCCAGGCCCGGCTAGCGGTCGAGGGTGCTCAGGCGATTGCCCAGGGATCCGAGGATCCGAAGTACAAATCGTATTTGATCGCGAACAAGTCGACCGGTCTCCAACCCTCTGATGCCTTTCCGGCGGCTATCAAGGACATGACCTTTAGCTTCGGTTCTCCGGGGTCGACTTCGGGACGTCTCATGCCAACCTATTTCATCATGCAGAACAATGGCGGGATTGATCCCGACAAGTGGTTCGCGCAGAAGCCGGGCTTTCAAATGAGCGGCGGCCATGTGGCGACAACGAATGCGGTAGCGGACGGGACGTATCAGGTGGGCGCGGTCAATTACAAAACCTACGATGATATGGTGAAGAGCGATCCCAAGGTCGCGGAGAACACCGTCAAAATCTGGACCACACCGTTTTATGCGGACTACAACTTTACGATTCACCCGGAAGTTGAATCCCTCTTTGGAGAAGGCTTTATCGGTAAAGTTCAGGCCGCTCTGATCGAGGCCCCGACCGGTTCCGATGCTCTCAAGGCGATAAACCGCGAGTCCGTCATCGCTGCGAAAAACGAGGATTTCGATGGTATTAAAAACACCGCCGTTGAGCTCAAACTGCTCGACCTCTACTAGAATCTCGTTCAATTAGGGTGGGGCAATCCCGGCCCTTCTTTCTTTGAGGCCGGACAGGAATGTCCGGCCTCCTTTTTGTGTCTCTCATGTCTTCCTCCTTCCAGATTGACCAGGTGACCTGCCGCTTCGGTGAGTTGCGGGCCGTGAACAACGTTTCCTTTGAGATAAGAAAGGGCGAACAGGTTGCCCTGATCGGTCCCAGCGGCAGCGGGAAAACGACTCTTATTCAACTGCTGAACACGATGCGGGTTCCCGATGAGGGGAGACTCACCGTTCTGCAAAACGAGGTCAGCGTTTTAACTCCCCGTGAACTGCGGCGGCTCCGCACCACTCTTGCGACGATCCCGCAACACCTCGGACTCGTTCCGAATCTTACCGCGATTCAAAACGTGATCCTCGGGCAGGGCGGGAGACGCGGGGCACTCCGCTCCTTGCGTGATCTGTTATTTCCCTCCCGCGCCGATGCCCTGGAAATCCACGCGATCCTTGACCGCGTCGGCATCGAGGAAAAGCTCTACTCCCGCGTTAACCGGCTCTCCGGCGGCCAGCAGCAGCGGGTGGCGATTGCTCGGGCGATTTTTCAACATCCCGAGGTTCTCCTCGCCGATGAGCCGGTCTCAAGCGTTGACCCTGCCCGGGCGCGGGACACGGTGAAACTCCTCTGCGAGCTCTCCGCCGAGCACGGATTCACCCTTTGCGTGAGTCTTCACGATCTCGCCCTTGCGCGCGAGTTTTTCCCTCGTCTCATTGGCATGAGAAGAGGTCACATCGTCTTTGACGGCGCGCCGGAAGCCCTGAGTAGCGAGGATCAGCGAGCCCTCTACGAGCTCAGCAACGAGGAGATGATGGTTGATGCCTGACCGAAGTGATCGATGAAGGCGCAGGCGGGAAAATATGGACTGAAGCGCTGGGTCGTGGCCGGTCTCGCCCTCGCTTTTTTGTGCTGCGCCTGGTCGCTCGGACTCACTCCCGCCGGTCTGGTCCCGCCTGACTCGCAGCATTGGGATCGCACCGGAGAGTTTTTTCGTGCGGCCCTCAACCCTGCTCTCGACTATGAGGATGAGAATGTCCCCGCGGATGCCGAACCGATCTGGTGGAAGGGGATCAAGGGCGTTTTTTTGACCCTGAAATTTGCTTTCGGGGCGATGAGCCTGGCCGTGCCGACGGCTCTGGTGTTGGGGTTTCTCGGATCCTCGGCGTGGTGGCCCGAGCCATGCGGCGGAAAGACACGTCTTATCCTGCGGGCAGTCTATTTCATCAGCCGCCTGTTCATGAGCCTGATCCGTTCCATTCACGAACTGATCTGGGCGCTCCTCTTTCTCTCCGCCATGGGTGTCTCTCCGCTTGCGGGAATGATCGCCCTCGCACTGCCATTCTCGGGAACCCTGGGAAAGGTCTTTTCCGAACTCATCGACGAGGAGGCCCGCGACGCGGCGCAGGCTCTTAAGGCAATCGGGCATGGACCGGTGCAGATTTTCCTGGTCGGCATTCTTCCCCGGGCGATGCCGAATCTTATCACCTACAGCTTCTATCGCTTTGAGTGCGCCCTGCGCTCTTCTGCGGTGCTCGGTTTTGTCGGGATTGAAACGATAGGCCTCTACATTGAGCTTTCTCACGAGGAGTTCTATTACCGCGAGGTCTGGACCTACCTCTACCTTCTCATCGCGATGATCGTCGTGGTCGATCTTTGGGGGGCGGGAATCCGGCGACGTTTGCACACAAGCACGGGAGGCTGCGCGATATGATCCCCCCGTCTCCCTCCGATCTCCGCTTTTCGCGAGTCACCGGGTTGCGTCGGAATCGCGAGCGAAATCCTTTTCTTTGGATCAGTGCAATTATGGTTCTGGTAGGTGTATCCTGGGCCTGGGCAACGAGCACACCGTTACTGGGCCGTCTATCTGCAGAACGCCGCTGGCTCAACTTCAAAAATTTCGCGGGTGAGTTGGTGCCCGCACCGGTTCGGAAATCAGGGGATTGGGGTGATGCCCTGCCCTGGGCGTGGGAACTCCTTACGGACGAGGGTTTCCTCGCTCTCATGACGACATTCGGAATTGCCACTGCGGCGATCATCCTGTCGGGCACCCTGGTTCTTCCTCTCCTGCCGCTCGCCAGCCGAAGACTCGCCCGTGTCGATCCCTTCGGACTTCGTGCGGGCAAAACAAACCGTGCTGCCGGATTGGTTTGGAAACTCTCCGGCCCGTTCGTGAGATTTGCGTTTGTCCTCTGCCGATCACTGCCGGAATACCTCATCGCCTTCCTTCTCATCTCCCTGCTCGGGCTTCAGGTCTGGCCGCTTGTTCTCGCGCTGGCCATTCACAATCTCGGAATTCTCGGGCGGCTCTGGGGAGAGGTCGTCGAGAATGCGGATGACTCTGCGGCGATGCGGGCCTATGCCGCTGGTCAGGGACGAGTCGGAGTTTTTGCCACGACGACACTGCCCGGGGTCTTCAATCGCTTCCTCATCTATTTTTTCTATCGATGGGAGACCTGCGTCAAGGACGCTACTGTCCTGGGGATGCTGGGGCTTCTGACGCTCGGGAAACTGATCGCCTTATCGAAAGGGTTCTTCTGGGATCAGATGCTGTTCTACGTGCTTCTCGGCGGTTCCGTGATCGTGCTCGGCGATCTCTTCTCGATGGCGCTGCGGCGCTGGTTGCGGTAGACCTGATTTGGCCTTTCCTTTGCGCTTCCTGCCCACGCATGTCCAGTCGTCACTTCATCCTCGGAACAGCCGGTCATATCGACCATGGAAAAAGTTCGTTGATTCAGGCCCTCACCGGGACTGATCCCGATCGACTTCCGGAGGAGAAGCTCCGCGGCATGACCATCGAACTGGGCTTCGCGGAACTCGATCTCGACGCCACCGACGGCAGCGGGGACAAGCTAGTCATCGGTGTCGTGGATGTTCCGGGGCATTCCGATTTCGTCAAAAACATGGTTGCGGGAGTGGGCGCGATTGATCTCGCTCTCTTCATTGTAGCGGCGGATGACGGTTGGATGCCGCAGACCGAAGAACACTATCAGATACTCCAATACCTCGGGGTGAAGCGCGCCGTCATTGCCCTGACCAAGGTCGATCTCGTCGACGATCTCGAGCTCGTGCTTGAGGATTTGAAGGAAAATCTCGAGGGCGGCGCGTGGGAACAAGCGCCGGTGGTTCCGGTGTCTTCCCAAACGGGGCAGGGGATAGACAAACTACGTGCCACCATGGCAACACTTCTCAGCGAAGCGGGAGCGGTACATGACAGTGGTAAACCAAGACTGCCGGTGGACCGGGCTTTTTCCCTCAAAGGGGTCGGCACTGTTGTGACGGGAACCCTGACCGACGGCCCCATCAAGGTCGGCAGCGATCTGGTTATCCAGCCCGCAGGCCTCGCGGCGCATGTCCGCAGCGCTCAATCCCACGGCAAATCGACCGATCTTGTGACGCCGGGAACCCGGTCCGCCCTCAACCTCTCGGGCATTGCGGTGAGGGACTCTGGCGAGGCAACCCGGATCGGGGTCGGTCGCGGAGATGTCCTCACTCTGCCCGGACTAGGGAATGCCGTGACCGCGATTGATGTTTTGATTTCCAGGACGGATCGCGGGATACGCGGCCTGCGCCAATCGAACCGCGCCCTTCGCACCGGGAGGGAAGTGATGTTCCACCACGGAAGCACCGGACGCCGCGCCCGCCTTCACCTCCTCGAGCAGCGGAGTCTTGAACCCGGTGAATCCGCTCTTGCGGAACTTCGTTTTCACGATCCCGTCTTTGTCTTCATCGGTGATAGTTTTGTCCTCCGCGATGCCTCGGCCGGCCTCACCCTCGCCGGGGGCGTTGTCCTCGACGAGGACGCAAACCGCAGGGCCTTTCGCAAAACGTTTCAAGCAGAGTTCCTTGAGACGAGGAAAGGACATCACGACGATCTGGAGATTCTCCTTCGCTCCCAGATCGTGCGGGATAAAGCCGTCTTTCGCCCCGCGCTGCTCGCCAAGTCCCGATTCAGCACGATCCGGATACGAGGCGCGATTGACGCGATGGCTGCCAGTGGCGAAGTGCAATTGAGCGGGGAGTGGATTTTTGAATCGGGATGGTGGAAGCGCCTCTCCCGTCTCGCCGGGGAAAAAGTGCACGCGGCGCACCGGGAGCACCCCGATCATCTGGGGCTTCCGCTCCGCGATCTGCGAACGATGATGGCCCCGGAACTGCCCTCTGCGAAATTTTTCGATGCGCTCCTGGCGGGACTCCTCGGTGGAGACTTCGCCAAGGCCGGGCCGAATATCCGACATCGCAGCCATCAGCCCAGACTTCCGTCCGAGCTAGTCAAACCGGGCGAACTGGTTCGAAAGCGTTTGGCCACTGATCTGATCACGCCTCCCAACAAGGGGGAGACGGCAACCAACCCAGCTGAGGAAAAGGCGCTCCGCTTTCTGGTGAACATGGGGGAAGTGATCGATCTCGATGCGAAGACGATCATTTCGAGCGCGGGATATGAGCAGATCAAAACGCAGATTGTTGAGTATCTTCAGTCCCACGGAAAAGCAACCGCGAGTGATCTCCGTCAGCATACCGGAACGGTCCGGCGCATACTCATGCCCCTGCTGGAGAAACTTGATGAGGAGAAGGTGACGGTGCGGGAGGGTGACGACCGGCGTTTGCCGGAGTGAGTTCAAGAAACCATGGTCGAATCACCTGGACCGGGCAGAGCCTTTGTCGGGAAGGTCTCCGCCGCCCATCGCGTGATCGCCTTTATTCCTCGCCCCACGTAATGATCGTGGATTGCCCCGATGCCAAGCGTCGCTGCGACGGCTTCGAGGTCATGACGGTGGCGGGGGAGGAGATGGAGGAGTGTCTCCGTCTGATCCGATTCATCAGGACGGACGCGGATCGAGGGAAACAGCAGCCCCTTCTGCATCGAGAGTTTCTGACTATCGGGTAGGGTCAGGATTCGCGAAGGACCGAAAAGAAGGAAGCGGCTCGAAAAAATGATTCGTCCCTCGTCGTTTCGCTTGAGCGTGCCAAAGGTCCGGGCGGGCAGGATGGCGCTTCCCTCGCGGGCGAGGAAGGCGCGGGTCTTGCCGCTTCCCGCTTCTTTCCAGAGCAGTGATCGCAAGAAATCGACAGACATCACCGTGCCGAAGACACAGAGCCGGAACGAGCGCGGGGCGAGGTAGATCGCAATGGCGATGACGATGCCGCAGAGGACCGCGGCGAGGACAGGACTGATGAAGTAGAGCAGTCCCATGAACCCTAACACAAGCATGCGCGAGGCCTTGAGGAAGAGATCAAGAATACTGAAGGGGGAGAAAAGAAGGAGCACATTGAGGGAATGGCTGGTCAGCCAGACTGCAAAAAAAGCGATGAGCGAAAGAGGGAGAATCAACACGATCAGAAGCAGGGGCGCTTCCGCAATGACAGGAGGGATCAACGCGAGTGTGGAGTCGGAAATGGCAGAGGAAGCCGCCGTGCCTGCTGCAGGGGCCTTGGCCGTGAAATGCTCCGAGAGCTGACCGGTCATGAAGGGGATAAAGGCCGCGCTTGCGACGAGAGCACTGAGTTTGTCTTCAAAGAGTTCGATTAGGTCGAAAGGTTTTTTCAATATCGCCGGCATCGCCGATCCGAAGAGATCTTTGAGCAGGCAAAGGCCGAGAATCCCGAATCCGATACCCCAGGCCAGAGGATGGCAGAACCAGGGAAGTGAAAGTCTTTCCTCGGGGCTTGCCTTGAAATACTGCCATGTGCCGACCCCGCAGACGCCGAGCAGTGGGGAGATGGCCACACCCGTAATCTGGGTGATCCCTTCGGCGAGGGCGACGCCTGGAAGAGGGTCACTCTCGGGTTGAAGGGGTTCCCCCTGCGGGCTGGCCGCGCAAAAAGAGCTCGTGACGAGGAGGAGGCCGATGAGGCTGAGCGCCCCCAATCGCTGGCGGGAGTTGCGGGAGTTCATGAAGGTGACAGTGCAAAAGTCGTGACGCCTCGTCAATAAATAAGGAGAGCCTGCCGCGCAGATTCTAGACCGCCCCCGCCATCTTCCGTCCGATCCAGAAGACGGTAAGTAGAAGGACGATCACTCCGATCCAGAGCGGATGGGCCCAGAGTCTGAGACGGCGTTCGAGTGGCTCGGGTTCAGGCAGGGCGGCTAGTCGTTCTTTGATCAGGGCGAAGTCGGGTGAGCTTAGCATCTCACCGCGGGAAATCCGGGCGATCTCCTCCATCACATCGTAGCGCGCAGGCTGGCCTAGGAGCTCAAGCCAGTTGCCCTGAACGGTAATCAAAGTTTCGAGAGTGCCGCCGTTTTCGGCACAGGTCATCTTGAGCTGGTGTTCACCCGGTTCGGAGGGAACGTAGTTGCCGGTGAAGAGGCCCCACTGTTCCTCGCCACCCGGCTGAAGGCGCACCGTTTCGATTTTGCCGGAGGGCGCTGTGATCTGAACAATCACATTGGCCGACTGGAGCGGTTCACCTCCGACACTCATGGCATTGGCGTTGAGAGTCAGGGTATCTCCGGTGCCGGGCCGGTCGGGGGAGAAGAAGAGACGCATTAATTCGTCGCTTGCCATGTTCCGTTGATAGGCCATCCAGCGGGCGACCTGGCCCCAGAAACGATAGTGGTATTTGTCCTCAACTCCTTTGCGCCAGCGCCAGGCTCCGTCGGTTCCCATGAAAAGAATTTTCCCGGTGCCGTAGGTCTTGGTGACGATGAGGGGGATGCGTCCGAAGCGATTAGTGTCGGAGCTGTGGGTGGCAAGTACTTCCGCGCCAGCCTTGGCCCGGGTGACCCCTGCATACCATTGGAAACCGGGGAGGGAAGCCCAGAGATTGACATTGGCGTTCTCAGTATCTTCAAGGCGGGTCAGGAGACTGCGGGCCCCGAGTTCGGTCAGTTCAAATTGCCCGGGTGTTGCCGAACCCCATCCGCGAGGTTGAGCCTTGTCGAGCATGACGGGAAAGAGCTCCTCCAGTCCGGTTTCCAATAGGCTCATCTGATGACCGCGAAAGCCCGGCATCAGGACCAGACCGGAAGCCTGACTGGCGACCTGCTTTTTCAACGCGTCCGCCTGTTCGACGGTGAGTTGACCGGCATCAATGCCGACATCACCCAGAATAATGACATCAAAGGTGGAAAGAAGCTCCGGTTCGGGAAAGGATTCGAGGTAGCCGGGGCCCCCGCCGACGGCTTCCACGTCGGGATGGAAGAGGAGGCACCGAACCTCGACGCCGGGGTCGCGTTCGAGGGCATTGCGAAGGTAGCGATACTCCCACCGCGGAAACGACTCGATGATGAGAACCTTGAGCTCCTCTTTACGGATCGAGATCGGAGCGGACAGGGTGTTATTGTCAGGGTTGTGTTCTCCGTCCGCCACAGGGAGTGTCAGCGTCAGGGTGAAATCACCGACCGCCTGGGGCGTCCAGAGAATTGTCTCCTGAAGACGACCCATCGCGGGAATCGTGACACTGCTCGTGAGTGTCTCACCCTCATTCGTCTTTACCTCGAGTGTCGCCGCATGGTTTTTAGCAAGGGCACTGGTGAGGGTAAATGGCAGTCGAACCGGCTTGCCCGCGATTCCGAAGGTGGGCACGTCAAAGGCGGTCACGGCGAGATCGGGAAGTCGGGTTTCGCTGCCGACGGGTACGGTGAAGACAGGAATCCCGCTCATGCGGAATCGTGTCGCGGCCCTGGCCGGTGGTTCCCCGGTGTTCCAGTCTCCGTCTGAAACAAGGACAAGCCCCAACAGGTTCGGATAGCGGTCCAGTATGCTGGAAAGTACGGCCTCAATGTCTGTCCCGGCGGTTGTTTCGGGAGATTCGACGGAAAAGGGCTCGATCACGACCTCGAATTCCTCGTTGAGCGAAGCCCACGTTTCCGTTGAGGTAAGTCCCCTGGCAATGTTTTCACGTGAGGATGGTTCCCGGACGGCGCTGTCGGGGATGATGACGTCCTCCGTTTTCATGCTCCCGGATTCGTCCCGCAATACGGCGATGACCGGCTTTTCATCGGGTTCAAAAGTCTCGCGCCATTCCGGTTGGTTCAGTGTCAGGGCCACCGACGAGACAATGAGGAATCGCAGAAACTCGAGCCATCCTGAAGCGGCGGAGTAGCCGCTCCTTTTCCAGATCATAAAGCCGAGTCCGGCGGTCGCGAAAAGCATGGCGATCCCGAAGACAACCATCGCGGGCGTCCAGGAGAAAGTGAGTTCGCTGTTTGTCAGGGTCAAAAGGAGACAGGGTTAACTGGTGGACCTAAGAGAGTTTGATTCCTCTTCCTTCTTTGGTGGCAGGCAGAGGGCCGCCTCGGCGATCAGGGCCAGGGCCATCATGATAAGGAAGACCCGCCACACCTCCGAGGCGAGCGAGGAACCGCTTCCGACCTCGTCCTTGATCTGGCGAAATTCGATTCCGGCGAGGAGGGTCTCGAGTGCCTCCGGATTTAGGACGCGGGTGTCATCTTCGACGGACGGGCGATTGAGCGCGATGAGACGGCGGTCGTCGGATTCCGTGCCTGAGGAAAAGGCACCCGCCACGAGCCCGGGGGTCACGAGAGTTTCAATGTCACTTCCGGTCGAGAGCGTCGCGACTGCTTCAAACCCTGACAAAGCGGTCATTCCCGCTTCGCGGGACCGGGCCCGGGAAACGGCGTTGGCGCCCTCTTCAAGAGCGCGATGGGTCATTACAAAAAAGACAACCCCGTCGGTGGCGAGGCTGGAGTGGTCGGTCCGGGGTAGTGTTCCCCAGACGTAGAGAGAACCGGCAGAGGAATTGCTTCCGCTGCCCGGTCCGTCCGGAATGATGCGGGCGAACACCGATTCGCCGCCTTCAAGTTTCAGGAGCGACTGGGTTTCGCCTGTGAAAAGTCGGGTGCGGAAGAGACCGAGATCCGAGACGGGAAGAGGTGCACCGTTTCTGGTGTTGGCGAGAAGCCCTGACTCGGTTCTCCACCAGTTCACCTTGAGCGGGTTTGTCTCGTCACCCTTCCATTCTCCCCACTTCACTCCGAAGAGTTCCGCGCCGCCGCCATCGGACGGGGGGAGTAGAATCAGGGTTTTTCCGTCGCCGAGGTGTTGTTGCAGGAGAGTCGCAGTGGCTGTGTCAGGCTCAGGCAGGGGTGCCTGCCAGAAAAGGAGGGCCGTCTCCTCCCAGGAGATCTGGGCGATGTCGGCTGTCGCGAGGATGCGAGCTTCGCAGGTGACCCCGGGATCGGTCGAGGCTGAGGCCGCCGCGCGTATCGCCTCGGCGGTGAGCGGGTCATCGCTAACGATAACGGTTTGTCGTGTGGCGGGTTCGTCGAAGACAAAGAATGACTGGTTATCGGCCAGGTTGTCGTCGGCGGGGAGGTCGATTCGGCCCCAGCCGCGTTCGTTTCCACTCCCGAGCTCAATGGAGTGGCCGAGACGGATCAATTCCGGGCCGGAGACTATCATTTCCTCGACCGTTCGGGTTCCGTTGAGCGTGATCTCAACCGGAATGGTCTGATCTCCTGTTGCTGCATCAGCGCCCTGACGGCGGATCGCGAGATCCATGATCAGGCGAAGCCCATCCGGCGTGCGTCGGCGCTTTACTTCGCTGACGGTGATGGCGGCGTTGTTGCTCTCGATCGAAGGGAAGGTGAGGAGAAAGAGGCGCACCGCTTCCCGCGCGGCGAGATCGGAACGCAGGGCCTGCCACTGACCCGAGCCGGGATTCCAGTCATTTTGCCTGAGATCGGAGGCGAGCCAGATGTCAGTGCGTCCGCTTTCGTTCGTCACCAGAAAATCGACCGCCTTCTGGAGCATCGCGGGGATGTCCGCTGTTGTTGCGGTAGGAGCGGTCGCGGGCAGGTCGTGAAGCGCGGCGGCATCGGTCACCTTCACCGGTTCGAGTGTGGCGCTGTCGATGAGAATGATTTCACTCCCGGATCCTGTCTTTTCAATTAGATCGGCGATGCGGGAAAGGGCGGTGGATCGTTTCGACTCGCCCGTTTCGAGATTCTGCTGCTCCATGCTGGCGGACCGGTCAAGGAGGACGAGGATGGTGTCCGCTTTCCCTCCGGTGAGGCCGACCCAGCCTCCGGCAAGGGGGCGGCTTGCCGCAAAAAGGAGCATGGCGATGGCGAGGACCCGCATCGTGAGGATGAGGATCTGCCGCAGGCGCGCGAGTCCTTTGGTCATCTTCTTCGCGTCGAGCAGAAACATCATCGCCGCCCATCGCACGGTGCGGTGCCGATGCTGATTGATCAGGTGGATGATGATGGGCAGCAGCGCCAGCGGCAGACCGATCAGGAGGATGGGTTGGAGAAAACTCATCTCGAAACACGTGCCGTTTTCGGGTTTCGCCCCATTAGGAAGCGCGCGAGGACCTGATCGTAGGCTTCGTCGAGGAAGGTCCGGTGATAGTCGACGGCGGAATGGTTCACGATATCGTTGACCGTATCGAGATATGTCTTCACCGCCTCGCGATAACGGCGCTGGATCAGCGAGGGATCGGCTAGCAGCGAAGAGCCGCCCTCGAGATCAATAAATCGTGTCGGGCGATCAAAGGTGAAGTCGATCTCCTGGCGATCAAGAAGGTGGAAGACGGTGACGTCGTGCTTGCGGAAGCGGAGATGCTGAAAGGCTTCACGAAGCGGCTCGGGATGAAAAAGAAGGTCGGACACAATGACGATGAGGGCGCGCTGCTGGATTTTCTCCGCGGCTTCGTGGATGGCTTTGATAAGACCGGTTTCCCCGTCGGCGTTGAGTTTTGCGATCTGATCAAGGACGAGACCGAGATGTTGCGGGCCGCGCCGGGGAGGAGTTTCCCGATAAGAACCGACGGATCCGCTGTAAAGCCCGATCGCATCTCCCTGCTGCCCGGCGAGGTAGGCGAGCGTCCCGGAGAGCCGTCGGGCGTAGTCAAGCCGGGTGCTTCCGGGTTCCCCGTATCCCATCGATCCGCTTGTGTCGACGATGAGACAGAGCCGCAGGTTTGTGTCCGCCTCGAACTCCTTGATGTAGTATCGATCCGTTCTTCCCCAGGTGCGCCAGTCGAGCCGACGGGTGTCGTCACCCTGGACATACTTGCGATACTGGGCGAACTCGATCGCCGAGCCGCGCACCGGACTGCGGTGTCGTCCTGACACGTTCCCCAGCATCGGCGAACGGGCATTGAGCTGGAGTCCGAGAAGTTTCCCGAGGACCGCAGGATCGAGGAAATCGCGCTGGTGGGGTTCGGGCACTCGGAAGGGGGGTGGGAGAATTTAGGCGGCGAGGCCAATCAGGCTTCTTTGGTCAGTTCCTCGATGAGTCGGGCGATGATGGAACGGCTCGTGACTCCCTCTGACTCGGCAGTGAAGGTTTTGATAATGCGGTGCCGGAGAACCGGAGAGGCAACAGCGATGACGTCCTCCTGACGCACCATGTAACTTCCGAGGAGAGCGGCCCGGGCGCGGGCACCGAGGATGAGATACTGCACCGCGCGTGGTCCCGCGCCCCAGCCGACGAGTGGTTTGAGCCACTCGGGAGCTTCCGGGGTTTCCGGTCGGGTCCGGCGGACGAGATCGACGGCAAAGTGATAGATATGATCGGGAACCGGAACGCGTCGCACGAGTTGCTGGAAGCGAATCACCGTTTCACCGTCAAGAAGAGGAGCGAGCCTGGGGAAGGTCTCGCCTGTGGTCGTGCGAGCGATCATGATCTCCTCGTCGCGGGAGGGATAGTCGACCCCGATCATGAACATGAAGCGGTCGAGTTGTGCTTCGGGGAGAGGGTAGGTGCCCTCCTGCTCAATGGGGTTCTGGGTCGCGAGAACGAAAAAGGGCGGGTGGAGTTCGAAACTGTGACCGGCGACGGTGACGCGATGTTCCTGCATTGCCTCAAGCATGGCTGCCTGGGTTTTCGAGGGGGCGCGGTTGATTTCGTCGGCGAGGACGATATTGGCGAAAACGGGTCCCTTCGCGAATTCGAACTCGCGGCGTCCCGTGCCGTTGTCCTGGAGAATTTCCGTTCCCGTGATGTCCATGGGCATCAGATCAGGCGTGAACTGGATGCGGCTGAAGCTCAGGGACATCGTCTCGGCAAGCCGGGAGACCAGAAGGGTCTTTGCGAGTCCCGGGACCCCCATGAGAAGCGAATGTCCGCGGGCAAAAAGGCAGATGGCGAGCTGTTCGATGACATCGTCCTGCCCCACGATCACCTTGGCCAGTTCAGCTCTGAGCCCGGCATACGTCGCACGCAGATGATCAATGGCGGCGACGTCATCTTCGTGGAGATCCTGTGAGGGGAGGGTGGTGTCGGACATGGAGGGCGTAGGCGGTTAAAGTCAGAGACGATAGGGGCGGGGAACCGCAGAAGAAAGGCGAAAATTGCCATTGAGGAACCCTGTTCAAAGCGACCCGCCGGGCGTTTCACCACTTGACATCGTGCCGCTGCGCCGTGCTTTACTGGTAGCCATGTTTGAGGATCTAAGCAGCCACTCCCCTGAGCACCAGAGCAACACCTTTCGCGACAGGCTCTGGCGGATCATATTTATGGCGGACACGAAAGCCGGCCGGGCGTTTGACATCGTCCTGCTCTGGCTCATCGGGATCAGTGTTGGCGTTGTGATGCTCGAGAGTGTGCCGGAATTAAAGGCGAAACACGGACGACTCTTTTTGCTCCTTGATTGGGGATTCACGATTTTCTTCACGATTGAATACATCGTCCGGGTGATCGTGGTGCGGCGGAAGAAGCGGTATATTTTCAGCTTCTTCGGGATTGTGGACATTCTTTCCATCATCCCGACCTACCTGACCTTGTTTCTGGCGGGTTCACAGTACCTGCTCGTCATTCGGATTCTTCGACTCCTCCGTGTCTTCCGTATCCTGAAAATGGCCCGGCACATCGGTGAGGCGAACCTGATCATGAACGCTTTTCGCGCGAGCCTCGCAAAGATCACGGTTTTTCTCTTTTTTGTGATCGCGATCACGGTGGTCCTTGGCACGGCGATGTATATCGTCGAGGGTGTGATCGCCGGAAATCCTGGATTCAGTAGCGTGCCGCAGTCGGTCTACTGGGGCATCGTGACGATCTCGACGGTTGGCTACGGGGACATCACCCCGGTGACGGTGATCGGGAAATTCATTGCGACGCTCATCATGCTCATCGGGTACGGGATCATCGCCGTGCCCACTGGAATCGTCACGGCGGAACTCAACCTGACCCTTGCGGAGGTGCGGCTGGATCAACGCAAGTGTCCCGAATGCGGTCACGCCGGGCACGATCCGAAGGCAAGTTTTTGCAAAATGTGTGGATATGATATCTGAAGAGGAGCGTATCTGAAATCATGTCAGCACAACCACAAACAGGCAGGAAGGCCCCGGATTTTGATCTGCCCGTGATCGGCGGGGAATACGGGGAAAACGCGACCGTGAGTCTTTCCAGTCTCAGAGGTTCCAAGGTCGTGCTCTATTTTTATCCGAAAGATGATACGCCGGGGTGCACGACTCAGGCGTGCGGGATTCGCGACGCGTGGGGAGAACTTTCCGCCAGGGCAAAGGTCTTCGGGGTGAGCATCGATCCCGTCAAAAAGCACGGGAAGTTCATCGCGAAGTATGACCTGCCTTTCCCCCTGATCAGTGACGAGTCGCAAACCATGGTCGAGGCCTACGGGGTCTGGGTGGAGAAGTCCATGTATGGCAAAACCTATTTCGGGACCGAAAGAACGACCTTCGTGATCGATGAAAAGGGGATCGTGAAGGCGGTTTTTCCAAAAGTGAAGCCGGCTGAGCATGTCGATCTCATTTTGGAGGCATTGAGGGATTAAGGCATTGAGGCGTTCAGGCATTGAGGCGTTCAGGCATTGAGGCGTTCAGGCATTGAGGCGTTCAGGCATTGACGGAAACTCCAACTGGATTCCAGCCTGAAATCCGGCATGTTCACCCGGTGAACCTTACCGATCTTCAAACGCAGCTCAGACGTCTTGACCTCACCCCGAGTCGAAAACTGGGACAGAGTTTTCTTGTCGATGAATCGATCTCGAGCTGGATCGCAGCGCAACTTCAGGTGAAGCCTGATGATTGTGTGATCGAAGTGGGGCCGGGCTTCGGAGCGCTCACGCAGCACCTCGTCGGGAAATGCCGCCGTCTCATTCTCGTCGAGGCCGACGGGCGGCTCGCCAGATTCCTTGAGGAAAAATATGGGCCGCTTGGGGTCGAAGTGGTCCACGGCGACGCGACCGAGTATGATGTGCGTCCGCTTTTTCGTGAAGGCAGCGTGAAATTTATCGGGAATCTGCCCTACTCCGTCGGCAATGCGATCCTGAGTCGTTTCCTTGATGCGCCGAGTCCGGTCAGCAGTGCGATCATCATGGTGCAAAAGGAAGTGGGGGACCGATTCACCGCCGTTCCAAAAACGAAGAACTACGGCATTCTCAGTCTCATGCTGCAGGAACGCTGGCGGACGACCGCTCTGCGAACCGTCGGTCCCGAGCCCTTTCATCCCCGTCCCGCCGTGGACTCGACGATCCTGCGTTTCGATCCGCGCCCGCCCGATGAGCTTCCGCTTCATTCTCCCGAAGTGTTTCGCAGCGTCGTCAAACAGGGATTCTCCCAGCGGAGGAAGCAACTCCACAACAATCTTCAGCTCGAGGCCAGTCGTGCTGCGGAGATCTTCGGGGCGCTCCAGTTTAAGGCGAGTGTCAGGGCCGAGGAGCTTTCCCTGGTCGAATGGGTGAACCTCTCCAATCAGATCGATCCGCATCCCTGCAGCGCCCTGCCGCCCTCCGCGACCGAACTGCTCGATGTCGTCAACGAAAACGACGAGGTGATCGAGTCGCTCCCGCGTCGTGAGATTCACGAGCGAAAGCTCCTCCACCGTGCCGTGCACGTTTTTCTGCAGAACAAGATCGGCGAGATCTACCTGCAACTGCGTTCACATTTGAAGGACACCCATCCCCGCAAGTGGGACAGCAGCGCTTCGGGTCACGTCGATCCCGGCGAAACCTATCTTGCGTGTGCCGAGCGGGAGATGTGGGAGGAAGTCTGGGTGCAGCCGAAAGGGGAGATCACCCGCGTCGCCCGGATCGCCGCCTCCGAGGCAACCGATCAGGAGTTCATCGAAGTTTTCCTCGCCGAGGCGAAAGGGAAGATCCGGGTCCACGGGAAAGAGGTCGACAGCGGGCGATTTTTCATTCCCGAGGCGATCGAGCAGTGGATTGAAGAGCGACCACAGGATTTCGCGACCGGGTTTATCACCTGTTTCAGAGCGTGGCGGGGCGGACAAGGTTAGAAGGGCAGAAAGAAGGCAAAGGAGCGCGGGCACTCCTGCCCGCAGTTACGATCTGCAGTCGATACCTGGATTCGGCGGGCAAGAACCGGAGCGAAGCGGAGATTGCCAGCCAAGGGCTGCCCGAAGGGAGAGCAAAGCGAGGCAATGCCCGCGCTCCCTTTTCTCTTCCGGTAGTTTTCGAGTTAAAAGCGTCCGACAACACCTCACTCCGCAATCCCCAACTCCCCCAACCGCCCTCGAATAATCTCCCTCTCCGCTTCATGAAACCGGTGAAAGGGCGCCGCCATGAAGTCATCGCAGATGCCGAGGATTGAGAGAGAACACTTCAGTCCTTTGATGATGGCGGATCCGTGTTTGCCGACCTGGTAGATCGCTTCACTCAGGGCCATGACCCGGGCACTGAGTTCGCGGGTCCGGGTAAGATCGCCTGCTTTGGCTGCCTGGTAGAGTTCAACGTAGAGCGTGGGATGCAGGTTCGCGCCACCGTTGATGCCGCCGTGTCCGCCGAGAAGGACCGTCTCGGCGAGAAGCTCCTCAGGTCCGACGAGGAAGGACCAGTCCGGGCGTGCGGTCTCGGCGAGGTACCTCATTCTGCGGAAATAGACGAGGTCACCCGAACTGTCTTTGAGGCCGACGATTTTTTCTTGACCAAGCGCCCAGGCCACGACCTCGCGGGAGAACGATGTCTTTGTCAGGGAAGGCATGTTGTAGAGCATGAGCGGGAGCGGCAACTCAGGGAGAAGCTCCTCGATAAACTCCCGCAACTCCGGCTGCCCGGCCGGGAAATAGAAAGGAGCCGAGGTCACGACGGCATCGGCTCCGAAGTCGGCGGCCGCGGCGGCGAGTTGGGCGGATTCGACGATGGAGGTGTCGGTAATCCCGACGAGGACGGGCACGCGACCGGACACAAACCGGCAGGTGTGCTCGACGACTTCGCGTCGCAGCCGGTGGCTGAGGCTGGGTGCTTCTCCGGTGGTGCCGAGGACAAAGATTCCGGAGACACCCCCGATGACGAGGCGTTCGACGAGACGCTCGAGTCCTGCGATGTCGAGGGTGTCGCGGGCGGTGAGCGGGGTCACCATGGGGGGGATGATGCCCTGGTAGCGGGGGGAGTTCAAAGTTTTAGGTTTAACGTTTCAAGTTCAGGGTTCGAACACCTTGATCGGTTCTGGTTTGATCTTGATGGGGTCGATGATGACGTGTTTTACCTTCTTGCGATTCCATGTGTAGGTCATGTGGACGAGACCGTCTTTCGTCTGGATCATGGCGGGATAGGAGAATTCGCCCTTTTCTTCTTTTTCGATGAAGGCGACGGCTTCCCACTCGAGGCCGTCTTTGCTGACGGCGAGATTGAGGACGTTGCGTTTGCCCCAGCCGTCTTCACGATCACCGCCGAGGTGATTGTAGAGCAGGAGATGACGCCCGTCGGCGAGGGTGAGACCTTCAACGCCGGAGTTGTTGTTCGGCAGGTTCGTCTCCTCAAGTTCGCTCCAGGTTTTGCCGCCGTCGGTGGAGCGGTTCGCGATGATGCGTTTGTTTTTCGAGCGGTAGAGGGTCCGCAGACTGCCGTCCGCGAGAGTCAACACGGTTGGCTGGATGACCTGATAGGGTTGCGTCTCCGGCTCGAAGCGCTGCCACGAGGGACCGAGTTCGGGTGTTGAGAGGTCTGTCAGGATCTCGAAGTGGAATCGCCAGTCGTTCTCGTGCTCGGTCGAGGAGGGGCAGAGGAGAGTTCCATCAGGCAGGAGCAGCGGCTTGCCGCGGACGGGACCGTCGATTCCCTCGGGAAGTCGGCGCCGGTCGCGGAAAGAGCGACCGTCATCGTAACTGACCATGACCTCGCCCCACCAGGTCTGCGGATCGGGACCGACTTTGAAGAAGAGATAGGTAAGTCCGTCACCCGGGGCCTGCCACAGGACAGGATTCCAGCAGGGGTGGCGTTTGTCTTTGTGCTGGATGCCGTTGGCCTGTTCGGCGGGTTTCGACCATTCGCCCCCGTCGAAGTAGCTCGTCCAGATGCCGACGTCAGGATCCTTTTCCTTCGTTCCGCCAAACCAGGCTGCGACGAGGCCCCGGTCGGTCTCGGCGATGGTGCTGGCGTGACACTGGGGGAAGGAGGCTTCGTTGTAGATGAACTCCTCCTTCACGAAGCCGGGGAAGCGGGGCTTGTCCTTTTTGGCAGGCTCGCGGGCTTTAAGTTGTTCTTCGGAGTAAACGATGCCGTCCGCTTTGGGCAGGTAGTAGATGCGTCCGTCTTCGGCTCCAAGGACGAGCTCGGGAACGCCGTCTTTGTCGAAATCGGCCACGGTTGGACAGGTGTTGTGACCGGAGACGTCGCGCTCGGTGACGTTGCCGATCTCCTTGAGAATGACCTTGCCCTCGTGCTCACCGACGTTGCGGTACCAGACCGCGTTCTGCGAGTTGACGAGTAGATCGAGTTTGCCGTCACCATCCCAATCGACCATGGAGAGTTGGGCGCGACCGCTGCGGCCGCTGGAACGGGCGTTGAGCCGCAGGGGCTGATGATCCTCGTCGACAAAAATCCGTTCGGCCTTGCCTCCGCTGCGGCGGAGGGCGAGGTAACCTTCCTGATCGAGGGCGACGAGATCGAGTTTTTTGTCACCGTCATGATCAATCGCGAGCGGTGTGGTTCGCCATTGTGTTATGGTGTCGCAGGCGGGCGTTTGCCACCACTGCCAGGTCGGAGGAAGCTCCTTTAAACCCGTGTCGAAAACAGCCGGTTCGACCCGCACTGGATCACCGGTGCCGTGGAGGAGACCGACACGACCGAGGATGGAATTGTAGATGATATCGAGTTTTCCATCCCCATCCCAATCAGCCGAGGAAAGGCTGGTGTAGCCCCACTTCGCTTCGCAGGGGCCTTGAATCGAGCCGTTTGGTCCGGCGAGGACACGAAAGGGTTCGCCCTTTGCCACTTCGATCAGAACGGGCACGGCCCACTTCGGCAGCTTGTTTTCACCCATCCCGAGATTCTTGAAAAAGGCGATGTTGCCGGCGGTGTTGCCACAGAGGATGTCCTGATTGCCGTCGCCGTCCCAGTCGATGACGTAGGGTGTGGAAAGGGCACCGAACTTGAGAGTATCGGCCTCCTGCTGGAAATAGACAGGCTGATGAAAAACGGGAAGTCCGGCGTGCACCTCACCGGTGTGCTCAACGAGGGCGGCGCGTCCATCCTCGTCACCGACGATGAGATCGAGGTCACCATCACCATCCCAGTCGTGGGCGGTCGGGGTAATCATCTGCACGTGCATCACAAGCGGGTTGCCGTCGGATCCGGTAAGGCGCCGGCCCGCGCCATAGGCCGGCTTCTTGCGCGTCCCGACGTTTTCGAAATAGGTGAAGCCATCGAGGAACTCGCCGCAGAGCAGGTCGAGGTCTCCGTCACCGTCGAAGTCACCGAAATTGGGTGAGGGCCAGCCGTAGACATCAATAGGAGATCCGGCTGCCTCGATTTTGACGGGTTTGTCAGAGTATTTTCCGTCCCTGTTTTCAATGAGGTAGACGTAGCCGTGAAGGGGACCATTTCTCCACCGACCTTCGGAGTCGTAGGCCTGGTCCCAGACGTAGTCGCTCCAATCGCCGATGCCGACAATGAGGTCCTGATCACCGTCGCCCTCGTAGTCGGCGTAGCGCCACATGCGGGCGCGGGTGTTGCCGGGGTGGAATTTGGCGTTCTTGTAAATGGACTGGGGCTTATCGAAGCCGTTGGTCCTGAAATCGACATACTCCTGGTTCTCCTTGAGGATGCGGGGTTTTCCCTCGACGTAGCTGATCTGGACATTCTGCCCGGTGGGGCCGAGGCGGACGCCGGGTTTGAAGACGGGCATTTTCTCCTTCGGATCCTGCGTCGGATTCTCGAAGAAGTAGATTCCGTTGGAGGGTTTGTCAGGACAGGAGACAAGCAGGTCCATGTCGCCATCGCCGTCGTGGTCAATTGGCAGGGGCCAGGACCAGAGTCCGACGCCGAGATCGACGGCTAGTCCCGGATGGTTGTAGGGGAGCTGCTTCAGTTTCCATTCCTTCTCCTGCGCCTGAATGGCCAGGGAAAGCAATGCGGTGAAAGCGATGAGGGTAGGGGTTTTCATGGGAGATTTGAAAAGGGTTGGAAGAGTCATTCGGCCCACCAGCGGTCGGCGGGATTGTTGTCGGCTTCGGTCAGGGTCAGGTCGAGGCTGTTGCGGATATGACGCTGCATCGCTTCCTGCGCGGCGTCGGCGGAGCGGCTGCGGATGGCGGAGGCGATGGCCTCATGTTCCGATTGCGTGGTTTCAAGTATGTCGAGGCGGAAGGCATGACGATCCGCCTGGAAAATGCGGGTGAGGATATGGGAGTCGCCGACGACCTTGAGCATCCGGCGATTCCGCGAGGCCTCGATGATGGTCATGTGAAAGGCAAGATCGAGAGAATGAAACTGGTTCGCGATTTTCCGGTCGGCCGATTCTTTTCCGGAATCCCGCACCGTTGCAACGATCGCGGCTGAGGCGCCAAGGTTCTGATCAAGTTCGCCGAGGAGCCGGTCACTGATGCGCTCAGCGGCCCGTCTCGCGGCAAAGGATTCGAGGGCTTCGCGCAATTCGTATAGTTCGACGGCCTCCTCGCGGGTTAGCTCCCTCACGATCGCGCCGAGTTGGGGAACCAGTTCAACAAATCCCTCACTCGCGAGTTGTCCGACTGCCTCCCGAACGGGGGTGGCGCTGACCCCGATCTCCTTTCCGATGGTGCCGTAGGAAAGCCGGGATCCGGGAGGAACGGATCCGTCGAGCAGCTTCTGGCGGATGTGACGGTAAGCCCTCTGTGAGTGATTGTCGGCCATCTGTATATTGCTCTATAGAGCTCTGTTGAATACAGGGGATTTTGAGATTTTGAAAGAACGCAATCGCGGGAGGGGTAAGTATACCGCGATGGAATCTCGAAAAGGAACCTGGTTCAAGGCGGTGCTTTATTCACTCGGGACGGGGGTTCTGGTTCTTTATGTTTTTTCCGTGATCGGTCTTTTCGGGGGCGAAGATCCCGGTCCGCTCTATTTCAAAGGCGGGTCCTCTGAAATCGATAGCAGCGATCCGGATCGAGCTCTTAAAGCGATCCGGAAGTGGTCGAATCCCGGGGAGTGGCCTGAAGAAGGCGACCCGGAGGCGGCTCCCTACTTCTGGGATTATGGAAAAGTCGGGCGCCCGGTCTTCATCCGGATTGTGAAAAACTCCAATGTTTCCGGTCGTCTTGAAGTCTGGCTGGAGGAGAAGAAGACGGATCGTTTCGAGCTCTACAAGGCCTACTGGATTGCCTTCCATAGCGGTGGCCCCGGACCGAAGACGATGGAAGGTGATCTCCAGGCCCCCGAGGGATTTTACGCCATCACCCGCGGCCGCCTCAATCCGAACAGTGCCTATCATCTATCGATGGATCTCGGCTATCCGAATGAATATGACCGCGGGAAAAAGCGAAGCGGGAGTCTAATCATGATTCACGGAAAGTCGGCCTCCCTTGGCTGCTTCGCGATGTCGGATGCGTCGATCGAGCAGATTTTTACCCTCGTGAGTGCCGCCTTAAAAAACGGGCAGACCTCGGTGGCCGTTCATTCCTTCCCTTTTCCGATGACAGAGGAGAAAATGGATAGTCATTGCAGCAGTGAACACGTCGATTTTTGGAAGAATCTGAAGGAGGGATGGGACTGGTTTGAGTCGCATCAGCGTCCTCCTCGAGTATCGGTCAAAGAGGGCCGATATGTCTTCGGGCCGGATCGTTGACTTTCCGGGGCGGGTCCCGATACTGACGAGGTATGAATCGCTCCGAACAGCTTTCCCGTCTTGCGGATACCGGTGAGATCTGGGATGTCATCGTCATCGGAGGAGGGGCGAGCGGACTCGGGGCTGCGGTCGATGCCGCCACACGGGGATACCGGACGGTTCTGCTCGAACAGGCGGATTTTGCGGAAGGGACTTCCTCCAAGAGCACCAAACTCATTCACGGGGGAGTTCGTTATCTCCGCAGCGGCGAACTCGGACTGGTGCGGGAATCCCTGCGTGAGCGGGGAAGGCTTCTTCATAACGCGCCGGATCTGGTCGAGCCGCTTGCCTTTGTGGTGCCTGCCTACCGCTGGTACGAACGTCTTTTCTACGGGGCCGGGCTGACGATCTACGATCTCCTTGCAGGGAAACGGGGTATTGCTTCGACCGGTTACCTATCGGCCAGCGAGGTTGCCGGGAAGATTCCAAACCTGCGGCAGACGGGCTTGTATGGAGGAACCCTTTATTGGGATGGCCAGTTTGATGATGCCCGACTTGCCATCGCCATGGCCGCGACGGCCGTTGCAAATGGTGCGGTGGTTGTGAATCATCTTAAGGTCGATGCGTTGGTTCGGGAGAACGGACGGCTCAATGGAGTGGTGGCGCGGGATATGCTCGACGGCACGGAATACCGTCTGAAAGGCCGCGTGGTGATCAATGCGACGGGGGTCTTTACCGATTTTGTCCGGAAAATGGATGATCCGGGAGTGTCGGAGGTCGTTCGTCCCAGTCAGGGGATCCATCTTGTTCTGGACCGGCGTTTTCTGGGCGGAGACACCGCCGTGATGATTCCCAATACGGAGGACGGCAGGGTGCTCTTCGCGATTCCCTGGAAAAACCGCATGATTCTCGGAACGACCGACACTGAGCCGGTTCCCATCGAGCTCCACCCGAAACCGCTCGCGGAGGAGGTTGATTATCTCATTCGCCACGCCGGGCTCTATTTTTCGGAGGCACCGACCCATGACGACATCAAGGCGACCTTCGCCGGTCTTCGGCCTCTCGTCAGTCCGTCCAAGGCAAAGGCCGGGAGCACCGCCCAACTCTCCCGCAGTCACAGTCTCCTCGTGAGTGACTCAGGTCTGGTCACGATCACCGGGGGCAAATGGACAACCTATCGCCAGATGGCTGAGGATACGGTCGACCTGGCGGCGAAGACAGGAAACCTGCCCGTCGCCCCCTGTCTTACGGGGGACCTGCCCCTGTTGAATAAAGAGCCTTTGAGGAGGGGGGCGCTACTCGATCCGGAGTTGCCCTACACCATGGAGGATGTGGAGCAGGCGGTCGTGGGAGAGATGGCGATGACCCTGGACGATGTTCTCAGTCGCCGCACCCGGTCTCGATTCCTCGACGAGGCGGCCTCATGTCGCTGCGCGAAAGAGGTAGCCCTGAGAATGGCCTCTTTGCTCGGGAGAGACGACCGGTGGGTCGAGGATCAAGTCTCCGGTTTCCCGGCCCGGTCGCCCTTGGATTAGAGATTGCCGACATCCCAGATCCCGTCGGTCAATGAACCGGAGGGATCATAGGTAGTCGTTCCAAGAGTGAAGACCGGAGGCATCACCTGAAAGTTCAAGGTGAGGACCTGGTTGCTCGCCGTTTTTGCCGTTGGCATTACTCCGGGCCGTCCGGGGAGATAGGGGATGAGTTCCGCTGCAGTGAACGTGGCAAAACTCTTCGAGGGAAAGTCCGCCAGATAGGTCTTCTGGGCCAGGTAGACAGACCTGAGCCTTTCGGACGCTTCGCGACCGTTTTTCCAATCAGTCATGGTGGAGACTGAGTAGGTGACAATACCAGCGAGGGCGAGCATGAGCCCAACCACGAGGGTAATCTCCATCAGGGAGAATCCACGTGACCGGCTTCGACGCCCGGCTTGTGATGATGTAGGCGACGTTTTCAAGGGGAGGGAGGGTTAAGGAGCTGCTAAAAATCGAATTTTACCGGTTGTTCGGCATCGGGGGCGGCTTTGGCCTCCGCCTTCGCTTTTGATTTTCCTTTCACGTCTTCCTCCTCGGCGGAAAGATTCTCCCAGAGCCGAACCGGAAGACCTGAAAATACCACAGATAATACAATTATTGTAAAGCATAGCCAGGCAACCTGCAATGTAAAACTCTTGCTGGGATGGTTGAAGAGGCGTCCGACGAGGCCTCCTTTTTCTGAAACCCGCGAGGTGTAGGTGATGTTGGCGACTTCCAGTTTCGCGGTTAGCTCATTGAGTTGATCATCATCTTCGACGGTGATGCAGTAGAGATATCGTCCTCCGCTGGATTCAGTGGTTTCCTCAAGGATGGCTCCTTCGGGAACGGCAGCGGGGAGTGTGTTGCAATATACTTTGCAAACGTAGACGTACTTCTTTTGAAGCCAGCGATCGAGTGCGGTCTTTTGCATGGTGAGTTATGAGTTAGGATTTAAATTCTACATTCCCTGTCCGTTCATCATCTTTGGTCCCATCAGGAAGATGGGGAGGAAGGCCCCGATGAACACCATGGTGATGAGGAGGGCGGCAGCGATAAGGACGAAGATATTCACGACCTGGGCAAATTCGTTCACGATCTGGTCGACATCCTCCTCATACATGTTCGTGAGGAGTTTGAGCTGCGTCCCCAGAGATGAAGATCGTTCTCCAATCGAGATTAGGTGGGAGACCTGAGGGTCGCAGGAGGTGAACTTGCGGACGGCATCGGAGAAGGGAAGGCCGGTTTCGATATAGCGCCGTCCGGCGGTGAGGAGTTCCTCATACATAGGAGTCCCCTTGAGCGATTCAGCCGAAATCTCAACGGCCTTCGAGAGGTTAATCCCGTTCGAGTGCAGCATGTCCATCGAGCCGAGGAAGAGGAGCTGGCGCATTCCCATGACGAGCTTACGCAGGAGCCGCCAGCGGGCCATCAAGAAGAAAACGACGGCGTTGCGGACCTTTTCCACCATGAAAAAAGTCATTACTGACCCGATGATACCGCCGACGATGAGAACCCATATCTTTTTCGTCACGTGGCTCATCTTGAAGAGGATTCCAGAAAGCGCATCGGGTTCCTGACCGACTTCCTTGATGATCTTTTCAATCTCGGGAATGATGCGCAGCTGGGCTGCGATAAAGAGCATAATGAGTGCGAAAATAATGATCGAAGGCAGCATCGTCGCTTTACGCATCTTCGATTTGAACTCAGCCTCTTTCTTGAGCCGGTTGGCAATGGAGTCAAAGGCCTGGTCGAGCTGACCAGCGTCCGTGCCGGCGCGGATGAGAGAGATGAATTTGTCATCGAACCGGCCCGAGCGGGCGAAGGCGGCATGCGCGGGTTGGCCGGTTTCGATGTATTCGCGAATGAGTTTCAGTGTCGCCCGCACCATGGGGGAGGGGTGACCGTTGGCGTAGTATTTCAGCGCATCCGACGTGTTGATGTTTGCCTTCAGCATTGAGGCAAGACCGCGGCAGAGTTTGATGAGTTCCTTTTGTGGAAACTTGGCGATCCTTTCTTTCTTTCCTGCCGTCTTCTTTGCCGGATTGTGGTGCCCTGAAATGGCATTGTTCTTCTCCTTGATACGCGCAGCGAGGGCGGCTTGTGCGGCTGAGGAGGCAGAAGGTTCTGTGTCTTTCATCTGATGAAGTCTGTGAAAATTAGTCTCCTACCGACATGTCAATGGCCTTGCGGAGTGCATCAAGATCCGTGCGTCCCTCGCGGACGAGTTTCAGGCCGCTTGTCCGCAGTGAAGGAAGGATTCCCTGCTCCCGCACGGCCAGCTCGAGTTCGTAGGGGCTGAGAGTTCCTTTGGAAAGGGCATCGGACCATTCCGGGGTGATGGGGATGATCTCCAGGATGGCGGATCGACCGAGGTAGCCTCGTCCGCCGCATTCAACGCAGCCTTCGACTCCTTTTTGAAATACCGGCGTCTCTCTCCATTCCTCCTCGAGGTTGTATTTCCGGATCTCGCGTTCCGTGAGTCCCGGCTTTCTTACTTTGCAGTAGGGGCAAAGCACCTTGATGAGTCGCTGGGCGCAGGCCGCTTTGAGGGTCTGCGCGATTTTCCATCGTTCGATACCGAGCTGTTCGAAGCGCTCGATGATCTGGGAGGCCCGTGGCGTGTGAATCGTGGTAAGCACCTTGTGGCCCGTGATGGCCGCCTCGATGGCGAGTTCGGCGGAGTCGAGGTCGCGAACCTCACCCATCAGGATGATGTCCGGATCGCTTCGCATAAAGCTCGCGATCATCGCCTTGAATTCCGAAGGACGGATGTCGCAATGAATAACGCCGCGAATTTCATCCTCAACGGGGTTTTCCAGGGTCAGGATGTTGTCTTCGGGACGGTTCAGCTCCCGGAGCATGGCGTTCAAGGTAGTGGACTTTCCGGATCCGGTTGGTCCTGACATGACGATAATTCCTGAAGGAATCGCCATGACCCGTTCCATTTCAAAGAGGGTCGCCGCGTCGAAAGCGAGAGATCCGACGCCGAGCTTTGCCTCGAAGTGGCTCTTGTCGAGAATCCGCATCGTGACGTGGTAACCGCGGTAGGTACGGTGCCGCTCGAATCGCATGTCGATGGAACGGCGCAGATAGTTCACGGTAAATCGACCCGAGATCCCCGGGCGCTTGGCGCGTTCCTCGGGCGCGAGTCCCATGAGGTTGAGAAGGAACGCATCGACCCGGTCTTTCAGCTTCCAGGGGATATCGAATTTCTCACCCATGTCGCCGTCGATCCGGTAGCTGTAGTGGACTCTGTCCTTCTCGCATTTCACGTGAATGTCAGAGGCCCTTTGTTTGATCCCGTCAGAGACCATTTTTGCGACGAGCTGGGCAAGGGGCTCGTCGTGTTTCTCGGTAACGTTAAAGTCATTGATCTCGTCAGATCCCTCATCCACTTCGATGGCGTCGATCTCCGACTGGGAGGGGCCGATCATCCTTGAGACGGATTCAATCACCTGGGTGATTTCGCCGACCGGTGCGAGGATCTTGGTGACGACGAGTTCGGGATACTGCTGGGAAAAACTGTCTTCCGCCGTCGGATCCCAGGGGTTCGCGACCGCGATGTAGATCTGCTCCGAATCTTTATAGAGCGGGACAAACATGCCGCGGTTGAGCAGGTTGGGATCGCTTTGTTCGAGAAGTGAGCGGTCGACGAAGTCCTTGATCTTCAGGAACAGTGGCAGCGAAGTGATCGTACCGACTGCCGCGAGAATGCGGTTTGTCGTGCAGGTTCGCGGGATATCCTCCCGCGATCGCTCCCCGAGAGTCGGGTCAAACTCAATTAACTGGTCAACCACGGCATCCGTGATTGTCTCGTTGAGGGTTATGCCGATGTTGAGGTTCATGAACCGAAGTGTCGTCCCAGGATGTACTTCCAGGCGGTTAGATCCGTCGTTGTAACAAAGCTGAACGGTTTCCTGCCTATCTCATGCTGGATCTCGTTGGAAATGAGCCTGGCCGTTGCGGTGGCGGTGAATGGATTGATACAGGTTACGGTGAAAAAGTCCTTCTCACTGATTTGGATGATCGGAGCGCCGAGGAGGCGGCTGATCTCGGAAATCACCGGGTAGGCGTTGTAGAATTCGATCGGGGTGTCAGTCTGATGGGCGAGAGCGAGGTGAGTCGTTTTTGTTTTTGAATAGGCGATCAGGGAACGGGTCAGCTTGAGGATCGTGTCTCGGGCATCGATCTCCGGCCTCTTCCATCCTTCAAAGTAGAGAAACAGAAGTGAGTCCAGGAAAGGCTTTCCCTTTTCGACGGTGTTCAGGTACTTCAGATACTGCTGGGTAATCCGGCCGGTATCCTCAGGACTGAGCTTTCCGATTTTGTTCAAAGCCTGAAACGTGTACTCTCCACAGTGAGCCATCTGCCTTCTCAGCAGGTCGGTTGTCGGAATGCGGGAGTGTTCTCCCGTTTTGCCGCCTCCTGCCTCCGCTATGGGAGAGTGGTGTGAGGTGGTCGTTGCTGCCTGGGAATGGGTGCTTTCGGAAGTTTGATGGGCGGTGGCACTACTCATCGGTTCGCGTTTTGCTTGTTACCTCCGAAAACCTTTCCGAAAAGTCCTCCCTTTCGCTTCGACCCGTCGATAGGACGAACCTCTACCGTCGGGCTCTCGGCGAACGCGGGTTCGCTGCTGTAGTCCTTCCCGTGCACGGGGAGTGCTTCGGGGCGATTGTAGGGATGGTCGGGATGGAGGAGGTTCGAGGGTGGTTCGGGCTCGTAGCGGTTGAAGCTGTTATCAACGGTGTTTTTCAGGTCGGTGCGATAGGTGTGCCCCGGGTGTTCGTTGTCGGGGTAATCGTGACTGGAGGGAAGAATGTGGCTGTCGTGAACCTCATGGCTCATGATGTCGCTCTGGCTCGGTATTTCGGGACGATAGAGCTTTGGAGTCACGATGAAGACCAGGCTGGTGTGGGTCTTCATCTTATCCACGGACTTGAAGAGAAGATTTACGGCAGGGAGGTCGCCGAGGAAGGGGACTTTTTTGGTGTTGTCGCTCTGGATCTCTTCATAGAAACCTCCGATCAGCAGCGAGTGGCCGTTGGGAACCCGCGCGGTCGTGGTAACTGTAGACTCGTTGACACGAGGATATTTGTTGCCACTGGCTGACTCGATATATTCGACCACCTGGGCAGAGCGGGGGCGGAGAACCATGCGGATGGTGTCATCGGGAAGAATGGTGGGGGTCACGGAAACCGATACTCCCACTTCCCGTGTATCCGCCGCATTCCCGACTGGATCTGCTTCATCAATCTTGTAACGCACTTCGTCGGTGACATTCTGCCCTGTGGTTGTCTCGCTGACGGTGGAAGTGATGATTGGAATCCGGTCGATGATGGAGATGAGACCTTCCTCGTTGTCCTCGGTAATGAGTGTGGGGCTGGATTCCTGCTGGGCGAGGCCGCCGGCATTCAGGGCTCTGACCACTGCCTGCATTTGGAGCGGAGATAGGACAAGATTGGGAGAAGCGTCGGCGCCGGCGCTCGCAATTTGGCCACCACTGGTGACGTTGGCGAAGCTGTTCCCACCATCATTCGTGGTGATAAAGGAAACCGCCGTGTCGAGGTCCGGGAGATTGAAGAGCGAGTTCAGGCTTGTTGCAGCGCTGATGGCAGTGCCATTCTCTCCGAGTACCGAAGACCAATCAACACCAACAAGGTTGCGTGAATTGCTGGTGACACGGAGAATCCTGGTCTCAATCGCGATCTGCTGTTTGGGCTGATCGATTTGATTCAGGAAAAGAGAGAGAGCCTCAAGCTTCCGCGAGTTGTCCATGACGATCAGGGTGTTCGTTTTGGACTCAAACTCGATAATGCCTGACCCGGGAGTCAGAAACGGCTGCAGGATCAGTTTGATTTGCTCGATATCCGAGGGGCGAAGGTACTTCAACTGATAGCGGAAGGGCTCATTTGGCAGTTGTGAGAGTTGGGGACCTGTGAGGGCGTAGACCGTATTACCCTTCTGATGAATCGTAATCCCGTACATCAGGGATAGTTCCTCCATCTGCCGGATCGGGTCATCATTCATGAGCTGTCCGGTGACAACGAAGGTCGGGCCATCGAGCTCGGTGTTATGGAAGAACTGCATGTTCGCGATTTGGGCGAGATGCTGGAAAACGTCGTTCAGTTTCGCCTGGCGAAGCCAGAAACCATCGGGAGTCTCCTCGATGATAGAGGCGGGCTCGGCCCCGTCGCCGTTCCCGTCTTTGGTCACGGGCAGGGTGGGGCTGACGTTTTCAGTCGCGGCAGCAACGGCGTTGATGAACGTTTCTGAAAGTCCGGAGTCCGGTTCCGCTTTATCAACTCCGGCGAGGGAGTCGCTTGAGGGCTGCTCAATCGGAGTCTCGTCGATTCCACTCAGCTCAGGAAGGGGTTCAACGACTTCTCCGGCCTCCGGGGCTGCTTCAGCGGCTGGGCTTGTTCCACTGCCCGGGGTCGCTTGAATTGGTTTTCCGGCACCGATCGAGGTGAAAACCTCCTGGCTCCCTGAATCTTCTGTGGCCGCCGCATTTTCGTCTTGGACGGGAGGCTCTGCAGTCGGAGCGGGAAGCGAATATTCGATAAGGCTCGAGGTATCTTCAAAAGCCGATTGCTCAATTGGACCGGAATCACTCTTAGCCTCGGGAAGCGGCGCCCCTTCATTCTCGAGAATCATCACGGCAGCGAGGGAAAGAACTCCGGCTCCGATCAGGGTGGTAATCTCTTTGATTCTCATGGGAAAAGTAAAATGTAAGATTAATTAGAAATTTTGTAATTAACAATAAATACTATAATAACTGGTATTTAGCAAGGGTTAAGTAAAAATTTCTCCAAAATTTTTTAAACTAATTAGCGATGAACAATTCGTTCATCGGGACGATCCCGGCGCCGTCCGCCCTTTTGGAGTTCCTGGTGAGGGGCTCAAATTCGGCAGGAAGAACATTGAAGGGAAACGAGGCAACCTCCTGGGTTTCCAGGTCCTTGAAGAATACTTCCGTCCCTTTGATTCCTTCGAAGCGGAGCCGGATGGTGAGTTCCTGGAGCTTCATCCCGAATTCACCGCCGATCGGGAAGGAGCGAGCACCGATCACAACAACCCCCCGCTGGGGATAGATGCCTGTGATGGGGAGGGTGAGGAGTGCGGTTTTAAGCGCGGAGTTATTGAGCACCGGGGTTTCCTCTTTGACCTCCTCATACTGCTCAGCCAGATCAGGAGCCTCCTGAACGTTGGCTGGATCCATGAGGAACCCAAACGGATCGGTGGGACGGTTGCTTTTTTGTAACTTTGCAAAAATCAGATTGGACCGTTCGAGGAAGTTAACCTTCTTCGCATCCGTGGGGGCACCTTCCCCCGGTTTTCCCGGAGGGGTGGTTGCTCCCGGGCCCGGAGGGGAAGTCGGCGCGGTTTCAGGAGCGTCCTCGGAGAGGAGAGGTGCGCCGGCGACCGAGAGGCAGAAGAGTAGGGTGAAAGCAATTTTCATGGATCAGGTAGGTATTGCTTTTGTGGTTAAGCCTTGGGTTTCTCCCAGCAGAGGTAGACGATGCCGAACTGCAGGGTTCCCTTCTCCTGCTCGGTAGTTGCAGGAAGTGACCGGATCGAGATGCTCTCAAGCAGGAGATGCGGCATCTCGTTCTCCAACTCGGCAAGCAGCAACTGCATCGGCTTGAAGCTTCCCTCGAAACTCAACTGCATTCGGGAGTGGGGTTGATTCGTCTTGGTCCCGATCCCGCCAACGCCCGACGCTTGACCCATTTCGGTTTGACGAAGAACCTCGGAGTCGAATTTTGCGAGTATCTTGTCGAGATTCTGGGTCAGCGACTGAACGACGTCCTGCTCAAGCTTGGAGTTCCAATAGATGATCTTTTCCCGTCTGTCTTCAGCGGTGAGCAAGGTCTCGAGTTCCTGCACCTGGGTTTTCGCCGTTTCGTAGCGCTCCATTGCCCCGATCTTGACCTCGAAATCCCGCTTCAAGTTTGTGTGACCGAGAAAGGTGACCATGGCGATGACCAGGATCACAAAGAGCGGGAGAATGACGCCGAAAACGACGATGGACTGGCGATGGGGAGATACGTTCATTCGCTCTTCAGGGGAGAGGTGTTGATGGCGAGTTCGTCTTTCGAGTTGAGACTCTGGATGATACTGAGTTCAAATGAGGTGCGGAAATGCCTTGCCACTTTCGCGGGAAATTCGAAGGAGGCGGGCATCGTGCCCTGCTTTTGCTGGAGAGTGACCTGAAGCTCCCTGCTGGTGGAGTTGACCGCGAGGTAAGGGGCGTGATTGTTCTGGGCGATTTGATTCAGCAACTCGGCGACTCTGGTTCGGCTTCCGAGTGTGGGAAGCTGCGTGGCCACTTCGGGATTGGCGAATCCCGCGATTTCCCAGGCACGTTTTAGACCGACGGTATTCTCGCCCGTCTTCACGTCACCGGTCTCGGCGCGGTAGTTGGCACTGCGGAGAATGACTCCTCCGTTGTCGGGGAAAAGTTCAAGGAGGGCCTCCATCGCCAGCCAGCCCTCGGACCTTTTTTCGAGAAGCTTGTCCCAGTGCTGCCATTCGGTGCGCTCTTTCTGAAGTTTGGCGAGATTGACCTCCATCTCCTGAGCCGCATCGGGACCGAGTCCCCAGGCTTCGGACCTCATCTTGACAATGAAATCCATGCCCGTCCAACCGGCGAAGGCAAGAATGCAGGCCATCGCAATCTTCTGGGTAATGTTGCTAAACTTCAGCAGCCGCAGGTCGCTGCGAGTGGGCATTTTCAATCTTTCTTCGAGAGAGGGGCCGTAGAAATCCTGATTCGTCCAGCGGCTCCTGAGTTCCTTTTGAAAAGGGGCCTCTTCGGCGACCGGCGGGGAATCCTGAACCGAGACCGCAAACTCAAGGCGGCGGGCGGGCACGCCCTCGGTGAGTGGAACGTTGTGCGTGTCGATGCACTTGAACCGGGCTTCAGGGAATTGCTCCAGGTAAGTCGAAAGACTGGCGATTAGATCCTGTTCGGACATTCCGGCGAGCGAAACGAGAACAAGATTCGGATCTTTAATATTCAAAAGCGCGGCCGTCTTCGAAATCACATCATGGGTTTCAGACGCGGTCAGGTGTGTTGAGCCGCGGTGCATGAGAGGACGCACCAGTTGGAGATCACCGCGGTTTCCGATCGCAAAAAGGAGGGTCATCGACTCATACTGAATCAGGGCCAGGGTCGAACCGGCACCGGCCGCCTGAATCTCGGGGAGAAGATAAGAGATGCCGGAAAGTGCTTCGAGTTGAGCCGATCTCGTATTCACGATCACGGGAATGTTCCTCATTTCGCCGTAGTTCCTGAATTCCGTGACGAAAGGAAGCAGCATACTGGAAACCTGAACCGCGAGGGAACGTTTGTCCCCGTCCGGGATGCCCAGCAAGGGAAGGAGGCGCCACCGTCCGTCCGTGTTACTGACCGTGTCGTCACCAAGGGCCACATCAGGGGCTGAGATGAGGAGTTCGTTCAGTGTATCAAAGTCATCATCCGCTGCAAAATCCGGGGCGAGTTCGCGAATCCGGACACCATCGGCCAGGTGGATAATGATTCCGAGGGACTTCGGCTTTGCCCCGTACTCCTTGGACGAGAGGATTTGTCTCAGGATCTCATGGAGTGCTCCTCTCGATTGGGTATCGATTCCGGCGCGGCTTCCGGTTTCATCCTTTTCAAAGGAGACCGGAGGAAGGTCGGGGCCTTCCCACCACTGCTTCAGGGAACGGCTGTAGATGGCACTGGCGGCTGTCTTTGGGCCGACCCAGAGGTGCCATTGGAGATTGAGCTCATTTGCCTCCTGATACCAGGCAGGCTCACTCGCGCGACTCGTCGTTTTGAGAATCCGTTTGGCCTGACGGAAGAGTTTAACGGAAGACGCATTCTGGTCGAGGAGTTCCATACGACGTGTGGTTGCTTTGAGGAGAGGTTGAAGGTCAGACCGGTAAAGTCGTGTCTTCCGGGAAAGTGAGCTGGTGAGCGGGAGTGGAGTGTAAGCTGACGGAAGAGCAGATGAGTGTTAGGCTGCTCTTTCTTCAGGAAACTGACTCCTGGTTGAGAGAGTTCCCGGTCCGGGGAGGGGATACCACCCGGGACCGGGATATAGTTCAGATTCCTAATTCGGAACCAGTGCGTGATTACCAACCGGCGACGGTGGCAGGCACGTGCTGATCGCTGGTAGCGAGCGAGCAGGTAAGGTAGGCAACACCGGCAGCGGGGACCGTGGTTCCGAAGGTGTAAGTTCCTGCGGAAGGACAGGTAGGCTCGGTTTCGATCATTTTACCGGTACCAGTGATGGTTCCGACAACGAGAGCACCACCGGGGTTGAGCTCATAAAGGTTCTGGTAGGAACGGACCGCCTTTTGAACCGTGGCGATGTTCAGGATGCACTTGGCACGGTTTGAACCCTGCTTGTAAGCAGTGACACCGATGAAGAGCACACTGATCAGGCCGAGAAGAACGGCGATCACGAGAGTTACTTCGATAAGAGTAAGACCAGCTTGTTTCTTGATGTTATTCAGTTTCATTATCTTTTATTACTTATGTTGTTGTTGTTGTTGTTTTGGTCGAGTCGCGAAGGACCTCGGCGAAAATGATTATCAGCTCGCTTTCCCGCGGATGAAGAGGAGCTCCTCGCCTTCCTCTTCGTTCATGCGATTCATCTGAAATGCGGTGTGGCTGATCTTGCCCATGTTGAGCAGATTCCGGAGATTGGCGTCCCATTCGATGTTGCCGCTGTGGCGGATGGCGTCTTCGAGAGACTTGGCGGCACCGTCGTAGGAGGAGATGCCGGAGCGGACCGCAGAACTATTGTTCTGAAGAAATTCGTAGTTGAGAACGCGGCCGTTTTCCGTCGGGATGAGGCCCTGCGAAAGAATGAACATGAGGATCTCGGACATGCGTCCGAGGAGCGACTTGTGCTGCGCCTGGGGAAAGAACTCGAGGATACGGCTGAGCGTTTTTACCGCACCATTGGTGTGAAGTGTCGAGATAACGACGTGCCCGGTTTGCGCTGCCTCAATTGCGATCTCCATTGTTTCGCGATCCCGGATCTCACCGATCAGGATGACGTGCGGAGCTTTACGGAGCGCATCCTTGAGTCCCTGCTTGTAGGACGAAACATGTTTTCCAACTTCCTGCTGGGTCATGAAACCCGGGGAGGGGATTTGATTGCCCTCGCCATCGGGCTGGGGAAGAAAACGTGAATAGCGATATTCGATCGGGTCTTCTACCGTCACAATGTGGCGGGGATGATTCATCCGGAGCCAGTCGAGAATTGCCGCGAGCGTGGTTGATTTGCCGGAGCCGGTCTGCCCGGTCACCAGTCCGAAGCCCTGACGGCGCTTCATGAATTCGCAAACGGCACGCGTGGTGTCTGGAGCGAGGCCGAGAGTATTGAGGTCGGCGATGTCATCGCTAAGAATACGGCAGGTAAGACCGGGGCCCGAGGTGCTGAGGTGCGCCTGGACACGCATCCGCCCGGAGATGGAGCCGTCGGGGAGGGGAAAGCCCTCTGTACTAAAATCGGCTACCTTGTCATCGAAGAGCCGCTGCTGAACGTCCCTCGTATTCTGCAGTTTTGCCGACGCTCCGACGCTTTCTGCCTCCTGCCGACCGTAAAGATATTCGACCACGTTCATTACCACGTCAGCCGGCAATTCTCCAAGGCGCTTGATGATCTCAAGGCCTCTCTTGGTGTGGCAGTAGACCCAGTTTCCACTTCGAATCTGAATATCAGAAATCGAATTCTGGCCTGCCACAGCGAAGATCTCGCTCATGATGTAGTGAGCCTGCGCCTGCGACTGGGATGTTCCCTGAGTGGTCATTTAAATTCGTTGGAGGAATCGTAAATTATATTAACGCCATAAAAACCATACTTCAAGAGAATTTTCATTAAATTTTATAAATATTTATATTCAGCGGGGTTTAGACGCTTTGCGAAGCGATTTTCGTGAGTCCTTTGCGCAAGAACTCCCCGCTTCCGTGCGAGAGAAAGGAGGGGGCGGGCGATCCCAACATCCTGGCCGGGCGCTTAGAAACGGGGTATAACGCGACAGTCGCCCCGTCCTTCACTGGGGGCGGGGAGTGCTCAACCTGGAGTAAGGAGCCGAATTCTGAGACTGATGGCCCTTCACCGAGTATTCAGCGTTTTGCCTCCAACGGCCCTAGCGGTTCTCTCTGATTTGACGCCTTTAAACCCATGGGTGTCGAGGGTAGTTTCTACCGGTCCTTTCACACAAAGTTGAGTGTCGCCTCCGGAAGGGGGGGCGGAGGCGATCGATGCGGAAGAGTTCTATAAAAACAAAAATCCCGGTCCTGGAAAGTAAACCTCCAGAACCGGGAATGTTAGATTTGCTTTTCGTCAGGTATCCTGACGGAAGTGATTACCAACCGGCGACGGTGGCAGGCACGTGCTGATCGCTGGT
>DDSV01000036.1 GCA_002344215.1 Akkermansiaceae bacterium UBA2381
CCGAGGTCGTCGGCTGGTGGATTGCCCGCCTCGAGTTCTGGCTCAGCGAGAGCGGCTGGCTGCGCGCATGGCTACGATTGAACTTGATCGTCTCCATCGTGCTCGCCAGCGCCGGACTGCTTCTCCTGCCCCCGGTCACCCGGGTTCTCGAGCAGCTCGCCCGCTCCAGTCATTGGGTCGGCGAAATCTTTGGCGATGTCTTCACGCTCGTCACCGGGCTTCCCCCCGTCGCCATCACCCTCGGTGTGCTCTACCTCGGCTACGTCGCCTACCGCCGTTTCCGTCGAAAGCGCCTGCCCCAACGGGGCGGATATCCAAACGAGGAATACTACCAGTGAATGTCCTCAAACTCCCAACACCTCAATCCCTGAACTCCTCACCCTAACATGATCACCAAACACCCTCCCGCCACCGTGCGCGCCGCAGACCTGAAGGCGGCGCTGCCCGGACTCGGCAAACTCATCCCCCGCACCCCTTCACTTGCCGTCCTCGGCTGTGTGAAGGTGGAGGCGGCCGGACCACAGCTCCTGCGTCTCACCACCACCGATCTGGACCTGACCCTCAGCGTCGATGTCCCGGCCACGGTGGAGAGGGGCCTCGCGCCTTTCCTCGTGCCCATGGCTCGCCTGCGCGAACTCCTCACCGGTTTGCGCCCAGACGAAGTCGTGCCACTCGGTCCGTCCATCAAGGCCCCGCCCGTTGGCGAGTTCCCCGAGATCCCTCAGGTCCGCACTCCGGGGCTGACCTTGCCAGAACCGGTCGTCAACAGTCTGCTACGAGCCTTTGCCTGTGCCTCGCAAGATCCCACTCGTGCGGTCTTGCGCAGTGCTTGCCTCGACGTGACCGGGGTGGGGGAGAATGCTCACCGGATCGTCGGGACCAATGGCCGGGTGCTTTTCTCGAGCAATTCCATGCACCTGCCACTGAAGCATTCGGTGATCCTTCCCGATCACCCGCTGTGGAAGTGGAAGCCGCTCGCCGACTCCCGTCCCTGGACCCTGCGTCTTGGTAAGGACAAACATCGCTCCGATGTCTTCCGTCTCGAGAGCCAAGCCGGATCGGTGACGGGTCGTCTCCTCGACGGTCCCTATCCGAACTACCGTCAGGTCATTCCTGGTCCGGCGCAGTTCACGACAAGCGTGAGCTTGAGCGATGTCGCCCTCGAGGCGGTGACGCGATTGCTGCCCCGGCTCCCCGGCAAACAGCTCGCCAACCGTCCCATCGGGCTGCACTTCGAGAAGGGCCGCTTCGGCCTGCTCGCTCGTGCCGAAAACGACGAATCCTGGATACTTCATCCCGTGGACCGCTGCGAAATGAAGGGGCCTGATGTGACTGTCTACCTCGATCGAGACTACCTCGCCATGGCGATGTCCTTCGGGCTTCATCGCATCTCGACGGGAGACTCAGTGAGCCCCTTGCAGTTCAGCCGGGGTGGGGATCTCATGATCGTCATGCCGGTGCGTGCGATTGCTCCGGATCGCATCGAGCGGCCCAGGCTCGTGCCGGCGGTGGAGCAGTTCGCCTCACCGCCGACTCCTCTGCCGAAGCCCGTCGCTCCCGCACCACCTGTGCCTCCGCCGCCTCCGACACCCGAGCCGGTGAAGAAGGTCCCGAACAAGGATCCTCTCACTGAGGCCCGCCATCAGGTCGCCGAAGCCGACGAGGCCCTCCTCACGGCAAGACGGACCCTGAAGGGCGTGCGCCGTTCCCTGCACAGTGCCCGCATTCAGCGCGGTGAGATCAAACGCGAACTGCGTGGCTTCCGGGGACTGCTCCAGAAGCTGAAACGCTCCCGGCGAAAGGAAGGCAACGAGAGCAAAGACGGCAAGGCCGCCTGACAAACCCCCAACCAAAACAACAACCCCGGGCCCGGGTTCCCTGTCCTCACCGACTAGGATCCCGGGCCTTTCACTTTACAAAAACCTGAACCGAGCCTGCGAGACAGGCGGAGCCAAACTTGAAACTTCAAACTTGAAACCCATGAACACATCCCAAGACTTACTCTCCATCTTGACGCGCGAAGGCGTCCTCATCAACGCCAGCGTCCGCTACCCCCGCTTCCACAAGAAGCTGTCTCCCGCCGATCTCGGCCTGTCTCCAGATCAGGTCAGCGAGCGGCTCATGAGCCTCGGGCACAAGCGACTTCTCCCCAAAGAGGCCCTCGCCAGCCTCGCCCTGGTCGAGAGCCGCACCCATGCCCTCATTGAGAAAAACACGTTTCCCTTCCTCGGCGGAATCGGTCACTTCCTGCCCAACGCCAAACTGGTTGAAGTGCAGGAAGGGTTGAATGAGCAAAGCCACAATTTTCGTGAAAGCAGGGATCGCTTCCTCGACGACTACCGCGAACTCCGTTCCCGTGCCCTCGACGAATGGCGCGACGCCACCCGCCAAATTGCGAAAACCTACGAAGAAGGAGAACGTCTGTTTTCCCAGATCCAATGTTCTTTCCCGCACCGGGAACAGCTTGAACGGCGGTTTTCCTTCGACGTGCATCTTTTCCAGATCGCCGTGCCCGAGTCCCTCGGTATGGAGCTGGTCAGTTTCGCCGAGCAACAGGAGGTCCGCCTCGCCCGTCACGAGGCCGCCGCTTCCGCCGCCCGTCAGATCCGGGATGGAGTGGAGGGCTTCGTCGGAGAGTGTGTCGTCGAGCTGCGTCATCAAACCGCCCAGCTCTGCGACGAGATGCTTGCCAGCATGCGTTCCGGAAAAACCGACGGCGTCCATCAAAAGACCCTCAACCGGCTCGTGAAGTTCATCGACGACTTCAAGCAGCTCAACTTCGCCGGCGACAAGGAGATGGAGCAGCAGCTAGACCGTGTCCGCAGCGAACTGCTCGGTCGCAATGCCGAGGACTATCGCAACAGTCTCACCGCCACCCGCAGTCTTGAAGCCGGTCTCAGCCAGCTCCGCGACCAAGCCAGGGAACTGGCCAGTCAGGATGCCCGTGCCCTCGTGGAACGCTTCGGCCAGATGGGCCGGAGGAAGCTGCAACTCGCCGGGTGAGTTGCCCTGACAACCATACCAACACCACACACAACAGGGTCGGGTTCCATCCCCGACCCTGTTCAATCCTTTCTCTGAACCCAACCCACAACGAAGAACGAAGAACCCCAAAACCAAGAACAATAACCATGTCCCACTTCACCACCATCCTGACCCAGATCCGCGACGTCGAAGCCCTCGAAGCCGCCTGCACCGAACTCGGCGTCGAGCTGCTCCGCGACACCGATGCCCGCGGCTTCGCCGACAGCGCCCGCCACGGCGAACTCGTCGTCCGCCTCCAGGGCCCCTACGACATCGCCGCCAACAGGCCCGCACCCACCGAGCCCTACGAACTGACCACCGACTGGTGGAACGGTCACGTCGAGCGCGAGGTCGGCCCCAACTACGGCCGTCTGCTCCAGCTTTACGGAGTCCACAAGACGATGCGCGAAGCGGCCAAGAAGCACCTCCGTGTCACCCGGCGGCAGGAGACCGACGGTTCCATCAAACTCACCCTAGCCGCCTGATCCCGTCATTCGTCGCAAACCATCACCACCATGATCTCGAAAGAACGCATCGACGTCTGGATCAGCCCTGAGGGCGCCATCACTCTGGATGCCGTCGGCTACACCGGCAACAGCTGCGAGGAAGCCACCAAGTTCCTCGAAGAATCCCTCGGCACCGTCGGCCGCAAGCAGCGCACCCGCGACTACTACCGCCGTGGGTCAAACCATCACCAGAACCCCAACGACAACCCACAAAACCAATCCACCTGAACCCATGACCACCGACATCCCCGACACGCTGCACTTCCAGCCCGACGGCACCGGAGCCGGACTCTACACCGAGCGCATCGATCTCCGCGAGATAGGCGCCCTCGAAGTCGTCCGCGCCTCCGAAATCGAGTTCAACGACACGACCCAGCAGTGGGAGGTCTTCGACTACAACGGGCGCCGCGTCTTCGCCGACCCGTCCCGAGAAACCTGCCTGCGATGGGAACGTGAAACCTTCAACCAGTGAACCCATGAAAGATCAACTTACCCGATATGCGAGGGCCGGTTACGCCGGCCTTTTTTTGTGCACCTCCGAAGAGGTCCGTGCCGAAGCCGAGGTCAAGGCCGCCGCCGAAAGCCTCGGTCGTCCCCTCCATGCCTGGAGCCTCACCACCGGCTTCATCGACACGACCAGCGGGACGATCCGTGATTGTCCTGATCCGCTCGCCGCCCTTGAGCAGGTCGAGTCCATCGAGGGCGACTGCCTCGTGCTCCTGCGTGACTTCGGCGCCCTGCTGGAGGACCGCGACCCGGTCCTCATCCGCAAACTGCGAGATACCCTGCACCACGCCAAATCCGCGGGGAAGGTCCTCCTTCTTCTCGGTGTCTGGAAAACCCTGCCCGCCGAGCTGGAGCGCGAGATCACCCGTCTCGACCTTGACCTGCCCGGTCCCGACATCCTGGGGATGGTCCTCGACCAGCTCCTGACCTCCGCCAGGATCGCCACTCCACTGCCTGAGATCCGCGAAGCCATCCTGCGTGCCGCGGGTGGTCTCACCACCATCGAGGCGGAGAACGCCTTCGCCCTCTCCCTCGTCGAGACCGGCTCCATTTTGCCTACTCTCGTCGCCCGGGAAAAGGCCCGTGCTCTCAAGAGCGGCGGTTTGCTGGAAGTGATCGAGACTACTGAGTCGCTCGAATCCATTGGCGGTCTCGAAGCGCTCAAGGCCTGGCTCATCCAGCGCAGTGAGGCCATCACCAAGCGTGCTCGCGACTATGGTCTGCCCATTCCCAAGGGCATGCTTGTACTAGGTGTGCCCGGTACCGGCAAGTCGCTCACCGCCAAAGCCACCGCGGGCGTCTTCGGGGTCCCCTTGCTGAAGCTCGATGCCGGCCGTCTCTTCGGCGGCCTCGTCGGGCAGTCCGAGGCCAACGTCCGTTCCGTCATCCAGACCGCCGAGGCCATCAGCCCCTGTGTGTTGTGGATCGATGAGATCGAGAAGGGCTTTGGCGGGGTAGGGGGTTCCGGTGGGTCCACCGATGGCGGCACTAGTGCGCGGGTCTTTGGCACGATGCTGAATTGGCTCCAGGACAAGACGCATCCCGTCTTCGTCGTGGCCACCGCCAACGATGTCAGCAAGCTTCCGCCCGAGATGCTCCGCAAAGGGCGCTGGGACGAGTTGTGGTTTGTGGACCTGCCCGATACCCGGGAGCGCACCGCGATCTGGGATCTCGTCATCGAGAAGTATGGTCGTGACAAGACCGCCTTCGACACCGTCGTCCTTGCCCGCGCGAGCGAGATGCACACCGGAGCCGAGATCGAAGCTGCCTTCGTCGAGGCCCTGCACCGGGGTTTTGCCGAGGATCGTGAGCCCACCGAGCTCGACCTGGGTGAAGTGCTGTGCGAGTCCGTCCCCCTCGCCGTGTCCATGAGCGAGTCCATTGAACGACTCCGCCACTGGTCCAAGGGCCGGGCACGGCATGCCTCGGCGAAGAAGGCACTCTCACGCAGAGGCCGCAAACTCGACCTCGGCTGAACCAACCTAACAACCCCTAACACATCAACCTGACAATGATCGCAGACGACAACGACGAGCCCAAGCATCCCGAGGGTAGCCCCGAGCTCATTCCCGAGGATCATGCCGAGGCCATGCGGCGTTTTGAAGCGGTCCTCACTCTCGACCCCGCCGCCCTGGCGCGACTTGAGAAGCAGGAACTCCTTCTGGCCTGGTGGAGCTTCTGCTGGCTCGAAGCCGCTCTCCATCCCGACGACGCCAGTGTCTGGCCTGAAGAGGTCGCCGAAGCTCTGCCCCTCGCCGCCGAGGCATGTCGCCGTTACGAGGTAGGCGAGATCGAAGACGGTGAATACTACCCCGCCGAAGCCGTCCGCCACCGCATCCTGCACGAGCGGGCGAAGGGTTCCCCACCTCAACCCCAACCACACCAAAAAGCGAACTCGTCCGAAACGTGACCGCAGCGACCGACACTCCCGAATGCGTGAAGGAGGTCCGGTCCGGGAAAACTCGCCTGCGTGCAGGGGCGGGTTTTCTTTAGCTGGTAGTATGCTGATTCGGTCAGTTCCCATCAGGAGAAGAACCCTCTTTCAGATGCCATCACTCCTGCTTTAGTGCGCTGTAATTCGTCCGGTCGCGGATCGCACCGATCCACAGCGGAGAGGGAAGTTCGTTCTTTTTACCCCAGTTTGAGGAACGGTTCCCAGTCGGGGATGCCGTGGACGTTCCTGAGCAGCATCGTTACGGGCATTTCGCGGGGAACCTGGGGACGGCTGAGGAGGTGGAGGCCCGCCTCTTCAGGAGTGCGGTCAGCCTTACGCGAGTTCACCTCGCGGGCGGCAATGACACAGTTCTCCCACGAAGTCGCCCCACCGCGGGAGCGGGGCACGATGTGGTCGATGTTACCCTCGCCCGGGCGCAGAGAGCGTCCAGTGTATTGACATCTCCCACCGTCGCGTTCCCAAAGGCCGCGTGCGTTGAACTTGGGCCTCTTCATCGGCACTTTCGCAAAACGCGAGAGCACGATTACCGTAGGCACCCGAATGGGTCCCCGGGCCGTGCCAATACCGAAATCTTTCTCCCGCACGGGGAGACGACGCCAATCCTCCCAACGCGTGGGAGTCATGGTCTGGTCTTCGCCGATGTCCAGGGCAGTGACAACGTCAGTGGCCATCTGGCAGAAGGCATCGGCAGGAGTTCGCACATTGATCGCCTGCCAGTTCCGGTTGAGAACGAGCACCACATTTTTATCGAGGACGGAGTTCATAGGGTAAGGAGTGGTGGTTGTGAATTCAGTGGTTGGGATCTGAGAAATGTTCAGATTGCGGTCGGCTTCGGACCGGGAAAAGTGACACCCGGGCACGGATTTACACCGCGCCCTTAAGAGACTGCCTGCCAAGACTCGAAGAGTTTGGCTTTCAGCTTTTGAAAAAGGAGTTCCTCCGGCCGGGGTTGCACCGACATGATCTCCTTTACAAGAGGAGCGCATTTCTAACTCTGCCACGGAGGAATCTAAAAGTTGCCCGGGGAGGGATTCGCACCCTCAACCTCCGGCTTCTAAGGCCGGTGCCTCTGCTCTTGGGCTACGTGGGCAAAAAATGGTGCGCCATCCCGGCGCTGCCCTGGGCGTCACACGCGGGGGGGTTCTCGTTGGAAGCGAGGGATCTTGGCTATTGGAAGAATGGCGCTTTTGAAAGTGGATGTCCCTGTGGGTTTCGCACCCACCACTACTCGTTTTGCAGACGAGTCGGTTCACTAGCTCCGTCAGGGACAATAAGTAATGGAACTGGCCGACGGGATTCGCACCCGCTCTGTCACGTTCACAACGTGAAGTGCTGACTCTTACACTACGGCCAATGTCTTTTAGAAGAATGGTTCCCCCGGCAGGTAACGCTCCTGCCTCTGCGGTTTAAAAGACCGCTGCATCGCTTTAATGCTTCGAGGGATTTTGGAAGGAAAGACATCCCCGCCGGGAACCTCACCCGGTCCGGCAGGTCCCGGTCCGGCACCTTCGCAGCGTGCGATGCCTCTCTTACACCACGGGGATCTTGAAAATGGCGGCCGGTATCGGTAACGCTCCGATCTCTCGCCGACTTCAGCGGCGCGCTGATCTATCTCAGCTACCCGGCCGGGTAAATGGTCCTTCCGGCGGGAGTCGCACCCGCAGCCTCCCGATTATCGATCGAGCGCTCTGCTACTGAGCTACGGAAGGAGGAAAATGGCTCGCCTGCTTGGACTCGCACCAAGACCTTACGGATTAACAATCCGATGGGCTACTATTACCCCACGGGCGAATGTGAAAGGGTGGACGCCGGTGGTAATGCACCACTCGTCGGCTCCCGGACAATTTTGCAGCGGCGAGTTTACCGTCCGCGATCCGGAACCGGGTCCTTATTGGAAAAATGGTGGCAAGCCCCGGTAATGCTCCGGGTCGTCAGGGTTATGAGCCCCGAGTCGGGACTTCCCGGCTTGCGATTGAAAACAAAATTGGTCGCGGTAGCGGGAGTTGCGCCCGCCTTCTGATGCTCCCAAGGCTGCGAACACCGAGCCCATGGCTCAAAACCTTCGACCTCACCGCGTTTGAAAATGAAAATTGAAATGGACCCGCCGGGTAATGCTCCCGGTCCTGCTGTGTGCAAGACAGCCGTGCGACTTTCGACACTCCGGGCCCAAAGATTGAAAAGGATCCACGCCGCCTCGGTGCTGCCCCGAGCGTGACTGGTTTTGGAAACCTGCCTGCACGGCTGGTGCGCGGCATATGGACCCATTCAGAATAAAAAGAACGAACACCCTTGCCGCGCTTTCGCAGGCAGCCGCAGGTTTTTACAGCGGACGTTTCGGTGTTTCGCAGGCACACCTCCCGGGGGAAGCCTCTCGTTTGTGATAGTAGGTAAATGTTATCGTTATTTTCATACGACGAGAGGTATCTATAGTTTCTGGACAACTAGGCATAGTGGTCCGGAGGACGGGACAATCCGTGGATCGTTTCGTCCGGCTTGACCGGGAGAAGGGTCGCGTCTATGCTCGTTTTGGCAGCGGGCATTAAAGCGATCTTTCGACCGTTCGTGATGTCTCTCGTCGAGACCCGCCATCGGTTGCTGCCGGTGGCGGGTCTCTTTCGTTTCTTTTGTTGATGGGTGACTGCTTTCGATCGGGGTGGCCTCCGGGGCCTAGTGTGGGTTGAATTTCAACAGCTTGTGAAAACAAAAAACCCCGCTTCCTTTCGGAGAACGGGGTTCACGTAAAACGATGTGTCCTGGTTTTTACGTGAACCGCGCCCTCCCTTGATATTTTCCGCCAAACATATTTCGTCTTTCGAACGAACACAGTGTTGCGGTCTGGGGTGTGGGCTCGCCGGCATGATCCATGCCCAGCCAACAGGCCTTTCGGAGGCCCGCGGTGTTTGGTGCAATGAGGTAGATCGATGACATGGCTTAAGGTAGTTTTCGAAAGTAGTTAATCTTGTTATTCATGTCAAACGAAATATGCAATGATTTGAATTGCGCATTGCCATTCGGATGATGATTTGCCGACGCAACGACTCTGTCGAAAGACTCGCCAGCGGTGATGCGTCCATCGCAGACTGGCATGATCGATTCGATTTCATGATTTCAGGGAGAGGTATCCACGTCGGATTGAATCTTGTTCGGATCGTGGGGCGGGCAACTAGGAGTCAGGCTTTGATTCCCGGAGTCTCTGAGCCAGCGATGACACCTTCGGAGTTGAGGTCGCGATCTGATGCGGGGCCTCCGCCTCGACAAGCTCCAACCGATTGCGAATTGATTTCCGGAGGCTTGATGCTCTGATTAAGGTCCTCCGTCTGAATGTCCGCTCTCGCCAACTTCCTCAAAGGCCTCTTTCTTAATGGAAATCCGGTGGTAAATCCGGGCCCGGAGGTCCCGGCTGCGTGTATCGACTGTACGTCGCTCTTGCGGGAGGCGTATGAAAGAGACGCATGGCATTTCCCCGGACCACAGCCTTCCTTCAGAATCGATGTGGCTGAGCGCATGGCGATCTGGTTATATACGGCGGCGATGGTCTATGCCGACCGTTCGATGACGCCGGAACTCTCGATGCAACTACTCAGGCAAACCGAAATGGACGAGGCCAATGGGGCAGCACACTATTCGGCTGACCTTGTCCTTCGCCACCTCCCAGCTTTGCATGAACTCGCCACCGGTCTTGCCGAGGGCGATCCTGTGCTGGTCAGTCTTAGAGAAATGGCGTGGCGCTGGCCTTTATCGAGTGTCGGTATTCAGAAGCCTGCTGAACTAGGGGAACCGGACCTCACCGCCCTCCAATCACATCCCGGACTGTGGCGCCTCTTTCTGGACCGGGTGATTTCCGTGGCTGACTCTGATAGCCTGCGTGACCGCTCCACCCGATCGGCATCCAGAAACAGCCTCGGCCTGCATCCCGATCTCGCGATTCAGCTGCTCCCCTATTGGCGGGATATCGAACCCGAAATCCTCGAACTTCCCTCCCTTTCCCAATGATCAATCAGAGCTCCCAGATCGAACCCCTCAGCCACCTCTTGCAGGAGCAACTGCTCCGATCGATGAAGGACACCTTCGTCGGAAAGGATGACATCATCGACTTGATGGGGATCGCACTGGTCGCCGGAGAAAACCTCTTCCTGTTGGGACCTCCCGGAACGGCAAAGAGCGCTTTGGTGCACGAGCTTTCCCGAAACCTGCATTGCCAGAGTTTTGATTATCTCCTCACACGATTCACGGAACCCAACGAGATCTTCGGCCCCTTCGACATTCGGAAACTCCGCGAAGGTGACCTCGTGACCAACACCGAGGGAATGTTGCCGGAGGCTGATCTGGTGTTCCTCGACGAGCTTCTGAATGCGAATTCCGCGATTCTGAACAGCCTCCTCACGGCTCTGAACGAACGGGTCTTTCGACGGGGGCGAGAATCGCGCAAGCTGCCCGCGGTCATGTTTGTCGGGGCCAGCAATCAGTTGCCGCAGGAAGATTCACTCCGGGCGCTCTTCGACCGCTTCCTGCTCCGGGCCCACTGTGGTCCGGTAACCGAGTCGCATCTCTCAGCCCTGCTTGAGGCGGGTTGGGCCCTCGATGGACGTTCCGCCAGCATCCCTGCCGCCATCACGATTGAACAGGTGCGGTGGCTTCAAGCCTGCGTCAGGCAGGTATCACTCGACGGGATGAGGGATGCCTATCTCGACCTGATTCAGCGGCTTCGTGCGGCAGGGCTTGCCCTCTCCGATCGCAGAGCTGTAAAGCTGCAACGAGTCATTGCCGCCAGCGCGATTATATCGGGCCGGATGGAAGCTCGTGTCTCCGACCTTTGGGTCCTCCGCCATATCTGGGATACGGAAGAGCAACAGGAATGGCTGGCCTCCATCGTCGACGAAGCCGTGAGCCGCACGGAAGCAGGTCATGGAGACCATCCCCGGGCTCGAACTCTTTCGCCCCCCGATCCGGAAATGGTGGCCAAGGATCTTGCCTCAATCGAACAGGCTTTTGCGACGCACCCAACGGAAGTTCTCCGTGATCACCTGTCCGCCCTCGCTTCGCGCGTTGAATGGATCACCGAGGAGATTGCGAGGGAGGCATTGAAGGAGCGAATCGCGGCCCTGTGGACGCGTATCGAAAACACCGCCCCGTGAGTTCTGCATGAGGCAATACGCGTGCTTGCCCCTATCGGATGGTCCATCCCTCGCCGCCTGTCGGACGCAGGCCGGCTGGGAGGTTTGCACTGAGGACGGATTGGTCTGGCTGCGGGTAGAGGAACCTGATACCACCGTATGGTCCAGTCTCCCGTTCACAGGACGATTCACGGTCGATGCGGAGTCGCGGTTGATCCGTACCGGCCAGCTCGTTCCTGAACGTCGATTGCCCATCGGTGAATGGGTTGCTCTTGATCGATGGATCTCTGTAGCGCGCCCGACATCGCTCCCTGGCGGGGTCCGCCCAGTACCAGTGCCCATCAAACCGGTACGTCTCCTGAGTGAGGGGCGAGAATCCGACCTGTTGATGACTTCGATTGAGACCTGGGAGAAATGGGCGCTGATGGCTCCAGTTGCTCGCTTGGATCCACTGAGATTTGCTGCTTCCTCGGATGGCAGGGTATGCGTGAAAGGGCGGCCGCTCCCTCCCATCCCGGGCGATGCGTGGGTCTTGCACCAAAACATCGCCCTGCGTGCTGGATTCGGTTTCCCACGATTTTGCCTCCCGGCGTGGATGGCATCACTCTTTGGCCTCCTCCCCGGGAGCATCGCCTTCTGGCATGAGGATGGGAGCCATGAGATCGCATGCCCTTCGGCTTTCATCCCGGCCAGCCGCACCAATGTCCGTGCCACCATCGCGGCGATGAAGACTTCCGACTGATACGATTGCCATGCTTTCCGCCGACGCCAGTCACTACCTCGTACCTCCGCCGGAATATTTTTGGCGGTGGGATGAAGAGGACCATGCCGCCACGTGGCAGGACGGATCCACGATGGCCTTTGCTCGAGAACTCATTCCGCTTCTCGCTGAGCTGTCAGCCGATATCGGACTACCGCCCCTGGGGTCCATCCTCCTGATCCTTCACGCCGCCAAACATCCCGATCTGTTTGCCGAGAAATGGCTGAGCCTCGACCGCTTCGCCCGAAGTCTCGGCATCAACGATAATGCCCCGGTTGGAGTCGGCCGGCTACAGGAAACCTCACATCGGGGCCTGCTCCTCGTGGGGCAACTTCCGGATGACTTGCGAAACACCCAATCGGCGCGACTCCTCTTACTCCGAACCTTGTTCCTGCCGACCTCAAATCGGCTACCGATCACCCGATCGGTGGAAATCGTCGCCGAGTTCCGCGCGGCCACGGCGTCCCAGCTCGTGGGCGAACAGGATCTCAAAGGGATGACCCGTATCCTTCGCGACCTGAACGCGCTGCATATCGCCTTTCAAAACTGGAGCCTGGAACAACTCGTTTTCGCTTTGCGGACCGGAGTCAGGAACGTAAGCATCGACGACCTCAGCACCGACGGTGTCCCAAAGATCCTCGAGACAGGCGATCTCTGGACCGACCTTGAACAGTCAAAAGACGAGGAGCTGTCAGCAGTCGCGTCCCTGGCGAAGCAGCTTCTTGCCGTGATCCAGATTCCCCGTCCTCTCCACCGGGCCGATGAACAATCTGTCGGCGGCGTTTCGGACATCTCAAACAAAGGGGATCCGTCTAACCTGTTGCTCAGTGAACTGGCCTACGACGACGACACCCTGGCGGTGAGACTTGCCTTCAACGAAGCCCTCTATCTCCGACGCGAGTCTCCTCCGGCGACACCCCTTCCAAGAAGGCACGTACTCCTCGACAATGGAATCCTGCTTTGGGGCAGCGCCCGACTTTACGCTACCGCCGTAGCTCTGGCGCTTCTAAAGCCGCGAACCCCTGAGGAAATCGTCATCCTTCACGGCCACCGAAAGTCCAGATTCGAGACGATGAACCTCGAGAGCATCGGCGACCTCCGAGTATGGTGGTCGCGACTCGACCCCGCCGCGGATTGCCTTGGTGCCCTGAATTTTATTCTCCCATTCTTGCTCGCGGATAAAGCTGAGGATCAGCCCGAGATTGTGCTGGTCACTCACGCGGATGTTTATTCGGTCCTTTCTCCGGTTCTTGCTGCAAGGGAGTGGCCTGCCGGGCTTCGCTTTTTTGTGCTGACGGTCACGTCCTCAGGGCGCTGTCATCTCCTTCGGCGGACCACGGCCGGATCTCAGGAACTGTCATCGGCCCAACTTGAACTCAACGCCGCAACGAGGCAGTCATGATTCCTGCCCGCCTTCATCTCAAGCCTACTTCACTACCGGCTGCATCGGAACTGGCATCGGCGGTTTTGATCGCCGGCGATGACGTCCAGGTGTGGCTATCAGAAATCACCCGCTGGCCCGAGACTGCCGCAGTCGAGGCGAAGATTTTCGTCCTGCCAATCTCCCTGACAGATCCACGTCCTGGTGGAGCGCTGATCGTGCCTGCAAGGGGACTATCGATTCAGCCGACTAACCGAGTGATTCCATGCGACGAGATTTTTCCGGGGGTGTGGATTCCCCGGGGAGCTACCCTCTTGCCGTCGATCACTCCGGAGGAGGCTAAACGCCTCTTCCTTTTTTCGGCGAACTTGATGCATCCAGCCCTGGGCCTTATCGGGTGGGAGGCTGCCGACGCAGTGCACCCCGGCGACCTGCTCGCTGCTTCATCAAGGTCCCGGGGTATTACTTGGGAGATGGCCAGCCAGGGTCCGCCCACGCCACCCCGTCTTCAGTCGGTGAAATTGAACCTCGACGATTCCGACCTCTCGTTTCTTGCCGAGGCCGGTTCAGGAATCGGTGACAAATCACATCGGGATTTCACCAAAACAAGACGATTCAGTGACAAGGTCAAGGGTCTGTTGGGCGGAACCGCGGTGATCGGCCTAGGAGTCGTGGGCGGGATCGTAGGAGTCGGAGTCGCCGGTCTACTGGGCTTGGGGAAGGTCTTTGGCGGAGGGAAAAAGAATTCATCCAAGGGAACATCCGACGGGAATCGATCCGATGCGAATACATCGGGACTCCTCGAGTTCCTCAGGAAATGGGCTGCCCAACAAACCGAGGCCCTGCAACAACGGAGACATCGGGAACTCGACCGGCTCATGAAGCTGCTTGAGACCAACCCCGAAATGGGCCTTCGCTACGCCCTGCCCTTGTCGGGCGAAGAAAGCGCACGGGGATTTTCCACGCAATCGGGTGATCGACTCACCCTGCGCAATCCTTTACTCGGAACGATGGGCGGCGGCGGCGGGGTCGTCGACCCATGGAATATCGACAATAACTGGCGTTGGAAACTACAGCAACGCTATCGCGAAGTCGCCGCCGAAGAATCGAAGAACGGGCGCCACGAACGCGCTGCCTACATCTACGGAGAGTTGCTGGGAGATTGGCGTCTGGCGGCCGACGCCCTCATGCAGGGGGGCTCCTTCAGGGAAGCAGCTCGACTCCACCTCCTGAAATCCAAAAACCAGCTCGCCGCCGCCCAGTGTCTCGAAAAGGGAGGTCTCCTGTTTGAGGCTATTCAAATCTACGCCGAATTGAAGATGCACGAACAATGCGGCGATCTCTTCACGAGGATGGGTCGTCGTGCCGATGCTTTCCGGAGTTATCTCGAAGCCATCCGGATGCCGGTAGACCGGGTGACGACGGCGCGACTTCTCGCAGAAAAGCTCCGGCTTCATGGCTGGGCGGCATCTGTGCTGGCCAGTGGCTGGCCCAACAGCTCTGAAGCAATGGTTTGCCTGAAAGAACATTTTAGCCTCCTCAATCGTTGCCGGGCGGAGGAAGAATGTGCGATCCAAACCGAGCGACTCGCCTTGAGTGCGGATCCATTGCTCGCTACACCCGAGGGGATTCGAGCGGTGGCGGAGATCGGACGATCCCTGTCTTTCCCTCAGTTACGGAGTCGGTTTGCGTTGATGGGTCGCTTCGCTGTGGCGAAATCAGTCGCCCTCGCCCCGAATGACAAAACCGCCCGCAAATTCCTCGAATGTCTGCCCGTCATCGAGCCTGATGACCCGCTTTTAAAGACGGACACGCAGCGTTTTCTGACCCGCCGCGTCGAGGCCGTCCCCATGCCGATTCGCAGACGGACCGAGCGCCCGATCACGCCTTCACAGGTAATGACGATTTCATCGGACGATCAACTTCTGGCTTTCGGCAGTTTTGGTAAGGAATGGTTGGCGCTTGGACTCGAGCAAGGTCGTCAACGCGTGGTTCTCCATTCAGGTGATGCCCTAGGGACCTTTCAGTCACAGTACCTCGGAATTTCACGGATCTCGACCGCTTGGTTTATAATCCATGAAGAACCAAACAAGGTCGGGCTCATTACGAATCCAGAAATGATCTGGAATGAACGGACGATCCAATCACGAGAGCGCCTCTTGCTGGTGACACCACATCGCCTCTCCGGGCACCCTTTGGCAGCATCCGGTGTCCGGAACGGGGAAGTCTGTGCGCTCATCAAGAGCGAAAGCGATACCAGCTTGTTAAATCTGGCTTCATTCAATTCAAAAGGCGAATGCCTCCGGACCCGCCCACTCGGCTGGGCCGACGTCCCTCCTGAAACGATTTCTCTGCCCTTTGCCTGCGACTCTGACAGGGCTTTTCTGGCGATTGGAAATCAGGTCTTCATGCTCGAGGATAAGGACGGCACAGGTGACCCGAAACTCTCCAGCGTTAATTTACCTGGGATGGTATCGCAAATCACAGCGGGCCGCCCCTCGAAGCGCCTTCGGGTCGCCGTCGCATGGAGCAACGAGGTCGTGCTCCTCAGCCCCGAGGAGAAGTGGGAACCAGTCCAGTTGGATTGCGGTGAAAGCGAACGCCCGGCACTTCACTTCATGCCGGATGGGAATCTCATCATCGCCTGGAATCATATGGCCAAGGTCGTGTGTGTCGAAGATCGCATTCAAACGCTGGCGACACTCAGCTACAGCAAGCCAGGTTTTCATCCTCCGATTGGAGTTGTCTCACTCGACGTCTCGACCTGCGCCATTTTGATGTTAGACGGGCGCATCGAAGTTTTTAAAATTGAAGAGTGAGTGTAGGCTAGAGACGACAATCAACTCGAAACGGGATCGGGCTTGCTATTGCCGGCGTGTTAGGCCCGGGTTTTGTCTCGATTTTCGGGTTGGTTTCGAATTTCCGTCCAATACTCCTCTCTCACATCGTCATCAATCTCAATGGGAAGGCGTTCGCCGTAGAGCCGATCAGAACCGTCTCGCTTGCACCCTGAAATCCAATAGTCATCACCTGTCTCGATGTGGCAGTAGTTCGACTTGAATCCCGCGCCTTTAAGGCTCCTGAATCGTTGTCCCTTGTGGTAAAGGGTCTTTCCAGTCCGAGAGAACGTGACGCGACCAATTCGCGCTCGTCCGGTCAATTCGCCAGCCTTCTGCTCGACGTACATGATCCGGTTTGTTTCACGCTCACGTGTCGGTCGTGGGTCGATATGGCCCCACCACGGATCCATCAAGTTCCGACATTTTGAGTTGAGAGAATGCGTCTGTCTGGAAACTGCCATCTTCAAGGCCTAAAGTCAGGTCGCGGGCGACGGCGCAGGCGCTGCCTGCCGACCGCTCGCGTCGGTTTCGAGTTGAATAACAGTTTCACCAAAAACCCCGATGATCTCGGTGTCACCGATGCGAGTCGTTGAGCGCAGGTGCTGGTGGCCGTGGAAAAAGTAGCGGGGCTGAGTGTTCTCGATGTAGCTCAGAAATCCCTCGAATCCTTGATGTGTGTCGCCCCCTCGCTCGTGAATCCCGCGCGGAGAATTGTGTGCCACGAACACATCCACCTTGGGGAAGTGCCTCAACATTCGCGTGACTTCCTCCTGCTCATAGAGGTGGTGGCCCCGAGGCTTGTATCGCCAGCAACCGTTAAATCCTCCGAATTTCAGTCCGCCAAATAGCTCGAGGGTGTAATGCAGAGGAGTGATAAAATGAGGAAAAGGCACATCGGCATCATGGTTGCCTCGGACACCGAATGCCTTCTGTGGCGAATACCGGACACACGCCTTCTCAAGGCTCGTGTCCCAGAGATCACCAAGGCACAAAAGCACGTCAACGGGTCCACAGTCGAGGTGCCCCACTAAGGAATCATCGTCGGCAATGGCGATAGCTTTCATGATTTGTTCAAGCGAACGTGGAGCTCTGGCACCCGCTACCGGGAGCGCCACGCCACAACGGGTTTGAGGGTTTGGGTTACGGGGATCATTTCGACTCGCCAGCGGGTTGTCCAGCCGCGGCTGGTTCGCCGTAGTTTTTCACGCATTCAATCTGCCCCACGACACCTAGTCCGGTTGCCGTTGTGATGAAGTGGAATACGAATCCATTGGGCATCTCCTCCAACGTGTGGGCTTCAAACTCGGAATATCGGAGGAAATTCTCCCAAACATTACAAACCCCTTCACTGGCTTGCGTGAGCGAAACACCCTCCTTCAAGGAGCACTTCGCTTTGAGCATGCACTCGGCGTTCCCTGTGGGTCTAACCTCAATCCACTCAAACAAGTCCGATTCCTCAAGGTACACGTCCATATCGATCTGGAAACCGAGAAGATCGTCACCAGAGTTGCGGCATCCATGGTCTCGGATAATATCGCCGAACTTGCTCATGATCTTTTGCCGAACGTCGAGGCATGGCGAGCCCGATCCGGGAGCGCGGCCTTGATGGGAGGATAAGAATTCGAATCAGGGAAGTCAATCACTCGAGGCTGGATCGAGCTTGCCATCGCCGACCTTCTCGCTCCGGCGTTTGATCCAGTAGTGCTGCTTGCGACCTCCCGCTTCCAATTCATGTTTACGTAGCCTCGCTTCAATAAGTGATTCAAACTCACCGACAAGACATTCGGCTCCGTTGTCGTCCAAGCGATTGAGCTCGCAAGGCTCGTCCGAATATCCATCCTTCAGCGTCCACAAGTAGTCGTCGAGACTCACCGGAAATAGTTCCAACGTGTCGTCCAGTGCAGAGGAGTGGTCGCTACCCGCATCTAGAAACACGCGCGGGTTTGGTGCTTCACAAAGCTCACGCGCTAGGATGACCCTGCCGGAGGGCAAACGGAGAAAAACTGCCTTCGCTTCACCCAGGCCATCTTCGACATAAGAAATCATGTCCGAGCCTAGATAGCTCTCAAGGTTGGGCGCCCGCCACGGCAACACCGCAATAGTACGAGGATCCTCGAAAACTTTGTCAGGCCTCGCAACTATTTCAGCTTTCATTTCTGGAGCGAACGTCAGGTCGCAGGCGACGGCGTAACTGTTGCCTGCCGACCCTGGTTCGCGGGGTTCTGGAATTGGGTCTCGGTCATACCACTGAATCTCTGGCGTCTGAAAGAATGCGCCGAACCTGCATCAGCGCAAACCCGAGTAGGTTCAGTCCTCGCCAGCGTTCGGGTCGGCTAGCATCATCTGAGTCTGGCGCCAACCCGATGCCCCAAATGCGATCAACTGGACTGGCCTCAACCAGAATCCGCTGTCCTGTGGAAATCAAAAACGCCGCTAAATCTGGATGCTGAGAAAATTTAGCGTGGTTCCCGGTAACAACAAAACCGAAGCGATGCTCAAGCCAAGCGATCTCGTCGAAGTCGGCTACTGAGCGACCCAAATCCTTGGCCTGCTTCGGGTGGGAAGCTGCTAAAATTCGTTCATATGCTGCAGTGTCGCCAAATAAGCGAGCCTTTGATGCCATCATGTAATGCTCGGCAGTGCGATACTCGGTCCCATCCACTGTGAACGATGCGGGCCACCACTGACTAAAGCATGACTTCGTGATGCTTCCATCCGGCGAAGGCTGGTGCCCCCAAAAAAACACGAACTTCGGCGACATCCCGCCGGAAATCGCTGCAATAAGCTCTTCAACCGACTTTGGTGGCATCACGACGTGTTTTTTGGTCAATGCGAAGGTTCAACAGATGGAAAAGCCACCATCGGGGGGAACCGTGGATCTCGGAGTTGAGGTTGATTTTCGGGGATACATCGAAAACAAAAGGCCTGCTGGTGGTTTAAATCCATGGCTGATCCGACTCGTTGGTTCGGCGGATGCGGTCATGGGTCGAGATGCGCTCTCATGGTGTCGACACTAAAAGTCACCTTGGTGCCATCTTGCAAGTCCTTCGTCTGGCCGAAAATCTGGCCGTGGATGGCCAAATGGACATGGATGTCCATCACCACGTAATTCGAGATGACGTATTCTCCGCCGAGTCCAGTCGGAAGCTGGTAGCTGTAGCACTGATCCGGTCCGAGCACGTGTCCCGCGGCGACCATCTCATCAACTGCCCGAACCATGAACCAGTTGCAGAATGTGTCAGGTTCATCGGCGAGTGTGGAGAAGTGGTCCTTCGAGTCGGCGATGTGCGTGAAGGTGCCGCCGCCGGTGTCGAGAAACCAGACCGAACCATCCTCCTGCACGATAACGAGGTCCGCGAAGCGAGTGACAATCCAAACCTCGAAAGAATTTGGAAGCGCCCAATGCCAGTCTCGAAGCATCTCCGATAGAATAAGGCTGTCCTGTCGGATGATGTAGTCCGCAATGCTCATCGAAAATGGTGTTCTCGGATTTTACCGTTCAAGCGTCGGTACCGCTGGGGAGGGGGTAAGCGTTGAGAAGTGATGGCCGATTAAAGTCATGGAAAGCATGGGCGACAGAGCAGCCCCCGCTGTTGTCCATCCGTGTTTTGTTCGGCCTTGGCTGGTGGTGATTGAGGCTCATGTGTCGGTGCTGATTTCGTCCCACTCCTGATCCATGTAACCTATGAGCCAGTTCAGGACGTAATGCCTCTCCTGGACCACTCCGCCTTCTAGCTTGGCTGGTGCAGGCTGGCCCTTCACTCGGGCGTCCGTAGTGGCCCAGTGATAGCGATAGATCAAATCAGCCTGATCCAAAATCTGATCAAAGGGAAGTAGTGTCGCATCTTTGACGAACCGTGCAGTATCACGATCTCTCAGGATACCGACTAGCTTCGGCACATCGCAAATCCCGTCGGGCTTCGTCAGGGTATCTACGTAGCCAAGCGACCACAGCAAGACCCAAGCACATTCATACCGCCAAGAGAACTTGATACGATCAGGCTGACTCGGAGATGCATCCTTAATAAACGCAGCCTCTTCCGGCGAAAAGAACTTCTCTGCCCCATACTTCTTCACCAGAGTCTCAACAGTATCCTGATCCAATCCCTCACCCTTCACAGCAGCGATCACGATGGCGATAGCACGATGTGCTATCTCCTCTTTCGTTCTCTTTTTCGCTTCCGTGGAGTCCTCAATAATTGGCAAGTGCTCAATGACCGGAACCCCCTCCTTCCTCAGTCGTTCGATGGATCGCTGCTTCCGTTCCTTGGCCTCCTTGGTAGGTCCTCTGGCCTCAAGTTCATTAATCTTAGCTTTGCGGTCGTCGGGCGTCTGGCTCATGGAGTTTGTGGAAAGCAGAACAAGAATCAGTCCGCAGGTGGCTTGGGTTCGATTCATGGTGTGTGGAGTTGTTTCTTGGCCGAACAGAGTAATTAGTCCACTTCCCTACCACCTGTAAACATTCCGAACGGGCATCTGGACCCTCTGAGGAAAGTGAATTCTCGCCGTCAGGTCAAGGAATTCCAATCATCCGGGGTGAGGGAACCTGAGCATACGTGCGGTGGATCGCCCTCCGGGGCATGATGCTCGATCCGGCGGAGGGCGAGCGAATTCTTTGGTAAGTGATTCCTTTCGTAAAGATGTGTAGGGCTGAATGCCTCATGCGCTATCCGTTGAACCCCTCCCGGCACCGGTTGATCGAAGGAACAAACCGACCAAAGTAAGATAACCTACCCATAGTGCAGGAGCGAAGCGTCTAAGCGGAAGGGATGAAAAAGGAAGATTACTCGCAGTAAAACTCTTGACCTTCCCAGGGGAATCACGCGATTCTTGGCCGCAATGGCCCCTACCGACACCCCCGAATCCCCTCCGATCCCAGGCCATCGACGGAAAGGGAGAGGGAGAGATGCCAAAGGAAATTTCTAGCAGTTTTCTTTTCGGGAATCGCCGGATTCGTTTCAGTCCCATGGATGGCCGGAGGATAATCATCCGCGAAATGAACGTCAAAACGCATTCATCCATACCCTCGGCAGAATAGGGGGATGCTCCTTTGGATTCACCGCAATGCTGACTGCCGAACAGATTCTTGCCCTCTCACCCGACGAGGCTTCGGCGAAAGCAGCGAAGGGTTTACTCACTCCGGCGAAATGGCCCACCCTCGGACGAGACGAAGTCTCGATTTGGGGGGAATGTCAGGGCAGCGGTTCGAAACCCTATCAGGTAATCATCGATACCGGCGGACCGACCTTCAAATGCAGTTGCCCGAGCCGCAAGTTTCCCTGCAAACACGGCTTGGCGCTCTATCTGCTCCTCGCCCAGAAAGCGAGCGCCTTTTCCGGGACGATACCACCTCCCTGGGTGGGCGAGTGGCTCTCGGCACGACTGGATCGCGCGGAGAAGAAGGTCGAAAAAGCTGCCCGGTCTGAGGTAAAGCCGGCAGACCCTGAGGCTTCCGCCAAACGCGAAGCGAAACGACTTGATAGGATGCTTGGAGGGGCGCTGGATCTGGAGCGGTGGATGGCGGACTTGATCCGGCACGGCATCGCCGATCTGCCCTCTAAACCGCCCTCCTTCTGGCGGGAGGCGGCGGCCCGCCTCGTCGATGCGCAGGCCGGCGGTCTCGGCTTGCTCGTTCGAGAACTTGAGAGCTGCGCGGCGAGCGGTGAGGGATGGCACGAGAGGACCCTTTTGCAGATGGGGCGGGCGCAGTTGCTCATCGAGGCGATGCAGGGGCTCGATGCGCTCCCCGAGCCGTTGCGGCACGACGTGCGATCCAGCGCGGGCTGGCCCCTCGAAAAGGAGGAGGCTCTCTCCAGCGGCGAACGGGTGAATGACGTCTGGCTTGTCCTCGGCATCAGTCACGATGAAAACGATCGACTCTGGGAGCGTCGCGTGTGGCTGCGGGGTCGCGACTCGGGACGCGCGGCGCTCTTGCTGGAGTTTTCCCACGGAGGAAGACGCTTTGACCGGGTCTTTCTACCAGGCGCCTGCTTTCAGTCCACCCTCTGTTTTTTCCCCAGTGCTTCCCCTTTGCGTGCCTTGCTTGCCGTGGATCCCGTTGAGGAAAAGTCGTCGATCTCCTCCAATTCCCTGCATACTTGGGATGAGGCGTTCGCCCCACTTGCCGAAGCCCTCTCTAAGCAACCTTTTTACCAGCGACTGCCATTGAAGCTGGATCATGCCGTGCCCGTTTTACGTCAGAATCGCTGGCTCGTTCGAGATGAAGAGGGGCGGGAGGCCCCTTTGCGAATCAACGATGACGATGGATGGCAGCTGCTCGCTTTGTCAGGGGGGCGCCCCTTGAATCTCTTTGGTGAGTGGCATGGGGATTATTTGCGTCCGCTTAGCGCCTGGTGCGGGAACACAGTCAACCCCTCTTGGACGGAGGTGATCCACGCCGCATGAACCCGATCGCTTCACTCGCCAACCAAGCGCTCCTCGGCACGGATCGCCGGCTTCCTGATTGGCCCGCGCTTGAGGGACCTATCGGCCTAGTCCTCGGTCGCATTCCACGGGATTCCACCGAAAAGGCCGTGCTGCAAACCGCTGGCGTTCTCGCTACCTGTCGACTCGCTGGCACCCTTCCCGAAAAGGTCGGCGAAAATCCTCCTCCCTCTCCTGAGGAAACGACTCCCGAAGATCCGAGGGTCGATCTCCTGAGCGCCATCCTTGCCGATGGACCGGAACGTTTGCAGGCTGAGGCCTTTCGCAGGGTCGCCGCTCACGGGAGGCATCTGCCGCATCGTCTGTTGCCCAAGGCCCTCGACTGCGGTCGTCGCTGCACCGCGCTGCGACCCAGTTTGCTTGCCGTGCTCGGGAAGACTGGCGAGTGGCTCGCCGAGAAGAACACCGCTTGGGCCTTTGCCGCACACCGGGTTGATTCAGAGTCCGACAACATCGCCGTGTGGGAGCATGGGAGCCTCGATCAACGCCTTGTCTATGTCACCGCGCTCCGTCTGCACGATCCGGGAAAAGCTCGCGATCTTTTGATTGAAGCAATGAAATCCGAGGGAGCGAAAGAGCGTTGCGCATTCCTCGAAGCTCTCTCCACCGGACTCAGCCCCGCCGATGAGGACCTGCTCGAAGCCACCCTGAACGACAAGAGCAAGGAGGCGAGGCAGATGGCCGGCCGATTGCTTTCCACGATACCGGGCTCGCGCTACTCACAGCGCATGACGGACATCATAGCTCCTCTGTTGAAGACGGAGAAGAAGCTCCTGCGTGGCACCGTGGTCAGCCTGGACGCTCCTTTGTCCTACGATCCTGCCTGGAAAGCGAACCTGATCGAAGAGGCAAAACCCAAAGGTCTCGGTCTCGGAGAACGGGCCTGGTGGTTGTTCCAGATCGTGCGTTTTGTCCCTCTCTCCTGGTGGGAGACACAGACAGGCATGACCCCGGCGGAATGTCTCCGCTGGGCGCAGAAGCTCGACTGGAAGGACGCTCTCCTGCAAGGCTGGGCAGAGGCTCAGGCGGTGCAACGTCGTGTTGAGTGGGCCGAGGCCTTTCTCGACACACCTTTGCCGTCGAACGGCCCGCTCTCGATCTTCGATCTCCTCGAAACGCTTCCGCCGCCCCTCCGTGAGGTCCATTTTCTGAAACTACTCGTTGACCACCAAGCGACCTCCTTCGCGACTAGCACCCTGGTGGACCGTTTTCTAAAGGGCCTGCCGTTCGACGGCCCCAGCCTCACCCCGGCGACGGCGAGTAAGGTTGTGAAACTCCTCAAACAGCGCATCCACAGCGGCGAGCTTCGCCACGATTGGCCCCTTCGCCAATCGCTCGTCGAATTCGCCTGCCTCTTGCCCCGGGAATCCTTCGATGACTTCGCCCGGGGATGGGATCTCTCGAAGGAAGAATTACAACCCTTTGCCGAGGCGGTGTCCCGGATCGGCATTGTCCTCGATCAACGCGCCCAGCTTGACTCTTGATCTCCGAAATCGTAATCCATCGCTCCATGTCCACTCTCCGCCAACACGCCGAACACCTTTTTGCCCACGAGCTCGACGAGCTGAAGAAGTCCGACTCCCGCCAACGACCGACCAACTGGAACCTGTCTCCCTGGGCTGTGTCAAACTATCTCCTCGGCGGAAAGCTCGACAACGGCTTCGAGGTCAGCGCGAAGTACATCGGCAACCGGCGGGTCATCGAGATCGCCGTCGCCACTCTCGCGACGGACCGGGCGCTCCTCCTATACGGAGTTCCCGGAACGGCAAAAAGCTGGGTCTCCGAACATCTCGCCGCCGCCATCTCCGGCGACAGCACCCGTTTGGTTCAGGGCACTGCGGGCACGAGCGAGGAGCAAATGCGATACGGGTGGAACTACGCCCTCCTCCTTTCCAAGGGGCCCTCGCGCGAGGCAATCGTGCCCAGCCCACTCATGAAGGCGATGGAGGACGGACGCATCGCCCGCATCGAGGAACTCACCCGCATTCCAGCCGACGTGCAGGACACTCTCATCACCATTCTTTCCGAAAAGAGCCTGCCCATTCCCGAACTCGCCTCCGAGACACAGGCGAACCGCGGCTTCAACGTCATTGCCACAGCCAACAACCGCGACAAGGGCGTCAACGAATTGAGCAGCGCGCTGAAGCGCCGTTTCAACACGGTCATCCTGCCCGTGCCCGCGACCGAGGAGGAGGAAATTGCCATCGTCAGCAAGCGGGTCGCAGAAATGGGCAAGGCGCTTGAATTGCCCTCGGAACCACCCGCGCTCAAGGAGGTGCGGCGCATCGTGCAGGTCTTTCGCGAACTGCGCGACGGACAGACCGCGGATGGAAAAACGAAGCTCAAACAACCGACCGGCACGATGAGCACGGCGGAGGCCATCAGCGTGCTGAACAGCGGGATCGCCCTCTCGACCCACTTTGGCGACGGCACCCTGCGCGCCGGTGATGTCGCCGCCGGATTGGTCGGCGCGGTGATCAAGGATCCTGTCCAGGATGCCGTGGTCTGGAGGGAGTATCTCGAAACCGTGGTGAAGGAACGCGACGACTGGAAGGACCTCTATCGCGCCTGCCGCGAGATGATTTGACCGACCCCATGATCCACATCTTCGGCATCCGCCATCATGGCCCCGGTTGTGCGCGCTCGCTGCTGCGCGCTCTCGAGGAGCTGTCGCCGGATTGCATTCTCATCGAAGGACCGCCGGAAGCTGAGGCCGTTCTCGCGTCCGCCGTTCACGCCGAGATCGAGCCCCCGGTGGCGCTTCTGCTTTACTGCCCCGAGGACACAAAAAAGGCCTCGTTTTATCCCTTCGCGGAATTTTCGCCGGAATGGCAGGCGATTCGTTTTGGCTTTCAACGCGGGATGCCGGTCCGTTTCATGGACCTTCCCCAGGCCCACGATCTCGCTCTGCGAGACGCTGAGACCGGTCCAACTCCCGTCGAGGACGAAGGGGATTTAGTAGTTTCATCGGAAGAAAGCCTCACGGGAGATCCGCTCGACTGGCTCGGACGCGCCGCCGGCTACGGCGACGGGGAATCGTGGTGGAATCACCTCGTCGAGGAACGCCGCGATGGAGATAGCGTCGGTCTCTTTGCCGCGATTCAGGAGGCCATGACCGTCGCCCGCGCGGAATTTCCGAGAAAGCTGAACTCACATTCCTCTCATCGCGAGGCTCTGCGCGAAGCCCACATGAGAAAGACAATACGGGATGCGGTAAAGGAGGGTTTTCAACAGATCGCCGTCGTCTGCGGTGCCTGGCACGTGCCGGCTCTGGCTGAGATGCCGAGCGCAAAAAGCGACAACGATCTGCTAAAAGGGCTGCCCAAAGTCAAAGTCGCAGCGACCTGGGCACCGTGGACCTACGGACGCCTCGCAGCAGCGAGCGGGTATGGGGCGGGGGTCCTTTCCCCGGGCTGGTATGAATTTCTCTGGCGCAGTCAGACCTCGGATGCCTCGCAACGTTCCATCGCTTGGCTCTCCCGGGTCGCACGCCTCATGCGAGAGGAGGACATCGATTGTTCCTCCGCTCATGTCATCGAGGCGGCTCGCCTTTCCGATGCCCTCGCCGCGATGCGCGAACGACCCGCCGCGGGACTCGAGGAGATCAATGAGGCCATCCGTACGGTCATTTGCATGGGTGACGATGCGCCGCTGCGACTGATCCGTTCCCGCCTCATCGTCGGTGAGAAGCTTGGCCGGGTCCCTCCCGATGTTCCGACCGTGCCCTTGCAGCAGGATCTGGAGAAACAACAGCGCGGATTGCGCCTGAAGCCCGAAGCGCTCGCGAAAGAGCTCGATCTCGATCTACGCAACGAGAACGATTTGACCCGCAGTCAGCTGCTCCACCGGTTGAATCTGCTTGGCATCCAATGGGGCGAGGTGCGAGGAACCGGACGGGGCGCGAAAGGCACCTTCCACGAGGTGTGGCAAATCCAATGGCAACCCGAGTTTGCCGTTTCCATTATCGAGGCGAGCCGGTGGGGTCACACCCTTGTCGATGCGGCCTCGGCCCTTGCGATCGATCAGGCGGAAAACGCCATCTCGCTCCCGGCACTTTCTTCGCTCGTGGACCTCGTGCTCCTCGCCAGTCTGCCGCGCGCGGTCGAGCCCGTCATCCACGCGTTGGAAAATCTTGCCGCCGTCGCGGGCGATGCCTCCCAGCTCCTCGAAGCGATCCCGCCGCTCGCGAATGTCTTCCGCTACGGCAACGTCCGACAGACCGATTCCTCGCTCGTGGGCCACGTCCTCGATGGCCTTGTCACCCGCGTCTGCATTAGCCTTGGCGGCGCCTGCGCCTCGCTCGACGACGATGCCGCGCTCGCGATGCGGAAGCGCATTCTCGCGGCCCATCAGGCGATTCAACTCGTCGGCAAGGATTCCCACCTCTCCGACTGGATGGCGGCGCTGACCCGCCTCGCCGTCCTCGGAGGCACCCACGGTCTCGTCAGTGGCCTCGCCGCGCGCCTCCTTTTCGACGGACAGCTCGAGGATGCCGACGCCAGTTCACTGCGCATGAGCCAGGCCCTTTCGATCGGCAACGACCCGGCTCCGGCCGCGGCCTGGCTCGAAGGATTCCTGCACCAGAGCGGCATGATCCTTCTCCACGACGACCGCCTTTGGCAGACGGTGGACGCGTGGCTCGACTCGCTCAGCGAGGACCATTTCACCCGCATCCTTCCGCTCATCCGGCGCACCTTCGCGGAGTTTCCGGGCACGGAACGCACCCAACTCGGGACTCGCGCCACCCGTGGACAGACCGCTCCAGCCATCGGCGCAACAACGTCCGAACTGGATTGGAATGAAGATCGCGCCGCCAAACCCCTCGCGGTGCTGGAAAGGATCCTCCATCTATGAGCACCGACACCGAACGCCAACGGCGCTGGCGTCTTGTCCTCGGGGGCGAGGCGGATCAATCCTGTTGCAGCCTCACCGGAGCCGACCTCGAAATGGATCAGGTTCTCGCTGCGCTCTACGCGCCCGACAGCGAGGGCTCGCTCCAGGGCGGTCGTCGCGGGGGCATGGGCCAATCCGCTCCGAAGGTCGCACGATGGCTTGGCGACATCCGAAAATATTTCCCCTCCAGCGTTGTGCATGTGATGCAGAAGGATGCGCTCGACCGCCTCGGCATGCGCGAAATGCTCCTCCAACCCGAGATGCTCGAGGCGGTGCAGCCCGACGTGCATCTCGTTGCCAACCTCATTTCACTCTCCGGCATCATCCCGGCAAAAACCAAGGACACCGCCCGCCTCGTCGTGCGCAAGGTCGTCGACGACCTCATGCTACAACTCGCTGAACCGATGCGCACCGCCGTAACAGGGGCGCTGAACCGAGCCGTCCGCAACCGCCGCCCGCGGCTCGCGGAGATCGACTGGAACCGCACCATTCGCGCGAATCTGCGTCACTATCAGGAGGACTACAAAACCATCGTGCCGGAGACCCTCATCGGATATGGCCGCAAATCGCAGAAGTCACAACGTAACATCATCCTCTGCATCGACCAGAGCGGATCGATGGCTGCCAGCGTTGTTTACTCCAGCATCTTCGGGGCGGTCATGGCCTCGCTTCCGGCGGTGAAAACGCAGTTGGTCGTCTTTGACACCGCCGTCGTCGATCTTACCGAGAAACTCGACGATCCGGTCGAGCTGCTCTTCGGCACGCAACTGGGAGGCGGCACCGACATCAACAAGGCGGTGGGGTATTGTCAGGGTCTCATCACCGACCCCGCGAATACCATCCTCATTCTCATCTCCGACCTCATCGAAGGCGGCGTCGAGAAAAACCTCCTTCAGCGCACCGACGAACTGGTCCAGAGCGGGGTGCAGTTCATCACCCTGCTCGCCTTGAGCGATCAGGGTGCCCCGAGCTACGACCGCGCCATCGCCGCCAAGATGAGCGCCCTCGGTGTTCCCAGTTTCGCCTGCACGCCCGACAAATTTCCCTCCCTCATGGCCGCCGCGATCCGGAAAGAAGACATCTCACTCTGGGCCGCGAAGGCGGAACTTGTGACAACGCGTGGGGTGTGAAGGGTCAGGATTTTTTGAGATTCTTGCAATCGAAGCCAGTGTAGAAAATCCTTAGCCGGTTTTGAGTTGATCACCCTCCCTCCACTCGATACGATATCCACACAATCCATCTGCGCCCTTCGGCTGGGATTCGATGGCTTTTGAAGTGGGTTCTAATGTTAGTCTTCATAATGGTGCATTTTATTCTCAGAAGCGAAGACGAGTTGCCCCATGGGAGACGGATTGTCGAGGACCGCTCTAATGATCTTGTTGAGTGGTTTCAACGTCATTGGCTCACTCGCGATACCCTGGTGTCGACGAATCCCGACCGATACATACCCGAGAATTTCGACCCTTTGGATTGGACTGACGAGCTTTGCCAGCTTCGATCCCATGTGTTCGGAGGCAGTTTCTATGGCCTTTCGGAATTTTTCATCAAGATGCTGGACCGGCGGTGTCCGGTGGATTTGCAAGAAGTCAGGGATTTTATTTCTTCCTTTGACGGCCGATATTCCGAGGGCGGGATTTCAATGGTTGAGTCTGCAATTCAGGCGAACACGGACGACGATGAGATAGATATTTCATGGTATCTTTTTGATACGGATTTCGATGAAGCTTACCCTGAAAGAACGCTGTTTTTAAGACGCAGCGAAGTCACACTTCCTACCGGAACTGGCGACGGTGTGTGGACTCCCGTTACTCAGGTGAAGTCCATTTCAGGGGTTGAAATGCGGAACTCGATTCAATCCTATTTTTGCTTCTTCTCGGCGCAGGACGGCTTGACCATTACTGAGATTGAAGGCTGCTATGCGCTGCCAACCGATATGTCAAACGCCGCTGCCTGGCTTGCCTCCCAAGGTATCACTGCAGCGGTTGTGGAGTCGAAATACATCAAATACATTTCGTCTGATTGGCCGGATGAGTTCACACTGCTGCGAGCGTTTCTTTTGCTGAGTAAGTCGGGCACTCTTGACGAAGCTCTTCACCTATTTTTGGAGTCGGACAAGAAGGTTCTCGGATGGCTTCCGCGCGTTTTCAGTGACTACCGCACTTCAATCAACGAACCAAAATTTCTCACAGGCGATGCTGCGACGTGCCGAAAGGACCTTGAGAGAATGCTTAAAGACTCCGATGGGGATGATCGAAATGAAAGCGGAGGGAAATGGGAGGACAAAAGCACTTTCCAATCGAGTCCACACATGACGCAGGCGGTGTTTGCTGAGGCTGGATTCTCGATTTATAACCCCGAAGAACCTGTCGGCACAGCAAGACAATGGATCTTCTTTGACAGCTACTGGGCGTCGAAGCACCCTGAACTGGCGGAAGGCATCCTTCGATATGGGAGGGGAGAAGACCTGCTGAACAAATAAATGTGAGTGATTATCCCGACAGCGATTGGCCATACACCTTCTACTTCAACGGACACGAGCTCCCGAAGTGGTCAGCGCAATGGCATTTTTGCTCGATCGGTGATTTCCTGAATAACTTCATTGATGATCACGAATCTGGTTGGGACGAGTTCATCAGTTTTCGGCACATTTGGCATCTCGAATGTAGGATTGACCACGTCGGCACGGTTGAGAGTGAAAATCCGGGCATCTTTTACGTTTGCGCTCAAGAGATCCTCAGGGTGATGGTCCTACACCGCGACAAGATCATCGAGACCATAGGATCGCGCGACATTGAGGACGCGGCTGCCGAGGACGTGTTTCTCGAAATCGTCGAAGGTCTGGCCAAGATGCTTGAATTTAGTTCTCGAGAAAGCTGCGCTTTTTGGACCAGTGGTTACGATGAAGATCGGCAGCGTGTTCTTGATTGGATGCGACGAAGCAGGCTGCCACGTGACCATCCTGAGTTTGTTGAGAGCCCACATCAGACGCATCGTATATCGGAGCGGGTTCTCCGGGCAGGATTTCAGCTTTCAGAATTAAGGAGCTTAGCGCAAAGGGGACCCTTGGATAATCGACTTCGTCAGATCGTTGACCAACTCCCGGATGTGACGGAACACTTGTTCACGTCGGATTAGCGGAGGGTCATCCGTTGTAACCAAAAGTTTCCTCCCGAAACCATGAAAAGTTTTGCCGAGCCAGCCCAGATTGCGTGGGCGTTAATTTGGCGCTCGACGCTTCTTGCTCCGATTTTCCTGATCTTCTACGTCATCGCAATCGCCTCGTGGATCGGTCGATTCTACCTTCCAGTGCTGATCATCATCTCGGTATGGGTTCATGATTGGCCCTTTATTGGAATCTACGGTGTTTCCTGGGTTCTCTCTCTGGCGCTTTGGAGGTGGAGGCGCTTTCGACTTCTCTGGGAGGCTCCGCCTTCTCTTCTTTGAAAGAACGCCGCTGACGTTTACGGGCACAACTTGCATCGCTGCCAATCCTCAGCCCGTTTTGGGTTGATCATGGTCCCGCCAGTCGATACGATTTCCCCGCCATCCGCATCCGCCCTCCGCCGGTATCGGCTGGCATTTGACGCTCGCTGAGAAATGACCGCAATCGAGAAGATCGAAAGCAAGTTGAGGAAGTATCCCTCTGCGCAATTTTCAGTTTCAGGTGACATGATCACAGTCCAACCGACAGACTCCGAAGGTTTCTCAGTTTGGCTTACTGAAAAGAGGCCTGGGTACACTGTGGGTTACGATGGGTGGCACGATGAATTTGAAGATGAGGAAGACGCCCTCGCGGCCTTTGACTTCGGTCTCAGCGAGGATTGCCGTTTGAAGGTGATCCAGCGCGGAGAGATAGATTGCGCATGGATCGTCGAAGGGAGAGATGCGGATGGTCGATGGAGTGGAGACAGCACGACAGGTCTCCTTTTCACACCATTCTGGAAGAAGCGGAAGACGATTTATCGACAAAACCACTTAATAGCTGATGCCGAACGAACATTGGATGGCAACAACCTCTAGCCCCTCGTTTTTCGATGCTCCGTCTTGATTCAACTTCTCCAACGCTAACAGCGCTGGCGGCCGTCAGGCGGGGTACGATCGTTTAAATGTCCTACTACCACAATCTATGCCGATCACGATCACTCTGAATCTAAGCCCCGAGACCCTCGCCGAGGGAAGTCGTGCTCACCGTGATTTGCAGGCAAGGTTGTTTTTTCGCGTCTTTCTGAACCTGTTTCGAATTGTCACGGTCGTCGTAGGCTATCATTGGTTTGTGCATCGAGATACGATGCTCTTCGGATTGGCCCTCATGCTTTTCGGAGTCTATCCATTCGTCCAGCCCTTTATCAATCGGTGGCGGATTGAACGGCGATTCCGTCAGCATCCAGAACTTTATGAGGTGAGCACATGGACTTTCGACGACGCCGGCGTTAGTAGCTCGGCTGATTCTGCGTCGTCCTCAGCGCATTGGAAATCTATGACTGCGATTGCTTCCGTTCGTGGCGGCATCATGCTGTATGCATTTCCGAGTGTCTACAACTGGTTTCCCGCATCCTGTTTCAAGAGCCCTGAGCAGGTGCGAGAGATTATTGACATGGCCGTTGCCGGAGGCATCACATCACATCGCAACGTATGAGCCGCTCTTCCACGAACGACGCTCCGCAAGATGCGGCGGGGCAAACCATGACGTTTTCGTGCGTACAGCGCCGCTACGATCAATAAGAAGATGGAGAGTTCGTCGAGGGGCGATTCCCATGGGGAGGAGAGCCATTCTCGAAACGGGAGTTGACTTCGTGTAAAAAAGACACAAACATAGAGCAGAAACTGATGACATACACCTACGAGTATCCGAGACCGGCGCTGACAGTGGACTGTGTTGTCTTCGGCTTCGATGGTTCGGGTCTCCAAGTGTTGCTGATCCGGCGCGGGGTAGAGCCCTTTGCTGGATCGTGGGCACTTCCGGGAGGCTTCGTGCAGATGGAGGAAAATCTGGAAACGGCGGCGCGGCGTGAACTGGAGGAGGAAACCGGACTGAAGGGAGTCTTCCTGGAGCAACTCTGTACTTTCGGCGATCCGGGGCGGGATCCGCGCGGGCGGGTCGTGAGTGTGGCCTTCTTTGCCTTGGTTCAACCTGACCAGCATCCGGCTAGGGGCGATACCGATGCGAGCGATGCGAAATGGTTCGAGGCGGGCAAACTGCCCCCGCTGGCCTTCGATCACGCGTCGATCCTCGGTGCGGCTCTGGAGCGATTGCGGGGGAAAATCCGCTATCAGCCAGTGGGTTTCGAATTGCTTCCAAAGCGCTTCACCCTGGCGCAGTTGCAGACGCTTTACGAAGCGATCCTGGACCGTCCTCTGGACAAGCGGAACTTCCGCAAGAAGCTGCTCTCCTTCGATTTTCTGGTACCGCTCGACGACTACTCAGGCGGCGCGCATCGCCCGGCTCGCCTCCACCGTTTTGATCGCAGAAAGTACGAGGCACTCGCCAGAAAGGGGTTCCTATTCGAGTTATGATCACTCACAGTCCACTGCAGACCGATCTCTATCAGCTCACCATGGCAGCCGCCTATTGGCATGCAGGCAAGGCGGAGCAGGAGAGTGTGTTCCATCTGTTCTTCCGTCGCCTGCCTTTCCTCGGCGGATATGCGATTGCAGCGGGGCTGGAGCCCGCGCTGGAATGGATGGAGGCGTTCCGCTTCCGAAAGGAGGAACTCGAATACTTGGCGGGCCTACGCACGAAAGTCGACACGCCGCTCTTTCGAAGAGACTTCCTTAATTACCTTGGCGAGCTGCGGCTGAAGCTGGATATCGATGCGATTCCGGAAGGTGAAGCGGTCTTCGCCCATGAGCCGCTGTTGCGGGTGGAGGGACCGATCCTGCACGCGCAACTGGTGGAGACGGCACTACTCAATATCCTGAACTTCCAGACTCTGGTGGCCACGAAGGCGGCGCGGATATGTGGGGCGGCGGCTGGCGGACCGGTGATCGAATTTGGCTACCGCCGCGCGCAGGGACCGGATGGAGGACTCTCGGCGAGTCGTGCCGCCTGTATCGGCGGGTGCAAGGGCACCTCGAACGTGCTGGCCGGGCAACGCTATGGCCTGCCGGTTCTGGGCACTCACGCACACTCGTGGGTGATGTCCTTTGATGATGAGAGCGAGGCCTTCGATCGCTATGCGGAAGCGATGCCCGATAATTCGACCTTGCTGGTGGATACCTACGACACACTGGGCGGGGTGGATCATGCGATCACGACGGCACGACTGCTGCGCCAGCGCGGGCATGAGCTAAACGGGATCCGACTCGATTCGGGCGACCTTGCGTGGCTGAGCCAGCAAGCCCGCGCTAAGCTGGATGCGGCTGGCTTTCCGGAGGTGAAGATCGTCGCAAGCAATGACCTCGACGAACACATCATCGAGAGCCTGAGGCATCAGGGGGCACGGATCGACATCTGGGGTGTCGGGACGAACCTGGTGACTGCAGCCGACCAGCCGGCACTGGGGGGTGTTTACAAATTGGGGGCCCTGCGGAGCGAGGACGGAACCTGGCAACCGCGGATCAAGTTGAGTGAACAAATGGCCAAGAGCTCGATCCCGGGACGCTTGCAAGTGCGACGTTTCGAAGAGAACGGATTGCTGATGGCGGATGCCATCTACGATTTGGATCGTGGCATACCGGACGAGCAAGTGGAGATCGTCGATCCGGGTGATACTAGCCGCAGCAAGCTCATCCCGGCGGGCACGGCATTCCACGATGTGTTGCAGCCGGTAATGAGGGACGGGAAGAGGGTTACCGCACCCGAGCTTTTGGACATGATCCGCTCACGCTGCAAGGAGACAGTAGCGAAGCTACACCCGGGGACCACACGTCTCGTGAATCCCCATACTTTCCCTGCGGGCCTCGAGCAAGGACTGCATGACGCGCGGGAACTGCTCCTGGCCGAGTATCGCCAAAAAAGAGGAAAGGTAGTTCCATGAAAATAAAAGATATCAGCAAGTTCCTGAGCCTCGTGCTGCGGCATGAGCCGGGAAGAATTGGCATCACACTGGATGAAAACGGGTGGACGGATTGCCGCGAACTTATCGAAGCGGCAGGTCGTCATGGCATGTCGTTTAACTACGAGACCTTGGTGGAGGTCGTGCACACCAATGACAAGCAACGCTTCTCCTTCAGCGAGGACGGCAAGCGCATCCGGGCGAACCAGGGGCACTCGGTGACGGTGGACCTTTCCCTGGAACCGCAGGTTCCGCCGGAGTTCCTCTATCACGGCACGGTAGCGAAGTTCCTCGACTCGATCCGCGGCGGCGGCCTTCACAAAGGTGAGAGACACCACGTGCACCTAAGCCCCGATCTGGTGACAGCCACGAAAGTAGGGGCGCGCCGTGGCAAGCCGGTGATCCTCTCCATCCGCGCTGCGGAGATTTCGGCGGCGGGGCAACCTTTTTATGTTACCGCAAATGGCGTGTGGCTGACCGATGCGGTGCCGCCGGAGTTCATCGACTTTCCATGAAGCTGGCACCCTATAGCGAGATAGAAGCGACTTGGCCCGGCAGCGGGCGCCACATCCTGGCGAGCCATGATGCAGATTCGGTGGTGGTCTACCAGGCCTACCGGCCGGGGATAGGGGAGCATGCGGCGAGATATCAGCGCTTCGGCGGGGATTTCAGCTTTGGCCGCATGAGCTGGATCAAACCCAATTTCCTGTGGATGATGTATCGCTCAGGCTGGGGTACGAAGGAAGGACAGGAGGTCACATTGGCGATCACGATCCCCCGGAGCTTGTTCGATGAGATTCTGGCGGTCGCTGTGCCGTCCTCCTTTGATGGTTCGCGGGATCGCGATCCTGACAACTGGAAGGGTTCCTTGGCGTCTTCCGAGGTGCGGCTCCAGTGGGATCCGGATCATGCGCCGGATGGCAGCTCTTTGCAGCGCCGGGCCGTGCAGCTTGGTCTGCGCGGAGAGATCTTGCGCCGATATGCGGAGCGCGAGGTCATTGCGATTGAGGATATTTCCGCCTTCGTCGCAGAACAGCGCGGATACCAGCGAGAACCCGACAAGCTGATGGTGCCCGCGGAAACGATCTATTGGCCACATCGTGAAGACGCTGCGGAGAATATCAGGATGGATTCGTGGGAGGCGAAGCCCGGGCCATGAAAGAGACACTATCATCCTGCCTCCTTGGGGGCGCACTTGGCGATTCATTGGGACTGGCCGCGGAAGGTTTGAGCGCTATGCGCATTGCCCGGATTTGGCCAACAACACTCCGGCATCGCCTCTGCGGGAATCGAGGCATGGTCAGCGACGATACGGAGCATGCGGTGATGACAGCACTTTCGCTGAGAGGTCATGCGGATGATCCCGAGGAATTCGCCCGAGCACTCGCCAAGCGTCTGCGCTGGTGGTTTGCCGGTGTGCCTGCCGGAGTGGGTTTGGCGACTGCGCGCTCTATTCTCAAGCTCTGGTGCGGAGTGAACCCGTCGCGTAGCGGCGTATGGTCGGCGGGGAATGGTCCGTTGATGCGCGCGCCGGTGGTCGGGGTGACCTTTTCCGAAGACCGCGATAGGCGCTTAGCTTTCACTGACGTATCGACTCGAATCACGCATTCCGATCCGCGCGCGGGAGAAGCCGCAAGAATGATTGCCGAGGCCTGCGCGATGGCGACAGAGAACTCGCATGACGAAAACGTGATCGTGAATGCTCTGGAGCACTTGGCGGAGAGTCAGGAGATGAAGTTCCGTTTTGTCCAGTTGCGTGAGGCACTGGATAGAGGCGAGAGCGTGGGAGACATGGCTGATCGCATCGGCAGGCGGGCCGGATATGTGAGCGGGTTTGCTCCAGACACGGCAGGAGTTGCATTGTTCGCGTGGCTGCGACACCGCGGGGATTTTCGAGCGACGGTGGAGGCCGTGGTGTCGGCGGGTGGCGATACGGATACGGTTGCCTTCGTTGCGGGCTCACTGGCCGGGATCGACGTCGGCCGTGAGGGCATGCCGGAAGAGTGGATCACCGGACTGCGGGATTGGCCGATCCAAGGAGGCTTTCTCCGTAAGGTGGCCGGAGGAGACAAAGTCAGCTATCCCGTCTGGCCACTCTCGCTGGCGAGGAATAGTTTCTTTTTGATGGTCGTGCTGGCCCATGTCTTTCGCCGTGTGTTACCACCGTACTGAGCATTCATGACTACCACCCTATATCGTCCGGTGGGGCCGGAGGAGCTGAAGCTGATCGAAGACAGTGGCTGGAGTGCCTTTCCACCACGGTTACCGGATCAGCCGATCTTTTATCCCGTTACCAATGAATCCTATGCGATCCAGATCGCGCGCGACTGGAATGTCCCGGCATCTGGGTCTGGCTTCGTGACGCGTTTCGACGTGGAGACAGAGTATCTGAGGCGCTTCCCGGTAGAGACCGTTGGAGGGCGGGAGCACACCGAGTTGTGGGTGCCGGCTGAGGAACTGGAGGAGTTCAACCGCCACATCGTGGGTAAGATAGAGGTCACGAAAAGGTTTCCGGAATGAAAGCGATTCTGGGAGACATCACGAAACTGGAGGTTGATGCCATCGTCAATGCCGCCAACTCCAGCCTGCTCGGGGGTGGCGGTGTCGATGGCGCGATTCATCGGGCGGCCGGACCGGAGCTGGTGCACGAGTGCCGTTTATTGCACGGCTGCAAAACCGGTCAGGCTGAGATCACCAGGGGATATCGTCTGCCTGCAAAGCATGTGATCCACACCGTGGGTCCGGTGTGGAATGGCGGCGACAAGCGCGAAGCAGAACTATTGGCGGGCTGCTACCGACAGTCGCTCGAACTCGCGGTGAAGCATTCTTTGAAATCGATCGCCTTTCCCTCCATCAGCACCGGAATCTTCGGCTATCCCATCGCGGAGGCCGCGGCCATCGCCGTGAAGACGGCTCGTGAATTTATAAAGGAACATCCCCTGGAGGTAGTCTTCTGCTGCTTCTCGGGAAGGGACCTCGCGATCTATCAAGCCGAACTGGTCAAGGAGTTATGAATCCGTCGACAAACACAGACAGGCCGGGCGACCGTGCCTTAATCCTCGTCGATCTGCAGAACGACTTCCTGCCCGGTGGTGCGCTGGCGGTGACGGAGGGCGATCAGGTCATTCCGGTCGCGAACCGTTTGATGGATGACTTCGAAGTAATCGTCGCCACCCAGGACTGGCATCCACCCGATCACGGTAGCTTCGCTGCGAACCATCCCGGGAAACAACCCTATGAGAGGATCGATTTGAACGGCCTTCCCCAAGTGCTGTGGACCGTTCATTGTGTGCAAGGCACGCCCGGTGCGGACTTTGCTCCCGGACTGCGGGTCGATCGGATCACGAAGGTCTTCCGCAAGGGAACAGATCCGGAAATCGATAGCTATAGCGGTTTCTACGATAACGGGCATCGCAAATCCACCGGCCTCGGCGAATGGCTGCGCGAGCAGGGAGTGAAGCGCCTGACGCTTTGTGGTCTGGCCACGGACTACTGCGTGAAATTCACCGCCCTGGATGCACTGGTGGAAGGTTTCGAAGTAACGCTTCATCTTCCTGCCAGCCGCGGAGTGGAATTGGCACCCGGCGATGTGGATGAGGCAGTGGCAGAGATGAGATCGAACGGTGTGATAATCGAAGACTGAGATGGCCGATGATCCCTACTTGGCTCCTGCAAGAAACATTCCCTTACACCGTGCGACGTTCGCACCGGATGTGGTGCTGGTGCCGCTTCTTTCGGTTTTACTCCTGCTCAGTGCGTGGCAGAAGTGGTTGCCCATCGACATAACAGAAGCGTGGGGATTTGCCACCGGGGCCGTCTGCGTTTGGCTGGTCACGAAGGAAAATATCTGGAACTGGCCGATCGGGTTGGCGAACAACCTCTTCTTCGCAACCTTGTTCTGGAATGCGCGACTCTACGCAGACTTCGGGCTTCAGTGGGTCTACTTCGGCTTCGGCATCTGGGGCTGGTGGGTGTGGATGCACGGAGGCAAAGATCACTCCCCGCTGAAGGTCTCGCGGGCCACTAGGGTCGAGTGGCTGGTGATCACGGTTTTTATCGTGCTTGGAACCTGGGGGCTGCGCGAAATCCTGCTGAAGGTGAATGGATCGGCACCCTTCCTGGATGCATTGACCACGGTGATCTGCCTTGCCGCGCAATACCTGCTGTGCCGGAAGAAGATCGAAAACTGGTGGCTGTGGATCACGGCGGATCTGATCTACGTGCCACTCTACGCCAGCAAGAATTTGCCTCTCACCTCGGTGCTCTATGCGGGTTTTATCGTTCTTTGTATTCTCGGTATCATGCGATGGAAGAAGGAGTTGCCAGGTTGAATGCGGAACGATTCGGCTTGGGGGTGGTGGTTGGCAAGTTTATGCCGCCGCACCGAGGGCATCGCTTCCTGATCGAAACCGCTTTGTCGCGTTGCGAGCGTGTCGTAGTCATCGTCTGTGGCAAGCCGGTCGATCCGATCCCGCCTGAGTTGCGGGTGGCATGGTTGAGGGAACTGGTGCCAGCGGCAGAGCTCCTGCTGATCGATGATCGCTACGATGAGAACGATACACGCGTCTGGGCGGAGAATACGATGGGGTGGCTCGGCCGTGCACCGGATGTCGTGTTCACCTCGGAGGACTATGGCGAACGCTATGCGAGCATGATGGGGGCCCGGCATGTGATGGTTGACCGGGCGCGCTTGACTGTTCCTTGCAGTGGAACTGCGGTTCGCAGCGATCCTTTCGCGATGTGGGACTTCATCGACCCGCCCCTGAAGGAATGGTTTGCGAAGCGGATCGTGATCGTGGGAGCAGAGTCCACCGGGACCACGACCTTGGCGGTCGATCTCGCCGATGCCCTGGATACAATCTGGGTGGCCGAATACGGCCGTGAATACAGTGCGCTCAAACAGGGGAGGGGAGAGGCGGTGTGGAACTCTGCTGAGTTTATGGAAATCGCCCGCGAGCAAACGCGCCGGGAAGACGCCGCTGCCCGTGAGTCGAACCGCATTTTGGTGTGTGACACGAATGTCTTCGCCACGGTGCAGTGGCATCGCCGATACATGGGCACGCGGCTTCCGGAGTTGGAGGAATTTGCACAAGGCTGCCGGGTGCACCTCTATGTTCTGACAGGGGATGAGATTCCCTTCGTGCAAGACGGCCTGCGCGATGGCGAGCACTTGCGCCACGAGATGCACTGCTGGTTTGAAGAAGCGCTGGCTGGCCAAGAGGTGCCGTGGTTGTTGGTGACTGGGGATCCGAAATCCCGGGTGAAGCAAGTCATCGAGCGGTTGCATGAGATGCCGTGATATCTTGCAACATCGCGACTGCCATCGTCTTCTGCCACGTGATGAAAAAGCAAGGTGGGAGAACCTACCGTTACCCATCAAATGGCCTCGAAGCACCTAACGAGGCAGCCCCAGCCAATCCTCATCCCATTTAGAGTTGAACTCTTTCCCTCCATCCGATTACTCTCTTCCCGCTATCCACCTCCGCCCTCCGACTGGAAGTGGCTGGCTTCATAGGGTGGGCGCATTGAGTGATCATGGGCTGGGCTACACTTTACATCGAGAAACTGAAGCAAGGTGAAACCGTTCAGTTTCGACCGCGCGGAAACTCGATGACTGGAAAGATTGAGTCTGGAGATTTGTGCACCGTTGCACCGGCGGAGAACGAAGAGCTCGAGGTTGGCGACGTGGTCCTCTGCAAGGTAGGTGGCGCGCAGTATCTTCACTTGATCATAGCAAAGCAGGGCGAGCGCTTCCAAATTGGGAATAATCGTGGCCGCGTAAATGGCTGGATCGGCCTGAATGGAATCTATGGCCTCTGTATACGCATCGAAAAATAAAGAACTCAGAGCCCGACCAATCGCAGGAGCAACCGTCTTGGCTAAGTCCCCGTGCTTCGCCGTCGCCTGCGACCTGACGTTTGTCTGAAGAATCCGAAGCAAGCTATCACCCATGATGATCGATTTTATCCGAGAGCATCCGCGGGAGGTGAAGATCTCAATTATCTTCGGGGTCTTCAACGTCATCTTGCCGCTCGGCTTGGTGACCTGGTTTTTTAACAGGGCGATTGACAGAAGGAGTCCAATTTTGTGGTTCAGTCAGCCGAGAGATGAGGCAACGAGGGCCGGTCCGGAAAACTCTCCGCTACTTCGCGGGGGCGGGTTTTCTTTTTACGTGCACAAACTGAGGAATTGCGTCGGTTAGGTAGGCAAGCGGGTCGATCCTGTGCATGCGGCGATTTTCGACATTCGTTGATGATGGCTGAGCATTTACCCCGTTTTCGGGTGGCCGGAAGTATCCGCGATTCGAGGAGACTTGGAGTGTTTGGAAGAGTCCAAAGAATCCGAACCCATCGGAAGAAAAAACCTCGCGAAATACATTACTCTTCATTTTCGCCATCTCGAATGAGTCGGGCGACAGCGTCTACAATCACCATAATCCCGCTTTTCTCCTCCAAAATCACATTTTTTGAGAAGACGTCTCCGATTACGACGATTCCCTCTTCCGACTGCTTCGTCCAAATGCCGTGCTTTTCTCCCATCGGCGGCTGGATAAATCCTGCCCCCTTCATCGAGTCGCTGATTTCCTCGGGTCTCATTTCTCTGGCTTTGGTTATAAAGCGCTGCGAGGTCACGATTCTCGGGACCGCCTCGTCGGATGCCAGCCAAACGCCTTCCACCCGGATATCGTCCTCAAAATGTTTGTTGATCAGCAGAAGCCTCCGAAGATAATCGAGAGCAGTAGCAACTTCAAAATTGTATTCCGATCCTGGCCGACCGGGTTTAAGGCCGAACCCTCCGTGATTAGTTGCCTTGAAGACCCGAATGTCCCCATTAAAATACCACACATCGTGTTCTGACCCCCCCGTGATGGGAGTTTCGCATCCCAAGTTCGGGAAATGCCTCAAAATCCTCAAATCCTGCGCTGCAAGTATTAGCGCCTTGGCCGGATAAGACCTTTGCCAGCAGCGCGGCTCTCCTTCCGGTTGGTTGGATTTTAGCCTTGTGAGATGTTGGGAAGCGCAAGCCAGCAGGGCATCAATCTCGTTTGCCATGCGTCGTCAGCTGGGCGATTGCCGATTCAAAGTCAGGAATCTCAACATTTTCCCGGGCTAGGCGCATTTTCCCTTGGAAACCCGTGGAATCAGCCCGGCTACAGTGACTAAGGACCGACTGAGTTTCTTCATCGAGTGGATCCTCCATCCCTTCGGGATTCTTGCCATTCGAATTGACCTGGATTCCGATTTCTCCGCTTTTCCGCTTAAGGAATTTTATATTCCCCCCAGTGGAAGTGCTCCTGTTTTTTTTGGAGTTCATATCTACAGGCCAAAAGCTCCCGTTAATAAAGCGGACTCAGCTACAATACTAGCATATTCTTCATTTTCAGCATTCCAAGAGATTTTTGTTGCTTTCGCGGGTTCGGTTACCATAAACACCAGCATTCGAACAATGCTGAACGATATCACAGAAGCACAGGCGTGGGAAGAGGTCGGGGTCGGGAGACGGAAATATCTGGAGAATCTGATCCTGAGCCTTCGCTCCTCCGACGACAGCCCTGAGTCCCTGAACCCAGAGTCCCTCCAGCGCGAAGAGTTGGGTTGGAGTGGCCGCTTCGCCCCATCGATCATCACTAGAAACGTCGCCGAGCTCTTTGAGGTCTCGATGCCCCGATTTGCCATTCGAGTACCAATAGAAACATCAATGGGCGTGTCGATCGTGAATTTGCATCGGATCGCCCTGATGCAAAAGCAATACCATGTAGTGCACGACCACCCAAAAACTGAAGGGGTGGACCCACTCGGTGACGCAACAGGCATTGCGGACTGCGTTCTTTTCTGGCCCGTTTGGTCCGGGAAAATGAAAAACATCCGCAGAGTCGAATCGCCCGATCTAATGAGATTCTACGGTGAAAAGAAGGCGGAGGGAAAGTCGCTAACTTCCTACGTGCATTGCCTCCCCCTTTCGGGGCTTTGCGCCCAAGCGGCTTGCTTCATGGTGAGCGCGATGATGCAGCCATGGATTAGAAGCGTGTACGGATTCTCTGAAATCACCTTGCTATCGAAGGAGGAGGAGTTGGCGTCGTCTTGCTCCATTCTTGAGACAGGTGAGATTTTTAGCAAGGAGATTGCCCTGTCTGGTCTCAAGGGGGCAGCAATAAAACGTTATTTTGAGCTGGCTGGATTGACCTGTGCGGGCCAGCAATTCAACCGATCAACATTGTGCCTGCCCTCAAAGTCCCAAACCGACAGATTTGGGTCACGAGATTTCGTGCTTCCTGCGATTCGGGCCTATGTCCGTTCCGGATTTTCGGTAATTTTCCCCTGCGATTTGGACCGATTGGAGGGGCGGATCCTTGGAAAGGTGTCAACGCTGAACGATTCCTCACCGGGCTTCCTCGTTTCGCAGGAGGATCCCTTGTCTCTGGCGAGGACCCGCGCAAACAGCAACACTGCGCAGGTCGTTTGCATGGATGAAGGTGAGTTTCAAGACAAGCGGCACGCCGTGGTCATCGTTGGATACTACCGGGAGGACTTCGGCGATACGACTTTCGTGTTCCACGATCCTTCGAGGCTTCCCTACATGAGGCTTTCAGCAGTCGAACTGCTGGCTTGCCCTCCTTACAACAACGAAGATTTGCAATCTCGCAAGGAAGGATCTTCGCCTTCGCTCAATTCCCCGCCCATTCTGGAGAATCCTGGTTTTTATTCGGTGACGCCTCCCGAAGTCATTTTGCCAATCCTTCCTTCCTATTTTGGCCTCGACGATCCAGAAACAAATCACGAGGCACAAGTCGATACTGCAAAGACCTCTATCACTGCGCTTCACCACGACGCCTTGTTGCAGTACGACTACGAAAGGGCGGGGCTTTCCTTTAAGCAGTTCGAAAACGCAAAATACAATATCGGAGAAATGGTGCTCGCAGCTCCTGGCAACCTGCGGGAATCTTGGAGCCGCTTGCTGGTTGACTCGGCGAATGAGGGTTCGGAACTGCACGAGAAACTGCTCTTGTCCCAACAGGAACTGCTACCCGAAGCACTGCAGCCTTGGCAAGAAGCTAATCAATGGCTTTGGCTACAGGTCGTCATGGTTCACGCCCAACCGGGGGGAACTCCGACTTGGCTGGTTCAGCTTTGGAACTCTGAATCATGGGGCCCCGGACTCTCCGAATGTCTTCTGGTTGGATGCTGTTTACGAACATTGGAAGAAGGGTGGGTTGTTCTTCACCAGACGGAAGTCCAACGGAATCGGTGCAACGCAAACTCGGGGGGGGAAATCGACTCCCCGAAGCCGGAAGACCATTACATCGAATCAACCAATGACCAATCGGGAGACAGTGGAAACAGTCCGGAGATTGCCGCGGCGCCCGACTGGCCCAAGATTGCGGTGATTTCCTCCTTCTCTACCTCGGGCGTTTTGGATTCGGGATACTGGCCCGAAGCAGTGGCTCACTCCGAAGTCTACGCTTTCATGTTTCGCGACATCGTCAAGCTGTTCCCTGAGAGCGAGGAGGACCCTATTGGCGCAATGGCGGCACTCGCAGAAGACGATGAGAACAACGACGCACGGTTTGAGGAAATTGCCCGGCGTGTTGTTTCCGCTTTCTCAAACAGAAAGATCCGCGCCACCGTATCCGCGATGGCGACCTATTTTCCGGAAATTAGTTGCCGTGAAGGCAATCTTAAGAAAAGGGGGCTCGACTCCCTGCGTTTCATGATTCGGCTGGGCGGACAAATCCGAGCGATCTATGGGATGGACTCTCCCTTCTTCATCGAATTTGTTGGAGGGGGGCTGGCCGAGTGCATCGAATATGTGGACGGGCCGGACGGCGAATATGAGGCAAAAATTTCGTCCCCCGACGAAGCAATTCAGGAGCTGGTGACCACTCTCATGCAGCTGCGGACGCTGGCACGGAAGAATCACGTCATCCTCGCAGCCGAGTTCGAGCCGGGCCTTCTCAACGTTCTTGGGCACAAGAATCATCTTCTTGAATTTTGCCGGCTTCTCGATGCTCAGGAGGAGTCCACGGAATTCGTAGGATTGAACTTAGACATCGCCCATTTCGCGTTCCTTGGCGAAGTAACTCCTTCGTTCCTCCGAAACCATCCGAAGGTTGTTGATAGAATCGTGCACGCCCATATCAGCGACCACTGCGACGGAGGGCATTTCGGAGACGCACCCGTAGGGTCCATTCATGGGATCGCCGCCTTTAGGCCTTGGCTCTATCTCCTCGCTGAAATCAACAAATTGCGCGGACCTGCATCGAAAAACCGGCCGGAATCTGCGATACCCTATTCCGGACTTGTGTCTGTGGAACAGGAGGCTTGCCGGTCACTTGATGCGCTTAGCGAGTCAATAAAAACAATTAAGAACTCCATAATTTAAATTTCTGCTGTAAATTCAGTTATTCTTTATTATATTAACATATAAGAGAATTATCTCGAAAATCCATATTGCGGACCACCCCGGTCTTCGCTTATGGAGTTTCCGCTCCATTGATGCCATGCCTTTGCTGCCAAGTTACTCAGAGGAATACCTCGAACGCTGTTACAACGATATCCGGGCCGACCATGGCGAGGTAGTAGCACGAGCTTGCCAAGCCAAAGCAGCTGCCGAATCGATCACTCCGTCCCAAGCGTTACGATCCGTGCTTCTTGATCCGAACATCAATCCCGCAGCGAAAGAGAGCGAAATGCAATCGCGTTCCTTCATGAATTCGGTTTGCAAGAGTTGACAGCCTTAGGTTGGGAGGGCTCACATTCCCTCACAAGGTTGCCACCATGTGCTGGACCCGTGCCTGGGAGATTTCTCGCGCTTGCCGCCGCAGGCCGGCGCCGATCTCGGCCAGCAGCCCGTCAAGTTCCTGCCTCAATCCGTTGAGCTGAGCCAGTGTGGTCCTGCCCTCAGCGAAGATGCGCCGTTCTCCATCGGGCACGGTGAGCTTTTCGCGCAGGGATTGATCGTCGGCCAACGCATCCTCCACGAGCGGGCCAAGGGTTCCCAAGCTCAACCCCAACACCAAACAGCGGACCCGTCCGAAACGTGACCGCAGCGACCGACACTCCCGAATGCGTGAAGGAGGTCCGGTCCGGGAAACCCGCCGCCACTTTACGTGGCGGGTTTTCTTTAGCTGGGAGGCACAAACCTGCGTCTGCGACGGATGGTTACGCAGCCGACTCACCCTTGGGGTCTTAGCCGAGAAGGAGAAATCTCAGAAGGCCACGTCCGGCGAGCAGAGATTTGGTCTCCAGTTTCGGCAAGGCCTCCGTCGTGCCAGTGAGAAGGGCGAGAGTCGACACGACCTGGCGCAGGCTGGGGAGGGGATCGTGAGCTTCTAGAGGCGCCTGAAGACGCGCGTTCCCCGGCGGAATGCATCAATCCCGACGAACTTCACGACGGCAATTTGGCACCCCCAGTCCCCGACATCAGGATCCGCGCACGTTTCCGGGGAAATCCCTTGTCAGAGTGAGGATCTTTCTACAATCTGGCGCCGAGTTCTTTATGGATATGACCTCTGGAGATCTTACGAATAAAGGCTTTAGCCGGCGCTATGCGCTCTCGCAGATCTCAACCTCACTAATCAACCGACAAACCCATGAGAATATCCAAATTGATTGAATTGCTTCAAAAGGCTGCGAACGAACACGGCGACCTTCCAATTCACTACCTTGCGAACGGTGCCGAATACAGCCCCGCAGAAGTGAAACTAGCAAAGGCAGGAACCTCAGCAGCGCAGGTCGGAGCCATCACTGGACCTCACCAATTCGAGCCCGACCGTCTGGTCATCAGTGGTCACCGACTGTCCTAATCGCGGAGTATATCTCGGATTCCACTTCATCGAAGTCTCGCATAACTAATGATTCGGATAATCAGAACTACTTAAAAAGAGTGCAGATTTGATCTTGCAATCAATAACGGAAATGAGCAATTCCAAGGAAATAAACGAGTTCATAGCGGCGGTAGAGTTCGGATTCTCCCCGGAATTGCTACGATGGCTCACTGCGAATCCTGTCATTGTCAAAAAACTCCCCTTCCGTGAGGAGAACGGAATATACTAGGATGGCTAGTGTCCGGGGTGATTACTTTAAGCACTTTGATCGATGCGTAACCGCCCAGAATTCTTCTAGCCTGATGAATTGCTCGGTGGTTCCCGTCGGTCAGAATGACACGTTCATCACGGGGCAATCCGATGAATTCATCGAATTCGACGTCTTCCTCCAAAGGCAACTTATTGAAAGATTCCAAAGCGATGAGTGCCGGACTAAGAGCGAGAATCTCCAGTTTCATTTCGCATTTATCAGGGCAGTCCCCGGCCGCGGCATAAATCTCGTTGACCTTGAAGAAGCTCATTTTCCAATTCTCGTGTTTCTCAATCTGCTTTGGCACATGAGTCCAGCGGTGGCGACACAAAGCCATAACTAATTCGCGACGTTGGGCCGGAGAAAGCGAATCGACGATTTCGCGACAATCGGCTGGATTCGCAAATACTTTGGCACCTTCAGACTTTCGATCCCTCATTCGCAGTATTTCCCATCCATCTGAGGGAAACGTTCGCTCATTTAGGGTTCTCCCGAAACCAAAGGCGAAAAGCTGAGGTTTCAGAAATGCTGAGTAGGCCGTGTCTTTCATCAATCTTCCGCAAGTTACGGCATCCTCGAAGCGAACACTTCCTGCTCTATCCTTAGTTCGCCCAAGCAGTCGGTAGGCGGCAAATGACCATCGTCGCTCCGTGCGCTCGAGTCAGGAACAACCATAGCTTCTTCTGTTTCGCAGGGCGTGCCATTGAGAGAGCCTCGGTCGAGTTTTCCGCGGAGTCAATCCTGGCAACACCACCCCCTATCGCGCGTCTGAGTATGACAGAATGCTGACACGACCCGATGTTGCCCCTGGTCGTGCTCGGGGACACCGGCACGAGCCGAAGGGATAAAAGAGGGAAGTCCTAGAGATAACAGTCACAGCAGTTGAATTCGAAAGCAAAATTAAGCGGAAGCGTAAATCTAAGCACGAAGAGCGCTACATTTTGGCCCTTCCGCGTGAAAATCGTTGACACTACGCCCGAAATCAGAGGAGTCTTGCCATCGATGGCCATCGGGTCCTGAACACCGCCTACCTCCCCGACCCCGGGTCTTCAGCGGGAAGGGAACCGAAGGGATGAAAAACGAAGGCAGCACCCAATGGCGGAATGTGCTGATCCGAAAAACAAAGAAATGTCACATGATTCCGAAATCATTGAACCGTAAAAATTCTAGAGAATGAAAGCTCGACTCTACGGATCGCAGCCCATGACTTATCAGAACACCTATATCAGTATCGTGTGAAACATTTTATAGGTTAAATCAATAATATGAACAACAATACATTCGGCCATATTGACGCAAGTCCTACAAAGTCGTTTTTTGTGGAGATGTTAACTCGCGATATCACGCTGGAAGACGCGATACTCGATCTGCTTGATAATTGCCTTGACGGGCTATTGCGAACACTTGACCCAATGCGATTGAAGAATAAGACGCCTTACAAAGGTTTTAGGGCGGACATTACAATAGATAAAGACACGTTCGCAATTTCCGACAACTGTGGCGGTATTCCTTGGTCATTGCATGACTACGCATTTCGAATGGGGAGGCCAAAGAAGCGCATATCCGAAGGGCTTCCGACCGTAGGAGCTTATGGAATTGGAATGAAACGCGCAATCTTCAAGATTGGGCGCGCAAGTCTTATCCAAACAAAACACAAAGAACAAGCATACGAAATTGAAATATCGACTGAATGGATTGAACAGAGCGAAGGTTGGGATCTTGAGGCGGTCCCTGGAAATCAGAGTAGAGCGGAAGACGGTACAACTTTAATCGTAGGAACCCTACATAAGGCAGTTAGTAAAGAGTTTGAGAAAGTGGCATTTATTGAAGGTTTAAACAAAAAGATCGAGTCTCACTATGCTTTGATAATTGAAAAAGGCTTTACTGTTTTGATAAATGGAGCTGCCGTCGTCCCAAAGCCAATAAGTTTCTATTTTCAAAAAGAGGAAAAATCAAAACAGCTGATCAGACCGTATCTGTTCGAGACCGAAGTCGATGGAGTATCAGTATTCGTATCGGTCGGGCTGCGTGAACCGGTGCCTTCCGAAGAGGAAGTTAGTGATGAGCAACAGGAGATTCATTACTCAAAGGATCTTGCGGGGTGGACGGTGATTTGTAATGACCGAGTAGTGCTTTATTGTAATAAAGATGAGGAAACCGGTTGGGGCGAAGCTGGTGTCCCAAAGTACCATAATCAGTTTATTGCTGTCTCCGGTATTGTTGAGTTTACTGCAAATGATGCGTCAAAACTTCCGACAACGACGACAAAGCGTGGAATCGAACATTCTTCATCGCTTTACGCTCAAGTTAAGAACCGAATGCGAGAGGGTTTGAAGCTTTTTACGGATTATACAAATGATTGGAAAAGCCGTGGACCGGAAGCGAAATTGCAACTAAAAGATACTCCACGTCTTACTCTTGCTGAAATAAAAACATCGAGTGCTGATTTAAAGTTCACTCAAGTAAGAACCGGTCTAAAAGGAAAGCAGTATAAGCCGAGTCTTCCATCACCCGCAACTGTGCGGACTGAAGTAAGAGTTTCGTTTACCGCTGAACGAAATGAGGTTGAACAGGTTTCAGAATTTTTGTTTGGGGACGAATACCGGAGCCCTTCGGAAGTCGGTTCGGCTGCGTTCTATCGAGTCTACAGCGAATCGGAATAATATGAAACATCCTCCATATCATCTTCGAGTAAACAAAGCAGTAGATCGATTTGTTTTAATTGAAACAATTAAGGATCTTATGAGTGCTGGATACGCACCCAATGCAGAGTGTACATATTATAGTTTAGGTGGTCCATTTCTGGAGGATTTTAGGTTGATTCACGAGCATTTCCCTGAAATCCGGCTTGTTTCGATTGAAAGTGACGAAGCAACGTATTCGCGCCAGAAATTTCATAGGTTTTGCAAGCGGATCCAGCTAGTTTTGAGTCGGGTCGAAAATTTCTTAGAGAAAGAATTTGTTCCCGGTGCCCGTGACATAATTTGGCTAGACTTTACAGATTTTAGAGTTTCACATTTTTCAACCCTTGAGTCATTGCTTCCCAAGCTTGGTGATGGAAGTCTTGTCCGTGTCACCCTTCCGGTTAATCCTCCGCTCGCACCGAATTATTTTGCTTACTTGTCCAAAGTGGAAAGAGCACAAAGGCTGAATATCAAAAGGGATGAATTTGACCGAAGGTTTTCAGAATATCTAGTAAAAGGCTGGGAGGATCATCTTGAAAATGATTCATCAATGAGTGCGTTAATTGCGAGAATGTTAGAAAATGTATGCGGTAAAGTTGCTCTATCTGACAATTTGTCTGCCAGGCTCGTATCCGCACATAGATATGCTGATGGGCAGTCAATGATGACGGCATCTATAGTAATTATGCGCGATGCGGGGTTGGCAAAGCTTGTAGCATTTAAGCCTATGCAGCAGGAAAAAATTGCGGCATGTCTACTTGATATGCCCCTATTGAGTGTAAAGGAACGCTTGAAGTTGGCAGAATCTTTGCCACAATCAAAGCCGTCTGGGAAACTTCTTTCTAAAAGACTCGGGTATTTGATTGATCGTGATTCAGTTAAGAGTGAAAGAAGTATGGAGCAGTATTCTCGATATCATCGACACTATCCTCTGTTTGGAAGAATTGATCTTTGAATAGCTAAATTCGTTATAAATCGATTTGTCGTGGCAATGCGCATGCACAAGGAAATCAACTGGTCTTTCGTCTTTGTTGGACTCCTACCCGGTGCCGATAAGACTTTTACGGATTCCCGACTTGGGAAAGTTTATATCCGTCTGTGTTAATGAGTAAGAATAACAACGAGTGCGCTAACGACGTCGTCACGGATTTTCCGGACCTTTACCTCATCTATCAATCGTCCAGTTTCATGAACCGCTCCGTTGAGGTGAGGTAAGTGTCCTTTAAAGTTTTCACACCCCCTCCCGCATGTTCTTTCCTGGCCCACTGGCCAAATCTTCTGATTATTAATTACCCAAATTAAGGTTTGTTCAAGCGTTGGGTTGAGAGTCCTTTCCTGTTCCGCGGTTAGCGCCCTTTTCTTTTTGATTTCGGTGATCCAATGATCCTTGATTTCCTTTGCATGGCGATGTCGCCGTAGGTAATCATTTAAAGCCTGTTCGAAAAGCGCACGAATCATGAATGCGGCGCGATAAGGAAAATTAAGGATAGGAGTACCGGCAGCTTCGATCACTAGTGATGAAATTTTCACCTGGCGGGACACAACATCGCAGTCAAAGAACACATTATCGAGACTTGAACTGTGTGGCAGGCGATTCTTGGGTGGTGGAATTCTTAGCCCTGCACCATCACGGGAGGCTACATGATGATCACCACTCACCGCTTTTCTTTCGTCTTTTCCGTCAAGAGTCTTGTCCAGCTTCTTGATCCGTTTACGGTTCGCTGTTCGGAAGTTATCGGCAACCTCTTTCAATGTCTCGGCGGTCTCAACGTGGGCAGCGCTATGGGTGTTTATTCCGGTTTTCTTGCTGTCCCAAGGAAGCTTAGAAGGGTCCTCGCTTACGTAATGCGCCCAACCCACAAAGCCGCTGTATTCATTGTGCCAAACTGTCGTCCATCCCGTCTCCGGACCTCTGTCGGCGACTCTAATGATGCGATCATTGCAAACGATGTACCATCCGTATTCCGGAGCAATTTTCCGATTTTTGGCTATCCCTCCCTCACCGAGGTGATAGCCTGAGTGCATTCCGGCGGTGTAGAAAAACTTGACGCCTCCACTAAGTACCAAGATTGCGGACTGGATGGGAAAACTCCCGTCATTCCGGATCAGAGGCCCAAAACTTTCGACGGCGACTTCACCAATCAATATTTTAAGACCCTTACTGACAAATCGGCCGTAACGCTCTTGCGTGAGTTTTGAAACATCTGAGCGCCACTTTTCTTTGGCCAATTCGTTCGCCACTTCAGCGCGAAGTTCAGTAATTCTCAATACGTTAAATTTTTTTCCGGTTGTTGATGTTATAACTGCTTCGATGGGGACTTTCTTTAAATTGCGCACCTTTGTCTCTGTGAACTCAAGCTGGCTGAGAGTTTTTGAGTCATCTGTTCTGAGCTCTACTCTTGAACCGAGCTTGAAAACTGAGCGATTCAGTCCAACTCCGAAGTGACCAATCCCAAAGCGGTGTTTAGACTTGGCTCCTGTGCGAAATGACCGTGTCGTTAGTTCAGTTTCACTTATACCGCCGCAGTTGTCTGAAATTTCAAAATTCGATTCGCTGAAAGAAATTCTTATCTCAAATCCACTGTATGAAGCAGGGAGCCCGAAGTCGTCTTTCTTGCACTTCGATGAACCTAGAATCTCATTGCGAGCCGCATCAATCGAGTTGTCGATAAGGTCGTAGACGCACTCAATAGTACTAACGTCTGATGTAAGACCTTTGATGAGATAATCAGCATCGACGTCAAAATCCACTTCAACTTTTCGGGGCAACGGCTTGTTTGGCATAGACGAGATACTCGGTTATGACAGCAAATTAAGTCAAGCTTTCACTCCAGTTCCCATTTTGGAAATTAGAACCGAAAGAATATGGCGTGAGAGGGGGGGGGAGACACTATTTCCAATCATTCGAAAACTGTGCCATTTGGAAGGATGAAACATGAACCAGTCCGGGAAACCTTGCAAACGCGCAGCTTCTCTCACAGTGATTACTCTTGGCTCGGACGGGTGTATCGGCCTCATCGCTTGATAGGATCCTCGTTCGTTTCCCGTTCCTGCCCTTAGCGTTGGACAATATCCAGACCAGCTTAGCCTCGGATATCTGCTCACTTCTTCTACCCGTCCGGGAGCAGTTGCTTGAAACCGTTTAACCACTTCGCTGCTGTGTTTGGTCTCAAGGACTCCCGAGACTTCGCCTAATTTCAACCTGTGTTTTGATATGTCCCAACCGAGTAGATTATGGCGCGCTCGCATCCTGCGCGCGTATGCACCAACCTCGCTCACTTCATTAGGATACTGAGCCCAACCATAATCCGCGCTGTCTCTAGAATCGAAGATTGGTGTGGGGAGATCAGAAATCGCATCTTGAACCGTGATAGGGCGTCGTCTCGATATTCCCGAAATCTCCTCTGCTTTTACGGCGGATACATCGGTCGGATCGTATCCAATCACAACCACCCTTTTTCGCTTAGTAGGCGCTCCATGGTCGATAGCGTTTACTAGAATCGGGTCCATCAAGACGTAGTGTCCGGGGACCTGATCAAGCGCTGCGAAAAGATGATCCCTTGAGTTTTCATCAAGAAGTCCTACAACGTTCTCCATTACAAAAACTCGTGGGTTTAGCATCTTGACGTGACGGTAAAATTCTCCAATCAAACTATTCCTCGGATCGTCTTCTGCCTTTTTCCCGATTCGACTAAATCCCTGACACGGAGGTCCGCCAATCAATGCATCCAGCCTGTTTCGTCCCATGGCATCTTTCCAGAACGAGGCATCTAAGCTCTTGACGTCGGCATTTACTACCCGAGCCTTCGGAAAATTCAATGAATAAGAGGACTGTAAATCAGAATCCAGATCGACGCTGACAACGCTCTGGAAACCAGCAAGTTCTGCTCCGAGGCCGAATCCACCGCATCCACTGAAGAGATCGACTATACGAGGTTTGGTTTCCATGGACTGATCTGAGTTTTAGCAAGTGTTCCAGCAAATTTTAAATTGTCGATCGTAAAATTAGCCTGTGGCGAAAACGAGGTAAATGTCGTTGCCTCGCAAAAATAATCGCGCGTTCATTCAACGCGAGGCCTCACGCTGATACGTTACTACCCGCCGCAGATTCCACGTGTGTTTCACACCTTTGGTCCACACGCCCGTCCTTGACTTGTGTTTCCGAACATTTTGCATGACGAGTTGTAACGGACTCTCGAGCCTGAATTGAGACAGTGAACTCTGCTTACGTCCTTGGGCTGTTTCTTCCGAGACCACGACCACGACCTTCACCATGATGAGGCCAGGGCAGGAAGCGGAACTGGCTCCGGATCCGTGCCTCCAGATCGGTCGTGTCGTCAAGACCGCCCGCAAGACCCTCCACGGATGTCGCGGAGAAGGTTTGCACGATGGAGAGCTTGAGGGAAGGACGGGCATGGGGGGATCGGTGAACTTAGGTTGGTGGGGCGAGGGTGCAACCCCGGGGAGATTCAATGAATTCATCGCTCGGCAACTGGCTCGCAATCCACCCGATCTACGCGGCATATAGGAATGAAGGCCGAGTGGCTATCACATCGGTATCTCGGTGGTGCCGCCAAATGGCGCTGGAACCGAGGCAACCAAACCGCTTGCAACCGTCTCCGGATTCAAGCAATAACCCAATCATATCATGTCTCTTGATTACTATTACGAATTCAACGCAGCTCCCTCAAAACCGATCGAAGAGCTGAGATCCTTCCTGACGGATGTCGGAAAGGAGGCTCTGCAACTTGGTTTCGCCTCTGCTGTTACCGTTAACTCCGTGTTTAGATCTGTTGATCAGCTGCAATTCGCCCGGCGGATCTGTCTTCTGCCGGTCTTGACCGATGCAAGGCTAAAGACGGCCGATTTCTCGGCGGACCCTTCCGTCGACCGTCAGGAAAGGAGGGAGGGAGAGTGCGGGATCTTTCCCGTCGATGGCGTTCTCCTTGTTGTGGTCAATCAGTCCGGACTGGAAACCACGTTTGGATTTCTTCGATTTCCAAAATTGATCATCGGCATGGACGACAACGGAACCGAGGTAAAGATCGAATATCCGGTTGGTCCCGAATGGCAATTTCGGCAGTGGGTCCAGTCACCGGATCCCAGATACCGTATTCTGGTCTCCCTCTTCGCTGCCGGCGGCTATCTTGCCCATGAACGCGATGATTATCGACCGAAGTAAACGCCCCGACTTTCGCGAATGAGTGAGTGGCCGGTCCGGGAAAACTCGCCTCCACTTTACGGGGCGGGTTTTTTTTAGTTGGGAGGTGTCTTCTGGGACATCGCCTGCGATCTATGCTGACTACGTGAAGAATGGAGGAGGACTTGCCTTCTTCCTTGGGGATCGCTGGGACCGCGCCGCCTACCTCCGACTGTCCGGGGCCGGTATTTTCCCTGCGAATATTTCTCGCGTTGGTGGAAAAGACTCACAGCCCCTCGGTGAGTGGGACTCTCGACATCCGGTATTTTCTCCGTTTGATGAAGATGCACTTCTCGGCACCGAGTGGGCCGAGCGTATCGAAATTCAACCTTCAGAAGGGTGGAATCCCATCGCAAGTATCGAGACCGGGACGACAATAATTGCGGCGAAAGAAAAGATCATCGTTTGTGCTCATTCGATGAACAGGAACTGGAGCGACTTTCCAACGCATCCCGTTTTTGTTCCCTTTGTTAAAGGTTTCTTCGGTTTTCTTGGGGATGTGAATGAACCACTGCAGTCTGTCCACAACGTCTATCCGGGGGTGGATGAGAAGCGTGAACCGGGGTGGTATTCTACTGGAGAGGAGAATATGGATATTGTCGTTCCCGCACCGGAAGAGTCGTTTCTTGAATCGGAACTGTTGGAGAGAGTTAGAGTAACCTTTGGCCTCACTGAGCTCTCGGTGAAAGCGAAAACGCGGCCATCGTTTGTAGACACGGCCAAGGGCCTTTCGGGGAACGTCGAACTCTGGCCATGGATTGCAATGTCGCTCGTCATCTGGCTCATGATCGAAGGTCTCATTGCCACCGACCGGACCATCCCAACGCGAGTGGGGAAAACGTCAAACGTGCCGAGCTAGATATTGCGTTACGGTTTGCGGTAGGAGCAATGAACTGATTCTCATCCATTGACCTGGTGGCCCGGGGCTCTCTTACTCTTATCCCTCGCGATCTCCCCCGCATTCTCCGGCGTGATCGCCCAGAAACCTGCCGCCACTTCCTTCGTCACTGGAAGCCGGTAGTGCGCAAAGATCAGGGCGGTATTCGTGTGGCCGAGGTGCAGGGCGAGTGCAGCGGCGTTTTCGTGATGGGCAAGGTGGTAGGTGGCGTACGAATGGCGGAGGGCATTGTCGGGCCACTCCCGGAGAAGCGGCACCTTGTCCGCAGCCATCGCGTCGCCACTCTCTCGCAGCTTTTTTGCCTTGGCCTTGTTTTTTAGAATCTCGCCGGCTGTCCCATACCCCGCCGCTCGATGGGCGGCCTCCATGAGCTTGCGGCCCCGCTGATGGCTGGGCGGCCAGACACTACCAGTTTGTCGCGGACTCTTTCTCAGCCACGCCGCAAGGTTTTCGGAAATGGGCACAAGACGGCTCCTGGCACTCTTGGCCTTGGTTGCCTTCACCTGGATGTTGCCGAACTTGAGATGGATCTCCGACCAATCAAGCCGCTCAATCTCGGATCTCCGCAGCCCTGCAAATAGACCCAAGGCGATTGCCGAACGAATCTCGGGGTCGGCACCTACGAGCAGTGCCGCCGCCTCGACCGGTGTGAGGATTCCGACCTCAGTCTCGACGACCTTGGACTGGCGAATCTTTTCAGCTGGATTATCGACAAGGTGCCCGTCCCGTTTGGCGTCATTGAACGTGAGGACAAGAATGCGTCGGAAGGAGTTGAACGAGGCGGCCGAAAGTTTGAGATCATGCAGCCATTTATCGATTTCCTGCCTTGTCACGGTGGCGACCGAGCGATCTCCAAAGGTTCCGCAAAAGCGCTTGAGCTTGCTCCTCAGATCCTGGGTGTGTCGTTCCGACAGTCCGGCGCGAATCCTTGAGGCGACCACCAAGTCAGCCAGTTGCCGAACGGTGCACGAGCTTTTGGCTTGCTGGTAATAATCGATCGCCAAGCTCACCGCGTCTCGCAAGTTCACCCCGAGATCAAGGAGAGCGGCACGGGTTTCGACAACAACTGAGCGTTCAAAGGCGGTGATTCCCGAATCCGTGCCATGAGCGAGGGCTTCATTCTCCCTCGTTTCGGCCCACTCCTCGGCGCTGGTCCGGGTCTTGAAGTATTTCGAAACTCGTTTGCCATTCTCCACGAATGAGCAACGCCAGTTGTAGCGCGGGTGCGTCCTGACCTTTTTGCCCTGGGCGTCGGTCGTTTCCAGTTTGTGAAGAGAGACCTTGTTGCCCAGACGTGCCCCGACATGCTGCGGCGGAACCGATGATTCGTCCAAATCCATTCCCAAACGAACCTAGAATCCGCGAGGTTTCAAGTTGGAATCGTTACATAGTTTGTACACCACCCCGACCCAATCCTCCTGAATCTACGTAACTGATTGAAAATCAACGCACGCCCTACTGGACTCGAACCAGTGACCTACGGATTAGAAATCCGTTGCTCTATCCAGCTGAGCTAAGGGCGCGTATAAACCGGAGGAAGAGTATCGCTGATTTGGCCGATTCCGCAACTCTCCTACACCTTCTGCAGTTGTCTTTTCAGGCTGGTCCTCAGCATGAAGAAGGCAACCACCACGAACATGATTAATGCCGTCAGATTGAGATTGATCGTCGGAATGGTGAAGGAAATGAGAGGTTTTTCACTCTTTTTGGGAAAACGGTACTGCCGTTCCGCACCAAAAAAGACGTTCGGTGGATTGTCTTCTCTCCGGTAATCCTGGCGCTCCACTTCCGCCCGGTTGAAGAGGTCCTGCACTTTCCCGTTCAGATAGAGTTCGCTCACGGTATAGCTCTTCTTGTCCGTGACCTCGGCATTGTAAAATGGCTCCGGATCGAAGGTGCCGGCGTCGAGTGATTTTCTGATTTGTTTCAATTGTCGGCTCACATCCGAGGGGGAATCGCCTTTGATTCCGTGAATCACGGCGAGGGCCTGCTTGAACTGATACAGCCGCTCCTCCTGCTCCTGGGTCAATTCCTGATCCAGAGGGATCTTGCTGAAGCTCTGGATCTCATTCTCGATGTAATTGGTGAGGGTGCTCGCCGGATTGTGCTCGGCATGCGAGATGATGACCGCTTCGTAGCTCCATCGCAGCGGCATGAGCTGGCAGATCCCGGGAACCTTGAGTCGGCTGGCCTCCTCCTTCTCCTCATCCGAAACAAACCACTGCCGGATGTTCTGAATGATGTCGAAGCTGCGGTTCATCTCGTCGTATTTGATGAGCGCCCCGCCGAGAATGATGTTCGGAATGAGTATGAGGGGGATGATGTTGATCGCGGTTTTCGGACTGTTGACGATACTCGAGATGAAAAGTCCGGCGGCGATCCCGACAAAGGAGGTGAGGAACATCCAGAGGAGGTTGTGAAGGAACATATCCCGGATCCCGAGGATGGCGTTACCGATGAGGAGATAGATGATGCTCTGGATCAGGGCAAAGAATCCGAGCGAGAGATATTTCCCGATGATGTACCCCCCCACCCGGAAGCCGTGGTGGCGCTCCCTCTGGAGGAGATGGCGGTCGCGGATGATCTCTTCAGCCGAGTTGGTCATGCCAAGGAAGAGGGCGGTGACCAGTCCGAGGAAGAGGTAGGTGGGGATGTGAAACGCGTTGGAAAAATTGTAGTCTCCGTCCTCCGAGTAGCGCATCACCAGAGCGATGAGGATGGCGAGAGCGGGGGCTTCAAGAAGGGTGGTGGCGAGGTTGGCGCGGTTTCTCAGCTTGCTGAGAAAGGCGCGCTTGAACTGATTGGAGAACCGGACCCAGTCATGTCGCAATCTCCTCGCCGGTGCCTGAGGTGTTTTCTGGAGTGAGGCCGTCTGGGAGGTGTCGGATTCGATCTCCCGCAGATTGACCTCTTCGAGAAGACGATAAGTTTGAAAACGGTCGGACCAGAAAGCGGAGTTGAACCGACGGGCCGGAATGAGATTTCCCCTGACATCCCGCTCAAAAATAATGTCCCCGCCGAGATCACGCAGGGGTGTCTCAAGGACATCGAAGATGAAGTCGGGAGTGAGATTCAGGCTTCCGCTGTCCCCCTCGCAGGCGGGTGCGGCGGTCGTGTAGATTCCCTCCTGCTTCCGCGCTTCGTGAAAGTATTCGAGGATCTGCGCGGGGGTGCCGAAAAAGGCGAGCTTGCCTCCGTTGTCGAGAAGGATGGCCTTGTCGAACATGTGGAAGAGACGGCTGCTCGGCTGATGGATCGAAACAAGAGTGATCTTGTTGTGGGTGAGGCCGCGAATCATTTCGAGAACATGCTCCGAGTCTTTCGATGACAATCCGGAAGTCGGTTCATCGAAGAGGTAGATGTCGGCGATACCGATCATGTCCATGCCCGCGTTGAGGCGTCTGCGCTGGCCGCCGCTGAGGCTCTTGGTTTCCTGGTCTCCGGCGAGCCGGTGACGGATTTCGTTGAGCCCGAGTTCGATCAGTTTGGAATCGACCCGCCGTCGGCGTTCCTGAACGGGAAAATGGGGCGCCCGCATTGCTGCCGCCGTGTCGAGATTCTCCTCGACGGTGAGGAGGGGATCAAATGTCTCCTCCTGGGGAATGATGGCGATATACGACTTCAGGTTGTCGTGTTCAGCGTAGAGATCGACGCCGTTGAGATCTATCCTTCCACTGCGGGGCTTCAGTTGTCCACCGAGCGCCTTGAGCAGGGTGCTCTTGCCGCATCCGCTGGGTCCCATGACACAGACCATTTCCCCCCGCTGGATGGAAAAAGTGACTCCGTCTAGCGCGGGGATCTTCCGGTCATAAGAGTGGGCGACATCCCGCACTTTCAGGGTGCTGATGACATTGCGCTCCTCCTCGATGATTCCTTCGGAGAAATGGCAGCGGAGATACTGATCGCTGCTTAGGGAGATGACGCTGCCGTCCTTCAGCGGAGCCTGTCCTCCGCGCACGATTTCCCCCTCCACGGACACGGGGCGTTCTGCCTCAAGAATTTCGAGGAGACCGGTTTTCGAGGTGTTGTCGCAGCGAATCCGGAGGAGAATTTTTCCGGCGGTCCCCGGTGAGAGAAGAATGTCGCCCGGAGAAAGCTGATCCGGATCGTTGGAAACGAGATAAACGGTACGGTTGGGAGGCAGGCTGAAGCGTCCTCCCAGCTCACGGGCTTTCCTCCTGAGATCGTCAAAGGAGATCTCGGTATGGTCGGGGAAGTCGAGTCTTTCCCTCGAAGTCACCTCGAACTGATCGCCTTTCTTGAGAACCCGTTTCCCGATGACGGCCTCGGTCTGGTTGAGGACCTCAACGAGAATCTTCAAGCCAAAGGAAATGCGCAGGTAGCTCTGCTTCGTGCGCACCTTCTCGATGAAGTGATTCCGGTTGTTGTCCTGGGCGAGGTAAAGCTGAACCGAGGAGAGATTCTTCTTCGTGTTGAAATAGAAAACGAGGTCTTCAAAGGCGAGGACTTCCTCCCCGATGATAAGTCTCTGGCCTTCGTAAACACGGCAGAACTCTCCGGCGTTGACCTGGCGGCCCCGGGCGAGGATGGGACCCGGGCCGAGATTTTTGATGAGGAGCAGGCTTTGAAAGCGGAAGGCGACGACGGAGTGTTCATCGTCCGAAGTCGGGATGGTCACGTCGGCAGGTTCAACCGTGGAGAGAATGAGAGACTCGAGCCGGTGACTTTCCCCGTCGGCGGTTCGACCTTCGCTGCTGAGGGCTTCCGCTCTCGAGAGCTGGGAGAGTTCGCTCGTGTTCAGCTGGTAGACGATATTAATGGCCTCGGAGGCAACCCCGAGCGTCGTCATGAACTGGTAGAAAGTGATCAGGTTCTCTTTCGGGAGCCCGGCGCGACTGATGAGCACGTAGAGCTGCACCCCGAGGAGCACTTTGTCTTCGAGGGGGAGGGTTCCCGAAAGATCCGAGGCGATCGCCTCGAGATCCTGACGGCGGCGGAGGGACTTAATGAAGAGCTGCTTCAGCTCGGCGTAAACCGTCTCCGGAAAGTCGTAGCGGAGGAAACCCAGGATGGAGTCGATTTCCGCCTCGATGACCCGACCGTCGAGTTTGGTGAACCCGGCGAACACCTCGATCAGCATCGGCAGCATCGACGTTTCCGTTCGAGGAGTCTCGCTCTTGAAGAGAGTTCTCTGAACCCGGTTCCAAAGCCGGCTGCGGCTGCGGAGGAGCCCGGAATCCGGGCGGGATTTTTTCCCGGTCGGCCCGAGATCACCCAGCGGGTCCCGCACGTTGGTGGAAGGTTTTGCCATAGTCGCCTTAAGTTACGTCGCGGGAACCTATACCACGGATGGGACGCATTAAAACCGTCGATCGAAGTGCCCGCTACTCTTCTCCCGGGTTCATCATCCCTGAGGAAAACTAAAGAGAGGTTAAAAATTTGCTTTTAATTACTGTTTTTATGGTTATTATATTAACAATAACGCCATGGACCCATTTCTTTCACCTGAATTGCCCTCTTCCGCCAAGGTTCTCAGCCTCGTCAGCCTGCATCACGGGCTTCAGGCGGGCAGTCGACCCGAAGTGCCGACGAGCCCGGTGATGAAGGGAAATCGGCTTTCCTCCATTTGGCGAACCGGCGGCAGGCTGAATCATTTGCAGGCCAGTCGTCGTCGGGTCAGGCTTGAGGAGATTCCGGAAAGTGCCTATCCCGTTATCCTTGAACTGTCTCACGGCAGTAACTTCGTCGTTCTGAAAGAAAAGGTATCTGGAAAGGCGGGGGACTCCTATCTCGTTCAGTTTCCTGACTCAAGGGAGGCAATGGTCGTCGGCGATCGTATTCGTGAGCTCTACGATGGAACCTGCGTGTTTCTCAGCCGTCGCGAAGGTCTCGATTCGGGTGAAAAGGGATCCGGAGGGCGTCGCGGCGTGATGCGCGGGCTCTTCACCCGGGTGTCCTCCCTCCAGTGGAAGAACGGACTGGCTTCATCGTTGCTCATCAACGGGATTACTTTCGCCGCCGCCCTGGGAATGATTCTTTCCCACCGCCTTGTCCTTGGACAGACCGATGGGCCTTCGCTGGTGATTCCGGTGATGAGTGTTCTCCTCGCTGCGGCGGTGACCCTGGGCATCATGAAACTCCGCGGAGCAGTTCGGGGCGGACAGGTTCCGTCGGCTCTGGTGGATTTGTGTTTTATTCCTCTCTTCGGAGCGGCGGTCTTTTTCATCTCGGGATGGTCGGCTCTTCCCTTCCTTTGGGTGGCTGGCCTTATCTGCGGCGGGCTTCTTCTCTCCAATCGTCTCGGACGAACCCCCTCTCTTATCCGCAACGCCCGGTCGGCGATTCTCACCCTCACTTTTGCGGGGGCAGCTCTCGGTGCCTGGTGGCTTGTGGCGGTCGGACTGCTGAATCCCGCGATGATGGCCGGGATGATTGTGACGGGGACCTGCTTCGTGAATCTCTTCATCGAAAGTGACGTCCTCATCCAGGAGTATCGTCTCGCCGCCTTTGCCTGAGACAAGGTTTTACTGGCAGCGTTGAGGCGCTCGCGCTAGGCTGCGCCCGATGGAATTGATTTCGATTCGGGAGTTAAAACAGCAGTCCGGGCCGGTTCCTCTCCCGGCCACGCTGCATGTGCAACTCGAGCGAATTCTCGAGAAGATCACAAAAACGGGAAATCCGTTTTACGAACTCACCTTTGCGGATGCCGAGGAGACTCTGGTCCTGAGAGTCTGGAATAACTCCCCCATGTTCCCGGCCTGTGCCCGGCTTGAGGCAGGGAGTTTTTTTGAGGTCGCGGGGGAGTTCGGGCTTGGCAATGACGGACGTTCCATTGACGGGAAGAACTGGACTGTCCGAACCCTGAGTGAGGAGGAAACCGCCACCGTTCTCGGAGGTTCTCCGGAGTTGCGCGAAAAACAACGGCTCGATTATGACTACATCGAAACGGCGACAGCGGCTCTGTCCGATCCCAGACTGCGGCATCTTTGCCTGAGATTTCTTGAGTGCCACGGGAGCCGGCTTCAGAGAACAGGAGCTGCTCGCGACTATCACCATGCCCGACGGGGAGGTCTCGTCGAACACGTCGCCCAGATGATGCGGTCCGCGAACGCGATCTGTGATGCCTACCCCTTCCTCAACCGCGACCTGCTCGTGGCCGGAGTGCTCTTCCACGACGTGGGAAAACTCTGGGAAAATGCCTATGCGGAAAATGGATTCTCGATGGCCTACACCGAGGTCAGCGAATTGATTGGACACATTCCTCTTGGCATGGAGATCGTGAACAAACTCTGGAAGGAATTGCATGAAGATGAGGAACTAACGGCATCGTGGCGTGAGCTTGTTCCGGCGCCTGACAGGGTTCGTCTTCATCTCCTCCACCTCATTGCTTCGCATCATGGTGAGATGCAGTTCGGCTCTCCGGTGGTTCCCAAGACCCCCGAAGCGCAGGCCCTCCATTACATCGACAATCTCGATGCGAAGATGGAGATGTTTGAGCGGGGCTATGAGATTGCCACTGAACTGGGCCGACACGTCTTCGACCGGGTGCGTCCGCTCCCCGGAAGGCTCGTCGAGCCACTTCCAACATTTGTCCCGAGGGAAGCGAAGGACGAAGTGATTGATGGAACGGAGCCGGCAGATCCCTTTTAAGGAGCCGTCGGTTTCAGTTCCACCATCAGATCGAGAGCGATGGCCTCGACCGCTTCCCGGAGTTTGTCACCGTCCAGTTCCGGAGGACAGATCAGTTTCGCATTGGTTTTAAAGAGGCGTTCCCCCGACCAGGGCGCCCCGCTGCAATCGGTTGCCAGTTCGATGACATTAACGCCGAGTCCAGCGAGGGTGTGGGAAATGGCGCTGACAATTCCCTGTCTATCCTGACCGACCACCTCGAGGGCATAATACTGACCGTTGTCGTTGGCGGGCTCCAACTTGCCCGCCCGGTGGATGCGGGTGTGCAGTCCTGACTCATCGAGAACACGGAGCGCTTCACTCAATCCGGGAAGCGCGTCCTCGTCGATCACCACCTGGACCATGCCCGAAAACTGTCCGGAGAGTCGTAGCATCCGGCTGCCCTCCCAGTTCCCTGACGCAGCCACTATGACGGCGGAGAGTTCTTCGATCAATCCGGGGCGATCCGGACCAATAACACTGACGATGATGGAGGTCTGCATGGCTAACCCGAACTGTATCTGAAATCCGGCGCCGGGTCCAGTCAGTCGAATGCGCCCCTTATCAGGTCGCAGGAATAAAACGCTGGGAAAGCAGGGTGAGACCAAAACAGACGAGGCAGAAAACAGCGGCCCGCCAGTCGGCGAAGACAACGACGGCAGAGTCATAGAGCGCGATGCCCGCGATTGCGAGGGCAATGCCCGCCGGAATTCTCTCCCTGAGCTTGCCTCTCATGATCACAAGCCAGCTCCAGATAATCGCGATCCCCGCTACGGTTAGAATGTTGCCGACGATACCTTCGGTAAATGAACGGGAACTCAGCAGCGGAAGAAGAACCGGTAACATCAGGAGAAGCCGGGGAAGCAGGGGGAGATGCTGCTTGGTTTTCAGATGCTCGCTGCGCGCGGCGAGCGTCAGTCCGGCGATGTAAAGAACCACGGCACCTGAGATCAGATAGACCGTCGTCGGAAGAGTCAGTGATTCGGGCAGGGCAAGCGCCGCGCTCGCCGACCCGAGGTAGACCAGCGCCCGGCAGAGCCCCATGATGAGAACCGAGCCGGTCCAGTGTTTGTGCAGGACGTTGTAAAGCAGGACGGCGAGAACGAGAAGTCCGGTCAAAAGCGGGTGGACCGTCGTCAGGGTGAGGAGAATGACCACTCCAGCCAGCATTTCGATGGAACCGAGAGCCCAGACAGAGGAGGACCGGATTTTCCCTGCGGGGATCGGTCTTGAGGCCGCGTGCTCACGATCCCATTTTGTATCGAAGGCATCGTTGAGCGTCATGCCAGCGACGTAGACCAGGCTCATCCCCAGCATGACCCAGGCGAGTTCCGGGTTCCACGTGCCCTCGCAGAGAAACCATCCGACGGCAATATTGGTCCAAACGGTGGGCAGGTTCGAGACGCGGCCCAGGACGAGAATGGTTCTCAGTGTGTCTGCCATCATCTCATCAAACACTCGATATCAACCCTGTTGGTTCATTGAGCCAACAGGGTTGGTTTTACGGACAATCCTAATACACGTCGCGCTGGTAGCGCTTCGCTTTGCGCATGGTTTCCAGATAGGCCTTGGCTTCCTCGGGAGTTTTTCCTCCATGCCGGGCGATCACCTCGATGAGAGCCTGTTGCACGTCCTTGGCCATCCTTGACGCATCACCGCACACATAAAGATGAGCGCCCTCCTCAAGCCATCGGTAAATATCAGCTCCGCGTTCGATGAGCCGGTGTTGGACGTAGATCTTTTCCTTCTGGTCGCGTGAGAAGGCGAGGCTGAGTTCGCTGAGGGCACCGCTCTCGAGGTAGTCGAGCCACTCGAGTTGATAGAGGTAGTCGTAGCTGAAATGCTGGTCTCCGAAAAAGAGCCAGTTTCTGCCCTTCGCCCCGCGGGCGGCCCGCTCCTCGACGAAGGCGCGGAAGGGTGCGATGCCTGTTCCTGGACCGACCATGATGACGGGGGTCTCGTCGTTCTCGGGGAGGCGGAAATTGTTGTTGTGATGGAAGAAGACCCGGACCTTGTCACCGACCGAGACATCGTCGGCGATATAGCATGAGCAGACACCGGTGCGGTCGCGCCCGTGCGTACGGTAGCGCACCGCAGCGATGGTGAGATGGACTTCGTCTTCGTGCTTTTTCAGGCTCGATGCGATCGAGTAAAGGCGCGGGGTGAGCTTGCGAAGAATGCCGGTAAAGGACTCGGCGGTCCAGTTTTTGTAGGGGTAGGCTTCGAGGAGGTCGATGAGCTGTCGTCCGTCGATCCAGGACTTCAACTCAGTACGTCCATCCGCCTCAAGGAGAGCCTTGAGGCCGCCGTCACCGACGATGGCGTTAAACTTGTCAGCGATGGTGGGGGCGAGGGTGGTAATGTCGAAATCATGGCGAAGTGCGTCGGCGAGGGTTTTATCCCCCAGCTTCGCATTGGCGCTGAGACCGGTTGCAGCGAGGATGCTATCGATGACGGAGGCGTGATTTTCAGGATAGATGCCGAGAGCGTCGCCGGGCTCGTAGACAAGGCCCGATCCCTCGAGTGCCAGTTCGACGTGGAGGACTTCCTTGCTCGAACCAGTGCCGTTGAGGACAACCTTTTGCAGGATCTCGGAGAGGTAGGGGTGTTCCTTGTCATAAACGACCGAGGTTGCTACGGGACCATGAATCGTCGCGGTGGTGGTGACGGACTCGGGTTCGGGGAAGGCATTGAGCGCCCCGGCGAGCCAGCTGTCGAAGGTGGCCTGGTAGTCAACGTCGCAATCAACGCGGTCGTAGACGCGGACGGCACCGAGCTCGGCGAGGCGGGCGTCAAAGTCTTTTCCCATCTTGCAAAAATGCTCATAACTCGTGTCACCGAGTCCACAGACGGAGTAGCTGAGGCCGGGAAGTTGCGGCATCGTGTCGAGCATGAATCCTTCGTAGTAGCTCACTGCGGCGTCCGGTGGATCACCTTCCCCCCAGGTGCTGACGACGACGAGAAGATTCTCGACCTTCACAAGGTCGGCAGGCTTCGCGTCGGACATATTGGCGATGGTGACTTTGAAGGCGTGTTTTTCAGCGGCCTTGGCCACCACTCCGGCCAGCTTCTCGCAGTTCCCTGACTCGGATCCGTAGAGCACGGTGAGCTTCCGCTTTTCGGCAGAGGGAAGCATGGGCGGCAGGGCGTCATTCATGGCCGAAGCGGAACCGAGTCCGGCAAAAAATCCGGAGAGCCAGAGGGCCTGGTCGCGCTCAAGACCGGTCGCCAACTGGTTGGCGAGATGTTGTTGTTCGGGTCGCAGGGGGGAAGTCATTGGGGGAAGCGGTTTAGCTTTTAGCTGTTAAGCGGTTTAGCAGGTGGTGAGGAGATGGCGCAATCTTAGAGAGAGCTAAATAGCAAAAGAGCTAACAGCTAAATAGCTTGAACAATATCCTTGTGGAAATCACGGCCATTCTCCGTCGTTTTCACGTATCCGGCGCGAATGACGAAGTCGCCGAAGGACTCGCCCTCCTCGCGGGTTTTTGCATAGTCGAGGAGGAGAGGCTTAAGAATCTTCGGGGCATCGTCTCCCTGGATTGAGGCGGCAAAGAGTTTGTTTAAGCGTTCGCCGGCGTGGCCGCCGCCGAGGTAGAGATTGTATTTCCCCGGGGCCTTTCCGACGAAGCCGATCTCGGCAATGTAGGGGCGGGCGCAACCGTTGGGGCATCCGGTCATGCGGATGGTGATGGCATCGTGACGGAGACCGGCCTCCTCGAGGACCTCTTCGATTCCGGTGATGAGATCGGGCAGATAGCGCTGTGACTCGGCCAGGGCGAGACCGCAGGTCGGAAGGGCGACACAGGCCATGGAGGAGAGCCGCATCGCCGATCGCTCGTGTGCGTCAATGATCCCGTATTCCTCAAGGAGGGCGGTCACGCCCTTCTTCTCTTTTGGCGAGATGTTCGCGATGATGAGATTCTGGTTGGCGGTGAGGCGGAAGTCTCCCTGATGAATTTTTGCAATCTCCCGCAGACCGGTCAGGAGCGGATACTCTTTGGTGTCGTAGACGCGTCCGTTCTCGACGAAGAGGGTGAAATGCCAGTTGCCGGTGTGGTCCTTGATCCAGCCGAAACGGTCGCCATTGTCCTCGAAGTGGAACTCACGTGGTGTCCCGAGTTTGTATCCGATGAGTTTCTCGACTTCGCTCCGGAAGGCGTCGAGGCCCATCGTCTCGATGGTGTATTTGAGACGGGCGTTGGCGCGCACATCGCGATTGCCATGATCTCGCTGCACACGAACGACGGCCTCGGCAACGGTTACGGCCTGTTCGGGGGTGCAAAATCCTAACAGATCCGCCAAACGGGGGAAAGTCTCCTCGTTTCCGTGGGTCATGCCCATGCCGCCGCCGACGGTGACATTGTAGCCGACGATTTTGTCATCTCCCTCGAGAATGGCGATAAAACCGAGGTCGTGAGCAAAGATATCGACATCGTTGCTCGGGGGCACCGCGACGACGGTTTTGAATTTTCTCGGCAGGTAGTGTTTCCCGTAAATGGGCTCCTCGGGGTCGGCAATGTCGTCGATCTTCGGCGGATCGTAGGTCACCTGGACTTTTTCGCCGCTGCCATCGTCGAGCCAGATTTCATGGTAGGCACTGGTGCGCGGGCTGAGATGATTCGAGATCTCGGTGGCGAGCTGCAGGACGTCGGCGTGGACCTTCGACTGATGCGGATTCGGATTGCACATCACGTTGCGGTTCACATCACCGCAGGCGGCAAGGGTATCGAAGAGCGACTGATTGATCTCGTAGATCGTCTTCTTCAGATTGCTCTTGATGACGCCATGGAACTGAAAGGCCTGGCGCGTCGTGAGCTTGAGGGCTCCATTGGCATGCTCCTGGGCAATGCGATCCATCTCGAGCCATTGGACCGGAGTGGACACGCCGCCGGGGACACGGACACGAATCATGAAGGAGTAGGCGGGCTCCAGCTTCTTCTGACGGCGCTCTTTGCGGATGTCGCGGTCGTCCTGCTGGTAGATGCCGTGAAACTTCGTGAGCTGTTGATCATCTTTCGAAAGCGAACCGGTAACAGCGTTTGCCAATCCGTCGAGGATGGTGCCGCGCAGATAATGACTCGCGTCTTTGATGCTTTCGTTAGCGGATTTGCCGATGCTTGTAGCCATGATTCTCGAGGGTGGGGGAAGTGAGAATTGAATTTATTTTAAAGTTGCGTCGTTTACTAAGGTATTGTATCTGCCTTTTAGCAAGCGGAATTTACGATGCGCCTCCCCTTAAAAACAGAATATGCCTGCCAGGTTCTTGCGCAACTGGCGAGTACCTATGCCTCAGGCGAGGTCCGTCAGGTGGAGGAGTTGGCGGCGGCGGAGCATCTTTCCCCGAATTATCTCGTCCAGATCCTTACGACTCTGCGGCAGGCGGGGCTGGTCATCAGTCGCCGCGGAAAAAACGGGGGGTATCTCCTCGCCCGGCATCCGGAGGACATCACCCTCGCTGAGATTGCGATGGCTCTGGAAGGAGGCGCACTGATCGAAAGCAGCCCCGGGAACGGAGGCAAATCCGCCGAACGGGTTCGCCACGCCTGGGTCCGGGTGAACGAGGCCATGCTGCAGAGCTGCGGAAGCATTACGCTGACGGAATTGATCCCCCCCCGTCAGCCTCAGGACGGGGCGGACTGGGTGATTTAGGGCTCGTCACTTCTTCGCCGTGTAATCAAAGACATAAACCTTTTCCAGATGCGGCTTGAGGAGCTTTACAAACTCCTCATGCGCAGGATGGGGGAGGTAGACTTCGAGGCCGGCTTTGTCCTTGAAACTCACGAGGAAAGAATGGGTGAATCCATCGTTGAGCGGCTCGATATTCTCCGTTCCGCCCCATTCGAGAGCAGTGATGGTCGCGATTTTGCTCTTCAGCGCCATGAAGGCGTCCACGATCTCGGTTTTTTTCTCCTCGGGAGTTCCTTCCTTGAACTGGAACGAAACGAAGTGCCGGAAAGGAGCGGTTTCTTCCGCAATCGACGAAGATCCGTTGGTGAAGAGAAGGGTGAGGACGACGGTGGCGATGAGGAGGAATCGGTTCATGGCGGAAGCCTTTGTGAATCGCGTAGGACTGTCGATAAAAAAAAGCCCGGAATGAGCGGGAGTTCGCTACTTTTCCTTCTCGTCCACCACCGTGAGCCGATAACCGATGCCGGGTTCGTTTTCGATGTGGATGGCAGGGGAGAGCTTTTGGCGCAGGTGATTGATATGGACCCGTAACGCCGGCCCGGGATCCGACTGCTGGGCGGGCCAGACGGAATGGTAAACCTGATTGAGGGTGAGGATTCGCCCCACATTCCCGGCAAGGTGGCGAAGGAGAGCAAACTCAGTGGGGGTGAAATGAAGCGGTTCCTCGCCGAGGCGTGCCTCCTGATGGGTGAGGTCAAGGCTCAAGGGGCCAACCGTGATGACGGGCTCGGATGACGTGGACCGTCGGCGCTGGATGACAGCAAGGCGGGCGATCAGCTCGGCGGTGCTGAAGGGTTTGGTCACATAGTCGTCGGCGCCGCTCTCCAGCGCGGTGACTTTCACCGACTCCTGGTCGCGCACACTCAGAATGAGCACGGGTACATCACTCCAGTCGCGGAGGCGTTTGAGGACTTCGATCCCGTCGAGGTCGGGCAACCCCAGATCGAGTAGAACGACGTCGGGTCGGTGGTAGGCGACTTCCTGAAGCCCGGTTTCGCCTGTGGCCGCCTCCTTCACACTGTAGCCACGTCCTTCCAGAGCGAGCCGGAGGAGGCGGCGGATCTGGATCTCGTCGTCAATGATGAGGGCGGTCATGGGGGGCGCTTACATAGAGAGAGACGAGGAAGCATCGTCCACCTCGACCGGCAGTTCCAACGTGAATTCTGCTCCTCCTTCAGGGTGATTTCGGGCGGTGATGTCGCCGCCGAGAGCACGGAGGAGTCCGCGCGAGATGGCGAGCCCGAGACCGGTGCCTCCGACGGGCGAACCGGGAGCGCGGTAGAACTTCTCGAAAACACGAGCTTCATCGCCGCGAGGGAGTCCGGGCCCGTGGTCGCGCACAACGAGGCGGAGTTGACCGGGCCGAATGAGGCGGGTGCGGAGTTCAACCCGGGTGCCGGGCGGAGTGTGAAATGCGGCATTGTGGAGAACGTTGGCGAGAGCCTGGCCGAGAAGATTCGCATCGAGTCGCAGCGGGGGGAGGTCAGTCGGCATGTCAGTTTCTAACGAGCTTTCCGGAATGCCTCCGCCCGCAGCAGTGCGGGCACGATCGACGACATCCCGCAGTTCGCACCAATCGGGTGCCGGCTGGAGGACGGCGGACTCGAGTCGGGTCATGCTGAGAAGATGATCGACGACGCGCTGAAGCCGCTCGGTGGCGGTTTGAATTTCGAGCAGGTAAGGATCGCCCGTGTCGGCATCCGTCAAGGCGCGTCCCTCGAGAGCCGCCTTGATGATGGCGATGGGGGTCTTAAGCTCATGGGTGACACTGTCGAGCAGGGTACGACGGAGTTTTTCCGATTGGTCGAAGACCTCGGCGGCGGACACGGCCTGGATGAAGTGTTCCTTTTCCAGGACGAGGGCAAGTTGGAGGGCGAAGGCCTCGATCGTTTGGCGGGTGGTGAAATCAAGTCGACCCGCAGGGCCGAGGTGCACACCAAGTACGCCCATGGTCGCGGTGGCGGTCTGGAGGGGGAACCAGGTGGCGTTGGATTGGGGCAGTGTATCAGTGAAACGGCCGGCGGTCTGTTTGTGATCGTAGGCCCAGGTGAGGACGGCATGTTCCTTTTCGTCGGGAGTGAAGTCGCTCGCGGCATGGGCAGCGACCGGGAGGGTGCGGTCATTTTTCCGGACGAAGAGCGCTACCTCGGCACGGAGGACTTCTCCGATGAGCCGCAGGGCTTCAGCGAGACCTTTCTCGGGTTCGGCTGCGAGAGCGGCGCTTTGGGTGACGCGGAGGAGGGCGGCTGTCTCTCGCTGTCGACGGCGCTCGGCGGCCTCTCGCTGGCGCAGCCGAGTGGTGAGGTGTCCCATGGCGGAGGCGACGATAAAGAAGAGTCCGAAGAGAACGACATCCTCGGGCTTCTGGATGTAGAATGAGTATTGAGGCGGGATAAAGAAAAAATTCCACCCGAGGGCGGCGAGGGTGGCCATGAGCATGACCGGGCCACGAGGGAAACGCAGACCGGCGACGAGCACGGTGAGCAGCAGCATAAGCGCGCCGAAGACGTAACCGGTGACCGGAAGCAGGAGCCAGAAGACGAGGGTGGTGCTCAGGGTAACGGCGGCTGCCTTGAAGTAATCGGCTGAAGTGGCATTGCTCTCGATGGAAGTGATCCCGGGATTCGTATCCGGTTTCACGGAACCGGCCAGAGTGGGGCGGACAATGCAGATATCGATGTCGCCGCTGCCTTCGATGATGCGGTCGGTGAGAGTGCGGCGATGGCTGCGGGTGCCGGGTTTGCCGACGACAATCTGCGAGACATTGCGCTCTCGGGCGAGGTAAAGGAGGGAAGCGGCCACGTCGTCGCCGGTAAGGGGAACTACCTCGGCACCAAGGCGGCGGGCGAGGGCGAGGGCGCGGTTCAGAGTATCCTGCTGGGTGGTGTCGAGCGGCGCGGAGGTCTCGACCCAGGCGACGATCCAGGGGCAATCAAGCCGGGTGGCGGCGCGGCGGGTCCAGCGAATGAGACTTTCCGCGTAGGGCGTGGGGCCGATTCCGACGAGAAGTCGGGCGTGCGTCTTCCAGGGACTGGAGACACGCCGGGCGCGACGGATGTCCTCGAGGTCGCGGTCGACGCGCTCGGCGGTGAAGCGAAGGGCGAGCTCACGCAGCGCGATGAGGGTGCTTTCCTTGAAAAAATTCGAGGCGGCCTGGTCGGCGCGCTCGCCAAGGTAGACGCGGCCCTCAGCGAGGCGGGCCAGGAGTTTTTCGGCACTGAGGTCGATGAGCTGGATCTCGTGGGCGATATCGAGGATGGAATCGGGCACGCGTTCGCGCACGGCGACGCCGCTGATCTGCTGGACGATGTCCACCTGACTCTCGATGTGCTGGACATTCAGAGTGGTGAAGACGTCGAGCCCGGCCTCGAGGAGTTCGAGCACGTCCTGATAGCGCTTGGCGTGGCGGCTGCCGGGGGCGTTGCTGTGGGCCAGCTCATCGACGAGGACGAGATCGGGACGGCGACGCAGGACTTCGTCCAAGTCCATTTCATCGAGGGTAACGCCTTGATGATCGAGATGGCGGCGGGGCAGGACGTCGAGGTCCTTGAGCAACGCGGCGGTCTCGGAACGGCCGTGCGTTTCGACAACCGCTACAAGGACGTTCAGTCCCTCGCGCTGACGCTGGCGCGCGGCCTCGAGCATGGCGTAGGTCTTGCCCACGCCAGGACTCATGCCGAGGAAGATGAAGAGCCTCCCCGGCTGCGCGGCACGCTCCACCCGCTGCATCTCCGCGAGCAGCGCATCGGGATCGGGGCGGTGGTCAGTCGGGTCGTGCATGATCGCGCGCGGCTGCTGGATGGAGAATCAACTGAAATGCATCATTTTCCAGCCCCATTGCCAACAAGAGTCGAAGCTCATTTCATTGCGTCGAGCGCGAGGTTCAGTTCGAGCACGTTGACGATGCGTGTTCCTGTGAGAAATCCTCCGGGCATGATGGAGGCTCCTGCAATGAGGGGTTCTATCTTCTCCGCATCAACACTGCGGGCTCCCGCGACGCGGAACAATTGAAAACGGGCGGCTGCTTCGGAAATGAAGGGATCGAGCCCGGAGCCGGAGGCGGCAGCGAGGTCGGGCGGCAGGAGGCGTTCGGCGGTTGCTCCGTGGCGGGCGATGATCTCACCGGCGCGCTCAGTCAATCTGGGGCTGGTGGGGGATTTATTGCTGCCGCCTGCACCCGAGCCGTTGTAGTCAACGGCGGAAGGGCGCGGCCAGAAGTATTCCGGGCGGGTGAAGTCCTGGGCAACGAGGCGGCTGCCGATGGGGTTACCCTTGGCGTCGGTGAGGATGGAAGCAGAGGCGGTGTCCGGCGTGGTGACTTTGGCAAAGGTCAGTATGATGCCCGGGTAGGCTGCCACGCAGATGAGTTGCGTGACGATGAGCAAACGCAGGGAGGGTAGAATGAGTGATTTCATGATGGTTTGTTAGTATGGATCATTACAGGGAGGTAAGGAAGTGCTCGGCGATAGGACCGAGCGCGGCAGCGGGAAAGAAAGTGAGGGCGCCGATGAAGACGATGCAGGCGGCGAGCATGAAGCCGAAAGTACCGTCCTCCGTGCCGAGGGTACCGGAGGATTCGGCGCTCGGGCGCTTCACCGCGAGCGACCCGGCAATGGCGAGGGGAAGCACGATGGGGAGATAGCGTGCGAGCAGCATGATGACTCCGGTGAAAAGATTCCACGGGACGGTGTTGTCCCCGAGCCCCTCGAAGCCCGATCCGTTGTTGGCCGAGGCCGAGCTGAACTCGTAGAGGATCTCGCTGAGTCCGTGAGGGCCGTCGTTGTTGAGCGCGTCGAGGCCCCAGGGTGTGACCGCGAAGAGGGCGGTGGGCGCAAGAATGAAGAAAGCGTGAGCGAGCAGGCAGACGGCGGCCAGCTTCACCTCTCGCGCCTCGATTTTGCGGCCGAGATATTCCGGCGTTCGACCCACCATCATACCCGCGATGAAGACAGCGAGGATGATGTAAATAAACATATTGATCATGCCCACGCCGACACCTCCGAAGGTGGCGTTCAACCACATCCCGATCATGGGCAAAAGTCCGGTGACGGGGTTAAGGCTGTCGTGCATGGCGTTGACCGATCCGTTGCTTGTGCTGGTGGTGAGCACGGCCCAGAGCGGACCGGCGGCCGCGCCGAAGCGCAGTTCCTTGCCTTCGAGATTGCCGCTGTTTTGCTCGATGGGAAGGTTCGCGAAGGCGTGGGTTGGTTCCGACTCGAAGACCACCGCGACTCCGATTTTTACGAACAGGAAGACGAGCATCACGACGAAGACGACACCCGCGTGTTTCATGCGGCCGATGATGCGCCCGAACATCCAGACGCAGGCCATGGGCACAAGGAGGATGCTGATGGAACTAAGCACGTTGGTCCAGAAACCGGGGTTCTCGAGCGGGTGCGCGGAGTTCGGACCGAAGAATCCGCCACCGTTGGTGCCGAGTTGCTTGATGGAGAGGAAGGCGGCCACCGGACCGCGGGCGATGGTTTGGGAGATGCCTTCAAGAGTCGTCACCTGGGCCGCACCATCAAGTGTCATCGGCACGCCGCCAATCACAAGACCGGTTGCCACAAGCGCCGCCAGTGGCAAAAGCACAAGAAATGTCGCGCGCTGGAGGTCGAGGAAGAAATTGCCCATCTCTGCGCGCCCCGCCAGACCGCGTGCCAGAGCGGTGAGGACGGCAATGCCGGTGGCGGCGGAAACGAACTGAAGCCACATCAGTCCGGCGACCTGGGTGAGGTAGGACATCGACACCTCGCCCGAGTAGTGCTGCAAGTTCGTGTTCGAAGTGAACGAGGCGGCGGTGTTGAAGATGAGATCAAGGGTGAGCGCGCCCTTGTCGTCCGGGTTGAGCGGCAGGTGCTGCTGCACCGCCATCAGGGTAAAGACGAAGACGAACATCAGCGCATTGAATGTCAGCATCGCGATCGCATAATCTTTCCAGGTTTGCGGCTGCTGTGAGATCCTTCCGGCGAAGAGCACAAAGAGTCGCTCAAGGGCGCCACGTTTCGTCCCGGGGGTCACGGGGTCCATGGCCCAGCGGAGATGGCGGCCCAACGGCCAGGAGAGGATGGCACTGCCGCCGACGACGAGGAGGATGAGTAGGATGGCGTTCATGACAAGATAGGGAGGTTGACGTGAGAGGGTCCGATTATTGGGTTGTCAGGGATCGAGGGGTCACACGAGACCGACAGAGGAAATGACGACATCAATCATCTTGATGCCGACGAAGGGGGCAAGGATACCCCCGACCCCGTAGATGAGGAGGTTGCGGCGCAGCACGCGTGCTGCGCTGGCGGGACGGAAGGGCACTCCTTTGAGCGCGATCGGAATCAGGGCGATGATGACGAGAGCATTGAAGATCACGGCGCTGAGGATGGCCGACTGCGGGGAGTGCAGTTGCATGATGTCGAGCGCGGCGAGCGGCCCGGCCTTGTCTCCGACCGCGTAGGCAGTGAAGAAAAGCGCGGGCAGGATGGCGAAGTATTTCGCGATGTCGTTGGCGAGGCTGAAGGTGGTCAACGCGCCGCGTGTCATGATGAGCTGGCGTCCGATTTCAACCACCTCGATGAGCTTCGTAGGATTGCTGTCGAGGTCGACCATGTTGCCGGCCTCGCGCGCGGCGGCCGTTCCGGAATTCATGGCGACGCCGACATCGGCCTGGGCGAGCGCCGGAGCGTCGTTCGTGCCGTCGCCGCACATGGCGACCAGCTTGCCTTTCGCCTGCTCCTCGCGAATGAGGGCAAGCTTCATCTCCGGCGTCGCCTGGGCGAGGAAGTCGTCCACGCCGGCCTCGGCCGCGATGGCCGCGGCCGTCAGCGGGTTGTCGCCGGTGATCATGACGGTGCGGATACCCATGGCGCGCAACTCGGCGAAGCGCTCGCGGATGCCGCCCTTGACGATGTCCTTCAACTGCACGACGCCCAGAATGCGGTTGCCCTCGGCGACGACGAGGGGCGTGCCTCCCGAGCGGGCGATTTCCTCGACCGAGCGATCTACGCCCGGCTCCGGATCGCCGCCGCCCTTGGCCTTCACGTGGGCATAGACGGCGTCGGCCGCCCCCTTGCGGATCTCCCGTCCGGCGATGTCGATACCGCTCATCCTGGTCTGCGCCGTGAAGGGCACGAAGACCGCGCCGGTTCCGGCAAGATCGCGACCGCGCATGCCGTGCGCGTCCTTCGCCAGCACGACGATCGAGCGCCCCTCCGGGGTCTCGTCGGCCAGCGAGGCGAGCTGGGCGGCCTCGGCGAAGGCAGCGGCGGTCAAGCCCGGCGCGGGATGGAACTGCGTCGCCACGCGATTGCCGAGCGTGATCGTGCCTGTCTTGTCGAGCAGGAGCGTATCGACATCGCCCGCCGCCTCGACCGCGCGGCCGGACATCGCGAGCACGTTGCGCTGGAGCAGCCGGTCCATGCCGGCGATGNNGTCGTTGGTGCCGTCTCCGGTCATGGCCACAAGGTGCCCCGCCGCCTGCTCGGCACGGATTCGGCGTAGCTTGTCCTCGGGTGTGGCCTCAGCCATGAAATCGTCCACCCCCGCCTCGGCGGCGATCGCGGCGGCGGTCATGGGATTGTCGCCCGTGATCATGACGGTGCGGATGCCCATGCGGCGGAGCTGGGCAAAGCGCTCTTTGATGCCGCCTTTGACGACGTCCTTCAGCTCGATGACACCAAGGACGCGCTCGTTTTCACAAACCACGAGAGGGGTGCGCCCAGCGCGGGATGCATTTTCGGCAAGGCGTCCGACCTCGTCGGGATACACTCCGCCCAGTGATTCGACGTGCGCTTTGATGGAATCCGCCGCGCCCTTACGCAATTGGCGACCATTGAGGTCCACGCCACTCATGCGTGTCTGCGCGGTGAAGGGGACAAAGGCGGCGTGCGGCGCAGCGAGCTCGCGTCCGCGGATGTTGAACTTCTCCTTTGCCAGGACCACGATGCTGCGGCCCTCGGGGGTCTCGTCGGCGAGCGAGGCTAGCTGTGCGGCGTCGGCGAGGCTTCGCTCTTCCACGCCCGGCGCGGGGCGGAAGTCGGAGGCCATGCGGTTGCCGATCGTGATCGTGCCAGTCTTGTCGAGCAGCAGCACATCGATGTCGCCCGCCGCCTCGACGGCACGACCGCTCGTGGCCATGACGTTGCGGCGGATGAGACGATCAATGCCGCTGATGCCGATGGCGCTGAGGAGCGCTCCGATGGTGGTGGGGATGAGGCAGACCAGCAACGCGATCAGCACAGGCGCAGAAAAATCGGCCCCCGCATAACGGCCCATCGGGTGGAGTGTGACGCATACCAGCAGGAAGATGAGCGTGAGCGCGGAGAGCAGGATGGTGAGGGCGATCTCGTTCGGAGTTTTCTGCCGCTTCGCGCCCTCGACCATCGCGATCATGCGGTCTAGAAAGGTGTTGCCCTTCTCTGAGGTGATACAAACAACGATGCGGTCGCTGATGACCCTGGTGCCGCCGGTCACTGCGCTGCGGTCTCCCCCGCTTTCGCGGATGACGGGCGCGGACTCGCCGGTGATGGCGGCCTCGTCCACGCTGGCGATCCCTTCAACGACCTCGCCGTCGGCAGGGATGATGTCACCCGCCTCGCAGAGAACAAGGTCGCCTTTTTCCAGGGCGGCGGCCGCGACGAGCGTCTCCGTTCCGTTTCCGCCGAGGCGGCGGGCCATGGTTTCCCTGCGAGCCCGGCGCAGTGTGTTTGCCTGGGCCTTGCCGCGTCCTTCGGCGACGGCTTCAGCGAAATTGGCGAAAAGCACAGTGAACCAGAGCCAGGCGCAGAGTTGGGCGGTGAATCCGAACGCCTCTCCGGAGCCGGGCAGGCTGAGCGTAGTGAGAATAGCTCCGACGAGGGTGACGAACATCACCGGGTTCTTGAGCTGCTTGCGCGGGTCGAGCTTTTTGAACGACTCGATAAACGCGGGACGCAGCAGGGAGGATTCGAAAAGGGAAGATGCTTTGGCTGACATGGATTTCGACGGGTTCGATGGTTAAAATTTTTCCGGCCAGATCATGGCCGCGAAGAGGTAGGCTGAGAGAGCGAGTGCGCAGGGCAGGGCGATGAGAGTGATCATAAGAGCTTGGAGGTTTGGGACGTCTCCAGTGTGCCGCTACCGGCTGATAGTGTCTTGTTAACGCGATGCGCGTGGGTGTTAAGAAGTTGTGAAGGCCGCTGCCGCAGGATCAGCGCCTCGCCTTTCCACTTCACGGTCTTCTCAAACGGCCCCATCACCATCTGCATGGCAGGCATCTTTTGAATCTCTTCTCCTTGCTTCGCGCTTGCCTATGGACCGAATCTGGGGAAACACGTGTCTATGAGCGATTGGCAAACTTTCCAGAAATCCGTCCTTCGTTATCCTGAACTGGGCTTCACGCTCGATACCAGCCGGATGGGGGCACCGGAGGCACTATCCGCCGATCTCCAGAAAAAGGTGAAGCGCGCCTTTCGAGATCTCGTCGCGACCGAGGCCGGTGAGATCATGAATCCGGACGAGGGCCGTGCCGTCGGGCACTACTGGCTGCGCAATCCCGACCTGGCCCCTGAGGCCGAGGGCAAATGGATACGGGACGTGAAAGCCAAGGTGTCGGATTTCGCCCGTCGCGTGTTGCTGGGAGAAATCAGAGCACCGAACGCCCGCACCTTTCGTCATGTCCTCCTCATCGGAATCGGCGGATCCGCCCTCGGGCCGCAACTGGTCTCAAAAGCGCTCCTTCCGGCGAACGCGCCGCTCAATATCCATTTCCTCGACAACACCGATCCCGGGGGGATGGACGATGTTTTTGCCAACCTCGGCGACGGGCTGGAGGAAACCCTCGTGATTGTGATCTCGAAGTCCGGCGGCACCGCTGAGACCCGAAACGGCATGCTTGAGGCCGAGGCGGCGTTTCAAGTGAGAGGGCTTGATTTCCCCAAACACGCCGTCGCGGTCACCGGCGAAGGAAGCAAACTGGACCAGTATGCGATCCGGAAGGGCTGGATCGCGCGTTTTCCCATGTCGGACTGGATCGGCGGCCGCACCTCGATCATGAGCGCCGTGGGGCTTTTGCCCTCTGCCCTTCTCGGTCTCGATATCGATGCGTTTCTTGCCGGAGCCGCGGCAATGGATGAAAAGACCCGGGTGGCCGATGTCTCCGTGAATGCCTCAATGCAGCTTGCCCTGATGTGGTATCACGCCGGTGACGGGGAGGGGAAAAAGGACATGGTCATTCTCCCCTACAACGATCGCCTTGATCTGATGAGCAAATACCTCCAGCAGCTCGTGATGGAGTCGCTCGGCAAGGAGCTCGACCTGGACGGGAAAAAGGTCAATCAGGGGCTCGCGGTCTACGGGAACAAGGGATCAACCGATCAGCACGCCTATGTGCAGCAGCTCCGCGACGGTCTTCCGAATTTTTTCGCCACCTTCATCGAAGTCCGCCGCTCACGATCGGGCGAGTCGATCTTTGTCGATGACGAGGGTTCCAACACGGCCGATTACCTTCAGGGATTCCTCCGGGGAACCCGCAGCGCGCTTTATGGCAACGGGCGCCAGTCCATTACCCTTTCGCTCGATGAGTTGACTCCGTTTTCGCTGGGGCTCCTTATCGGGCTTTACGAAAGGGCGGTCTCCTTTTACGCGAGCCTCATCAATGTGAACGCCTATCATCAGCCCGGTGTCGAGGCGGGGAAAAAGGCGGCGGGGGCCTTTCTCGATCTTCTTGGCAGGGTCAAGAAGCACATCGGCGAAACCGGGTCAGGCGGGGTGAGAGCGGAGGCAATGGCTTCCAATGTGGGCGAGAGCGATATCGAAGCAGTCTACCATTGTTTGAATCATCTCACCGCGACCGGATTCTGCACCCGGGTCGATGGGACGGGGCCGGCGACGGATATGTTTTATTGTTAAGGCTTTTTGAGACGGGCGCCATCGCTTGGTCTTGAGCCATTCGGCCGGGACATTCTCCGATCAGGGCTAGCGAATAAATCTGCCTGCTTGAACCGGGTGGCCGTGCTGCGGAGCCACAAAAAATCCACCTTCACGAAAGCAAAGGTGGATTCCCAAAATCGGTCGAAAATTCCCTGACCTTAATCAATCGCCTCCGTCCAGGCCGAAGCGCGGGTGGGAAGTCTCGGAGTTCCGATCGAGCGACCTTTGCGGGCCGCTTCCAGCGGAGAATCCGCACCAAAGAGATACTTGATGCCGAATCCCACCTGCATCTCGTCGACTTTCTCGCCTTCCGTGGTGGCATCGATGATATCGTATCGGGTGAAATAGGTCACAAAAAGCGGGGCCCGATCCGAGATGCGGGTTTCGCCCCCGAAAGTGACTCCGAAAAATCGACCATTGTCGTTTCCGTCAATGTAGGGCTCGGAATTGGCATACTCAAGGTCGAGAGTGAGAGCGGTGTTTTCGTTCGCGAAATAGGTCAGACCCGCACGCGTCACTAGTCCCTGCCTGAAGCCCTCGTTTGCTGAGGTGCCGGGGCGCTCTTTATCACCATAACCCAGTTGCGCAAAAAACATCAGGTCCTCACGGATGAAGGTGTTTGCTTCAAAGCCGTACATGAGGACGTCGTAGGATTCATTCCGGGTTAGGTTGAAGGCATCCGTATCCCCATATCCCACGAATCCACCGATCCGAGTGTCGGTGCCGAAGTCGAAGAGAATATGGGATCCGAAGCCGTGCTCGTCTTCCGGTGCGTTGTTGCTGTCGAATTCATTCGACGAACCGAAGCCGTCATGGCGGGTGTAGGCATCGAAGGCGAAAGTATATACATCGAGAGCACGGAAGGCGATCGAACCCTGGATGGTGGTGAAATAAGTTGAGTCCCGATCAAAATCATTACCGTCGTCGGTTGTCATTCTTGCGCCATTCCATCCGCCTGAGACACCGATTTCACCCACGACATTTCCAGATTGGGAAACGGGTTGCTTGGGATCGATGATGTTCTTTCCGTCGTAATCGCCGGCGACAAGAGAGCCGGAGAATACTGCGGCCAAAGCGGATAGTTGAGCGATCGTTTTCATATTGAACAAGTTATGAGGGCATATACTGATAATGGGGCGGCGGCGTCAACTCTTATTTCCCGGTGTTGCTGTCCCGGGATCCGGAGAAGGGGATTGAACTCTTCCGGTCCAATGGATAGCCTCAAGATTTTTCCGCCCTCCCCACGCCATCCTCATGTCCACCCTCGTTCCCCCTTCGGCCCCCCGCACGATCCCATCGGGTCTTTTGCTGCCCTTTGTCCTCGTGACCTCTCTCTTCGCGCTATGGGGTTTTGCGAACGACATCACGAATCCGATGGTGGCGGCGTTCAAGAGCATCCTTCTCATCTCCAATTTCGAGAGTTCGCTTGTCCAGGCGGCATTTTACGGAGGCTACTGCTTCATGGCGATTCCGGCGGCGCTCATTATCAAGCGCTTCTCCTACAAGTTCGGAATTTTGTTAGGACTGTCTCTCTACGTTGCGGGTTGTCTTCTCTTCATTCCCTCGGGAAATCTGATGGTGTTCTGGGCCTTCCTTGCCTCCTACTTTGTGATGACCTGCGGACTCTCGTTCCTCGAGACGAGCGCGAATCCCTACATTCTCGCCATGGGGGACGAAGCGACCGCAACACAGCGGTTGAATCTTGCCCAGGCCTTTAATCCGCTGGGTTCAATCACGGGCATGCTGGTGGCAAAAGAGTTCATCCTCGCAAAACTGAATACGGCGGATGACGCGACCCGTGCGGCTTTGAGGGAAAGTGATGAATCCGCATTCCTCGCAATGCAGAAAGCCGATCTCGACGTCATCATCACTCCCTATGCCCTGCTTGGGGCCGTCGTCTTTCTGGTCTTCGTCGTCTTCGCCCTCGCCCGTCTCCCGAAAGTGGCGGGGGAGGACGACCGCAGCCTCAAGGCGGGAGCGACGGTCGGTCGCCTCTTTCGAAACAAGCGGTATCTCGAAGGGGTCATCGCCCAGGCCTTTTATGTGGGAGCCCAGATCATGTGCTGGACTTTCATCATCCAATACGGGGTGAACGAACTCGGGCTCAGCAAGGCGGAGGCCCAGGGATACAATGTGATCGCCATGGTGATATTCGTCTCGAGCCGTTTTCTCTGTACTTTCCTCCTGCGCTTCTTCAGTCCAGGTCGGCTCCTCGCGAGCCTCGCCGTCGGCGGAGCCGTTCTCATCCTCGGCACCATCTATCTTGAAGGAATGTCAGGGTTGTATTGTCTCATCGGTGTCTCCGCCTGCATGTCGCTGATGTTTCCCACGATTTACGGGATCGCTCTCGACGGGCTGGGGGACGATGCGAAGCTCGGCTCGGCGGGACTGATCATGGCCATCGGGGGCGGATGCCTGATGCCACCCCTGCAGGGAGCGATCATGGACGGTCAGGGGTGGCTCGGACTCTCAGCAACGCGGGTGTCGTTCTTTTTGCCCCTGATCTGTTTTGTGGTGATCGCTGCCTTTGGTTACCGCACCTACCGGATTCATCAGGCCGGGACGGGAAAACCCGCCTGATCAATAAGGAGATCAGCGGGCCGAAGGCCTCACCGGAATGCCATGTTCACCAAGGTAGGTTTTGACGTCTCCCACGGTGTAGTCGCCGAAGTGAAAAATACTCGCCGCGAGCACCGCGTCCGCTTTTCCCCGGTCCAGCACATCAACCATGTGATCCAGATTGCCGGCTCCTCCGCTGGCAATCACGGGAATCGGGACGGCGTCGCTAATAGCGGCGGTCAGTTCAATGTCGTATCCCGCGCGCGTCCCGTCGGCATCCATGCTCGTGAGAAGAATCTCCCCGGCTCCGCGTTCGTAGACCTCTTTGGCCCAGGCGACGGCATCACGCCCGGTCGGGGTGCGGCCTCCGTGGGTGAAGACCTCCCAGCCGGTGCCGTCCTTTTTTCGTTTGGCATCAATGGCCACGACGATGCATTGAGCGCCGAAGGCCTTTGATCCGGCTGAGACAAGTTCGGGATTGGTTACCGCAGCCGTGTTCACCCCCACTTTATCCGCTCCCGCCATCAACATCTCGCGCATGTTCTCCACGGTGCGGATTCCGCCGCCCACGGTCACGGGCATAAAACAGCGTTCCGCGGTCTTCCTGACCACATCGATCATCGTCTTCCGTTCATCAGAGGACGCGGTGATGTCGAGGAAAACAAGCTCGTCCGCGCCCTGGCGATTATATTCAACGGCACAGTCGACCGGATCCCCGGCGTCGCGAAGATTGACAAAGTTGGTCCCTTTGACGACCCGACCGTCGGTCACATCGAGACAGGGAATGATTCTTTTGGTGAGCATGAAGGAAGGGTAGCAGGTCGTGAAAATAGCGCTTCTGGAAACAAAGGGAAAAAATTTCGGTATTTTCTATAAAATGTCTGGTAATTTGGAATGATTAATGGTTAACTTTAATTAACTATTGTCTAATTTTGCCATGGAAGCTCTTGCCCACGATCATGTTAGCGAATCTCTCTCCTTCTGTGACGACTCATTTGCGGTGATCCCCCGCAATTGTGATACGGCAGTAGTTTATTGGAATCTCACCAGTGAGCGACAGCCTTTCCACTCGAAAGTGCGGCTTTGCCTCCAGGTGAACGGAAAAGAATCAGATGCGGAGGAAATGATTATCCTCCATCGCGAATCCGGGCACTTCATCGTGCCGCTCCTTGCCGATGACAGGGAGTACACGATTGCCCTGGGCTGGTCGGATGCGAATGGATTTCGTTCCATCTTCGAGCAATCCGTCCGTCTTCCCAACTATCCCGAGTCTTCCGTCGGTGCCATGAGTTCATCCCTCAGTTATCGCGGGGCTCATTTCTGGCCCAAGGGATACGGAACTTCGGTGAACTGAGCGGGGCCTCCCAACTCACCCCGCCCGCGTGTCCGGAAACCTCCTCAGTCACGATTCGGAAGTCGACGCTTTTCTCGAGTATCTCTCGGTCGAGAAGAACAGTTCCCACCGCACCCTGGGGAATTATCATCACGCCATTGGCCGCTTCCGCGAATGGCTGCCCGAGGGGAAAACCTGGGAGAAGGTCGATGCGGACGACTTTCGCGACTACCTTTTCTACTGCATGCGGGACAACTGGGCCCGCGCCACGGTGAGGCTTCACTTCGCCGCACTTCGCAGCTTTTATAAATTTCTCACCCGGAGGTCTGGATTGAAGTCGAATCCTGTCGTGGAGGTGCAACTTCCCAAGGCCGAGAAGAAGCTCCCGGTGGTTCTGAATCAAAAGCAGGTTCTCGAACTCATCGAAAAACCTCTTCAGGTGGATCAGCCGAAGCAGGCTCCTGTCTGGACGGCCGCCCGTGACACCGCCATCCTGGAACTCTTTTACAGCTCGGGGGTGCGGCTTGCCGAACTCGCCGCGCTCAACGTTTCGGATTTTGATCTTCACAACGAGTGTGTCCGCGTCTTCGGGAAAGGCAGCAAGGAGCGCATCTGTCCGGTGGGAACTCCTGCCGCGGAGGCGATCCATCGCTACCGGAACGCCGCCCGGGTCCTCGACGGACCGCTCTTTATCAGCAAGTTGCGGAAACGCCTCACGACGAGGGCGATCTCCGACCTCTTTAAAAAATATCACGCGCTTTGCGACATTCCGCAGAACGCGAGCCCGCACAAGCTGCGCCACAGTTTCGCGACTCACCTGCTCGATCACGGAGCTGACCTGCGCAGCGTTCAGACCCTGCTCGGCCATGCGAGCCTCTCGACCACGCAGATCTACACCCATGTCTCAATCGAGCGCATGAAGCAGGTTTACGAAAAATCCCATCCGAGGGCCTGACCCTGTCCGAACTCAGGCCTGACTCTGTTCAATTTCCGGCCGATTCGGGGGAAGGGACAAATCGAAGCGAGGCGGAGTTGATGCAGTAGCGAAGGCCGGTTGGCGGCGGGCCGTCCGGAAAGACATGCCCGAGGTGGGCATTTCCGGTCTTTGACCGTACTTCGACCCGCTTCATCCCGTAGGAGGTATCGACGACCTCGACGATTTCATCGGGATTGAGGGGTTCAAAGAAACTGGGCCATCCGGTGCCGCTGTCGAATTTCGCCGAAGAGGAAAAAAGCGGCACTCCGCTGATGACATCAACATAGACGCCGGGCTTCCGGTGATCCCAATAAACGTTGTCGAAAGGAGGTTCAGTGCCGCCGTTACAGGTTACCTCGTACTGATCCTCGGTCAGCCGGTCGCGGAGGGCGTTGTCGGATTCAGGCATTGGATGTTCTGGCGAATGAAAACTTCAGAGGGCAGGTCGCCCGGAGCTGAACATACCCGCCTCTCGACGGGTGACCTCAACAATCGGGCCGGAATTACGTGGGTCAGAGCGAGGGGAAAAGCGAGAGGAATTGTCTTTCCTCTCCGGCAACTTTCGCCTATGAGTCTCAATATTATGAGATTTCTCATCGCTGCCATTTCTGTGGTGCTTCTCTTCGTGACGGCAGAGAGCCGTGCCAATGACGGGGATTTTGATCTGGAAAAAATTCAGACCACTCATGGTCGAATCTACCGCGATATCCTGATCCTGGGGGCTGATCACCACGGGCTGACTTTTCGCCATCGGGAGGGGATCGCGAAAGTTGAATTCCCGGCTCTTTCCGAGAATGTGCGGATGCTGTACGAGGTGACGGAAGAGATCCCCGCTTCCGACGAGGTCGAGAGTGGTCAGGCAACCGACCCGGCTGGACCGGCAGGCACGAATCCCGCCGGGGCCGAGAATCACGTTCTCACGGTCTATCATCGGCTCACTCTTTACGCGCCGATAGAGGATCGATTCGCCTACCGCCCTTGTCAGGAAGCGATCTACTGGCCTTCTTCGTGGCCGCAATACCACCCTGCCCACCGGTTGACGATCCCATACTATCGCGAGCGCTCAGTGAGGGATTTCCTGATTCTCTCCGGTCTCTCCGGGGCGGGGAGTGTTTTCCCCTGATACGGGGTCTTGAAAATTAAGCTCGATTATTGAAGTCGGTCATTGGCTCCGACCATGCGATGAGGTATAATCGCCACCAAATGATGGCCCCGGATGATTTAGGAGAAAGGCGGCAGGTAAGTCACATGCCGACAATTGCGCTCAGCGTTGCGGCGATACTTTTTCTCGTCGTGGGAGCGATGAGCTACCGTGACTTTGTCCGGACCAGTCTGGAGAAGGAGTTTGCAGAGAAAGAAGAGCGGCTCATGCAGCGTCAGGGTTACTACGGAAATGCGGTTCCCGGCCAATACGTTCCGCCAGGCCAGCAGGCCTATCCGCAACCCGTTGCGGGCCAGGTCGTGCCGCCCCAGCCCCTTCCCGGCGGCTACCCCGCTGCCCCGGTGGCCGGCGCTCCTCAAGCAGTGACCAATCCAGCCCCGTCAAATCCCGCACCGGCGGTGACAGCCTACGATACGACTTTGCCGGTGCCGAACGATCCGCAGATTGATAACATCCGTCAGACTCTCGATCAGGCCCGCGAGCAGGGTCGAAAGACGGAGGAGCGATACAACGAACTTGCCGGAAACGCGAATCAAGCTCCGGCAGCGGTGGCTCCAACCGCCGCGCCGCCAGCTCCACAGGCCGAGACTCAGATTTCCGCCGAATTGCCCGACTTCCTTCGCGAAGCGGTGCAGTCTCCTCCCGGGGGAAATCCCGAGGTCGAGGCACGGTTGCAAAAAATGAGGGATCAGGTCAGGTCGGCTCCCTCGCTGGCGAAAGTGACGAGTTATAACAAGGACTGGGGCATTGTCACTTTCAACGCCGGGACCGGGCAGGGCGTAAAAGTGGATCAGCGATTCGCTGTCCGTCGGGGAAGTGAGATCCTCGGTTGGATCAAGGTGGATCAGGTCGACGTGGATCAGTCGATCGCCGTCCTTGTGACAAAGAACCGGGACAGTGACACTTCTGTGAAGCCCGACGTTGGCGATGACTTGATCGACTTCGAGCTTTTCTAAGATCCGCTGCCCTGCTGCTAACTGAAGTTGACCGTCTCTCTTTTCAGACGGCAAAGCGTATTTCGCAGCGTTTTGATTTGATAGGGCTTTTGTAGAAAGGCAATGCGGGGGTGGTTGATGATGTCGTGATCCTCCGCGAACTCGCTGTAACCGCTCGTCAGCAAAATGGGGAGCGCGGGGTGGCGATGGTTCAGCTCTTTGGCGAGGTCCCACCCTGAGATTCCCTCGGGCATGACGATGTCGGAAACGACCAGCGAGATGCGGTCCTTGATTTCCGGCCAGAGAGTAAGCGCCTGGCGGCCGGAAGGTGCTTCAATCACGGAGCATCCCAGCATCTCAAGTAGTTTCCGAACCAGTTTCCGCACGGCCGCTTCATCTTCAACGAGGAGAATAGTGGATCCCTTCAGGCCGGTGATCTCCAGGGCCTTTCTGTCCGCGGCGGTTGAAGTAAAGGTAAGCGGCGCGATGGTCGGGACCGGATCTTCGGGCTGGGGTATCAAATGATGATCGGCGGTTTCTCCTTTGTCGGCCATATCGAGCCGTGCGGCGAGCGCCTTTGCCGTGATGAAGCCGGGGAAAATCTTTGTCGAAGGAGCCTTGGGGGTAGCTTGCTGACTTCTGACCCGCTCTTCGAGGGTCTCAATCATGGTCTTCTCTCCCTGCGGCGGAAGTTCCTCAATGAGGCAAACGAGACTTCCCGTGTTAGAACAGTCATCCTGGCTGCGTGGACTGGCCGTCTGTCGCACCCGAATCCAATTTCTCTGCCGATTCGAGTCAAAACGATATTCGATCGAGGAAGCCGTGTGGTCCAGATCGCGTCCTTTGTCGATGAAAGCCGAAAATCCAGCCTGGTCCCGGGGATGAATTCTCGTCATCCAGTCCTCCAATGATTCAGCCCTGAGGGCACCAAAGGTAGCCAGTTCGTTGTTGGAGGAAGTCCACTGCCAGAACGAAAAGGCTCCGAGATCGAAGAGTCGCAAAAAGGTTGAACTGAGACTGTTGGCGGGATTTCGAAAGAAGGCCAAATGATCGAACCCTCGACACAAAGGAACCGGAGACGATTCCTGAGAGTCGCCCGGAGAGCTAAGTGGCAGTCTGGGGGGAGGGTTCAATGCTTGGTGTGGTATTTATATAAAACCCATAAATTATAACACCTAATCCAAGCCCGGGCAATCTCATAATCCCCCTGCCGCCCTCAACGCCATGGGTTTCGATCACCAGAAAGCCTGAAACCCCTGCTTGTAAGGGGCCTCGAGCCCGCCAGGCGGGCCCGCACTCAATCCTGAAGGACGGAGAACTTAGTTGCCCGTTGCGGGAGCCGGAGCCTCTTTGGGTGCCGAATCCGGGTCGGCAGAAGGCGCAGCGGCTGCAGGAGCGGGGGCCTTTGCCGGAACCGCGTCAGCGGCCGGAGCCGCCTTCTCTGGAGCCGGAGCTGCTGCCTTCTCCGGAGCCGGGGCAACCTTCTCCGGGGCGGGAAGGCCGGGAAGTGACACTCCCGGTGCGATTTCCTCCTGCTCTGTTGGTGCTGCTTCCGCCTTCTCCGCCATCAACTCTGACCGCTTCTTCGTGATGGAATCAATAAGGTAGCTTCTCACCTTGAAAATGTGACCTGCAAGCTTCTGCTCCTGCTCCAGTTTCTTCTTAAGACCGGAGACCATCTCTTCAAACTCGGTATCGAGTTTCTTCTTATCTTCATCACTCTCTTCTTCTCCTGCTTTTCGCTTTTCGGGAAGTGTGGCGGAAACCTTCACGGTCATCGGGAGCTCATTGAGGTCATTCTTTCCGCCCACGGCGATCTCATAAGCGAACCCGTCGAAGGTCGCGATCTTGAAGGTCGTCTGGCCCACTTTAGCTTCCTTCGCGGCATCTCCGGTGAAGACATCCTCGACCTGGGGATTGGAAAAGGCACTCTTCATGCTCGAGACCTTGGCCTGATCGAGCTTCTCCGTTTCGGTGGCGCCAGCGAGGGTGAAATCGCCATTTTCATCGGCTCGCTCCAGTTTCCAGTCGTCGGCTTTCGCTTCGGAAACGATCTCGATGGATTTGATCTTTTCGACGCGGAAGAAGGTCTTGTCGATCCATTCGGGGGCTTCGATCTTGACGTCCGAAAAGGTTTCACCGACGAGGTAGACCGAGCTGCTATCGCCTTTCTTGACATAACGACCGGCGTCAGTCTTGGCCATGCCGCCGCCAAAGGGGTCCGGGCGGCCCTCGGAGCGCGCGAATACCTTGCCCAGCCAGAGTGAGGCGATTTCTTTGCCTTCGCCGTTCTGGAAGGAGAGGATCGTGGCCGCTTCCTCCGGAGTTCCCGCCTCGGCCGGAGCAATCAGCTTCAGCCGACCATACTGGGCGCGCCCGATCGTGATGGGTTGAACGATGTTCAGGTCCCACAGTTTGCGGAGGAGGCCGATGACGGGTTCAGCATTGGCCGGATACCCGGCACGTTCGCTGACTTCCCATGAACTCTTCCCCTTGCTCAGGGTGAGTGATCCCTCTTTTTCCGTGATGACAATTTTCGCGACCTCGTTGATTGGAAAGTCGGAGAAAACCTTTTTCTTGCTGGTCGAGGAAGCGACCTCGGAGACGGATCCTCCGGGCCCGGCGAACTGTATAATCGCTGCCACTCCACCGATAATGGCGAGAGCGAGCAAAAGGCGTATCAATGTTTTGGTTCCCATGATGCGTGCAACGTTAGGATTGAATGAGTTAAAGTTTTCCTGGATGCGATTTTACCTGGCCGCGATCTGACGTCTCCGGTAGATCGCAAGCGCGATCCCGAAGATGACAACCACGATGGGCATCAGGAGAGTGTTACCGAACTTGTAGGTGGCCAGTTTGCGGCGGTATTCGCGGGTAACTTCCTTCTGGAGCTCCCGCTCGCGTCGACGGAAATCAATTTCCTGCTGCTGGAGATTCTTGAGTTCGGCCTGGACCTCAGGAGAAAGCAGAGCCTGATTGATGTCTTCAGGAGTCTGGGAAACGATCTCGTTGAGGCGTTTCTCCACGTCTTTGGCTTTCTGGCTGAAGTCGGCGACCTCGGCAGCGTATTTCTCCTGTGACTCGCGATACCATTCGTTCTGTTTCGTGAAGGGGCGGCTCACGCCGGTACGGCTGCGGACATTGATGAGATCGGGATCTCCGGAGAGTTGCTCGGTGGCGTTTTGCACCAGAGTCAGGTTCTCATTCAGCATTTCGGGAATGACCATGTTCAACCCGGGGACCTGATTCCGGCGAACGACGTTGGCGTCGTAGATAAAATCCGCATCAGCAATGAGGACGACGCGCCCGGGAGCGGTCGCCGTCTTGAGGGAGGTGTCTTCCTTCTTTTTCTCCTCTTCCTTTTTCTCGTTCGTTTTGCCCGCTTCTTCGGCGCCAGCCTCGGGCTTTTCCTCCTCCGCTGCTGCCGGATCACCTTCCGGGAAAGCGGTGGCGAAGTTGCCCGAGAGGCGAACGACGAGCCCCCGACGGGTGCCGTGCGGCTTGAAGTTTTCACGAATCCGGTCGGAGCCGCCATCCTGAGTCGGATCCGCGTCCGCTGCGGCGATCAACTCGTTCGTGACGGAAGAAAGAACGAGGGAATCAGCCGTGATGCCCGGAGGCGGAGTGACTTCGAATGCTCCGGGAGTAAGCATGTTCAACTGGTTCAACATGCTGGTCATCGGATCGGTCATCCCGGGATCCGACGGACTCGAACCAAGCGCCTTGCGATCGAGGGTCAGGAAGGTCGGTGAGAAATTGCCTCTCCGGATGATCTCGGAGCCGAAGTCCAGGTCAGCAAGGACACGGTTGGGGTCGTAGGAAACTCCCCACGCTTTGAAGAGTTTGTCGAGGTCCGACGAGGGGCCGGGGCCGCCCTGAGGAGGCATTCCGGGAATCTGCGGCTGGCCCTGGGCAAGGGCCCGTGCATAGAAAAAGTTGGGATCAACAAAGGCGATCACGTTGCCGCCCTTGAGCAGGTATTGATCGATCGCGAACTGGCCCTGGTCGGTGATGTCGTAGGGGTGAAGAACGATCAGCGTAGTCGTGCCTTCAGGGATTTCAGCGCTGTCAGACGGGATCGTCGAGACATCGTAGTCCTTGCCGAGCAGTTCGTAGAACATCCAGGGCTGCTGCGGCGGAGCCTGGAAATTGCCGCCGAAACCGCCACCGATGGACATGCCGGACATCACGGCAATCTTTTTCGTCTTGCCGCCATGCACGCTGGAAATGGCCCGAGCGAGGTCATACTCAAGGGTCGTTTCAGGACGTGCCGGAACGAAGGGAATCGCCTCGACGGAGTCGATGCACTGGACCGCGATGCCGAAGTAGAGCTCGTTGTTCGTCTCTCCGGACATGCCGGCCTGGAGACCGTCGATCACGGCGGAGTCCTCGGCATCGGTGTTGGGCTCGGGGTTGAGCTTCTTAACCGTCAGCATTTTGACCCGCTTGGTCTCGAATTCACCGGCGTCGTTGGTCACCTCGATCTCCTTGACCGGTGCCTCGCGGACGAACTCGGCGAGGAGGTCTTCGACACGACGGGCGCGGGCTCGTTCACCCGGGCTCATCACCTTGGCGTCATCGTTGACGTAATAGCGGAGTTGCACGGGAGTCTCGAGGCGTCCGAGGATCTTGCCGGTGCCTTCCGAGAGGGTGTAGTTTTTGTATTCGGTCAGGTCAGCCCGGAAGCTCAGTTTTCCGAGGAGGAAGTTGAGGAGCAGGGCAATGACAAAAATGACCGCGAGACCGAGCAGTGCGGCGGCACGTCGGCTCAGGGCGGGGGCGGGAGTTTCTTTCGAATCGCTCATGTGGTGGATCGTAAGAGTGGGGTTAAAATGGATCGATCAGGCGCGCTTCAGGCGGATCGCGACAGAGGTCGCAAAGAGGCAGAAGGCGATAAAGGTGACGAAGAAAACGATGTCACGGAGACCGAGGACACCCTTGGCCAGTTCGGTGAAGTGCGGCATCACGCCGAGAACATTGATCAACTTGAGGATCGGCCAGAAAACGAGCCAGCCGCCTTTCAGATTCATCAGCAACTCGCTGAGATGCGGAAGTCCGCCGAGCCAGAGCATCATGCAGATCGCCACGGAGACGAGCAGGGCGACGAGCTGACTCCGTGTGATCGCCGAGATGACCGAAGTCACGGCGAGGAAGCAGAGGGCGACAAAAAGCGTCGCCACAAAACCGGCCATGATGACTCCGTTGTCCGGCTCGCCGAGGAAATTGATTGTCCAGACGATGGGGAAGGAAAGCACCAGCATCGCGAAGAGGACGACGCCAGCGGCGAGGTATTTGCCGAGGATGGCGTGCCAGGGGGCCAGAGGCATGGTCAGCATCAGTTCCATTGTGCCGAGTCGCTGTTCTTCAGACCAGAGGCGCATGCCGACGGCGGGGGCGATGAGGACCAGATACCAGGGAAGATACTGGAAGTAGGGGAGGAAGAGATCCGCTTCGCCGCCCTCGAGCACGCCGGTGAAGAAGAACGAGAGGGTGTTCGAGATGCCGAGGAAAACGACGAAGAGCACGTAAGCGATCGGCGAGGTGAAGTAGCTTTTCAGCTCCCGTTTGAAGATCGTGCGAACTTCACGGGGGAGCACGTAGAAGAGGATTCCGACAAAAATTGCCGACACGATGATGGTCGGAATTGCGAAATCCAGGAGCAGGGTAATGAAGGCATCCATGATGTCTTGAGAGGGTAGGGTGGGAGTTTCTCCGTTGAAAAGTGAAACGCCGGTCAGGCGGGGGATTACTTGTCGGCGTCCTTTTTGGTGATCTCGCGGAAGAGCAGGTCGAGTCGACCTTCCTCAATGCGGAGTTCTTCGACACTGAGATTCTTGTCCTTACAGACTCCGAAAACGGCGGCGCTGAGTTGGTTCGCCTTTCCTTTGGCGGGATTGATCCGGGCGGTGATGCCCTTGTCGTCGGAGGCGATCACTTCCACGGAACCAGCGGCGTCGAGTTTCTCGAGCTCGGCGCGGATGCCGGAACCGGCGAGACCGCTGGCCCGCAGGAGCACGGACCCGGCGTTGGTCGCTCTGGCTTTCAGCTCGGCGGGAGTGCCGTCGGCAATGACCTTGCCCCGGTCGATGATGATGGCCCGGGTGCAGGCGGCTTCCACTTCCTCGAGGATGTGGGTGGAGAAGATGATCGCCTTCGTTTCACCCATGCGGCGGATGAGCTGGCGGATTTCCTGCTTCTGGTTCGGGTCGAGACCGTCGGTCGGTTCATCGAGGATGAGCACCTCCGGGTCGTGAATGATGGACTGTGCGAAACAGGTGCGGTGGCGGTAACCCTTGGAAAGGGTATCAACACTCTGGTGGCGGACCGGCTCAAGAAAGGTCGTTTCGATGGCGCGGTCGACGGCCGCTTTGATCTCACCCGCAGGCACGCGCCGCATCTCGGCGGCAAAGCGGAGGAAGGCCTCCACCGTCATGTCCGAGTAGAGCGGGGCCGCCTCGGGGAGGTAGCCGATTTTTGACTTGGCCTCGATTTCGTTTTCCTCGATATCGCAGCCGCCGATTGTGACACGTCCCTTCGTCGGAGGAAGGAACCCGGTCACCATCCGCATCGTGGTGGATTTGCCGGCGCCGTTGGGTCCGAGGAATCCGAGGACTTCACCTTTTTTCACGGTGAACGAGACACCGTCCACCGCCACCTTTGAACCGAAGTGTTTATGGAGATTTTCGACTTCTATCATTGCTGAAACCGTTAAGATTCGGGTTGGAAAGCGAATCCCGTCCGCGGATTTGTTTGGAAAAAATTCTGAGAGTGAATTTTTTTCAGGGTCTTTTCAACGCGGGCGGGGATTTGCGTCACGTGTATTTCCTCGCGTCTCACTGAATCGCAAGGGAAAAATGTGGACACCGCAGGGCGGATACCGGACTCATTTCCTTCTATTGAAATCTTTATGAAACTCATCAGCTGGAACGTGAATGGAATCCGGGCGGTTCTGAAAAAGGGCTTTCTCGAGTTCCTCGACGAGCACCGTCCTGACATGATCCTCCTGCAGGAGGTCAAAGCGACCGCCGATCAGGTGGACGGGGCCTTCGACGCGGGGGGCTGGGAGGTGAACTGGAACCCGGCTCAGAAGAAAGGGTACTCCGGCGTCGCGACGCTTTCCCGGCATCCCGCCCTCTCGGTCCGGCACGGCATCGGCATGCCCGGCCACGATGACGAGGGCCGCGTTCTCACGACCGAGCATCCCGACTTTTTTGTCGTGAATGTCTACACTCCGAATTCGCAGGACGAATTGCGCCGCCTTCCCTACCGCATGACCTGGGACGCCGCCTTCCTCTCCTACGTGAAGGAGCTCGAAAAGACCAAACCCGTCATTTTTGCCGGTGACCTCAACGTCGCCCACCGCGAGATCGACCTCGCCCGACCCAAGCAGAATCGCCAGAGCGCCGGATTCTCCGACGAGGAGCGCGCCGGATTCGACGAGATCGTTGCGGCCGGTTTCATCGATACCTTCCGCCACTTCCACCCCGACGAGCCCGACCATTACACCTGGTGGAGCTACCGCGGCGGGGCGAGGGAGAAGAATGTGGGATGGCGGATTGACTATTTCTGCGTTTCCGCGCCGCTGATCACGCGGGTCACCTCAGCCTCCATCCTTCCCCACGTGCAGGGTTCAGATCATTGTCCGGTGGTGATTGAGGTGGGGTGAGGGCGGAATTGGCCTGAGCGATACTCTGCGGATACTGACGACGGGTTGAAAAGAAACCAACTCGGGTGAGAGTAAGTTCCATGGAGGAAGAGTGGGAGAACCCGGTTCAGCAATCACTGGCAAGGCTCTCGCAACGGGCCGCAGAATTCGGTTTGAGCGATTTTCTTCTCATTGGGGGAAACGCGGTCATCGCCTATGGAGTCCCGCGATTTACGCGTGATCTCGATTTTGTGATTCCTGATCGCGAGCAGGAAAGCTGGAGGAGATTTCTTGAAGCAAACAACTTCTGTTTCATTCATGGCACGCCGGCGTTTGCCCAGTTTTTGGATTCAGATAAGGAGAAACCGCGGGTGGATTTGATGCTTGTCGGAGAATCCACATGGTCCCGGCTGCGGTCCAAGGCCCGGAATTTTGAACTTTCTGATGGGATTTCCATTCCCCTGGTTGCTCCCGAGCATCTCATCGCCATGAAACTTCGTGCGTGCCTTTCCCCCGACCGGCGGTCGGGGGCTGTCGACTGGAGCGATGTTGTTGAACTTTGCATCAGAAACGGGTTTGATCCCGAAAAGGACCCGACCTTCGCCGAACTTGTGATACAATTCGGTAGTGATTCTTTGCTGGAAAAGCTTATCCATGAACTTGCCAATCGGAATGGAAACTAACGGGACTTCCGGGATCACGGTTGAAGACCTTGAAATGATCTTCCCCGAACCGGGAGGCCCGCTTCTTGAAGGCTCCGGTGAACCCTGCACCTGGGCGGAATGCATGCGGGAGACGGCCGCCCAGACCCGATATTGGCTGAAAAATTTCGGCAATGAACCCCTGCCGACGCCGTGGGAAGTCCGGTTCGAGTTGGAGTGAAGGTGGAACTTTTGCGGCGGGGCGAGGGAAAAGAATGTGGGATGGCGGATCGACTATTTCTGCGTTTCTGAACCGCTGATCAAGCGGGTCACCTCAGCCACCATCCTTCCCCACGTGCAGGGTTCAGATCATTGTCCGGTGGTGCTTGAGGTGGAGTGAGAACTGAATTCTCTTCAAAGATCACTCAACTTACCAATCTCTTTCAGTAGCTCTGGAAGGGAGCCCTCGACGATTTCCCAAACCAATTCCAAATCCACCCCTGCATAGTCATGCACGATTCGATTTCGCAGTCCCGCGGTCTGCGACCAGGGGATTCCGGTATGGGCGTCTTTGAACTCGGAGGGGACTGCCTCACTGCTTCGCCGATGATCTCGAGGTTCCGAATCACTGCGTCGGACGTTTTGTCGTCGATGAGAAAGTCTGACTTTGATAGCCCGGCTCGATAACGATCAATCTTGCGCACCGGCTCGATGATATCCTCGAGCAGCAACTGAGAGTCCCTTTTAGACATCGATCAATTCGGGCTCAATGAGTCTCCACATGGCGGGCTTGATGGCGCGACGGGAAACCAGGTCAACCTGCCTTCCGAGAAGGGTCTCCAGTTGCTCTGCCAGGGGAATGAACCTTAGTCCGATAGACGGCTCCACTTCGACGAGAACGTTCACATCGCTGTCTTCGGTCGCTTCACCACGGGCAAACGATCCGAATAGGGCAAGTCGATGGATCGGGTAATCTCTTTCGAGATCCGGGCGACTCGCTCGGAGTTTCCCGAGAATGGTTTCACGATCCTGATCCATGGCGATATTGTAGCATTTCATCGCCGATCAGCCACCCCCGAAATTTCTCCAGCGCCCGGCCACGGTGGCTCATCCCGTTTTTCACCTCTTCGGGCAATTCCCCGAAAGATTGGTTGTAGCCCTCGGGGATAAAAAGCGGGTCGTAACCAAAACCTCCTTCTCCCGTCATCGACTCGGCGATGCGGCCCTCCACGGTGCCGTCGAATTGCGCGATCACCTCACCGCCTTTGGCCACCGTGACCGCACAACGAAAGCGGGCGGTTCGGGGACTGCCCGCATGCTTGGGCCTGGCAAGCTCGTCGAGGAGCTTTTCCCGGTTCGTGGCGTCGGTCGCGTTCTCTCCGGAAAAGCGCGAGGAATAGATCCCGGGTGCCCCGCCGAGGGCATCGACCTCAAGTCCGGAATCATCCGCGAGAACAAAAGCCTCCGGCATGGCCCGGCTTGTGGCGAGGGCTTTGATCTCCGAATTTTCGGCGAAGGTGGACCCGGTTTCATCGGGCGGGGTCATACCCGGCAGCGTTGTCAGATCAGTGATGCTCTCGAAGTGCTCACCGAGGATGGCGCGCATTTCTCCCGTCTTGTGGGCGTTGTGAGTGGCGATGAGAAGGGTTCGGGCCATGTGGGAGTGTGGTGCAGGCAATCGGAACGATCTAGTGATGGATATTCGCGCCTTGGGTTCGGAGTCAGAATGGATCGGGAATCGGAGTGGTGATAGGGGAAGCGGTGGGCGTTCGAAATCCGCTTATCGCGGTGTGCCACCATCCGGCGATTCTGTCCATGCATGTTGGAGTTTGGCACATGGAAGCAGCAGCCGCGTGAGCATCGATTTGCTCCAGTTTGTGGTGGCCCGCCCAAGCGCAGAGCAGTTCGCTTTTTGGATAGTATATTGCCAGATCCCCGCTTTCGAGATCGACTCCTGCGTCTCTCAGCTCATCAGCCACCCCAATCAATTCCAATTTTGAATTCGCCGATGAAAAGTTCGAACGGGGTATTTGAAACCAACCCTCTTCGCGAAATCGTTCCTCGTTTCCGAACGGCGCTGCGAAGACTACTTGACGATCAGATTCGAAATCCGGGCGGGATCCGCTTAGGGTTCCCAAATACTCCAGTAGGATCATGGCTGGAATTTTTTCAACTCGAAGGGTAATTGAGGTGGATTGTGCAAGAGTCGGCTCAACGAGCCACGTGATCGGATCCATTTTCGGAAATTCCCTCACGATGCGATTTTCGATTTGAGTCAAACATTCGGAGAACGGGATTTTCTCGAAACTGATTTCATCAAAAACGACGCTCTGCAGGTCGCATCTCAGTTTTCCTACGTCGTCAAGTAGCGGCGAAGTGCAATTACCCCGTAGATCCGGCCAAAGCACTATGTCTGCTGGTATGGCGTCCGATGTTTGGTATGGCACGATTGCGAGGATGGCAATCGATAGGCCAATCCCCAATCCAACCAGTGCAACCGGCATTCCTTTCCCCCGCAGCGCCATCAAAACACCCTAGAGAATTGGATCATCTCCGGCAACGCCCTTTTGCACAGAGAGTATGTCAAAATCAACTCACGCGGCTGTGACTCAGCTCAAACCCACGATGTGCCCCTCCGCATCCACATCAATTCCCTCCGCCGCCGGTCGACGGGGAAGCCCGGGCATGGTCATGGTGTCCCCGGTCACAGCGACGAGGAATCCTGCTCCGGCTGAGACACGCACTTCGCGGATGGGAAGGGTGAACCCGCTCACCGCGCCGCGCTTTTCCGGATCCGCGCTGAAGCTGTAGGGAGTCTTGGCGATGCAGACGGGAAAATCGCCAAATCCGTCCTTTTCGAGGGAGGCCAGCTGGCTCTCCGCCTCCGAACTAAGGGTGACCTCGTCGGCACGATAGATCTCCCGGGCGATCGTCCGGATTTTCTCTAAAGGCGAAACTTCGAGCGGATAGAGCGGCTTGAAAGCGCTTTCGCGATCTTCTGCCATCACTTGAAGGACCGCTTCGGCCAGAGGAGCGGCCCCGATTCCCCCTTCGGCCCAATGGGTCGCGGAGACACAGGGAACGCCGAGGCCGCGGCAGAGGGAGAAGACCAGTTCGTTCTCCTCCTTCGTGTCGGAGTCGAAGGCGTTCAGGGCGACAACGGCGGGGACACCGAAACGGGCGATGTTCTCAAGATGCCGTTTCAGGTTTTCGAACCCGCGCCGGACGGCAGCGGGATCCTCCTGTCGAAGCTCCTTCAGGGAAAGGCCGCCGTGGTATTTCAGAGCTCGAATCGTCGCGACAACGACCGCCGCATTTGGTGTCAGCTTGGCCTTACGGCATTTGATGTTAAAAAATTTCTCCGCTCCGAGATCGGCGCCGAAACCCGCTTCCGTGACCACGAAGTCAGCCAGCTGTAGCGCGGTTTTGGTTGCAATGACCGAGTTGCATCCGTGGGCGATATTGGCAAAGGGACCTCCGTGGACGAGAGCCGGGGTGTGCTCAAGGGTCTGCACCAGATTTGGATTGAGGGCGTCCTTCAGCAGGGCTGTCATGGCTCCGTGTGCCTTGAGGTCAGACGCGAGGACGTTCATTTTCGACCGGTTCCTGCCGATCACAATCCGGCCGAGGCGGAGGCGCAGATCTTCGAGGTCCTTTGCGAGGCAAAAGATCGCCATTACCTCCGAGGCAACCGTGATGTTGAAGCCGGTTTCGCAGGGAAATCCATTGCCCCTTCCGAGGCCGGTGACGACTTCGCGAAGGGAGCGATCATTCAGATCCATCGCCCGCCTCCAACTGATCTCACGGGGGTCGAGATTCAGTTCGTTGCCCCAGTGCAGATGATTGTCAATCATCGCCGAGAGCAGGTTGTTCGCCGCGGTGATCGCATGAAAATCCCCTGTGAAATGGAGATTGATCTCGTCCATCGGAACGACCTGGGATCTGCCACCGCCGGCCGCCCCGCCCTTGAGCCCGAAAGAGGGACCGAGGCTGGGTTCGCGGAGACAGATCATCGCCTTTTTTCCGAGGCGGCTTAGCCCGTCACCGAGTCCGACCGTCGTCGTTGTTTTTCCCTCACCTGCCGGAGTCGGTGAAATCGCGGTGACGAGGATCAGTTTTCCCTCGGGTCCGGTGAGTCTATCCGGCATGGAAGCCAGGTCCAGTTTCCCCTTCCATCGGCCGTAGGGGATCACCTGTTCCGGGGAGAGGCCGAGCCTGTCGGCGGCAAGATCCTGAATCGGGATCAGTTTCGCCTGCCTCGCAATTTCGATGTCTTTCATGCGGCAAACGAGGTAGCCGCCGCTTCCGATTTTGTCTTCCAAAACCTTTCAGCGGGACAGCCGAATTCTCCAAAGTTTCGTCGGGAGATTCCCGCCGGCCCGTGCTACCTTGCCTGAATGCCGAAATCCTCCACCGAACTCCTCTCTCCCGCAGGCAACTGGGAGTGTGCGCGCGCCGCCGTGGCGAACGGGGCGGATGCGATTTATTTCGGCATGCCGCGTTTTAACGCGAGAATCCGGGCCGACAATTTCACGCCGGAAGACCTGCCGAGGCTGATGGAGTTCCTTCACGCCCACGGCGTGCGAGGGTTCGTCGCTTTCAACACCCTCATTTTTCCCTCGGAGCTGGAAGATGCCGCCGCGCAGTTGCGCTTGCTCAGCGAGGCAGGAGTCGACGCCATCATTGTGCAGGATCTCGGACTCGCGGCGATGGCCCGGGCGATGGTGCCGGATCTGCATCTCCATGCCTCCACCCAAATGACGATTACCTCGCCCGAGGCGCTCGCCTTTGCTCACGGATTGCTGAATCTCGATCGCGCCGTCATCGCAAGGGAAAATTCGATGCGCGAGATCCGTCTTTTTCATGCCAATGAGCCGGGTGCCGTCGAGATTGAGACCTTCGTCCATGGGGCCCTCTGCGTCGCCTATTCGGGTCAATGCCTCACGAGCGAATCGCTCGGTCAGCGCAGCGCCAACCGGGGGGAATGTGCCCAGGCCTGCAGGATGCCCTATGAACTCGTTGTCGATGGAGAGACCCGCGAGATGGGGGATCAACGCTACCTTCTCTCACCTCAGGATCTCGCCGGAATCGATCAAATCCCCGAGTTGATCCGGCTCGGAGTGACCAGTTTTAAGATCGAAGGCCGCCTCAAAACTCCCGAGTATGTCGCGGCGGTGACGCGGGCCTATCGCAAGGCCATTGATGCGGCGGAATCCGGTTTCGAGGAAGTGGCCACGGCGGAGGATCGCTACGACCTCGAGATGGCCTTCTCCCGGGGCCTGTCGACCGGATGGCTCAAGGGGGTGAACAATCAGGAACTCGTCCACGCCCGCTTCGGGAAAAAGCGTGGAGCCTTTGTCGGCCGCATCGAGAAGGTGGGGTCCGACTGGGTTGAAGTGAGTGGGGGCACCGCCGTAAAGCCCGGCGACGGCATCGTCTTTGACACGGGCGGCAACACCGATCGTGAACAGGGCGGGCGCGTCTACGAGGTCAAGGGACCACGACTCCTGCTCCAGCGCGGCAAGATCGATTTTGCCAAACTCAAGCCGGGTCACCGTATCTGGAAGACCGATGATCCGGCGCTCAATTCGGCCCTGCAAAGCACTTATCAGCGTGAGCAACTCCCCTCGCGGAAGGTCCGCCTTCACTGGATTGCCAGCGGTAAAGCCGGGGCGCCGCTGAAACTGCGTGATTGTGAAAGCGGGGTTGAAGTGGAGTCAGCGATGCCGCTTGAGATCGCCGCCAATCGCCCCCTCACGGCGGAGTTTCTTGAGCAGCAACTCGGTCGACTCGGCGGTACCGTCTTTGAACTGGGGTCACTCAAGGTGCATTTGTCAGGCGACGTCATGGTTCCGGTGAGCGAGCTGAACCGCCTGCGTCGCGCCCTCGTTGAACCGCTCGAGCGGGCGCGTCTCGGGGCTTTTGAACATCGGCGTTCCACGGGGGTGATGGTGTCGGATCTCCTTCCGGAAAAGACCGCAACAGAGGAGACGGCAATGGAACTCCGGGTTCTCTGCCGCACCGAGGACCAGGTCGACGCGGCGATCCGCTGCGGGATCGAGACCGTCTATGTCGATCTTGAGGACGTGCGCCGCTACCGGGATCTCGTCGCGAAGGTGCGTGAGACTTCGCCAGAGACGCGACTTTTTCTTGCCACTCCGCGCATCCAGAAGGCGGGCGAGAGTGGTCTCTTCCGCGTCGTCGAAAACGCAAAGCCCGACGGCATTCTCGTCCGCAATCTTGGCGGAATCGGTCACTTCAAAGACCGGGATGATCTCGACATGATAGGCGATTTTTCCCTGAACATCGCCAATCCGATCAGTGCGAAGCTGCTCATGGAGCAGGGATTCCAAAACCTCACGATTTCCTACGATCTCAACATCGCGCAGGTCCTCGATCTTCTCGCATCCGCGCCGCCCGGGTGGTTCGAGCTCACCCTGCACCAGCACATGCCCATGTTTCACATGGAGCACTGCGTCTTCTGCGCCTTCCTCTCGAAGGGAACGGACTCCACCAATTGCGGGCGTCCCTGTGACACCCATGTCGTCCACCTCCGTGACCGGGTCGGGCAGTTGCATCGCCTCTCCGCCGACGTGGGGTGCCGGAATACGCTGTTTAATGGCCGCGCCCAGAGCGGGGCACGATTTTTCAATGCGTTGCGGGATGCGGGTCTGCGGCGCTTTCGTGTTGAACTGCTCGCGGAAACGGCTGATGAGGCCACCGCGACGATCCGGGCTTATCAGGGCTTGCTTGGCGGCGAGAGCGGGGGAGAGACGATCTTCAGTCGTCTTAAACTGGATTCACGATTGGGCGTGGTTGAGGGGACCTTGGAGGCGAGATGAAACTCCGGCCCGAGGGTCGAATATTTATCGAAATCGCAATCTGCGTTCGAGCCGAACGCAGCTACCTGTCGCGCAGATTCCTGCTCTTCACCCCCGCGATAAAATCGCGCACCTTGTCCAGATCCTTCCGCCCCGGACTGACTTCCACGCCGCTCGCGACATCTACCCCGGCCGGACGAACCTGCTTCACGGCGTCCGCCACATTCCCGGGCGTGAGTCCTCCTGCCAGCACGATTTGCCGGTTCGGCCATTGTTTCACCGCCTCAGACCCGAGAGACCAATCCATCGTTTCGCCGCTGCCGCCGTATTCGTTGGGGGCATAGGCGTCGAGGAGGAGCGTCGGCGATTCGAATGACGAGGCCGCCTCAAGTATGGCCCTGTCGCGCACGCCCATCGCTTTGAAAACGGGCAGACCCTGTTGGGTCAGTGACTTGACCCTCTCCGGTGTCTCGTCGCCGTGGAGTTGAATCCAGTCGATCGCGCCGCTGTCGATGAGCTGCCGCAGTTCCTCATCCGAAGCATTCACCGTCACGGCGACACGCGGCACAGCGCCGGCGAGTTCACGCAGCCAGGGCAGGGCCTCGTCCAGCGGGATGAACCGCTTGGACTTCGGCCAGAAATTGATCCCGATGGCATCGGCACCCGCGGCAATGATGGCGTGAGCCTCGTCTCCACGGGTGATGCCGCAGATTTTTACCGCAACACGTCCCAAATCCGGAGGGAAGAGGAAACGGGTTGTCATCGGTGAGGGGGCTCGCTTAGAGCTTTGTCAGGGAGTCGTCGAGGGCGTCGAGCAGATTCCGGATCGTGGCCTCGGTCTCGTCGCCCATGTTGGAGAGGCGGAAGGTCTTACCCTTGATCTTGCCGTAGCCTCCGTCGATCGCGAGGGAGTGCTCCTTGCGCATGATCGAACCGAGTTTGGCGACGTCGATGTCCTTGTTGTTTTTGATACAGGTCAGGGACTTGGAGCGGTAGCCCTCGGGGGCAAAAAACTCGAAGCCGTTCTTTTTGACCCAGTCGTGGACGATGTTGTTGAGCTTCTCGTGGCGGGCGAAGCGGGTTTCGATCCCTTCCTCGAAGATCACGTCGAGCTGGTGATTGAGCCCGTAGATCGTCGCGATGCAGGGGGTGCTCGGGGTCATCGAGTTGTCGTGGTTGGCTTTGAACTCGAGGAAGTCGAAGTAATAGCCGCGGTCGTTGATCGTGGCTGCCTTGGCCATGGCGCGTTCGGAGGCGCTGAAGAGAGCGAGTCCGGGAGGCAGGGCAAGAGCCTTCTGGCTGCCGGTGAGGAGGACGTCGATGCCCATTTTGTCGACCTCGATGGGCACGACGGTGAAGCTCGAGACGGTGTCGGTCACGAGGAGGACGTCATCATATTTGCGCACCACGGCGGCGACTTCGGCGAGCGGGTTCATCACTCCGGTCGAGGTCTCGTTGTGGATGAAAGTGACGAGGTCGAATTCACCGGTGGCGAGTTTCGCGTCGATTGCGGCCGGATCGACGGGGACACCCCACTCAAACTGGAGCGCTTCGGCTTCCTTGCCACAGCGGCGGGCGACATCAACCCATTTGTCGGAAAACGCGCCGGAGCAGCAACAAAGGACCTTTTTAGTGGCGAGGTTGCGGACGGCACCCTCCATCACGCCCCAGGCGGAGGAGGTGGAGAGGAAAACGGGCTGGGTCGTGCCCATGAGGGTCTGGAGACGGGGCTGGATCGCGTCGTAGAGGGCCACGAAGTCCTTGCTGCGGTGTCCGATCATCGGGGCCGCCATGGCCTCGTAGGTCGCAGGAGAGACCTCAACCGGTCCGGGAATGTGAAGTCTGATGTGTTCGCTCATGAATGGGCGCAATAAGGACTCCGATGGGGAAATCACAAACCGATTTTCGTGCCATCGGCGGTAAATGATATGTCGGGCGGGGGCGCTGGCGCAAGTGCGGGCGGATTGGGGTCGCAATCGCCTGAAGGCCTGTGTTTCTATTGGTTATGCGTCTTTTCGGCTTCCCGTCATCGCCCTTTCAGCCGGGGAAAAACAGGCGAAATGGCATGCCGAAACTGGGAATCCCTAAAGAAATAAACAGACTCATGAACTCCCGCCTTTTCCTCCTCACTCTTGTCGCATTCACCCTCACGGTTGATCAGGTTCGCGGAGCCGACCCGCTCTACGAGATCGAACTCACCGAGGCGACGCGGGGATTTGACGGCAAAATGTGCTGGGTCCATGCCCGCGCCGGGGCGATTCCTCCGAATCTACCGGTGAATCCCTCCGATGAACCGCTCGTGGTTATGACCCTGCAAAAGCTTCAGATCTCGGGATCGGATGTCTTCTTTGCGCTTAACGAGATGCGAAGCGCGGATCTCGGCAAAACGTGGACCGCTCCCCGGGAGCACGCCACTTTTGCCCGGAAGCCCTTTTCGTGGGAGGGGCACAAAAATCTTGAGATCACCGTTTGCGACTTCTGGCCGAAGTGGCACGCGAGCTCCGGGAAGCTCCTCGGAATCGGGCATACCGCGGTCTATCAGGATAACGTGGTCATGAAAGTCCGCCCCCGGGGCACTGCCTACTCCGTTTACGATCCAGCGAAGTCTTCGTGGTCACCGTGGCAGACCCTCGTGATGCCGGACGATCCGAAGTTTGAAAATGCCGGGGCCGGTTGTGTGCAGCGTTTTGATCTGGAGGACGGCACCGTGCTGCTTCCGATCTATTTCAAAGCCCACGGGACCGAGGCCTATTCCGTTACCGTGGTTCGTTGTTCCTTTGACGGGTCGGAACTCCGGTATCTTGATCACGGAAGCGAACTCACCGTTCCGGTGAAACGCGGACTTTACGAGCCGTCGCTGACGCGATGGGGAGGACGTTTCTTCCTGACGATGCGGAATGATGATCACGGATACATCTCGGTGAGCGAGGACGGTTTGAATTTCGACGAACCGCGGAAGTGGCTTTTTGATGACGGTCAGGATCTCGGCAATTACAACACGCAGCAGCACTGGGTGACACATCATGAGGCGCTCTATCTCGTCTACACACGGCGCGGTGCCAACAACGACCACGTTTTCCGCCACCGGGCACCGCTTTTCATTGCCCGTGTCGATCCGGAGACCCGGCGCGTCATTCGGGCGAGCGAACAGATCCTCGTTCCCGAAATGGGAGCCCGTCTCGGGAACTTCGGGGTGACGGAAGTCAGTCCGGGCGAATCCTGGGTCACCGTGACCGAGTGGATGCAGGGACCCGCGCCTAACTCTTATGATCCGGCTCCCCTTGTCGCGCGCGGTGCCGACAATCGAGTCTGGGTGGCGAAGGTGAAGTGGAAGACTCTCAACACGGCTTTCACAGAGGCTGCGAAGGGGGTTCAATAGCTTCGTGTCTTTGTGGCTTTGTGTGAGCCCCGCCGAAGCAATCCGGGCCCGGGAAAAATTTCACACAAAGCCACGAAGCCACAAAGGAAACAAGGAGGCCTGAATGCCCCGGAATCACTAAAATGGAAACACAAGCCTTGACCGCTTTCCCCCAAGCACGATTCGATGCCCTTATGAAAAGACTCCTTCTCGCTCTCCTCTGTGTCGCGGGTTCCCACACATTCGCCGCGGATCCGCCGCCGAATATCCTTCTCCTCATGGGCGACGACCATGGCTGGGAGGAAACAGGCTACAACGGCCACCCGTATCTGAAGACGCCCGTCCTCGACGAAATGGCGGCGACCGGATTGCGGTTCGATCATTTTTACGCGGCCCATCCCAGTTGTTCACCGACGCGGGCGAGTTTCCTCACGGGACGGCATCCGAACCGCATGGGCACCTTCACTCCGGGATGGTCTTTCCGACCCGAAGAGATCACGATAGCTCATCTCCTTGCGAAGGCCGGCTATCACTGCGGGCATTTCGGAAAGTGGCATGTCGGGGCGGTGAAGAAGGAGTCGCCGGTGAGTCCGCTGGCGATGGGTTTCCACGAGTGCCTCTCGCACGATAATTTTTTTGAACTGAATCCCTCGTTCTCACGCAACGGAGGACCGCCCGAGATTTTCCCCGGTGAAAGTTCCGCCATTCTGGTCGAGGAGGCGATTCGCTTCATCGACCGGGCGAAGGAGCAGGACAAACCTTTCCTTGGAGTCATCTGGTTCGGGTCACCACACGAGCCCTATCAGGGACTGCCGGAGGACCTCGCCCTCTATGACGAACTCCCCGCAAAATATCCTGACAAAATCGTAAAGCTGACCTCGAATGAAACCGGCGGGCCGACGAAACGACCCCTCGGCGATGTCCTGCGCGAGCGCTACGCCGAGATCACGGCGATGGACCGCGCCATCGGAACGCTACGGAAGCAGCTTGCGGAGAGGGGACTGCGGGAAAACACCCTGATCTTTTACTGCGGAGACAATGGCACCTCGCCCGACGGGTTTCGCGAATCGCCCCATCGCGGAATGAAAGCTGACTTTTACGACGGTGGAACGCTCGTGCCGGGTCTGATCGAGTGGCCGGCGCGTTTTCCCAAACCGGTGGCCACGCCGCTCCGGGCTTCGACGAGCGACCTGCTTCCGACGATGGCGGCGCTCGCCGGGGTCGCATTGCCCGGGCGCACGCTCGATGGCATCGACCTGATGCCACTGCTTGAGGCGGGAGCAGTGGAACGTCCAGCGCCTCTCTTTTTCTGGGGTTACGAGGCACGCGCCCTCACCCAACGGAAACCGGAGCCCTATCTGGATCCGGAATTGCAGAAGGGAACGACTCCGCTGGTGAAGAAGATGGACGGAATCGCGACGAGGGATTTTCTGAATTTTCGCCAGCCCGAAATTATCGAGTCCGATTTTCGCGGCCCGCGCTCCATCATCGAGGGTTCGCACAAACTGATCATCCACGATCGTAAGGACGGAAAAGTCACGGAGGAGCTCTTTGATCTCGACGCCGATCCCGGTGAAAAAACGAACCTCATCGACGAGCAACCCGAACTCGCCGGTAACCTCGCTAAACGCCTCCGTGAGTGGCAGGAGTCGGTCCTTGAGAGCTTGCGCGGTGGCGACTACAAGGAGTGATCGGTGGTCGTGCTTGCGGGGAGCGGCAGAATCGGAATCATGCCGATGATTGTCCGTGTTGAATAATCAGTTAACGACCATAGAAGGCGCGTTTTCGGACACATCGCGGCAGCTCAGGTAGGGGTCGTTCGGGCCGAACGACCTCTTTGATTGTCCATTGATGGCAGCACATCCAATCTCAAAAGACCGCCCCAATCCGCGTTGGAGCCCAACGCGGCTACCTACCCGACTGTCTTCCGCTATGCCTCCTATTTCACCTGCCCGCTCCCGTTCACGAGATACTTGTAACTGCACAGCTCTTCCAGGGCCATCGGACCGCGGGCATGGAGTTTGTCCGTGCTGATTCCGATCTCGGCACCGAAGCCGAACTCGGCTCCGTCGGCGAAGCGGGTTGAGCAGTTCCAGAAAACACAGGCGCTGTCGACTTCGAGCTGGAAGCGCGCGGCGGCATCGGCATTCGTCGTCACGATACTGTCGGTGTGATGTGAACCGTAGTGATTGATGTGGGCAATCGCGGCATCGAGATCATCGACCACCTTGATCGCGAGGATGTAGTCGAGATATTCGGTCTTCCAGTCCTCTTCCGTGGCGGGGATGACCTCATCGACTCCGGCGAGTTGGATGAAAGATTCGTCGCCGTGCATTTCGACCTTTTTCGATGACAGGACCCCGGCGATGCGGGGAATAAAGGTGGAGGCGATGTCGCGATGAATCAGCAGGGTCTCAAGCGCATTGCAGACCGAGGGCTTCTGCAGTTTTGAGTTCAGCGTGATCGCTTCGGCCATGTCGGGGTCGGCGTCCTTGTCGACAAAGACGTGGCAGATGCCGTCGTAGTGTTTGATCACCGGCATGCGGGCCATGCTCACGACCGCTTCGATGAGGCTTGCTCCACCGCGCGGGATGATGAGATCGAGGTAGGTGTCCATCTCGCACAGATGGCGGACACTCTCGCGGTCGGTGAAAGGAATCAGCTGGATACTGTGATCGGGCAGCCCGGCCGGGGCCCCTCCCTCCTGAAGAGCGGCGGCGATGGCGCGGTTCGAAAAGATCGCCTCTTTCCCGCCTCGCAGGATCGTCGCGTTGCCCGTCTTGAAACAGAGCACGGCGGCGTCGGCGGTAACGTTGGGGCGGCTTTCAAAAATGATCCCGATGACTCCGATGGGAGTGCGCTTCTTCACGAACTCGAGCCCGTTCGGGCGCGACCATTCCCGGATGATCTCCCCGGTGGGATCGTGGAGGAGAGCCACGTCTCGAATGCCCCGGGCCATCGCTGCGATGCGGTCATGATCGAGGCGGAGCCGGTCCTTCATCGCCGCGGTGAGACCGAGTTCATCGGCGGCGGCGAGGTCTTTTGCGTTCGCTGCAAGAATGTCCGCCTCACGGGCCATCACGGCGTCAGCCATGGCGAGGAGGATCGCATTTTTCTTCTCCGTGGAGAGTTTTGTCAGGGCGTGCGCGGCGGCGCGGGCCTGTTTGCCCATTTGCCGAACCTCCTGACCGATTTCTTCAGAAGTCATGATTCAGGAGGTCGCCACAGATTTGGCACTGAAGCGGGTTGCCACGCCTCTGCCCTCGACCAGTTCGAGGAGTTGCTCGGGGCGGAGACCGCTGGCGATGAGCGTTTCAATGCCGGAAGTAACGGCCGCCTCGACGGCACGGAGTTTGCTCGCCATTCCACCGACCGAGAGGGCTCCCTTTTCGTCGCGGACAAAACTGAGAACCGATTCGATGTCGTCGACATGGGTGATGATATCGTCCTCAGACTTCGCGTCAGGTCCGGTGAGTCCGGGAACGCTCGTAAGAAGAATGAGCATATCCGCTTTCACGAGTCGGGCGACGATGGAGGAAAGGGTGTCGTTGTCTCCCACCTTGAGTTCGTAGACCGCGACCGAATCATTCTCGTTCATGATCGGAATGACCTGCCGGTGGGGAAGGATGGCATTCAGGGTCGCGAGGACGTTGCTGCTGCGTCGTTCATCCTGGAGATCCTCGTGGGTGACGAGGAGCTGTGCCACCTTGAGCCCGTGGTGGCTGAACTGACTCTCGTAGAGATGCATGAGTCGTGCCTGTCCGGCGGCCGCGCAGGCCTGGAGCATCTCCGTTTCCGTGGGGCGCTGGGTGAAGCCAAAGGCCGACATCCCCGCACCGACCGCTCCGGAGGAGACCATGATGACTTCGTGACCTGCCGCATTTATATCTGAGATGGCCTGCGAGAGCCGCGCGATCATGGCGTGGTGAATCTCACCGCCGGAGTTCCGGGTGAGCACTCCAGTGCCGATTTTGATGACGACTCGTTTGCCTGTTCTTGCCGCTGCCATGGTGGATAACGCGGGGGAAAGTGCCCCTTTTCAACGCGGGCGTGACGATATGGCCTCGGGTTGGGGGTGTAAAGTGGTGTTTCCTCTCCCGAAACGGGAATTGAGCGAGCTTAGGACTTGCGAATCATCGCGGGAGGTCTCATCTTAACCGCCCTCACTGATCGGCACTTTCCCCGGCTGATCTTTGTTCAAGGCACCCATAGTAAAATGGATATTACGTCGGCCTCCGAAGCCGAAGGTTCAGGTTCAATTCCTGATGGGTGTATTTTGAGATTCTCCATCCCCCATCCGGGGCCGGTCCGGTAACTCCGCGAGCGGGGCGAAGGCGTAGTTGTCAGGAAGACGCTCAATGATCTTTTTCCAAAGAGGGAAAGCAAGACTTCCTCCAGTCGCGTCTTTCAAGATCGTGCGGTTTCCCTCGGGAAAACCTATCCAGACGGCAATCGTGACATCGCTGCTGTAACCGATGAACCAGGCATCGTAGACTCCGTCAGTCGTGCCTGTCTTTCCCGCGAGCGGACGGATTGAACCCAGAGCGGAGCCGCCGTAGGCGGATGCCGTGCCGACCCGGAGCACTTCGCGGAGGGCTCCGGTAATCTCGTCGCAGGTGTCGGCGCGGAGGACGGACTGAAACTCGGGACGGCGGCGAAAGGCGTTTCGACCTGCCACGTCCACTTCGCGAATGAGATATGGCTCCGTGTAGCTGCCTCGACGGGGAAAAACGGCGTAGGCGGCGGCAAGGTCAACGGGACGCACGTCAAAGCTGCCGAGCCACACGTTGGTCGAGGGCGTCGCCGGATTCCGAATGAGCCGGAGCGGATGCATGCGGCTGGCCCATGCCGTGGGGCGGGTGAGGGCTCCAACTCGCAGCGTCATCCGATTGCTTGAGTAGGCGAGACCTTTCCAGAGAGGATGTTTTCCCGGCTCGAGCAGTAGGGTCTCGTCAGGTTCACCCGAGCCGGGTAGGCCGGGGAACTCCGCTGCGTCGAGCGGTGCATTGGAAATCAGGTCGGTGATATCTGCAGACTGGTCTTCCAGATAGGCGGCGTAGAGGAAAGGCTTCGCGGCGCTTGCAGCCGTGCGTTTCGCCTGGAGAGCACAGTCGTAGGAGAGCTGGTCGAAATCCCGCCCGCCGACCGAGGCGAGGATTCCGCCGCTGCGGTTGTCGAGGACCACGACGCTCCCCTGGAGCTGCCCTTTGCTCCCGGTGAAGTGACGGTCCCTCTCGATCTTGTTGAGTTGCTCGAGCAGGCCTTCTTCAGCGACCTTCTGAATGGCAGAGTCGCGGGCGAGGTGGATGCGGAGGGACGGTGAGGTCGCCTCGGCGGCGGTCAGTTCGCCCTTTTCGACGAGGGTTTGCAACTCTCGTCGCACTGCTGCCGAGAGAAATCCGTCACCCTGGCGGGGGCGGGGCCTGCGCTTTTCGGATGACACGTAGAAGGTCGCGTTTTGGCGCTCTCCCGCGTCAATCTGGCCGAGCCGCTGCATGTTTCGGATGACCGCATCCCGGGCGAGCCTGGCATTTTCGGCGTCGTAGTGAGCGTTGTTGACCGAGGGACCACGGATCAATCCGGCGAGGTAGGCGGATTCACCGAGCGTGAGCTCCGCCGGGGTTTTGTGGAAATAAAACTCCGTAGCTTCCCGAATGCCCACCGTTTGATAGCCGAACTCAACATGCCCGAGATAGGCGGAGAGGATTGTCTCTTTGGCGGTACGACGGTCTCCACTCTGCCGCAGGGCGTACCATTCCAGTCGGGTCGCCATGACGAATTCGAACCACTTCGTGCGCAGCTTTTGCGTCAGGGTATTTTCGCTTTGCGGGTAAGCCCGCTCGACCAGCTGCATCGTAAGAGTGGAGCCACCCTGGGAGATACGACGAGCCGCGAGGTCCGCGCGGAGTGCCCGGACGAGGCCCACCGGATCGACCCCGAAATGGCGGAAAAAACGCTGATCCTCCCTCGCCAGGATCGCTTTGACGAGATGCGGTGAGATTTCCGCAAAGTCGATAGGACGTCGGTCTCCACGCTCAGGCCAGCTCTGCACGGCAGTTCCATCGCGATCATAGAGAAGGGCCTCGGCGGCCGGTTCGAAGGCTACCGCCGGCTCCGACCAAAGGGCCTTCCAGGTCGGAGGGCCAAGAAAAAGCGCGAAGATCGCCAGCATACTCCATCGAAAGAGCCGACGCGGGCGTGGGAGAAAGCGAAGAAGAGGTGACTGCCGGATCTGATCCCGGAGACGAGCCCGACCTTCTTTTTCTCCCGAGCCCGCGACCGTCTCCAGAAGGGCGGGAAACTGAGGCGGAGGATGATCCATCAGGAAAGGTTGAGAACCCGTCCCGTGGGGTTTGTTCAAAATAGAGAATTTTGGGTGGGATAAAAAGGGGGCAAAGCAGCCCGGTGATCAATCAACCTCACCCGAACACCTCCGTCACCGGCACTCCCTTGCCGTCCTGTGTCACGTAAAACGGCCGCCCCTCGATCATGAACTCGGTCTTCGGACTCACTCCCATCGCGGTCATGATAGTGGCGTGGAGATCCATCACGGTGACGGGATTCTCGACGGCGACGAGCGGTCTCTCGTCGGCGGTTTTGCCGTAGACGAATCCCTTTTTCACCCCACCGCCGAACATCGCCACGCTCGTGCCGCCGGTGAAATGACGGTGCAGACCGTAGTGCTTCATCTCGGTGATGGAGTCGACCTTGTGAGTGGCCTGATCATTCGCGGTCGATCCCGGTTTGCCCTCGATCATGGCGTCGCGGCTGAATTCCGAGGCGATGATGACGAGGGTGCGGTCGAGCAGTCCGCGCTCTTCAAGATCAAGGATGAGCTGGGCAATGGGCCGGTCGATCTCCGAGTGCAGCCGCGCCACAGTGCTATGGCCTTCAGCGTGGGTATCGAAGTGGAGAAAGGGCACATACTCCGTCGTGACTTCGACAAAGCGGGCTCCGTTCTCGACGAGACGGCGGGCAAGGAGACAACCGCGACCGAAGCGCGAGGTATCGTATTTCGCCCGAACTTCGGCGGGTTCTTCATTGAGGTCAAAAGCACGGCGCTCTTTCGAGCCGAGGAGCCGGTAGGCATTGTCCATCGAGCGCAGCAGCGAAGCCTGCTGGTAGTCGCTCGCGTAGTCGCGGTGGGGACTCTGATCGACGAGCTTGCGGTAGAGTTTGTCCCGATTGGCAAAACGTTCCGCGGTCATGCCCTCGGGCGGCTGCACGGATTTGGCGGCCTCTTCGGGAAAGGGGAGGTTCATGGGGCCGTACTCGCTCCCGAAAAATCCGGCGGTGGTGAAGGCCTTGAGTTCCTCCTTTTCTCCGACTCCCTCGAGGCGCTGGCCGATATTGATGAAGGGCGGCATCACCGGATTCTTCGGACCCAGGACCCGTGCCATCCAGGAACCGAGGTGCGGGCAGGCGACCGTCTGCGGCGGAACGTAGCCGGTGTGCCAGTGATACTGGTGGCGCGAGTGGAGGATGCTGCCAAGATCGGGCTGCACCGCCGAGCGGATGAGGGTTCCCCGATCCATGATCTTCGCGATGTTTTCCATTCCCTGACAGATAGTTAATCCATCGACCGATGTCGGAATCGAGGGGAAGGTCGAGAGGACCGAATCGACCGACATGCCGACCTCGAAGGGAGCGTAGCGTTTCGGGTCAAAGGTCTCCGGTGCGGCCATGCCTCCCGCTAGCCAGAGGAGGATGCAGGCGTCCGCTTTGGCCTCGGGGTGCTGGATCTCTTTGCCGCGCACGAGCTGGGGTTCGCCACTCATCCAGGCCGCGGCACTGGCGGCGGAGAGCTTTTTGAGGAAATCCCGCCGGATGATGGGATCGGGCGCGGTGGGGTCGATGGGGAAGTGCATGACAGTGACGAGGGTTGGGTCAGCGGACGAGGAGGAATTCGGGCATCATCAGGATGGCCCAGGTGAGATCGGCGATATCGGTGGACTTGGGGAATGCGCCGAGTGCCCCGCGCAGGACGGCCTTCTCCGACTCCGAGGGGAGTCGGGTCAGAGCGGAAAGATAGAGCTGGTCGATCAACTGGTCGGGCGACTTTCCGGCGAGTTTTCCGGCTCCTGCATCCAGAGCCTTGGCGAGGGTGGGATCGTTTGAAAGATCGATTGCTTCCAGCGTGGTGAGTTCGTTAGGACGTGAGGTCACGATCTGGTCCCGGTTGGGACGACCGAGACTGCGCATCAGGAAATCGCTGTTCATCAGTGACGCCCGGACCATGAGGGGCGAGGAGGCGGAGACGGCGGCGAGGGTTTTTCCGATCTGTGGATCGACCGCTCCGGACCAGGCACCGAGGGAAACGGGAATCGCTGATTCCCAGGTGAGTTTGTCTATCTCCCACTTCGCCACTTTATCCCCCTTGGGCACCTTCATTGAAACGAGCCAGGTTTCATCGGTCGTGATGATCTCCGCGGTGCCATCTTCGTAGACGATACGCAGCGCCGCATAGGCACCGGCCGGATTCGGCTCGCTCGCTCCGTTTTCCGCGACGAGGAGAAGCCGGTTTTCGCCCTTTCGAACCGGAGCGGGAGCTGACTTGAGCATGTTCCAGTCGTTCCCCGTGAGGAGGGACTGTCCGTTCACATAGAGGGTGAAAGTGTTGTCCGCCGCCGCGACGGCACCGGCCGAGCGAACGGGTTTGCCAAGCGTGAAATCACGTCTCAGGAGAATTTTCTCTCCACCCGGAACGGCACCCTTTGCCGCCGAAGGTCCCCAGATCCACTTCGAGGGGTGGGTGCTGTCGGCCTCTGCCTCAGGATCGCTCAGACCGCGAACGACGGGTGCGTTGAAATTTTTCGGGGCTGACCCGGTGAGGCTCCAGACGATGTCAACGAGTTGCTCGGCGGTGAGACGTTTCGCGCGCGGGCCTGCGTAGGTGTAGTCCGTGCCGTCGTCCTCCCCTTCAAGAATATCGGCACGGCTCTGGTAGGCGGACGAGGTGGCGATGAGGGCGAGGGTGTGTTTCAGATCGTAGCCGCTTTTCTGAAAATCACTGGCGATGAAATCGAGGAGGTCGGCATTCCAGGGTTCGGTCTGCATGGCGTCGAGCGGATGCACGATGCCTCTGCCCATCAGTTGCGCCCAGAGCCGGTTCACCATCGTCCGGGTGGTCCGTCCGTTCTCAGGATGAATCATGAGATCGGCGAGCTGGCGGAGCCGATCCGCTTTCGGGGCGGCCGGATCAATCTGACCAATCTCGGGAAAAAGCCAGGCTGCTTTTGCCGTTTCACCGACGGGTTTGTCACAGCGATGAATCTCGAGCGGGGTCTCGGAATAGATCGCGGCGAGCCCATAGGCCTCCGACAGTTTCCATCGATCAATGAAACTGTCGTGGCAGGAGGCGCACTTCATGTTGATCCCGAGAAATGACTGCGAAATACTCTGGGAGAACTGGATGGGCACGGTCTGTCCGGCGCTGACCTCGCCGCGCCAGGTGATTCCCTTGATAAAGCCGTCGCTCTCCGCCGTCGGAGGGGCGATGAGTTCGCGCGTCATCCGGTCGAAGGGCTTGTTTGTTTTCAGGGCGTCATAGAGCCAGAGGCTGATCTGGCTTCGCCCGCCGGTGATGAAGCCGGTTCCCGTATAGTCATTGCGCAGAAGATCGTTCCAGAAGGTAAGCCAGTGATCCGCGTAGCTGATCTCACGGCCGAGTAGTTGATGGATTACCTTGGAGCGTTTGTCAGGATCCTTGTCTGCGAGGAAGGCCGTGACCTCCGACGGCGCCGGGAGTAGTCCGATGAGATCGAGATGAGCCCGGCGCAGGAAGGCGCTGTCGTCTACTGGATCCGGCCGGGGCAGTTTGTTTTCGGCAAGATAATGGTCGATGAGGCGGTCCACCGGATGGGTCCGGCCATCGGTCACGGGAGGAAGCTCGGGAAGGCGGGGCTTCAGCGGAGGTTCGTAGGTTGCCTCGCCAAAGGTGAAGCCCGGCTCCCATGGCATGCCTTCGTTGACCCACTGTTTCAGCACCGCAATCTGATCGGCCGGGACCCGGGATTTTTTCTTCGGGGGCATTTGCACCTCGGTATCGGTCTCCTCGACCAGTTCAAGGAAGTAGGATTCGGCCGCCTTTCCCGGAGTCGCCGTTTCGTCATCGAGGAAGAGGTCCCGGGTGTTGATGGAGAATCCCCCTTTCGCCTCCTCGCCGCCGTGACAGCCCGAACAGTGTTCCCTCAGGATTGGCACGACCTGATGAACAAAGTCCACCTCAGCCGAAGCCGTCTGAGTGAAAAAAACGGCGAGGGCGCAGATCCGGAAAGGGTCGCCGAAATGATGATGGCTGTTCATGCTCTTGGGCTATTTTAGCAAAAATGGAAGATCTCTCCATCGCGGGAATCGGTAAACAGGTCACGCGAAGAGGTGCGCATTCTGCCGAAGGTGGTGCCATTGACGCAAGGGAATCGCTGCGCGGCGGCAAAAGTTTTTTAAATTTTCCTTCGTCCTCTCGGCAGGTTTCGTACACGCTTTAGGTGGATGGACGAGACCCGTCACTTAACGACTGAACCTGAGCGGGGGGCCTTCTCCATGAGGCCGCTCTTCAGCGTCACCGTGATCGCAATCGCGGTGGCGATTGGGGCGGGGTCTCTGGTGCGGGAAAAAGAGCGACTTGCGGCTGAGTTACCCTTGTCATCGGTCATGGATTCCTCGGGTCGAGCCGACGACCCGGAGGAGCTTCTTTCCGGCTTGATTGATTTTTCACCTCCCGGGACCGTTACGGCGGCTCCCGCGCTCCCGTCTCCCCGGGTCAGCCTTACCCCGGGGCGTGATCTGCGCCTCATTCTCAATGGCACGGTGCCGACTGAGGAAATGAAACGGCAGTTGTTTGAAGCCGCCCGGAAGGCCGCCCCCGAACTGGCAAGGGTGGACGACCGGGTGGTGGTCGACCCTGCCGTTGACAGTCCTCCCTGGCTCCCCGGAGTTCCGGATCTGCTCGGTAATCTCATTGCGACGGTGCAGGAACCCGAGTTGCGGGTAGACCGCACCGTAGCGTGGATCGGCGGGGCGACGGACGACAAGCCGGGCCTCAAAGCGCTTCGGGACGAATACCAGTCTTTGTTTTCAACCCGCGGAAAGGCGTCGGACCGCCTGGAGTTTGACGAAACCAAGCCCGCCCCGGCACCGCTTCTTCCTCTCGTGCTCTACATGGGAACCTGGGAGGGAAAATATTTGTTTGAGGGTTCGCTCCCCACGCTGGCGCAGCGGGAGGCTATCCGGACCGCTGCAATCGAGGTGATGGGGGAGAAAAAGGTCGAGGATAAGCTCCGTGTTTCGGCCCGAACCGTGGACGAGCCGTGGATTTCCATGCTTCCGTCGGTGGTATCGTTTCTTCTCAAGGAGGGAACGGGCACGATGGAATTGGTCATTGCCGACCGTACCCTGTCCCTGTCCGGTGAATTGCCGGGGGCGGAGGCCAAGGCAAAATTGCTCAATCTCCTCGAGCCGGTGCGCAGTGGCGGCTACGAAATCCGGGACGAGTTGAAGATACGGAATCTGAAATCCTGACGGATACAGATTTTTTCCTGGGTTCCGGGTTTGCCCGGGTGCTTCACTCCACCGCATAGAGGTAGGCATCGGTCCGGAAGTAAATCCTCCCGTCCGCGAAGGCCAGTGACGCATTGGTGTGCTGGTTTCCGTCGACGGGATTCGTGGCGAGGACCTTCATTGCTGACGGATCGGGGTCGATGAGGTAGGTCGTTCCCTTAGTGTCATTCACGTAGAGCGTTTTTCCGATCAGGTTCATCGAACTCCAGCTGTTCGCGCTGAGCCGCTCGCGCCAGAGGATCTCGCCCGTCTCGACGAGGCTGCACTGCATCACCCCCGGCTCGTTGAGGAGGTAAAGATGGTCCCCGATGATCTGGCCCGATCCGATGCGTTGGGGATTCTGGTTTTTCCCCTTCGGTGGATCGGCCCAGAGCCGATGGGAGGCCGTGAGGTCGCCCGTTTCGGTCGCCCCGGGAAGCTTAACCCCGAGCCCGGGACCGCCGTAGCCGCAGTAGTAGAGGGCCCGTCCGTTCCCGACCAACACATTGGTGTAGCAGAGGTCGCTCAGCCCCGTGACGCGCCAGAGTTCTTTCCCCGTTTTCGGGTCGAAGCTGGTGAGAGAGCCGGGCAGGCCGAGGAGCATCTCAGACCTGCCGTCATTGTCGATGAGCAGCGGCGTCGCCCACGAGCCTTTGAACTGCTTCGCATCAGCGCTCTCGAACTCATCGAGTTCCTGCTTCCAGAGGATTTCGCCGCTGGTTTTGTTCAGGGCAAAGAGCCGCTGCACCGGTCCGGGGCCGGCGTGGATGATAAGACCGCTGCCCATCAGGACAGGGCTGGCTGCGTGTGGACCCCAGATGTGGGCATAGTCGCTCCCGAGGTCGCGGCTCCATTTCTCCTTCCCGTCAAAGTCGTAGGCATGCAGCCCGGCGTTTCCATGCCACGCAAAAACGAGGGAGCCGTCTGTCACGGGCGAGGCGGGGCAGTGTGGATTGGTATTGTGGGTCTCCTCCGCCTTGCCGTAATCGATTGTCTTTTTCCAAAGCGTTTTCCCGTCCTTTGTATCGATGCAGAGCAGTGAACGCAGGCGACCCTCGTTCTCGGACTGGGTCAAAAAAAGCCGGTCTCCCGACACGACGGGTGAAGAATTGCCTCGATCGGGCAGGTCGACCCGCCACGCGATGTTTTTGGTAGCAGACCACTCGATCGGGTAAGCGGTTGCCTCGATTAACTTCCCGTCTCCATTCGGACCCCTCCATGTGGGCCAGTCGTTGGCCGCAACGGACATTGACAGGGTGAAGAGGACCGCGAGGAGGACGGGGAATGTTTTCATGGAAGCCTGAACCTGACAGGGTTGGGACAGTCGCTACACCCTGTGAAATCGGGGATCTTTTGGCAATCACGTGATCGGGGCGGGAAAAAGATTCCGTCTAGCTATCGCTTGATCAAAGACAATCGCCAGCGCGACCTCGTCCGCCATGCCGGAATGGAATTACTGCTTTAACGGAACGGATCTTGATTGATGGAGTTTTTGGACTGGATTCAATTGGAATTTCCTGAAATGATTCGTCCATGAGGTTCCTCGTCACGATCCTTCTGCTTCCGCTTTTCGGGCATGTCATCGCCTCGGAGGATCCGGCTGAAACGTGGATGTCGGGGTACCTCCACCTGCAGGAAGCCCTCGCCACGGAAAAGGAGGGCGATAAGGGCGGGGCCATTTCACGGTTTGTGCGAGCGCTCGACTCCTATCGCATCCTCGCCCGCGACCATGGGGATTTCGAACCGGATCGCCGCGAGGAACGCATCCGGCTCATTGCCGACAAACTGGAGTCGCTCGGAGCTGACCCTTCCATGAGCTATCTGACTTTTCCTGCGCTGTCGGAAACCATCGCCCGTTCAGAAAAAAACGCCGAACCGCTGCTTTTCGATGCCCTGGCTTCGCCCGACTCGCTAACTTCTTTTCTCCGCCCGGTGATTCCGGAAAATTGGTCCCTCCGGACGAATGCTCACGGCACCCACGTGATCGTTCCTCTCATTGAGACGGATGAAACCCGTCGATACGGTGCGCTGTTCCGGAGGCTTGAAGTAGTCCAGGGTAGCCGCGTCCGGACGATTCCGCTGGTGGCGGATGGGGGGAAAACAAGATAGACCAGCCTCCGCCGCTTCCGCGTCCCTTGACGGGTCTTTGCTGATTGAGGAAACTGGCGGCTGCAATGGGTGCTTATTCTTCCAGACTGTTCCCGCTCTACTTCATCCTTTGGATGATAGGGAACATTTCCCATGGAGCGGAGATCGATTTTGAAAAGGATATCCGCCCTATCTTCGCCGAGAAGTGCACGCTCTGTCACGGACCCGATGACACGAAGGCGGGGCTCCGCCTCACCGGAATCGAACACGCCTCAAAGGTGCTCGAGTCCGGCTTGCGCGGCATCGTCCCGGTCGAACCCGAGGCTTCGGAGGTCCTGTCACGGGTTCGTTCGTCGGATCCGGATGAGCAGATGCCGCCGCCTGGAAAAGGCGAAGCGCTCTCCGCTGAGGAGTCGGCCAAACTGGAGCAATGGATAGCCAGCGGGGCGGTTTGGCCGAAACACTGGGCCTACGCGGGACTGACCTCTCCGGCCGCTCCCGCCGTCTCGGAATCGGCCCGGGTGAAAAATCCGATCGACTCCTTCGTCCTCGCCCGTCTCGAAAAGGAGGGCATCGCTACCTCGCCCGAAGCGGATGACATCACCCTGATCCGCCGCTTTTTTTACGACCTCGCCGGATTGCCGCCGACACCGGAGCAGGTCGCGCAGTACCTCGCGGCGATCGCGGCTGACCGCGAGACCGGTCTGGCGAAGCTGGCCGACGATCTTCTCGCTAGTCCCGCCTTCGGCGAACGCTGGGGACGGCACTGGCTCGACCGCGCCCGCTTTGCCGACAGCGATGGTTATGAGAAGGACAATCATCGTCCCGATGCGTGGCGCTACCGCGACTGGGTCATTGAGGCGATCAACGACGACATGCCTTTCGACCAGTTCACAATCGAGCAGCTTGCCGGAGACCTTCTCGATAAGGCGACGCCCGATCAGATCCTCGCGACGGCCTTCCACCGGCAGACCCTGACAAACACCGAAGGAGGTGTCGACAAGGAGCAATGGCGGGTCGCCGCGGTGATGGACCGGGTCGAAACGATCGGAGCGGTCTGGATGGGGCTGACCCTCACCTGTGCGCGTTGTCATACTCACAAGTACGACGAGATCACCCACGCCGAATACTACCAGCTCTATTCCTATTTCAACAACGGCGACGAGACAAATGCAAAGGTCCGCGAGTCCGACGAGGCCTGGGCCCGTTACGAAAAGGCGCTCGCCGGTCACGTCGAAGTCTCGAAAAAGATCGAATCCCGGGTTGTTCTAGCCCGGAAGGAGTTGGAAGGACGACTGGGAGAATGGGAACAGCGTCTCGGAGAGCAGCTCGCTGCGGCAAAGACGGTGGCAACTCCGGGCTTGGCACCCATCACGATCGAGGGTTTTGCCGCGCCGAAGGGAGTCCAGTTTTCCCTTGAGAAAGATCGTTCTCTTCTTGTCGGGGGAACGAACCCGCCGACCGCGAACTATACCGTGACCGCAAAGCTGCCGGCCGGAATGATCAGCGGACTGCGCCTCGAAGTACTGCCTGATCCGTCCCTTGGAGAACAGGGCCCGGGTCGGGCGAAACATGGAAACTTTGTCCTCAATCGCCTTGAATTGTCGGTGAAAGGGTTTCCGCGCAATCCGGTCCGGTTTGGTGACGCGGCTGCGGACTATGCCCAGGGCGGATGGGCCGTGCGGGGTATTCTCGATGACAATGCGAAGGCGGGGAAAGAAGGCACCGGATGGGCGGTGGGAGGTCAGATCGCGAAGTCCCATTTTTCCGAGATCGGTTTCGCCGAGCCGATTGAACTGAAGGAGGCGACCGAATTCACCCTGCAACTGGTGCAGAACTATGGCGAGCAGCACACCATCGGACGCTTTCGACTTTCCGCGATCACGACCCCGACGCTGCTTGCGGTTCCGGAGGAGGTGCGCCTCGCTCTTGAGGCACCCGCAGCCGGGCGCAAGGCGGAGATGAAAGAGGCCATCCTCCGTCATGTCGAGCGGCTCGATGGGACGACCAGCGCTCTCCTCGCACAGAAGAATGCCCACGATGCGAAGCGTCCCGTCGCTCCCGAGATGGACGTGCGGGTCATTGCCGAGCGGAAGGTCGACCGTCGCAAGACCCACATTTTCAAACGCGGCGAGTTCAAGGAACTGCTCGACGAAGTCCGGCCGGGAACCCTGTCGGTCCTGCCTGAGATTAGTCATCGGGGTGCGGAAGGTGATCGTCTCGATCTCGCCCGCTGGTTGGTGAGCGGAGAAAACCCGCTGCCTCCGCGGGTGATCGCCAATGATATCTGGACACAGCTTTTCGGGGCAGGGATCGTCCCCACACCGGAGGATTTCGGAGTGCGGGGGGATCGTCCTTCCCACCCGGAGCTGCTCGATTGGCTCGCTGCGGAATTGATCCGTTCCGGCTGGTCGCGCAAGGCGCTCATCCGCACGATCGTGCTGTCGAACACCTATCGGCAGTCATCGCATCATCGACCGGAATTGATCGATCTCGATCCGAAGAATTTTCTCCTCGCCCGTCAGAATCGTTTTCGTGTCGAGGCCGAGATCATCCGCGATCTTTCCCTCGCGGCCTCCGGACTGCTCTCGAAAAAAGTCGGTGGGCCAAGTGTTTTCCCTCCCATCCCCGCTGGCGTCTCCGACGTGAATTACAATTCAGCGTTCAAGTGGAACCTGAGCGAGGGTGAGGACCGGTATCGTCGGGGCATGTACACCTACTTCAAACGGACCGCTCCGCATCCAGGGCTGATCAGTTTTGATTGCCCTGACTCCAACGTTACGACGATTCAGCGGGCGAGGTCGAATACCCCGATCGGGGCGCTGATCACGCTGAACAGCGAGAGTTTCGTCGAGACGGCACAGGCTCTGGCGCGACGGGTTTTCAGCGAAAAGGCAGGTGATGATGACACGGCTCGCATTGAGCACGCTTTCCGTCTCTGTCTGTCCCGCGATCCGGTGCCGGCGGAAAGAGACAGGCTCGCGAGTCTGCTCGAAAGTTCCCGCTCCTGGTATCGGGATCGCGCGACCGAGGCGGCCGAACTGGCGGGAGAAAAGTTGCCGGAGGGCCTTTCGGCGAATGAAGCCGCCGCGTGGACAGCGACCGTTCGGGTGCTGCTGAATCTCGATGAGTTTTTGACGCGCGGTTAATTTGGTAAGTAAAAAATCGACCACAATCGAAACGAAGCGGAGATAGATTTCGAAGGAATCAAATGCACACGAATTTACACGAATCGAATACGGCCAAACGCGAAAGCGATTCGTGTGAATTCGTGCCCCTAAAACCTTTTGAATAGAATGGACCTCTCTTCATCCATCCATCGCACCCGCCGCGAATTCCTCACGACCTCCGCGAGCGGCCTGGGCGGCATCGCTCTGGGTTCCATGTTGAGCGATGATGGTCTCCTCAATGCGGCGAGTGCGGCCGATCCGGCTGCCTTCCGCGAAGCGACGGGCCATGGCGAAGCGAAGGCAAAAGCCTGCATCTTCATCTTCATGGAGGGAGCTCCCTCGCAACTCGATCTCTTCACACCGAAGCCGAAGCTGAACGAGCTCCACGGGCAGAGCCTGCCCAAGTCCATCCTCGACAAAGCGCGCTTTGCATTCATCCAGCCGGACACCGCGACCCTCATGGGATCACCCCGGAAGTGGAAAAAACACGGGCAATGCGGGATGGAGTTTTCCGACATGCTCCCACATCTGGCGACCTGCGCTGATGATTTGCTGATGGTGCGATCGCTCCACAGCGAACAGTTCAATCATCATCCGGGACAACTTCTCATGCAGTGCGGGGTCGCCCGCTTCGGGATGCCCTCGATGGGATCATGGATCAATTACGGGCTTGGTTCCTCCTCGAAGAATCTCCCCGGCTATGTCGTTTTGAATGCAGGACGCGGCGGGTCGGGTGGTTCGACCCTTTGGCAGTCGGGTTTTCTTTCCTCTAAGTATGCGGGGGTGCAATTCCGCAACCAGGGCGAGCCGGTCCTGAACCTGCAGAATCCAAAAGGCCTTTCCCCCGAGATGCAGCGGGCCGGCCTCGATGCCTTGCGCGATCTCAATCAGGCGCGTTATCAGGAAGTGCACGACCCCGAGATCGCGAGCCGTATCGCGAGTTACGAGCTGGCCAACCGAATGCAGACGGCCGCCCCCGAGCTGATTGATCTGTCAGGTGAATCCAAGGAAACCCTCGAGATGTATGGCGTGGATCGACCCGAGCCTGCCGGTGATGGATTTCGCGGTACCCTGCCGGGGCTGAAAACCTACGACACTTTTGCCCGCAATTGCCTCCTCGCGCGCCGCATGGTTGAACGCGGGGTGCGTTTTATCAATATCATCCACGCGAGTTGGGATCAGCATTCGGAGTTGGACAAAAACCTCGCCTACAACTCGGGTGTCGTTGATCAACCCATCGCCGCCCTCATTAAGGACCTGAAACAGCGCGGCATGCTCGATTCGACGATGGTGGTGTGGGGTTCCGAATTCGGACGCACGCCGCTGGGCGAAAACCGACCCGGACGCAACGCCAACACGGGGCGTGATCATCATCCCAACGCCTTCACCATGCTCATGGCCGGAGGCGGGTTCAAGGGCGGGCATATCTACGGCGACACTGATGAGATCGGTTGGATCGCCACCGAGAATCCGGTCCACATCAATGATCTACATGCGACCATCCTCCATCAGTTCGGGCTCGATCATTTGAAGCTGACCTATCGCTTTCAGGGACGGGACTTCCGGCTCACGGACGTGGGAGGCAAAGTGGTGAGTGATTGGATCGCGTGAGAATGAGCGGTTTAGCGAGAGGCTGTTTTGCTGTTTAGCAAGAGAAGACCGGAAACGCTTGCCTCCGATCTTTTCGAACGGCACTCTTGCGGTGTTTACATGCCAAGGCTCTTTTATCTCACGGCTCTTATCGCCATCGTCCTGCTTGCGTTTACCGATCCGGTTGAGGCGCAGCTCACGACGGTTTTGGAGTTGCGCTCACTCACGGCGGATGAGGCGGATACGGGTTTGCCGGTCGATTTACGGGGAGTGGTGATCTTTGCGGAACCGCAGGGCACGGTCTTCTTTCAGGACGCGACGGCGGGAACCTTTTTCCAGCTAAAGGGCCAGACCGCCCCGGCTCCCGGCGACGAGATCCGGGTTAAAGGAGTTTCCTATCCCGGCCTCTATCTGCCCGGGATAGCGGACGCAAAGCTGGAAGTGCTCGGTCACCCGGGGTTGCCGGGCGCGGTCGCGGTGAGTTTTGATGATCTCGCGTCGGGACGCTACCACTATCAACGGGTGAGTTTTGAGGGCATTGTCAGGACCGTGGCGGCGGACGAGGAGAGTGCCAGCCTCGTCCGGGTGGCACTCGGTTCGCGGGTGATCGAAATCCGGATGGAGGAGTTGCCGCAGGAGGCTTCCTCTCTCATCGACAGCCGGGTTCGGGTCACCGGACTCGCCGCCGGTGAGTTGAACAACCGAAGGCAGCTCGTCGAGCCCTACCTGCGCTGCCGGGGCTGGGAAGACGTCGAGGTTCTCGAGGCGGCCCGGGAGCTTCGCTCCATCTCTGAGGTGTCGCCCGAACAGGTCCTGAATTTTGCCGTGGGCGGTCAGGAGCGGCGCCGGGTGAAAATCAGCGGCACCGTCCTCGCCGCGTTTTCGGACGGTCTCGTTTACCTGAGGAGCGGCGAGGCGGGCATCGGAGTGCAACGGGTCACAGCCGAGCCACTGCTCGAAAGCGGTGATTTTGTGGAATTGTTAGGTTTCCCCGAGATGGACCGCTTTAGCGCCCGCATTGTCGATGCCGTCATCCTTGATCATTTTCTCGGCGATGAAACTCCCGTTCCGGTCGGGGCAAAAGTGGTGGATCTGCTCGACGGTCTTCACGACAGCGATCTCGTGGCAATTGAGGCCGAACTCAGCGAACAGTATCGCAATGAGCACGGAGGAGTTCTCGTGCTGCGGGACGGGGCGAGGACGATACGCGCCGACCTCCCCGAGTTGCCCGGCAATCTTGCACCGGGGGCGAGGATTCGTGTGAGCGGTATCGCCGTGGTCGAGTCGACACGCCGCTCAACCCAGTATCGCTCGGAGCCTGACCGGGTCTCGCTGCGAATGCGATCGGCGGAGGATCTTGTGGTCTTGCGGGCCGCCTCGTGGTGGACCTCGCGACGTTTGACGACCGCGCTCATCGTGCTCCTCGTTGCCACCGTTCTCTCCGGTCTCTGGATCACCCTCCTGAGGCGTCAGGTGGCGCGGCAGACAGGTGCGTTGCGCAAGCGGATCGAGAACGAGGCCGCTCTTGAGGAGCGACAGCGAATCGCGCGGGAGTTCCACGATACCCTCGAACAGGAACTCGCGGGGCTTTCCCTCCGCCTCGACGCGGCGGCGGCGCGGGGGACGGATGAAAAACTGAGGGGATTCATCGAGGGCTCGCGAAATCTCGTTTCGCGGATTCAGATCGAAACGCGCAATCTTGTGTCCGACCTCCGTCAGGAGCCGGGGGAGGAATCCGATTTGATTGAGGCTCTCAGCGAACTCGTGAATCGCCAGTCCGGAGAAGCGGGTCCGGAAGTGGCCATGGTTTCCCCCGGAGAGGGAATCCCCGCTCTGCCCTCACGCACCGTGCATCATTTGCGTATGATCGCGCAGGAGTCGGTCACGAACGCGATCAAACACGCCGGAGCGTCGCGGATTGTGATCTCGGTGAACGGGGAAGGAAATGAACTCCGCATGAAAATCGCGGACGATGGTCATGGATTTGATGCGGAGTCAAAAACCTCCGGCAGCGCCGGGCACTTCGGCTGCATGGGCATGCGCGAACGCTGCCGCAAAATGGGGGCTGAAATTTCATGGAAGAGCGAGGCGGGAAAGGGGACCGAAGTGATCGTGACCCTGCCGGTAACGAAAGGAGAATCGCAGCGATGAAAGTAATGATCGTGGATGATCATTTTGTCGTCCGCAGCGGACTCGTTGCCTCGCTCGAACTCGAGGATGACATCACCGTGGTTGCGGAAGCGGAGAACGGAGAGACCGCCATGGATCTGTATTTAAAAGCAAAGCCTGCGGTCGTGCTGATGGATCTGCAACTCCCCGGGTGGAATGGAATCGAGACGACGGAACGTCTTCTCGAGGAGAATCCAAAGGCGCGCGTCCTTATTTTTTCCACCTTTGCGAGAGATGACGAGATTCAGGCGGCGCTGGTGAGTGGTGCCCTCGGCTACCTGCAAAAAACCGCCGGTAGGGACGAATTGATTTCCGCCCTTCGACTCGTTGCGGCGGGACAGTCCTACCTGCCCGCCGGACTCGCCACGCGTCTAGCCGGGCTGAAGCAGGGTCCGGCCATCACCCTGCGCGAGCGTGAGATCCTCGGCCTTGTCGCGAAGGGAAGGGCGAACAAGGAGATTGCGGCGGAACTTTCGATTGCCGAGGACACCGTCAAGCGTCATATCAGCAATGTCCTCCAGAAGCTCGAAGTTAGCGACCGCGCCCAGGCCACGGCCGAGGCGATCCGGAGGGGGATCATCCGATTAGAAGAATAATATATGAAATCGATTCTCACCACCTTCTGTGTGCTGTCCATCTCTGCTCCGCTTGCCGCCGATACCGTTCTCGTCGCCGCGCATCGCGGCGGCTACTCGAATGAGATCGCCGACAAGGCCCCGGAGAATTCCGTCGCCAATGTTGCGGTCGCAGTTGCGAAAGGATTCGACCTCTTCGAGACCGACATTCAGCGCACCAAAGACGGCGTCTTTGTCGTAGTCCACGATGACACGCTCCAGCGTGAGACGACCGGACAGGGTGCGGTGTCCGACCTGACCCTGTCGGATCTCAAGGCCCTACAGAAACGCTTTCGCGACGGCTCGGTCTCGGAGGAAAAAGTCGCGACGCTGGAAGAGTTGCTCCTCGCCGGGAAGAGAAAGATCAAGTTCAAGGCGGATGTGAAAACCGGCATCATCGAGCATATGGATGAACTCTCGAAGTTCATTCACGGGCTGGGAATGACCGATGACTTGTATTTGCGCTGTAGCAAAAAGGAGGCAACGGCGATTGAGAAACATTTCCAGAACGGAACGCCGAAAGTCGAGCTCATGGTCAAGGTCGATACCGCCGATGAGGTTAAGGATATCGCAAAGCGCTTTTCCCCGAAGACCATCCAGATCGATGTGGAAAAGGACACCGCGCTCTCTCCGGAGCAGCGCGAGGCCATCACCACTGCGGTTGGTTTGGGAATTATCGTCGAAACCCACAGCTACAGTGATCCGGCCCAGTGGAAGGAACTGGTCACGGCGGGGGTTCGTATGTTTCACACGACCCAGCCCGAAGAGACACTGGTCTGGCTCAAGGAGCAGGGGTGGCGGTGAGCAGGCAGCAAAGCTCCTGAGACCCGCCGCCGCCGAAACTCTCATTAGCTTCGCTATCCGGCCCCACCCCCTCACGCGATCGTGTCCCCCCGAAAGTGGTAGAGGTTGAGGCGTGCTTTTCGTTATGCTGCCGTGCTAAGGTATCATCGTGAAAGCTCCCCAATTCTGTTTGATCGTGTTTGCTTCGTTTTTCTCCGCCCTGGCGGCGGCAGATGAGGTCGTCCTGCAATGGAAGTTCGACGGGGCGGAGGAGGCCGGCGAATGGCAGGGGAAAAAGGGCAAGGCGGAAGCGGTCGAGGCCGGGCCGCGTGCGCCCCGCTATCCGAATTTTGACACCAAAAACCAGGCCGCCCTTTTCCAGGGGCAAGAGGGATTTCTCGTTGTGAAGGACAAGGAGCGCGGCGGCACGACGGACCTTCGTTTCGGCCTCGGGGAATCGATCACAATCGAGGCGTGGGTGAAGGTAAAGGAACTCAAGGCGGGCGAGATGGACTATCTCCTCGGCAAGGGGCGTCACGGTAAACTGGGGGCCGACCTTCCGGAGAATAATCAGAACTACGCGGTTCGTCTCAAGGGCACGGGCGGAGGCGCGGAACTGGGCTTTCTTTTCACGAGCATCGACCCGGCCAATGGCAACAAGCGAGACTGGCACCGCTGGTGGAGCAAGGCAACCGTGCCCTCGGCGGGATGGCATCATATTGCCCTGGTCTACACCTTCGGGAAAAAGGACAGCCTCCGTGTCACCATCGATGGCAAGCCGACCGACGGCGTCTGGGACATGGGCGGGGCGACCGATCTCGGACCGGTCACGGATGCGGATGATCTCGTCATCGGGACCGGCAACAAGCGCACGGCGGGGGAATCCTTTTCAGGCTGGCTTGATGATCTCACGATTTATCGCGGCGCTCTCGCTGCCGTCGAACTGGAGTCCCGATACAGCTATGTTGCACCCCCTCCACCGGTGACAAAAGAGATGGTTCCGGCTGGCAAAGTCCTGATCCAGATCAGTGAAAATGGGGTTCCTGAAGCCAACACCTGGCCTGAAGAGCCCGAGGTTACCGAGATCTATCGCGAGGATGTCTTTGGATTTTTCGATTGGCCGCAGAAATACATTTCCACCGGCGTGCGCGCCGACCGGGCGATGCCCTCACATTTCCGGGCCTCCGCTATCGTAAAACTGCCGAAGGGGAAACACCGTCTCCTTCTTCGCAGTCGGGGCGCGTCGCGGCTTTACATCGACGGAAAGAAACTGCTCGAAAACGAGTTTCCCAGTCCTGATACAGGAGGCCACGGAGTCGTGGCCGCCCAGGAGAAATACCTCAACCTCGGGCCGGACTTCCGTTTTGTCCCGCCCGGAAACCGCGAGAACTGGTGCGAGTTCGAATCCGACGGGCGCGAGCACTTTGTGATCATGGAAACGATGATCGGAGGAGTCGCAGGCAAGAGCAAACGCCGTCCCGAGTTTGGAGAAACGGTGGTCGCGATTTCTCCTGCGGGCAGCGAGAGCTGGTCGTTGCTTTCACCGGGCAAGCGCGAAGTCGCCTACAATGATCAGGGCTGGGCGGCCTACGAATCCGAGCGCCGTGAGTGGCTCGAGCAAATCAACACCGAGGCGCGCGCGACAAAGCGGGCCGAGAATGCCGCCTACTGGGCGAAGCGCCGCGCGGCGGCTGAAAAATGGCTCTCCAGTGCGAAGGAAGTCACCGTCCCCGCGCTCCCGGCCGGTCTCCCTGCGAACAATGAGATCGATCACTTCATCGGTGACCGCATCGTGCAGGTCGAAGCCGAGTCGAAGTCGGCAGGGGCGGACAAGGTCGATTATTTTGAACAGATTCAGCCCCTGCTCGAAGCTAAATGTTACAGCTGTCACCAGGGCGGCAAGGCGAAGGGCGATCTGCGCTTAGACCAACATCATTACGCTCTCGAAGGCGGAGAGTCCGACGGCCCGGCCGTGGTTCCCGGTGACGTGAATGGCAGTGCCCTCCTTTTCCGCATCAGCGAAGATGCCGGAGACGACATCATGCCGCCGAAAGGAGACCGCTTTTCCGCAGCGGAAGTGGCGCTGCTGACCCGATGGGTCGAGGAGGGGGCCGTGTGGCCTCAGTTCGATGTGGAGAGATTTAAGCCGACGGAACTTTCCGATGATCTCTCCTTTCTTCGTCGCGTCTTCCTCGACACCGTCGGGGTGCCGCCGAAGGAAGCGGAGATTGAAACTTACCTCGCTGATCCGGCGGAGAAACGGCGTGACCTGGTGATTGACCGGCTCCTCGTGGACGAGCGCTGGGCCGATCACTGGATGGGCTACTGGCAGGATGTCCTCGCGGAGAATCCGAACATCATCAATCCGACCCTGAACAACACAGGGCCCTTCCGCTGGTGGTTGCACGAGTCACTGATTGATAACAAGCCGGTCGACCTCTTTGTCACCGAGCTCATCCGCATGGAGGGAAGCGAGCGTTTTGGCGGACCCGCCGGGTTTGCCACCGCGTCACAGAATGATGTACCGATGGCGGCGAAAGGCATGATCGTGAGTTCCGCGTTTCTCGGCATCGAAATGAAGTGCGCCCGCTGCCACGATGCGCCGGCCCACAAGTCAAAGCAGGAGGATCTTTTCCAACTCGCCGCAATGATGAAGGAGGAGATGATCAAACTCCCCGAGTCGAGCAGTGTCCCGATGGATCGTCTTCATCAGACGGGGCGGGCTCCGCTCATCGAGGTGACCCTCGCCCCCGGGGCCGAGGTCCAGCCGGCCTGGCCTTTCCCTGAATTTGTGAAAGAGGAAACGGCCGCTCTTCTTGCCGAACACCCGGATGATCCGAGAGACCGACTGGCTGCGCTCATCACGGCCCCGGAGAATCAGCGTTTTGCCCAGGTCATCGTGAACCGTGTCTGGCAGCGTCTCATGGGACGGGGCATTGTTAAGAATGTAGGCGACTGGGAAAAAGGCGATCCTTCGCATCCTGAGTTGCTCGAGTGGCTCGGTCATCAGCTTGTGGGATCGGGATACGACCTCAAGGCGGTGACGAAACTAATTCTGACTTCGCATGCCTACCAGCGTGCCGTCGATCCCCTCCTGACTGAGACGAGCCCGCTCTACATTGCCCCGGCTCCGCGTCGACTCAGTGCCGAACAGATCGTAGATTCGCTTTTCAGTGCGACCGGCAAACCGTTCAAGGTGGAGGAGGTCAGTCTCGACATCGATAGCGTTCGTGCCCTCGAAAGTTCCATCACTCTGGGTAAACCGGAGCGGGCCTGGATGCTGGCCTCGACCTCTAATGAACGTGACCGGCCGAGTCTTTCGCTTCCGCGCATTCAGGCGGTCGCGAGCATCATGGAAACTTTCGGCTGGCGAGGAGCGAGGCAGGATCCGATCAGCATTCGCGACTCCGATCCGAATGTGCTCCAGCCCGCGATCCTTGCGAACGGGGTCATGGGCACCTGGTTGACGCGATTGAGCGACGATCACGAACTGACCCGGGTCGTGATGGAGGACCAGACGCCGGAGGAGCTCGTGAATCGTCTTTTCCTGAGACTCCTCACCCGCGAACCCAGTGCCGTTGAAAAAGAGCGCTACGTGAAATTTCTTAGCGATGGCTTCGAGACCCGTGTCATTCCCGAAGGGGAGCGTGTCGCGGAGAAGCCGAAAGGACCCCGTGTCCCTGAAAAGTATGTGACCTGGTCGAACCACCTCGACGGTGTGGCCAACACCATCGCCCAGCAGAAAGAAGCCGCCGCCCGCCGCGGTGATCCGCCGACCAACGCCATCGACAATGACTGGCGTCTCCGCATGGAGGATATGCTCTGGGCCATGCTCAATGCCCCGGAGTGGATCTATACCCGCTAACAAACCAACTGGAAACGACATCTCTCTTCCAAAATCTTAATCTTGATCTTGTTCCTGATCTTAATCCCCGTGATATCCCGCTCGATTAGACCAAGAAGAGGATCAAGATCAAGAAACTGACGACGAACTACGCCAAACTTATGAATCGCAGAAACTTCCTCAAGCAAGGTGCCTTCGCCGCCGGCGGAGCATCCCTCGGTCTCTCCCCATTGCACGCCTCTCCGTCCGTAATAAATTTCCCCAAAGGAAAAGCGGAGCATTGCATCTTCATCTGGCTCGGCGGCGGAATGGCGCAGATCGATACCTTCGACCCCAAGCGCAAGGGCAACTCCAAGGCTAAACCCCAGGTTGCCGGATCGGAATACGACTCAATTGAAACAGTGGTCCCCGGAGTTCGCTACTGCCAGCACCTCAGCCGCTCCGCAAAGATCGCCGACCGCATCACTGCCGTCCGTACGGTGAATCATCACGTGATCGACGAACATGCCTTTGCAACGAATCTCGTTCACACCGGTCGACTCATCAGCGGCAGCGTGACCTATCCGTCGATCGGATCCATCGTCGCGCACGAGCTCGGGGCGGTGAATCCCGCCGTGCCGGCCTATATGTTGATTGGTTACCCCAACGTGAGCCGCGGCCCCGGCTTCCTCGGGGCAAAGGCGGGTTATGTTTACCTGACCGATACTGAAAGCGGACCCGCCGGATTCTCCCGTCCCGAAGACGTCGACCCGACGCGGGCGGCCCGTCGTGAGTCACTCCTCGAGCCCCTCGCCGGACAGATTGAGAAAGACTCCTTACCTTCAATTTATCTCGAGAATCAGCGCGAGGCCCTGCGTCTCGCCGGGCCGGATTTCATGCAGCACTTTGAGTTGGCAAAAGAGCCCGCTGACCTGCGCAATCTTTATGGAGGTGAGTTCGGGCAGCGCTGCCTCCTTGCCCGCCGCCTTGTGCAATCCGGGGTGCGCTTCATTGAGGTATCACACAACCTCAATTTCATCAACGGAACCGGGTGGGACACCCACAATGAGGGGCAGCAAAATCAACACGTCCTCATTCAGGAGCTCGACATCGCCCTTTCCGCCCTCGTGACTGATCTGGAGAACAAGGGCATGCTCGACAAGACGCTCATTGCCATCGGGACCGAGTTCGGCCGCCCCGCCGCCTATGACGGCCGTGGAGGCCGAGGTCATCAGGGCACCGCCTTCAGCCTGGTTCTTGCGGGCGGAGGACTCAAGCACACCGGTGCCTACGGCGAGACCGACGAGCTTTCGAAAAACATTCTCGACAAGCCCGTTTCGATCCCGGATTTCCACGCCACGATTCACGCGGCCATGGGTATCAATCCGCGCAAGGATCTCTACGATGGTTCGCGTCCCGTGCCGCTGACCGATCAGGGCACCCCGATCGCGTCGATGTTTGCGTGATTCTCGTCAGAGCGGTTTCCGGTGACTGGTAGCATAATCCGCGTTCGGGCCGAACGCGGCTACCCTTTTAATCGGTCGTGCGTTAGCACGGGTAGGACCGAGCGGCCCGCTCGGTGGTTTCGCGTCCGCCTTTATTCGAACCCAGCCTTCCTCCGCAATTCCTCCAATACCCGGAGATTCCCCAGCGTGTTTTCAGGCGCATTCCAGTTCGGCGCGCCCGCGACAACGTCAGCAAAGGCATCGGCTTCGACCGCGTAGATCGGAAGTTCTTCGCGGACTTCAAATCGCTCCACCGTCCCGTCCGGTGAAATCAGTGAAAACCCCTCTTTTCCCTGCCAAAATCTCGTGATCTCGATACGACCTTTCGTCCCCGCGATGTGTGCCGTCTGATCCGAAAGCACGGTCATACCGCAGGTGAAGGTGGCGAGGGCACCGTTCGTGAAGCCGAGCAGACCGGCGGCGTAGTCGTCGACGCCGAACTCGTGTCGATGGGCGAGGCATTCGACCCTCTCAGGTTCCGCACCGAGCAGGGATCGAGTGAAGTCGACACAATAACAACCCACATCCATGATCGATCCACCGCCCGGTCCGGGTTGATAACGGGCATCGTCGCGTGAGGCGTCCCGTTTGAAGGTGAAGTTCGTGCGAATGAGCCGGATCTCCCCGATGGCTCCCCTTGCGATCGTTTCATGAATCAGGGCGGTCTGAGGATGGGCCCGATACATGAAGGCTTCGATGAGAATCCGGTTCGTCGCCTCCGCCTTGGCGAACATCTCCCGTGCTTCCGATTCACTCAGGGCCATGGGCTTTTCGCAAAGGACGTGCTTTCCCGCATCGAGGGAGGCGAGGGTCCATTCGTGATGAAGGGCGTTGGGCAGACTGATATAGACGGCGTCGACATCCGTGCGGGCGAGGAGCGCCTCATAGCCGGTGACAGCCTGACCGCCGTGGCGGGAGGCAAAGGCTATCGCCGAATCCTCGCTTCGCGAAGCGACGGCCGTGAGACGACCGGTGCGGGAGTGGGGAAGGTCGGCGGCGAATCGCCCCGCGATCATGCCGGTGCCGAGGATTCCCCACCGGAGTCCTGGAGAAGATTTCATGGGTTCCACCATAGCATGAATCAGTTGCGTTCAATCGCGGACTGTCAGAATGTTTGACCCCCAGGTGGTAATCGCTGACCTGACATTTGTGTATGAAAGTCCTCGTGACCGGCGGAGCCGGCTATATCGGAAGTGTCGCTGTCGAAGCTCTCATCGCCTCAGGGCATGAGGTCGCGGTTCTCGACAATCTCTACATGGGTCACCGGGCGGCGGTGGGTCCTGAAGTGCCTTTCTTTGAAGTGAATCTCAATGACCGTGCCGGAGTGGACGGGGTGATGAAGGCATTTTCGCCCGACTCCATTATGCACTTTGCCGCCTATTCGCTCGTGGGTGAATCGGTCGAGAACCCGTTCAAATATCTCGGGGAGAATGTTTCGAACGCGATCAACCTGATCGACTTGGGGATACAGCATGGCGTGAAGCGATTCATTTTTTCCTCGACCGCAAATCTCTTCGATGAGCCGGAAACGATTCCGATCTCGGAGCGGGAGAAAATTGTTCCGGGCAGCCCCTACGGTGAGTCGAAGTTTTTTGTCGAGCGCCTCCTCCACTGGGCGCACCGCACCAAAGGGCTCCGCTATGCCTGCCTGCGCTACTTCAATGCGGCCGGCTGCACGGCGGTGAAAGGCGAGGATCACGATCCCGAGACGCACCTGATTCCCCTGGTGATCCAGGTCGCTCTGGGGCAGCGCGCGAGCATCAAGATTTTCGGCGACGATTACCCGACACCGGATGGTACTTGTGTGAGGGATTACATTCACGTCGAGGATCTCGCCGCTGCGCACATCCTTGCGCTTGAGGCGCTGAAGGAAAAAGAGGTCCTGCACTACAATCTCGGCAACGGCAGCGGGTTCAGTGTTAAGGAAGTCGTCGAGACCGTCCGAGAGGTGACCGGGCACGCCATTCCCGCCGAGATTACCCCTCGCCGTGCCGGCGACCCGGCAACGTTGATCGCCGACAGTCGTCGCATTCGGGAGGAGTTGGGTTGGAATCCGAAGTATCCCGATCTCCGCTCCATCGTCCAGAGCGCCTGGGATTGGCATGTCAAGCATCCAGAGGGATACGGAGATTGAGGGGGGTTGAGAAGAACGTGAGTTCTTCGGAGGACGAGGCGCTGATCGCGACGTTTCGCCCGAAAAACTGACGTTTTCCGCTACGGTGCATCTGGACGACGACGGTGTCGTTCAAAGGGCCCTTATGGTCACAATTTTCCCCTTCCCCTCGCCCCCGTTCCCGTCCTACACTTCCGCCCATGAAAACTTCCCGCCGAACCTGGATGACCGGAGCCCTCGGGCTTGGACTTGCGCCTCTTGCTGATGTCTTTGCGGTCAAGGATCCCTATCCCCGCGCCGGCAAGGGTCTCACCGTAGGGCTCGCCGCCTATTCCTTCCGCGACTACTTCGAGTTTTCGCACGGGAAGAAAAATCCGAAGTATGCGGCAGGTGATAAGGCGATGGACATGCCCGGTTTTATCGAATACTGCGCGAAACGCGGAGTCAAGGGAGCGGAGTTGACGAGCTACTTTTTTCCACCGGATTGCGACGAGTCTTACTATGCGAATTGCCGGGAAGTCGCCGGGAACATGGGGGTGAAAATCTCCGGAACGGCCGTGGGAAACAATTTTTCCCATCCCAGGGACTCTCCCGAGCGCGCTGAGCAGATCGCCTATGTGAAGCAGTGGATCGATTATGCGGCCCTCATGGGCGCGCCTCATATCCGGGTCTTTGCCGGGAAACATCCGAAGGGAGTGAGCGGGGAAGAGGCCGAACAGAATGCGGTTGAGGCACTGACCGAAGCCGCCGTCTACGCCGCCGAGAAGCAGGTTTACCTCGGGATCGAGAATCATGACAGTATTACCACCGCCGATCGGCTCCTGCGCATCGTCCGGGCGGTTGAAAGTCCCTGGGTGGGTGTCAATCTTGACAGCGGCAACTTCATTGCTGACGACGTCTATGCGGAAATCACTGCGTCCTCGCCTTATGCGGTCAATGTTCAGCTCAAGACCGAAATCAAGGTAGGTGATGGCAAAAAGCCCGCCGACCTCGAGCGTGTCGTGAAGATTCTAAAGGACACCGGCTACGAAGGATTCGTCGTCCTGGAGTTCGAAGAAGAGACCGATCCCTACGAGCATGTTCCTCCCTTGCTGGAGAAACTGCAGACCTGGTGCGCTTGAGTGGAGACCAATCGCGACACTGATGGACACCGGACGAACCCTCAGGCCGGAGTATCGTGATGCCTACTTCCGTTGTCCCGTCCCGGAACCTCCGGCGCACTTTTTTATCATCACTGCACACAATCCCGACGGGAAAGAGGTCGACGACGCATCCAATGCAATCGCGGATTCTAGTTTACGGCGGGAGATAGCGGCGCTCGGATTGGAGTCATTTCCAGTCACCGGGGGAAGTCCTGATTTCTCACATGCCGAGCCGGGATTCGGCATTGTCTGCACCCGGGACACGGCCCTGACTCTGGCGAGGCAGTTTTGTCAGGATGCCGTGTTCGAAGTCAGGCACGGTCAGGTCATTCTCATCTCGGCGCTGCCATCGGCTGAGCCGGATGTGGTGATCGGCGAGTGGTTGGATCGTCTCAGTGGGTGAATCGACGGCTTGAAGTGGGGCGAAGCATGGGAATCGAGAGTATTTACGCCCCTTGTGGGACTAACCATACCGGTAATTGGAAGGGAGGCTCTGATTCGCAACAAGTCGGCGACTGGTCGTCTGCAGGATCGGGCCGATGTGGAGAGGCTTCTGCAGCCGTAGTTTCGGGTTAGGTCCTGGAGTGAAAGAAAATCCTGCCGTCCCGGATTGAGGAGGCTCCGGCAAAAAGGACTCGCCGCCGTTCATCGGAGAGCCTATCATCCGGCCACATTTTTTTCGAATCCTCTCCAACTACTATCACTATGGACGCCGTCAAAATTCTGGGAAGCCTTCTCAACAATAACGCCCTCGGTTCCGAGCTGGGGGGCACCATTCTCGACAGCCTTCTGAAAGGGTCGAAGGGGTCGGGCGGCGGCGGAGCGGGCGATATTCTTGAAATACTCCTTGGCGGCAAGAAACGTTCCAGTGGCGGCGGGTTGGGAGCTTTGGGCGCTATTCTTGCAGCGGCAGCCGGTGCTCGCAGCGGGAAGGGTGGTTCCGGAAGCGGGCTCGAAATTCTTGGATCCCTCCTCAGCGAAGCGGCCTCCAGTGGAAAGTTGGGTGGACTCGGCGACCTCTTCGGGGGCGGGGCTCCTGCCAGTCAGAAAAAGAGCAGCGGTGGTCTGGGGGATCTCGTTGGCGCTTTCCTGGGCGGAGATGAGAAGAAATCGGGACAATCCGGCATGGGTGATTTGCTTGGCTCTATCCTGGGTGGATCGGGCGGGGCCGCGCTCTCTTCGATTCTGGGTGCGGCATCACCCAATGCCGGGGGTGGGGACATGCTGGGGATGCTCCTCGGCCAGGGAGAGCCGGTGACCCCGCCGAAAGAGGCGCAGGAAGAGGCCGAGATCCTGATCGAAGCGATGTGTAATGCCGCCAAGTGCGACGGCACCGTCGATGATGCCGAGCAGGAGACGGTCCTGGGTCACCTCGGGGAGCTCTCCGAGGCTGAAATAGCCTACCTGCGGAAACACCTCAACTCGACTTTGAAGGCGGACGCCTTTATCAAGCGTGTCCCGAAAGATATGGCGGAGCAGGTCTATGCGTTTTCCCTCATGGCGGTTAAACTGGATACCAAGAAGGAAGCCGAGTATTTTGCAAAACTGGCCCAGGGTCTGGGTCTCGGTGGAGACGCCGCGAACGAGATCCACACCCGCCTCGGTCAACCGGAGATCTTTGCCTGATCTGATTTTCTTCCAAAATGTCCCGAAATCGACGACCCAAGCCCCCTGGAAACCGGCCGCGTGAAGCCCGTGCCAATGTGCATTCCAGCTCCTCTACCGGAATCGCCCGCCTCACCGAGGATGATCTCTTCGACCGGCTTCGGGAGGTGGAAGAACCCCTCCTGCTTGTCCTTGATGGCGTCCAGGATCCCCACAATCTGGGTGCCTGCCTGCGGTCGGCCGAGGGAGCGGGCGTGCTGGCCGTGATCGTTCCGAGGCACAAGGCCTCTCCCGTGACCGAGACGGCGGTTCGAGTGTCATGCGGTGGGGCCGCCTATGTCCCGGTGGTTTCCGTGGGAAACATGGCGAGGTTTCTGGAACGGGTGCGGGATGAGGCCGGAGTCCGTGTCGTCGGCACGGCGGACGAGGCGGATTGTGAACTCTACGACTGCGAAATGACCGGTCCGCTCGCCATTGTCCTCGGTGCCGAGGGTGAGGGCATGCGTCGCCTCACCAAGGAAAATTGCGACACCCTCATCCGAATTCCAATGCTTGGTCATGTGGAATGTTTGAACGTTTCCAATGCCGCGGCGGTCTGTCTTTACGAGTCGGTCCGGCAGCGTGAATTTGCGTAACGGGAACGGATTGACCCATTTTCCTGAAACTTCAGAACCTCTTATCGCCAACGAATACGAATTTATGACGAACTCCGCTTACGCCAATCCTTTCACGGTCGTTGCCGCAGCCGCTCCCTCGGAGCGCTCGGCCTTTATCCGGCAGACCTATCTCCACCTTGGATTTGCGATTCTCGCTTTCGTCGGGATCGAGTGGTTTCTCCTGAATCAGAGCTGGGCACCCGCGCTGATTCAGAAAATGACCGGGGGGATGGGATGGCTCATCGTCCTCGTGGCCTTCATGGCGGTCTCCTTCCTGGCCCAGAAGCTGGCCGACTCGGAGGCTTCGAGAGGAACGCAATATGCCGGTCTGGCCCTCTTTGTTTTTGCCGAGGCCATCATCTTCATGCCGCTGCTTTATATGGCGGCTTTCTATGCCAATGACGGGCAGGTCATTCTGAAGGCGGGCCTGACGACGGGATTTGTTTTCGGAGGCCTTACCTTCGCGGCCTTTGCGACAGGGAAGGATTTCTCCTTCCTGCGCGGATTCCTGATGGTGGGTGGTTTTGTTGCCCTCGGGATCATCATTGTCTCGATTATCTTCGGATTTAATCTCGGGACCATTTTTGCCGGGGCGATGGCGCTCTTTGCCTCGATCGCGATCCTCTACAACACCTCGAACATCATCCACCACTACCGCACCGACCAGTATGTTTCGGCTTCACTTTCCCTCTTTGCGAGTGTTGCCCTGCTCTTCTGGTATATTCTCCGTATCTTCATGAACCGTGACTGAGCGAATTAAGCGCAATTTCGGTCGAAATTTCGAAGAGCCGCCGGACACCCCGGCGGCTTTTTTGTGCCGCGACTGCGGGATTTCTTCGGTATTGCCGAATCCGCCCGTTTTACGTAGTCTTTCTAAATCATCATGAAAACTCCCGATCAACCTGCCTCCCTCGACCGCCGCAAAGTCCTCAAATACGGAGCCGGATTCGGCCTCGCCCTCGCCTGGCCGAACTCCCGGGTCCTCGGTGCCAATGACGACATCCGTATCGGTATTATTGGCGTGAACGGTCGCGGCAAGTCGCATATCGACGCCTTCGAGAAAATGAAAGGCGTGCGTCTTACAGCCCTCTGTGACACTGATCCCACCGTCCTCGACGCGCGGGTCAATAAGAGTGCCGACAATCAGAAGATCGCGGTCAATGGCTACGCCGATATGCGCGAGATGTTCGAAAAGGGTGACATCGACGCCATGTCGACGGCAACCCCGAATCACTGGCACACCCTCGCTGGGATCTGGGCGATTCAGGCGGGCAAGGATGCCTACATCGAAAAGCCGATTTCCCACAACGTCTGGGAGGGCCGCCAGCTGGTGAAACTCGCCCGCAAGGAAGGAAAGATCTGTCAGGGTGGCACCCAGAGCCGCTCCATGGGCTCGATTCAGGCAGCAGTGAAGTTTGTCCGTGACGGAAACCTCGGTAAGATCAAGTGGGTCAAGGGCATGTGTTACAAACCCCGTCCCTCGATCGGCAAAGGAGGAGGAGGAGAAATCCCTGCCGGCGTAAACTACGATATCTGGTGTGGTCCGGCCGAACTCGAGCAGCCCTTGAGAAGGCAGAAATTCCACTACGACTGGCATTGGTTCTATGCCTATGGCAATGGCGACATGGGCAACCAGGGGATTCATCAGATGGATGTGGCCCGCTGGTACCTCGGCGAGAACAAAATCGCCCCGCGTTCCATGAGCATCGGTGGCCGTCTCGGTTACGATGACGATGGCGAAACCCCGAATACCCAGATCGTGTATCACGACTATGATGCCGCTCCCCTGATTTTCGAAACCCGCGGGCTTCCCCGCGCGAAGGAGTTTCAGGAAAAGGACTGGGGCAAGAACATGAACTTCCCCGATGAGTTCCCCGACGCGAGCGGAATCTCAGTCGTCGTTGCCTGTGAAAACGGTTTCGTCTTCACCGATGCCGGCGGCAAGGTCAAGGTTAAGGATCTCGATGGCAAGGAACTGCCAACCCCCGAGGCTTTCAAAACCGAGGACATCTTCGAGAACTTCATCAGCGCGGTGAAAAGCCGGAAGATCGAAGACCAGTATGCCGATTGCGAGGAGACACACATTTCCAGCGCGCTCTGCCACACCGGTCTGATTTCCCATCGTCTCGGTGAAAAGCTCACGAAAGACCAGGTCATGGAGCGGATCAAGGACGACGCTTTCCTGACCGAGCGTTTCGGATCAATGGCGGATCATCTCGCGGCAAACGGAGTCGACCTGGCCAAAGACGGCGTGACCACCGGCCCGATGCTCAAGTTTAACCCGGAAAGCGAGTGGGCCGAAGGCAACGGAGATCTCGACGCACCTGCCAATGCCCTGGCGACCCGAGAGTACCGTAAGCCCTACGTGGTGCCCGAGGTGCTCTGAGGAGTTGGGTCCAAGTTAACATTCAATGGAGCGGTGAAGGTGGAACGCCTTCACCGCTTTTTGTTTCGACCCGGGTTCGGGATTTCGGTATGCTTACGGCATGAAATCGGGATTACTCCCCTGTCTGCTTTTCGCTATTCTCTTCGATGTACAAAGCGGAGCGGCCCAGATCCCCCTGCCTCCGAATCCGGGCGAATTTTCCAAACGCAACCTGAGTGAAAACGGGGGAGGTAGCTCTTCGGTCGGGATTTCCGGCAGCCCCGCAGCATCGCCAAAGACGGTGGTGGTCGAGTATGTGGCAGTGACGCCGCTTGAGTCCTGGGTCAACGTCGAGGGAAAGACGATTGAGGCGCGTCTCCTTGCCTTCTCGGCCCCGGAAGCGGGGAAGGCCGGACCGGTTGAAATACTCCGGGAAGGTAAGGTGCGCTTCCTCGTCAGCGGTCGCAAGGAACCAATCGACTACCCGCTTGAGCAACTGGGCGAAGCGGAGAAAACAAAGATCAGGGCTCTCGCGGAAATGGCGGCGAAGGGGCCGCCTGCTCCCTAAACTCGGGTAGAGGAGGGTCAGAGACCCGACTCTCTTCACTCCGTCAGGGCGAGTCGCGCCGACTCAGTCACGCCGTAGCAGGTTTCCTCCATCGTGAGATTGTCCGTGGAAATGACGAGATCACGGGTGGCTTCATAGAGTTCGTTCCGGGCGGTGAGCATTTCGCGGATCGTGGCGAGGGGATCTTCGGTTTGAAGAAGCGGACGGTTGCGATTGCGTTTGACCCGCTCGTAGATCGTTTCGGGTGAGGCTCTGAGCCAGATGACGTATCCGGCGTCCTTAAGAATTTCCCGGTTCCGTGCGACGGTCACGATGCCTCCTCCGGTTGAGATGACCTGGCCGTTCGCCAAGGCGCATTTTTCAAGTACTTCAGTCTCGAGTTCGCGAAAGTAGGTTTCCCCCGAGTCGGCAAAAATCTGCGGGATTGATTTTCCCGCCTGTTTGACGATGAGTTTGTCCGTATCAACAAAGCGCCAACCGAGACTCTTGGCGACCCGCATACCCACCGAAGTCTTGCCGGTTCCCATGAATCCGATCAAAATCAGATTGCGGGCTTGTTTTCCTGTCGTATTCACTACCCCCCAAGCATAGCTTGGACCGGGCCGAAGCCCAACTAGATTCCCATTTCCTATGCAGACTGAAGTTGCCCTGACTGACAATGAGCAGAACACCCGTGAGACGATCCGCCGGGCGGTAACGATGCTGCAAAGCGGGGAAGTGGTGGCGCTTCCCACCGAAACGGTCTACGGGCTGGGAGCCGATGCGCTGAATCCGGAGGCCGTGGAGAAAATCTTCGCGGCAAAAGAGCGCCCCCATTTTGATCCGCTCATTGTCCATGTGCCGCACAAGAATTCACTCTGGGAAGTGGCGGATATTCCGGCGGACATCTCGAAAACCGTGATCCAGCTGGTTGAGACATTCTGGCCCGGGCCTCTCACCCTGCTCGTTCCCAAAAAACCCGTCATTCCCGATATCGTCACCGCCGGATTGCCAACCGTCGCGGTACGCCAGTGCGAGCACCCCATTTTTCACCGTATCATCAAAAATCTCGGTCGTCCCATCGCCGCCCCGAGTGCTAATCGCTTCGGCTGCCTCAGTCCGACCTCCTCCGGTCTCGTCATGGACCAACTGGACGGAAAGATTCCCCTGGTGGTCGACGGGGGAGCCTGTGCCGAAGGGCTTGAGTCGACGATTGTCAGGATTATTCCCGGGAGCCCCAAGCCCATCATTCAGATCCTGCGGCCGGGCCCGGTCACGGCTGAGGATTTGAAAAAATTCGGCAAGGTCGTTTTTCTTGATCGCAACGAAGCGGTCGAAGATTCCGCTCCCGAAGCACCCGGAATGCTGGCGACCCATTATGCCCCGCGCAAACCCCTGCGATTGCTTTCGAAGCCGGAAGACTTCAGACCGGAAGAAGGCAAGCGTTACGCCCTGCTAAGCTATCGGGGTGAGGAAAAAGACGGGTTTGTGACCCTCCACCCCTGGGCCGAAGTCGCGGTTCTCAGTCCCGGATCCGGCCGTGTTGCCGAGGCCGGGATACGCCTTTTTCATATGCTCGGGTATCTTGATAAACTCGAGGTGGATGAAATCATCGCTGAACCCGTGCCTGATCGGGGTGTCGGGAAAGCGATCCTCGACAAGCTGCGAAGGGCCTCAGTGAAGTGAAATGTTGGACCGGGAATGGGGAGCCGGGATCATTCCTTACACGCCCCTTTTCGCGCCGAAGAGCCTGAGATGGAGTCGGTCCGAGTAGCGGAATCCGTGGGACTGCGCGAGGGCGGCGGTTTCGGTCTGATTCGCTTCCAGTTCGGTGACGGAATTTGCCTTGGGCATCAGGAAGACGCGGTCGGGAGGCAGGGAGACTGCCTTGAGTAATTCGAGGATCTCGCCGAGTTCGTCCCGGGAACTGACCACAAACTTGAAGTCCGCTTTGCCGGTTTCGGCGAGTTGTCGCAGCACCTCGGGGCGGGTCCGCATTTCCTCAGGCACCATTGAGTTGGCGAGTTTTGGAGAGACGTTGATCTGGTCGATGGTATCAAGGAACTCCGGCCCCGGAAACAGGGTGCCGTTGGTTTCGACCTCGAAGGTGGAAGCGGCATCGGCTTCTTTGAGCGCTGACATGAGCGTGGTCCACCCTTTTTCCTGGATGAGCGGTTCACCTCCGGTAAAGACAAAATGACGGCAGGGATACGTTGAGACAGCCGTGACAATTTCACCGGCGGAGCAGTCGATGATCTGATCTTCCCGGCGGTACTTCTGATAGGACGGGTCAGCGTCCTTTTCGTGCATGAAGTTGGTGCCCTCCCAGTTCCAGGTATAGTCCGTGTCGCACCAGTGACAGTGGAGATTGCAGAGGGAGGAGCGAATAAAGATGGAGGGCCGTCCAATATTCCGTCCCTCGCCCTGGAGGGTGAAGAAAATCTCCGGACGGCCGTCGGGCATACGAGCCAGTTTCATCCTTTCATCATAGTATCTCCGACGGAACGACCCAACGTGTCATTTCGGCACGTAGACAATTTTTTCGAGGGTGTCACCGCGTTTTCCTTCCGGCCAGGTATCGCTTTCGGGCCAGCCGAGAAAGAACAAGCCGAGGCATTTGTCACGCGGGTCACCGAGTCCGAGCCACTGGCGCATTTCATCCGTGTAGACGAGCGGGGGAGTGGACCAGTAGGCGGCCATGCCAATGGCTGAGGCGGTGAGATGCATGTTGTGAACGGCACAGGCGACGGCCTCGATTTCCTCGATCTCGGCGATTTTTTCGATCTCCTGCCGCTTCATGCCGACGGCGATGACGACGGAAGCCTTTTGCGGGAGTGATCCCAGTTTCTCGAACTTGTCGGAGCGGAATTCTTTCTCCGGGGTGACCTTCTGATAAAGGGATTGGCAGAAATCGGCGAGCCGTTTGCGACCGTCTCCGGTAAAGACAAAAAAGCGCCAGGGTTCGGTCATCCCGTGGGTTGGCGCCCAGTTGGCATTCTCGAGGATGCTGGCGAGGAGCCGGGTCTCGACCGGTTTGTCGGACATGTCCTGCGGTTTGATCGTACGTCTGCGGCGGATCAGTGCATTCGCCGCAGCGAGGCGCAGGGACATGGCATCGAGAGGTGGCGTCGTCGGTTCGTCACTCATGAGAATGGGAGCGGTGATCCGCTAGTCAGGGTGCTTGTCGCGGCATTCCTTTTCAATTCCAACCGGCTTGCCGACCTCGTCGACCGGGTGGGTGTAGAGGTAGCGCCAGACATCCTCGTGCAGATAGCTGCCGTCGGAATTTTTGGCCGACGATTTTCCGGGAGTGACTGATCCGTGCGCCTTGTCCGCATTACCACCCACGTCGAAGCTGGTGATAAGGCGTCGGGAGTTGTCATAGGGGTAGGGAGTCTTGTCGACATCGATCACGGCACCGAAGCGATGAAGGCCGAGGAGCTGCCATGACCGGCAATAATGGTGCCCCGTCCAGCCCCCGTCGAGAGTGTGGGTGAAACCGAAGTAGCGATTCGGTTCGGTGGCGGATTTCAGGGATTGCCATGACTGGTCTTCATCACGCGGCCCGCAGAGGGTGACAACCCGGTCCACCTTCACTTCAATCGCAAACCGGGCCGCCGTGGTGGCCCCGTGTGAGGCACCTGAGATGATGACCTTCTCCCAGTTCAGGTCTGAACCGTCTTTGGTGAGGAAGTAGTCCCATTTCCCTTCCGGATTTTCCTTGTCCAGCCACTTCACGAACTGAACACTCCGCTCCATCATGCCGTCAGCCTTCGGGATGTCGACTTCATCGCTGACGTCTTTGCCAGTGGCGGCTTCGAGCCTGACATTACCCCGGGCCTGCGGGTCGAGGGGCTTATCCTTGCAGACGAGGCTGAACCATTTGTTGGCATAGTGGGGCTGGATCGCATGGAGCCCGTAGCTGTTGAGCCGGTCGAAGAGTTCTTTATTGTAGCCCATCAGCCAGATGACCAGTTTGCCCTGAGGCTCCACGGAGGTGTCGACCGAGGCGCGCTGGGTGTCGGTGGGTTTGCCATCCTTGTCCTGGAAGACAAAATCGATCTCCGGATGCTCCTTCGCCTGATCATCGATCTCGCTGGCACGAGCCGAAAATTCGTATCGCTTTTCGTCGCGGTCCCGGAATCTTAATTTGGGCTCTGCCCCGAGAACCGGAAGGATTGAGGCAAAGAGGAGGCAACTGAGAAGAAGACAGGCGGGGGTTTTCATCATAGGGAAAAGTTTCATTCGAGACATGGAACGGGGTGATCGTCAGAGCAACAGAATTTGCACCGGAAAGAAAGCAAAGAAGAGTTTTACATTGAAATCAAATTTTTCAAAAATGGTCCGTTTGACGGCCTCTGCCAGGCATCCCACTCGATTGAACCGCTGATGAAACGTCTCATCATTCTTAACCCCCGGAGCCGCCACGGCAAGGCGGGAAGGATCTTTGAAGCGCTCCGTCCTGAACTGGAGCGCAAGCTGGGACCATTCGAACTCTACCTGACTCAAGGTCCGGGAGACGCCACGAAGAAAGTGAGGTCAGTTCTGCGCGGTGGCGGGGTGGATCAGATTCTGATTGCAGGGGGTGACGGATCAATCAATGAGGCGTTCAACGGCTACTGGACTGAGGGAGTGATCCCGAACCCCGGGGTGCCGCTCGGGATTATCAATCTCGGGACCGGGGGGGATTTTTACCGCACGGTCACAGGGTGCAGTGAGGACTATGAAGCTGCCTTGATCGGGAACCACTCCCTACTCGTCGATGCCGCGAAAGTGACTCCTGGAGACGGGATTCCGCGATATTTCCTGAACATTTCCTCGGTCGGAATGGCCGGCGAGATGTTGCGAAATCTGAAAGCCTCTTTCTTTCAAAATGGGGCATCGGCCTACTTTTTCCACACTTTGAAGACCCTGCTTGGCTATCGAGCGAAACGGGTCAGGGTCGATCTAGTTGACGAGACCGGAGCGCCGCGGAGCCTGGAGGTGGACATGTTGAATCTGTTTGTCTGCAATGGACGCTACAGCGGCGGCGGGATGCAGTGGGCACCGACCGCAAAACTGGATGACGGACTGCTGCGCCTAACCGTCATTTCCGGGCCGCGGAAATGGCCCCTCATCGCCCAGAGCGGGAAATTGTACAAGGGAGAAGTCGAAACCTTTCCGGGAGCCATCACCTTCGCCGTCAGCGGGGTGACGGTGCGTTCGGCTTATTCGGTCAGTCTTGAGACGGATGGCGAAATCGTGGAGCTGACGCCCGAGGCCGGTATCGAGTTCCACTTCGAGGTGCTTCCTCGCGTGTTTCCGCTGGTGCTTTAGGATCAGGCTTTTCCCGTCCGGACGAGCTTGATGTGGTCCGGTCCGATCTCGACCAGTTTCTTTTTGTACAACCTGCCTGCTGCCTGCTTGAAGGCTTTTTTGCTTGTTCCGAATGTATCACGGATGAGTTCGGGGGAACTCTGGTCGCCGATGGCAATGTTGCCGCCCCGGGCGCGCAAGGTTTCGAGGATACGGTCGGAGAGATCCGTGACCCGTCCATAACCCACGGGTTCCAGGGAAAGGTCGATCTTGTAATCCTCGCGCAAGGCCCGCACGTACCCCTGTAGCTCCTCCCCCGGTTCGAGCTCGCGATGAACCTCGCTGGAATGAATCAGTCCCCGATGCTTCCGGTCTATCATCGCCGCATATCCGAGCGGGGTTTTCTCCAGAACCATGAGTGACACGGGTTGCCCCGCTTCGTAACGTGGTGAGACCTTGTCGAGATATCTTCCCAGCTTGGTGGTGGCGATGATGCGATCCGTTTTTTCGTCAATGATGACGCGGACAACGACCTTCTGACCGGTGCCGACCTTTTTGCTCTGCTCGGCGAAGGGGAGAAGGAGATCTTTCGGTAGGCCCCAATCGAGAAAGGCCCCGATTCGGTCGTTCACCTCGATGACACGGAGTCCGGCGTATTCACCCGCCTGACAGAGCGGAAGTTGCGTCGTGGCGACAATACGGTCCTCGGAATCACGGGAGACAAAGACGGTCACCTCATCGCCCTGCTCGACATCGGCGGGGACTTCACGGGTGGGAAGCAGAATTTCCCCGAGAGGTCCGCCGTCGAGATAAAATCCGTGATCCGACTCGCGAAGGATGATGAGTTGATTGATTCTACCGAGCAGGGCCATTGGCCAAGATAGCGGATGGAGGCCAAATTGCCTCCGGTTTTAGACTGCTTCCTCAGCGCCAGGCGAGGTCGTGTTTTTCCCCGTGCTGAGGATGCGCGGGATCAATCGCGCGCAGCTCAAGACTGAGTCCGCCCGCAGAGACGGTTGCACGAACCCATCCGTTCGGCCGTTTCGGGTCGAAGACATAAGCCGTCGGCGGCAGGTTGATTTCGTGGAGGCCGTCAGCGTCTTTCTTAAGAAGCCAGGTGTGGCTGTGGCCGTAAAGATAGGCTTTGGCGGCCGTGCGGGCGCTGATGACCTTGAGAAACTCCCCGCTATCGACGAGGCCGCTTATTTTGATTTTTTCGTCTCCGGGGATGATGTCCTCCCGGAAGACCTGAGGGTAATGATGCCCGACGATAATGGCGGGTTTGTCAGGGGTCTTGTCGAGAATCGTTGCGATCCAGGCAAGCTGCTCTGCTCCAAACTCCCCCTCGACCTTGTTCACGAAACGAAGGGAGTCGAGGAGGATCCAGTTCGCCAATGGCGTCTCAAGAATAGAACAGTGTTTGCCGGATACAGGGGATTCTCCGGTCGCTATGCCGAGCGCGGAGGAAAAATTATCCCTGTCATCGTGGTTGCCGAGAGTGAAGTGGACGGGAAGTCCGGCTTCACGGAAGGGATCGAGGATTTCAAGGAGAGTGGTGTAGTCGCCCGCCTGACCGTCATCGTAGGCGCAGTCGCCATCAATGATGACGCCGGAGAGTGATTCCTTTTCCGCAAGCACTTCAGCGACGACCTTGCGCAAGTGGTCGGCCATTGTAACGCCCTGTCTGGAAACCGTCGCTGGATCAGCGGCGATATGGGTATCTGAGAGAAGCGCCCAGCTTTCCGTGCCCGCCGCCTCCCGGGCTCCGGTCTTCGGGAGGACGGAGGAGAGGGCAAGAACGGCACTTCCGCCGAGGAAGCGGCGACGGGAAAGGGGAGCTAAATGAAAGGGCATTCCCCATTATTGTCTCAAAGTTCTTCCGTGCAAAAGTCAGTAAGTAAATTTTTTGGTGATTCGGGGTCCGTGAATCCGCCGGGTTCCGTCTTTACCGGAAAAGAGCGGATTGGTTTCATGGCGGGGATGAGTTTCAAGCATCTCCTTTTTATTTTCGCGTCCGTGATTCATGTCGGAACAGCCCTTGCCGAAAAGCCCAATATCATTTTTATCCTCGCTGATGATCTCGGTTATCGGGAACCCGGCTGTTATGGTCAGGAGAAGATCAAAACTCCCCGGATCGATCAGCTCGCTGCGCAAGGGATGCGGTTCACCCGCGCCTACTCGGGCAACGCGGTATGTGCACCCTCGCGGTGTGTCCTGATGACAGGAAAACATCCCGGCCATGCCACGGTCCGCGATAACGCCTCGGTTGATCCCGAGGGCCAGCACCCGCTCTTTGCGGAAGATGTGACGCTCGCTGAATTGCTCAAGACGGAGGGCTACTCGTGCGGCGTGTTTGGCAAGTGGGGCCTGGGAAACATGAGCTCGGAGGGCAATCCGAACCGGCAGGGCTTTGATCGATTTTTCGGATACAATTGCCAGGCGCACGCCCATTCCTATTATCCGGCAACCCTCTGGAGCGACGGCGAGTTGTTTCCACTGAAAAACGTTCCCCCTGTTCCGGGACATGAGGGCTTCGAGTCCGGCGCCGCCCCTTCCGATCCGCGCAGTTATGACCGCTTCAAGGGGCAGGACTATGCTCCTGACCGGATCCACGAACAGGCCGTGAAATTCCTCAGGGAGAATCGTGAGCGGCCCTTCTTCCTCTACTATCCGAGTCTGATTCCGCATGTCGCCCTGCACATCCCTGACAAGGAACTCGAGCCCTACCTCGCGATGAAGTGGAACGATCCTCCTTTTACCCGCGAAAGCGGGCGTGGCTATACGCCCCACTTTACTCCCCGTGCCGCTTATGCCGCGATGATTTCGAAGCTCGATACGCAGGTGGGGGAAATCGTCGATCTTGTTGCCGAACTCGGCCTAAGCGAAAATACCCTGATCGTCTTCACTTCGGACAATGGCGCAACGCATCTGCACGAGGAGGTTGATGTCGATTTCTTCAAAAGCGTAGGTGAGTTGCGCGGGCTCAAGGGGGAACTCTACGAAGGCGGAATCCGCATCCCGCAGATTGCGTCATGGCCGGGAAAAATTTCCGCTGGAAGTGAGAGTGACCGTGTTACCGGTTTCGAAGACTGGCTCCCGACGCTCCTCGAGTTGGTCGGTGCTGAAGCGAAAACACCCAAGACCATAGACGGCATCAGTTTCGCTGCCACCCTCCGCGGCGAAAAGCAGGATCCACGCTCCTTTCTCTATCGGGAATTTCCAAGCTATGGCGGCCAGCAGGCGGTCTGGTTCGGTCAACGCTGGAAGGGAATTCGCAAGGATCTGAAGAAGAAGAACGTGAAACCTGATCTCACGGTGGAGCTCTATGATCTCAACGCTGATAGCTCCGAATCAGAGGATGTCTCCGCTGCAAATCCTGACGTGGTAGCGGAGATCGAGCGACTGATGAAAAGTGAGAGGACCGTATCCGGGGCGTTTCCTTTTCCGGCTCTGGATCGTCTCGCAGGAGAGTGACTTTAACCTTAATCCCAAACCCAGTGCTTCAGTCTCAGCCGCTCGGCGAGTCTTGCCGCCTCGATGGCCCTGGGGCCGTTTTTTTCGGCGAGAGCATCAGCCACGCTGATTGCAACGGCCCAGTTTTGTTCGAGCATGAGCAGGTCAATGGCGGCGAATCCGGCCCGGAATACCCATTCGGTCTCCCGGGGGGGAAGTTCTTCGATGAGGCCGGGGGAGATACTTCTGGTTTCGTCAACGATCGACCGGTAAATCTCCAGGGCCACAGAGTTCCGGCCGAGGGCTTCGAGACACTTTCCTCTCCGCACGGCGGCGTTATAGCGCCAGACAGGAGGGGCCGCCACAAGATTGGATAGTGCGGTGAACTTTTCCGCAGCCTCCTCGAGTTTCTCCGGGGCGCGGTCGTCGGCGAGGGCTTCGGCGTAGTAGACAAAACCGAGATCCGCCATCGCCGCAAATCGCAGATCGGCGCCGGTAGGAAGATTCTCAAGGAGCCAGTTGAACTGCTCCTTGGCGTCCGCAAATCGCTCCAGAGAGAGATAGAGGAGGCCGAGTTCGTGACGGGCCTCAAAGGAGAGAGCTCCGCCGCCGCCAATCATGGCCTTCCATTTTTCAATCGTGTCTTCACCGGGAGGAGACGAGCGGGCCTCAAAGAATTGAGCGGTCCCGGCATGGGGGGAATCGGGAAACTTTTCCCTCACGAGTTTAAAATAGGACCCCGCCGCCTTCAGATTTTTCATCTCAAAGAGCTCGGAGGCGAGGATCATGATGACTTCCTCAAGATAGCCGGAACTGGGCCAGTTATTGATAAACTCCTCGGAGCGTCTGATCAGTGCCGGGATATTCCGCTCGGTCCGTTCGATCCAAATCGAGGTGTAGTCGAGCCGTTCGCTTTGTGTCAGGGTCAACGGGCGGGTGCGGAGACCGTCAAAGATTTCCCTTGCCGCCTGTGGGCGTGCCGGTGCCTGATTGAGGTTGATCTCGGCCAGGGCAAGCTGAGCCTCCACGTTCGCTTCATGTTCGGGATGTTCCCTGACAAACGTATTCAGCCGCTCAAAGGCCTTCGGATCTCCCTTTGCCGCGTAATAGAGACCTCCGACAAAAACGAGATCGGCAAGGAGTGTCGAACGGGGGTTGGTTCGTGCGAGCGCCTCTTCGGAGGTCGTGAAGGCCGTCGTGTCGCCGTTCCGCAGCGCCGAAAGCGCCGCATTGTATAGATTGCGACTGCGTCCTTCACCGACTGCAGTATCAGCCATTTCGATAAAGCGACGGGTCGACGCATCGAATGCGCCATTCAGATACGAAGCCTGTGCCCCCGCAAAACCGAATTGTTCGCGCAGTGATGACGACACCGGTTCACCGTCACCGGATTTTGAAAGATTCTCCGCATCATTGGCGCGGTTCTCGATTTCGTCGAGGCGAAGCCGGCACTCTAGTTTGATTCCCGGATTCTCCGCGCCGGGAAGAAACTCGCGCAATTTTTCACCAGTGTCGGAACCCGCGAACAGCAAAATGCGGAAAAGCCGGGCGGCATCTCGTCCGGGAAAGTCAGGTGAACTTTCCCAGGCTTCGAATCGTTCCTCAAGACCAGCGGGAACTTTTTTGCCAATCAGCTGCTCGAGTAACAAAAAGGCAAGGCGCGCGCTTTCTGCATCACGGGAACCTTCAATAAACTGGTAGGCGGTTTCGTAGGCTGAAGGCTCCTGTCCGGTCTGAGTGAAAATCCACACTTTGAGTCTTGTCAGCGAAAATCGAAGCGGTCCTTCGTAGGTTTCCAATGGTCCGATGCCGTCAAGATAGGATAATGCATCTTTGAACCGTGATGTGGCTGCGGCGATCTGGGCGAGGCGGAACGATTCCGACGCAGATTGAGGTTGAACCGCCTCGTGAACCAGATCAAAGGCCGCTTCCTCCCGGTCACTCCTCGCGAGGCAGATGGCGCGGTTGATGATAGCGGTGTTACCCGCATTCGGAGTCGATGAGATGAAAAGGTTGTAGTACTCGGCGGCTTCCTCGAAACGCTCCTGCTCCTGATAGGCAACGGCAATCCAATAAGCCGTTTGGGGGGAGGGGTTTAGGAGAGGGTTCTCCCGAACCCATGTAATCGCCTGATCCGTGGAGCGGTCTCGTACGAGTGATTCGAGGAGGCGGGAAGCCACGAAGTTTTTTTCGGCTTCACCGGTTTCGTTTTCCTGAAGGATCGCCCAGCAATTGCGGAAACTGGTAATTGCGGTCTCAAAGCGCTCGTCCTCGAGAGCCTGGCATCCATCACGGAAGGAGGGAAGGTCGGCGAGACTCTCCTGTCCTTCGGCGGAGAATGAAGCGAGTAAAATCGCAAAAACCGCGCCGGCGGAAAAGGGGTTCGTCAGGAGACGATTCATTTCTTCCCGTTGCGCTTGACGAAATCAATGGCCTTCGAGTCATCGTCTCCAGCGCCCCATACCGCGCGGAGAAAATCCGAAGGGGCGATGTCGTGCCGGCGTAGAAAGGCGCGATCTCCTCCGCAGCTGAACATCGTGTTGGGGTCGAGTTCTCCGCGAAGTTTCGCACGGGCTTTCGCGAGAATGCGAGGGAGCCAGACGTACCCGGCGAGCTCATCCGTTTTCGCCGGCAGTGTTGCAGGGTCAAGGACCCGCTCGCTCCGGGCTCCGTGCATGACTTCGTGGAGGTAATCGCGGCGAACACTGGCGATCATCACCGCAGTCGTGAGAGTCGGTTCACCCAATTCGGCAAAGTCCTCAACGAAGTCGAAGAACTCGCGCTTCCGGTAGCCGATCGAGGCAAGGAGAGCGAGGTCATCGTCCGTATAGTAGTGCTCAAAATCGCTGTCACCGGAGCGGTAGCGTTCAACACATCGCTCGAATAGTTCGGTGAAAGCGGAGTCCCATTGGTAGTCTGTCATGAGCGGAAGTGAAATTAGGGATTGATAGTCAAAAGGGGATAGAGGCAGAGCGATTCCGCCTCATTTGCTGAGCTCCAGCATCCGCATGATCGGAGCCTTGGCTGCTTCGCGTTTTGTTTCGTCAAGAATGACCTCGGGACTGAGGTCCCTGAGACAGAGATAGAGTTTCTCCATCGTGTTCATTTTCATGTAACGGCATTCGGCGCAGGCGCAGCGATCAGTGGGCCCGGGGATGAGATTTTTCCCGGGAACATCGCGGCGCAGGCGATGGAGCATGTTCGCTTCGGTCACCACGATGATATTGTGGGAAGGCGAATTGCGGCAGAAATCGATCATTCGTTCAGTCGAGCAGACTTCGTCGGCGAGCAACCTGACTGCGGTGGTGCACTCGGGGTGTGCCACCACGGCGGCATCAGGATACTCATCCTTGATTCGCTGGATGCTGTCGCGGGTGAACTCGACGTGGACGTAACAGTTGCCGTTCCAGTATTCCATCTCCCGTCCGGTCTGCTGGGAAACCCACGCACCCAGGTTCTGGTCAGGGACAAAGAGAATGGGCCTGTCCGTCGGAGCCGCTTCAACAATCCTGACCGCGTTGCCGCTCGTGCAAATCACGTCGGAAAGAGCCTTCACCGCGGCGGAGGAATTGATGTAGGTCACCACATAATAATTTTTCTCCGCGTTTTCCTGAAGGAAGGCGGCGAGATCCTCGGCCGGACACGAATCCTCAAGCGAACATCCGGCATTGGCGTCGGGTAGGACGACCGTTTTCTCCGGGTTGATGATCTTCGCTGTTTCCGCCATGAAATGAACCCCGCAGAATGCAATCACGTCGGCCTTGGTTTCCTGCGCCCGGAAGGAGAGTCCCAATGAGTCGCCGACATAATCGGCGATCTCCTGGATTTCGGCATTCTGGTAGTTGTGCGCAAGAATGACCGCGTTGCGCTCCTTTTTGAGAGCAAGAATGTCAGCTCTCAGATCTGTCGATGTCAGGGATGCGTTCATGGATGAAATTTTCAGAAGCCCTTATTAGCGGCCGGAAGGAGGGGTGAAAAAATGAGCAGCACTTGTTCAGCCGATCACGGTGGGGTTGAATCCTTTTCTGAGCGGTAGTTCGGTGCTTGTGTCAGGGTCGACGTCACATTGTCCGGAGACACGTCCACCCTCCTTGATATCGATTTCCACCGCACGGGCGTCCCCTTCAACGAGACCGCTTTTACCAATCCTCAGTTTTCCAGAGCAGGTGATATCACCGATAAAATGACCGTTGATTTCGGCGCGTTGCGTCATGACACCGTCAGGGAAACGAACTTCGCAACCCTTCTCAACGACGAGCCGCTCACAGAAGAGATTTCCACGAACGACTCCCGAGTGACGGAAAACCGCCTCCCCCGTGCAGTCGACCCGGGCATCGATTGATCCGTTGACGGAGAGGTGATGGCAGGCAATCTCCGAATCATTGATGAGACCTCCCTTTCGGGCGATCGTGACATCTCCTCTGGTGCGCAGAGTGTGGCTTTTCACCGTCTTGATCTCATAGTCCGCCAGGCTGATGTAGGCGTTGCAGCGTTCACACTGGGTCGATTTGGCAAAACGCGAGACCCCCTGGACATGGTAGCAGCGAAAGCATCTTACGCGCGTTTCCGCGACCGGCTCCTCGCGCTTCCGGCGCTGATCCGGAGGGACATAATTCGGAGGCATTTTATCACGGTCGGGAACCGTGATTGATTTCTGTGAGCCGATGAGGGCGGCCATTGAGCCCTGGGCAAGAGCCTTGCGGCTTTGCGACTGCCTTCCTAGATAGGTCTCAGTTTCACCAGGCTCTTGGCCGGTCTCAGTCTCGCCGACCAGGCCGAAAAAGGCACCGGCCGAGATTCCGATTTCCTCTTCCGGAGCATCTTCCCCGGACCGGTGGAGTGATCGGGCTCCCGATTCCCTGTCTTCAGCGGTCACGAGCCAGGCGCTGCTGTCAGAACCCGCGTCGTCCGGGTGACCCGGGGTCTCCGAAAGCTTTTCAGAGAATTCTTTGCGTTGTCTGGGGATCACCTCGGCAATGCCGGACACCCGAAGACCGGGGTTGGCGATGGCAATGCCTTTTTTAACTCTGAAGTGCTCACCGCAGGAACGGCAGAACGACGAGATCACCATCGATGGCTCCTGCTGAAGATGCCCACAGTAGGGGCAGGTCAGATCGAGCTTTCTTGATCGTTGTAATTTTCCGAACACGTCTCTGATTGGCTAAACAAAAGCGCGCCTGATTGCTCCGGCGCGCTTTAACGCCGCCGCCGAGTGATCGAGGGCGGTCTTTCCGTTTTCTGAAATTCTAAAGGTTATCGTTGTTTGCCGGAGCAGGAGCCGCTGCGCTGGAAGACGGAGAACCCGACTGCCCTGCGGACTTGGAAGAAAGGGCGGACTTGGGTGTGCCCACGGTCGACGATCCCATGAAGGTCGCCCCTTCCTCGATGGCCAGTTTCCCGGCGGCGACGTCACCGTGAAGGACTGCGTTCTGCTTCAATTCGCACCGATCCGTGACAGTGATGTTGCCCTCGACCCGTCCGAAAACGACGACGGAGCGTGTTTTGATGTCTCCGACAATCTGAGCGTTTTCACCGACGGTGAGATCCCCTTCGGAATTCACTTGTCCCTCAATACGTCCGTCAATGATGAGGTCGTTGGAGAAGCGAAGCTTTCCTTTGATCTCCACATCGCTAGAGAGAATGTTTTTGCTGCCGGTCAAGGCACTAGACATGGTCGCACCGAATTTCGGTTTGGCAGAGTAGCCGGTCGAGTCGCCCGGTTTGACGTTGCCGGATTCCGAATTTTCGTCCTGGTTGATGATTTGTTTAAGCACGGCTGAAAAATTTTAAATTTTTAGTCAAGAAACCGGGCGAATTCCCGAGATCGGCTGAATCTACCTTATTCAACCGGAAAATGAAAGATCTTCTGCGGGATATGACCAGATTTCGCTTAAAGTAGGATGATAGTGAGGAATTTTTAGAAATTCTGCAGCAGTTGAACGGAAGTGCATCGCGACGACCACTTCATGGATGATCTCGACCGCCTCAGGACCGACCACGGCGGCTCCGATAATCTCCCCGGTTCCGGCGTCGGTGATCATTTTTACCAGGCCATGGGTTTCGCCCCGGACGATGGATTTTCCATGATCGTCGAAGGGGTAGCTGGCGACTCCGATCACTCTCCCGGTTTCGCGCGCCTCGACTTCGGATAGTCCAACGGTGGCGACTTCGGGGTCGGTGAAGATACCCAGCAATTTCAGCCGATAGTCAATCAACCGGAGTGGCGCGGGTTTTACTCCGAGCAATACGGCCGCGTTGTGTGCGGCAATTTCACCCTGTTCTATCGCGATGTGAACGATCTCATGCGGTCCGCAGACATCGCCCCCGGCAAATATATGATCCACACTTGTTCGTTGATCTGACCCGCAGACCACCTTTCCGGTCTGATCAACGGCAACTCCGGCCGCGGAGAGAGCGAGTCCGGCGGTATTCGCGGTCCGGCCGAGCGCGAGCAGGATCTCCTCCGCCGAGACGGATTTCTCCACCCCGTCGTGAGTGAAGTGGAGCTTTTTGAGACCGCCAGTCTCGTCCCTGGAGACCCCTGAGATCGAGGTTCCCGTGTAGAGCGTCAAATTTTCCCGCTCTTTCAGAGCTTCTTCGAGCGCTACCGCGATATCGGGGTCGGTACCTGAAAGAACCCGCGCGCTGCGTTGAATCACAATGACTTCTTTCCCCAGGCCTTCGAGGTAACAGGCCATTTCGAGGGCGATGGCGCCTCCGCCAAGAACGATCATACTCCCCGGAAGCGTTTCCGCGTCGAGCAATTCATCGCTGGTCCAATAGCCGGCTTCCTCGAGTCCGGCAACGGGCACCCGGGTAATCGACGAACCTGTCGCGATAAAGGCGGTCTTGAACCCGATTTCGACGGGTTCACTCCCGTCATTCGGCGTCATCGAGACGGAGAACGCATCGGAGAACGAGGCCTTACCGCGGTAGAGATCGAAGCGACCGTCCTCCAGTTGTTCGCTGCGGTAGCTCGCAAACTCCCCGATTAACCGGCGCTTGCGTGCGATGATTTCACGCGGATGGACGGAAAGTTCGCCCGTGCGGAGGCCGAATTCTGAAGCCCTCCTCATTGAACGGAAGCGGTTGGCTGACTCGATGAGAGTTTTTGACGGCATACAGCCCCGGAGAATGCAAAGTCCTCCCAGTTGCTCCGCCCCGTCGATCACCGCCGTCGAGAGACCTAGATCGTGGGCGGTTCGGGCGGCGGCGTATCCGGCACTACCTCCTCCGATAACCAGAAAATCGTAGCTTTTTTTCATGGATTGATGCGAGAATCTTACAGAATCCGGTGAATATCCTATTTTTACCGAACGGGCATGTCACCGGAACGAATGTCCTGACCATAACGACAAAAATGACGATTAGCCAGCAAGTCCCCTTTCGATTTATCGCCTGCATCCTGGCATCCCTGCTCATAGTGGCGTGCGAGGAGCCGCAAACGCGCTCGAAACCGGCGGCGGATGAGGTCTCTCTCGCCGAGGCACCGTTGGCTGGCTTCAAGATTCCTGAGGCGATCGATGCTCCAGCGGTCACCTCGACATCAGTGCCCGAGGCGCCTGCCGAAGATCTCGCCCCGGTCGAACCCGAACTGATTGTGACGATGGAGGGGAAGAAGATCACCATCAGGGGGGCGGTGAAAAGCAGCATTCAGCATGAGCGCATCGTCAAGGATATGACTGACGCCTTTCCCGAGTTCGAGATCGTGAACGAGTTTAAGCTCGAATATCACCGCATGCCCGTGGGATGGGGAAATCGGGTTTCGGAAGGCTTTCTCGTTCCCTATTTTCAACAAGTGAAGTCTCCGAAGGTCGCCTATCGCGAGGGTATAGTGACTTTGGCAGGAGAGGTGGCTGACACCCGCATGCACCGTTTCATCACCGAGTTGGCGATTGAGATGTTCTCCGGCAGCTACACCAAAAACATTGATAACAGGATTACGGTCGGCAAATAGGAATGTCGCTGCGACTTGAAATGCTTCAGGTGGCGAGGCTCTCGCGCTCCGTACTCGGGGACGAGGCATGTGCTCTCATTGAATCCTACCTTCGCGGTCAGCAGAACGACGACGGAGGATTCCGGGATCGTGATGGTGAATCCGATCTCTACTACACAAGCTTTGCCGTCGATGCCCTGACCGCCCTGCAGGTTGAGCTGCCCGAGGCTTCTCTGGGCGGCTATTTGGAAACGAAGTTGGAATCACTTGAGGAACTCGATTTTGTCCACCTCTGTTGCCTCTCGCGATGCCTCTCCGCGCTCTCACATTCACCTGATCAAGTTCAGATCGCGAGGGTAATGGAGAGAATTGAAACCTATCGTGCCGAAGCCGGGGGATATAATCAGTCAGAGGGAAATGAGACCGGGTCCGCCTATGCCTGCTTCCTTGCCTATGGCGCCTACTCCGACCACCGGCTGTCCTTGCCGGACATCGAAGGTGTCACCCGTTGTCTTGAGTCGCTGCAAACCCCGGGCGGGGCCTGGGCCAACGATGTCGAACTGCCCATCCCTAACATACCGGCCACCGCCGCAGCGGTGACTTTATGCCGCAACCTGCGCCTCCCCGTTCCGGAAGCGACGCCGCACTGGATTCTCAACTCGCTTCACCCTACTGGAGGCTTTCTGCCTTTTCCGGGGGCTCCCGTGCCGGATTTGCTTTCAACGGCGGTGGCCCTCCATGCCCTTGATGGCCTGCAGGTGGGGTTTGAAAATCAAAAAGATCTTCTACTCGATTTTGTCGATTCTCTCTGGACCGCTGCGGGCGGATTCCACGGGACCTGGGACGATGACGATCTGGATATCGAGTACACCTACTATGGTCTGCTCGCTCTTGGCCACCTCGCGCTCTGATGGATGAGTTGATGATGGATTCGCTGCTTGAAGAGACGCTGGGCAATGCCCGCCGCACCCTGCTCGCGCAGCGGTCGGACGGGGGGCACTGGGAGGGGGAGCTATCGACCTCGGCTCTCTCCACCGCGACTGCCTTAGTCGCCCTTGGCGTCACGGACGAAGCGGGCTTTGACTCGTTTGTCAGGGCGGCGGCCCGATGGCTGATTTCAAATCAGAATGGCGACGGAGGATGGGGTGATACGACCCGGAGTTACTCTAACATCTCAACTACGCTGCTCTGCTGGTCGGCCCTGACCCGTTTCGGCGGAGAGGAAGCGGCGCCGACGGTGCAACGAGCGGGATTCTGGATTCGGGACTACACAGGATCGCTCGATCCCGCCCTTATCGCTGAAACCGTCAAGGCCCGCTATGGAAAGGATCGCACCTTCTCGGTTCCCATCCTCATGCTGTGTGCGATTTGCGGAACGCTGGGGAGCAGCGGTTGGCGACTCGTTCTGCCGCTGCCCTTCCAACTCGCGGTGTTCCCGAGAAAATGGTTCGCTATTCTCCGCCTCCCGGTGGTCAGTTACGCTCTGCCCGCGCTAATCGCGATCGGCTATGCCCGCTATCGGAAAGGGGCTGGGGTATCCCGCCGCCTCCGGAGACCCCATCCTTTCTGGCCGAAGCTTTCGGCCCTGCTTCGGGAGATTCAGCCCGAATCAGGAGGCTTTCTCGAAGCTGCCCCCCTCACTAGTTTTGTGACAATGGCTCTGGCCTCGGCCGGGGAAAAGGAACACCCTGTCGTCAGGAAAGGGGTCGAATTTCTCATCAACACGGTGAGACCGGACGGAAGCTGGCCCATTGACACCAATCTTGCGACCTGGGCGACCACCCTTGCCGTGAAAGCGCTCGCGATCCATCCTCCCGCAACTCGAGAGGGTAAGGGGGAGGACTCAACCCTCTTCGCCGGTCAGGGAAAAGTCCTCGAGTGGCTGCTCGGTCAACAGTATCAGAGTGTACATCCGTTTACCAACGCCCCGCCCGGAGGATGGGCCTGGACAAATCTAAGTGGAGGGGTTCCAGATGCGGATGACACCCCGGGCGCTCTCCTTGCCCTCCATTCCCTGTGTCCGGATAGCCGAAAAGAGGAACTGATCAAGGTGGCCATTGCTGGGGTCGTCTGGTTGCTCGACCTGCAAAACCGCGACGGCGGAATTCCCACCTTTTGTCGCGGTTGGGGAGCGCTCCCCTTTGATCGCTCCTCCCCGGACCTGACGGCGCACACCCTGAGAGCCTGGTTTGTATGGCGGACCTGCATGCCGCCTGATATCCGCGCCCGGATCGACCGCGGAACTGACCGGGCGCTGCGCTTTCTTGCCCGCCGGCAGCGTTCCGACGGGTCGTGGGCCCCCCTCTGGTTCGGGAATCAGGATCGTTTTGTCGATGAGGAGAATCCAACCTACGGCACCGCCATGGTTCTGCTCTCACTGACCGAGATCGGACAAAAGGACTTGCAGGGGAGGGCGGTGGACTGGCTCCTCGAACAGCAGAATGAAGACGGGGGCTGGGGGGCACTGCACGGGGCGACTCCCTCCACCATCGAAGAAACTGCCCTGGCTCTAAGCGCTCTTGCCGCGAATTTCCGAAGCGGTCCGGAGATCGATCAGGCTCTTGCCCGGGGATTGAGCTGGATTGAAAATAAAACAGAGAAAGGCACTGCGTTTGAGGCCGCTCCCATCGGGTTTTACTTCGCGAGGCTTTGGTATTTCGAAAAAGCCTACCCGGTGATCTGGTGTGTCGAGGCACTCTCGCGCCTCACCCGACGTCGGGATCTCCGGATCAGCGGGGAATAGGCGGAGGAGGAATTCTTTCCGAGTTTCCACCGCTGCTGGTGGAGGGAGTGATGGGCGGTTTGGGTGCCGCTGCGGCAGGCGGATCGTCACGCATGTCCCGTATTCCGGTGTTGCTTGAGATTGGCGGCGCCACTGGTGCGGGAGCGACCGGGGCGACCGGTGCCACTGGCACCACTGGAGCAATGGGAGTGTTGCTCATCGGCGGAGGTGCCGGAATCCCGTCGTCGACCGGGCGACCACTGGGACTGACGGGGGCATAAGGTTGTGGTTGTGACTGTTGTGGTGCCATGCCGGCAATTCCGCCTTGAGCCGGGACCGGATCAAGGGTCGGATTCCCTGTGCCGGTGAGGCTCGGGGTGGCTGATCCACGGGTCGGGGCAAAGGAATCAACGATCAGGGGAAGTCCGTCCGGCCGCGCACGACGGTCCCGATAAACCCAGACCGTTCTGAGAACTTCACCGGTTGCTGCCGAGATATAGAGTTTCCCGGCCAGGTTTCGGGCGGAGTCGAGAAGCTCAAGTCGCCAGACCGGTTCTGAGGAATACTCGCGAACGCGGAGGAGGTAGTCGCAACTGTCGAAAGCCATTTGCGCGCGGCGGGCCTCGCCTTCGGCAATGGTAAAGGCGGCGACACTGTCCACTCCGATTTGATTGACGTTGAAATAGCCGATCGGAACATCATCAGGGTAGCGAAGCTCATCGAGTCCGCCGTCACCGGCCCGGCCTCCGCCGGCCCAGAATCGATAGAGCAAGCGCGGCGCTCTTTCGTCGTAGGTGAGAATCTGCCAGTCGGATGGTTGCGGGATGCCGCCCTGAGCCCTCATTTCCGCAATCCATTGAATGGAGTTCGGGCCGAATTGAGTGGAGACCAGTCCGATCGCCTCACGTGCCGACATATTGGCGCGTTGGGCGTTGGAGGGAAGGGTTGCGGCGAAGAAAATCGCGGAGAACGCAGCGGAGGAGAGGAGGGTTTGCCTGTTCATTGAGAAAGCATTGATAAAATGCCACCGGTTCGACAAACTCTCAATACGTTTTCCTGACACCATTCCTTAGCGGGAAACGGGATCTTCCCGCGGAATGACGACGCATGACACATTGATTCTTGTCGGGGGTGGTGGAGGTTGGACGTGGTTCGGGAGGTGATCATGCAAGATAGCCTACGAACTTTCGACCCATGACTCCGATTTGCCGTTTTTTCACCCTGGTTTCCCTTTGGCTCATGGTGGGTGCGTCCCTCACTCGTGCGGAAATACCGGTGATCATGATCGACCCCGGGCATGGTGGCAAGTCCCAGGCGGGGACTCTGGAGATGCGAAGCAACAGCTCGCCGAACAATGCAACGACCCCGGGGGGCATAAAGGAAAAGGATCTGACTCTGGAGTTCAGTCTTTTTCTTAAGGAGGTGATTCTAAGCGAATCCGGCCGGATCGGTTTTCCAATCGGAGTTCTCCTGACCCGCGAGTCAGATGTGAATGTGGACTTCATCCAGCGGGCCGCGCTCTGTAATCGTCCGGACACTGCCTGCGTCGTCAGCATTCACTTTAATGCCGGTGGGGGAAAAAACGCACTGGGGAGTCTCGCCCTGATTTCGGCAGAGAGTCGCAACCCCCAGTTCGCGCTGGACCGCGAGTTCGGAGGCGGACTAGCGGCTGCCTGCTCGGAAGGAGTGAGAAATTTTCTTCCCGATTCGAAAAGTCGCGGGGTGATCACCGACGGGCATCTCCACGGCGGGCTCGGTTCAAACTTTTTTTTCCAACTCGCAAGACAGCCCCGTCTCAAGGGAGTTCCGAAATGTTTCCTCGAAGTTGAGTTTATCGACAATCCTGCCGTGGAAAAAGCGCTCTTGAAGGTGGATCGCGAGGCGAAGTTTCGCACCGTGGCTCTGCCGATTGCCGCCTATCTCCTTGATTATGTGGGGAAACGGAAAACGGGACCTCAAGACTGAATCGCAGTCATCGCATCCCGGGCATTGGCTTCAATGGTGACCCAGTCTTTCGCCCGGATGACGTCGCGCGGAGCTAGCCAGCTCCCGCCCACGGCGGCGATCAGGTCGTGGTTGAGGTAGCTCATCAGGTTCGCGGAACCGATTCCTCCCAGAGGAATGAACTTCAGACCGAGGTGAGCGTAGGGTGCCGCAATGTTGCTGAGGTGGGCCAGACCTCCTGAGGACTCTGCCGGGAAAAATTTCAGGAGCCGACAACCCTCCTGGATTGCAACATCAATATCGGTCGGAGTCATGATCCCCGGTCCGAAGGGAAGGCCGGCTTCTGCGGCGCGCTGGATTACGGCTGGATTGACTCCCGGTGAGACCCCGAAGGCAGCTCCGGCCGAGACAGCGTCATCAACTTGTTTCGGGAAAATCACGGTGCCAATTCCCACCATCATTTCCGGGAAGGCCGCGGTGATGGCGGCGGCGGCCTCTAGGGCGACCGGGGTGCGCAGGGTCAACTCCATGGCTGTCACCCCGCCCTTGAGCAGCGACTCGGCCACGGGGATCGCTGACTCAAGCTCGTCGACGACGAGTACGGCGATCAGTCGAGCGGCGGCGATGGCCCGTCCAACTTCAGATTCAGGAGTTAAAGGACTCATGGTATCGCTGGTGTCTCGGATTTTGATCGATTTTCTAAATTTCCGGCCTCTTCAGGGAGGTTGAAAACGTTCTCTTCGGATGGGATACTCTCTCTTATGATTTTTAAAAGTCCTCTTTGTTGCGTTTTCCTGTTCGGATTGATGGTTATGGCGGGTTTAAGCCTCAATTCTCCGGCGCAGGATGCGGGTGCTGCAGGTGGAAAACCCAAAGCAGCGCCGGTGAGGAAAGTCGACCCCTCTCTGATTCCCATTGAGGACGTCGATGGGCTCCCCCGTGTTCTCCTCATTGGCGATTCAATTTCGATGGGCTATACCCTTCCGGTTCGTGAATTACTGAAAGGCAAAGCGAACGTTCATCGCCCCAGGGTTAATTGCGGACACACCGCGCTCGGTCTGGAGAACCTCTCAACCTGGCTCGAGACGGGAGGAGCGGGAAAAAAATGGGACCTGATCCATTTTAACTGGGGCCTGCACGATCTCAAGTACCTCGGACCCGACGGGAAAACGCTGGCGGACCCGGCTGCGCCTTCAAGCAAACAGCAGGTTCCCCCGGATCAGTACCGCATCAACCTGCAGAAACTGGTCGAGCAACTCAAGGCCACTGGGGCGATTCTGATCTGGCGCAACACTACCCCCGTGCCATCCGGCTCGGCAGGCAGAGCCGTCGGTGACGCCATCGTTTACAACGGGATTGCCGAGGGGATCATGACCACCGCCGGTATTCCTGTTCACGATCTCTATTCCTTTGCGCTCGAGCGGCAAAAAGAACTGCAGCGTGAGGCCAACGTGCATTTCACCGATCCAGGTTCCGAGGCGCTCGGGGCGGAGGTCGCCCGTGTCATTCTTGAAGCCCTGAAGCCCTGAAGCCCTGATTCATCGTATCCTTTCCCTCCTCCTATGAAATTGATTCCGGACGGCATTCGTCCCTTCCTCTTCTCCGTGATTTTCTTCACTGCATTGCCTGCAAAAAGCCAGAATGGCGACAAGGCCGGTCACGACATGGCCCCTCCGCCGGCCCATTGGAAAATCCCGGCGGCACCGGTGGTCGCTCCCCCGGATGCTCCTTCTACCTTTGCTCTGGAAAAAGGCTTTGTTGCTGAACTGGTCGCCGCTGAGCCCATGGTTCGCGAGCCGGTCGCCCTTGCCTTTGACGGGAATGGGCGCATCTGGGTCGCCGAAATGGTAGGCTACATGCCCGACATTGATGGAAAGCTGGAGGAGTCGACCTTCGGCCGCATCTCCGTGCTCGAAGACACCGACGGCGACGGCAAAGCCGACCGCCATACCGTTTTCCTTGAGAATTATCTCCTGCCGCGTTCGTTGGCTCTGGTTGACGCCGACAAAACCCTGCTCTTTGCCGACAACGAGAAGCTCTACGAGGCCGCGATTCTCATTGACGAGGCCGGAGCGATCAAGGCCGGCAAGGTTACCGTTGTAGACGAGACGTTTGCAGAGGGAGGAAATCCCGAGCATAAGCCCAACGGTCTGATGTATGGACTCGACAACTGGCTCTACAACGCAAAGAGCGATCTCCGCTACAAAAAGATCAACGGGGCCTGGATCAAAGAGAAAACCGAAGAGCGCGGTCAGTGGGGCATTGTTCAGGACAATTACGGACGCCTCTTTACAAACACGAATTCGAATCTCATTTCCGCCGAGGAAGTTCCTCCCGGAGTCAGGGTTCGCAATCCGGCTTATGCTTTCCGGACTCAGACAAACTCGACGATCAAGAATCAGCAGCTCTGGCCCGCCCGCATCAACCCCGGAGTGAATCGCGGCTACATGAAAGGCACCCTCGACGAGGAAGGGTATCTTCAGAAGCCGACCGCAGCCTCCGGAATGGCCGTTTACCGGGGGGACCAGTTTCCTGCCGGGTTCAGGAACAATCTCTTCATCGCCGAACCGGCCGGCAACCTCGTGAAACGGGCTGTTATGACCGAAGGAGAAAACGGATTTCGCACCATCAAAAGTGCGACTGAGGGATCCGAGTTCTTTACCTCTACAGACGAGCGCAGTCGCATTGTGAATATTCACAACGCCCCTGACGGTTCGCTCTACTTCGTCGATTTTTATCGAGGCATCCTCCAGCACTCCGTCTATATGACTTCGTATCTCCGGGCCCAGGTCGTGGAGCGTGAACTCGATAAACACATCGGCCTGGGGCGGATCTGGAGGATACGGCACAGCGATGGGAAAAAGGATTCCGTTGTTCCCCGAATGCAGGCTGAGTCTTCTGCCGCACTTGTTGCCCATCTTTCGCATCCCAACGGCTGGTGGCGCGACACGGCGCAGCGTCTTATCGTCGAGCGCGGCGGGGAGGAGGCGGTTGAGGGCCTCAAGGCATTGATTTCCGACCGCTCGAATGAACTGGCTTCGATCCATGCAGTCTGGACTCTCGAAGGGCTCGGTAAACTCGATCTGCCGGTCCTGAAAGTGGCTCTGGACCATCCGTCTCCCCGTGCCGCAGCTGAGGCGGTACGAGCCGCGGAGAGCCTCTCCTCAACGGAGTTGGCAGGTGAGGTCTTCACCCTCCTGACTGGTCTCTCAAAAACGGAGAATCTTCACGTGCGCCGCCAGCTCGCCGCCAGTCTCGGATTATTCGGTGAACGCGCCATTCCTGTCCTCGCAGAAATCGTACAAAGCGCTGCAAATGATCCTCTGGCGGGTGACCTTGCCGTAAGCGGCCTTTCCGGACATGAGTTTGCGCTCTTCAAGCTTCTCCCTGAAACGCACACTCTTCGCTCGCCCCTCATTGAGACTCTGGTGAAGCGCAATGACAGGAAGGAGCTCGATGAACTAAGCGGGCTCCTCAAGACACCGTCGGAGTTCAAAGCCCTCGCCCGTATCTCAGCGATGCAGCGACGCTCCGAAGAAGCAGGATCACTCCTTGCCCTGGTGGCGGACGAAAAGACGGCATCCGGGACCCGAAAAGCCATTATCGACGGCCTCCTCAGCGGAGCGAAGGACAAAAAGTTCAAGCCCATGCCGGTAAAGGAACTCAAGGAACTCGATCTTGCCGCGAAGAACGGATTGATTGATGAGGCAAAACGGAAGGAAGTCGCGGCCCTCTTTAAGGTTGGCTCCGGAGAAGAGGAGGTCTTCCTGCTCACCGATGAGCATCGCGCCCTCTTCAAGGAGGGGGAAGCCCACTACCAGCGCATTTGTCTCGGCTGCCATCAGATTCACGGGAATGGCCAGCAGTATCTCGCTCCACCCCTCGTTGGATCCGAATGGGTCCTCAAGTCTGAGAAGCGCCTTATCGCTCTGGTCATGGATGGGTTGATGGGGCCGATCGAGGTCCTCGGCAAGACCTATACGGTTCCGGAAATTCAGCCGCTCATGCCCGGGTTGAGGATGACTCCCGATCTTACCGATGAGCACCTCGCCGCCATTATGACTTACGTTCGCAATGCGTGGGGCAATGGAGCGCCGCCCGTTTCCAGTGAATCGGTGCGGCGATACCGGGAGTCAGTGGCACCACGGGCCCCCTGGACTCCGGAAGAGTTGCAGGGGCTCAAGTGAACTTTTTCCGGCCGAATGGAAGCACCTGAAACAGCCCTTTTCTCCGCGGCGGCGGCAGCCGTCGGGGAGGGGACGGAGTTATTTGATTTGTTGAAGAGATTGATGAGCGGCGCGGCCCCGGAACATGTCAGCCTGCTGCTTGAGCAGGTCGATGGATCCGATTATTCCCTGGCCGACTGGATGGCGGCGCTGGCGGAGTTCGATGCCTGGCTGGAACGAGAGGGGCGGATTGAGAGGCCCGTCGGGCAAATGCTCGGTTACATTCATTGCTGCACCCTCATGCAATCTCCGGGGCTTAGTTCACCAATCTTAAAAGTCATTGTTTATCAAGCACTTACTGAATTCGGGTTTGAAGCCATTTCTGACGCTCAAATGTGAGAATGTTCAGATTATGCGAATTTCGATTAGAAATAGGTAGGCATTCAGGGTGGAGTGTGGTAAGCTGGAATTCATGTCAACCACACGTAGAACACGATTCTCACGACGGGTTCCAGATCATGTAACTGATGAACTGGTCACCGTACTTTCTGACAAACAAACCTTCGGGTTTAACGACCTTTTCGAGGTTGTCTACGAGAACTTGAAAGCTCGAAACGCCGTGAGCGGCGGGGAGGAAATGCTCCGTCTGAGGGCTTACGAGAAGCTTCAGAACCTCGTGACACGCGGTCTGGTTGAGAAGAACGGTAAAGAATACCGCGGTCTCGAAAACATTCAGGATGCATCCAGCGCCCAGGCGGCGACTTGATCAAATCTTCCGGTTTCACCGGCCTTCATGGCCCGGTGAAACCATTCTCCCGTTCGCTCTGAAATGAAGTGGACGGAAGTGGTAAACTCGTTACATTCCGTTCGACTGGCGAAAGTTCAGTCGAACGGATTTTTACCATGGTCTCCGACTACATTCCAGTTCTGGTGCAGATTGTCATCGCTTCGGGCTTCGCCATCGCGACTCTCATCGCCAGCGCCCTTCTGGGTAAGCGGGCCCTGCGCAACCTGACCAAAGATTCCGCCTATGAATGCGGAATGACCCCGGTCGGTGGCGGGCAAGCACGGTTCAGTGTGAAGTTTTATCTCGTCGCGATGCTCTTCGTCCTTTTTGACATCGAGGTCGTGTTTCTGTTTCCCTGGGCTTCGGTGTATCGCGAGCAGATTGGTGAAGGTGCCCTCGTTTTTCTCTGGGCCATGCTCGGGTTCGTGGGAATACTCTTTATCGCCTACCTTTACGCCCTGAAAAAGGGAGCCCTCGAGTGGCGCAACTGAGAAGAGAGATCTTCCGGTGGCAGTTTTTTCCTCTTTTTCTTATGGTCCATTACATCGCACTGTACCGGATCGTCAAACACACGACGGAAGAGGAGCTTGAGGACATGATTCGTGTCAGCCGGACCTGTTTCCACCGGGTCAATGAGGCCCACAATTTCCGGTCTGGCCGGAATATTGATCCCGAAAATGAGTTCGGGTTTTTCATCTCGGCGGACTTTGAAAGTCGCGACAAGCTGGCGATGTTCCGTGAGGACCCCAACTTCAAACGCTTCGAATCCGAGATCGTCAAAGTTCGCACGAGCTCCTGCAAGGAGTTCCTCTACGAGACTGAACCGGGTAAGGATCCGAAGTATTCCTGAGTCCCGCTCCGGCGGTGGTAAAGCGTTTTCGTTCCGTCAGCCGCCCCTCAGGCGATCAGATCATCGACGACGTGGCCATGGATGTCGGTCAAGCGGAAGTCACGACCGGCGTAGCGGTAGGTCAGCTTTTCATGGTTGAATCCCAGAAGGTGCAAAATCGTGGCGTGAAGGTCATGCACGTGCATGGGATTCTCCACCGCCTTGAAACCAAACTCGTCGGTCTTGCCGTACTGCATTCCCCCTTTGACTCCGCCGCCGGCCATCCACATGGAGAACCCGTGGTGGTTGTGATCCCGGCCTAGTTTGGTATTCGCATCGTTGGCACCGGGGGTGGGAAGTTCCACCGTCGGCGTGCGTCCGAATTCCCCGCCCCAGATCACAAGCGTGTCTTCGAGCAAGCCTCGCTGTTTGAGATCAAAAAGAAGTGCGGCAATGGGCTGGTCGGCCTCCTTGGCGAGTTTTCCATGTCCCTTGGCGATTTCGGAGTGGCTGTCCCAGGGTTGGCCGTCTCCGTGCCAGACCTGAACGAAACGAACGCCGCGCTCGACGAGTCTCCTCGCGATGAGCATCTGCCGGCCATGGAGGGTGTCCCCGTACAGTTCACGAACGTGAGCCGGCTCGCGCTCCACATTAAAGGCGTCCGAAGCCTCGATCTGCATCTTGTAGGCAAGCTCCAGTGAGTGCATGCGTGCTTCCGCAGCCGGGTCGATTGCATTGCCTTCCGCGTCCTGGCGATTCATCTCCTGGATCAATTCAAGCTGACGGCGCTGCAATTCCTTCGGCATTCGCGGGTTGCGAATATCGGGAATCAGTTTGGAGATCTGGGTGTTTTTCGTGTCAATGTGGGCGCCCTGGTAAGCGCCGGGAAGAAAGGCGGATCTCCAGTTCTGGGTCTCGACGACGGGAACGCCACCGGGGCAGAGAGACACAAAGCCCGGCAAATTCTCATTCTCCGTCCCGAGTCCGTAGGTCACCCAGCTACCGACGCTGGGACGAACAAGGTTGACCCGCTCGGCGCCGGTGTTCATGAGCATGAGCGAGGGCTCATGGTTGGGAACATTGGCATACATGGAATTGATAACACAGAGGTCGTCCGCCATCGCAGCGACTTTGGGAAAGAGGTCGCTGGCCCACAACCCGCATTCGCCGTGCTGGGAAAAATTGAAGGGAGACTTCATCAGCGCCCCGGTTTTTCTCTCGGTCTTGAGTCCTTCCCCGGGCATTTCCTTGCCATCATATTTCTCCAGGGCCGGTTTGTAATCGAAGGAATCAACCTGGGAAGGGCCGCCGTTGGCAAATATATGAATGACCCGTTTGGCGCGGGGGCTGAAATGAGTTTTACCGGGAGCGAGGGGATTGAGCGAGCGATCGCTGCCCTGAAGAGACGAGAGAAAAGGGCTCAGGCCCAGGGCGCCCATGCCCATTCCGGTGCGTTGGAGAAATTGTCGTCTGGAGGTGAATCCGTTCATGGTCAGATGGGGAAATCGTGCCCGGGGGCACCTTATTCAATGAAAAGGAAGCGATTCGTGTTGAGGAGCCCCTGGGCGTAAGCCCCCCAGGACGAGCTTGGGGTGGCCGGCCCGGAGAAAGATTCCGCGAGTTCCCATTTCGGCCATTTGTTGTCGAGATCGCTGATCACCGGATTCCAGCGAACCGAGTCAAAGCTCGAGTTCTTCTCGTGGGGATCGATGATGAGATACACGGATTCGTTCGAGGCGATCGTCAGTTCGGGAATTGAGACGTCGAGACTTCCCTTTGCCGGGTCCAGCACCTTGTCAAAAACCACCCCTGCCGACCTTGTTGCGACCTTGACCCGGACTCCGTTCCCTTTTCCGACATTGGACCTCTGCACGGCACCGCCGATGGAGACCCTGAGGTCGGCGGGAGCCCTCCATTCGAAAATGACGCTTTCCTTCGCGGTGTATCCCGGGTGGGTGTTTCCGTTGGCATCGACATAAAGGTAGCTGAGGGGATTGTCCTTAAGGGGACGCTCCTTGCCTACCTGCCACGCCTCTTTAATCCAGTGTTCGAAGGGATGAAAAACCACCTTGCCGCTTGTTTCGTCAATATCACCCCAACCGTAGCTCCACTCCGTATTGGTCTGGCGTTTGCCGAGACGGGCGGTTTCCGCCTCATAGACAGAGACAAAACTCTCGGCCAGTTGCCGGTCGGACTCCGAGGGGGCCTTTGCAAAAACAGCGCGGTGGAGTTGTGCGACACGGTCCTTCTCAGTCGCCGTCTTCCGGGCGAGGTTTTCCCCCTGGTCCTGCACAAAAGGGTTGTTGAGGGTGAACAGCGCCTGCATCGGGATTGTCGTGGTGGGCCGTTTGCCGGTCGTCTCCTGCGGATTGGAGAAATCAAAGTTCCGGAACGTCGGATTCAGGTTCTGCCGGTCGATGTAGGCATAGACCGAGCGCCGGTTTGAGTAGGGCGGCTCAAGAATCACCACGGAACGACCGAACATTTCGTTGCTGAGATTCCCCGCGACATCGAGCATGCCGTCCCGCATCTGCTCAAGTTCGAGGCGCCTTTTTCTGAACTTCCAGAGAAGTCGGTTCTCGGAATCGACAAGCATGTTCTCCGTTTCCTTCGGATTGTCCGACTGTTGCTGCCAGGTCTCCGAGGTGAGGATGAGACGATGCAATTTTTTGAGAGACCAGTCGTTCTCAACGAACCAGTTTGCGAGCCAGTCGAGCAGTTCCGGATTGTCGGGGCGTTCCCCCTGCATTCCGAAATCATCCACCGTTCGAACAATCCCTTCACCGAAATGCCACATCCAGACGCGATTCACGATGTTCCTGGCGGTGAGAGGGTTACCCGGGCGGACGATTTGATGGGCCATCTCAAGCCGCCCGCTGCCGTTCTTGAACTCATTTGGTTTTCCTCCCTCCGAGGCGATGGCCAGAAACTGACGTGGAGCGAGGTCGCCGCGACGGGATGCATTTCCGCGGATAAAGACGTGCTGATTGATCGGCTTGTCCCGGTCTCTCAAAATGATGGCTTTGTCAGGCTCCATCCCGGAGTCGGCGATGAACTTGTCGCGCTCGCCTTCGAGATTGGTTAGTTTCCTCCTGTCCTCCCGGTCGACCTTGGTGATCAGTTTGTCCCGCTGGCCCGCTAGATCGGGGTGCTCCTTCGCCTTCCGCTCCAGCACCGGCGCAAGGAAATCATCGATTTTCTTCTGCTTTTCAGCGAGCCCGGCGAGATACTTGTCATACTCCGGGCCCAGCTTCGGCTCTCCTATCGTCGGAGTGTCGACGGTCAGGGAGTTCAGGAAAATGCCGTAGAGGCTGTAATACTCCTTCGTTGAGATCGGGTCGAATTTGTGATCATGGCACTTCGCACAGGAAACTGTCAGAGCCATGGTCCCGCGGAAGGTCGTGTCGACCCGATCATCGAGAATCTCGTCCTGGCTTCCGTTCTTGCTGAGTGAGAGAAATCCGAGAGCCGCCAGGTGACGTTTGTCGGGGGTTGCGGGGTCGACGATCTGTTCGGCGGCGAACTGGTAGAGGAGAAACTGATCGTAGGGAAGATCCTCGTTGAGGGCCCGGATGAGCCAATCGCGATAGGTGTAGCTGTAGATAAAGCGGCGCTCCTGACCGGCCCCTTCATATCCCTTCGTGTCGGCATAGCGGGCCACATCCATCCAGAGCCGTGCCCATCTTTCGCCGAAATGCGGTGATCCAAGCAGGTGATCGACGAGCGCCGGCCAGGCTTCCTCGTGCTTTTTCGGATCGTCGATGAAACGCTGGACCTCGTCATACTTCGGGGGAAGCCCGAGAAGCGCAAAGTTGGCGCGACGGTGGAGGGTATAGCGGTCCGCGCGGGCGGCGGGACTCACTCCCGCTTTGGCCTGGGCTCTCCTGACAAAGTAGTCAATGGGGTGTCCGGCATTCTCCGGGACAGCCTCCGCCTTCACCGGCTGGAAGGCCCAGTGCTTGAGAGGATCATTCGCTTTCGTTGTTTCTTCATGCTCGGGCCACGGGAGTCCCATCCCGATCCAGGTGGTGAGCTTTTCGACGGTTTCGGGCGGGAGTTTGTTTCCCTTTTCCGGCATCGCGGGGACGCCCTTCTCTCCTGAATGAAGCACTGCCTTAATCAGCACGCTTTCAGCCGGCTTCTCGAGATTGATGACTTTGCGGTAATCGCTGCCGGCGAGCCAACCCGCGCGGTGATTCAGTTCGAGTCCTAGCTTGGACTTGGTTCCGGAATGGCATTCCAGGCAGTTGTCGGCGAGAACGGGCCTGATCTGGGTTTCAAAGAACTCCAGTTGTTCCGGACTGAATTCACTCTTGGCCGGAGTGCCCTCACTTTTGGAAGCGAGGGCAGCTTTCTCCTCGGCTGACACAAAGGGAGCCGACATCCCGTTAATCAGAAGGACGCAAAGCGGGAGTAGAGTGCTGGAAACCGGTTTCAACATTGTCTCTTACGTTCGGCTACGCTGTCTGAGCGCGCAATGAACGTCTTTGCGGACGTTTTTTGTGACCAATATGAGCTTCGGAAGCGTCCCATCACTCCGCGGGTGTTGCCCTCCTGAAATGAAACAAGCAACCCGGTTGACAAGCGCAGGAAAAACCCCCGTAAAACCTGCAAAAGACTTGTAGTCAACCGGGTTGCTGTTTTGGTTTCAACCCTTTTCGTCGTTCGATCCAGGATCGTCTGACAAATCCTTAATAAGCACTACCCGTGCCAACTTCTTTTCGAAAGGAATGCCGATGAGAGATTTTTCTGATTCTTCCCGATTCATTCGCCCGGCAGTCCCGGAGGACATCCCCGTGATCCTGGAAATGATTCATGAACTCGCGGAGTTCGAGAAGCTGACCCATCAGGTCGTGGCCACCGCAGCGGACTATCAGGAAAGTCTCTTTGGTGAAAAGCCGGCTGCGGGGGCACTGGTGGCGCAGGAAGGGGATCAGCTCGTCGGGTATGCGATCTATTTCTCCACCTTTTCAACTTTCATCGGACGGGCAGGCCTCTGGCTCGAGGATCTCTATGTCCGTCCGGCCTGGAGGGGGCAGGGTCTTGGAAAAGGACTCCTCAAGGCGGTGGGTGAAATCGCGGCGGAACGGAATGCGGGGCGATTCGAATGGAGTGTGCTCGACTGGAATCGCCACGCCATCGATCTTTACGAAAGAGTCGGAGGTGAAATTCTGCATGAATGGCGCATCGTCCGGTTGGACCGTCAGGGGATAGGTGAATTGAGCGGAAAATGAGTATTGCTGAAAATCTTAAGTTGGTGCGAACGTCGATCGCCTCTGCGGCCGAAAAGGCGGGCAGGGATCCGTCCTCGGTCCGATTGGTTGCAGTCACAAAGACCTGGCCCCCGGAGATCATCCGGGAGGTGATTGCGGCGGGGCAGCTGGCTCTGGGTGAAAACAAGGTTCAGGAACTCCTTGAGAAGGTCGGGGTGCTCCCGGCAGATCTCGAGTGGCATCTCATCGGCCATTTGCAGCAGAACAAGACACGCAAGGTTCTCCCTTATTGTGCATTGATTCACAGTGTTGATTCTGCCGATCTCGCCGCGCAGATCAACCGGATCGCGGGGGAGCTCGGGCGGACCGCGAAGGTGCTGCTTCAGGTGAATGTCGCGAGCGATGATGCGAAATTCGGTTTTCCCCTCGGAGAAGTTCGCCGGGTGTTTGGAGATCTTCTCACCCTGCCGAACCTTGAGATCCGGGGGCTCATGACCGTCCCGCCTTATGAGCCTGATCTCGAAAAGGTGCGGCCCCACTTCTCTGCTCTGCGACGGTTGCGGGATGAACTGGCCGCAACGCATCACTGTGATCTGCCCGAGCTGTCCATGGGGATGAGCCATGATTTTGCCGTCGCCATTGAAGAAGGTGCCACCCTCGTCCGCATCGGGTCGTCGATCTTCGGACACCGTTAATGCGGGACCTCCTTGCGCGTTTCGGGATTTCTTTCCTCCTTTACTACCCGGCTCCTTTTCTCCTACTCTCCCGCCATGTCCAGTCAGAACCTCCGTCCCGTTGTCCCGCTCTTGAGCATCATGATGTTCCTCCAGTTCTTTGTCTGGGGAGCGTGGTTCTCGACCATCAATGTGGCTCTGGATGCGGCGAAACTCGGAGACTTCATCGGCAACGCCTATGCCGCAGTGCCTCTCGGAGCGATTTTTGCTCCGCTCTTCCTCGGAATCATCGCTGACCGCTTCTTTCCCTCGCAGATCATCATGGGTGTGCTTTTTCTGGTCGGCGGCTTGCTGATCTTTCTCGCGGGCTCGGCGGCTGAGGCGGGGAACGGGTTGTTGATGTCGAAACTTTTCCTCGCCCACATGCTCTGCTATATGCCGACCCTGGGCCTCGGCAACACCATCGCCTTTACCCACGCCCGCAGGATCGATTTCCCGAGAATCCGGGTCTGGGGAACGATAGGCTGGATCGCCGCCGGGCTGCTCGTGGGTGCCATCGGTTGGAGCGCCCATCTCGGCATCATGAAGATGGCCGCCTGCGCAGCCATTGCCCTCGGACTGTTCTCCTTCATGCTGCCGCACACGCCGGCTCCGGCCAAGGGGCAAAAAATCGACCTGCGTGCGCTGTTGATGCTCGACGCCCTCAAGCTGCTCGCCAAGCCCTCGTTCCTCGTCTTCATCCTCTGTTCCGGGCTGATTTGTATTCCGCTCGCCTACTATTTCGGAATGACCGGCCCCTTTCTCGCCAATGCCGGCTTCGAGCAACCCGCCTCGACCATGACCATTGGCCAGATGTCTGAAATCATTTTCATGCTGCTGATTCCGTTTTTCTTCCGACGCCTCGGGGTGAAGTGGATGATCATCGTCGGCATGCTGGCCTGGTTTGTCCGCTATCTGCTCTTCGCCTTCGGTGCGCCTGATCAGACCGTCTGGATGCTCTTCCTCGGGATCGCCCTGCACGGGATTTGTTATGACTTTTTCTTTGTCACCGGCTTCATGTACACGGATCACGTCGCGCCCAAGGAAGTGCGCGGACAGGCCCAGAGCCTGCTTGTCTTTGTGACGCAGGGACTCGGCATGTGGATTGGCTATGCCATCGTTTTTGGTAAACCGTGGCTCGGTCTCGAGGGGACCTCGACCAAGCTGACATCAACCGGGCCGCTCGGTGAGGCCATTCTCTCCGCCCGCAGCAGTGAGACCCTGACATTTGCCCAGAGTCTCGCAAAGATGTTCTCGGTGGGAATGCCAGAGTCCGTAGACGGCGCGCTCATTTCCGAGGCCATGAACCAGTGGAAAACCTTCTGGATGTTTCCCGCGCTGATGGCAGCCGTCATTGCCGTCATCTTCTTTGTTGCCTTCTGGGACAAAACAAAGGTAACGGAAGAGGAGTGAGCGGGTGGGGCTTTCGCCCCGGTAACAGGGGCGAAGGTAAAAGGTGAAAGGTTCGGAATGAAGTGGAGAGTCGCCGGCATCAACTTCGATCATTTCCACATGGGCGATCTCCTGCGGATGGTGCAGGACCACCCCGATGCGGAGGTCGTTGGCATTGCTGATGAGGATGCTTCCCGTCTTCAGGTGACGGCGCGCGAACTCGGCCTTCCGGCAGACAGGGTGTACTCTGACATTGAACGGTGTTTACTCGAGACACGACCTGATCTTGTGATCCTCTGCCCGGCGGCGGCGCGCCATGCGGAGTGGGTCGAGCGAGTTGCCCCGTTCGGGGTCCACATCCTGATTGAGAAGCCTTTTGCGGCGACGCTGTCCCAGGCCGATCGAATGATCGCGGCAATGGCGGATAGCGGAAAGCAACTCGCGATCAACTGGCCGCTTGCCTGGTTCCGTTCTCATGTGAAATGTCACGAACTGATCCGGTCCGGTCTGATCGGAGAGATTTGTGAAGTGCATTTTTATGACGGTAACCGCGGTCCCCTTTGGCATGGGGCTGGCAAGATCGAGCACGAACCGACGACCACCGAAAAGGACGCGAGTTGGTTTTACAAAGCCTCCGAGGGAGGAGGAAGTTTGCAGGACTATCTGGGCTACGGGACGACTCTGGGGACCTGGTTCAACGGTGGGCAGCGGCCGACCGAGGTGACCGCGATGTGGGATCTCACTGAGAAGGGTCCGCTCGAGGTCGATGAACACAGTGTGACGGTGGCGCGATACCGGAACGGTCTCTCGAAATTCGAAACCCGCTGGGGTACTTTCTCCGATCCCTGGACCCATCAGCCGCAACCGAAGTGCGGTTTTGTCGTGAACGGGTGTGAAGGCTCCATCAGCAGCTACGATTACGACGACCACGTCACCGTGCAGACGCGGGAATTTCCTCAAGGGCGGCGAATCGAGGCCCCCTGCCTCGTTAGACCGTTTTCGGACCCGGTGGCCTACTTTCTTGATTGCCTTGAAAAGAACCAGCCTGTTGACGGGCCTCTCGGAATCGCCGTCTCGCGCATTGGTCAGGAAATTGTGGATGCCGCGTTTGAGAGTGCCCGGACCGGGAGGGCGGTAAAACTCGAGCCTGGCGCTGACGTCTCCGCAGTCTGCGGGGCGTGATTCACAGTTGCCACTTTGACACCGCTTTTTCACTACCCTCCGGCGGAGGTCCTAAAGGAGAGGTTGAAATGCGCAGGCCCGGCATTAACCTTGAATGGGTTGCCAACCAACTGCCCGGAAGCCAGCTGTCGGCTTTCCTTATCGTCAACCTACCACCTTGTCTCTCGTCGCGACCTGAATCATGCAAATCGAAGGAGAACTCTGGAGAGCGGTGTCACGCCTCGTGGCTGATACCCCGCTTGCGATCATGGCCACCGCAGACGGAAACGGGGCACCCCATTCCGCATGGATGAACGTCGTGGTCTCTCCTGACCTCAATGAAGTCATTGCCATCACCCTGCCCGGCACTGACAAGGTGGCCAATCTCCGCGCCAATCCCCGGGCGGAGTGGTCTTTCGCTTCGTCGTCCCGGGAAACCTTTGTCTATCTCTCCGGTCCCACCGAGATCCTTTCAGGTGAGGATGCGGCCCGCTGCTGGGACGCCATCCCCGGAAAGTCCTTCGCTTATTATCGCAACGCAGCGGGCGGAGACAGTGACAATCCGGCCGACTATGCGGTGATTCGCACCGAGGTGCGGAAAGTGGTGCATTCCCGTACGATTGGATATCGCAAAACCGTCGTCCTTGATCTTGATTCTTCTACCGGATCCTGAACGGTCCGGACTCTGAGGAGAGCTGACGAAACCCTGCCCCTCATCAGGGAGCAGCACCAGCAGGCTTTCAGGCCTCTAAGCTGAGCAGCGCCACCTCCGGTGCGCAAAGAAATCGCGCCGGGATCGTGAGGGTTCCGATGCCGCGGGTGACGAAAAGTGAGTTCAGGCCACGCCGGTAGTGACCGTAAGGATAGTTTTTCCCGCAGACGGGAAGGAGAACCGGACCATACACGGGGGCACAGATCTGACCTCCGTGAGTATGGCCGGAAATCTGGAGGGCGATGCGCGGGTCGGCGTAGGTGTCAAAGGTATCCGGTTCGTGCCAGCCGAGAATGACCGGCTTCCGGGGATCAACCGACCGAATTGTGCCCGCAAGATCCGGGTTTCCGCGACAGAAACTGTCGATTCCGGAAATGGCGAAACGGTCGAACTCCACCGACTCGTTGATCAGCATCCTGACACCTGCGCGATCCAGAGTCTTGAGTGCTGCCGAAGTCAGATGGACGCGGTCGTGATTTCCCATCATACCGAAGGTGCCAAGACGGGGACGAAGTTCGCCGAGTTCCTCACATAGCGGGATAACGGATGCAGGATCGGTGGAAACGAAGTCCCCCGGAAGACAGACCAAATCGACTCCCTCCTCATTGATCACCCTCACGGCCCGGCGGATGAGACTTCGATCTCCGTAGTCATCAAAGTGGAAGTCGGCCATGACCGCGATCTTCAACCCGTCGAGCGCCGCGTGATCGGGGGCGAGCGGGATTGTCTTCCGGGTCACATCGAGCCAGCGTTTCTCGACAAGGGCGCCATAGCCGAAGCATCCTAAGCCACTGCCCAGGATGGTGGTGCGTGTGATCCAATTTCTGCGTGTCATTTTCATCCCCTCTCGTTTCGCCGCCACGGTGCCCGGCGATAAATATGGAGGTGAATACGCAGACGGACGGGAAATCTTTCACGGCGCTTCGACCTTCCATCCGACCTCGTCGCAAAGGGCCTCCATTCGCTCCAGTCCGGCCTTCGCGGTCGCGAGGGGATCTTTCTCCCACCAGGCCGAATTGAATAGCTCGAGACTGAGCCAGCGGTCATAGCCCTTTTCCATCAGGACTCCGAGTTCGGTCTTTAGATCGATGACTCCATCACCTATCATGACGCGGTCCGGATCCTTCTGCTGTCCGCTGGGAATTCCGGGGGCAGCGTCATTGATGTGGTAGTGGGCGATGCTCTCAAGGGGGAGAGACCGAAGGTCGTCGAGAGTGGTTCTGTTGTTCCAGTTGTGGAAGGCGTCGAGAATGAGACATGCGTCAGGATCGCCGCATTCGTCGAGAACGGTGACGGTGTCGGAGACATTGTTGAGACTTGCGAAAAAGCTGATGTATTCGAGCACCGCGCGGACGCCGGTTTCCCGCCCGATCTGCAGAAGGTCGCGATACCCGTTCGCCAGGCCCGTGAGTCCCGGTCGCTCCATCGGCGGAGTGCAGACCATGAGGGGTGCCCCGAGACGGGCCGCAAGCTCAAATCGTCTCCTTGCCTCGTCCATCGCCAGCTTGTATTCCCATCCGCTGCTTTCGCCCCAATTGCGGACAGCGATAAAGCAGGGAACCGAAAGTCCGTGGTCGGCGAGTGCCTTCTCAATGTCCGAAATCTCACCACCACGCCCGACGTGTTCGTAAAGTTCGACCGCCCAGAGTTCGATCCCGGCGTATCCGGCCTCACCGGCGATGCGGACCTTTTCGAGGAGGGGAGTTGGTTTGATCGTCGAGGAATTCAGGGAAAGGCGCATCAATTCGAGGGTTCAGGAGAGAATCTCGTTCACCCGTTCCATCGGGAGGAAATGTCCGACGAGCGGTTGCGAGAGATCATCCTGACTCTGCTGCCAGGTGGCGAAGATGCCACTCTCGTCAACGAAGGTCGCAACGTAGCGCGAGCAGCCCGTTCCGTGTGGCGAGATAAAGAGAGGCGATTCGATGCTGAGGCTCTCGATGTTTGTCAGGTCACGGTCATCACCGACTGCAATGCCTCCGATCTCCTCACAGGACCAGCCCCGCGGCCGGGTGACGGCGCGTGGATTTTCATCGAGCTGGCGGAGACATTCACAACTGTCGTAAAAGTAGAGCGAGAGGTCGGGCGCATCGGCAAAGACTCCCACCTTTGGAATCGCGAGGCGCTCGGTGACGCGGGCGGCGGCAATATCCCAAACCGGACCGCGCTTGAGAAGATCCTCCGTGATCGTCTCGAAGGTGGAGCCGCCTTTCCTGCGAAGCGCGAGCGCCGTGCCGCTGCTCGACCAGGAGAAAGGGTGAGTGCAATAGCCGAGGACGAGATCACCATTGGGCAGATCGAAAGGCCAGGGATCTTTCGTGTGAAGCCGGGCCGGATCATGAAGCCCGGCGGGAATGACCTCCTCAAGGCTGGAGGGCGCGAGATTGGCGAGACAGTCGGCGGAAAGACGGTCGATACTCCAGACTCCGGCGCCTGGTTTGAGATATTTCGCGAGGTGAGCGGGATAGGGAATGTCTTTCTCACTGGAGACGAAGAACTCAATTCCGTTGTCGGTGAGATGCAGGGCGACACCCTCGATCGAGACGACCTGGCGATCAGGATAAGAGAGGTTGGCCTTGGAGAAAGTGCCGACCTTCTCGAAGGGCGCGTCGAACGACGAGGCTCGAAAGATGACCGCCTCCTTGCCCCGCTCTCCCGAGTGGACGCCGGTGCGCGAATCACCGTAGACGCGGTAGCGGCCGCAGATCAGCACCGACCCATCATGATCGAGGATGACATTGCCCCCGCCGAACCAATAGCCGGTGCTGCGCTCCAGAGGCTCTACCAGGACACGGGCGGCGTCCTGATCGATGAGGGCTGAAGCCAGGGCGGTCAGCTTTTCTTTCTGCGTTTCTGTCAGGATCGGGGGCATAAGACAAGGCGTCGGCTTTGAACTTTGAACTTGAAATTCTACCCCCTCCTCAAATTCACAAACTCAAACAAGACTTGCTCAAGCGGCTCATTGGTGGGCACAAGGCGGTAGGCCACTCCCTGCCGGGAGCATAGCTTCCGGATCGCATCGAGATGCGCGTTGAGTCGCTCCAGATATCCCGCCCTGGCCGCAGTCGGATCGATGAATAAATCACGCTGGCTCTCCTTGTCACGGAAGTGGGTTGCCTTAGCGAAATCGAAGTCAATCTCGCGGGGATCGAGAAACTGGAAGACGGCGATCTCGTGCCGCCCGGCCGCGAAGTAGCCGATCTGTTTTTCAAGCTCCTCAATGGGGGCGAGGAGATCGGAGAGCAGGACGACAAGACTGCGCTTGCGAATCAGTTCATGCAGTCCTTTCATCGCCGCGCCGAGGTCGGTGCTCTCGCCGACAGGGGCTTTTTCCAGTTGGAGGAGGATTTGGCGCAATTGCCCCGGTCGATTACGCGCGGGCAGGTGGCTGTCGATGCCGCGGTCGAAGGTGGTCAGACCGACCGCGTCCTGCTGGCCCATGAGAAAATAAGCGAGTGTCGCGGCGAAGGTGGCGGAGTAATCGGCCTTCGAATATCCGCCTGAGCCGTAGGTCATCGACTTGCTGCGGTCGAGGAGGAGGTGGGCACGCAGGTTCGTCTCGTCCTCGAATTTCTTGATGTAGGCCCGATCACTCCGGGCCATCACTTTCCAGTCGAGGAAGCGGGTGTCGTCGCCACGCGAGTAGGGCCGGTATTCGCTGAACTCAACCGAAAAGCCATGATAGGGGGAGCGATGCAATCCCTTCCAGAACCCTTCCATGACCATGCGCGCCCGAAGCTCGAGCGATTTTACGCGCATCAGGGCGGCGGGATCTAAAAGCGTTGCTTTAGCCATTTAGCTTGTCGCTGTTTTGCTGTTTAGCTTTTTCCTGCTCTTATCGCTAATCAGCTTTCCTTACCGCTCCGCGGTGAGTTCAATCACCTTCCGGATCACATCTTCAATTGAAATCCCCTCGGCCTCGGCGCGGTAGTTGGTGAGGATGCGGTGGCGCAGGACAGGCGCGGCCATGGCGCGGATGTCCTCGAAAGTGACGTGTGACCGTCCTTCGAGCAGGGCACGCGTTTTCCCCCCCAGAACGAGGCTCTGCCCGGCGCGGGTTCCTGCTCCCCAGTTCACCCACTGATTGATGTAGTCGCTCGAGTGCGGCTGCCCGGGGCGGGAGTTTGCGGCAATTTTCACCGCATAGCGAACGACTTCCTCGGCGATCGGGACCCGGCGGACCACCGCGTGACATTTCAGGAGATCCGCGCCCGAGAAGACAGCGTTCACTTCCTCAGGGCCCTCTCCGGTGGTCTGGGAAACGACGGCGACCTCATCGTCTTCGCTGAGGTAATCAATGACAATGTTGAACATGAAACGGTCCAACTGAGCCTCGGGCAGGGGGTAGGTGCCCTCCATCTCAATGGGGTTCTGAGTCGCGAGGACGAAGAAGGGCTTGTCGAGTTTCAGGCTTTGCCCGGCCACGGTGACCTGTTTTTCCTGCATGGCCTCGAGCAGTGCAGCCTGAGTCTTCGGGGGGGTCCGGTTAATTTCGTCGGCAAGGATGAGGTTCGCGAAGATCGGGCCACGGTTGAAGACGAGTTCCCGCTTGCCTTCGGCCGTCTCTTCGAGAATCTCCGTTCCGGTGATGTCCGAGGGCATCAGATCGGGGGTGAACTGGATGCGGTTGAAGGAAAGGTCGAACACTTTGGCGAGGGTGCTCACGAGGAGGGTTTTCGCCAGGCCCGGGGCTCCGGTGACGAGGCAGTGGCCTCCGGCAAGCAGGGCGATCAGCATCTGGTCCACGACCTCATTCTGGCCGATGATGACTTTGCGCAGCTCCTTTCCGATGACGGCCCGCGCCGAGGCCAGTTTTCCGGCCATCTCCTCCTCAAAGTCCCTGGTCGGGGAGGGCTCAATGTCGGTTTCACTTAACGAGGGGGAGGAATCGTCGCTCATATCAGATCTGAAGGTGCTCCGCACCGGGTGCGTTACGTTAGCGGGAAGCGTGCTCGGGGGGAAAGGAAAAATATCGCCGGAACACGTGAGGCTTGCTAAGCCTCCGTCCTATCTGTTCAAATACGACGATGAACGTTCGACCGCTTCTCTCCATTGTGCTTGGCATTGCCTTGTCTGGATGCAAACCGGCGCTGCGACGCGAGCTTGCCGGGGAGCCGGACGTGCCTGAAGCGCCTGTTCTCTTGGAACATCCGGCGGAGGCGTCGGCTCCGCAGATCCCGCCGGCCAAAGCGCCCCAGTTTCCGGTGCGACGAACGCTTTATAATCCGCGTGGTAAAGCAATCGAGGGTGAAGTGTTGGCAAAAGACGGGGAAAGGATTGCATTTCTGCGAGACGCGGACGGAGGGAGATTCTTGATCGAAATTTATCAGTTGAGTATCGACGACCAGCTCTTTCTCGGAAACCTGGAAGATGAAGGTTTGGAGATCATTCAGGCAATTGCGGCCGAAAGTGAAAGTACCGGAGCGACGGGTAAGGTTGCAAAGAACGAAGGGTCATCAAATCGGCCGCTAATTGAGCGGGAGATCCAGTGGCATGAGAACCTCGAAACCGCCTTGCAGGCGAGTCTTCAATCAGGTCGGAACCTAATGGTAGTTGTTACAGGAGATATCGATATCAACCCGGCTGAACTTCAGGTTGATCTCTTCAGCGAGTCATCAAAACAGAGTTCCGAGAGCCTTATTCGTACGGTGCTAAAAGACACTTCCTTCCTGGGATTTGTGAATGAGAACTTCGAAGCGGTTCATCTGAGCTACCTCTATTCGAACAAATTTACCCAGGAACAATATGAGGAGGTGATTGATATGGCTCAGATGTGGGAGATGAAAACTTTTCCCACTATATTGTTCATCAATTCTGAAAAAACCGAGGTGGGCCGCATCGTGGGTTACGATCGCCGTGGCCCCAATTTGCTTCGGGAAAGGATTGAGTCTCTGTTGAAGATTGAGTGAGGGGTGAGTGTGGCGATCCAGCGGAAGGATCCTGTTCCGGGGATGAGTTGAGAATTTCTCCCGCCAAAAACCGTTGCAAAATTTTTATTCGGACTTAGAGTTGGCCCGCTATGGCAAGAGTCGCTGGAAAAGCCAAAACACGAAAAGGGGTCGCCAAAAGATTTAAGGTGACCGGCAGTGGTAGGATTTTGCGTCGGAAACAGGGAAAAAGACACCTGAACCGCCGCAAAAATTCCAAGCGTCTTCGCCGTCTCGGACAGTCCGCATTGGTCTCTCCGGCAGATGAGAAGAACGTGAAGATGAACATGCCTTTCTGCGGCAAATAAGTCGCAGTAGGGGCGTTCTACCGCTCGAACCGGAAAATCCGGTTCACAATTGAGCTGACTGGTGGCGCGGCGGAAACGCCTACCGTCACCTGATGAGGAGGTGAGTCAGCCGGTTGAAATAAAAACAACAACCCACTCAGAGGAAATACCAAATGCCACGTGCAACCAACTCGCCTGCAAGCCGCAAGCGCCGCAAACGTATCCTGATGAAGGCCAAAGGCTTTCGCGGGGGACGTTCCAAGCTGTTTCGTACAGCCAAAGACTCCGTCTACAAGGCCATGCAATGGGCCTACCGTGACCGCAAAGTGCGCAAGCGCACCTTCCGCGGTCTCTGGATTCAGCGGATCAACGCCGCCGCCAAACTCAATGGAATGACCTACTCCCGTTTTATGGAGGGTCTCAAGGCCGCTGAGATCGAGCTCGACCGCAAAGTCCTCTCCGACCTCGCGATCACCGATGCCGATGCCTTCAAGGCTCTCGTCGGAAAAGCGGCGGAAGCCCTTGAAAACAAGGCAAAGCAGACCGCCTGATCGGCGGTCTCAACGAAGAATCGACGATTTTGAAAACCGGTTTCTTGCTCTGCAAGCGACCGGTTTTTTCGTTTACGGGTGGGGATGAACTTCACCGGATTGAGTGAAATCGGGCTGATTTCCCTCTTGGCCCTTTCCTTCGGATTGGTGTAGTTCTTTCGTGCCCGCAGTTTGGGATGCCGCGACCATGAATACAAAAAGTCTCATTCGCGGAGCCGCTTGGACCACTTGGGTGGGAAGTGTCATTTTTACCAAGGGGGCGACCGCCCCGGTGGCTCCTTTTGTCGAGGCCCTTGCTGATCGGGCGGACGATCTTTTGTCTAGCATTATTGCGAACTGGGTTTCGGAGGACCTTCGCTCCGAGAACCTCGATCCCGGTTCATTGGATGCGAACGGGCACCTTGAGAATCTCGTCGTTTTGGCCATTCAGGGTGTTGTCCACAACCTCCCGAAACACGATCCCCGGGCGAAATCTCATGGGAAAACTTGCAAGGACCTCGGCAAAGCTTTGGGGAAAACATGGCCGACCCTGAACTTGCTGAATCGCCCGGTTCCCGATAGTCATCCGTCTCCGACCGGAGAATCGAGCTCCTGGGTCTCAGAGACCTTGGCCGATCTCGGTGTGGAAAGGCTGCACCGGATTGTCGTCGCGCATGTCACCGCACCTGCCGAGACAACTGTCTTCTCCGTCGAGGTTTGGGAGAATATCATCCGTACCGCATGGGCCGGAACGAAGCCACTCGATCCCGATCTTTTGAAGGCCTGCGCGGAGGCCCTGCACCGGCATCTCGGCCACTATTTCTACGAAACGACGAAGGCCGCTGCGGGTCGTTTCCCCGAGGCTTACGCGGGTGTCCAGCTCAGCATCCTCGGCGAGCAGACCGAGTTGCTCCGCGACCTCCACCAGTTTTCCAACGGATTGGCGCTGTGGCTCGGTGGCCGCTTTGACGAAATCGCCCGGGCGTTCGCACAGCAGACTATGAGCTTTTCCGAGATGGTCGCGGATCGGACGGAGAGTGTTGAGGTCAGGTCGCGGCTAGCTCAGATCATCGACGAGTTCCACCCTGATCTGCGAAAGGCCTTGGTGGAGATTCGCGAGGACACCACCGCCATCAAAGATGACACCTCCGCCATCCTCGCCTTCCTGCGGGATCAATCGCTCACCGTGGCGGCGGGTGTTGTGATCCAGTCACCGCGCCACCTACCCCAGCCAGCGAAGGCGTTGTTTGGTCGACAGGAGGATCTTGATCGTTTGTTGCCGCTCTTCCGCTCTCATCGTCGACTAGCCCTCACCGGGCCGGGTGGCCTCGGCAAGACCTCCCTCGCTGCGGCCTTGATCGAGCGTTTCGAGCGCGAGGAGGGGACTGCAGCAACGGTGGGCGGCATTTTTTCCCACGATTTCTACCGGCATCCCGGCCTCGGCGATTTTGTCGAAGGCATCCTGCGGCAGGCCGGAATCGCCAGTGAAGATCCGGCGCGCCAGCCCGCTCTCGCCGCCTACGCATTGAGACAGCCGGGCGTTCTTCTCTATCTTGAGGGAGCTGAGAAGCTCGACGTTATCGCCGAACTCCTCGAGTTTCTCGACGATTCCACCCGCCTCCTCGTCACAACCCGCGATCCCCGGCAGGCCGAGGGCATGGAGGCCTATCCCGTTGAACCCATCTCCGAGGAGGAGGCGGCGCGGGCCATCCACTGGCACGCCGCGCACCGTCCTCGTTCGCAGCGTGCCGGGCCGTGGCCACATGGGAAGGATCTGCCCGGATGGCGCGACCTCGCGAGGGACCTCGGTGGGCATCCGCTCGCCTGCGTCATTGCCGGAGATCATTGCGGGCGCTTCACCTTAGCGCCTCACGCCCTTTACGACCAATTGCGCGAGCGAGGGCTGCAAATCCTGAACTCTGGCGACGATAGCAAACACAATCTCGACGTGCTGTTCCGCCAGAGCGCCGAAGCGATCCGTGGACTCTCCCCCGGCGACCCCAGCCCGGCGCTGATGGCCTGGCTCTTACTCTGCCTCGGCGGCACAAATCCCACCCCCACAAGCATCCTCGAAGCTTTCGGCCTAGTGTCGGTCGAGGAGTCTATGCGTCCGCTTCTGGATTTGGAGCTGGCTTGGAGCATCGAGGTCGCGGCGGAGCGGGACGGAGTGATGGAGATCGGCTACGCCCTCAGCCATGCCTTGCTCGGGGAGTGGGGTCGCCGCGGGTTGGCCGAGTTTGGATGCGGGGTGGAGGTGCTGTTGGTGTCGGCGATGAGATGGGGCCTGGCTTTTTTCGATGCCGTAGAGATTAGTGCTAGGGTCCCAGGTGGATGGGACCGATACATCGTAATCTTGCCGCTTGCTGAAAGTTTGCTTAAGGAAGTTGAGAGCATCAATGGTATCCCAACAGATATTCTTGAGTTGTTCTACTACCTTCCTGGTCTAATGGGACTACATCATGCGCGCTACCTTTCGGCGGAGCCCCATTATCGTCGTTGCGTTGATGCGGTAGAGCGTTTGGACGGTCAGGACTCCGCCAGCTTGGCGCGGGCGTTGAGCAATTTGGCAACTTTGCTGCAAACTACAAACCGATTGGCGGAGGCAGAGCCACTAATGATGCGCGCACTAACAATCACTGAAGTTTGTTACGGGAAAAACCACCCCATCGTAGCGATTTGTCTGAATAATCTCGCAACAATGCTGCAAGCGACGAATCGGCTGGCTGAGGCTGAGTCTCTATTGAGACGCTCGTTGGCCATAGCGGAGGCAAACTACGGAGCGAGCCACGCAGAGGTGGCAGTTCCCCTGAGCAACCTTGCGCAATTGTTGCAAAGCGGGAACCGTACGGACGAGGCCGAGACACTCATGCGGCGTGCACTCGCCATCGACGGGGAGACCCATGGAGCAAATCATCCGAACGTAGCGATTCGCCTCGGCAATCTGGCAACCTTGCTGCAAGCGACGAACCGATTGCCTGAAGCAGAGCGACTAATGAGGTGGGCCCTCGCCATCGCTGAGGCAAACTTCGGGCCAGACCATCCAGCCGTGGCGATCAACCTGAGCAATCTTGGTAGCTTGCTGCAAGAAACGAACCGACTAACGGAAGCCGAGGCACTGGCGCGTCGTGCATTGGCGATTCATGAAGCTACCGAAGGGGTCGACCATCCAAATGTAGCGAGAAGTCTGGGTAATCTTGGGGGCTTACTGCAAGCCACAAATCGGTTGACTGAAGCAGAGCCGCTGTTCCGGCGTGCGCTGGCGATCAGCGAGAGCAGTTATGGCTCGAACCATCCAGAAGTCGCGAGAGACTTGGCCAATCTTGCAGGCATTCTTGGCAAAACGAGCCGTCACGTTGCGGCTGAACCCCTGATTAAGCGCTCACTCTCGATAATCGAAGCCAGCTATGGAGGGAGTCATCCAGAGGTGGCAAATTGTCTGAGCAATCTTGCGAGCTTGCTGCTCGCTACCAACCGGGAGTCTGAGGCAGAGCCCATGTTTACGCGCGCGTTGGCTATTGATGAAGGATCCTTCGGGATCAACCACCCGAGAGTGGCGAGATCTCTTGGCAATCTCGCGTCAATTTTGTATTCGATGAGGCGTATGGCCGAGGCCGAGCCGTTGCTCAGGCGTGCTCTCTCCATCGACGAGGCAACCTATGGGGCGAACCACCCGGATGTCGCGAGAGATCTGAACAATCTGGCGAGCTTGCTGCAGGCGACGAATCGTCCGGAGGAAGCAGAGCTGTTGATGCGAAGACAATTGGGAATTATTCTCGACTTTACTCGCGCGACGGGTCATCAGCACCCGCATCTGGATTCCGCCATCGCCAACTACGTCCAGTTACTCGTATCAATCGGCCGCAGCGAAGCCGAGATCCAAGCAATTCTGCTGGAACTGGAACCAGAGTTCGTCCCGGATTCCCTCGACTGAGACCTGACTACCCGACCACGCGAACATTGACGCTAGCTCGGAACAACTGTAAGCTCCCCTCATGATCGTCGAACAACTTCCCGAGGTTCAAAAGTTGTCCCCAGAAATGAAGCTGGCGCTGGCGGCGGAGCTTTTTGAGGAGGCGGCGGACTGGAGTTCAGAAGATGCCGATCCTGAGTTATTGGCCATTCTAAATGAACGCCTTGTCGAATATCGGGCGAACCAAGGGGCTTCTTCGCCCTGGTCTGAAGTGAAAGCGAGAATTCTCCGCGGCCGTGACTCCTGAACCCATCTGGACGGCTCGCGCCGAGGCCGACCTGATTTTTGTTTTTTCGTGCCTCGAGGAGGTCGGGGAAGGATCGGGGGTCGTGCTCCTCGAAATGATTGACTCGTCTTTGCGCCTCCTGCGAGTCATGCCCGAAATGGCACCACTCTGGGCCGAACCTTATCGCAGGTTGGTGTTGAAGAATCCCCGTTTTGGCCTTTTCTACACGCCGGAGACTCGGGGACTCGTGGTCCATGCCGTTTGCGACCTGCGACAGGATCGGGAAACGATCCTGAGGCACTTACGACTTCCCCTTGAAAAGCCCCGCCCCGACTAGACCCTCTCAGGTCACCGACCCAACCCTCTCAGATCTTTTGCCATGTTAGCCGAGCTCGACACGATCCAGACCGAAGCCCTCGCCGCAATAAGCGGAATTGCGGATGAAACGGCCCTTGAGGACGTCCGTGTGGGTTTTCTCGGGAAAAAGGGCAAGCTCACCATCGCCAGTGCGGGAATGAGGGATGTGCCAGCCGACTTGAAAAAGGATGTGGGGCAAAAGCTGAACGAGGTTCGCACGGCGATTACCTCGGCCCTCGACGAAAAATCAGCGGCCTTTATCGCCCGCAAGGATGCCGCGGCCTTTGCCTCGATTGATCCGACTCTGCCCGCCCGGCCTCTGCCGAAGGGTGGGCTGCATCCGCTCACTCATGTCCTCGACGAGGCCGTCCGCATCCTTCGTCGCATGGGTTTTGCCCTCGCCGAGGGACCCGAGATCGAGACGGAGTGGCATTGTTTTGACGCGCTCAACACCCCGGCCGACCATCCGGCCCGGAATGAGACGGACACCTTTTACTTTGAAAACGGCAAACTCCTGCGGACCCACACCTCTTCGGTGCAGATCCGGACGATGGAGAAGGAACTGCCGCCGGTGCGCATCATTGCTCCCGGCAGCGCCTTCCGGCGAGATGAGATCGATGCGACCCACCTCAGCGCTTTCCACCAGCTCGAGGGCCTCTATGTCGATCAGGGGGTGACTCTCGCCGACCTCAAGGGAACACTCGAGTATTTCTTCCGCGAGATTTTCGGATCAAAAACCGAGGTGAGGTTCCGGCCCCACTTTTTCCCCTTCACTGAACCCAGTTTTGAGGTGGATCTCAAGCTCCACGCCGCCGGACGTGCCGCCAAATGGATTGAAATCGCCGGTTGCGGGATGGTTGACCCGGCCGTGTTCACCGAAGTGGGTAAAAAGCGCGGAGACGCCGCCTACGATCCTTCGGCCATTACCGGCTTCGCTTTCGGGATGGGACTCGATCGACTGGCGATGATCATGTACGGCATTCCGGACTTGAGGCTGTTGATTGAGAATGATGTGCGGTTTTTGGAGCAGTTTAGAGGATAGCTGTTTAGCTGATTCTTCGAATTGATTTGGACCACGAATGAACACGAATTTTCACGAATGTGCTGATGCATGGATCGTAAAGCCCTCCTGAAACCGTCCTGACCTTTCACCTTCCCTCTTTCACACCTTTTACCGGGCTTCCGGCCCGCTCCCTCCCATGAACGTCTCCCTCCAATGGCTCAGTGACCATGTCGATTTTTCGGAATACTCGATGGCTCAGCTCGACGAGTTGCTGACCTTTGCGGGCATTGAGGTCGAGGGCATTCAGAGCCTGCCTGATCATCTCGTTGTGGGTGAAGTGCTTTCCTCGGAGAAACATCCGGATGCGGAAAAACTGTCCGTTTGTCAGGTCGATGACGGATCCGGAAAACCCCGTCAAATCGTCTGCGGGGCGAAGAACTACAAGGTCAGGGACAAGGTGCCGCTCGCACTGCCGGGATGCGTCCTCGATGCCGGGGGAGGGAAGACTTTCACGATCAGTGAGGGCAAACTTCGCGGGGTCGATTCGCTGGGGATGATGTGCTCGGCCAAGGAGATCGGGCTCGCGGAAGCGGCGGACGGACTCATGATCCTGCCCGCGAACCTGAAGCCGGGGACTCCCCTGACGGAGGTCTTTCCCGCTGTCTTTGAACTGGAGATCACCCCGAACCGTCCCGACTGCCTCAGTCACCTCGGAGTCGCCCGTGAACTCGCGGCTCTGGCGAAGAAGCCGCTCAAGGGCCTTGCCCATCATGGAGCGTCGACGACGCCGATCCGCAAGGCGGAGGCAAAGGAGATTCAGATCTCGTCACCGACCTGCCCCTACTACACGGCGCGCATCATCCGGGGCGTGAAAGTGGCTGAGTCTCCCGCCTGGCTTAAGCAGAAGCTGGAGTCCATCGGACTGCGGCCGATCAACAATGTCGTCGACATCACAAACTACGTTCTCATGGAGACCGGGCAGCCGCTTCATGCCTTCGACATGGCCAAACTTGAAGGTGGGATCGTGGTTCGTCAGGCGAAGGGCGGGGAGAAATTCCTCGCCCTCAATGGCGAAGAATACAAACTCAGCGACGAGGATCTCGTTATCGCCGACAGCTCCAAGGCGGTGGCGATCGGCGGAGTGATGGGCGGGGAGGATAGCGGAGTCACCGGTGCGACGACCGATGTCCTGCTTGAGGCGGCGTATTTTACTCCTGCTGCGATCCGCCGGACAGGACGACGCCTCGGGATTCACTCGGATTCGAGCTACCGTTTCGAGCGCGGGGTTGATCCCTGGCAAATTGCCGGTGTTTCCGATTTCGCGGTGAAACTCATTCTCGAAGTGGCCGGTGGCAAAGTAGAACCCGATCTGATAGTTGCCGGGGAGGCCCCGGCCGCTCCGCAGCCGGTCGCGCTGGACAATGATTACTGCCGTTCGGTCATCGGGGCACCGCTCACGGACGAGACGATCGATTCGATCCTGACTTCCCTCGGACTTGAGGCTTCCGCAAATCTCTGGCAGATTCCGACCTATCGCCTCGATCTGGAACGGCCCATTGATCTCGTTGAAGAAGTGGCTCGGGTCTATGGACTCGACAATATACCGTCCCGCACGAGGGCCAGTTTCTCCGCTGCTTCGAAGGCCGATGAAGCCTACGATTTTCTTCGTTCGATTCAGGATCGGCTCGCGGGTCTCGGATTCTACGAGGCGAGAAATCTCAAGCTCATTTCCGCAGCACAACTGGCGGACGATCTCGCCACGACCCATCGGGGGATGAGCCCGGTTCGGCTGAAAAATCCTCTGAACGACGAGCAGGACTACCTCCGTCCGGGGCTTGTCCCGGGACTGCTCGCCTCGGGCTCACGGAACCAGCGATTCGGACGGGCCGACCTGCGGCTCTTCGAAGCGGGGCGCGTTTTCACGGCGACACCGAAAGGTGAGGAGATCGAACACGAACATCTTGCTCTCCTCATGACCGGGGCCCGCGTCGCACGAAGCTGGACCGACAGCAAGCCGAAGCTCCTCGATATCCACGATCTGCGGGGAGCGCTCGAAATGATCTGTCCCGGGGGGCTGAATTTTGTTCCTGTGGAAGACTCGAGACTGCTTTGTGCCTGTAGCATCGAGATTGGGGAGGGGAAAAAGGCCGTCAAACTCGGTCTCGCCGGAATTGTTCCTCCGGCACGGGCGCGTGAACTGGATCTCAATGCTCCTGTCCTCGTGGCTGAAGTGAATGTGAAGAAACTGATGGGTGCGAGGAGCCAGGACCTTGCCCACGCGGACCTTCCCAAATTTCCGGGAAGCTCCCGCGATATGGCGATGCTGGTGCCAAAGTCCCTCTCTGCCGGCGCCGTGGCCGCATTTTTCGAGGCTCATGAGGAGCCTCTTCTCCAATCAGTGGAACTTTTTGATCTCTTCGAAGATCCCGATGGCGTGAAACTTGCAAAGGATAAAAAGTCGCTCGCTTACACCGTTCTCTATCGTGCTCCGGACCGGACACTCGAGGCGGCAGAGGTGGAGGCGGCTCACGCGAAACTTTTGGATTCCCTAAAATCGGGATTAAACGTAGAGTTCAGGTAGAAATCATTGTTATCCGCAACCCAACCCCATTTTTGAATTTTCCTGCGGTGTTCGTCCCTTACCCATCAAATACAGGCCCGGACCGTTGATACGTTATTGGGGGCTTAGCAAATCGTCGGCTGTCAGGCCTTCGCTGGAAGGCAAAAGTCGGTGAGCGGCTCCCTCCCTGTTGAGTGACGGGAACGTGAGCCTCTAGATCGGGAGACGGCACAGGTGGGAATTACTCAAAGCGCCCCGGACCTTTTCAGGTTTCCCGGGGCGCTTTTTTGTTTTCTAGGAATTTCCTTTTTCATCCGCCCGGCCCCTTCCCGCCGAAGGCGCGGGGGTGGAGGGGGTTCGACAGCCCGCTGCGTTATCCGCTAATGCCCCATCCAAACCGGAGGTTCCGACGCCACCGGAGACGAGCATTATTCACACGTGATCGCGTGCGTCCTCGTGATTGCCTCCTTGTGGCGAACGGTATACCAAAACGGTATACCAAATGAAATCGCCGTCCTTGCCGTCATCCCTTGCCGAAACCGCTGCCACGAGGCTGCGGGCGGAGATCGTCTCAGGCGAGCTTCCTTCCGGCTCCCGCCTTGCCGAAGCCGCGGTGGCGCAGCGTTTCGGGGTGAGCCGGGTGCCGGTGCGGGAGGCCCTCGTCCTTCTCGAGCGCGAGGGGCTGGTTGAGTTCACTCCCACGGGCCGGGCCTGCGTGAAGGCTCTTTCGCCTCGCGATTTCGAGGAGCTTTATGTGCTGCGTCTTGCCCTGGAACCGGTCGCGGCGAGGCTGGCGGCACCGGTGTTGAAGGCGGACCCCGGTCGTTTGGAAAAGAATCTCGCGGCGACGCGACGGGCGCGGAGTCTGCGCGAGGTCACTACGCTCGATCTCGAGTTCCATGAGATCATCTTGAAGGCTTCTGGCAATCGCCGCCTGCTCACCTTGTGGCGCTCGCTCCGCGGGGAGCTCGAGCTCTGGCTCGGGCGGTTGCACCGTCATCACCAGACTTTGACCAGCGAAACGCGCGAGGAAACGGTCGGTGCGCACCTAGTCATTCTCGAAAGCTTTGCCAGCGAGTCTCCGGCCGCCTGCGAACGGCTCATGCGCCGCCACATCCTCGGCTGGCGCGAGTGGCTGCCCGCCCTCGAGGAGATCGGCTCATGATCCGCGGACTCATCGTTCTCTGTTTTCTGGTCGCCGTATCCGCGAACGCCGCGGAGATGCCGGAGGAGGTGCGCGCCATGTTCAAGAGCCATTGCCTCAACTGCCACTCGACCGAAAAGCAGAAAGGCGAACTCGATCTCGAGACCTCGGACATCGCCAGGGAACCCCAGGTCTGGGAAAATGTCATCGACCAGATCCTCCACGGCGAAATGCCGCCGAAGAAGGAGAAGCAGCCCTCCGAAACGGAGAAGGAACAACTCCTCGGTTGGGTGAAGAAGTCGCTCGACGAGATCGCCCTCGCCAATGCCGGAGATCCCGGGCCGGTGGTGCTGCGTCGGCTTTCCAACCACGAATACACCTACACCTTGCGCGATCTCACCGGGGTCGATTCGCTCGATCCTGCGCGCGAGTTTCCCGTCGATGGCGCGGCGGGCGAGGGCTTCACGAATGCGGGCGCGGCGCTCGTGATGTCGCCGGCGCTGCTGACGAAGTACCTCGATGCGGCGAAAGAGGTGGCTGCTCACCTCGTCCTGTTGCCTGATGGCATCCGCTTTTCGGCGAGTGATTCAACGCAGGATTGGACCGGGGAAGCGCTCGCGCGGATCCGGGCGATCTACGCGAAACACACCACCTCGGGCGAGGCGGCTGCCACCGTCGCGCAGGGGATTCAACTCGACACGGGCACGGGCAGCGGGCGACTACCTCTCGCACGGTATCTGGATGCCCTGCAGGGTCGCGGCAGCGGGGACGGCCTCAGTCCGAAGTATCTCGGAATTCTCCGCGAAGCGCTCGAAGGGGAAATGCCTTCGCTCCTGCTCGATCCGCTGCGGGCGAAATACCGCGGGAAGTCGCTTGTCGCCGCCGATATCGAACCGTGGCAGCAGGTCCTCTGGCGTTTTGCCAATGTCGGCCACATCGGCAAGGAAAACGGACCGAAGGCCTGGCAGGAGCCGGTGACCCCACTCACCGCCGGGCATGAAATGCGCGTGAAGCTCGACTCGGATCGCGATGTGACGCTCTACCTCGCCACGAGCGATGCGGGCGACGGGGAGGAAGACGACGAGGTGATCTGGGAAAATCCGCGACTCGTCTCGGCGGGGCGAACCGACCTGCCGATCAGTGATCTACCCGCGCTCGTGACCCATCTCGAGACTCAGCGGGCGAGAATTCTCGCCAACACGGAGGCCTGCCTGAATGCGATCGAGGGTGGAGGCGAGGCCGATCCGGAATTGATGGCGGCGTGGCGGGAATACCTCGGCTTCGGCACGACGACGCTGGAGCCGCTCCTTACCCGGCAACTGAAAAGCACGCCCGACTACGATTTCATCAAGGGCTGGACCGGCGATCAGGCGCTGAGCGTGCTCGCGAATTCCTCCGACGCCACCGTGCGGACTCCGGGAGTGATGAAGGCGCACAGCGTTGCGACACATCCTTCGCCGTCGCGCGCCGCGGTGATCGCGTGGCGTTGCGAGACGGGAGGCAGCTTCCGCATCGCTGGCGATGTCACCGACGCGCATCCGGAATGCGGCAACGGTGTGACCTGGACGCTCGAGGTGCGACGAGGCCACAACAGCGAAGTCCTCGCGAAAGGGGAGACGAAGGGCGCGACGGTGTTTCCGTTAGGGCCGTTCGAGGACGTTCGTGTCGAGTCGGGCCAGGTGGTCGCGCTGGTAATCGGTCCGCGCGAGGGCAATCATGTCTGTGATCTCACCGGAGTGAACCTCTCGATCGGAGACGCATCGAAAACCTGGGATCTCGGGAAGGACGTCTCACCGAACATCCTCGCGGGCAATCCGCACGGGCCATGGTATTTCCTGAGCCAGCCGGCCAGCCTCGAAGCCGCGCCCGACGTGCCGGGGCCGATCGCGGAGTGGCGGAGGCAACCATCGCCGGAACGGGCGGCAAAGGTGCGCGAGTTTCTGGAGAAGGAGTTTCCGCTGAACTCGCCTCTGCTGCGTCCCTTCCTCTCGAAACGGCCGGACTCGTCCAGCCCGTCGGATCTTTCCGCGAAGGCGCCTTCGGTCCTCGAGATCCAAATTCCCGCAGCACTGGCGAAGGGCGCGGAGTTTGTCGTCACGGGCAGACTGGCTTCGCCGAAGACGGGCAGCGTGCAGATGCGGGTCCTCACGGAGAAGCCTGACATGAGCACAACGATCCTCGCTGGTCAGGCGGCTTCGGCGTTGAAGCCGGGGCAATGGAGCGACAACAATCTCGTCACGCAGCACAGTGCCCCGGTCATCGTGAACGACGGCAGCGAGGCACGGAAGCGGTTTGAAAAGGCGTTTGAAGACTTTCGCGCCCTTTTTCCCATCGCGCTGTGTTACACCCGCATCGTTCCGGTGGACGAAGTCGTCACCCTGACCCTGTTCTATCGGGAAGATGACCCTCTCCGGTCACTGATCCTTTCCGACGACGAGGCCCGCGAACTCGACCGGCTCTGGGCGGAATTGCTCTTCGTGAGCGAGGCGCCTTTGAAACAGGTCGATGTCTTCGAGCAACTCTTCCAATACGCGACGCAGGATGCGAAGCCCTCCGCCTTCGAGCCGATGCGTGCACCGATACTCGCGGCGGCGGAGCGGTTCAAAGAGCAACGGCAGGCTGCTGATGCGATCCAGCGCGAGGCGGTGATCGACGTTGCCGCGAAGGCCTGGCGACGCCCGCTGACGGAGGCGGAGAAAACGTCGCTCCGGTCCTTTCCGCCACGCTTGATGCTCGTGCGCGTCCTGACTTCGCCGTCCTTTCTTTATCGTGGCGAGCAGGCCCGCGAGACGACGGGCCCGGTGAACGACTGGGAACTCGCGACCCGACTGAGCTATTTTCTCACCTCCTCCGCTCCCGATGAGGAACTGCGAACCATCGCCGCCGGGGGGCGGTTGCGTGATGACCAGGTCCTTGCAGCTCAGGCGCGGCGTTTGTTGAAGACCGACCGGGTCCGGCGTCTCGCGACCGAATTCGGCTGCCAGTATCTCCACGTCCGCGACGTCGCGACCCTCGATGAAAAGAGCGAACGGCATTTTCCGGAGTTTCCCGATCTGCGCGACGACATGCAGGAGGAGGTGACGCGTTTCTTCATCGACCTGTTTCAGAATGACTGCAGCGTCCTCTCCCTCCTCGAAGCCGATCACACTTTCGTGAACGAACCCTTGGCCAGGTTCTACGGCATCGAGAATGCGCAATCCACCGAATGGCTTCGCATCGAAGGCCTGCGTGAGCACGGCCGCGGCGGTCTCCTCGGATTCGCCGCGACTCTGGCAAAACACTCGGGGGCTTCGCGAACGAGTGCCATCCAGCGCGGCACCTGGGTGAGCGAGGTGATCCTCGGCGACAAACTGCCGAATCCGCCGAAGGGAGTGCCCGTCTTGCCCGATGAGGCACCCGAGGGACTGACCGAACGCCAGCTCATCGAGCGCCACAGCCGCGATGCGAATTGCGCGGGATGCCACAGCAGGATCGACTCCTACGGCTTCGCCCTCGAGGGCTTCGACGCGATCGGTCGGTCCCGCGAGGCCGATACCCAGACGGTCTTGCGCGACGGCACGCCGATCGCGGGACTGGAGGGTTTGCGCGACTACCTTGCGGGCGAACGGCGCGAGGATTTCCTCCGGCAATTCAGCCGCAAACTGCTCGGCTACGCCCTAGGGCGCAGCGTCCAGCTCTCCGATCAGCCGCTCCTCGATGAGATGGTCGAAAGCAAGGGCGCCCTCATCGGCGACCTCGTCGAGAAGATCGTCCTGAGCCCGCAATTCCGGAATGGGCGCGGACGCGAAATTGTGATGAAATAACCTGAAGACGATGAATCATCGATCCCATGCTTTCTCCCGCCGCACCTTCCTTCGGGGCACCGGCGTCACCATGGCCCTGCCTTGGCTGGAATCGTTCAATGTCTGGGGCGACGAACCGAAGGCTCATCGCCCCGCCAGCGAGGCGCCGGTAAGGCTCTGCGTGACCTTCTCGGGCAACGGTTTCCACTCAAAGGAATGGTGGGCGAAAGGGGAGGGGAAGGCGATGGAGCTCGGCCGCGTCCTCGATCCGCTCGCCGCGTATCGCGAGAGGATGCTCTTCGTCCGCGGCCTTTATCACGAGGAGGCGCGCAAGGGCAACATCCACAGTTCGCAGACCGGCAACATGCTCTCCGGCGCTCCCATTGCGAGTGGCGGCGAGATCCGCTCGGGCATCAGCTTCGACCAAGCCCTCGCCCAGACCTACGGACGCTCCACCAAGGTGCCGAGTCTCGTCCTCGCCTGCGAAAAGTCGAATCCCTCGGTGCACAAGAATTACTCGATGCTCTATAGTTCGCACATCTCGTGGAGTTCGCCGACCACGCCGACGCCGCTGGAGTTGTATCCGGCCCTTGCTTTCGACCGCCTCTTCAAAGACGAGTCCTCCCCCGCCGACCGCAGCGTCCTCGACGCGGTGATGTCCGATGCCGCCGACCTGCGCCGCGGCCTTAGCGGCGACGACCAGCGCAAGCTCGACGAGTATCTCGACTCCGTCCGCGAAGTGGAGAAACGCATCGAGCATGCCGGTCAGCGCGGTGAGTTGCAGGGATGGCGGCCCACTCTCGAAAAGCCCGACATGGATCGTCCCGCGGACGGGATTCCGCAGGACATCGGGGAGCACATGCGCCTGATGATGGATATCGTCGTGCTTGGTTTCCAGACCGACACGACGCGCATCACGACCCTGAAGCTGAACAACGATCACAGCGCCCTCCGTTTTCCGAATCTCCCGAGCCTGCAGCAGCCGGGGCACGGGATCGATTACATGATCCACCATCTCCTCAGTCACAGCGACGGAGATGACTGGCTGAAAGTGAATCAATTTTTCATGGAGCAACTCGCCTACCTCGCCGGCAAGCTCGATGGCATCCGCGAAGGCGAGCGCACCCTCCTCGACAACACCATGCTTCTGCATTGCTCCAGCATGATGGCCGGGGCGAAACACGACAACGACCAACTCCCCGTGATGGTTCTGGGCGGCGCGGGTGGACGGTTACCGGGCGGTCGGGTCCTCGATTACAGCGGCAAGCCCGAGCGACAGCTCTGCCGCCTTTTCCTTTCGCTGATGGAGAAGATGGACCAGCATCCCGCCACTTTCGGGGATGCCAAAACCATGCTTGAAGAAGTGTGACATGAAAGCCTTCCTCGCCGCCTGGACGATGCTCTGTGCGACCGCGATGGCCGCTCCGGAGCCGGCGTTTTTCGACTCCAAGGTTCTGCCCATTCTCAAGGAGCGCTGCTTTGAATGTCACTCCCATGGCACGAAGATCAAAGGCGGACTCGCCCTCGACTCCCGCTCCGGCTGGTCGGAAGGCGGAGACAACGGTCCGGCCGTCAAGCCCGGTGAGTTGGAGGCCAGTCTGCTCGTCAAGGCCATCCGCTACGTCGATTCGGAGCTCGAAATGCCGCCGAAAGCCAAGCTCCCGGCCGATGAGATCGCCATTCTCGAAGAGTGGGTCAATGCCGGTGCCCATGATCCGCGCAGCGCTGGAATCGCCAAAGTGAAAAAGGGCATCGACCTTGTCGAAGGTCGCAAGTTCTGGGCCTTCCAGCCGGTCCGCAATTCATCTCGGCCTCAGGTCAAGGACGCGTCCTGGCCGCTTGATCCTCTCGATCACTTCATCCTCGCGAAGCAAGAGGCAAATGGGATCCAGCCGGCTGCTGATGCGGACCGATACACCTGGCTGCGCCGTGTCTCGCTCGATCTTGTCGGCCTGCCACCGACGGAGGAGGAAGTGCTGGCTTTTGCGCAGGACCCTTCGCCCGAGGCCTTCGTGAAAGTCGTGGACCGCTTGTTGCACTCCCAAGGCTACGGCGAACGCTGGGCCCGGCATTGGCTCGACCTCACCGGCTATGCCGACATGATGGGCACCTCGAACAGCGTCTATGCCGAGCATGCCTGGCGCTACCGCGACTATCTCATTGCCGCGTTCAATGCGGACAAACCCTTCGATGAGTTCATCCGCGAGCAGATCGCGGGTGACTTGATGCCTGCAAAATCCACCGGGGATCGGGCCGAAAACATCGTCGCCACCGGCTTCCTCATGGTGGGTGACATCGAGATCGTGAATCCTGACAAGGCGAAGATGGAGACCGATCACATCGACACGCAGATGATCAAAATCGGCCAGACCTTCCTGGGCATGACGCTCGGCTGCGTGCGCTGTCACGACCATAAGTTCGATCCGATCGGGGTGGAGGATTACTATGGCATCGCGGGCATACTGCGCAGTTCGCCCTCCTCACACAAGATGCCCGACATGGGCGTGTGGAGCTCTTTGAACAGCACGGTACTGCCCGAAACACCCGCGCAGCTCGCCGCCCGCAAAAAACGCGAAGCCGAAAACGAACAACGCATCACTACCCTCAAGATCGAGCAGAAGAAACTCAACGACGAGAAGGTCGCCGTCATCCTACAACTCGCCGCCCTCGGCAAACCGGCCACGCCAACTGCTCAAGTTGCCGCCGCCACCGACAACGCCGAGCGCGAGATCGCTTCCACTCCGGAAGCCGGGCCTGCGGACGAGAAAGACGCCCTCACCAAACGCCGCGACGAACTCGATGCCCAGCTCAAGAAGCTCGCGGGCGACATCAACCACGCCGAGTTTTTCAAAGACAAAACCCCACGAGCTTTTGCGATGGGCGATGGAGCGCAACCCGCGGACATGCCCGTTTATATACGCGGCAATCCGTATGCCCCGAGCACGGTCGTGCCGCGCAGAGGTGTTCGCGTGGCCTCGTGGGACCAGTTTCCCGCCATCCCCGCTGGCCAAAGTGGGCGCCTTCAGTTTGCCGACTGGCTCGCGGACGAGCGCAACCCGCTCACCGCCCGCGTCACCGTGAACCGCATCTGGCAAAAGCTCTTCGGCACCGGCATCGTGCCCAGCGTCGATTATTTCGGCACCCGTGGCGAAAAGCCGACACATCCCGAGCTGCTCGATCATCTCGCCACACGGTTCATGCAGGGCGGTTGGTCGCAGAAGGCTTTCCTCCGCTCGCTCGTGCTTAGCCGCACCTATCGCCTCAGCAGCGCCAACGAAGCGGCGGCGATGAAACTCGATCCCGAGAACCAACTCTACTGGCGCATGAACCGCCAGCGTCTCGACGCCGAGGCGATGCGCGATTCCCTGCTCGCCGTCAGCGGAGAACTCCTCCGCGACAGCGGCGGTCCCGCGCTCGTGATCGAGAATCCCGAAAACACCGGATCGCTCTCGCTCAAAGGTGTGAATCCGCCGAACTACAACCACCGCAAACCGCGTCCCTCGCAGGAGTTTGAGCGCACCCTTTACCTGCCCGTCTTCCGCAGCGGCACCGCCGGTCCTGATCGCCTGCGGTCCGTTTTCGACTTCGTGGATCCTGCGATGACCGCGGGCCAGCGCAATCAAACCGTGGTCCCCACCCAGACGCTCTTCCTCCTCAACAACGACCTCCTCCGCAAACGCGCCCAGGTGCTCGCCGACAAACTCCTGGCTGATGAAGCATCTCCGGAAGCGCGCCTTGAGACCCTCTGGCTCCGGGTTTTCAACCGCCCCATCACCGTCGTCGAGTATGACGAGGCCCTCGCCTTCCTCGGCAATGTCGAGCCACTCATCACCACGGCCAAAGGCCGCCCCGCCCTCGACTCCATCCAATGGTGTGAGCTCTGCCACGGCCTGCTCGCCTCGAACGAGTTCGTGTTTCGACTCTGACCGCGATCACCTGTATCCCTTATGAACTCCTTCACCCGCCGCCAACTCCTCCAGCGCGCCGCCTGCGGTTTCGGAGCTCTCGCCCTGCACGACATCGCCCGGGCCGCCTCGAATCCGCTCGCGGCGAGCATCCCCGGCATGGTGCCGAAGGCCAAGCGCGTCATCTTTCTTTTCATGAACGGTGGTCCGTCGCAGATGGATCTCTTCGACCCGAAACCCTTCATCGAGCGCAAGCACGGGCAGAAGATCGACTCGCCCCTGCGCAAGGAAGTCACCCAGGTCGGCACCGAGCAGTTCCTCGCGCTCAAGGCGATGGCTCCGGTGCGTCCGCGCGGGCAGAGCGGCATGATGATCTCCGATTTGATGCCGCACCTCGCCACCGTGGCGGATGATCTCTGCCTCCTCCGCGGCATGAATGCCGACAACCCGCAGCATGCCGGCGCCATCCTGCAGTTCCACACCGGCACCTTCGCCGAGGTGCGTCCGTCGATGGGCGCGTGGGTCAGCTACGGCCTCGGCTCCGAGAACGCGAACCTGCCCAGCTTTGTCAGCATCCAGGGTGGAGGTGTGCGTGAATACGGTTCCGCCTTCCTCCCTGCGATCCATCAAGGCACCAAGCTCACCGTACCGCTCGACAGCAACACGCTTCCCGTCGAAGACCTGCGGAACGTCTCCGAAAACGAGGCCATCCAGCGCCAGCGCATGGACTTCATGGCCCGCATGAACCGCCGTCTCGTCGGCGACCTCGGTGGCGATGCCAACATGGAAGGCATGATCCAGAACATGGAACTCGCCGCCCGCATGCAGCTCACCGCTCCCGAAATCGTGGACCTCTCCAAGGAGAACAAAGCCACGCTCGACCTCTACGGCGTCGGCGGCAAGGACACGAACACCTTCGGACGCGCCTGCCTGCTGGCCCGCAAACTCAGCGAGTCCGGCGTGCGTTTTGTGCAGGTCAGCACCGGCGGCTGGGATCACCATGGCGACATCCGCGGCAATCTGCCCAAACTCTGCGCCCAAACCGATCAACCCGTCGCCGCGCTGCTCAAGGATCTCAAATCACGCGGCCTGCTCGAGGACACCCTCGTGCTCTGGAGTGGCGAATTTGGCCGCACCCCGTGGAGCCAGGACCTCAGCGGCAAATCTCCCATCGACAAACACGGACGCGAGCACCAGCCCGAGAGCTTCTGCGCCTGGATGGCTGGCGGCGGCGTCAAGCCCGGACTGACCTACGGCGAAACCGACGACATGGGCTACCGCGCCATCAGCGGCAAGATCCACGTCCACGACCTCCATGCCACGATGCTGCATCAGCTGGGCATCGATCACCTCCAACTCACCCACCGCCACCTCGGCCGCGACTTCCGCCTCACCGATGTCTACGGCGAGGTGGTGAGGGAGATTCTTGCGTGAGCGGAGGCGACGCATTCCCTGCTGGGAACCTTTTTCATCCCCTCGGCCCCTTCCCTTCAAAGGCCCGGGGTCGGGGTGAGGTAGGGGACGATTCGGGCCATCAAGGGTAGGGATCGCCTGATTTGAGCAGGTGAGTCAACGGCAATGAGGTCGATTCCGCCGATGTTTAGGAGCCCGACCGGTCCAAGCTGCTTCCCCCGGACCGCGACATGCCGCTGCAACGTCCCGGCTACCTCTTTGGCTGCTTTGCTGCGGATTTATGGGCCGCCCATTGTTGGGAGATGCAGTGAGCGACGGGGGAAATCTCCCGTTCCCCCTGCTTGACGGGCCGCTTCGAGTCGCTATAGGTTAGCCCTCCTGCGGCCCGGAGGGTCGTTTTTCCTTATTTTGACATGGCTGGACCACTTTCAGGCAAAATTGCGTTTATTTCCGGAGGCTCCCGGGGGATTGGCCGTGCCACGGCCCTGAAGCTTGCCTCGGCCGGTTGTGATGTGGCGATTCTTTATTACAACAGCCACGAGGAGGCCGAAGCGGTCTGTGGACTGATTCGCGGCATGGGGCAGCGAGCCCTCGCGGTTCAGGCCGATGTCAGCAATCCCGATAGCGTCGGAGAGGCCTTCGACGCGTTCAAAAAGGAATTCGACCGGGTTGATTTCGTGATCAGCAACGCCGCTCTCGGCGTTCTCAAGCCGGCTCTTGAGATGACCCTCAAGCATTTCCGCCGCTGCATGGAAACAAACGCCCTGGCGTTGAACACCCTCGCCCAGAACGCAGTCCCGATGATGAGCGCGGGTGGTTCCATCATCGGACTGAGCAGCCTTGGATCGGAGCGGGCGATTCCAAATTACACCTTTATCGGCGCTTCCAAGGCCGCCCTGGAGGCCCTTTCCCGTGGCCTCGCCCAGGAGCTCGGACCGCTCGGGATCCGGGTCAATTGCGTCAGCGCCGGGGTTGTCGATACCGATGCCCTCAAGCATTTCCCGAACCGTGAAAGTCTTCTGGACGAATATAAGGTGCGGACTCCTCTCGGGCCGACACTTTCGCCCGAGCAGGTCGCCGATGCCATCTATCTGCTCTGTCTTCCCGAAGCGGGGATGATCACGGGACACACCCTGTTTGTGGACGGAGGTTACGCGATTTCAGGATGAGTGAGACCGTTTCCCAACCTGATGCCGGCCTCGCCGGACGGAATGCGCTTGTGACCGGTGGAAGCCGCGGGATCGGACGCGCTATTGTCGAGCGGCTCGCCGGAGCGGGCATGGATGTGACTTTCACCTATTTGGGGAACGAGGCGGCGGCGAACGAAGTGGTCTCAGCGAATCCCGGACTGAAGATCACCGCCGTCAAGGTGGATGCCCGCGACAGTGCGGCGGCCCGTCAGTGCGTTGAGGCCGTCATTGAGCGGGTCGGGAGGATCGATGTTCTCGTCAATAATGCCGGAGTGATCCGGGACAACCTCCTTCCTCTCCTTGAGGATGACGACCTGAAAACTGTCTTTGCGACCAATATTGAGGGCGTCTTCAATTTCTGCCGTGCCGTCGTTCCCTTCATGATGTCGAAGCGTTACGGCCGCATCATCAACATCAGCTCCGTCTCCGCCGACAAGGGTGGACGGGGCCAGACCAACTACGCGGCGAGCAAGGGCGCGATCAACTCTTTCACCAAATCCCTCGCGGTCGAAGTCGGGCGCCGGGGTATCCGCGTCAATGCGGTGGCTCCGGGCGTCATCGAGACCGAAATGTCTCAGGAAGTGCGCGATTTGGCCGGTGACGAAATCATTTCCAATATCGTCCTGAAGCGTTATGGTCTGCCCTCTGAAATTGCAGATGCAGTCTGGTTTCTCAGTTCCGACCTGGCCAGCTATGTGACCGGGCAGATCCTGAGCGTGGACGGTGGATTTAAAATGTAAGAACCATGAGTAATCAAGACATCACTAAGGATGAAATCATGGCCATCTACCCCAAGGTGGCCGAAATCATCGCCGACGCCCTCGGCTGCGACGAAGAAGAAGTGCAGCCCGAATCTTCCCTGATCAATGACCTCGATGCCGAGTCGATCGACTTTCTGGATATCGTTTTCCGTCTTGAGCGCGAGTTCAAGGTGAAGATCCCGAGAGGCAAAGCAATGGAGGAAGCCCGCGGCGAACTGACCGAGGACGAATTTGAGCAAAAAGGTGTCGTCACCGAAGCCGGTATTGCCAAGCTTCGCGCCTACCTGACCGAAGTTCCTGCCGACCGGATCAAGCCCGCCCTGAAGGCTGCCGAGATTCCCAAACTTTTCACGACCGAGACCTTCTGCAAGATGGTCATTCGTGAACAGAAGGGTGCTTGAGTCGCCCCTGTTGTGTCCGGAAGAGAACCCGCAGGCGGATGATTTCGCCTCCGTATGCCTGATTGATTATCCCCTTGTTTGATGACCGAGCATTTCCGCGCTTTTTCCTTTGTGGACAAAATTCACAGGGACGAAACCGGAGAGCGGATCACCGGGTGCTATCATATTCCGGCTGCAGTGGATTGTTTTCCTCTCTCGCTGGTGGCGGAGTCGATCGGTCAACTGGCAGCCTGGTCGTCAATGGCGGCAGTGGGATTTGAATTTCGTCCGGTCGCCGGAATAGCCGGTCAAGTTGAGTTCGCGGGAGTCGTCAAACCGGGAGACACGCTTGAACTGGAGGCGACTCTGGTGAAAGCGGACAGCGAGGCGGTGGGCTATGATGGCGTCGCAAGAGTGAACGGTGAAGTCGTCGTTCGCCTTCAGGATTGCCTGGGTCCGATGGTTCCCCTGATTGAGTTTGACGATCCCGAGTCACTCAAAGAGAGGTATCGACTCCTGACATCGGACGGAGCGGTTCCCGATGCGTTCCAGGGCGTCCCTGAGTTTTTCGCTGAAAAGACAGGAGGAGTGCCTGGAGAAACCTCGGAAGGCACCTTTCATATCCCTGAAACGGCCGCCTTTTTCGGGGATCATTTTCCGAGACGTCCGGTATTCCCGGGGACGCTGCTGATGAATCTGAACCTCGGGTTCACGATGGACCTGGTTGCGGAAGCCGGTGACGGGATCTCGAAGTGGAAAGCTGTAAGCATGTCCGACGTCAAACTCAGGTCGTTCATGCCGCCGGGGGAAATCCTCGAACTGAAGGCAACCGTGGAAGAGCGTGACCTTGATCGTGTCCGTGTTATCGTAGAGACGCGGAAAGGCAAACGACTAACCAGCAGCGCTCGCATCCTCCTCTCCCGCATAGTCCCATGACCTCAATCGAAAAACGCAGAATCGCAGTGACGGGAATCGGGATGGTAACCCCGCTCGGGAATAATGCGGCGAGCACCTGGTCGGGCCTGCTTGCCGGAAAGAGTGGAGCGGGACCGACCCGCAACTTTGATGCGAGTGGATTCACGACCACCTTCAGCGCCGAGGTCAAGGACTTCGATCCCGAGACGGCGGTGCCCTCGCAGAAACTTCTCAAATACGCTTCCCGTTCCCACCGCTTCGCTCTTGCTGCGGCAGCCGAGGCACTCGCTGATGCGGGGATCCAGCCGACCGAAGCAGACTCCCACCGCTGGGGGCTTGCTGTCGGGGCGGGGATGATGTCGGTGGCCTACGATGATCTGAAAGTCGTGAACGATTTCGCCGCTCCGGAGGGAAGATTTGATGCCGCCGGTCTCATGAATCCGGATTTTCCCGGAAACCCGGTGAATTTCTGCCGTTGGCAATCCAATGCGGGTCTCGGTCTGCTGACGAAGCAGTTCGGGATTCGCGGTTATGCGACTTCGGTGCACACGGCCTGCGCCTCAGGCGGACAGGCAGTCGGAACGGCCCTCAAGGTGATGCGCCGCGGCCGTTGCGATTACATGCTTGCCGGTGGCTTCGATTCGATGATCAATCCCATCGGGATCTCGGGTTTCTGTCTTCTTGGAGCGCTTTCCAAGGACAACGACAATCCAACTGGAGCGAGTCGTCCCTTTGATGCGACTCGAAGTGGATTTGTGCTCGGTGAGGGTGCCGGGTTCCTCGTTCTCGAGGACTGGGATAGAGCGAAGGCGCGCGGGGCGAAAATCTACGCCGAACTTGCCGGAGACGGAAATTCTCTCAGTTGCTACCGCATTACGGACTCCCCGCCGGACGGAAACGGGCCGATTCAGGCGATCGAACAGGCGCTCGGAGATGCGGGAATCTCGGCGGCAGATGTCGATTACGTGAATGCCCACGGGACTTCGACCCAGATGAATGATCGAAGCGAGTGTGCCGCCCTCAAGTCCGTTTTTGCGGGGCGGGTCGATGAAGTGCGGGTCAGTTCGACCAAGAGCTGTATGGGACACCTTATCGCTGCGGCGGGCGCGGTCGAAGCCGCGGTCTGCTGTCTGGCGATCCGTGACGGAATCGCCCCCGTGAATGCCAATTACGAAACCCCGGACCCTGATTGCAACGTGAGACTGGTCCTCGGGGCCCCGGAGAAGCTCAGGATTCGTGCGGCGGTTTCGAACTCTCTCGGTTTCGGCGGATCAAACAGTTCGCTCGTTTTCCGCAACCCGGAGGAGGTGAATCCATGAAGAACACGAAGGAAAAAATCGTATTTACCGGAAGTGGTATCGTCTGTGGAGCCGGGGCGACGGTAGAGGATGTGTGGAGCCGTCTTGAGAGCGGAGATACGGCGGTGGCTCCTTTCACTCAGTTCGACAACGAGAAGTGGCCTGTCAAAGTCGCCGCCGAAGTTCAGCAGGACAATCGCTTCCTTGTTTCGGACCGGAAATTACACAAAACGATCTCCCGGACGGACATGTACGGCATTTACGCGGCGGAGCGTGCCATTGAAGAGTCCGGGCTCCTGTCCTATCGGGAAAGTTTGCCCGAGGAGGAAGTGGACCGATTTAATGACCGATCCGGTTTGATCATCGGGTCCGGTGGCGGGAACTATACGAGCAACTACGACTACATCCCGGTAATTGCCGAAGCCAAAGGCGAACTTCCGGTTTTCGGTCGCGAGCTGGCCAATCTCGTCACTCCGATGTGGCTGCTCCAGAACCTTCCCAACAATGTGCTCTGTCATGTTGGCATCCGCGGTCAGTTCAAGGGAACCAATGCCTGTATCACCAATCAGTGCGTGGGTGGAGTGCTTGCGGTGGCCGAAGCCGCCTCAGCAATCTGGAATGGTGAGGCCGACCGCGTCGCCGCGGCGGGACACGATCTCCCCTTTGAACCCGAGATGGTCTATTATTACCACAAACTCGGTCTGATGTCGGGCGAAGCCCCGAAACCTTTTGACGCGGAAAGAAATGGAACGGTTTTCGGTGAAGGCGCCGGTGCCGTCGTTCTCGAGCGGGAGGCGGATGCGAAAGCACGAGGGGCGAAGGTGCTTGGTGAATTTTTAGGCTTCGGCTGCTGCAGTGAAGCGACCGGTATCCTTGACCTTGCTCCCGATGGAGACGGGGTTGAGCGGGCCATCAAAGAGGCGCTCATGGACGCGGGAGTGGAGCCATCTGAAATCGGGGTAATTTGCGCCCACGGCAACGGCACCCCGGCCTCCGATCTTACCGAGTCCATGGGAATCCGGCGGGTCTTCGGCGAATCCATTCCCCCGGTCACCGGATTCAAGTGGGCCTACGGACACCTTATTGCCGCGTCGGGCATTGTCGATCTGGTGATGACTCTTGAAATGTTGAAGCGTGGCGTCGTTCCAGGCATTCCGACCCTGCAGGAGATGGATCCCTTGATTCAGCCGTTTCCCGTCTCCTCCGATACAGCGAAACCTTTGAGTGATATCGCTCTGCTGATCTGTCGAGGGTTCGGCGGAATGAACGTGGCGCTGGTGGTAAAGGCGGCTTCCTGAGATGCACACCGGAATCGATACGGTTGAAATTTCCCGAATCGAGAAGCTGCTGGCGGATCTTGACGAGGATTCACTTCAACGTTTTTTCTCTCCGCAGGAGTTAGCCGATGCGGGATCAGGTCCGGGACGGGCCGGCAAACTGGCGGCCCGTTTTGCGGCGAAAGAGGCATGCTGCAAACTTTTTTCGAAGGAGATATGCCTGGGGAAAATCGAGCCCTTTGATTTCGCGGTATCCCGCGATGGATACGGTAAACCCCACATTGTTCCCAGTGAACGGGCTCGCGCGGTGATGAACTTTCATCGGGTCCGCGATATTTCACTGTCAATGACCCATACGGAGGTGAGTGCCACGGCAATTGCCACGGTGGAGCCGGCCGTCATGCCGGTTCCATGGTACGGGAAGGCGTTTTATCATTTTGCCCCGTGGAAACGAAAAATTGTCATGGCGAATCTCGAACTCGTCTTCGGTGAGGTCCTTACCCGGGAGCAGATTCTTGATCTGGCTCAGGCGTATTATGCACATTTTCTGAAGTTTCTAGGTGAGTTCTTTCTTCTGCCTTTCCTATCGGAGGCTAGAAAAAAAGCGATGGTTCGAATCGAAGGAAGGGAACACATCGAAAAGGCGATGGAAGGCGGGAAAGGGGTTCTTATCCTCGGAGGTCATTTCGGAAACTGGGAGGTGGCGACGGTCGCGGGGATCGCGCAATTCAAAGAGTATTTTGGCCTTTATCACTTCATTCGACGGCCCCTCAAACCGAAATGGTTCAATGACTTTGTCATGCGGCGATTCTGGAAAGCCGGATTTGGTGTCATCGAGAAGACCGGTACCCTTGATGATATTCTTGAACTGCTTGAACGAAATCACATCATTGTCTCGATTTTCGATCAGTTCACTTCTCCGAAAACCGGAGTTCAAACCGATTTCCTCGGGCATCCGGCATGGACATTCAAGAGTCTGGCCATTCTCGCGCAATTTACCGGTGCCCCGGTGATACCCTCATCAAGCTGGAGAGAGCCTGACGGGACTCACGTTCTCTGCTTTGAACCCCCCGTCGAAATCATCTCGGACGGGCCCACCCGGGACATCATCAACAAGAACACAAGGCGCTTCAATGAGGCGCTTGAGCGGATTGTCCTGAGGCATCCCGAGCAGTGGATCTGGATGCACCGGCGCTGGAAAGACAAATCGGGTCCGAGAAATGGATGAAATGGAAGAAGGGTGAAGTCAGTCCCGCCTTCTCACGATCTGAAGAGGCTGATGATTCTTCACGATCTGCCCCTCTCCGAGCACTCCCTGCCAGGAGGTCAGAGGGTAGACGATACAATCCCTTCCGAGAAGGGAGCCGGGACTGAGGACCGAGTTACATCCGACTTCGGTGCGATCTCCAATGATTGCTCCGAACTTTCTAAGTCCTGTGTCGATCAGTCCGCCAGCTCCGTTTCTCACTGTCACGTTTCTCCGATCCAGCCTGACATTCGAACAGATCACCCCGGCTCCGAGGTGGGCTTTGTGGCCGAGAATGGAATCGCCGACATAGTTGAAATGGGGCACCTCGCACTGGTTGAAAAGGATACAGTTCTTAAACTCGCTTGAGTTTCCGAGAACGCAGTCGTTCCCAACGATAACATTTTCCCTCACGTAGGCTCCGCTACGAACAATCGAGCCCGCGCCAATCCAGGCCGGACCCTTGATCACAGCATTGGCCTCGACGGTGGCACCGGCGGCGATATAGACCTGTGTTCCGATGATGGCACTTTCATGAACCATCCCCCTGATGAGCGGGGCGCTAATCCCGAAAATTACTTTATAAAGATAGGTTTCGATCAAGCCGATCGCCGACCAGACAGGTTCGTCCCCGGAGAACAGCGCCGCGTGATCTGTCTGTGAGAAGTCGAGATACTCGGAGGGCGGAAAATTCATCAGGCGACCGGATTGACCCGACGAAATCTACACAGTCATCACGTCCTTCTCCTTTGCCTCAAAGTGCGCGTCGATGGACTTCACGTGTTTGTCGGTGAGGGACTGTACCTCCTTTTCGAGGTCATGAAATTCATCCTGGGTAATCGCGCTGTCCTTGAGGGCGCTTTTCAGGTCGTCCATCGCGTCTTTACGGGCACCCCGCACGCGGATGCGCCCCTGCTCAGCCATATCTTTGATGACCTTGACGAGGTCCCGCCGGCGTTCTTCGGACAGTTCGGGGATGGGCAGCCTGATGAGGCGGCCGTCGCTCGAGGGATTGATCCCGAGTTTGGACTCCCGCAAGGCTCTTTCGACATCCTGCATGATGGAGGGGTCGTGCGGCTGGACTGTGAGCATGCGTGGTTCCGGGGCGGAGACGAGCGCGAGTTGTTTCAGCTGCATCGACGTTCCGTAGGCGGCGACATGAACATGAATGTTGTCGAGGAGTGCGGGACTCGCTTTTCCGGTGCGAATGCTGGCCATTTCCTGCGACACGAAATCGGCCGCTTTTTCCATCGCTTCGTCGGTTTCGAGCAGAAAGGTTTCTGTATCCATGTGATCGAGGGGGCTGTTGTGGTATCTAACTCTAGTCCGGCCTTTTTCTAAATCAATCGCCCGGGATCAGGCGCATACGACCGTTCCAACATCCTCGCCGGTGAGCGCCTTATGGATGTTCCCTTCGACGGTCATGTCGAAAACGACGATGGGTATTCCGTTGTCCTGACAAAGAGTGAATGCGGTTCCGTCCATGACTTTGAGGTTCTGCGAGAGGGCCTCATTGTAGGTCACCGTTTCGTAGCGCACCGCATCGGTGAAGCGGTTCGGGTCCTTGTCGTAGACTCCGTCCACTTTGGTCGCTTTGAAAATCACGTCGGCACCAATCTCGCTCGCCCGGAGAGCGGCTGTCGTATCGGTGGTGAAAAAGGGATTGCCGGTTCCGGCTCCGAAAATCACCACACGGCCTTTCTCAAGGTGGCGCATGGCGACGCGTCTGATGAAATTCTCAGCCACGTTCTTCATCTCGATCGCTGTTTGCACCCGGGTTGGCACCCCGACGGCTTCGAGCATGCTTTGCAAGGCGAGTGAATTCATCACTGTGGCCAGCATTCCGACATAATCCGCCGTGGCGCGATCCATTCCCCGCCCTGCTGCTGAAGCACCGCGCCAGAAATTGCCTCCGCCGACGACGATGGCGATTTCCAGTCCGGTTTGGTGAGCGGCTTTGATCTGGCGGGCGATTCCCTCCACGATCTCAGGGGAAATATTATCTTCGCTGCCTGGCTCACGAAGGGCTTCGCCACTGAGCTTCAAGACGACTCGTTTAAACTTTCTGGACATAATGCGGTTATGTGAACTTCGTCACCCTCCGCCAACTGATTTGATTTTCAAAGGGCAATCTCTGTCTCAGCTCAGAATCGTGCCCGGCTTGATTTCAACCCCTCTGAGAAATTCATCGGCCTTGAGGCGGCGCCTCCCCTCCAACTGCAGGTCGCCGGCGAGCACGAGTGCTCCTTTTCCGCAGTTGACGACCAGTCGGGATCCACTCTCGATCACGGTTCCTGGAGGGGATGAATTCCCGGTGGTAACAAGCGTGGTTGGATGAATCTTGAGCTTTCGCTTCTCTTCGCCGAGCACAATTTCGGTGGTGGTTCCCGGCCAGGGTTCATAGGCACGTATCATCCGTTCGATCGCCGTGGCGTCTTTGCTCCAGTCAATTTCTCCGTCCTCCCTGAGGAGTTTCCCCGCATAGGTCACACAGGCTTCGTCCTGGGGTTCTCCCGGAATCGATCCGGACATCAGCGTATGCAGGCCCCTTTCCAGGACACGGGGTCCGAGGGTGGCGAGGCGGTCGTGGAGAGTGCCCCCTGTTTCGCCCGGCAGAATCGGGAGGGACTCTTTCAGGATCATATCTCCCGCATCGAGCCTGGACACGACATGCATGAGGGTGATTCCGGTTTCCGCGTCTCCTTCACGAATGGCTGCCTGGATGGGCGAGGCTCCCCGGAAACGGGGCAGGAGGGAGGCGTGGAGATTGACACAGGCGATCGACGGGGTCTCGATTATTTTTCGAGGCAGGATCTGACCATAGGCCATTACGACGGCGAGATCCGGCTGAAACGCGGCAAATTGCTGCAGTGCCGTCTCATTCCCTTTCAGGCTTTCCGGCTGTATGACCGGGATGCCATGGAGCCCGGCGAGAACTTTTATCTCCGGCGGAGTCAGGAGATGTTTCCGTCCGACAGGTTTGTCCGGCTGCGTGTAGACGGCCACCAGTTCGTGGTTCCAGCCGCTGTCTTGACTGGAGATAAGCCATTGCAGAGTCGGGAGAGCAATCTCTCCGGTGCCCATAAAAATGATTCGCATGTTGCAGTGGATCAGGGGTCGGGAAAGGAAAAATCAAAAGAGGAGTGGTGGCGGAGGATGCTTGCAATCCTCTCCGGCAGGGTTAAAAAGGATTCCGGCCAAATGGTGGTATTCCGGAATCTGAACTATGAAAGGATTTTTCGCGACACTTCTTGTTCTTTGCGGTCTGGGTGCCGCAGCGTGGTATTCATACGAACCCTTTCTCAAACCGTTTCTGGAGCGGTTTGGTTCCGGATCCGATCTGGCCCACGACGAGCGGATCATTGAAAACGAAAGTAGAGTGACGCCTGAGGCACCTCCCTCCACTCCCGGCGGAAAAGGGCAGAATGTGGCAGCGGGAACCTCTCCGGCAAAGGCAACGCCGCCCGCCGCTCCGGCGCCCGAAAAGCCGAAGTCCGAGCTTGAGGAACTACTCGAAGTTCGCTATCCGATGCCGCAGATTCTGCCACTCCTGACGATTGTTGATCAGTGGAGAAATGTGCCATCCACCGCTTTTCCCCCGCAGGTCGCAGCCAAGGAGACGATCACCTTTCAACTCGTCATCAACGGTCAGGTTGCCGGCTCCAGCAATGTTGCTCCGGGCACTCCCCTGAGTCCGGTGAGGCTCACGGGCGATCAACTTGTCGTCGCCAGTCTCGCAAATCCCGGGATGACGACCCAGCTTCACATCGACAAGACCGATTTCAAAGAGCGAATTGAAGCCCGCTATCAGCAGTTTGTCGACGCGAAGCGAAAAGAGGTCGAAGCAAAGAGGGAGCGGGCCCGTCAGACGATCAATGCGGATCCTGCCCGTCTCGCTCTCTTGAGGGGGGATACTCCCGTCAGTCCCGATTCGAGCGATGATGTTCGCTTCGGCGTGGTTAAGGAGAGTCTAGAGCGGGGTGAGGTGGCCAGCGTGAAACTCTCGGAGGCCCGCTCCTTCCGCTGGAACGGTCAGGAGCAGGTTGGCGGGGAGTTTGCCGGAACCTACAACACGGTCACCGTCTTCTTTGAGGTGACGACAATTTTTGGTGAGTTTCCCGTCGAATACAAATGCCTCCTGCAAGGCAACCGGGTCGTCGGGTGGATTGATCCGGTGACGGAGGACAGGGTGTAATGAACCGTTTTGCGGGGAGTTCATGGTCACGGGTGGCGTTGCTGCTGATTTCCGCTTTTTTTTCTGAGGCGAGGGCGGAGAACGAGATCCCGGCGATAACGCGGGTGCTTCCCCCTGCCGGCGGGATTGAACTGCCTCCGGATCTGGAAAAAACGCTGACGACCCGGGTCAAGGCCCTTTCAGAAAGGCTCTGGGAGATCGAACACAAAGCCCATGTCTCTGATGTGGGGGTTATCGTAAAAGCGGTCGATTTCGCCCTAAGGCACGGGGAGTTTTATTCCGAAAAGGAGATCCCTTTAGCTTCGGAGATGCTCGATCTCGCCGAGCTTCGTTTCAAGGAATTGGAGGAAAAAGAGAGTCCAGCCTGGCTGGGCGAGAGAGGCTTCGTCATTCGGGGATACCGTTCAAAGATTGACGATTCCGATCAACCCTACGGCCTTGAAATTCCGGCGGCGTTTGACCTTTCAAAACCTGTTCCTCTGCTCGTCTGGCTGCATGGACGGGGAGACAAGACGACCGATCTCCACTTCCTCAATCAGTGCCGGAAAAAGAGTCAGGCCTTCGGCGGATTTATGAAAGATCAGGGGGATGCGATCATTCTTCACCCCTTTGGTCGTCATTGCGTTGGGTGGAAACATGCAGGTGAGATCGATGTATTCGAGGCGATCGAGGCGGTAGCGGCTGATTACCCGATCGACAGGGATCGTATTATTCTTGCCGGCTTTTCCATGGGGGGAGCGGGGGCCTGGCATATCGGGGCCCATTACCGTGATCACTTTTGTGCGGTGCATACCGGGGCGGGCTTTGCGGAGACCAGGGAATACAACAAGCTGACGCCGGAGAAATACCCTCCCGACTTTGAGCAGACCCTCTGGAAGGTTTATGACGTGCCGAACTACGTGCGAAATTTTTCCAATGGACCGCTCCTCGCCTATTCCGGGGAGAAGGACAAACAGAAGGCGGCCGCCGACCTGATGGAACGTGAAATGGCGAAGGAAGGCATGGCCTTGCGTCACGTCATCGGTCCCGGAATGGAGCACAAATACAATCAGGAATCAGTCGATGTGATTCGAAAATGGCTTCAGGAATCATGGAAAGTCGGGCGCACCCGCCCGGCCACGAAGATCGAGTGGCAAACCCCGACACTTCGTTACAGTAGCTTTGACTGGATGCGGATCACCGGGTTGGAAGCTCATTGGAAGGATTCCCGCGTGTCGGCCAAATGGGAGGAAGACAAAAAAACGATCCGGCTGGATTTGAAGGGGGTCACCGCCTTCGAGATCAACCCCCTGCCCGTGGTCGATCTTTCGGGGATCACCCTCGCAATAGGTGATCAGACGCTTCAGGCCGATCGCCCCGGCTTTCCGGTAGACTCTCTTTCAGTGATCCGGCGTGAGGGGCGGTGGACCTGGGGTGAACCCGAACCGTTTACGAAGAAGCCGGGACTCCAGGGACCGATTGACGACGCCTTCATGAGCCGCTTTCTGGTGGTTCCGCCCGACCACGCTTCGATCCATCCGAAGGTGGCCCGATGGATCGATTTCGAACTGAATCATTTCCGTGATCGGTGGAGTGCCTTGATGAGGGGCGATCTTCCCGAGAAGGCGGCAGATGAGGTCGATTCGGACGATCTCGCCGGTGCGAACCTCATTCTTTGGGGGGATCCCGCCTCCAATCCGCTAATCGCTGAAATGATCGCCCGTCTTCCTGTTGAATGGAAGGATGGATCCTTTCTTTTCCGGGGAGAGACCTACTCAGCCGCGGGGCATGTTCCTGTCCTTATATTCCCGAACCCGCTTAACCCGGAGCGCTATGTCGTGATCAATTCCGGTCTGACCTTTCGGGAGGGACACGACAAGACAAACTCGCTGCAAAACCCCAAGCTGCCCGACTGGGCAGTCATCGGACTCGATCAAGATCCCGATGCCTTCGCGCCCGGAAGTATTGTCAAAGCGGGATTTTTTGACGAAAACTGGAAGTAGCTAACACGGGCAATCACTATGCTTCCCCACTCCGGCCATGATTACACCCTCCTGATCCGTCGTTGGAAGGCGGTGGCGGAACGTGCCGGAGTTGAGCTAAGGCTTCTGAATGAGACGGGCGGTTACCCGGTTTTTGTGGTCGAGAACGAGCAGGCAGCAGCGCGGGAACCCGGCGGGATCTATCTGAGTGCGGGAGTGCACGGGGATGAATGTGCCCCGGTGTGGGCACTGCTTCAGTGGATGGAGAGCGATCCCGAAATTCTTCGCCGACTGCCCGTTGTGATCTTTCCCTGTATCAATCCTTCCGGGTTCGTCGAAAACACCCGGCGGGACCATGAGGGTATCGATCTGAACCGCTGTTTTGAAAATAACGCCCACCACGTCATCGGTTCCTGGCAGACCTTTATGGAGGGACGGCAATTCGATCTCGCCCTGAATCTCCACGAAGACTACGACGCCGGAGGGATCTATCTCTACGAACTGGCTCGTGAAGACTCAAAGGGGAATGAACTGCTCTCCGCGTGCGAGAAAATTATTCCCCGGGAAACGGCAAGCACCGTGGATGGATCCGACTTTAACAACGGACTCCTGACCCGATCCGGCGATCTTGAGAGACTGGTTGAGGAGGAACTCGGCGGGGGGTATCCCGAGGCGATCCTTTTGTTTCTCCGCTATTCACGGAACTCGTATACCTTCGAAACCCCGAGCGAGTTCGATTTAATCCGGCGCATAGAGGCGCATCAGGCTTTCCTCGAAGCGGCCACTAAACCTCTGATGGAAAGCGCTTAGTTCTTCAGCATCCCGCGAGCGACGAGATTGTTGAGTCGGCGTGCCACATCGACCACGCCATCGACAACCGCTTCGCGGTAGGTGCGCCCGTCACGGGTATCGATTCCGTGGCCCGGGTCGAGCTGGCGCAATCCTTCGAGTGCGGGATCCTCATGGTGAAAGAGCTCGACGAAGACATACTTCAATTTCCCCGTTTTTGCGGCCGCCGCCATCAGGGCTCCGATCCAGCCGTCATCAGTGCTCAGGCATCCACGTGTCGTTTTTGCGGAGGCATGGAAGGTGCCGAATTCGTCAGCGGCCGCGACCTCCGCGATAAGGGCCTCGTTTTCCGGAATGGAAAGCCCGGAGTCGCCGCAATGGGCCGCATCCACCATGATCTTGAAGAACTTCCGGCCGAGTTCCGCGTTGGCCGCTTTGACCACTTCCCAGCACTTGCTGAGGTCATTGAAGGTCTGGAATTCCCCTTTGCGGAGAAATTCAATATGCCAGGTCTTGATACAACTCCCTTCGATGCCCGCTTCGCGATAGGCGCGGAGATGAACGCGAACGTTCTGGGCAACAGCGGCAGCGAAAGCTTCGCCCGTCTTCGGCGTGGCCCCCGCCTGCATCCATTGCTCAATGGAGGTGGAGGCGATCTGGGTAACACCGTATTTTTTGGCCACGGCGATGCTGGACGCAAGCATGGAGGCGACCTTTTCCTCATCTGCCGGGTCCATGGGGTCAGCACCGCCCACCATCATGATGGGGTGGATACCCATACCGAGTCCGCCGAGTCCGGTGAAGAGCTCATCGGTGTCACCCTCATGGACACCGGGGAAAACAGTGATCTGGGCATTCTGGATCTTAACCGGGGACGCGGCGGCGATGGCCTCCATCTCGGAAACAATGAGTAGCCGACCATCGTCTCCGCGGGGAAGGCGGCCGTCGCCATCGGGAACCAGTCCACCAACGAATTTGATATGGGTCGGGACAACGCCCAACTCTACCTTGGTCTTCAGGGTGATGGATTCAGCCATGGGAAAAAGGGAATGATCTTCGGGAGGAAGTCGGTTTATCGCCGGGTGCGCCAATCAGGCGAGGGCAGGTTGAAGCGAGCGCATCAGGGAGAGCTGCTCGCTGACATCGGAACTGATTTTACGCCAGCGGGTGAGCATTTCTGCCGAGATCTGGACACTGCGGTCGCCGACTGCTTTTTCAAGCTCCTGATAGCCCTCGCTAAGCTGCTGGGACAGGTCCAGGAGGGTATCGTAAGCTTCCTGACGGGTCGGGCAGTTGATTTTCCAGCTTCTGCCCGTCGCAATCTGTGCGTCCGCTTGTAATTTCATCTCACGAAGCTCGGCGAGGACGATTTTCTCCTCAGGTACGCGGCGGAGCTCGGAAACGAGTCCGAGTTTGGAAAGAGTCCAGATGGCCCACTTGGTCGGGTCCCACTGCCAGGGCTTGACCCCGTTGCGGTAGTCGTGCTGAAAGGAGTGGTGGTAGTTGTGATATCCCTCTCCGAAGGTGGGAATGGCCATTATCCAGCTGTCTCTTGCGCTAGTGCCGGAATCGTAGGGGCGATTTCCAAGGGTGTGGCAAAGGGAATTGATGAAAAAGGTGCAATGCTGCACGCAGACAAGGCGGGTAACTCCGGAAATCAGGAACGCTCCAAGCGCGGCCTGCCATCCTCCGTAGAAGTAACCAATCACGGTAGGGAGAACCATCCCGACGAGAAAACCAATGCGCTGGTGGTGTTTGTGCTGCCACATGACGAGCGGGTCCTTTTTCAGATCGCCCACATTGGCGAGGGGACGTGGGTAAAGCTTGAAGAAGATCCAGCCCATGTGTGCCCAGAAGAAGCCGCGCGAGATGCTGTATGGATCATCGTCCTCATGATCGACGTTTTTGTGGTGTTCGCGGTGGTCAGACGCCCAGTCGAGCGCGGAATCTTCAAACGCGCTTGCTCCGAAAAGCAGTGTGGTTAGCTTCACCGTTTTGCCTGCCTTAAATGCCTTGTGAGCGAAGAGGCGGTGATAGCCCAGCGTAATGCTCATGCCGGTGGCAATGAAGTAGAAAACAAAAAGCGCCACCTGAAAGAAATCGATTCCGAAGTGATAGATGTAAAGGGGAGTTCCAATCACCGCAGTGAGGAACGTGACGATGAGGAACGTGCTGGAGACCCAGTTAATGCGATCCAACGGAAGTTTAGATATCATAAGTAAAATAAATGATTTTAAGAATTTCTAGAAGTTTAAAGACATGACTAGGACTTCTCATTCCCCTGAGGGAATGCCTCGCACTTGAGCGGTCTCACCAAAATAGACTCTCGAAAGAGCTTAGAGGCTGCGGTAGCGCTTTCCACCCCTGTCGTCACCACGGTCGCCACGATCTCCTCTGTCGCCGCGATCACCGCGTTCTCCACGATCGCGATCACCCCGGGGCTTACCACCACCGCCTCCACCACGGCGGTCATATCC
>DDSV01000043.1 GCA_002344215.1 Akkermansiaceae bacterium UBA2381
GCAGATCCACGAGGTCCTGCGCCTTTGGAACTGGGCCAACTGGAAGAACGAGCCGCTTTCGTCCGAGAAGCTTCATGCCGCCCTGACCGAAAGCTGGGAGCGAGACACCACCGCCGAGTTCATCCCGTGGAAAAAGCCGGAGGACGAAGCCATCGCCCGGGATCAAGCCTGGGCCATGCTCGAGACCTACTTCGCCCAATGCCCCATTGCCACGGAAGAACGTCCCGAGGGTGTCGAGGTGNNGGCATCCCGCCGCTCTACGGCATCATCGACTTGGTGCGTCCACCCGGACGGATCATCGACTACAAGTCGGCGGCTCGCAGTCCCAGTGAAGGCATGGCCGAGCATCAGCACGCCACCCAGCTCGCCTGCTACGCCCTGCTTTACCGCAGTGCCACAGGTGAACGGGAAACCGGCTTCGAACTGCATCACCTCATCAAGACGAAGGTGCCGAAGGTGATCATTTCCACCTACGGCCCGATGTCGGCGGCGATGGAGAGCGAGCTGTTCTTCCTTGTCGACGACTACCTCGAAGGCATCGCCCGCGAAGCCTGGGTTCCCTCCCCCGGCCAACATTGCTCATGGTGCGACCACCTCACTCTCTGCCGGAAACGCTCCGGCATGTGAGTAACCACCGCAATAACCACCCCAACAACCGGACACCACCCCCGAAGGCCGGTCGGCTCCCCGCGAGTCGACCGGCCTTCTCTGTTCTCACCCTCAATCCCTCAAAACCTAAACACTTCAATCCCTAACAAAACCATGAAACACCACCTAAAACGAACCCTCATCACCTTGCTGACCGCAGCCCTACTCCTCTCCACCGCGAGCTGCGGCAAACGCGACTCCTGGCTGTCCTTCGGCGAAAAGAAGTCCTCCTGCGAAAAGGCCTACGAATCCCTCGAAGGCCAGTTCAAGGATCTCAAGGCCACCGTCACCGGCGGAAAAACCTCCGCTGACCGCGCCGCCTTCTGGCAGGCCGCCGCAGCGCTCTTCATCGTCCTGAGCGTCTTCGCCCTCATCGGCGGGGCCGCCCTCGGCTCGAGAGCGCGCCGAGACCGCGAGCGTTTCCGCCAGTCTTCCACCACGGAAGGCAAGGTCATCGACAACCCTGAAGAGTTCACCGTATGAAGTCCTTCACCGAACTCCCCGACTACAAGGACTTGCGCCAGCTCTGGACACAGGAGCCCGTCTCCCCGCCCGTGCCCGACCTCGAACTCACCCCCGACCACTGGGTCGAGCGGGGAGCCGAGGTCATCGGCTGGTCGCTCGCCCGGCTGGAACACTGGCTCAGCGCGAGCGGCTGGCTCCGGGCCTGGCTGCGGCTCAATCTGTTCCTCTCCATCGTGATCACCAGCGCCGGAGTGCTCCTGCTGCCCCCCGTGGCGCAGGTGCTCGAACAGCTTGCCCGGTCCAGTCACTGGATCGGGCTCATAATTGGCGAGGTCTTCGGTCTCGTCACCGGACTGCCTCCCGTCGTCATCAGCGTGGGCGTGCTCTACCTCGCCTTCGTGATCTACCGGCGGATCCGTCGCAAGCGCCTCCCCCAAAGAGGCTACTCCGGAGAAGACTACTACCAGTGATCCTCCTCAACACCTCAACACCTCAATCCCTGAACTACCCACCCTGACATGATCACGAAAACCCATCCCGTCGAAGTCCGGGTAGCCGATCTCAAGTCGGCACTCACCGGACTCGGCAAACTCATCCCCCGCACCCCTTCGCTGGCCGTTCTCGGCTGTGCGAAGGTGGAGGCGGGTGGACCACAATCCGTGCGCCTCACCGCCACGGATCTCGACCTCACCCTGAGCGTCGATGTGCTGGCAACAGTCGAGAAGGGTCTCGCGCCCTTCCTCCTGCCGCTGGCTCGCTTGCGCGAACTCCTCACCGGATTGCGCTCTGACGAAGTCGTGTGCCTCGGTCCGGCGATCAAAGCCCCGCCCGTGGCCGAGTTCCCCGAGATCCCCCAGGTCCGCACCCCGGGCCTGACATTGCCGGAACCACTTGTCACCAGTCTGCTGCGTGCCTTCGCCTGTGCCTCGCAGGATTCCACCCGTGCGGTCCTGCGCAGTGCCTGCCTCGACACGAGCGGCACCGGAGAGAATGCACACCGTATCGTTGGCACCAACGGTCGGCACCTCTTCTCGAGCAACTCCATGCACCTGCCCCTGAAGCAGTCGGTGATCCTCCCCGATCACCCATTGTGGAAGTGGAAGCCCATCGCCGAGTCCCGGCCCTGGACTCTGCGTCTCGGCAAGGACAAACATAGGGCTGAGGTCTTCCGCATGGAAGGCCAAGGCCAAGTTTGGTCGGTGACAGGACGTCTTCTCGACGGCCCCTATCCGAACTACCGTCAGGTCATACCGGGACCCGCACAGTTCACGACAACGGTTACCTTGAGCGATGCCGCCCTCGAGGCAGTGACACGCCTGTTGCCTCGCCTCCCCGGCAAGCAACTCGCCAACCGTCCCGTCGGTATGCACTGCGAAAAGGGTCGCTTCGGCCTGCTTGCCCGTGCCGAAAATGACGAGCCCTGGATCCTTCATCCCGTGGACCGCTGCGAGATGAAGGGCCCGGACGTGACCGTCTATCTCGATCGCGACTACCTCATCAAAGCCGCCGACTTCGGTCTCCACCGGATTTCAATGAGCGATGCGATGAGCCCGATTCAGTTCAGCCGGGGTGGAGATCTCATGATCGTCATGCCCGTGCGGGCCATCGCTCCGGACCGCATCGAGCGGCCCAGGCTCGTGCCGGCGGTGGAGCAGTTCGCCGCGCCGCCAGCCCATGTGCTAAAGCCTGTTGTCCCCACTCCACCCAAGCCGCCCGCGACGCTTCCCCCGAAGCCTGACAAACCGGCTGATCCTCTCGTCGAGGCGAGGCAACAGGTGGCCGAAGCCGACGAAGCGCTCCTCACGGCACGCAAAACCCTCAGGGGCATACGCCGCTCGCTCCATGCCGCACGCACCCAGCGCAACGAGACCAAACGCGAGCTGGGCGGTTTCCGCGGACTGCTCCGGAAACTGCAACGTGGCCGCAAGCACGAAGCCAAGAAGGCCTCCTGACCGACCCGCCCCAAGTCAGACCTTGCCCACCACCAGCCGCGCCGCCCCAGGCCCGGGTTCCATGATCGACCGCCAGACAGGGAGCCCGGGCCTTCACTTTTCCCTAAACCTCAAAACCTCAAAACCTCAAAACCTAAACACCTCAATCCCTTCATACCCATGAACACAAATACAGACCTCCTCGCCGTCCTCACCCGGGAAGGCGTTCTCATCAATGCCAGCGTGCGTTACCCGCGCTTTCACAAGAAGCTGTCTCCCGCCGACCTCGGTCTTTCCCCCGAACAGGTCAGCGAACGGCTCGTCAGTCTCGGACACAAGAAGCTCCTGCCCAAAGAAGCCCTCGCCGAACTCGCCCTCGTCGAAGGCCGCACCCATGCGATCATCGACCAGGGCACCTTCCCCTTCCTCGGGGGCCTCGGCCACTTCCTGCCCAACGGCAAGCTCGTGGACGTACAGGAGCAACTCAACGCCCAGCGGAGTCACTTCCACCGGGCCAGAGGGAACTTCCTCGCCGCCTACCGCGACCTGCGAAGCGAAGCACTCAACGAATGGGAAATCGCGATCCGGCATCTCGCCACTTCGCGCGACGAAGCCGCCTGCCTTTATGCTCAGATCGCCGAGTCTTTCCCCGCCCGGGAAAAGCTCGCGGACCGCTTTGCCTTCGAGGTGCATCTCTTTCAGATCGCCGTGCCCGAGTCCCTCGGCATGGAGCTGGTCAGTTTCGCCGAGCAACAGGAAGTGCGCCTCGCCCGCCGTGAGGCCGCCGAGACCGCCGCCCGCCAAATCCGTTCCGGTGTGGAGGGTTTTGTCGGCGAATGCATCACCGAGTTGCGTCATCAGACGGCCCAGCTCTGCGACGAGATGCTCTCGTCAATGCGCACCGGCAAGACCGATGGGGTCCACCAAAAGACCCTCAACCGGCTCGTGAAGTTCATCGACGATTTCAAGTCGCTCAACTTCGCCGGTGATGTCGAAATGGAACAGCAGCTCGACCGCGTCCGCAGCGAACTGCTCACCCGTAGCGCCGAGGACTACCGCAACAGTCTCACCGCGACGCGAAGTCTCGAAAGCGGTCTCACCCAACTCCGCGACCAGGCCCGTGAACTGGCCAGTCAGGATGCCCGTGCCCTCGTCGAGCGCTTCGGCCAGATGGGCCGCAGGAAGCTGCAGCTAGCCGGGTGAGAGACTGACCGACACCCCAACGCCACACACGACAGGGTCGGGTCCCATCCCCGACCCTGTTCGGCCAATGGACTTACGAACTCCCCCTTTGAAATGGATCAGGCAGGAACAATTTCACGCATCTCCAGCCCCGCTTTCGACACCATGCCTTGAGTTTTCGAGGCTCCATGCAACGATCTGTCATGCCCATCTCGACATTCCCTGTTTCAATTCGGACCTATGATGACGCCTCACAACGGATGGAGGTCATCGCGCTCTGGGAATCGGTCTTTGGATATGACGCGCCCCACAACGAGCCTTCCCTCGTCATCGACCGGAAGCTCGCTGTGAATGACGACATGATGTTCGTCGCGCTCTCAGGAGGAAAGGTGGTCGGCACAATAATGGCGGGTTACGACGGTCACCGCGGCTGGCTCTATTCGTTGGCGGTACTTCCAGAACACCGAGGCAAAGGAACCGGATCGGCTCTGGTTCGCCATGCGGAACAAATTCTGCACACGCACGGTTGCCTGAAAATCAACCTCCAGATCCTGGAATCAAACTCCCCGGTCTTGAGCTTCTACGAATCTCTTGGTTACCGGATCGAGCCGCGGGTGAGCATGGGGAAACGGCACGATGGCCTGTGAGGGTCAGGCACCGATTACCTCAAAAAACCTCACTGCATCTTCGTAGTTGGGGAACACATCTTTCACTCCTTCCGCCCTGAGCCTCGCAGCCCGGATCGGATCCAAGGCGATACCGATGCAGGGCCAACCCAGGTTCCGACAGGCACGGGCGTCCCAGACGCCGTCTCCTACGTAGATCACCGAATCAAATTCCACGCGCCCGTGCAGGCAAGCCGCCCTTGTAAGAGAGCGCTGCATGATGTCCTCACGCGCATGGGCGTCGTCGGCGAAAGCGCCGGGGAGTTCCGGCCCCCCCCCATCCCGCGCTTGCCAGCTTCAGGCGGGCGGAACATTCCCAGGCACCGCTCGCGACTGAAACGGCCACGCCGGGCATGTCGTTGAGTCGCCTGAGCATGTCCCATGCGCCAGCAACGGGAAGGAAAGGTTGCTTTCCGGCCTCCGCCTCCAACAGGGAAAGAAACCAAGATTGAAATCGGAGGATCTCGTCTTCTGATGGCGAATGTCCCTGACGTTCTTGGAAAATGGACTCCAGAATACCGGAGTCAGTGCAGTGCGGATAAACGGACCAGTCGTCACTGATGCCGGTGAAACCAAACACATCGAACAAGGCTTGCACGAAACACTCCCCGTCGGCCGCGTCCGTTTGCGTGAGAGTGCCGTCGATGTCGAACATGATCAATTTCATGGCACCGTCACTTCATCGGCACGTGAATCGTATGATTGACGCTCTGACCTTGGTTGGCATTCAAGAGCATCGCCGCCGCACCCCACGTCACCACACCGGTTTTCTGTTGTAGCGTCACCGGTCCCTCCACCAGGGACCATCCACGCCTCGTATAGAAGGGCACGAGTTCAGGCAGGCAGAACAGAATGCACGCAGGGAGTTCAAGCCGGTCGAAGAGAAAGTCCTCGGCATGGTCCATCAATGCTGTCGCATGACCACGGCCCTGGAGTTCGGGTGGGGTGAACAAACCTCCGACGGCTCCGACCTTGATCCGCTCTACGTTGAGTTCGATTTTCATTCCGGTCAAGGCGACATGGCTCAGCAGGTTCCGATCTTCACTCAGAATCAGCCGCCAATGCACCGGGGCTTTGGCCAGACCTTTTGCCACGGCGATCTCCCCGAAATAGTGCTGGTTCCAGTAGTTGATGAACTCTTCTTGTTCCGCGCTAAGATCGTTTCCCTCGATGACTTCAAGGTGGTAATTCGGATTCTCACTCGAATTCATACTGAGGTGGAATCAGTAATGACGGCCTCGATCCGATAACCATCGGGATCGATGACGAAGGACGCAAAGTAGTCCGGTCCATACTCCGGGTGCAAGCCTGCACCTCCATTATCCTCCCCACCATGATGGGCGAGCGCCGCAGCATGGAAGCAGAGCACCGCCTCGCGCGATGGCGCGACAAAGGCCACATGAAAACCGTCACCCGGTACTGCGTGATGTTCCGGACGGAGCTTCAGGGCAAAAATGTCCTCGCCAGGATGCAAGCCGTATCCAATGAAGGAGGAGTCCTCCCAAACTCTCCGATAGCCGAGCGTCTCGAGGACGGCATCGTAAAACGCCGCGGAACGCCCCAGGTCGATGACGGCAAAGGAGAGGTGATGTATCATGTTCCCGGACCAAGGAGAAGCCAGTCGAGCGCCTCCGTCAACTCCTCGCCCCAAAAGGCAGGATCGTGGCCACCGTCGAACTCATGCAGATGAACCGCATGCCCGGACTGGGACATGGCCTCCGAGAGTCGGCGAACAGAGGTGAGCTGGCTCACCTTCTGATGGAGCGCGGTGGGAGGGTGCCTCAGGTTCTCCTGCAGTTCACCGGTGCCGACGCTCAACCAAAATCGTTGCCTCGTCGATGAGAAGGAGGTCACCGAGGCGGCCAGCGACTCGTCCCGCCACCATGCTGAAGGCGACTGCGCCAGCACCCCGGCAAAGATCCCGGGATGGCGCAGCGCCGTGAAGACGGCTTGGAGGCCACTGAGGCTGAGACCGCAAAGAAAGAGGCATTCGAACTGACCGGCTTCCCGATCGATCCATCGCGGCATCTCGAGAGCGAGGAAGTCGGCAAACGCCTCGTCGCAGGTGTAGTCGGCGTGGCGGCCTTCCTGACTGTCGTTGGGGAGATAAACGCAGGTCAGGGCGGGCAAGACTCCCGAGGCCTGACTCTTGGCAATAATGTCGGGAGCCTTCACTCGTCCCGAGTAAATCTCTCCATCCAACCAGAGCAGGCAGTTTTTCGCCGTTCCCTTGTCGTCGTGATGCACCCAAACCCTTCGTGGTGTGACGAGTGCTTCACTGGAAATCGAATGTTCGGTGATCCGCATGCTCATGATGAACGGGAGGGGCAGTCTCGCTCCGAAACCTCCGGGTAAACACATGCCCTCCGCTGTTTGAGCTCGTGGCAGTTGAAGCCCTCTCTCCTGTCGGACTCCATAACTCGGCATTCTTTCCGGATCAAGACGGCAGGCTGCCGCTTGTTCCCAACCGAAAACGAAAAACCAAGAACCCAAAAACCAAGAATACCACCATGTCCCACTTCACCACCATCNNCGAAGCCGCCTGCGCCGAACTCGGTGTCGAAATGCTCCGAAACACCGAGGCCCGCGGCTTCGCCAACAGCACCCGCCACGGCGAACTCGTCGTTCGGCTCAAGGGCCCCTACGACATCGCCGCCAACCGGGCCGCCCCCATGGAGCCCTACGAACTGTCCACCGACTGGTGGAACGGACACGTCGAGAAGGAGGTCGGTCCCAATTTCGGCCTTCTTCTCCAGCTCTACGGCGTCCACAAGACCATGCGCGAGGCGTCCAAGAAGCACCTCCGTGTTACCCGGCGGCAAGAGTCCGACGGCTCCATCAAACTCACTCTCGCCGCTTGATCCCATCCTTCGTCGCAAACCATCAACACCATGAGCTCGAAAGAACGCATCGACGTCTGGATCAGCCCCGAGGGCGCCATCACCCTGGATGCCGTCGGTTACACCGGCAGCACCTGCGAGGAGGCCACCCGCTTCCTCGAAGAATCCCTCGGCACCGTCGGCCGCAAGCAGCGCACCCGCGACTACTACCGCAAGAACACAAACCATCAATCCAACCAGCAAGAACAGCAGACCCAAACCTGAGCCAAGCCTGCGAGACAGGCGGAGCCAAACTTGAAACCTTAAACTTCAAACCTGAAACCCCATCCCCACCCATGATAACCGACATCCCCGACACGCTGCACTTCCAGCCCGACGGCACAGGAGCCGGACTTTACACCGAGCGCATCGATCTACGCGAGATCGGCACCCTCGAAGTCGTCC
>DDSV01000045.1 GCA_002344215.1 Akkermansiaceae bacterium UBA2381
TTTGTTCATTTCTGGAGCTAACGTCGAGCGCAGGGGAGGGCTGAAAGCCCTTCCCTGTCGCGCTTTGTTCGGTCAATTCTGTTCGAGTTTCTTTGACTTATCGGATGGTCGTGAGCCGGACTGACCAGCCACTGGACGACTCATCGATTTTCTGAAGGGGAAAGTAGATTTGATTTAGTAGGTCGGAAACTTTCGTGTTCAGATTAAGCCCCGGGTCCCTGTGCGAACGAGTGATTGAGCCCGTGGATAAATTTATCGTGCCCCACGACGAAACCTTTGAACGCGCGGAAAGGCTCGAACTCTTCCAAGGGTCTGATGGAATGTATTCATTGCTATAACATGCGAACTTCAAATAGCCGTATCCGCAAAAATAGACCACGAAGAGCGCGATTACGAGTGACGCAAATATTGGACTTCGTGTTCTCACAAGGAAGAATGTTTTGGACCGAACGTAGAGGCCGCTCGCCCGATCCCGGGGGGCGCGGTCACGATGGTAGATTAGGAAATCGAGGCACGGAAGTCAATCAACTGCTGGCGGGGATCGGGTTGAGCGCGCCGGCTTGTTAGGCGAGCAGTGCGGTGCACACGTCGATGAAGAGCCCAATCAATGTAAGGCCGGTGAAGGCATTGAGGCCGTAGAATACTCCTCGGTGTTTCCAGATAGTGTAGGCGAACACTGAAATTAGCGACATTATCATTGATCCGCCGATAAAGACAAAAGTCCCGCCGGAAGTTTCCGGTGAAAATCCCAGTGAAATCCACAGCGAAAAGCCACCGAAGAGTCCGCCAGCGAAACTGAAAAGTGCTGCCAAGGCGAAACCGATCACTGGATTGAACGGCTTTTTTGAGTGTTCTGATTCGGCCCATAGGAGCCGCTGCTCCGCTTGCACCCTCGCTAGGGGCCTGAGTCGGTAGTAGAGTTCCTTCAGGTCCATTTTCTGCGCCTAACGTCAGGGCGCAGGCGACGGCGAAGCCGTTGCCTGTCGACGTTTGTTCGCTCCGTTTTCTGGTCTGCTTGTGGCAAGCCCAATTGCGCTAATCGTCAAGATGGCTACCGACAGTGATCGAAACGCCCAGAGCTTCAGATAAAATTCGGCGTAGCCTCGCTCGAGATATGCTGGATCGCTACCTCCGGATACCATGTTCGACATGTGGTGGCGAGCAAGACCGAGATGCTCAATAGTGCCTGCGTAGAAAAAGACTGCTATTCCGAATATGGCTAGAGACTTTGAAATACGAGGACGCTGAGGAGTCTGCCAGATCATCAAAATCAGTGCAGCTAGGAGACCGAACGACAAAAGAGCAAAAACGGTCAGTTGTACTGCGCCGAGGGCGTCGGTAAAAGTTACGTCGTGATAGCTGTTGTCCATTTTTCTAGCGAACGTTAAATGTGGTGGCACGGCGACGCAGGACTCACAGAGCGAAGCGAACGAGGGACGTTATCCGCCGTTGCCACGCACGACGTGTTCGGCGAGTTGGTCTAGAATCCCCATGCGATTCGGGTTTGTTCCATTTTAAGTTTTTTGGCGACTTCATCCTGTGTGCATTGGCGCAGCTTCATAACCTCCACTGCAACTGCTCCGTAAATGGTCAAATGGGTGTTCTCCTTGTCCTTGTAGAGGGCATCAATGTTCTTAAGTAAGGTGGCAAATTCGTCTTTTCTTAAGGTGAGCTTCTTTGCGGTGGCAAGTGGCGGAAGATGGACAAGGCTTCCATCGTCTCTGCGGCAGGAAGCCAAGAATTCGATTTTTTTCTTTTGGTCCCATGCTGTCCATTCCTTGAGACCAATTTTCATCGAATCCGGCATCATCGCTGTGGCAACGCAAGAAAGCAGTAAGACAGGCAGCGAATGGATAAGAGCCGATTTCATAAGGATTCTCTGCCGAACGTCGAGGCGACTCACGCGGTTTACCGCGTTGAGTCCGCTGTGTTGTTGTGCCGTTTTTTTCGTCGAATACATTCGTATGTCCGTTCGAGAAGCGGAAAGAACAAAATAAGTAAAAGCGGTCCGAGAAAGGGATAGCGATTCCCGTAGGGTTCGGGAACAAGAACCTGGGTGAGCCAGATTGAAGCTCCTATCAAAAGAAAGCAAAGAGCCATCTTAATCCAATCGAAGCTAATCTTGGCAATTCTGGCGAAAATGAAAGCGGCTGGCAGGAGAAATAATGGCACGAAGAAGGTCGGAATTTCGAGCCCTTCAGCGATTCCGAATCCAAGAGCGACGCAAATCGTGACGATGAACGCTGCGACAACTAGCTTTGCGGTGGTTTTCATTTCTGGCACAACAGTGTACTTAGTCCAATTTGCTATCACCCGTAAACATTCCGCGCGGGCATCTGGACTCTCCGAGGAAACGGAATTTTTGCCGTCAGGTCAAGGAATTCCAGTCATCGGGTTAAGGGAACGACACGGCTTCACCCCTGGATTCCCTCCCGATAGTTAGAACATCCTGATATTTTGATAGGATTTCTTATCCCATCAGTCTTTCAATTTTGCCCGAATTTTAACAAAAACGAATCTTGGATTTTGAGATTGCATTTTTTCTCTGATTGAGAGAAAAGCGTTTTTATGAACAGTGAACTGACGAACACTTACCCCTGGAGCAAGGACCTCGATGCTTCCCGCGATGTGACCCGATCGGACAAGTCCGGCTTTGCCATGGTTCTTGGATGGTATGAAAAATGGCGGCTGTCTCAAAGGCTCCCGGCTTGCCGTGAAACGGCGGCGGCCTTCTGGAAGCTCAAGATCAAGGCGAAGGAGCGTGAGGACTGGCAGCTGGAGCAATGGGCGGAAGCGTTTCGTTGGCATCTGAACTGGATGCGCTTCGCTAAAACGGAGGGCCGGGAGATCCGAACCCTTGAGGAGCGCGTGCGCGACGCGGTGAACCGTGCCGGAGGAAGGAGGGGCCTGGCCCGCCGCACGCGTGAGACCTACGCCGGTTGGGTCGGTCGTTTTGCCCGCTGGGCCGGTGAGGCGCGGGCCGTCATGGACGAGGGCAAGGCGAGCCAATGGCTCTCGTGGCTGGTGACCGAGGAGAAGGTTGCTTATTCGACGCAGAAGCAGGCGTTGAATGCCCTGGTCTTTTTCCTTCGCGAGGTTTGTGGACGCGACGAGGTCCGCTTGAACGTGCGGCTGCGACAGACGCCGAAGCGCATCCCCGTCGTCCTGTCCGTCAGCGAAGTGGCGGCGGTACTGGCGAACTTGCCGGAGAAATGTCGCCTTGCCGCGGAGCTGCAGTATGGGGCCGGTCTCCGGCGGGCCGAGTTGCTCAATCTGCGTATCAAGGATATCGATCTGGATCGTCGGCAGGTCACGGTGAGGGCGGGCAAGGGAAACCGCGACCGGGTAACCGTCCTCCCCCAACAAGTGGCGGCGCAACTGAGTGGCTGGAAAGAGGTTCTCCGTGCTCAGTTCCAGGAGGATCGTGAGGCCGGTGTCCCGGGGGTGGCCTTACCGGGGGCGTTAGCACGGAAGTTCCCGAAGGCGGGAGAGCAGTGGGAATGGGCCTGGGTTTTCCCGGGGGACCATCTCTCGGTCGATCCCGAAACGGGGATACGGCGGCGGCACCACCTCCATGGTCAAACCTACACGGACGCGCTGCGCGAAGCTGTGCGGGCGGCCGGGATCGAAAAGCGGGTGAAGTCGCAC
>DDSV01000053.1:0-3426 GCA_002344215.1 Akkermansiaceae bacterium UBA2381
CTTACCCGTAAAATAGTACAGTTCGGTGGGTTATCAGTTTCAACGTCCCGATCCAACCGCTTTAACGGATTTTTGAAGCAGTCGCTTCACCTGATCCGCTCGGGGGACCGAACGAAACTTAAGGCGGCTTTTGAAGTTCCAAGCGTACGGAACGGTATGAAAGCCCTTCCGAATCCAACGATCAAGGAGCATCCCGATGATGAATTATCGTTTGTTGCTGGTTCCCTCCGTATTAGCGTTAACTCTAGCTTTGGGGGCCTGCGAAGACCGACAACAAACCGCCGCCAAGGCGGATGCGGCGGCCAAGCAAGCCGACGCCAAAGCCAGCGAAGCCTCTCAGAAAGCCGGGGAAGCGGCCAGTAAAGCCGGCGAGGCCGCNNGCCGCCGTCAAGGAAGTCGCCGTCGATGCCGCTAAAGTAGCGAAAGACGCCGCCGCCGCCACCAAGGAAGCCGCCGCCAAGACCGTGGAAGCCACCAAGGAAGTCGCGGCCGACGCCGCTCAGGCCACCAGGGAAGCCGCCGCCAACGCCGCCGCCGCCACCAAGGAAGCCGCTGTAGCGACCAAGGAGGCCGCCGCCAACGCCGCCGCCGCCACCAAGGAAGCCGCGTCCACCGCCGCCGCCGTCACCAAGGAAGCCGCATCCACCGCCGTGGAGGCGACCAAGGCCGCCGGGGCCGCCGCCAATCAGGAAATCAAGGAAGGGGCGAGAGAAATCAACCGCGAGATCAATCAACCGACTACCGTGCCTCCGAAGAACTAAGGCGGCAACCACCCCGAGGCGATCCGCGCCCGCGTGATCGGTCCTTGGGGTGGCTGAAGCAACCCCCTAGGACGCTGATAGATCCAGCGGTTCGGACCCGTTTTTCACGCTTGCCAAGCCGCCGGCGACAGCGCCTTTTTAAGTTCGCGGCCAGGCGCGATCTTCCATAGCTTGCACCGACCGCCCGCCCGCCCGCCATCAGGCCGTTCGCCAGCGTGGCAACATCCGACGGTTGCTCCCAAGCTGGACCCACTCCAACGCCGGCGCGTCGTGCGTTAACCCCGCTCTGCCGTCGACCCGATTCCCGCGCCCGTCCCGCTAACGTCATGATCAATGCTTTCGAAATTCAAAACGGCCGCCTGCGTCAGCTCCAGATTGAAACCGAGGGCGATCTGGAACGGGCGCAGCCGATCTGGATCGATTTTCACGCGCCGACTGAAGACGAACGGCGGCTGGCCCGAGAATGGTTCAAACTGACGCTGCCGGATGAAGATGATTTCGGCGATATCGAAGCCAGCGCCCGCTGCTTCGAGGACGCCAACGGCTCCCTGCAAATCCGCTCCGATTTTCTGCTCGACAAAGCCGATGAATCTCGCAACATTCCGGTGGCTTTCGTGCTTCGCAAAGAGATTTTGTTCAGCTTGCACGAGGACGATCTCCCGGTTTTCCGGCTGCTGCGCTGGCGCGCGCGCCATCAACCCGGCTACTTGGAAAACTGCCGGGATGTGCTGCTCGATCTGTACGCCACCGACGCGGAATATTCCGCCGACGCGCTGGAAGGAATCTACGCGGAGTTGGAGGAAATCGGCGGCCGGGTGCTGAAAAATCATCTGACCGACGAGGCCGCCGCCGCCGTGTTGGCCGGCATCGCCCGCGAGGAAGATTTGAACGGTCGCATCCGCCGCAATTTGATGGACACCCGGCGCGCCATCTCGTTTCTGATGCGGCGGCGGTTGTTGTCCACCGAGCAAATCGAGGACGCCCGTCAAATCTTGCGCGATATTGAATCGCTGGACGGCCACACCTCGTTTCTGTTCGAGAAAATCAACTTCTTGATGGACGCCACGGTCGGCTTCATCAACATCAATCAGAACAAAGTGATCAAAATTTTCTCGGTGGTGTCGGTCGCGCTGCTGCCCCCCACCTTAATCGCCAGCATTTACGGCATGAATTTTCAAAATATGCCGGAATTGGGGTGGCTGTTCGGCTATCCGTTCGCGCTTGGCCTGATGGCCGCGTCGGTGGCCGCGCCGTTCTGGTTTTTCCGCAAGAAAGGCTGGTTGAAGTGAACGAAACCGCGAGAGATTTTTCCTAAGATGGTATTCGTGGCGATGACGGCCCCAAACCGAACGCGCCGCGTTGCGATCCAGCCCAGGAGTTTGTCGTGTCCGCTCAAACCGTCTCTCAAAATCTTTACGATTTAGCCGCGCGCGTGGGCGCGGCCTTGCGCGACCGCCAATTGAAACTGGTCACCGCCGAATCCTGCACCGGCGGTTGGATCGCCAAAATCGTCACCGATATTCCGGGCAGTTCCGGCTGGTTCGATTGCGGTTTGATCACGTATAGCAATACCGCCAAAACCGCGCTGTTGGGTGTTGCCGAGGCCACGCTCGAACGCTGCGGCGCGGTCAGCGCCGAAACCGTCGCCGAGATGGCGGCCGGGGCGCTACAGCGCGGCGATGCCGGTATTGCCGTCGCCGTCAGCGGCGTCGCCGGTCCCGACGGCGGTTCGCCCGACAAACCGGTCGGCACCGTCTATCTCGCCTGGATGCTGGACGATGGCTTGCTCCACACCGAATGTCGCCATTTTCCGGGCGACCGCGAAGCGGTCCGCTCGCAAACCGTGGCCGCCGCCTTGGAAGGGCTGCTGGATGTCCTCGCCCTGCGCCCCTGAACCACAACAACGGCTGTTTTTAGCGCTGTGGCCGGAAGACGCGCAAAGACGACGGATGGCGGCACTGGCGGCGAACGCGGCCGGCCGGCGGCGGGTACCCGATGCGAATTTGCATCTGACCTTAGCGTTTTTAGGGGCGACCGACGCCGAGCGGCTAGCGGCTTATGAAGCGGCGCTGGCCGATTTGGCCGTGCCGACCCTGGATTTAGTGCTGGATCGCTACGGCTATTGGCCGCGACCGCGCATTTTGTGGTTGGGCTGCAGCGAGACGCCGCCGGAACTTTACGAATTAGTCGCGGACTTAAGCCGACGCCTGCGCGGTTGCGGGTTTGTTCCGGAACGTCGGAGCTTCCAAGCCCACATCACCCTCGCTCGCAACTTTGCCGGTCCCGCGCCGAATCGCCCGCCCGACCCGCCGGTTGACTGGCGGATTGACAGGGTGGTTCTGGTCGAGTCGCAACCGGGAGAAACCGGCTCCCGCTACCGCGTTTTGCGCGGTTGGACTCAGGGCTAGGTTAGGGGCTGCTTCTGTGGAATAATCGCTGAAAACAACCGGTTCCGACTCCATCAACCGCTTCTTAATCCTGTCAAAAGAAGGACGCATGAAATGGATGACAACAAGAAAAAAGCGCTGGCCGGCGCGCTGACCCAGATCGAACGCCAGTTCGGCAAGGGCGCCGTGATGCGCTTGGGCGACACCAGCGTGGCCCGCGATGTGATGACGGTGTCGACCGGTTCGCTCGGCCTTGATATCGCCCTGGGTATCGGCGG
>DDSV01000053.1:3464-13027 GCA_002344215.1 Akkermansiaceae bacterium UBA2381
CTGGACCCGATTTACGCCGCCAAGCTCGGCGTCAACGTCGAGGATTTGTTGGTGTCGCAGCCGGATACCGGCGAACAGGCGCTGGAAATCGCCGATATGCTGGTGCGCTCGGGCGCGGTCGATACCGTGGTGATCGATTCGGTGGCGGCGCTGACGCCCAAGGCCGAAATCGAGGGCGACATGGGCGATTCCCACGTCGGCTTGCAAGCCCGACTGATGAGCCAGGCGCTGCGCAAGCTCACCGCCAACATCAAGCGCTCCAATACCCTGGTCATTTTCATCAACCAGATTCGGATGAAGATCGGCGTGATGTTCGGCTCCCCGGAAACCACCACCGGCGGCAACGCCCTCAAATTTTACGCCTCGGTCCGGCTGGACATCCGCCGGATCGGCTCGATCAAAAAGGGTGACGAGGTGATCGGCAACGAAACCCGCGTCAAGGTGGTCAAGAACAAGATGGCCCCGCCGTTCAAACAGGCTGAATTCGAAATCCTCTACGGCGAAGGCGCCTCTCGACTGGGCGAGGTGATCGATCTCGGCGTCAAGGTCGGCCTGATCGAAAAATCCGGCGCTTGGTACAGTTGCGGCGGCGTTCGCATCGGCCAGGGCAAGGACAACGCCCGCTCCTATCTCAAGGAAAATCCCGAACTGGCCCGCGAGTTGGAAACCAAGATCCGCGACCATTTCTTCAGCCGCCCCGACGCGGTGCCCGGCACGGCTGACGCAGCCGCCACCAGCGATGAGGCCGACGCGCCGGTTGCCGATGAACTGGACCCGGAACTCTGAGAAGGCCCCCGACGCCGCGCCGGCCGCGATCCGCGCCAAGGCGCTGGACTTGCTGGCCCGGCGCGAGCATTCCCGGCTGGAGTTGCGCCAGAAATTGATCCAGCGTGGCTATTCGCCCGCCCAGATCGATCCGGTGCTGGATCGGTTGATCGAGGAATGCGTGCTCGACGAAAGCCGTTACGCCGAGCTTTACGCCAGTACGCGGGCTGACAAGGGCTACGGACCGTTGCGGATCGCCCGCGAACTGCGCGAGCGCGGCGTGCCGGACGACGCGGTTGCCGCCGCCCTGGCGGGACTGGCGGACGACTGGCCGCCCAAGTTGCGGGAGCTGCATCGCAAGCGATTCAAATCCCTTGTCCCCGCCGATGCCGCCGGGCGCATGGGGCAAATCCGGGTGCTGCGCCAGCACGGCTTCACCCTGGATCAGATCAAGCGCCTGTTCGAAGAACCTGTCTAATTCACACCCGCAACCGATTGAAGCCCGACCATGACCCGCAGCGCCGAACTCCGCAAGCTCTTCCTGGATTATTTCCGTGACCGCAGCCACGAAGTGGTCGCCAGCAGCCCGCTGGTCCCGCTCAACGACAGCACGCTGTTGTTCACCAACGCGGGCATGGTGCAGTTCAAGGACGTCTTCACCGGCAAGGAGAAGCGCCCGTACACGCGCGCGACGACCTCGCAGAAGTGCATCCGCATCAGCGGCAAGCACAACGACCTCGAGGACGTCGGCTTCGACACCTACCACCACACGATGTTCGAGATGCTGGGCAACTGGTCCTTCGGCGATTACTTCAAAAAGGAAACGCTCACCTGGGGCTGGGAACTGCTGACCAAGGTCTGGGGCATCCCGCCCAAGCGCCTCTTCGCCACGGTTTACAACCCCGACAAGGCCAAGGGCGACCCGTCCGAATTCGATCAGGAGGCCTACGACATCTGGGCGAAGATTTTCCAGGACGCCGGCCTCGACCCGAAGGTCCACATCGTCAACGGCAACAAGAAGGACAATTTCTGGCAGATGGGCGACACCGGCCCCTGCGGCCCGTGCTCGGAGATTCATTTCAATCTGCTGCCCGACGACAACGAGGCCGCGGGCCGCAAACTCGTGAACTCCAGCTCGCCGCGCTGCATCGAGATCTGGAACCACGTCTTCATCCAGTTCAACGCCAACGCCGACGGCACCGTCGCGCCGCTCGCCGCCAAGCACATCGACACCGGCATGGGTTTCGAGCGCGTCGCCGGCATTCACGCCACGACGAAGGGTTTTAAGGATTTCTCCGCCGAGCCGTCGAACTACAACGCCGACGTCTTCCAACCAACCTTCGACCAGATCGCCGCCCTTTCCGGCAAGACCTACACCGGCACCGTGCCGCAGACGCGCTCCGGCCTCAGCGAGCAGGAAACGGTGGACATCACCTTCCGCGTCCTCGCCGACCACGCCCGCTGCGTGAGCTGCGCCATCGCCGACGGCATCCTCCCCGGCAACGAGGGCCGCAACTACGTCATCCGCCGCATTCTCCGCCGCGGCATCATGTATGGCCGCAAGAACCTCGGCCTGAAGACCGGCGATTTCACCGCCCTCGTCGCGCCCGTCATCGAATCCCTCGGCGACGTCTTCCCCGAACTCAAGACCCAGCGCATCATGGTCGAGAAGGCCATCCGCGCGGAGGAGGAGTCGTTCGGCAAAACGCTGGATCGCGGTCTCAAGATGCTTTCAGAGCACATTTCATCATACCTTGAGACAAACAGTGCCATTAACGATTTGGCCGTGAAAGAGGGTTTAAAGTTGTCATCTAGTGATAAACACCCGAGCCCACTTTCTGGTGAAATTGCATTCGAGCTCTACGACACCTACGGCTTTCCGCTCGACATGACCCAGCTCCTCGCCGCCGAACGCGGGCTTACCGTCGAAGTCGCCGGGTTCGAGGCTGAAATGGTAAAGCAGCGCGAGCGCGGCCGGGCGGCTCGCAAGACCGATGTCATCGTCGCCGCGACCGAGGGCGAGTCCGCAGCCGAGGCCACCGAGTTTGTCGGTTACGAAATTGATTCCACCCACGCCACGCACGCGAAGCTCGTGGACGTCGTGAAGACGGAGAAGGACACTTTCCTCGTATTCGACCAGACGCCGTTCTACGCCGAGATGGGCGGCCAAGTCGGCGACGCCGGCCACGCCCTGATCAACGGCACGAATGTGGAGATCACGGACTGCATCAAGGACAAGTCCGGCCGCCACCTGCACAAGGTAGCGGTCAGCGATCAGCTTTCAGCGATCAGCAAGGGCAGCGCTGTCACCCTGCAAGTTGATCTGCAACGGAGACTGGCCATCAGCCGGCATCATTCGGCTGCGCATCTCGTGCATTGGGCGCTGCGCAAGATGCTGGGCACGCATGTCCGCCAGTTCGGCACGCACAAAACGCCCGACCGCCTGCGGTTCGACTTCACGCATTTCGAAGGCCTCACCGCCGCGCAGATCAAGGAGTGCGAGCAGCTCATCAACGCCAAGGTGCTGGAGAACGCGCCGGTCGTCACCGGCGAGATCGAATACGCGAAGAAGCCCGACGACGTGCTCGCGTTCTTCGGCGACAAATACGGCAAGTATGTCCGCCTCGTGGACATCGGCGGCTACTCCAAGGAGCTCTGCGGCGGCACGCACGTCGGCCGCACGGCCGAGATCGGCCTGATCAAGATCACCGCCGAGATGGCCATCGCCGCCGGCACCCGCCGCATCGAGGCCGTCGCCGGCCAGGCCGCCTATGACTTCGTCGCCCACGAGGAAGCCGCGCTGAAGGCCGTGAACGCCCGCCTCAACGCCGGCACCCACGACGTCGCCGCCAAGCTCGAAGCCCTGCTCAACCACCAGAAGGAAATTGAAAAGAAGCTGAAGGCCTTCGAGGCCAAGGCCTCGGCCGGGCTCGCCGAGGAACTCGCCGCCAAACCCGTCGAAAAAGATGGACTGAAGTGGGTTTCCGCGGTTGTCACCGCCGAGAACCAGGACGCGCTCCGCTCGCTCGGCAGCCAGGTGCTGCACAAGGTCGGCACCGGTGCCGTCGTGCAACTCGGCGCCCTCTTCGACGGCAAGGTCGCGCTCGTAGCCTACTGCTCGCCCGAAGCCATCAAGGCCGGTCAGGCCGCCGGCAAGCTCATCGGCGCCCTCGCCGGCAAGCTCGGCGGCAAGGGCGGCGGCAAACCCGACTACGCCCAGGGCGGCGGCGGCGACGCCGCCAAGCTCGCCGACGCGCTGAAGCTGTAGGGCATTAAAGCAACCCTTGTAGCCCTCGCCCTGTGGCGCGGTAGCGCCGGTAGGGTCCGCTCTCCGAGCGGACCGCGGCCTGCCCGGAGGTCAGGGCCTGCCTGTCCGTGTCTGCGACATTTTTAAAACGCTGCAGGTGGTCGGCGTTACCGCCCTGCCGCTCAACGCAGGAAAAGCTTGTAGGCCGGGTTTTCGCTTTCGTCCCAATACCGGTAGCCGAGGCGCTGCAAAAATTTCTGGAGCGCCCCCTGCTCGCTTGCCGGCACCTGCAGGCCCGCGAGCACGCGTCCGTAGTCAGCGCCGTGGTTGCGGTAGTGGAAGAGGCTGATGTTCCAGGCCGGCGGCATTGCGTTGAGAAAGGCCATCAGCGCACCCGGCCGCTCGGGGAACTCGAAGCGGTAAAGCCGCTCGTTCGCGGCCAGCGGCGAGCGCCCGCCCACGAGGTGCCGGATGTGGAGCTTGGCCATCTCGTCGCCGGTCAGGTCGAGCGTCTTGAAACCGTGCCGGGTGAAGTGCGCGGCGATCTTCGCGCTCTCCCCGCGCCCGGCGGTCTGGATCCCCACGAAGATGTGCGCCTCCCGTGCGTCGGCGATGCGGTAGTTGAACTCCGTCACGCTGCGGCGGCCGACGAGCTCGCAGAATTTTTTCAGGCTCCCCGGCCCCTCCGGGATCGTGACGGCGAGCACGGCCTCGCGGTGCTCGCCGATCTCGGCGCGCTCGGCGATGAACCTCAGCCGGTCGAAATTGAGATTCGCGCCACAGGCCACGGCGATCAGCGTTTCACCCTTGAGGCGCTGCCGCTCGACGTAGGCCTTCGCGCCGGCGATGGCCAGCGCGCCGGCCGGCTCCAGCACTGCGCGTGTGTCCTCGAAGACGTCCTTCGTCGCCGCGCAGATGTCGTCGGTGTCCACCAGAATGACCTCGTCGAGGTGTTTTTTGCAGAGCCGGAAGGTCTCCTCGCCGACTTCGCGCACCGCGACGCCGTCGGCGAAGAGCCCGGCGTGCGCCAGCTTCACGCGGCGGCCCGCCGCCAGCGAATCATGCATGGCCGCCGAATCGCGCGGCTCGACGCCGATCACCTTCACCTCCGGCCGCACCCGCTTGACGCAGGCCGCCACGCCCGCCGCCAGCCCGCCGCCGCCCACGGCCACGAAGATCGCATGCAGCGGCCCCTGGTGCTGCCGCAGGATTTCCAGGGCGATGGTCCCCTGGCCCGCGATCACGTCGGGATCGTCAAAGGGATGGACGAAGGTCAGGCGGTCGCGCTTCGCCAGCTCGCGCGCGTGGGCGTAGGCCTCGTCATAGGAATCGCCATGCAGCACGACCTCGCCGCCGCGCGCCTTCACGGCATGGATTTTCACCTGCGGGGTCGTCACGGGCATGACGATGACCGCGCGGGTGCCGAGCCGTTTGGCGGCGAGGGCCACGCCCTGCGCATGGTTGCCCGCCGAGGCGCACACGACGCCGCGCGCCAGCTCGGCCGCGGAGAGCTGCGCCATCTTGTTGAAGGCGCCGCGCAGCTTGAAGGAGAACACGCTCTGCATGTCCTCGCGCTTCAGGAGCAGGGTGTTGTTGAGCCGGGCCGAGAGCGTGGCCGCCTTTTCCAACGGTGTCTCGCGCGCCACGTCATAGACGCGGGCGGTGAGGATTTTTTGCAGATAGTCGGTCATGGCGGCGGCCGGAGGCATACCCCCTCGGAGGGGGTGGTGTTGCCAGCCGACCGCCGGGTTGTCGATGCGGAATTTCCTTATGACAAAACCTGCCGCCGGCGGAGCCGCCCTTAAAACCGCCACTCCAGCCCGGCGAAGGCGCCGCGGCCCGGCTGCGGGTAGCCGTGCACCTCCGCATAACCCTCGTCGAACAGGTTCTCGACCCGGAGGCGCAGGGTAAGCCGCTCATGGAACTGCCAGGCGGCATAAAGCCGCGCGACCGCGTAGTCCTCCGCGTCGATCGTGGCGAAGGTCGCGGCATGCACGTCCCGGCGTTTCGCCGCCCAGCGCACGCCGGCGCCGGCGCTGAAGCCGCCGCCGAAATCGCGCCAGAGGTCGGCGTTGCCGCTGTGCCGGGGCCGCCGCAGCAGGCGGATGTTTTGCGTGAGGTTGTCGGCCTCGAGGTAGGTGTAGGCCAGCCGCAGGGTCGTCGCCGCCGACAAGGTCAGGTCGGTCTTCAGTTCGAGCCCACGGGTGCGCGCCCGCTCGACGTTGGCCGTCGTGCCGGGAAACACGCCGAAATCGAAAATGATCAGGTCGCGGAAACGGTTCTCGAACCAGGTCGCGCTCACGGTGCCGCGATTGTCGGCGAGATAATAGTCGAAGCCCGCATCCCAGCCGCGCGACTTTTCCGGCCGCAGGCCGGGGTTGCCCACGTAGAAGGGGCTCTGCCCGTAGAGGTCGAGGAAGCCCGGCGATCGGAAGGCCGTGCCGTGGGTCGCGCGCAGCTTCAGGCGCCGGTCCGCCACCAGCCACGCCGCCGTCACGCGCCCGGTCGTCGCCCGACCAAAGGTGTCGAAATCATCGCGGCGCAGTCCGGCCGTGAGGAACACGTTCTCCGCGGGCGTGAACTCGTCCTGCACAAAAAACGCAATCAGCTCCTGGCTTTCATCAATGGCGCCAAACCCGGTGTTCACCGTCCGGTTGGCCTCGGCGGTCAGGCCGGCGGTCACCCGGTGCCGGTCCCGGCCCGTGTAGGTGTTCTGCCAGTCGAGCACCCCGCGGCGGTTCTTCACCACGGTGAACGACGTGCCGGCCGCGCCCGGGCTCTCGGCGACAAAGCGCCGGTGCTGCCCGCCGAGCATGATGCGCGAACGCCAGTCCGTGCCGGGCGCGAACTCGGCAAAGACCGTCGCCAGCAGGTTGCTCTCGCGCTCTTCGTTGTCGGGATCGTTCGCCCCGAAACCGATCGCCGGTCCCGGCGAGCCGTAGACGCCGTGAAACCAGCGCAGCGTGCCGCCGACGGCTGTGCGTTCGTTCACGTTGCGGTCGAGCCGGAGGACGACGTTGGCACTGTCGAAGGCGTTGTTCACGCGCTCATTGTCAGTGTGGCCGCCCTGCACGGAAAAGGCGTAGGCGTTCGCGCCGCGCTCGCCCTGCGCCATCAGCCGGCCCTGCACGGTGCTGAAGGAGCCCGCCTCAACGTTTATCGCGGCCGTGGGCGCACCTGCGCCGCGTTGGGCACGCAGCGCGATCACGCCGCCCATCGCCTCGCCGCCATAGAGCGTGCTCTGGGGACCGTGGGCGATTTCCAAGCTGTCGCAGGCGCCCACGCAGGCGCCGCCGAGAAAGACGGCATAGTCGGTGTTGGGATCGTTCAGCCGCAGACCGTCCACCAGGAAGAGCGTCTGGTTGGAATTCGTCCCGCGCAGGAACAGCGAGGTGATGCCGCCGGGCACACCCGAGGCGGCCGTGATCGCGCCGGGCGCGAGGCCGAGCGCCTCGGCGAAGGAATTGATCTGCCGGCGCGCCAGCTCGGCGGCGGTGATGACCTCGGTCGCGGTGCCGAGGGTGCGGACCGGGGCCGGCGTGCGCGTGGCGGTCGTGACGACCGGCTCGAGTTCGATCGGCAACGCGGCCTGGCCGCGGAGCAGACCCGGTGCGAGGAGCGCACCGAACAGGATGAGGCAGGATCCCGGAAGGCGGGACCGAAATGACGTGGGCATGGATTGTCTGCGGTTTGACGGGGCAAGAGCAGACCACCCGCCCGCACAACCGCGTCCCGCCAAGGCGGACGCGGCCCCGGGAAGGATGCCGCCCTCACGCTTCATTGATACGATGAAGTTTGGGCAAATCGGTCCGTCCCGCGCAGGCGGGGCGCACCGTTCGCGTGAGCCTGCCGGGGCCAGATGTTCGGACTCCGCATTTCCCGCGCCTTCCGGCGCTGCCTCGCCCCTCGCCTTCACCCCCGGCGGACCGGAGATTGGCTTTGCACCCGCCTGATGCGGGCTGGGGGTCTGTGATGCGTTACCGCAGCGTAACTGTGGCCGGTTTGCACGGCCTTCCCTGTTTCCCGGCAGTGATGAAAGAACGTCAGGCAGTCCCAGCCTGCGGGCCGGGCCCGTCCTGCCAAGCTTATTTCATATCAGCGAATTCTGATGCGTGGATATGTTGCTTGCCAACCGGCGGGCTTTACCCTGTGCTGCCCCCATGTCCGTCCACCCCCTCGAAGCCCTTTTCCGCGAGCGCATCGCCGTGCTCGACGGTGCGATGGGTTCGATGATCCAGACCTGCAACCTCACCGAGGCCGACTTCCGCGGCGACCGCTTCCGCGACCACCCGCACGACCTCAAGGGCAACAACGACCTGCTCTGCCTCACCCGGCCCGACGTCATCGAACGCATCCACGCGGACTACTTCGCCGCCGGGGCCGACATCGTGGAGACCAACACCTTCAGCTCCACGAGCATCGCGCAGGCGGATTACAAACTCGAGGCCATCGTCACCGACCTCAACGCCGCCGCCGTCGCCTGTGCCCGCCGCGCCGCGCAGGCCACCGAGGCCGCCACCCCCGGCCGGCGCTGTTTCGTCGCCGGCGCCATTGGCCCGCTCAACCGCACGCTCTCGATGTCGCCCGACGTCAACCGGCCCGACTTCCGCGCCGTGACCTGGGACCAGGTGCTCGCCGCCTACACGGAACAGATCCGCGCCCTTGTGGCCGGCGGCGTGGACGCGCTGCTGGTCGAGACGATTTTCGACACGCTCAACTGCAAGGCTGCCCTGTTCGCCATCGAGTCCGTCTTCGAGGAAACCGGCACCCGCCTGCCCGTGATGATCAGCGTGACCATCACCGACGCCTCCGGCCGCACGCTCTCCGGCCAGACCATCGGCGCCTTCTACCACAGCATCCGCCACGCCCGCCCCTTCTCCGTCGGCATCAATTGTGCGCTCGGCGGCGCCGCGATGCGTCCCTATGTCGAGGAACTCGCCGGCCTCGCCGAGTGCCACGTCACCTGCTACCCCAACGCCGGCCTGCCCAATGCCTTCGGCGGCTACGACGAGACGCCCGCCGACATGGCCGCCGTCCTCGGTGAATTTGCCCGTGCCGGTTTCGTCAACCTGGTCGGCGGCTGCTGCGGCTCCACGCCCGACCACATCCGCGCCATCGCCGCCGCGGTAAAGGGCCTCCCGCCACGCGCCGCCGTCAAGGCCGCCCCCGCCCTCCGCCTCAGCGGCCTCGAACCCCTCAGCATCGCCTGACAAAATCGTTCTCGTTCCTCGTTCTCGTAATTTTTCTCCACCCATCCTGCGAAACCCTCCTGACCCCGAGAAAACGAGAATGATTACGAGAACGAAGAAAGATTGCCCAAGCATCCCGTGACCCAATCCGCCTCCAATTTCATCATCATCGGCGAGCGCACCAACATCACCGGTTCGCCGAAGTTCGCCAAGGCCCTCAAGGCCGGCGACTGGGACGCCTGCCTCGCCATCGCGAAGCAGCAGGTGGAGAGTGGCGCCAACATCCTCGACATCAACGTGGACGAGGCGCTCATCGACGGCGAGGCGACGATGGTGAAGTTCCTCAACCTCATCGCCGCCGA
>DDSV01000053.1:13053-89707 GCA_002344215.1 Akkermansiaceae bacterium UBA2381
CAGGGCAAGGGCATCGTCAACTCCATCTCGCTCAAAGACGGCGAAGCCGAGTTCCTCCGCCGCGCCAGCCTCCTCCGCCGCTACGGCGCGGCCGCCGTCGTCATGGCCTTCGACGAACAGGGCCAGGCCGCCACTCGCGACGAAAAGGTGCGCATCTGCACCCGCGCCTATCAGCTCCTCACCACGCAGGCCGGCTTCCCGGCCGAGGACATCATCTTCGACCCCAACATCCTCACAGTCGCCACCGGCATCGAGGAGCACAGCAACTACGCCGTCGATTTCTTCGAGGCCACGCGCCTCATCAAAGCCAACCTGCCCGGCGCCAAGGTCAGTGGCGGCGTCTCCAACGTCTCGTTCTCCTTCCGCGGCAACAATCCCGTGCGCGAGGCGATGCACACGGCCTTCCTCTACCACGGCATCCGCACCGGGCTCGACATGGCCATCGTCAACGCCGGCATGCTCGGCGTCTATGACGAGATCGAGCACGTCCTGCGCGGCCTCGTGGACGACGTGCTCCTCAACCGCAGTCCCGAGGCCACGGAAAAACTCATCGCCCACGCCGATGAGCTGAAGGCCGCGGCCGACGCCGCCAAGGCCGGCGGCCAGGTCGCCGACAAGGCCCCGGTTGACGCCTGGCGCCACGAACCCGTCGAGCAACGGCTCAGCCACGCGTTGGTCAAAGGCATCGACACGTTCATCGAGGCCGACACCGAGGAGTGCCGGCAAAAGCTCGCCCGCCCGCTCGACATCATCGAAGGCCCGCTGATGGACGGCATGCGCGTCGTCGGCGATCTCTTCGGCGCCGGCAAAATGTTTCTCCCGCAGGTCGTCAAATCCGCCCGCGTGATGAAGAAGGCCGTCGCCTATCTCCAGCCCTTCATGGAGGAGGAGAAGAAGAAACTGATCGCCGGGGGCGGCGCGGCCCGGCCCCAGGGCCGCATCGTCATGGCCACCGTCAAGGGCGACGTGNNCGGCAAGAACATCGTCGGCGTCGTCCTTGCCTGTAACAATTATGAGGTCATCGATCTCGGCGTGATGGTGGCCTGCGAGAAGATCCTCGCCACTGCGAAGGAGCAAAAGGCCGATATCATCGGCCTCTCCGGTCTCATCACCCCCTCGCTCGACGAAATGGTCCACGTCGGCAAGGAAATGACCCGTGCCGGACTCGACATACCCCTCCTGATCGGTGGCGCCACCACCAGCGCCGCGCACACCGCGGTGAAGATTGCCCCCGAATACGCGCACGGGGTGGTCCACGTCCTCGACGCCTCCCGGGTCGTGAATGTCGTCAGCGCCCTGCTCTCGCCCGAGCAAAAGCCCGCCTACCTCGCCGACATCCGCGCCAAACAGGACAAGCAGCGCACCGACTTCGCCGCCCGCCGCAACCAGCGCGCCCTGCTCCCCCTCGAAAAAGCCCGCGCCCGCCGGCAGACCTTTGACTGGGCTATCGTGGACATCCCTCGCCCGGACTTTCTTGGAACACGTGCCTTTTCCTCCGCTGAAGATTTGGAAACTGGGATTTGGCCTTTGGAACTTTCGGCTATAGCCGAGTATATCGACTGGGGCCCCTTCTTCTCCGCCTGGGAACTCCACGGCCGGTTTCCCGACATCCTTGAGGATGCGGTCGTCGGCACCGAAGCGAAGAAACTCTTTGCCGACGCCAAGAAACTCCTCGCGCGCATCATCGCCGAAAAGCGCTTCACCGCCAAGGCCGTCATCGGCTTCTGGCCGGCGAACAGCGTCGGCGACAGCGTCGAGGTGTATGCGGACGCTACGCGCTCGCGCGTCCTGCACACTTTCCACTTTCTCCGCCAGCAGCAGGAGAAGCCGGCCGACCAGTTCAACCACTGCCTCGCCGACTACATCGCGCCCAAGGACAGCGGCCGGATTGACTATCTCGGCGGCTTCGCCGTGACCGCCGGACACGGGGTCGAGGCAGTCGCCGCGGAGTTCAAAAAAGTCCACGACGACTACAACGCCATCATGGCCCAAGCACTGGGCGACCGGCTCGCCGAAGCCCTCGCAGAACTGATGCACAAAAAGGCCCGCGACTTCTGCGGCTACGGCAAGACCGAGAACCTGGAGATGAAGGACATCATCCGCGAAAAATACCGCGGCATCCGCCCCGCCCCCGGCTACCCGGCCTGTCCCGATCACACGCAAAAGCCCCCGCTTTTCGCCCTGCTCGACGCCTCAGCCGCCACCGGGATCGCTCTCACGGAAAGCAATGCCATGACCCCCGCGAGCAGCGTGAGCGGCTTCTACCTGAACCACCCCGACTCAAAGTATTTTGCCGTCGGCAAACTCGGCAAAGACCAGGTCGAAGACTACGCCGCCCGCGTCGGCCAACCCGTCACCGCATCGGAGAAATGGCTGGCACCCTATCTTGATTACTGAGCCAAGCGGGTCTCACAGGCCTTCGGCCTTGAATGATAATTTCCCATCGAAGTGACGGACGACGTGAGCCGGGTCGGGCCCACCCGCGGCCATGACATCTTCAAAGCCGCTCTAAGCAACAATTTACGTCCTGACCCATCGGATTTCGCGCTGCACCTTATTTGGACTACTACACAGATTGAAGCTAATTCCGAAGGCACAAAACCGAACAACACCTACGATATGATATCTAGATTGTTTCTTAAAAACTTATAGCAGTCATCATCATAGCGACACAGCTCTATCAGATTTTCACGGTGCAATTCTTGCTGTGACCGCTCGTCGAGGACGCCAAAGAGTTTTTCGCATTCATTGCGTTCCGCAGGCGTTAGTCCACACGACGTTCCCCTAATATCCCTAAAACCGAATCGTTTGCTCGCATGATGCCATTTATTTTTAGTCAATCGCCGAACGTTTGTTCGATGAAACCCAAACCCGAAGAAGCAAATCCGCTCTGCTTGAGATAGTCGCTCTAATGCCAATAGATATTCAAGGGTATCATCTTGGTTTTCATGTATGATTTTTATCTGATCGGCAGCTTTTTTGACTGCCTCGAAATCACAGCTAGAAGTATATTCCCGACTGTAAACTTCGCCGGAATTATTCTGCCACGGCAATGCACCTAAACTACCATGGAGATGGACTATTTCTAATCCCTCCATCTCAGTGTGACTTTTCAATTCATCCAACCCAAGTGCATTGCACAAAGTCACGTGTAAGTAGTGCTCGATTGATCGATCGTAGTTATAGGTAAGTATCGTCAACCGTCCTTTTCTCCCAATTCCGATGTTATCGTGCAGACGGTTCGAAAGGTAGCGATACCAGTCACCAGTTTCATTAGGCCCTGTCTTTGCGGTCTCAAATAAAATTCTATCTTGTTCTAAGGGGATCAAAGTTGCTGCAATGGCCAACTTACATTCACCGAGAAATTCGCGCCTTGTCTCGACAAAGGCATCTAGCGAATAACTACCTGAACGTCTGAGTGCCTCAGCAAACTTCTTAGATTTCTCCAGCATCTCTGGTTGCATGCGAAGCATCTCTTCGAACATCGTTACGCTGCGAATCCTACGAATCCTATCGGGTGGCACACCCTTAGAATCCTCAGCCTGGTTAATGTCCCGTAACACCATATCAACCAGCCCCCTGCCTGACGGAAATCCAAAAGGCGCACTGCCGCCAGCACCAACTATCAAAACTGTTGGTTTCGAGACCACTGATGGACACAGGCTACATGCTGATAAATACAGCTCAAGCTTTCCCTGGTATTCTTGAAATTCTTGGGGCAGATGGGGTCGGGCTGTTAATTGAGAGGATAGCCCGGGATGTTTTGGCCCAGCACGATGTCGCGACTGACGTGCCAGACGCCTTTCTCGTCCTTTCGCGGGGAGGTCAGGCCGGAGCCGCCGCGGCCTTCGAGGCGTTGCCGGTGGCGGTCCGTCAGGCGCGCGTCGTCGTCGAACAGCACATCATCGATGTAATACGTGCAGCGGCCCGGCTCGATCACGTGCAGGTGGATGTGCTCGGGTTCACCCGAGTCCGGGTAGCCGCCGGGACGGATCGTTGCGAAGCGATAACGGCCCGAGGCGTCCGTGCGCGCCCAGGCGCGCAGGCGGCCGTGATGATACGCCGACCGGCCGCGGAACCGCTCGTCCGGCGGGTAAATGCCCGCCGCATCGGTGTGGTAGGCGTAAACGATGATGCCCGCCGCAGGTTGTCCGCGGGCGTCGCGCACGACGCCTGCAAGCACGAGTGCCTCGCCACGTTCCCCCACGGGCGCGATGCGCGCGGAAGACCCAGGGTCGTCCGGCCGGCCTTGGAACACCGCATCGCATCCCTCGCAGGGTCCGCCCACAACCGGTTCGTTGCGGTTCAGCGCCAGGGCCGCCCCCAGCGCCACGCCCAGGACCAGCGCGATTGCGGTCACCCATTTTCGCATGGTTGTTGGTAGGAGCGCCTCGGTTCCGACGCAAGCCGGGAACTCAATCGGATGGGGGTCGTCGGCGGCAAGTTGCGGGCGCTAGCCCCGCAGGAACGCGAACGCCTCGCGGAAGGCCTGCCGGCCGCCGGTCTCCACGTTGCGGCCGTGGCCGACGATCACACGGTCGAAATCCCACGCGAGGATGCGGTCCAGCGAGGCGCGCACCGCGGTTTTGTCTTTCATCAGCAGTTTCTCCAGCCGCGTGGGTCCGAAACGGTTCCATGCGCCATACGCCCGCATCAGCAGCGCAAACCACCCCGGACCCTCGGGGCCGAAGTTGAAGGCGAGATCGGCCAAAATGAGGCTGCGTGACTCCGGGTGGAAGAACACGACCTCGTTCATCCGCGGCATGCCGCGCACGAGGTGCTGCTCCAAACGGCCGGCCCAGTCGGGGTGCGGTGCATCGGAAAGCTCCGCACCAAAGCGCACATCCCGCTTCCGCGCCGCGAGGCCGGGTGCGGCGTGGAAGAGCGCCGCGGGCTGCTCCGCCTGAAACTCGCGCAGGCACTCGTCGTGCCAGAGGTTCGGCCCGACCACGTGGCGCACCGCGCCGAGCGCGGCCAGTTCCGCGCGCAGCGCCGACGTCATCGGCACGGGCGAATGCACCCAGAGTCCGCCACCGGCGAGGCGCACGACCACGATCTGCCGGCCCAGCGGCAGTCCCATCGCACGATACGGCACCCGGCAGACCCAAAGATCGGGGTGAAGCGGTTGGAGCCGGGGCATGAGGGGAAGCATCTCACCAAGAATCACCCGAAACACACGCCAATCCGGCCATCAGCCGAATCGGACCGAGCGGATGAGGCCAGGGGACAAGCAAATGGCGATCTTCCAACCCGGCAGGTCGGTCAGGTTGAGGCGGTGGTCCATGGCACGACGCCGCGGATTCAGGCCTTGGCGGCGTCGCCGGCCCGGGCCGGCGCCTGGTCGTCCACGCCGTAGAACTTCACGCCGCGCACGATTTTTTCGCGGCCCTGGGCCACGCGCCACTGGTTCGTGTCGCGCAGGGAATACACGCAGCCGCAGTATTCCTGCTGGTAGAACTGCTCGCGCTTCGAGATTTCGACCATGCGGTTGGCGCCGCCCAGCTTGCGCCAGTTGTAGGTCCAGTAGGTGATGCCCGGATACTTCGCGGCGGCGCGCTCGCCGCAGCCGTTGATCTGGTTCATGTCCTTCCAGCGGGAGAGCCCGAGGCAACTGGTGATCACCGGGAAGCCGTGCTCGTGCGCGTAAAGGGCCGTGCGCTCGAAGCGCATGTCGAAACACATCGTGCAGCGGGCGCCGCGCTCGGGCGCCCATTCGAGGCCCTTGGCCCGTGCGAACCAGTTGTCGGTGTCGTAGTCGGCGTCCACGAAGGGAATCCCGTTCTTCTCGGCGAAGCGGATGTTCTCCTCCTTGCGCAGCTCGTATTCCTCGCGCGGGTGGATGTTGGGGTTGTAGAAATAGATCGTGTAGTCGATGCCCGAGGCGCCCATCGCCTCCATCACCTCGCCCGAGCACGGCGCGCAACAGGAATGCAGCAGCACCTTCCGGTGACCGCCGGGAGCCTCAAGTTGCGGGCGCTGAAAATTGTCCGACATGGGCCGCATCCAAGGGATCTTCCCCGCCGGGCACAAGCGCCGATGCCATCCCTTCCCGCCGGGCTCACCCACCGGCGGACACCCCGGCCGGCGACGAGGCCGGTTCGGCGGCCCGCGACACCAGCCACAGGCCCGCGCAGGTGAACGCCGCGTTGATCAGCAGCAGCTCGAAGCCGGGCACATAGCCGCCGAGGAGCGCGGCGGAGTGGGCCTTGAACATCCAGGTGAGCACGGGCGACAGCAGACAGACCACCGGCACCAAGCGATCCCGGACCAACCGGCGCGTGCCCAGCCCAAAGGCATACAGCCCCAGCAACGGGCCGTAGGTGTAGCCGGCCACCTCGAAGACTTTTTGGATGATGCTGGCGTTATCCAACGCGCCGAAGGCGATGATGAGCAGGGCCAGTGCCAACGTCACGCCGAGGTGCACGAGCTGGCGGGTGCGTTTGTCGCTTGTCCCGGCAGTCCGATCCATGCGCAGGAAATCCACGCAGAACGACGTGGTGAGCGCCGTGAGCGCGCTGTCTGCGCTGGAATAGGCCGCGGCCACGAGGCCGACCACGAAGAGCACCGCGGCGACGGTGCCGAGGTGCCCGCCGAGGGCCAGCGTAGGGTAGAGCCGGTCGCCCGTGACCGCGGGATCGAGCCCGATCTGCGCGGCAAAGTGATACAACACCGCACCGAGACAAAGGAAGAGCAGGCTCGCGCCGGCGAAGACGACACTGAAGCAGAACATGTTGCGCTGCGCGGCCGCAAGGCTGCGGCAGGTGAGGTTTTTCTGCATCATGTCCTGATCGAGCCCCGCCATCGCGATGGTGATGAACATCCCCGCAAGGACCTGTTTCGGCAGAAACCGCGGATCGCGCCAGTCGTCGAGGAAGAGCCACTGCGAATACCCGCTCGTGCGGACGTGGTCCACGAGTTCGCCGATGGACCAGCCCAGTTGCGCCTTCATCGTCCACAGCGTCGTCACCACGGCGAGCAGCAGGGCGGCGGTTTGCACCGTGTCGGTCCAGATGATGGTGCGGATGCCACCGCGGAAGGTATAAACCCAGATGAGCAGGACCGTGCCGAGCACCGAGATCCAGAAGGGCAGCCCCAGCGCGGAAAAGATGGCGAGGTGCAGCACCAGCGCCACGAGGTAGAGCCGGAAGGCCGACCCGATGAGCCGGCTGAGCAGGAAGAAGCCCGCACCCGTCCGGTGGCTGCGGCTGCCGAAACGTGTTTCGAGGTAGCCGTAAATCGAGGTGAGATTGAGCCGGTAGTAGAGCGGCAGCAGGACATGCGCGATGACGAGGTAGCCGAGGAAATTGCCCGCCACGAACTGCAGGTAACTGAACTGGTTCGACGCCACCCAGCCCGGCACGGAGATGAAGGTGACGCCCGACAGCGAGGCCCCGACCATGCCGAAGGCCACCACCGGCCACGGGCTGGAGCGCCGGGCGGTAAAAAAGGCGGCGTTGCTGTCGTCGCGTCCCGTGCGCAGTGAAATCCCGATCAGCAGCAGAAAATAGCCAAGGATGATGCCGGCGGCGAGCAGCGGACTCATGGGGAGGTGATTTACGAAGGAGGCAGGCAGAAACATTCATTGATGACAACGAACGACGCCGGCGCGCAAAGGATACCCCGGCAGGGTGATGAATTCCTGTAAACCGCGGGTTGCCCCCACCGGGCCGGCCGTTCTGCTTCGTGCCATGGCACCACCCAGTCATCCGCGCATCCAGACCGTGACAGGCTTCGAGGCGCTGCTGGCCACGCCGTTTGCCGGCAGGGTCAACGCCCTGTGCTGGCCGCGCACGCCAGCGGGTGATTTCGGCGAAATTGTCGCCGCACTCGGGCCCGGCGAGGGCATCCGGTCGCTCGACGAGGCGCAATTGCTGGCGCTCACGCTCGGCGCATCCGGGCGGACCGCGCGGGATTTTCTGCTCGCCGACCTGCAACGGCTGCGCGCACAGGGTCTCGATCCGGAACTCAACTGCATCCACGCCTACCCGCGCGACGACGCCGACGCCGTCGTGCCGACCGATGTGCTTTCGTTTCACACCGATCACACCCCGATCGAAGCCGCCACGTGGCTCTGCACCTACCACGGCCCGGCCTCCGAGGGCCTGCCCAACGAGGCCGCCCGCCGCCGGACGGAGGACCCGGCGATTCGCGCACGGTTGCTGGCGGAATACGGCGGAGCCGACGACGCTGGCTTCGCGGACTTCCTGCGCGCACACTGCTATGATCTCCACTACACCCCGCTGCCCGGCACCCGGCCGTGGTCGTTTGGGCAGGGTCATCTCTGGCGCATCGCCTGCGACTGGCCCGGCAGCCCGGTGCCGCCCTGCATCCATCGCGCCCCGGCACAGCACGCCGACGAACCGCGCCTGCTGCTGATCAGTTAGAACGCTTTAAATCAGACTGCGGCCGGCGCGCTGCGGCGCGGACGCTCACTTCCCGCGCGGATGGTATTTCGTGTGCTGGCTGAGAAGACGCTTCGTCTCGACCGCGGTGTAGATTTGCGTGGTGCCGATGTTGGCGTGGCCCAGCATTTCCTGGATGGCGCGGAGGTCCGCGCCGCCGTTGAGCAGGTGGGTGGCGAAGGAGTGGCGCAGGAGGTGGGGTTTCACGTTCCTGGTGATGCCGGCGCGCCGCGCGGCCTGCTTGACGATATACCAGAGCGTGACGCGCGACAGCGCCGAACCGCGCTCGCTCAGGAAGAGCTGGCTGCCGGTGCGCGGCTTCACGAAATGCGGCCGGCCCGACGCCAGCCAGGTCGCGATGGCATCGGCGGCCTTGGTGCCGACCGGCACGACGCGCTCCTTGGCGCCCTTGCCAAAAACGCGCAGGTAACCCTGCTCGAGGTCAACCTGCTGGAGGGTGAGCCCGGCGAGCTCCGACACGCGCAGACCGCTGGAATAAAACAGCTCCAGCAGGGCGCGGTCGCGCAGCGCGTAGGCATCGCCGCCCGCGGGCGCCTGCAACAGCCGCTCAACCTCCTGCGGCGTGAGCGTGCCCGGGATGCGCCGCGTGAGCTTGGGCCCGGCGAGCAGATCGGTGAAGACATCGTCGCGGATTTTTTCGCGCACAAGGTGCCGGGCGAAGCCGCGCAACGCGGTGAGTTTGCGCGCGAGACTGGCGACGGTGTATTCGTCGCCACTGAGCGAGTGCAGCCACGCGCCGGCCTGCGCCCCGGTCACCGCGGCCCAGTTGCGCGCACCGCGGCGCGCAAGGAAGGCAGCGCACTGGCGGAGATCGCTCTGGTAGCCCTGGCAGGTCAGGCGCGAAAGCCCGCGCTCAAGCTCCAGAAACGAGATGAACGCGTCGATGTCGCCGGCCAAGGCCTCGGGCACATCCGGCGCGACCGGAACCGGCTTGCGGCCCTTCATGGCCGGCAGGCGCTCAGTAGCGCCGGCGGAAAGCCATCGGCGGCGGAGCCGAGCTTTCCTTCATGCGGAAGGTAATGCGCGCCTTCTCCAGGTCGTAGGGGCTCATCTCCATCTTCACGGTGTCGCCCGCGGCGATCTTGATGAAGTTTTTGCGGAGCTTGCCGGAGATATGCGCCAACACCACATGTCCGTTGGACAACTGCACCTTGAACATCGTCCCGGGGAGGACGGCCGCCACTTTGCCCTCTACTTCAATCGAATTGCCATCAGCCATGGAAGGAAAGGGACGCGCCGGAGGTGGTTTGGTTCATGCAGTAATTGGTGTGTAAAAGCCACTTGTAAGCCGGAAACCACCCCGGTAAGTCAAGGCTTTAGCTTGTGCCATGACCCAGCCCGTCCCACCGCCATGCCCGTTTGAAAAACGCTTCCCGTCGCAACTGGTGCGCGATGATGTGTTTTTCATGAGCCTGGCCTACAATCAGGCGATCGACGCCTGGCGGGCCGACGAGGTGCCGATCGGGGCCGTGATCGCCCTTGACGGCGAGGTGATCGCCGCGGCGCACAATACCGTCGAAGGCGCCCATGACCCGACGGCCCATGCCGAAATGCTCGCCCTCACCCAGGCCGCCGCCGCGATCGGCGACTGGCGGCTGGAAGGCTGCACCCTTTACGTGACCAAGGAGCCCTGCCCCATGTGCGCCGGGGCCATTGTTCACTGCAGGATCCGGCGCGTCATCTTCGGTTGCAGAGACCCCCGGGGCGGCGCGGCCGGGGGCTTTATCAATCTATTGCAGCAACCCACTTTGAACCACGCCAGTGAAGTCACCCCGGGCGTTCTCGAGGAGGAGTCGATTCATCTCCTGAAGACGTTTTTTCATGAGGCCCGCGTCAAAAAGAAGTCTGGATTCAGCGAATAATCAACGCCAACCTGCCGAGGTCTTTTTCATCGTCCTATGCGTTTCCAGAATCTCTCCCGCCACACCGACATCGGTTCAAATTCCTATCTGCTGGAAGTCGGAGAGACTCGAATTGTTCTTGATGCCGGATCCCATCCCAAGCACACCGGAAAGGATACCCTTCCACAATTCGAAAGGCTCTCACGAGATACGGTTGATGCCATTCTACTGAGCCATCCCCACCTCGATCACATCGGAGGACTTCCGGTGCTGATGCACCAGCACCCCAATGCTGCGGTGGCGATGACTGAATTGACCCGGGAGAATGGCGGCGCGCTTCTTCACAATTCAGTGAACGTGATGAAGGCACAGAGGGAGGAACTAAACGAGCCTTCGTACCCTCTCTACTCCCATCGTCAGGTAGACGAAGCGGAACGCTCCTGGTTCAGTCGCGAGGTGGGCGAACGTTTTTACATCGGAGACCGGGAACGCTTGAGTTGTGAATTCTTTCAGGCCGGACACGTTCTCGGCGCCGTCGGGATCGCAATTGAGTTCGATGGTCATCGCTTTTTCTATACAGGCGATGTCCATTTTGAAGATCAGACAATGACACGCGCTGCGGAATTCCCTGCGGACAAAGTCGATACCCTCGTCATCGAAACCACCCGAGGTGACCATGTGCGGTCTCCTGGCTATACCAGAGAGGATGAGAAGCTGCGATTTGCCGAGGTCGTGGCCTCAACGTTGGAGAGGGGCGGGTCAGTGCTTATCCCGGTTTTTGCCTTTGGAAAAACCCAGGAGCTCCTGCTCATGTTGCGTGAATTGTTTGATTCCGGCCTGGTTCCTCCCGCTCCGGTTCATATCGGGGGCTTGAGCACAAAAATGACTCAAATCACGGATCGCTTTTCGAACCATCCCGGCCGAAATCACCGTGGCTTCAAAATCCTGGAGGATTTCCCGAGTCTCAACATTCTCCCACGGGATCATCGTGAACCCGAGCTTCTCCCCGGCTGCATCTATGCTCTGAGCAGCGGAATGATGTCTGAACACACCGTTTCCCATCGCTTTGCCCGGCGTATCCTTTCATCCCCTAAAAACGCCCTCCTTTTTGTCGGCTATGCGGAAGAGTCAACCCCGGGGGGACGCATCCTTGAAGCCGGCAAAGGTGGACGAGTCACTCTATCCAGCCACTCCGATTATGAGACCGAGATCAAGTGTGATGTTCACCGCTTTGATTTCAGCGGTCATGCCCCCAGAGACCAGATCGCCGATTATGCAGTTTCCCGCGAGCCGGGAACCGTCATCCTGGTTCACGGCGATGAGCCTGCACGCCAGTGGTTTCACGCGGAACTAAGCGAACGTTTACCGAAAGCAAGGATCATCATCCCCGCGCCCGGCCAGGTGATCGATCTCTAAACTGAAAAGTTCGCTAAGCAGTCCGGATTAATCACCGGTTTCCTCCCGCCTGACCTGCTCCTCCAGCTTTTTCACCCGCTTCAAAAGGCTGCCCAGTTGCTTGATCCGCATCGCGTCACGGAGTTCCTCCTTAAATGGTCTTGCCGGATAACCGAAGTACTCGCCACCAGACTCCTTTACGGACGAAATCACTCCGGCGCGCCCGCCAAATGTCACATGGTCCGCAATCGTAAGGTGCCCAGCGACACCGCATTGAGCTGCCAAAGTCACATTATCCCCAATTCGAGTGCTTCCGGATATCCCGCATTGGGCGACTATGATGCAGTGCTTTCCAATGATGCAATTGTGACCAATCTGCACCTGATTGTCGATTTTTGTCCCTTCTCCAATGACCGTCATTCCAAAGCGGGCGCGGTCAATCGTCGTGGATGCCCCCACCTCTACGTCATTGCCAATCTGCACAATGCCAAGCTGTTCGATTTTATGGTGGCGACCTCCACTAAATTCAAAGCCGAATCCGTCAGCACCAATAACGGCCCCGGGGTGAAGAATAACGCGATCTCCAAGAATACATCCCCGGCAAACCGTCACATTTGGCCCTATCTCACAATCTTCTCCGACGACAGCACCTTCACCAATCACTGTGCCGGCACCGATACGCGTGCCGTTTCCAATTTTCGCTCCCTCGAGGATTGACGCATTTGGAGCAATGGAAACTCTCTCAGGATCCAAACAGACGTCCGGATGAACGAAGGCGAATTTGCTGACTCCAGCTGAAAACTCCGGTGCTCCGGTTGCAAATTTTCGAACAACCAGATCAAAGGCCATGACCGAATTTTCCACAAGGATGACTGCCGCCTCAGCCGGGGGCTGAGCATCCGTGTCGGAGAGGAGGACGAGTCCCGCCCTGGTTGATTCGAGTTGATGCCGGTATTTTGAATTCCCGTAGAAGCTTATGCACGTCGAATCAGCCTGGTCCAAGGCGGCGAAGTTCGTCAGTTCCGTCGCCTCGTGCCCTTTGATTAAACGACCAGAAACCAGCTTCGCTACTTCACCGACCGTGGTTTTCATTTCTGATCCTGATTAAACTTTCGGTTTCCCTGTCGATATAAGGTTAATTTCTGCCCCCGAGGCAGGCGGTCTAAACGGTTGAGATGCCTTGGCATTGCATCCGGACACAAAAATTCTGACAGAACAGCTACTTCCGAGCCGAACGATGAACAATTCAACAACGCTTGAGTCGAAATGAGAAGAATCTTCGCCGAAAGGAAAGGGTTCGGCAAAGAGAATTCACTCCGGCCACATTAAAGCAGCCATCGCGAGCCGCTCTCCCCGGACCCGCGAAGAATGTGATCACCTCGTTGAGATGATCAATTGCCCGGTGCCGCAGGTGCCGCAGCAGCAGGGGCAGGGCTGGCCGCGGGAGCAGACCCGGCAGGCGCTCCTGCATTGAGAGTCTTGACAATCTCTTCGGTCAGATCCTTCACGTTGCTTGAGGTGTAAAGAATCGCCTTGTTCGCTTTGGGGAGGAATGATTTGTCAAAAACAAGATCCAGACCCTGAGCTTCAACGATCGCATCCACCGTTGCTTTAATCTCAGCAACCAAGGTCGCCTCCATTTCCTGCCGGGCAGTCATTACCTCAGCGGATGCCTTTCTCTGCGCATCGGAGATCTCCTTGCCTTTTGCATTTCGCTCTTCGAAGAGCGCCTGGAGTTTCTCCATCGCTTCTTTCCGCTTTGCCTCCGCGAGCGACGTGTCCCGATACACAACATCCAACTCCGACATCTGGGTGGTCATTTGCTGGTATGCGGCCTGCCTCTCATCAAGATTTTTGCGTTTCTCATCCGCAAGCTCATTGATCTGTTTAACCTGAATCTCAGTCTTATAATACTGATTCAGGGCTTCCTGCATATCAACCACCGCGATCTTCAGCTCCTGACCCGAAACGTCCGTTCCAGTGAGAGTAAGAAGCAGCGTAGATAGAGCAATGAGCAGACCTGGTTTCATGAGGATGAATTTACAAGATAAAGGTATGAAATTTAGAATGAGCTTGTTGAGCCCGGTGTGGAGCAGTCGCAGACAGGACGATAGGGGCGAACAGTTTATTAGGATAAACGCCGGGGATTCGCGCAATTCCTAGAATTGTGCACCCATCGTAAACTGGAACCGTCCGCCGCCGTCGTTTGAAGCGTCCGTCTGGAGCGGGAAGGCATAATCAAGACGAACCGGGGCGCTGCCGAGAATAAAGAGGCGAAGGCCGATACCCCAGTCGGAGTTCACACCACCCGGAATCGAACCGACAGGACCGTCAGATACCTCACCTACGTCATAGAACGCAGCACCACGGATTTTCTCGACGAGCGGGAAGGTAACTTCAGCGCTCGCATTCCATGCACGGTTTCCACCAATCACGTCACCGGTTGCCACGTCACGGGGGCCTACATCGCGGAAATCGAATCCGCGGAGATTGTTAGCACCTCCCAGGAAATGCCTTGTGAAGATATGATCCCCGTCAGTTGACTGATTAAATTCACCGCTAAGGTTCAAAATCATATCCTTGGGAAGTTCGTAAAACTTCGAACCGCTTGCGGTGAAGATGGTGTCCTCAACATCTCCGCCAAGCCCGGCAAATTCAAATCCGACAGACGCTTTGCTCCCATCACGAGGAAGGAACACGTTGTCACGGGTATCCCTCACCAGATTCAGACCTACAGAACTCTTGAAGAACTCGCCATCCTCTCCGACAAAAAGAGAGGTTGGATCAAACGCGAGGGCTCTTGAAGAATCAATGTCAATCTGCTCGGCACGATAGTCCAACACAGCGTAGGTGAACTCACCAACCGACTTACGAAGAGAGAAGCTAGCACCAACGGTTGTTTGGTCATACCAGTCGCTCAGGAAGAGAAGATCTCTGTAATAGGCCTCGGAGGTAAAGGCCAGGCGCTGACCGAAGAGCCAGGGCTCGGTGATCGAAATACTGGCATCCTTCCTCTCGGCACCAGCACGCACATTAAGACGGAATCTCTGACCAGCACCGGTAAAGCTCGGCCAATCAAAGAGGTCAAAGTTAGTCTGAGTAATCTCGAAGAACCCGGTCAGGCTATCGATTGAGCTGAATCCGGCACCGAAGTTAACCGTGCCCGTGGGCTTCTCCACCACCCGAATGAGGAGATCCTTCTCGTCGATGTAGCTCGTGTCGATTGGCATCACCTCGACACTTGAGAAATAATTCATGTTGTTAAGACGGCGCTCTGTAACATCGGTCTTATTCGAATCGAAGGGCTGCCCCGGCTCCAGAGGCAACTCACGGCGGATGACATAATCTTTAGTTTTGTCGTTGCCTTCGATATGCACCTGACCCACACGGTAAACACTACCTTCAGTCACTTCCAGAACGACCCGCACCCCGCCGTTGCCTGCATCTTCAAGCCGGGGATTAACGCGCGCCTCGGCGTAACCTTTTGCACCAAGCTGATCCGAAATCAGCTTAATGTCGTCCTTCAGCTTATTACCAGCAAAAGGCTTACCAGCCTCGGTCTTGAGGAAAGGAAGAACATCCTTTTCCATCTGAAGAACGGTGAGCCCGTTAATCGCAAGACTATCAACCTGGTAGGTTTGACCTTCGTCAATTGTCATCACCACATCAACCTGCTTGGCATCGACCCGGACACGCGAAACGTTTACCACTTTCGCATTCAGGTATCCGTTATCACGGTAGAAGTCTTCAATTCCCCTGACATCCTGAGTGAGAGTCTCGGCATCCGTAGCTCCGCCGCCCTTTCCAACAAGGAAGGTTTTGATGCCTTTTTCTTTTTGCGTCATCGCCTCCTTGAGGCGTGAAGAGGAGAAGGCGGAGTTCCCAACGAACTCAATGTTCCTGAGGACCCCCTGAGTCCCCTCGTCAACCGTGAAAAAGACCGTTGAATACCCCTCAGGCGTCGGAGCCCCGATGCGGTAGGTAATCGTCGCCTCTGAGAATCCTTTTTTGCGATACAGTTCCTGCATCTCCTCACGTGCCTTTTGGAGCGCCGGCTCATCAATTGGCTTGTTCACCTTCAACTCGACGCTTTTCGAGAGTTTTGATGTGTCGATTAGAGTATTACCAACGAACTGAACCCCGCCGTAAACAGCGCGAGTCTGGGCAACCACAATGAGAGCCACACCCCCGCTTACCTTATCAGAAAGAATGCGGACATTTTCCACATCTCCACTGGCGTAGAGACTTTTCACATCCTCGTCGATTTGCGCCATCGAAAGCTTGTCACCCACCCGGGTGGACATATGAGAAAGCAAACGCTCGGGAGCCACCGTCTGGCTACCCACATACTGCACATCAATCGATTTGACCACACTCGCATCCTGAGCTTCGGCATTTGGCGTTCCCGCGCCACAGATCACCAAGCATCCCGCCAGAGCGAGAGTTGAGAAAATCTGCCTCAGGCGCGGTCGGGTCGTTCTCAAGAAATTCATTTCAAATAAAAGGGTTCCGTGGTCGGTAAAAGTCTGTCTTTGCGGGTCTCGTGCGTCGCCTGAGAAAGCCTACTTAGATAGAACCTAAGAGCCCAACGTCAAGCTGGAATTTGTTTTCCTGACAGGAATCAGAAATGCAGAATTCACGCCAACTAAAGGGCCAAAAGCACCCTTCTGCAATCGATTATCCCAAAACCGGAGAGGCGCAAGGAAAACATATCGACTTTTATAATTTTTAGGCTATCTTTAATATCCGTAGTTACAAAATATAAGAGAATCTAAATTTTTTCTCACATTTCTGCACCGAAGTCCCTCACCCGCCGCAATCTTGTCGTGACCACCCCTTTCTCAGCAGATCCTTCGGCCGAACCGGCGAGGGAATTTGAACAGAGTCTGCGCCCGCCTGACTTTGGGGAATTCTGTGGTCAGATTAAGGTTAAAGAGCGCCTGATGTTGATGATAGAAGCCGCGAAGGGGCGCAACGACGCACTGGATCACGTCCTCCTGTGCGGCCCTCCCGGACTCGGGAAAACAACCCTCGCCCACATCCTTGCCCGCGCGTTCGGCAGCGAGATTCATCTCACGAGCGGGCCTCAGATCGAAAAGGCGGGAGATCTCGCCGGGATTCTCACCAATGTTCAGCACGGGGATTTTCTTTTCATTGACGAAATTCACCGCCTTCATCCCGCCATCGAAGAGTATCTCTATCCGGCGATGGAGGACTATAAGCTCGATATTATCATCGATCAGGGCCCGAGCGCCCGATCGATCTCTCTCTCGCTTCCAAAATTCACCCTCGTCGGAGCAACCACGAAGGCCGGTATGCTTACCCGGCCGCTCCTCTCCCGCTTCGGAATCACGAATCGCCTCGACTACTACTCGCCTGAGGAACTCGTCATCATTATCAAGCGTTCTGCGGCCCTCCTACTCGTGCCGATCGAAGACGAAGGCGCTCTGGAGATCGGGGCACGCAGCCGTGGAACCCCCCGTATCGCGAACGGACTGCTGCGTTGGGTGAGGGACTACGCCCAGGTCAGAGCCGATAATGTCATTACGCGTGACGTGGCTAGGGCCGCGCTCGCCATGCTGGACATCGACGAGGACGGACTGGACGAGATGGACAAGCGGATCCTCGAAGCCGTCGTGTTCAAATACAACGGCGGGCCGGTGGGCCTCAATTCGATTGCGGTGGCGGTCGGCGAGGACGAGGCCACGATCAACGAAGTTTACGAACCCTACCTCATTCTTAAGGGCTACCTCAAAAGAACTCCGAGAGGCCGCTGCGCCATGCCGCTTGCTTATAGAAAGCTCGGAATGACTCCTCCCGTCCCCGGCTCCGGGGAACAACTCGATCTCCTCTAACCTATCTCATCTGAATCATTCTTCTCATGAGCGAATTCATCCTCCAAATCGAAAAACTGCTGTCTGCCATTGGTGATGCCGAATACCGCTATCTATTGCTTGAGCCGCTGATCTTCTACGGGCTTTTCATCGGGGTCGTCATGCTTGGGGTCGGATTCTTTCTAAAGGCCCAAAGACTCCAAACCGCTGCCCTGATCGTCGTCGGAGTCGCGGCCATGGCCCACTTTCCCTACAAGGACGCGCGTATTGCCGCTCAACCCCGTATGGAGCAGGTTTACAAGCTGACCACCCCCTCCCGGGTAAAGGGCTTCGCCGAAAACACCAGTGCCTGGGTCGCCACCTCGTGGCAGTTCAAGCTCCTCGTTCTTTGTGTGATCGCCACGTTGATGATCGGAGTTCATCGCAACAAAATCGGTTTTGGCCTGGCCATTGCGACCATGCTTCTTGGCCTGATTGCCGCCAAAAACGCGATGTGGCTGAACTATCAGGACGCCATCGCCTACCACCCGAACCTCAAGGTCCACGAAGCCCCCATCGATACTCGAACGCCCGCCCCGTCCTCCGCTCCGGTCGCTGGGAGAAGTGAAGAACGTCGACCGGAACCTGCTGTCAGCAAGCCAATTGCCCCCGCCTCTCAGGCCCCTGCTGCAACACCTCCCCCCCGAACAACAGACCGCATCCCGGCACCCCGGCCACCCTCTGCGCCTCAGGCAAGAAGAGTGCAGCCGCTTCCGCGTTACTGAGGAGCGCGGAGATCCGCGAGAAAGCGGTCGACCACTTTGCCATCGACATCCCTGAGTTCCAGCGTCACCCGGAGCGCTTCCCAGTCGATCTCAACCAATCCGAAATTGCGACTCTGAAAGTTTTTGGGGCTGACCCGATGACGGTTCGGTTCCCCGTTTTTTCCTCCTCCGGCATTGGTCAATCCGCTCGTGGTCATTTCAAAAACGGGAAATCCCGGGCTATCGGGGTCGGTCGTCGCCAGTTTCATGATTTCCCCCATATGGCGGTCACCGCTGAAAAACACAACCGGACCTGTTTTCGATTCGGCAAGGAGACGGAGTAAGCGCTGCCTTTCCAGTGGGAAGTTCTCCCAGAGCTCCCAGTGGTGATCCTGAGGGAGAACCTGAATACTGGAAAGAATCAGCCGGATGTCGGCCGGCTTTTTCAGTTCCTCTCCGAGCCACTTCCACTGATCTTCGCCCAATACCGTTGCAGATGGATCCCGATTCCGATCATACGGGCCATGAGTTGATTTTTCAGGAAAAGCGACGAGAGGCCCCCGGAAATAGCGGGTATCAAGGAGCAGGATTTGAAGCCGCTTGCCTTCGCCCCCGTCAAAATAGCGGGCGTCATAAATACCGGGACGATGCAAAGAAGGTGAGTCCGCAGGTGTCTGAAAAAACTCATGAAACACTTTTTCGGCCTCAGCCTTCGCCGGGAACTCGCTTCCGCCGTCGTTGACCCCATAGTCATGATCGTCCCATACCGCAATGACAGGACAGGTCTTGAGAAGCTTTTGATAGCCGGGAATCCCGCCAAGTTTCTTGTAACAGGCGCGCATCACCCCCATATCGGCGGTATCGGCATAAACATTGTCCCCCAGGAATAGAAACAACTGCGGCGACTGGGCGACAACTGCCTCCCAAATGGGCTGAGGTTTATCCTGGTCAGCACAGGAGCCAAGCGCGATCCGGGTGATCAGGGTCCCGGAGTTCACCGAACCTTCCGAGCTGCCTGCCTGCGGAAAAATCAGCACATAAGCCAAAAGAAGCAGAATCTCTCCAAATCGAGAGCCCCCTACCCTGTCGACTCCAGCTCCACACCCTGTTGATTCTGCTCTTCGATTCATTCGACAACCAGCTAACTCCATGGAGGGGAACCAACGCAAATTGTTTTCGCTTTCATCCCGATTTCCCGTTAATTCGCCTCAGCATGCCTAACGTCCAACTCCTCGATACCGCCCGCGTCCGGGCCGTTGAAACCCTTAATCTCATTAAGGACTCATCGGGCGAAAAGCGTACCATGCTCACGCTCTACAAAGAGTTCCTCAAGACCGGACGAAAAGAGATTGCCGATGCCCACAACGGCGGCGCCCCCGGGCTGGATGTGGCGGCGAGACGATCCGCTCTCATGGATGTTCTCCTCGCCGATATTTTCCGCCACTTTCTGGTGGAAACCCAGGCCGCTCAGAAAACAAAACTTGAGAACCCGGTCACGATTGTCGCAAGCGGAGGATACGGGCGAGGCCAGTTGAATCCCGGCAGCGACATTGACCTGCAGTTCCTCGTTCCGGGATCGTCACACTCACTTCATCCGTCCGTCGCCGAGTTGGTGAATCAGGTCTCGCTGATGCTTTTCGATCTCGGGCTCAACGTTAGCTACCCGGTTCGCTCCATCAAGGAAGCCTGCAAGTTTGCCAACAAGGATCACCAGACGAAAACCACGCTCCTCGATGCCAGGTTTGTCACCGGCGACGCGCAACTCTTCGCGCAATTCGAGGAGGCCTTTTTCGAACATTGCATTCGCGGACACGAGAAAAGCTACCTCGCGGAACGCAGCCGCGATATACGGACCCGTCATGAAAAATACGGCAGGACCCCCCACCTCCAGGAACCGAATGTGAAAGAAGGTTGCGGAGGGTTACGCGATCACCACAACCTCATTTGGGTACTCTGGGTTATTCGGAAATCCCGTGACCTGACGGCCCTCGTCCGCGAAGGCAAACTGACGGGACCCGCCTATCAGGAAATTGAAGACGCCTTTGAGTTTCTCATGCGGGTGCGGAACGAACTGCATTACAGTCAAAAGGGGCGACCGGGTGACATCCTTACGCTGCGACTGCAGGGCGTCGTGGCGACCAAACTCAACATTCCCGGAGCGAACATGCTTCGACGGAGTGAGGCCTTCATGCGGGACTACTATCGTCACACCCGCAATCTCTTCCAGCACAGCACCTCCCTGATGCAGACCTTCGAACTTGAGGTTGTCGGAGACGACACTAAACGAATTCCGGTCTTCAACTTCCTGGCCCGGCAATCCGCGACGGAGGAGGCTTTCGACGGCTTCTACTCCAAAGGAGGCCTCATCTTTCCGGAGAACGATAAAATCTTCGAAGAAGATCCCTGCCGGATGATGCGCTTTTTCCTGCACTCGCAGAGGAGGAATCTCCGGACCAGCCCCGAGATCCGGAAACTCTTCAAGCTCAACCGGGACCGTATTGATGAGGGCTTCCGTCGCAGCAAGTCAAACCGCGACACCTTTGAGGAGATTCTGCAAAACCGGGGTCAGGTCGCGCACATTTTTCGGCGAATGCATCGCGTCGGGTTTCTCGGGCTCTACATTCCGGAATTCGGCCAGCTCACGGATCTCGTCCAGCACGAGTTTTTTCATCGCTACTCGGCCGACGAGCACACCCTCCGCTGCATCGAAATTCTCGATTCCCTGATCCACTCGGATGAGCCTAAGAAGCAATTTTTCAAAAGGATCTTTCAGGACATGGAAGATCCTGTTGCCCTCTACGTGGCACTTCTCATGCACGACACCGGACGGGCCGAGAACGTTCGTCATCACGAGGACGCCAGCGCGATTCTCGCGGCCAAGGTCTGCAAGCGTCTGGGCTACCGCGGTGACCGGCTTCGGCTCATCATGTTTCTCGTCGACCATCACCTGACCTTCTGGAAGACATCAACGACCAAAGACATCGGCGATCTTGAAACCATTGCGGAGTTTGCCGCCGCCGTGAAGAGCACTCCCTGGATGGAAGCCCTCCATCTCTTCACCTATGTCGACTCCAACGGGACAAACGACGAGGCGTGGAACGACTGGAAAGGCTCTCTCATGCACCAGCTCCACCGCCGCACCGCCTCCTACTTCGAGGACAGGAGCAAATACCGCAAAGAGTTTACCAAGCCTGTCTCTGAAACAAAACAACAGGTCCTCGCGAAGCTGCCGGAAAGCTATCTTGACGAGGTCGAGGCTCACTTTGCCAACATGCCGGAACGCTACTTCCGCCATCGGGGCTCGACCAGTATCGCCCGACATGTGAAGCTTTTTCATCGCTTCCTGAAACTGACGAGAAAGAAGACCAACGAAAGTCTCATTCCCGTCCTCGGTTGGGAAGCCCGCCCTGACGAAGGCTACAGTCTTCTCGAAGTCGCCGGCTGGAACAGGCACCACCTGCTCGCGAAAGTCGCCGGTGCCCTCGCTGCGAGGAATCTGAACATCCTCTCGGCCGACTTCTACACCCGGGGAGACGATCTCGTCCTCGATATCTTCCGTGTCTGCACCGCGACTTTCAATCCTGTCACATCACCCAAGGAGATCGAAAGAATTGAAAAACTCCTCGAGCAGGAGTTCGGAGTGGATGAAAAAGAGGTGAATTTCCGTTCCCTCATCGAGAACCGGGTGGCTCCCTCTATCGCCCGGTCCGAGCCGCCGAACTTTGACATTCCCCAGCGAATCTACCTCTCCAACGAAGATCACGACACCTCCACCGTTCTCGAAATCCAGGCACAGGATCGCATCGGGCTTCTCTACGATATCTTTACCGTTCTCGGCAATCTCGACGCCGAAGTCCTCAACGCGCGCATCAGCACCCAGGCCGGGGCCGCGATTGACAGACTCTATCTGGTGGATTCGAGCACCGAGAAAAAAATCACTGACAAAAAGCGTCTTGCCATTCTCGAGGCCAAGTTGCTCGAATGCCTCCACGCGGCACCCGTTGAGGCGGAATTACCCTAGCGAGAAGGCCGGCTTCTTTTCAACTCGGAGTCACTCTTTGATCGACGTCTCTCAGTCGTTTCAGAGAGCTTGCCGGGGGCGTTCGTCGTTGCGCCCTTCACTGTAGGCCTCGATAATTCGGGCAACCACCGGGTGCCTCACCACGTCGGATGACTCAAAGCGGGTGAACGCAATTCCCTCCACCCCCTGAAGGAGATCGATCGCCTCTAGCAAGCCGCTACGGCTTTTCGGACGCAGATCAACCTGAGACGGATCCCCGGTCACGATACATTTGGAATGTTCACCCAAACGGGTCAGAAACATGAACATCTGCTCGCGACTCGCATTCTGTGCCTCATCGAGGATGACACAGGCACGGTTGAGGGTGCGTCCCCGCATGTAGGCGAGAGGGGCAATCTCGATGAGATTTTTTTCGGCGAACTTCATGGCCTCCGCTCCATCCAACATATCGTTCATCGCGTCGTAAAGCGGTCGCAGGTACGGCAGAACCTTCTCCTCCAACGCTCCGGGTAGAAAACCGAGTGCCTCTCCTGCTTCGACGGCGGGCCGGGTCAGCATGATCCGGTCGATCTGGCGGCTCTTCAGGAGATCCAGTGCGTAGGCCATCGCGAGATAAGTCTTGCCCGTGCCCGCAGGTCCAATCCCGAATACCACGTCATGAGTGTCGAGTGCTTCGACATTCTTCAACTGGTTCAGGTTGCGCGGGGTGACGGCCGGTTTGGATCCATTTCCAAGAAGGCGGCACTTAAAAAGGTCCAAGACCTTCAACGCTTCATTGCCGCCCGCACTCGAGAGTGACTCCGCTGCGGCGTTCACGGCATAGAGGAAGGAATGTCTCGTGATCAACCCTCCTTTTCGCCGAGCCTGTTCGAGATCGTCGAGAATGGCGGCTCCGGCCTCGATCTGTCTTTCCTCGCCTTCAAACCGGATCCATGAATCCCTCGTCGTCACCGTAAGGTTGAGCCTCTCCCCCATTTCCTTCAGCAGAGAGAGATCATCCGCAAACAAAGCGTGGAGGAAATGCGGACTATCGAACTCTACAGTTCTCTCAGCCATGGGGAGCCTTCTTCTAATTGGATGATTGAAGCCGCATGAGGTGACGACTCAGCGGTAACCGTAGACAAGTCCCCAGTCCAGCGAACCGGAAAATTCCCCCACTCCCTCGACGGGGTCGTTTGCTCCACGTTCTTCGTCGGTCAACCCCTCGCCGGTCTTGCTGTATTCGGCGACGACCCGGATGAGGTAGGTTGCCGTCTTCTGAGGGAGCGCACGCACCCCTGCGAACGAATCACGGGCAAATGACTCCAGCCCGACGGAGTTTCCTTCGCTGTCAAAGATATCCACCTTGATGGTCGCCCCGGGCCAGCTCGTCCCCGCCCAGAACCAGTACTCGTTCCCTCTGAAAAGCTGGTGCTTCACAAGGAGCGGTTTGCCAGGCTCGACTTCTCCGGACCAGTTGTCCTCACGCACTTCGAATCCCTGTTCCACATACGGAGTCGCCGCCTCAAGCGCCAGCGAGATCGCCTCGTTGACGTATCCATAAACGAGACCGCCAAGACTGGCTCCGAGGGCAACCGCCACCGCAGGGATTTTAAAATTTGAATAATTCATCTATCTCTTCAAAACCGGCTCAGTTGATCGAGGTGCCGGTTTCGGCCGCCTTCTTTTCGAAATAATATTCTTCGAGCATGGTCCGACTGATATCCCGCAGTTGATTGATATCCTCCTCGGATATCTCGGTCGAAGGCGCGATGATTGCCTCAAGTCGGGCGAGGCCTGTTGAGATCGACCGTATTTGCGGCGAGTTTGCCGACGGGCCCTTCATTGAATCCAGAAGCCCCCGGAAGTGCTCAATAAGACCCGGCTGATTAAGAAGTTCAGCCTTGTCCTCGCTGAATGAATTGCTGATGAAAGAGGTCACCACATTCGTGCCCCGTAACCATCCTCCCAGACTCACCAAACCGGATAGCTCGTCATCCCTGAGTTTTTCCATGGTCGTGCGAACTGTTTGCTGAGTCGCATCAAGTTCGTCCCGGACTTTCTTCCAGTCACTGTTCCCTGCCGCCTCGATGATGCTGAGGCTGTGCGGTCTCACTGCGGCCGCTAAACCGAGCGCTTCTGATAGCGCGAGAACTCGCTTCCCTATTGTTTGAATTTCATCGGCGTTCTTCGCCTGAACCGCAATAAATCCCTCGCCAACCAGACTTCCGAAGGTCAACGCGAGAATGGCCCTTTCCCCGACCGGGTCACCCTGTTCGGGAAGTTCGATTCCACTGTTCCAGTCGGGCTCATCGAGTTTCTCAAGCACGGCGAAAATTTCCGCGGGAATCGGGACCACCACCTTCTCCACCATCTCTCCCGGAAAATTCGACAGATCGATCCGTTCGGGGGCATTCGGCGCGTTTTCAGCATTCAGTAGACCTGCTCCGAATATCAAAGTGGCGACGAAGACCGCCCCGAGCCCAGCCAACGGCGCCCGGCCGAAGATCCTAATAACGTTTTCAATCATTACCATTCAGGGAAAGTATCGCAGAAATTCCGTGAGTATCAATCATCCATGCGTGCGGTTCTCCGCAGTCCCGCAGGTCCTCCCACCGTGCCGACGACGGGAAGCTTGCTGCATCCCCCCCTTGGACAAACAATCAGGAATTCCTGACTGTCATATTTCCGGGGCGATTCTGGCACCATTCGGCCCCTGTTCCATTTCAGAGGGAGGCAACCGTAACGGCGATATCTCCACCAAAACAAACATCCACGTCACTTCCGGACACACGGGGCCGATCATGGTAATCGCCGGCATAGGACAATTGACCCGGAATTGTCTCCTCATAGACCACATGCAGCGAGTGCCGCTCCTGCGGGCAGACGATGATCCGGGGCTCCCGATCTCCCTCGGCGGGGTGAGGGAGATTTACATTCCAGAAATGCCCCTCCTCGAGCGGTTCCTCGAGCAGCCCGCGAATGACACGCTCCACCCGCCCGGAGGCTCGATCCCAATCGAGCGCAAGGCCGCGACGAAGATAGTGGGAAAAGGCAATTCCCGGAACTCCGGCGAAGGCTGCCTCGCGAACTGCGGCAACCGTTCCTGAGATGGCGAAATCATGTCTCCCCAGATTGCCTCCGTGATTGATACCTGAAAGCACCCAGTCCGGACGCTTCGGCAAAAGCCTCGAAAGTGCCACGCGGGTGCAGTCGGCGGGCGTTCCCTCCACCGCAAAGCGACGCTCCCCACGCGGCTCATATCGTATCGGAGTCTCTGTCGTGACCCGGTGCCCGATCTGCGACATTTGAGTCGCCGGAGCCACCACCCACACCTCGCTGAAAAACCGCTCCGCCACAGTGCGCAAAGCGTCCAGTCCTGGAGCCTCGATCCCGTCGTCATTGGTGAGCAGTGCAATCATTCAGGAAAATTCGGGAAAAGAGTTTTGCTCCTCCTCTTTGCGGGGTCTATCTCTCATCCGTGAAGCCGGCGCAAGAACTCCTTTATTTTGATCGATACGAATCTTGTCTTCGAAGAGAGGGCATCTACGGAGAAAAGCCACTACGCTGGGCCTATGAAACCCTCGTCGGGCGAATCTGCCTGGAGGGCATTATCAAACGGCGATGGTTCTCCCGTCTTTACGGCCGCTGGGCTGACAGCAGTTATTCTTCCCGCGAAATTGAGCCGTTTATTCGCCGCTTCAATCTGGATACGGGTGAGTTTCAGAGTGCTCCCCGGTCCTTCCGCACCTTCAATGAGTTTTTCTTCCGGAAACTCAAGCCTGAATCCCGCCCCATCGATCCCGCAGGAGATTCGGTCATTTTTCCGGCGGACGGACGCCATCTTTTCATCCCCGACCTGTCAAAGGATCATCATCTTTACGCCAAAGGCCAGCGTTTCAACCTCGCGCAACTGCTCGGGGATACGACACTTGCCACCCGATATTCATCAGGCAGCGCTATCCTCTCGCGGCTCTGCCCGACTGATTACCACCGATTCCACTTTCCGCTGGGGGGTGATTGTGGGGAACCACGACTCATCAACGGCTCCCTCTACTCGGTCAATCCCATCGCCCTCTCGCGAAGCATCTCATACATTTTCGAGAACAAGCGACAGATCACTCCGGTGGCCCATCCCGAACTTGGCGAGTATCTCTTTCTCGAAATCGGTGCGACCAACGTCGGGAGTATCGTCTCCACGGCACGCTCCGGCACCTCCGTCAGGAAGGGTGAGGAGAAAGGGTATTTCCGCTTCGGCGGATCAATGGTGATAACCCTGTTTCAACCGGGTGCCTTCAAGGCGGCCCCGGATCTCGAAGAACATTCCTCGGGGGGCATCGAACTTTACGCCCGGATGGGAGACCGAATGGGGACGATTCCCGGATAAAAAAAAAAGCGGCTGCCCCCAAAAGGGCAGCCGCTATTGAAAGCTAACAGAAGAAACCCGGTTCATACCGGGTTTCCCGATAAGACTTCAATTACTTGGAGCAACCGTAGGAGGATGCGCAAGTCTTCGCACAGCAATCTTTGGTCTTACAAGCAGTAAGAGAAAGAGCGCCGACGGCTACGATGGTGAGCAGGATGATGTTTTTCATATGTGGTAGTATTCTGGTATTGTTTAAGTCCAAATGTGAAACCTTACGACGGTCGGACCATGCGGTTCCTTAGAGTCATTCGGTTGCATTCAGGTAAGGAATACGTAGAATCGCCCTCTTCCTTACAAAATCAAGTTATGAGCCGACAGCCGAAACATCTAGCGATCGCGGGCGCCACCGGAGCCGTGGGGATCGAAATCCTCAAGTGCCTCGAACAGCGCGACTTCCCCGTGAGTGAACTCACCCTCCTCGCCTCTGCCCGCTCGGCTGGAAAAACAATCACCTTTCGCGGTCAGGAGATCGTCGTGAAGGAATTACGACCGGATTCTTTCGCCGGGGTCGACATCGCCCTCTTCAGCGCCGGAGGCGGAATTTCAAAGGAATTCGCCCCTCATGCCGTCGCCGCCGGAGCCGTCGTCGTCGACAATTCGTCGGCTTTCCGTATGGAGGAGGCCGTTCCTCTGGTGGTACCCGAAATCAATCCGGAAGATGCGCTGAAGCACTCCGGAATCATCGCCAATCCGAACTGCACGACCATCATTACCCTGATGGCACTGAATCCCATGCATCACGCTTTCGGCGGTGTCCGTAGCCTGATCGCGTCGAGCTACCAGGCAGTTTCCGGGAGCGGAGCACAGGGGATTCTCGAGCTTGAAGCCCAGGTCACTGCGATCGCCAAAGGTGAAACCCTTCCCGAACGAAGCGTCTACTCGCGCCAGATCGCGTTTAATGTCATCCCTCAGGTCGATGTCTTCACCGAGAACGGTTATACCAAAGAAGAGCTCAAAATGCTCTTTGAAGGCCGGAAAATTCTTCATGCGCCCGACTTGAAAGCCTCGGTCACCTGCGTTCGTGTACCGGTCTATCGCTCCCACGCCGTCTCAGTGACCGCGGTTTTCAACAACAAACCCTCTGTCGAGGCCGCCCGTGCCGCGATCAATGCCGCTCCCGGAGTCCACGTGATTGACGCACCTTTCGCGGAATTCCCTGAATATCCCACTCCTCTTGACTCGACTGACGGGGACGACTGCCTTGTCGGCCGCATCAGGGAGGACCTCGTTCTCGACAATGCACTCACGTTCTGGGTCGTCGGCGATCAGGTAAGAAAAGGAGCAGCGCTCAATGCGGTGCAGATTGCCGAACTTCTCTGAGATGGGATTCAGGTCTTAAGGAATTGAGGATTCAAGGCCCTCAACCCCTGAAAACCTCAATCCCTCAACACCTTCCATATGAATAACTACCTCGAAGAACGCTGCCGGATCGTCGACAAGGCACTCGGGGGGTTCCTCCCAACCACAAAGACCCGTCCGGCAACAATCCACGAGGCGATGCGCTACAGCATTTTTGCCGGGGGGAAGCGGCTCAGGCCCATCCTTTGCCTGGCGAGCGCGGAGGCCTGTGGCGGGAACTATGAGGCTGCACTCGCTCCAGCCGCCGCAGTGGAGTGCATCCACACCTACTCCCTCATTCACGACGATCTGCCCTGCATGGACGATGACGATCTCCGTCGCGGCATGCCGACCAGTCACGTTAAATTCGGTGAAGGTGTCGCCGTTCTCGCCGGTGACGCTCTTCTCACGATTGCCTTTGAAATCCTGGCGCAAGTCAAAGCGACGCCGCGGTATGACATTGGAAAATTCATCACCGAACTGGCAGTCATGTCAGGGAGTCGTCACCTCATCGGCGGACAGATTCTTGATCTTGAGGGGGAAGGCAATGACGTCACCCTGAATGCCACGCAGCTAAAATACATCCACGAGAGTAAGACCGCCGCCCTTCTCACCGCTTCGATCCGGCTCGGGGGCATGACCGCAAACGCGACTCCCGCCCAACTTGAAGCGCTTACCATCTACGGCAGGTCCCTCGGGCTCGCCTTTCAGGTGATCGACGATATCCTCGACGTCACCCAGACCAGCGAAAAGCTCGGCAAGAGCGCCGGCAAAGACGAAGCGAAAGCAAAGTCCACCTATCCCGCTCTCTTCGGTCTCGATAAGAGCCGGAAGGAAGCGGCAAGACTCACCAGGAAAGCACTCGAAGCGCTTAAGCCGTTTGGACGGAAAGGTGCTCGATTGAGCGACCTCGCCCACTATTTGCTGGATCGCGACTATTGAGGTTAAGTCGCAACGGCATCATTCAATCCGGATGATGACCTTCCCCGGGATCCACAAGCGGCATCTCTCCGGGAGGATGACCATGAATCCGGGCGTGATCCTCGATCGGTTCAAGATGAGTTGTCACGATGGTAGCCGGCCCCATTTCGTCCCGCACTTCCCGCTCAAAATCCGTCGCGATTTCATGGGCATCACGAACCGTCGTCTCGTCGTCGAAAACGAGATGGAAATCGACCCAGTGACCGTCCCCGAGATGACGATGCCGCATCTGATGCCAGGTGACCCCGTGTTTCTCCGTTGCCGCGTCGAGACGGGCGATAATGGCCACCTGCACCGCGGGATCAGCCCGGTCCATCAATCCACTCGCGCTCTGCCACATCAGCCGTACCCCGGACCAAAGGATGTTAAGCGCGACGAGCATGGCACAAATCGGATCAAATCCCATCCATCCCGTTGCCCAGGTGAGCCCCAGTCCGACGAGTACCCCGATACTTGTCCAGGCATCTGTGAGGACATGATTCCCATTCGCTTCGAGAATAAGTGACCCTCCCTTTTTTCCCAGGCGGAGGAGGTGCCACCCGAGCCATCCGTTGATCAAAAGCGCGAAAGCAGTGAGGACACTTCCCATCCCGAGCCGTTGCGGCTCGGTTCCTGACGTCCACTGATGTACCGCCTGGTAAAAAATAAAGACCCCGGCAATTGAGATGAGCCCTCCTTCAAATCCCGCCGAGAAAAACGAGATCTTCGCGTGTCCGTAGGGATGGTCTTCATCCGGTGGTTTCTGGGAAAGCCGCAGGCTGTAGACGACAAAAGCCACTGCCGCGACATGGACGACCGACTCCGCCGCATCACTGAGAATGGCCGATGATTGCGTCAGATACCAGGCCGCCGATTTGATCGCGAGCATCACCACCCCGATCCAGAATGACAGCCAGCTCGCCTGGCGAAGAAGTCGTTGGCTGCTTTGTGAGTCGTACATGGTGGTCGTCAGAGAGAATCACTTCCACACCCCGATGGCGCGCAGTTGTTTCGCCGCCGTGCCCGCCCAGTTGCGATTCGCGGCCGGGCTCGCCGGGCTCGGATGCAGGATTTTCCCGATGACAGGATCCATTTTCATGGCTCCGGCAATACGGGTGAGACAGCCTTCGGCGAAGGCACCCACCCCGATGACATACTCGGGCTCCAACAGACGCAGGTGCTCACCCACATAGGCGTCGCAGGCGGCGTAGACAGGTTCCATTTCAGCGACGGGCAGTTTGTCAGGGGTGCGGTTGCGGCTGCTTTCCTCCATCCAGACAAGCGGGCAATAATTCACCACGTAGTGTTCTGCGAAAAAATCCTCCGCCTTCGGGTAGGTTTCAGAGAAAAGCCCCCAGAGCCTCCGTCCACTCACTTCGGACTTCTCGCAGGCAAATCCAACGATGGGTCGTTTGGGATGCTCCGGATTCGGTTTTCCTACTGGAGCCGTGATCCCCATCCAGTCGCGCACTGCCGAAATCTCACCGAAGGGAACCCCCGTCTGCGCCATGCCCCAGGGCCCCGGATTCATGCCCATCAGGAGAACCCGCTTCCGGGAATTTCCAAAACGGTTCACGTACGCTTCGTGTGGTGTCCTCGCGTACTCGAGTGGATTGTAAACATGACTTACCGGAGGGCCAAAGCGAAGGCCTTGCAGCCTTTCCCTGAGTTGTTGCGTCGCAGTAAGAAGTTCCCGGGCGAGTGACATGAGATCCCCACTCAATGGCGGTATGCGGATTCGTCAAGGATTACCCGTTGCGCCGAAGCCGGACGAATCGTAATTCAATCAGAATGCCGGAAATCAACACCATCGCCGTCATCGGTTCCGGATCCGTTGGCTCATACTATGGAGCGAGGCTCGCCCTCAAGCACCAGGTCTCCTTCCTGATGCGCCGGGATCTGGAGGCGGTCAGGGAAAACGGTCTGATCATTCACAGCGTCGACGGTGACTTTCATCTCGATCCGGTCAGGGCATTCCGCTCGACCGACGAAATCGGGCCGGTCGATCTCGTCATCATCGCCCTCAAGACGACGGCGAATGCGATTCTTCCAGAAATCATCCCGCCGCTCTTGAAGCAGGGGACCATTCTCCTCACCCTGCAGAACGGTCTTGGCAATGAGGACCTACTTCACAGAAGCTTTCCAGGGCACCCCATTCTCGGCGGGCTCTGTTTCGTCTGTATCAATCGGGGGGAACCCGGTGTGATTCACCATCTCGCCCACGGGCGCGTGGAAATGGGCGAACTCACCGATACGGCAACGATCCAATCCGTTGCCTCACTCTTCACCGACGCCGGTCTCGATTGCCGGATTCTTCCCGACCTCGGCCTCGCCCGCTGGAGGAAGCTGATTTGGAACGTGCCCTTCAACGGCCTCTCCATCGCCGGAGGAGGGATCGACACGCAGCAGATTCTAGCCAATCCGGCCCTGCTCGACCGCACCCGGGCACTCATGCACGAGATCATTGCCGTCGCCGCCGCTCTGGGACACGGAATCGATCCAGCTTTCGCTGAAAGCAACATCAAAGGAACCCTTGAAATGGGGGCCTACCAGCCGTCCAGCCTCGTCGACTTCCTCGCGGGAAACGCGGTTGAGGTCGAGGCCATCTGGGGGGAACCGCTACGACAGGCGAAAGCGCACGGAATCGTCACCCCCGAACTCGAAAAGCTCTACTTTGAAATTTGCGGGGCGACGGGAAACAGGCCAGATTGAGCCATGTCCGAGTTCACTCTTCCCGCTGTGCTCCGATCAATCTCTCCATCTGTGGGAGTCGTTCTTGGATCGGGTCTGGGAGGATTCGCCGATATGCTGGATGGAGCGAAGACTTGCGATTACGCGGATATAGCCGGACTGCCGGTGAGCAAAGTAGCGGGACACTCCGGCCGTCTCTATCTCGGAACCCTGGGCGGCGTCGAGCTGGTCGTCGCTCAGGGCCGTGTCCATCTCTATGAGGGCTGGAGCGCAAAGGAAACCGCCGCCGTGATCCGCCTCTTTCACGAACTCGGTGTCAGGAGCGTCGTTCTCACCAACGCGGCGGGGATCGTCAATGCCAATCTGAAACCGGGCCGCTGGATGTTGATCTCCGATCACTTGAACCTCACCCGTCAATCCCCGCTCACCGGCTCAGGACAGTTTGTCGACCAGACGGAAGTTTATTCAAAGGAACTTCGCGACCTGCTTCGGGCGGAAAGCCTGGAACTCACCGGTACCCGTCTCTCCGAGGGAATCTACGCCTGGGTCAACGGCCCCGAATATGAAACCCCGGCCGAGATCTGGATGCTGCGAACGCTCGGGGCCGACGCCGTCGGGATGTCAACCGTCCCGGAGTCCATCCAGGCCCGCGCTCTCGGAATGCGGGTCGTCGCCCTTTCCTGCCTCACCAACTTTGGGGCGGGGCTCTCCCCTCATCCGCTCAATCACGAGGAAGTGATTCAAGCGGGAAAAGCAGCGGCCGGAGAGCTCTTTACTCTTCTCAAGAGCGCCATACCGGCGATGGTCGAGATCTGACCCTAAAATAAAACAGGGTCGGGCCAAAGACCCGACCCTGTTGGTCGTTGAAGAATTTCAAGTCGTACCGCCTCACTCGCCGGCGGCGATATCGAGCAGTTCGACTTCGAACACGAGCGCGCTGTAGGGCTTGATATCGGCCCCGGTGCCGCGCTCTCCGTAGGCGAGGTCGTAAGGAATGAAGAATTTGAATTTGGCACCCTTGGGCATCAGCTGTACGCCCTCGGTCCATCCGGGGATGACCCGATTGAGCGGGAACGTCGCGGGCTCTCCACGGTCAACACTGCTGTCAAACACCGTGCCGTCGATCAGGGTACCGTGATAGTGAACGGTCACCTCGTCGGTCGCCTTTGGCTTTGCCCCGTCTCCGGCGGTGATCACCTGGTACTGGAGACCGCTCGCGGTGGTTTTGACCCCTTCCTTCGCACCATTCGTTTTGAGAAAGGCCTGACCGGCTTCCAGATTCGCTTTATCATCTCCAGTCGCATTTTTTGCGTCGAGAACCTTCTGATTCTCTCCGAAAGCTGCCGCCACTTCGTCCTCGCTCATGACAGGTTGTCCCCCATCCATGACGGTTTTGAAGGCCTGGGTAAATTGACTAAGGTCCACCTCGATTCCCCGCTCCTTCAACTGGCGTGAAATCATGAGACCGTAGGAGTAGCTGATTCTCTCGGTCAAGGATTCAGGTTTCTTGGCTTCTTGTGCGGCTGCTTTTTCGGCGGTCATAAGGGAGGTCGAGAGCGCGAAAACTAAACACGCGATCAGTCGGTAGGTGGGGATTTGCATGGTGAATGGGGTCGGATCAACGGAGGCGGAGTCACGATCATTGAAAATCGCTTCGGCCACTCGGAAAGCTAAACGCGATTGTTCGGGGGTCAACACGGACACACTTCCTAAGAAATCGCGCATTGCCGCGTTTCGTAATCGTCGAACAGAGCAGAACCGGCCGCTAATTTTGTTAAAATCAATTAACCTTCCGCTATTTTGGCCCTTTCCAGCTTGATAAATGGTCCGTATACCGAGAAATTTTAAAAATATTTCATTTTATTTGAAAAACTTTTTTGCCGCCTTATCTTTTCTTCCGCACCAATTCATGCACTCCAAGCGCTCATCCCTTCTTTTCGGAATCCTCGCCGCCATTTTTCTGGCGGGATCGGGACAACTGATGGCGTTCCAGACAGTGATTATCGATCCCGGCCACGGGGGAAATGATCTCGGGGCCGCTGACTCCTACGTTTATGAGAAGCACATCAATCTTGATGTCTCCCGCCGTCTCGAACGGAGCCTGAAGGAAGCCGGCTTCAAAACAGTGATGACCCGGAGCAAGGACGAGTTCATCGCCCTCTCGGAACGGTCTTCAACTGCGAACCGCTACCGCAACGCCATCTTCGTCAGCGTGCATTTCAATTCCAGCTACCGGGTCGCCGCTCTGGGCATCGAAACCTTCTACCGCACCGCCGAATCCGAAAAACTCGCCCAACTGGTTCAGAAGGAGCTCATTAAAAATATCGGGGCAACCGATCGAGGGGTAAAGACCGCCAACTTTGCCGTGTTGCGAAACACCAAACACCCCGCCGTTCTGGTCGAGGGCGGATTTGTGAGTAACAAAGACGAACGAAGCGCGATGACCGATCCGCTTTACCGTCAGGTCGTCGCTGACAGTATCGCGCGGGGAGTCATTGCTTTCCGCCGCTGAAGAACCCGGACCCCGCCCGGACATGCTCGTTTCCTGCGAAGAGATGTCCGAAGCCGAAAGACGGCTCTTTGACACCGGCGTGTCTCCCGAGCCCTACATGGACACGGCAGGCCGCCTTTGTGCGGAGGCGATTCTCCGCTTCTTCCCCACTCCGGGGCATGCCTCGGTTTTTTGCGGAAAAGGCAACAATGCGGGGGACGCCCTCGTCGTCGCCAGATGGCTGAGACGCTCCCGGTGGAAAGTGACACTCCATCGTTGCGAAGGGGATGGAGGGCTTTCGCCACTCGCCGCCAGGAAGCTGAGCGAATTCCACTCCGAACCCGAACACCTGCCCGATTTCCACCCTTTCGGGGCTGGAAATGTGATCATTGATGGACTGCTCGGAATCGGAGCAAGAGGGGCTCTCCGCGGCGACATCCGGGACATGGCACAGCGGATCAATATTCTTCGACGGGAGACTTTCGCCTCTTGTTTCGCCATTGACCTTCCGTCGGGCCTCAACGCGGATACGGGAATTCCGGGGGAAGGGGCCGTCATCGCCGACTACACCCTTTCGATCACCGCTCCCAAAATCGGCTTCGCTGCGGACGGGGCGATCAACCATGTCGGCCGGCTCGTGGAGATCCCTCTCGAGATTCCGATTGAAGACGGGGATCCATCGCGAGGTTTTCTGTTTCCCTCAACCCTGCGTCACCGGCTCCGACGCCGTGATTACGACACCCATAAAGGTTCAGCGGGACGGGTCACCATCATTGCAGGATCCCGGGGAATGACGGGAGCGGCCGTGCTCTGTGCCCTCGGAGCCTCGCGCGGTGGTGCCGGTCTCGTAACCGTTTGTGTCGCGGACTCCATCTATCCCCTCATCGCTGCGCAATGTCCGCCCGAGGTCATGGTCAAACCCTACCGTCATTTCGATGAAGTATCCGCCTTGCCGGCTGATGTGATTGCGGTCGGCCCGGGCCTGGGAAGGGTGATCGAAAACGACATTCTTGATCTGATCGAAACAGACCCGCGTCCCGTCGTGATTGATGCCGATGCCCTGAACGCGCTGGGACAAGCTCGCTCCCGTCTTTCCTCTCTGCCACCAAACCGGCTCCTGACCCCCCACCCGGGCGAGATGGCCAGGCTGGTAGACCATGAAGACGAGATCGATCGCTGCACCCTCGCACGCCGCGTCGCCGATGACCTGGGGCTCACGGTTCTTTACAAAGGCGCCCGAACGGTGATTGCCTCGCCCGGCAAGCCGCTGGAACTGAATACCACCGGCCACCCCGGAATGGCGAGCGGTGGAATGGGCGATGTGCTCACCGGTTTGTGCGCCGCGTTCATCGGCCAGGGAACGGAAATTCACGATGCCGCCTGCATCGGAAGCTGGCTCCTTGGAAAGGCCGCGGAAATCGCGATCATCGACCAGGGAATCGCTCCGGAATCGGTGAATGCGCCGCTGGTTGCGAATTACCTCGGAGCAGCCCTCAGGGAACTTCAGACTCCGGGATCTCCTTAACTGGCAGTGCCCTTGGCGCCAGATAGGTAAACGGAGCGAGCGGAATATTGCGTAGCACGCCGAAAAGCACCACCACGGCCACGATCGTATAGGTGTAACTCTGGCGCCAGCGAAACGGCAAGGCCCGGATCCGTTGAGGATATACCCACTGCATCCAGGATCGAAAGGCCCAAAAGAGGAGAAAGGGTAGCCCGATCACCAGGATGGCATTCTGACGAAGCGCCCCTATCAGATCACCATGCAAAAGTGCATGGGTCGCCCGCGTGTTACCGCAACCGGGACAATGCCATCCGGTCAGCACGTGAAAACTGCACCGCGGAAGCAGACGAGGAGGCGAAGCCAGATCCGCATTTCGCAGGTAAAGCGCGAGGATGGCAAACAACAGCAATCCCGGAATGGTGGCCGCCCACTTCCTCCCGGTATGGCTCATTGCGCCGACTGCGCCGCTTCAGCAAAGCCTGAAACAAAGGCGATTCCGAAAATAACCGCCTGCAGGATAAAACCCACGATGAATGAAATCAGACACCACATCTTTGCCTTGTTCGAGGCCTCGAGGGCACTGCCGTAGTCTCCTGCCTCCATGGCGGGCTTGATTTTCGTTCCGAAAACGATCGCCGGGATCGCCAGAGGCCAGCAGCAAAGGAGCACACACACGATCGACTGCCAGAGGTAGGTGGGAGGCGAGGGCTGACCTGACGGTATCGCGGATGAAACCACCACTCCTCCAGCGACGCTCGCGGGAGCGGCGGGTATCCCGCTTACCGGTGGAGTGTAGGCGGGTTCACTTGAGTTTCCAAATCCCGGAATCGAACTTAGCGGAACCCAATCCGTCAGGGATTCATTCCAGACAAGGTCACCACCCTGGATGGTTCCGTTTTGAAAGAGTTCCTGCAGGGAACCCTCGGATACAGGGCCCTGTTGTTGTCCGTTCTTAGCGTAATACCACTCCATGATTGTTATCGTTTAGTTTGTTCAGTATCGGGCCGGCCCCCTTCATTGTGCAGCAGGTCCGTCTAAAATATTCCTGAGGATTCTCTCCTGCTCCCGGGTCATCTGAATCCGGTCCAACTCGGCAAGATCAGTATGTCCGTTGAGATGAAGAAGACCATGAATGATGTATAACAATATCTCTTCTGCAACGGAATTTCCATGGTTCCGGGCCTCTCTCTCAGCGGTTTCGACACTGACAAATATCTCGCCGTGATGGAAAGTGATCACATCTGTCGGTGTGGGATCACCCATGAACTCTTCATGCACCCTGGCAATGGTTTCGTCGGAGGTCAGATTGATCTCGACCTCGTCTAGATCTCCCAGGAGCGGCACTTCCGATCCGGGGCAGGCCAGACAGAGAGGAAGAGCCTCCACCGTCTGCTTGCGCAGCAAGGCGAGCGATAGGTCGGGACAGTCCACATGCGGATAGATCTCGATCCCGGGAAGTGCTCGCTCCGTCATGGCTTGGCTGCTTTGGAAGCTCCCAGGTTGACTGCCTGGAATTTATCCGATGGGGACATTCTCGTTCGGGCTTTTCGCACCGTCCTGATCACTGCCGGTCTTCCCGATTTCAGAGCTTTTCCTGCCCTTCGTCTTTGTCTTGGGCTTTTCCGCACCTTCCTCAATCTTCGGATACTCGATCCGACTGTGCATCATGCTCCGCAAGGTGGCCGAGAAACTCTTTTTGATCGTGGCCAGGTCGGCCAGCGTGAGCGCGGCATCGTCGAGTTGTCTGTCGTTGAGCCTATCCTTGAAGATCTCATCGATCAGTTCGTCGATTTTCTTCGGCGTCGGCTTTTGAAGGCTGCGTGAAGCGCTTTCAACCGCATCCGCGAGGCTGATGATAGCACTCTCACGTGTCCGGGGTCGCGGTCCCGAATACCGGAAACTCTCCTCCTTAATCTCAGGGATATCCTCCTCGTGGGCTTTCCCCTCACCCACCTGTCGCTGAATTTCATCCCGCTGTTTGAGCGCCCGATGATAGAAAAACCGAATCAGCGAATTCCCGTGATGCTCCATGATCACATTGATAATCTCGGCATTCATCCGGTACTTCAGCGCCATGTCGACCCCGTCTTTGACATGCGCCATCACCACAAGGGCACTCATGCTCGGCGTGAGGTCATCATGCGGATTGTGCCCGTCGCCGATGTTTTCCACAAAGTAGGCGGGCTTTTTCATCTTCCCGATATCGTGAAAATAGGCACAAACCCGGCACATCGCCGCGCCGGCTCCGATCGATTCCGCCGCCGTTTCCGCAAGCGTCGCCACGACAAGACTGTGGTGATAGGTCCCCGGCGCTTCAATCGTCATCTGCTTCAGGAGCGGGTGATTGAGATCGGCCAGTTCGATCCAGGAAACTTCAGTCGTGATGCGAAAGGCCGCCTCGATAAGAGGAAGCAATCCACTGACGAGAACCGCCGTCACGGTGGAGACGAGAATGGCCGAAAGCGCCTGTTTGGCCACCATCTCCCATTCAACCAGGTCCGAGCTGAACGCAGGCCATTGAATCTGCCCCATCGTGGTCGCCAGAAGGACACAGGCCAGCCCCGAATAGGCCCCGGCAACGACAAGGCGGCTGCGGCGACGAACTTTGTTCGTGAGGTATAGCGCCACGAACCCGCAGATCATCGAGAAAATGATGAAGGTAAACGCCTCGTCCTTCTCGACCGTCATTCCCCCGAAGAGACTTGAATAAACCACCGCAAAGGTTCCGTGCCTTCGCCCCACCAGCAGCGAAATGACAATCGGGGCAAAAATGTAGGGTTCGACAAGAAACCGGAACCCGCCTTCGGGGGCGAAGGTCGTTGCCACATACTCGCTCAACTTGACCAGCATCAACTGGGTCATGATGACCGAAAGGATCAGGGTGATGCGCGAGTTTTGATGGAAGGTCTGAGGCAGGCTGACGTGCCAGTGGACAACGAGAGTGGCGGAAATCACCGTGACGACGATGAAGGTCTGCAGATGTTTTCCTGCAAAGAGGGAACCGCTGCTGGAGGAAAAGATGATCCAGAATGAAACCAGGGCCGCAAAAACAGCGAAGAGCAATCCGCTGATCTGCCAGCCCGACCGCATCATCTCGGAAATCGCGGTTTCATTCAGCTTGCGCCGTTTCTGGCCGCTAGAGAACCCGCGACTCTGAAGTCGCTTCTGGGAGAGAAAGTGGAACATGAGCGGTCTGCCGGCCTTTCGCCTCCATGACGCTTGATGGAACGATCAGTTTCGCGAGCAGGGTATTTTGCGCCAGTTTACCGCGGAAACAACAAGAATCGCAGCGGGAACTGTTCAAATAATCAGCATACAATCCCCGTAGCTGAAAAAGCGATAACGCTCCTCCACCGCCCTGCGATAGGCTTCAAAGATGAGATCCTTACCCGCAAGGGCACTGACGAGCATGAGAAGAGTCGACTTGGAAAGATGAAAATTTGTCAGGAGGGCATCGACCACCTTGAACTCATAGGGAGGGAAGATGAAGATATCTGTCTCCCCGGACCCGGGCGCAAGGACTCCCCCTCCGTTCCGGGCACAGGTTTCCAGCACCCTGACCGCGGTGGTCCCGATAGCAATAGTTCGCCGACTTTCGCGGATTGCCGCAGCGACTTCGGGACGAAGTTCGTACCGTTCACTATGCATGCGGTGATCCCGTAGCGTTTCGCTCGAAACCGGACGAAAGGTCCCGATGCCGACGTGCAGGGTGACAAAGGTATGAGGCAGGCGCGCCAGCATCTCTTCCGAAAAATGGAGTCCCGCCGTCGGTGCGGCGATGGCGCCGGACGTGTTTGCAAAAACAGTCTGGTAGCGATCTTTGTCCGCCACCTCGTCAGGTCGATGGATGTAGGGAGGCAAGGCGAGGTGTCCGTGGAGAGACTCATCCGGCAACTTGTCGAAATCGATGATTCTTTCCCCGCCCTCCTCACAGACCGCCACGACGGTCCCGACGCTTTCACCGATCTCAATGGTGCGTCCGGGCTTGAATCGCTTGCCCGGCTTAACGAGACACTTCCACCGCCGCTCGCCGATGACGTCGACGCGGAGAATTTCCTGGGTGCCGTCGTTTGAAAAATAGCGTGCTGACACGACCCGGGTATCATTCAGGACAAGAAGATCCTCTTTTTCCACGAAGTCGGGGAATTCAGCGAAGTGATGATGACTGATCCGGCCCTCGGCGCGATTCACCACCATCATCCGCGAATCCCCTCTCTTTGCCGGAGGATGCTGTGCGATAAGCTCCGGCGGGAGCTCATACTCGAAATCGCTCGTCTGCATCGCTCAAGCAATGCCACCACTTTCTCAAAAAGAAAGGTCGTTCTCACGACACCTTGCCAGGGTCATGACGGCAAAGGAGGTCCCGTAGGGCTGATGATAGGAATAGAAGGGGAAGTCCCACCAGGATCCATCCTTCTCCTGCAAATCGAGAACGATCTCAGCGACCTGCTTCCGCGAGGCAGGCCGTTCCTCTGCGGGAAGCAGACTGATTCCCCGCGCCGCGTAGTAATGGCCGTAGTAGAAAAAGTAACCCGCCACCGCAAACCAGGCCTCATGAGGAACGGGCCGCTTCCGGCCGATGTCGAGCCAGCCGTTCCGGTCTTCGAGCCGCTTAAGCCAGTCAGAAACGATAGCATCGGTGATCGTTTCATCCCCCCAAAGGCGCAGCGCGAAATTGCAGGCCTGGGTCCGGCCGAGACTTCCGGCAGGGCGATTGATTCCATACAACGGTCGTGCGTTCAGATATTCGCCATAGAGATAGCTGTGATCGGATTTTCGCTGCCGATTGATCGCCGCGATGGCGCGGTCAATGACAGGTTGAGGAAGTGAAACGCCCTCGATCTCACGCGCCTCCCACATCGCCACGAGGCAGGTGGCGGTGGTGAAACTGATCGAACTTGATGACGGCCGCGCCGCGCCGACACGGAAATCATAGTAGCCCCATCCTCCGTCCACCGATTCGTAGCGCTCCAGTCGGTTGATCTGACCGTTGATAAGATCCACAAGCAGTTTTCGCTTCTCTTTGTCTCCGGTTCTTTCATAAAGGTCGACCAGAGCCTGAATCCCGTAGGCATGGGTCCAGACATTGTAGATCGCATCGGCACTGGCGCGTCGTACTTTCGGCAGGTTCTCGATAAGGTAGACTTCTCCTTTCTTTAATGACTCGCGCGAGGGCCCCTCCGTTTCAGCCAACCCGGAATCGCAAAGAGCCGAGATCGCCATGGCCGTCACCGCAACCCGGAAGGCATCGTGCGCACCGGGAACGGGAGCGTAAATGTTCAGCCCCTTGGTCTGATGAGCAGAACCCCAACTTCCGTTCGGGTTCTGATCCGCGATCAGAAAGTTGACCCCGCTCGCGATGGCCTCGTCGACGGACTGCGTAAATTTATCATCGGCGTGAACCAATGGAGTCAACAAGAGGACCGCCCAGAGGCCCGGTAAAGATGAGCGAAAATCCAGTTTCATTCCTCTTTCCCGGTCTCCGCCTTTGCTTCCTCACCTTTCTGTTTCTCACCTGCCGCCGCGCCGGCTTCCTTCTTCTCGGCTCCCGTCTCTATGACATCGCCCTCCTTCAATCCTTCAATTATCTCAATTTTTTCCCCGCTCACTCTGCCGGTTTTGACCGGGGTAATTTTGCCGCCTTTCAAAGTAACGGTTTCTTTGTCACCCTCCTTTTTCACCGCTGCCACGGGGACGGCGATCGCGTCCTTTTTCTCGTAGACCCGGACCTCGGCAGTGGCAGTCATTCCCGGGAGAAGCGTCGGACCTCCCTCCGGAATTTCCATACTAACAGTACCATCAAAGGTTTTATCGGCATAAGGAACGTGAAGCACGGATTCGACTTTCGCATTGAACTTGAAATCCGGCTTCCATTTCAACTGAACTGTCCCGACCTGCCCTCCGGCAATGTCCTTCAACTGGTCTTCGCTCAATTGGAGTCGCACCTGCACTTTCGCCGGATCGACAACGGTCATGACGATCTCTCTCATCGCAAGCTTGCCGCCGGGGATCAGCTTCTTCTCAACAACTGAGGCCGTCGTCCATTTTCCCCGCTGGCTCATGCCATAATAGACGATTCCGCTCTGCGGGGCACAAACCTTCATCGCGGCGAGGTCCTCTTCATGTTCTGTCAGCGATTTCCTGAGTTCCTCCAGTTCGCGTCTCTTGGCCGTCGTTTCGAGGCGCTTCTTCTCAAGCCCGTCCCTCATTGATTTCTCCCCGGCACGCCAGCTGATCTCCTGCAGTGCGAGATTGGTCTTCAAACTCTCATGCTCCCGGGGCAGGAGAGTGTCGAGCACGCGGGCGGAACGAGCCTCGGTCTGCTCCAGCATCCAGCGAAGTCTCGCCACGGTGTATTCGCTTCGACGCAGAATAATCTCTTCCGTCTCTTCGGTGAGATCATCCTGCTCATACATTTTTTTGAGCTGCTTGAGTTCCTCTTCGGCATAAGCGAGGGATTCAACCGCCTCCTTCACTTCCTCCTTCGCCGCGCGGTCCCGCATCGGCCGACTTTGATCTTCAAAATGGGCGAGATCCTCTTCCGCCTGCATCTTTTCCCGACTTGCTTTTTCAAGGGCCAGAGGAGTCGATTTCTCCGCATTTCCCAGTTCAAGTTCGGCCGAAGAAAGCTCCAGTTCCTTCAAGGGCATGCCGACCTTCATCTCTTCAATCTTCTGCTTCAGGTTTTTGGTATCAAGCTCGATCAACACGTCGCCCTTTTTCACCCTGGTTCCGTGCGGAACCGCTTTGACAACCGTCATGTCAGCCCATCGCTTTAGGTCCATCTCGACCGGTATTTCGAGAGTGCTTTCCACCGTTCCGGGAAACTTCACTTTCTGTTCGAAGGGTCCTGGCTTCACCTCGTGAAAGGAGACTGACTTCGGAGTCACCGCCGGCTTCCTGCTTTCCACAGGCGTTTCCGCCACCGGATCGGGAACCGCCGGTTCCTCACGTTTCTCACGCTTCGCCCTCACCGTGGCCTTGTCCGACTTCGCCACCTCGACAGAAGACGCTTCCACNNCCGCCAGAACTGAGCCCGCAAAAGAGAGTAAAATCGAAAGTCGGATGAACGATTTGAAGAAAATTCGTGAGCACATGAAAGTGTTTAATTCCTATTTATTATTCTTGATATCAAAATTATAAAATAACATGCACAGCGTGCCACATGGAAGCTTTTATTCAGGTTCCCGCCGGGTTCCCCTAACGGTGATAGGGCTCACCTTTCATCACCGTGTGAACGCGGTAAATCTGTTCTAGCAGCACGACGAGAGCGAGTTCATGTTGAAGCGTAAATCGGCTCAGCGAAACCACATGATCGGCCGCCTCGCGTAAGCCGGAAGTGTGTCCGTCAGCCCCTCCGATCAGAACTGAAACGCGTTTGACTCCGCTCATCTGCCATGATTCGACCCGGTTGACAAAATCTGAAGTGCTCCAGATCTCCCCTCTCTCGTCGAGAACCACCCGGACCGATCCTTCGCTAACGGCAAGAAGGGTCTCACTGTTCTTCAGGGAACCACCGTCTTTCCAGTCCGTTCGGAGTTCGAGCGAAGTGTATCGTCCGAGGCGCTTCAAATACTCTTCGACTCCAAGCTTCGCGTAGGCGAGCGACGGTTTGCCAATGGCGAGGATCTGCCACTTCATGGAATCAGATTTTTCATCCGGCAAGCTTGCATCCAAGCAGCCTTCAACGCAAGGTGCCGCGATTTGACCGAAGCACTTACAGCCGACTATCTCGACCGCTTTTCAGGGCTCGCCCGCCTTTACGGTGCTGACGCTCTTCCCAAAATGCGGAGGGCCCATGTCGCCGTCGTCGGGATCGGAGGGGTGGGTTCCTGGACGGCCGAGGCGCTGGCCCGAAGCGGCATTGGCAGGGTCACTCTCATCGACCTCGACGAGATTTGCGTGACAAACACCAACCGCCAGCTTCCCGCACTTCAGGGGCAGATCGGTCGTCCTAAGGTTACCGCCATGGCGGAACGAATGCGACTCATCAATCCGGAGATCGTCGTCGAAGAGAAGATCGCCTTCTTCACTCCCGGGAACGTCGAACCGCTTCTTGAACCGGACTACAGCTGTGTGATCGACTGTATCGACGACGCAAGGCTGAAGGCACTTCTGATTGCATCATGTCTGCTTCGCCACCTGCCACTGGTGGTTGCCGGAGGAGCGGGTGGGAAACAACATCCCGCCGCCGTGAAGGTCGCGGATCTTGCCTTTGCAACCAACGATAAACTTCTGCGCCTGGTGAGGAAGGAACTGCGCAAAAATCACGGATTCCCCCCGGAATCGGCGCGGGAGCCTTTCGGCGTTCAGGCGGTCTACAGCGAAGAAAATGCCAGGTTCCCCTGGTCCGACGGCACCGTTCGGACCGATCCCCAACCGGGAAGTGATCGTCGTTTGAATTGTGATACCGGCTTCGGCGCGGCCACTCCCGTGACGGGCACCTTCGGATTTACTGCAGCAGCCGAAGCCATTCAGATTCTTGTGGCGGAGCCGTTGGCCCCCTAGTTCAGCGCTACCAGGACCCGAACCTGCCCCACTTCGGAACCGTCCCCTTTAAATCGCAGATTCAGAGTGCGACGGTCCTGGCTCAGGAGAATTTCATCATTTCCCGAATCCATCCCCTGACCGGTATTATACGCCTTCCCATCAGCGGAGTTGGCGGAGCCAACTGAGGAATCCGAACTCACCAACCGCCCGGATGAAAAAATCACCCCCACGACAGGATGATCAAAGGTGAGTGAGGTTTCCACTTCCTCCCCCCCTTCTTGATCAGAGGGCCAAAGCTGGAGCAGGTAGCTCCGGAGGTCGCCTTTTGCCTGCAACTGCTGACCAGGATTTGCCTCGGCGACAGAAAATTCCCCGACTTCCACCCGATCAACCTCGAGATCGGCCTTGGGCCTGAATGACTCGTTCTCAACAAACACCTGAACCTGCCCCTCGGCGCCCCGCTCTGAGGAAAGGTCAGAACCGGGCATCTCGATTTTGACGGTCCCGAAATTGTTTTCGACTCCCGAAAGCAGCGCCCAGGCATTGGCAAAGGCATGGGGCTTGTAGGGCACATCGACCAGCTTCTCATGAAAATGGTCCGCTTTGACTGCCTCGAAGCGGGTGAGCTCCCTGCACTTTCCACCTTCCGTGAGACAAATGCCTCCGTCCCCGCTGAAAACAATCGCCTCCGTTGCCCCGTCAACCCGGGCGTCGATTCCGATGAGACTCGCCGGCTCGGAGACCCGAAGCCCTTTGGACCTGAGCGTGATTCCAGGGTCCGAGGCCGAAACGCGGGCCAGGGCGATTCCCTCGTGAACGAAGGTCGAAGAATCTTCCCCGACCTCAAAAACCGCCGGACCTTCCACCGTCAGTTCGCTCCCTGAGGAAAGCCGCATCGAGACCACTCCCCGATTCAACTGATAGAGTCCCGATCTGATAAAACCATCCCGATCCGGAGCAGCGCCTTCCGACCAATTCGCATCCGGAGAGGATTTTACCACGGAGGCCGGTGCCGATCTATCTGTTACACGGCTGGCAACGAGCTGGGCAGCCACGAACGCTCCAATGGAGATGACCGCAGCAACGGCTCCGACCTGCAGAACCGTTTGAGTCCATCCACCCGGAAAGCGAACGATCTTCCCTTTTGTCGGCTCCGCTGCGAAATCCGGTGCCAGCTGATTTTCCAAACGCCTCGCAAAATCATCGACAAAGCGGTCACGATCCGTCTCCGCCCACATCCGGGTCTCCAGCGATTCAATAAACGCACCCGCCCCCCTGGACTCAGAGAGCGCTTCCCGTATCCACTCGTCTTCCGCAAGCTGGCGCCGGAACTCTCTTGCTGCATCCGGCGAATCCCACAGCAGTTTGGCGACCTGATCACTTTCAAAAGGGGAAGCACCGCCCTCCCTGACGCGGAAGAACAGCTCCTCCCTCGAGAGCCTGCTGCTCTCCAACGCGCCTTCAAATCGATCCGTGAACCCGTCTGAATCGGCAACGAGAACCTGTCGCAGCATCTCGGAGAACGAGAGCTCGTCAGCGATTCGGGAAGCCAAATCGGTGTCTTCCGCCGCCCTCGCTGCCAAACGGGAAAGGTCAGACTCTTCCGCGTCTCCAAGGAGAAACCGGTTTAACAGATCATCGTTGTTCGGGTCGGGTCTCATTTTCAATCAATGCGCCGTCGCCAGATTTATTTTTTCCTCCATGCAATCGCGCAGACCCGAACGAAGGCGTTCAAGCGCTTTGCGGACTGCAGGGGGATTCATCGAAAATTCTTCCGCAATGAACTGGGCGGAATTGTCGTCCTCGTATCTCGACTTCAGGAGCTTCAGGCTTTTCTCAGGCAGACCTTTGATACACTCCTTTAGCGCGTTCAACCTTGCGAGGGCCTGATCGCCCATCTCGTCATCCTCCTCTTCGCTCGCCGATGAAGAGGAGATCAGCACCTCAGTCAGATTGTCTGATATGATGCGTTTTCTCCGGGCGTCCTTCCGTCGTTCATTGATCACCAGATTGCGGGCGATCCCCCTCAGCCATGCTCCAAAATCCCGGCCCTGGTCAAACTCCTCAAGTCGATTATAGGCAACAATGAAGGCCTCCTGAGCGACGTCATCGACCCACATCGGATCGACCCCGAGAGCGCGCACGAATCCTCGCAGTCCCGCGTGGTGCTGACGGACCTGATCCACAAATAGTTCCCGGTCGCTGGAGTTCATTCAGTGCTTCTATGGTTCTTGCCGCCAACCTGCCTGATGTGACAGCCCAATTTCCATTTCTAAACCGGCTGATTTTATCGCATATCCGGTTGCGACACCAGCAAATCGAACTCATTGACACCGGTTTACTCTCGATTAGGTTCCAGCTCCTTCCCTTTCGGAGGTCCAATGCCGGAGTAGCTCAGGGGTAGAGCAACGCATTCGTAATGCGTGGGTCGGGGGTTCAATTCCCCCCTTCGGCTTGGTTCTTAATCAACGAGTTACACAGAATTTCCCAGGTCCCTCGGTAGCACCTGTGAGCGGTTAGTGAGCGGCTTCAGCTTGAATTGCCCCCGTTTCATGGGATTCTGATCCATGATCGAAACCGCAGGGAAGAACCAGGAAGCCGGAGCTCGACTAGGCCACGGAGTCACCATCAAGCGGATGAAAGGGCATCCCGTCTATCGGTGGCGTGCGACATTCATTGAGGGGGGCGAGTATCGGAAGAAGGGTTTCAAGACTGAGAAGGCCGCTGAAGAGTGGAAAAAGACGCGATTGGAGGAAGCTCGCGCCCATGGCACCGATTCCGCCCTTACCTCCGCAGAGCGTGCCGCCGTGCTCGACACGCGGGCGGAGCTTGAGGAGTTGGGAATGACCTTGCGGGAAGCGGTGGCGTTCGCCGCGGACTATCGCCGGCGCTCCTTGCGTTCGTGCACAATGAACGATCTAGTAGCGGATGCCATTTCCGCACGGAGGAAGGCCGGACTCTCGGACGTTCACATCAAGGGCATGGAAGGGCGCTTAGGTCGCTTCAACGAGACCTTCGGGGGGCGTTCAGTCGCCACCATCTCGACGCAAGAGATTGAGGACTGGCTTCACGCGCTTGAGCTTTCGCCCTCGTCGGTGAACTCCTACCGGCGAATGCTTGTCCTGGCCTTCAATGATGCCATCAAGAAGAAGTTCGCAGCGGAGAACCCAGCGGCGAGGGTAATCCGCTCGAAGGAGGTAGAGTCCGAAGTTTCCATCCTCGCCCCGGAGGACGCCGCAAGACTCCTTCAAGGTGCGGATGCGGAAATCCTGCCAGTTGTGGCAATCGGTCTCTTCACGGGCCTGAGAGACTCCGAACTCAAGCGCCTCGACTGGAAGGAAGTCAGGATCGCCGCAGGGAAAGTCGTTGTAAGAGCCTCCAAGGCAAAGAGCGCCAGGAGCCGGAGCGTCGTCATCAGTGAGAACCTCAAGGCATGGCTCACACCGCACGCCAAGACGAGCGGGGCGGTTTGGCCGGAGAACGGCCGCAAACGTCTGGAAGCCGCACGCCGAGCCGCTGGGTTCGGTGCCCCCAAGGAGGTGGAGAAATCGATCGAGGTGAACAAGGAGAACCCGGAGACGCCGGTTCTCAGGGAATGGCCGGAGAACGGCATGCGCCATTCCTTCGCCACCTATCACCTTCTCCATCACAAGGACGCGGGAGCGCTTGCGCTTGAGATGGGGCACAAGGATTGCTCGATCATCTTCAAGCACTACCGCAACGTGGACGCCACCGATCAGGAAGCCGCCACCTTTTGGAGCATCAGCCCCGAGGTGGCCGCGAACGTGGTGACGATGGCGAAGGCCGGTTGAGGCGATCACGCCCGCGGAGCGCCCGTTCTACCTCCGCCCGGCATTCCAGCGAATCAATCACGGGCGACGTTGAACGGTCGTCACCGCCCGATCCGAACGGACGGGATGGTTCCGTTGGCAAGCATCGTGTCCACCGGACGGTGGACACGCGGTGGGCTTTGGCGGTTTCGGTGATGGTGGAGAGCATCGCTTGATCGCTTCAATTGGCCCCGGCATTTGCCGCATTCAATTTTCAGGTTGCGGAGACGGAAATTTGGAATCACATTACAGAGCGTTGTTTCCTCAATGAGGAGTTCTACGCAAACGTGCGGGTTCGCTCGCACAGTATCGCCAGAAACGGATCATAATGGAACTCGTGGAGTTCCGGCCAGGCAGAAAGGTGCCTCGCTACTGGAAGCTTAAACACTTCCGAAACTTTCACCCCTATGAAAAATAGTGAAAGTTCCAGATCCAAGGCTTTTGACGACACGCGAAATCGCGTTGTTTGTCGGGGTCAGTAAAAGGACCATCCAAACGTGGGTCCAGAAGGGAATCATCTGCCATCTCAAAATCGGAAAGGTCATCCGATTCGATGCGACGCGGGTATTGCGGGATCTCGAGGCGTTCGAGGTCCCCACGAAATTCGGCAAGCCCAGTGAGGTCAATGCTGAAAGTCCAACTCAGACTCGTCATGTCGACGAATCGCAAGGCGCGGAATGTCCCTTGCCTAGCTATGTCCGGTTGGACGGAATCGACAGGAATGTCGAAATGAAGGGAGCAGAGGTCTCCTGAAGAGTTGAAGCGGGCGGCCTCGTCGGAGGTCGCCCACATTTACAAAATTGAAATGGAATATTCAAAAATTGCTCCAGAAGGAGCACTGAGCCGGGTTTCTCGGCTCCAAAGAACATTCGGGATGGACGTTGTTTTCATCCCAGTCCCGGAAGGGAAAAAAGGCCCTCAGATAAAGGGCTATCCGGATTTCACCATCGAGAAGATGAGTGATCCGGCATACCTCTCTCAGTTGGAGAAAGGAAATATCGCAGCCCTCGTGGGGGCAAACTCGGGCGGTCTCGTCTCTATTGATTTCGATGATCTTGAAGCCTATGGCCAATTCGAGCTATCGAACCGTGACATCTGCAATACGACAAAATCGTATGGGGCGAGAGGATTGAACCTGTGGTTTAAAATGCAGGGAGAATACCCGAACTCCGTGACCAAACTAGCCAACGAGCACGGGGACGGTGCCGGAGAATGGCGCGGTGGGCGTGGAATCACTGTCGTGGACGGAAAACATCCGAGCGGATGTGAGTATCGTGTTGACTCGGCGTTCCCGGTAAAATCGATCTCTTTTGACGAGATCAACTGGCCGCAACTCTGGGAGAAGTATCCTGGGAAAGTGGATCCATTTGACGTTCTCACAGAACGATACGGTCCTCCTTATCAAGAAGGAAGCAACGGGGGGCGGTCTCTCAACGAGTCTTTCATTGCTGGATGGATCGAGTGTGAAAACAAGATTATCTTTGCCAGGGAGTTTCAGAGCTTCTATCAGTATTCGGATCAAGATGGGATCTGGAAGCCGCAGGCTACACAGCAAGTTGATGCGCTTATTGCGTCCTATATTTCGAGGCTTGCTGTCGAGAACAATGACGAGGGTTTGCACTTCAAGAAAAGAAAGACGACTGTGGCTTCGATTCGAAGTCTGTTGGAGGCGCAAACGTTTTCGAGTTTCGAAAGAAGCAGGAACAATAGAGACTGGTACTGCGTCGCGGCATCCAATTGTGTGATCGGTGTAGTGGAGCCGAGCATTGAGAGAGGCTCGACACTGTGTCAGCTGCCGTTCTATCCGAGTTTCTTGCTTCTGGGGAAGTCGGAGGTTTCATATGAAGAAGGGGCTAAATGTCCCCGCTTTCTTAATGAACTTCTCTGCCCCGTTCTTGACCCTGCTGATGTAGCGCTCCTACAGAAGATGTTCGGCCTTATCCTGGTTTCGCGGAATTCCCTGCAGAAAATCCTCTTGTTCGAAGGCGTCGCAGGCCTTGGGAAAGGTATCGTTGCGCTGATTCTTGATGCAGTTCTTGGACGGGGGATGGTAACTGAGCTGCGAACGGGGAATCTTCTCAATCGGTTCGAGATCTCTCGGTATCGGGGGAAGCGCTTGCTCGCAGGTCGTGATGTGTCGTCCGATTTTCTGAGGACACCGGGTGCGTCGGCACTTAAGCGTCTCACTGGAGGTGACTCACTGAGTACGGAACTGAAAAATTCCAATGAAGTGGGGGACCTCGTGGGGGATTTCCACGTGGTCATTACGAGTAATTCACCCCTTCTCCTGAGAATTGACGACGACTCAACGGCCTGGGAAAGGCGGCTTGTGATCATTCATTTCCGTGCTCCTATCGACGCGCTCCCGAAGCGGATAGGCCACTTTGATCAGGTGCTGCTGAACGAGGAAGGGCCTGGGATTCTCAATTGGATGTTGCAGGGCGCACAGATCGCGCTGCAAGAGATCCAGAAAGACGGCACGATCTCGCTGACCCCGGCTCAGCGGTCGCGAATCAGTGATCGTGTGAGGATATCGGACACCGTCGGGTTCTTTGTCGAGTCGAGGTTGGTTTACGCCGCAGACGAAAGCATCAGTAGCGAGCAACTTCTGTTGGAATACCAGAGGTTCTGTTCTGAAAGAGCGATCACCTGTGAGCCCGATCGCGCTTTCCACCTTCGAGTGAAAGCCCGAATCGAGGAGCATTTCGGAGGACGGGTGTATCATACCGAGAATGTCCGCTGCGCTCCTGAGGGGAGAAAGCTGAGAGGATATCGAGGTGTGGCCCTGACGGGGAGGTGAAGCACCGACACGGTAAACACGGATAGATTCGAGAGAGCTCTTAGACAAAAAAGTGTGGGATTCCTCATACCTGATGAAAGTCAGAGGGCCGCTCCTCTTCCGTGTTGTCCGTGTCAACAACCAGAAATCCAGAATGAGAATCAAAATAGAGCTGTTGGAGAACCAGATCGAATTACCTGACGGCAAGATCCGGGCGAGGTGTCCCGCGTGCGCTGCCGAAGGAGGCGATTCGAAAGGGAAGCACCTCATGGTCTTCCCCAATGGCAAATACGGTTGCGCAGCACATCCTGGTGACGAGGAGCACAGGAAGCGAATCGCAGTCCTTGTTGGAGGGGGTGAAGGGAGATACGTGCGGTCTTATCCGCGTGCTAGGATTAATGTGAAACCGAAACCGGGATGGAAGTGATTGAAACCAGAAGGTGCTGCGAACGGCAATAACGCCGCTTTCCGCGTCATATATCCTTGAAGGGTCGAGACTTCATTGTCTCGACCCTTTTTTGTATAAACCCACAAACTCATGGCACGTGCAACGCACTACACCCCGGTCATTTCGCGGTCGGTCGTCGCGGTGCTTTTTCATGAAGCCCAACGTCATCGCATTCCGATGACGAAGCTTCTGGATCGCCTCCTTAAGGATTCCCTCGCCGGAACTCCTGGGTGGCGGACTGCGTCGCAAGACTGGCCCGAGTTGACGGCACATCAAAAACAGGATCGGCACAAAGCCGATTGTTAACCAGAAACGCCCATTTCACAAAACTCGCCCGATTTCGATCATTCAACCGGAATCGGGCTTTTTCGTGTCTTGGGACAAAACTTAACAAACAAAGAAAAGACAACATCATGGCTATTGTAATTAAAGGAGAGTATTCCAAGCGACTTGGGTTGCCTGGTTACAGTTCTCACCAATTCAGCATCTCGGTCGAAACAGAGCTTTCTGATCCGAACGACATTCCGAGGGAAGCTTCGAAGATGTACTCGATGCTCCAAAACTCCGTGGATCACGAAATCCAGCAAACCGGGTTTGTTCCGGGCGAATCGTATGGATTGACCAAAAACGGGTCAAAAGACGAACATCGCAACGGATCCCCAAAACTATCGCGAAATACGAACTCCCAGGGAAACGGGAATGTTCGCTGGTCCTGTTCCGACCCACAAAAGGAACTCATCCTGAAGCTCGTCACCGAGAATGAACTCGACCGCGACAGCGTGGAGGAGATCGCACTCGACCGCTTCGGCGTCGGCGTCAAACAGCTCAACAAACTGCAAGCATCCGGGCTCATCGCCGAGCTGCTCGAACTCTCCGGCAAGAGCGACAAGCGGCAGGTCAATGGAAACCGAAGGAGGGAAGCCAAGCGATGAATGCCACCAACATCCTTCCCAGGCCCCTGCCTTCGATTCCTTCCCCCGCCAAGGTGACCAGAGACCCGCTCGAATACCTCAGCGCCTCGCGCCTGAAGTCGTTCCACACCTGTCGGCTCCAGTGGTACTTCCACTACATCGAGCAGCTCCCGAGCAAGGTCTCTCCGTCCTTGCTCGTGGGGAAGGTGGTGCATGCGGTCTTGCAAGCCTGGAACCTCGCCCGCTGGCGGGGAGAAGACTGCTCCATCGAACGGATGGAACTCGTCTTTGAAGCCTGCTGGATTCACGGGTGCGAGGAAGAAGCGATGATCTGGAACTCCGCCGACGAGGAGGCCAAGGAAAAGGCCGGTGCCCTGAGTATCCTCAGGCACTACCTCACCCACACGCCAATCCCGCAGGAGGAGAAACCGCAGGCAGTCGAGGTGCGCGTCGAGCGTGATCTTGATGCCCACGGCCTGCCTCCGCTCGTCGGTATCATCGACCTCGTCAGGGCTGGTGGAAAGATCGTGGACTTCAAAACGAGTGCGCGATCTCCCGATACCTTCATGACGACCCACCAGAACGAGATCCAGCTCGGCTGCTATGCCCTCCTTTACCGGGAGGCTACCGGTCAGCCGGAGTCCGGCTTCGAGCTTCACCACCTGGTGAAAACCAAGGAACCGAAGCTCATCGTCACCCCCCTGAGCCCGATGACCTCGGAGCAAATCCGCAGACTTGTCAGGATCATGGAAAGCTACGTGCGCGGCATCGAGGCGGAGGACTTCGTACCTTCGCCCGGTATGCACTGTTCGTGGTGTGACTATTACTCCGAGTGCCGGAGGTGGAAAGGCTCATCGCTTGACCGGTGACCGTTCGCCACCTCGGGCCGATCTCGCTTCGACCATCAATCAAACCAGTCAAACACTGAACCCAAATTCAACGAACCAAAACCCAACCTAAATCAAACTATCATGAAATACCTCACCTCGATCCCGAGGGCGGCTCTTTCCCGAGCCGCCCTCTTGTTTTGTACGGCCCTGATTCTTTCCGCGACCGTTGGTTGCGGAAAATCCTCCGCTTCCTGGATCCCCTTCGCCTCTGAAGAGCCCGGCTGGAAAGATCGGACCGAATACCTCGAATCCAAAGTCGATCGGATTCACCTCCAGATGGAGCGCCATCGCGACGAATCGGAACGAGCGGACTTCTGGCGGATCACCTCCGTCGTTCTGTCCCTGCTCGTGTTCTTCGCCCTCGTCGGTGGTGCCGCTCTCGGTTCAAGAGCGCGGCGCGACTGTCTAGCCGGTGACAATTCATCTCAGGGGATAGAAGCCCTCACCAAATCCTCCAAATGAAGTCATTCTCAGAACTCCCCAACCATCGTGAACTGCGAAGACTCTGGAAACAGGAGCCACTCGATCGACCGACCGCCAATCTCGAACTCACCCCGGACAGCTGGGTGGAGCGCGGGGCCGAAGTGCTCGGTTGGTCGCTGGCCCGCTTCGAATACTGGCTCAGTGCGAGCGGCTGGCTCAGGGCCTGGCTGCGGCTGAACCTGTTCCTGTCCGTGCTCCTGATGATCGCGGGGGTGCTTCTCCTGCCACCGGCGGAGCGGGTGCTCCGTCAACTGGCTCAATCCAGTCGATGGGTTACGGCCGTGGTTCACGATCTCTTCGGGATCCTCACGAGCCTCCCGCCCGTCGTCATCAGTCTGGGCATCCTCTACCTCACCTTCCTCATGACTCGCTGGGTCATTCGTCGGCGATCCGGCCGTCGCGGGGAGGGCTATTACTCATGAAATCGATCACTCCCATCAATCCAATGAAAACCCATCCTCCCATCCAGCTCCAGGCCGGTGACCTCAAACCTGTGGTCGCCGGACTCGGCAAACTCATCCCCCGCACTCCTTCGCTCGCCGTTCTCGGCTGCGTGAAGGTGGAGGCGGCGGGACCGCATTCCGTGCGCCTCACCACCACGGATCTCGACCTCACCCTGAGCGTCGATGTGCCGGCCACGGTGGAGAAGTGCCTCGCGCCCTTCCTCCTGCCATTGCCTCGGCTGCGGGAACTCCTCACCGGTTTGCGCTCCGACGAAGTCGTGCCCCTCGGCCCGTCTATCAAGGCTCCGCCCGTGGCCGAGTTCCCCGAGATCCCTCAGGTCCGCACGCCGGGACTGACCTTGCCGGAACCACTTGTCACCAGCCTGCTGCGTGCCTTTGCCTGTGCCTCGCAGGATCCCACCCGTGCGGTCCTGCGCAGTGCCTGCCTCGACACGAGCGGCACCGGAGACAAGGCTCACCGCATCGTCGGGACGAATGGCCGGGCGCTCTTCTCGAGCAACTCCATGCATCTGCCGCTGAAGCAGTCTGTGATCCTGCCCGATCACCCGCTGTGGAAGTGGAAAGCCCTCGCTGAATCCCGGCCCTGGACTTTGCGTCTCGGTAAGGACAAACATCGGGCTGAGGTCTTCCGTCTCGAAAGCCAGTGGTGGTCGGTGACAGGTCNNGGACAGTTCACGACGACGGTGACCTTGGGCGACGCCGCCCTCGACGCGGTGACACGCCTGTTGCCTCGCCTCCCCGGCAAACAGCTCGCCAATCGTCCCATGGGTCTGCACTTCGAAAAGGGCCGCTTCGGTCTGCTCGCTCGTGCCGAAAACGACGAACCCTGGATCCTTCATCCAGTGGACCGCTGCGAGATGAAGGGGTCCGACGTGACCATCTACCTTGATCGAGACTACATCGCCAAGGCGATGTCCTTCGGGCTTCATCGCATCTCGACGGGCGACTCGGTGAGTCCCCTGCAGTTCAGCCGGGGAGGGGACCTCATGATCGTCATGCCCGTGCGTGCCATCGCTCCGGATCGCATCGAGCGGCCCAGGCTCGTGCCGGCAGTGGAGCAGTTCGCCTCGCCGCCGGTTCCTGTGCAGAAGCCCGTCGCTCCCACTGTGCCCATGCCGCTTCCCCCGAAGCCCACCGGTCCTGCCAAACCTGCCAAACTGGCAAAGCCAGCCGATCCCCTCGGCGAGGCGAGGCAACAGGTTGCCGAAGCCGACGAGGCGCTCCTCTCCGCACGGCGAACCCTTAAGGGCGTGCGCCGCTCACTCCATGCCGCCCGCACGGAACGCAGCGAGACCAAGCGCGAGCTGGGCGGTTTCCGCGGACTGCTCCGGAAACTGCAACGTGGCCGCAAGCACGAAGCCAAGAAGGCCTCCTGACCGACCCGCCCCAAGTCAGACCTTGCCCCACCAACAGCCGCGCCGCCCTAGGCCCGGGTTCCATGATCGACCACAGACATGGAGCCCGGGCCTTCACTTTCCCATTAACTTCAAATCCTTACCTCAACCCCTCAATCCCTTCATACCCATGAACTCAAATACAGACCTCCTCGCCGTCCTCACCCGGGAAGGCGTTCTCATCAATGCCAGCGTGCGCTATCCGCGCTTCCACAAGAAACTCGCCCCCGCCGACCTCGGCCTTACCCCCGACCAGGTCAGCGAACGGCTCGTCAGTCTCGGACACAAGAAGCTCCTGCCCAAAGAAGCCCTCGCCGAACTCGCCCTTGTCGAAGGCCGCACCCATGCGATCATCGACCAGGGCACCTTCCCCTTCCTCGGGGGCCTCGGCCACTTCCTGCCCAACGGCAAGCTCGTGGACGTGCAGGAGCAGCTCAACGCCCAGCGCAGCCACTTCCACCAGGCCAGGGAGAACTTCCTCGCCGCCTACCGCGACCTGCGAAGCGAAGCACTCAACGAATGGGAAGTTGCGATCCGGCATCTCGCTGGATCCCGCGACGAAGCGTCCTGCCTCTACACGCAGATCGCCGAGTCCTTCCCGGCACGAGAAAAGCTCGAGCCTAAGTTCGCCTTCGAGGTGCATCTCTTCCAGATCGCCGTGCCCGAGGATCTCGGCATGGAGCTGGTCAGTTTTGCCGAACAACAGGAGGTTCGCCTCGCCCGTCGCGAAGCCGCTGAAACCGCCGCACGGCAGATCCGTTCCGGCGTGGAGGGTTTCGTCGGCGAATGCGTTACCGAGTTGCGTCACCAGACCGCGCAGCTCTGCGACGAGATGCTGGCCTCGATGCGCACCGGCAAAACCGACGGCGTCCATCAGAAGACCCTCAACCGTCTCGTGAAGTTCATCGACGACTTCAAGTCGCTCAACTTCGCCGGCGATGTCGAAATGGAAGCCCAGCTCGACCGCGTCCGCAGCGAACTGCTCACCCGCAGCGCCGAGGACTACCGCAACAACCTCACCGCGACGCGCAGTCTTGAGTCCGGCCTCAGCCAGCTCCGCGACCAGGCCCGCGAACTGGCCAGTCAGGACGCCCGCGACCTTGTCGAGCGCTTCGGCCAGATGGGCCGGAGGAAGCTCCAGCTCGCCGGGTGAGGCCCTGGCCAATACGCCAACGCCAAACATAACAGGGTCGGGTCCCAGCCCCGACCCTGTTCAATCCTTTCTCCGAACCCAACCATACGAAGAACCAAGAACCCAAAAACCAAGAACAAACCAGCCATGTCCCACTTCACCACCATCCTGACCCAGATCCGCGACGTTGATGCCCTCGAAGCCGCCTGCGCCGAACTCGGCGTGGAACTGCTCCGCGACACGACAGCCCGCGGTTTCGCCAACAGCACCCGCAACGGTGAACTCGTCGTCCGCCTCAAAGGCCCCTACGACATCGCCGCGAACCGGACCGCCCCCACCGAACCCTACGAGCTGTCCACCGATTGGTGGAACGGCCACGTCGAAGCGGAGGTCGGCACCAACTACGGACGTCTCCTCCAGCTCTACGGCGTTCACAAGACGATGCGCGAGGCCGCCAAGAAGCACCTCCGCGTCACCCGACGGCAGGAGACCGATGGCTCCATCAAACTCACCCTCGCCGCCTGAACCCAGCCTGACATGAACTCGAAAGAACGCATCGATGTCTGGATCAGCCCCGAGGGCGCCATCACCCTGGATGCCGTCGGTTACACCGGGAAGACCTGCGAGGAAGCCACCAGGTTCCTCGAAGAATCCCTCGGCACCGTCGGCCGCAAGCAGCGCACCCGCGACTACTACCGCCGCCAGTCCAACCACCACCAGAACCCCAACGACAACCCACAAAACCAATCCACCTGAACCCATGATAACCAACATCCCCGACACGCTGCACTTCCAGCCCGACGGCACCGGAGCCGGACTCTACACCGAGCGCATCGATCTCCGTGAGATCGGTTCTCTCGAAGTCGTCCGCGCCTCCGAGATCGAGTTCAACGACACGACCCAGCAGTGGGAGGTCTTCGACTACACCGGGAAGCGGGTCTTCACTGACCCCTCCCGAGAAGCCTGCCTGCGCTGGGAGCGTGAAACCTTCAACCAGTGACCAGTGAACCCATGAAAGATCAACTTACGCGATATGCGAGGGCCGGTTACGCCGGCCTTTTTTTGTGCACCTCCGAAGAGGTCCGTGCCGAAGCCGAGGTCAAGGCCGCCGCCGAAAGCCTCGGTCGTCCCCTCCATGCCTGGAGCCTCACCACCGGCTTCATCGACACGACCAGCGGGACGGTACGTGATTGTCCCGATCTGCTCACCGCCCTGGAGCAGGTCGAATCCATCGACGATGACTGCCTCGTGCTCCTGCGCGACTTTGGTGCCTTGCTGGAGGACCGAGACCCGCTCCTCGTCCGCAAGCTGCTCGACACCCTGCACCATGCCAAGTCTGCCGGTAAGATGCTCCTTCTTCTCGGCGTCTGGAAACCCCTGCCCGCCGAGCTGGAGCGCGAGATCACCCGTCTCGACCTTGAGCTCCCCGGTCCCGGCATCCTGGGCATGGTCCTCGACCATCTCCTGACGTCTGCCGGCATCGGCAGTCCACCTCCGGAAATCCGCGAAGTCATCCTTCGTGCCGCCGGTGGTCTCACCACCGTCGAGGCGGAGAACGCCTTCGCCCTGTCCCTCGTCGAGACCGGCTCCATCCAGCCATCCCTCGTCGCCCGGGAAAAGGCCCGTGCTCTCAAGAGCGGCGGATTGCTGGAGGTCATCGAAACCAAGGAGTCACTCGACTCCATTGGTGGCTTGGAGGCTCTCAAGGCCTGGCTCATCCAGCGCAGTGAGGCCATCACCCAGCGTGCCCGCGACTATGGTCTGCCCATTCCGAAAGGCATGCTCGTCCTCGGAGTTCCCGGTACCGGCAAGTCGCTCACCGCGAAAGCCACCGCCAGCGTTTTCGGCGTCCCCCTGCTGAAGCTCGATGCCGGCCGTCTCTTCGGCGGCCTCGTCGGGCAGTCGGAGGCCAACGTCCGTTCCGTCATCCAGACCGCCGAGGCCATCAGTCCCTGTGTCCTTTGGATCGACGAGATCGAGAAAGGCTTCGGCGGTGTCGGGGGCTCCGGTGGTTCCACCGACGGAGGCACCAGCGCCCGGGTCTTTGGCACGATGCTCAACTGGCTCCAGGACAAGACGCATCCCGTCTTCGTCGTCGCTACCGCCAACGATGTCAGCAAGCTCCCGCCCGAGATGCTCCGCAAGGGGCGCTGGGACGAGCTCTGGTTCGTGGACCTGCCCGACACCCGGGAGCGCACCGCGATCTGGGATCTCGTCATCGAGAAGTATGGTCGTGACAAGACCGCCTTCGACACCGTCGTCCTTGCCCGCGCCAGCGAGCTCCACACCGGAGCCGAGATCGAAGCCGCCTTCGTCGAGGCCCTGCACCGGGGGTTTGCCGAAGAGCGTGAGCCTACGGAACTCGACCTGGGTGAAGTGCTCAACGAGTCAGTCCCTCTGGCCGTGTCCATGAGCGAGTCCATCGAGCGCTTGCGGCATTGGGCCAAGGGCCGGGCGCGGCATGCGTCAGCGAAGGAGACGCCCCCGCGTCGAGGCCGCAAGCTCAACCTCGGCTAACCACCCCTACCACCCCTATACCAACCCCATGATGATCGCAGACGACAACAGCGAGCCCCTGCATCCCGCGGGTATCCCCGAGCTCATTCCCGAGGATCATGCCGATGCCATGCTGCGTTTCGAAGCAGTCCGCACTCTTGATTCCACCGCATTGGTGGGCCTTGAGAAGCGGGATCTCCTTCTCGCCTGGTGGAGCTTCTGCTGGCTCGAAGCCGCCCTCCATCCTGACGACGCCGCAGTCTGGCCCGAAGAGGTTGCTGACGCACTTCCACTCGCCGCGGAGGTCTTCCGCCGTTACGAGGCGGGCGAGATCGAAGACGGTGAATACTACCCCGCCGAAGCCGTCCGCCACCGCATCCTGCACGAGCGGGCCAAGGGTTCCCAACATCACCCCCCCAAAAAGCGGACATGTCCGAAACGTGACCGCAGCGATCAGACACTCCCGAATGCGTGAAGGAGGTCCGGTCCGGGAAAATCCGCTGCACCTAGGGGCGGATTTTCTTTTAGCTATCATTCGAAACACGGAGTGGGCGCACCCCAAAACGTGGAATTAAAAGAGGCTCCAGAACTCCCGAATCTGTACATTTGCCCAAGTCATTGGCTGAGCAATCCTTCCAAATCCAGAGGGCGGGTGAACATGGCCAGTCCACCGTTCGCGTCTCTCGGCCACTGCTCCGGCGGCCTGTCCCAATACAACTCGACTCCATTGCCATCAGGGTCGCGCAGGTAGATGGCCTCGCTCACGCCGTGGTCGGACGCTCCGTCGAGCGAGATGCCCGCGTCGAGCACACGGCGCAAGGCATTGGCGAGCGCATCGCGGGTGGGATAAAGGATCGCGAGATGATAGAGGCCGGTCGCTCCCTGCGGCGGTGGTGAACCGCCGCCGCTTTCCCAGGTGTTCAGCCCGATGTGGTGATGATAGCCGCCTGCGGAAACAAAGGCAGCTTGCGAGCCGAAACGCTGCGTGAGTTCAAAACCCAGCACACCGCGGTAAAAGTCCAGGGCACGCTCCAGGTCGGCCACTTTGAGATGGACATGACCAATCGAAACACCGGGGTCTATGGGGATGGCTGGTTTGCTGGAGTCCATCATTTGGTGGTCGAGATGATTTTGAAGTCCTTGAAAAACATCTGCATGAGTCCGGAACTCCATTTAAGCCAATCGGGGCATTTTACAATTTCTCAGAGGGATTCCCGCTGCCGTGGAGTTGCACTCCATGAAGGCCTGATACGACGGCCCAACCACAACAAACGAACCAAAAATAGAATAAACCCCTCCATGAAAATCAAACTCACCCTCCTTGCCGCTGTGATCATCGCGTCGGTCGCCTCCAGTGCCGCAATCGCCGGTCGCGACAAACCTGCGACCCCGAACACGAAACCAGCCGGCATGAGCTGCTGCGCTGCGGCCCCCAAGGCTGCAACTCCCGCTCCTGTCTCTGAAAAGGAAGCTCCCGCCCAAAAAGGCATGAGTTGCCACAGCGCCGCCCCGGTAGCGAAGAGCTGCTGCAAGTAAACCCTCGAACAAACCAACCCGCCAGATATCGGATGATCTGGCGGGTTGTGTTCCACTTCAACATCCGGCAAGCTTTCCCCAGACATGAATGAAGACGAACTCAACGATCTGATCCGGCAGACACACCCGAAACCGGAGTTTCCCTCCACGTTCCAGCGGGAAGTCTGGGCGCGTGTCTCCGTCGCCGAACAGACGTCCTGGTCGGCACGATATCGTCGATGGCGGGAATCATTTTTCCAAGCCCTGGCCCAGCCGACCACGGCGACGGCGGTGGTGATGACGACCTTGCTCCTCGGTGCCGGTCTTGGTCAGATCGTCTCGTCTGAACACAACGCCGAAGCCTCACGGGACGCTTACCTTGCCTCGATCAATCCCGTGGCAGCGGCTCACATCGCGAATCGGGAATGAAACGCGGGTTCTGGATTCTGGGTGCGGCCTTGGCGGCTGGTGTCGCAGGCTTTGCCGCGATGCGCTGTCAATCCACGGCTCCCATGATGGCGTCGCCGCATGGCGCATCTCTCCTGCCGGAACTCGAATGGCTGCGTCACGAGTTCGATCTGACGGAGGCGCAGTTTGCCAAAACTTCCGAACTGCATCTCGCCTATCGTCCGACTTGCGAGGCGCTGTGCAACCGGGTGATGACCTCGCATGAACGAATCAAAGAGCTCGTCAAGGCAGGCCCCCCGATCACCCCGGAACTCGAGGCGGCCCTGAAGGACCACGCCACCCTGCATGTGGAGTGTCAGACGGCGATGATCAACCATCTCTACAGGACGGCTGAGGGTCTCTCTCCCGAACAGGCAAAACGCTACCTCGACACCATGCTCCCGCATGTGATCGAAATGGAGATGGAGCCAGCGGGGCACTGATACCCCTTCCCGTATGGACTTCACCCCTGATGCCGATACGGTTCTGATGCAGCGGCTCGCCGGTGGCGAAGATCTGGCCTTGAACGAACTGATGTCGCGCTGGCGGGAAAGAGTCGCCGCCTTCCTCCTTCGTATGGTTGGGGACCACGCCACCGCGATGGATCTGACCCAGGAGACCTTCGTTCGTCTCTACACGAGCCGGCACAGCTACAAACCTGTCGCCGCCTTCTCGACCTACCTCTTCCATATCGCCGCGAACCTCGCGCGAAGCCAGGCTCGCTGGAGGAAGCGTCACCCCACCGTGGCAATCGAGGACGAGCAGGGTCATCCCATTCACGAGGCGGTCGACAGGCAGTTGGCTCCCGACGAAGCGGCAGTGCTGCATGAAAAGACCGTCACGGTCAATCGCGCCATCGCCGCATTGCCGGGCGAGTTGCGTGAGGCGCTCCTGCTTTTCACGGTCGAGGAAATGAGTCAGGCAGAGATTGCGAAAACGCTCGGGTGCACCGCCAAGGCCGTCGAGGTGCGCATCTATCGTGCCCGACAGGCCCTAAGGGAAGCGCTCGCGAGAGAAAAGCGGTGATTTTTTCGAAATTTCCCGAGGGATCGAGTTCGTGCCGGAGTTGCACCGGGTGGCAGAGGGACTCAGGGAGACCGGTCTCGTTGTCCAAAGAGCGAATTCTCATTCAAAGATTGACATCAATGCACCGACATCTAACCTCAATTCAAGGCCTTTAGATTCACCCATTTTATGAAGGCATCCGGCGTCCTCCTCCTCATTGTTTCGCTTCTGACTCAGGCATTGCCTCTGTCGTGGAGTGCGCATGGAGGGGAAATCCCGAACTGCGGGATGTCCTGCGGTTGTGATTCTGGAACCGTCGCCTGCTGTTGCCTTGAGTCGCCCCCGGCCACCGACCTGCCTTCTCCGGGAAACACGCCCCCGATGACCGGGCAAGACCTGGTCCCTCGAATGCTGTGGGTTGATTTCGCCCCTTTCCTTGCGCCGAAAACATCGCCGGAGGAATGGACGACGGGCTTCCCTGTGCATCCGGCCGATGCCCGGTCGAAGGTGCGGTTGCCCGTCCTTTTTTGCTCCATCCTGATCTGAATCGGGGGCTTTGACAGCCGCATTGTGCCCGTCGCACGCGGACCCGTGATGGGCCGCACTCTTCCGATGAGCCTGTTCCTCCCCATTTCACACGACTCAGATTCTCATGCACTCGTTTAAAATATTGTTCCTGCTGGCGCTCCTTCCAGCATTCGCGGCCCAGGCCGAAGACTCATTGACCCGGGTTACCACGGGTTACATCAATCGCCTCGTCGAGGTGGCGGTCAGCTCTCATCCCTCGATGGAAGCGGCTGAAGCCCGCACCCGGGCCGCCACCTCCGCCATCAACGCGGTGAGGCTTTGGGAAGATCCGCAACTCGGCCTCGGGGCCACTGCGGCAAGGCGCTCGATGCGCATGGATGATGGCGACATCATGGTCGGTATCGATCAGATGCTCCCGCGCAAGGGACTCTTCAACGCGGAGAAGCGCCGCGCGACCGCCGAACAGCAAGTGCGGCAGGCGACACGACAGCAAACCGAAGCCGAACTGGGTCTCACGGTCGGGCAGACGGTGCTGGAGCTGGCCTTGGCGGATGAGTTGATCCGCCTGCAGAGCGAGAATCTTGCCTGGTTGAAAACCATCGTCGGGATCGCCGGGGAACGGGCGAAGAATCCCGATGGCTCGGCCACGGAATCGTTGCGTCTGGAGAGTGAACTCGCCCTGCGCACCCAGAACCTCGCTTCCTTGAAACGACAGCGCCTCCAGTATGCCGCTACCCTGAATCTTCTCCTGAGCCGCTCCACCGACACAGCGATCAGCGCTCTGGCTCTGGACAACAATCCTTCCCGGCTGACCAATGCTATCGCCCTGCGCGAGCGACTGGAGCAAAACAATCCGCAGCTCGCCGCGATGCGACATCAGGCGGAGGGGGCGCAGGCGGAAGCGGACGCGGCGCGAGAAAAGCGAAAGCCGGTGATCTCCGTCGGGGTCGAGACCAACACCTACTCGGGAGGAGATTTTCGCGATGCGATGTTCGCGGTGAGAGTGACTCTGCCGTGGTTCAACCGTTCGGTCTATCAGGCCGACATCGCACGAGCCGAGAGCGAGCGCGACGCCACCCTCGGCGATCTTGCCGCCCAGCAGCGCGAGCTTTACACCCAGCTCATCACCCTCATCACCGAGGCTCAGAACAATCAGGAACTCTTCGATTCCTATTCGGAAGAAGTGCTCCCGAAGACGGAGAACGCACTTGAGACCACGCAGAGCGCCTGGGTCTCGTCAAAAGCGTCCCTGCTCGAGGTGCTCGATGCGCGTCGTCTTCTCCTCGAGGCGAAGGCGGAGCAAAAACGTGCCCTCGCCTCCCGTCATGTCGCCGATCAGGCGCTGATCGCGATCACCGGCGGCAATCTCCATAAACCAGGAAAGTAACTCCCATGAAAAATTTCATCATCGTTCTCATCGTCATCGCCGCACTCGCTACGGGATGGTTTCTACGCGGCAACTTCGGAACAGGTTCCTCCCCGGGAGCCGCAGTCGATGGTTCGTCCGGCGAGCGCAAGGTGCTCTACTATCAAAGCGCGATGCACCCCTGGGTGAAGAGCGACAAGCCGGGCCGCTGCACCATCTGCGGCATGGCCCTCACACCCGTCTACGAGGGAGAGAAGGGACTCGACGTGGCAGGCGGTGACTTTGTCTCCCTCACCCAGACGCAGATCCAGGTCCTTCATGTCGAGACGGCGGAGGCCAAAGTGCAGCCCCTGATACGAACGCTCCCGGTTGCGGGCATGATCGACGACAATGCGAGCCGTCACCGCGTGCTTTCCGCCTACATCGACGGGCGTGTCCAGAAGCTGAACGTGAACTTCATGGGGGCTGAAGTCACGGAAGGGCAACCGCTGGCGGAATTCTACAGCCCGTCGCTCCTTCAGTCGGAGCGCGAATATCGCCAGCTCACCGGAGAATTAAAAAAGAACACCGGCTTGCGCCTGCAGCAGATGGGGCTCACACCGACGCAGATCGCGGAGCTCGATAAAAAGCCCGGTGACGCGCTTACTTCTCAGATTCTGGCCCCGGTCAGCGGGACGGTGGTGGCGCAGAACGTCTACGAGGGGCAGTATGTGAAAGAGGGCGACAATCTTTTCGAGATCGCCGATTTCTCCACGATGTGGTTTCAGTTCCTCGCCTACGAGCAGGACATGCCGTGGATTCAGATCGGACAGAGCGTGACGGTGACGACCCCTTCTCTCCCGGGCGAGACCTTCGAGGGGAAAATTACCTTCATCGATCCGAATTTCGATGAGACGACCCGCTCGACCAAGGTGCGCGTCGAATTGGCAAATCCTCTTGTGAATGGTCGCCGCGTCCTCCTGCACCGGCTCTACGCGGACGGCGCCTTGAAGGTGGAGGCACCGGATGTGCTTTCCGTGCCACGCTCCGCCGTGATCGAGACAGGTCCCGAGGCCGTCGTCTATGTCGACAGGACCGAGGGCGCCTACGAGCGCACCGTGGTCAAGCTCGGGCGGCGGGGTGACAAGCTCATGGAAATCCTCACCGGCATCGAGGCCGGAGACAAGGTGGTGACGAACGGGAACCTTCTCATCGACGGACAGGCCGAGATGAACCGCTCTTTCATGTCGCCGGTGGAACCCATGGCGCCCATGGAAACGACCGCGCCGCTCACCAAGTTGAGTGAACCGCAGAAGCAGGCCATTGTCGAGTTCGTCAAAGTTGCGGATGCGATGGCGACGGCACTCGCCGCCGATGATCTCGCCGCTTTCAACAAAACCAGTGAGCCGGCAATGGAAAAAACGGGATCACTCGTCGAGGAGCTGCGTTCCCCGGAGACCACTCTGGAGTCACTGGATGCGTTGGAGGAGTCCCGGCATTTTCACGGTTTTGACGACATTCAGTCTGCGCGGGTTGCCTTCCACAAGTTCACCCTCGCGGCTACCGCCGTCCTTGAGCCTCTGCGCATGGCTGAGGGGGGCCCTGAATTCGACGTCTGGGAATGCGCCATGGTGGACCAGGCGATCCCCGGCGCTCCGAAGAAGGGCCGTTGGCTGCAAGCCCACGGACGGGAAGGCCAGAATCCGTTCTTTGGTGCGGAAATGCTGGACTGCGCCAGCGAGATCAAGAGAGGAACCGTGAAGCCATGATCGAAGGAATCATTCACTGGAGCCTGAAGAACCGGTTCCTCGTGGCCTGCGGCGGATTGCTCCTCGTCGCTCTGGGGATCCGCGCCATTTATCTCACTCCGGTCGACGCCATCCCCGACCTCACCGAAAACCAAGTGCTCGTTTACGCCGACTTCATGGGCCGAAGCCCGCAGGAGGTCGAGGATCAGGTCACGTTTCCGCTCTCGACCGGTCTGCAGGGGCTGGCGGGAGTCAAGGAAGTTCGGGCGACCTCCATGTTCGGGTTTTCGCTGATCACGATCATCTTCGAGGACAAGATCGACACCTACTTTGCGAGAACCCGGGTTCTCGAGCGATTGAACTACCTCCAGGGGGCGATGCCGGAAGGAGTGAAACCGCAGCTCGGTCCCGATGCCTCGGGTCTCGGGTGGGTCTACCAATACTACCTTGACGTCGATCCCACCAAAGCGCCCGACGGTGGCTACGATCTCGCGCAACTCCGCTCGCTGCAGGACTGGCAGGTCCGCTACGAACTCGCGAGCGTCCAGGGCGTCGCCGAGGTCGCGAGCATCGGCGGATTTGTGAAGCAATACCAGGTCGAGTTGAACTCCACGAAGATGCGCATGGCGAAGGTCACGCTCATGGAAGTGATGACGGCGGTGCAGAACGCCAATCTAAATGTCGGGGGAAAAGTCGTGGAAGAGAACGGAGCCGAATTCGTCCTGCGCGGCATCGGCCTGGTGACCAGCCCTGAGGACCTGGAACTAGTCACGGTGAAGGCGATGGAGGGCACCCCCATCTATCTGAAGGACATCGCCACCGTGCAGATCGGCGGCGACTTCCGCCGTGGTGCCCTCGATATGAACGGACACGAGGCCGTCGGCGGCACCGTCGTCATGCGCACCGGGGAAAACGCGAAGGCGGTGATCGAGCGGGTCAAAGAGAAGATCGCACAGATCGCACCGAGTCTTCCGCCCGGGGTCACGATCAAGCCCTTCTATGACCGCAGCGAATTGATCGACAACACCATCGGAACCCTGAAACACGCGCTCTTCGAGGAGTTCATCCTCGTGACCCTCGCGCACATCATCTTCCTCTGGCACTTCCGCAGCATCCTCATCGTCACGCTCCCGCTTCCCATCTCCATCCTGATCTCTTTCACGCTGATGAAAGAGTTCGGCATCACGAGCAACATCATGTCCCTCACCGGCATCGCGATCGCCATCGGGGTCCTCGTCGATGCGGCGATCGTCGTGACCGAGAATGTGATTCGACATTGCGAGGAGGCCGAGCAGAAGAAGGGTGGCCGGCTCGATTCGAGAGAGACCTGGGACGTCACCCTCGTCGCCTGCACCCAGGTGGGTCGACCGATCTTCTTTGCGATGGCCATCATCATCCTCGCCTTCGTGCCGGTTTTTGCCCTGACCGGACAGGAAGGGAAACTGTTCCACCCGCTCGCCTTCACCAAGACCTTCGCGATGATAGGGTCGACGCTGCTCGCGGTGACCCTGGTTCCCGTGCTCTGCTCGCTCCTCGTGCGTGGGCCGTTTCATTCTGAGGAACACAACATCGTGATGAAGTTCCTTCTCCGGATCTACGAACCCTCCCTCAACTGGGCGCTCGACCACCGCAAGACCGTCATCGCCGCAGCCATGCTCATTCTCACGTTTGCCTTGCTGACCGCGTTCGGCCTGCCGGGGGCCGCCGTCAAAAAAATCCGTGACGCCGGTCACCCTCACATCGCCGATGCCGTGTCCGGCTTTGGCAAGGAGTTCATGCCGCCGCTCAACGAAGGCAGTCTGCTCTACATGCCGGTGATGATGCCGAAGACGGGACTCACGGAGATCCAGCGTGTCATGTCGTGGCAGGACACGGTCATTGCCGCCACTCCCGAGGTCGCTTCGGTCGCGGGAAAGCTGGGACGCTTCGAAACCGCGACCGATCCCGCTCCCACCGAGATGCTGGAGACGACCATCATGCTCAAGCCCGAATACATTCCGAACGGCCGCTGGCGGATGAAGCGCAATCCCGCGTGGCGCGAGGGCATGACGGTGGAGAAACTCAAGGCCGAGCTGACCGAGAAAATGAAGGAGGTGCCCGGCTATGTGCCCGCCTTTCTCCAGCCCATCGAAAACCGCATCCTGATGCTCTATACCGGCATCCGGGCGCAGGTCGGAGTGAAGATCTACGGCGACAATCTCGAGAAGATCCAGCAGAAGGCCTTCGAGGTCGAAAAACTGATCAACACGATCGACGGCGCGGCTGGCGTCTCACCCTCGCGCGTGCAGGGCAAACCCTACCTGAACATCAAGGTGGACAGGCAGGCCATGGCCCGCTACGGACTCAGCGCCAAGGATGTGCTCGACGCCGTGGAGATCTCCATCGGCGGCAAGAATGTCAGCACCACGATTGAGGGACGCCAGCGTTTCCCCATCCAGATCAGGGTGCAGCGGAGCGAGCGCGACGACATCGAAGAACTCAGCAGCATCCTCGTGACCTCGGGAGGGGGCATGTCAGCCTCGGGCGGAGCGGCGATGGGCGGCGGGATGGGAGGGGGTGGCGCTGCCGGTGCCACGGCCGGAACGGCCCCGGAGAGAGCCGACGCTCCCGTCACCTACATTCCGCTCGGAATGGTCGCCCAAATCACCCGCGAGGTCGGAGCGAATGAAATCGCGAGCGAAAACGGGCGACTTCGTTCCTATGTGCAGGCCAATGTGCAGGACCGCGACCTCGGGGGTTTTGTCCAGGAGGTCGAGGAGAAACTCAAGACAATCGACTGGGAAGGCATGACTTACAAGATGACCGGCGAGTATGAAAATCAGCGCCGCTTCGTGCAAACGATGCAGGTCGTTTTCCCCATCGTCCTGCTCATCATTTTTGTGCTGCTCTACATCGTTTATCACAGCGCTCTTGAGGCCGCGCACGTGATGCTCGCGGTGCCGTTCGCCCTGAGCGGCGGCGTTCTGCTGCAGAAGCTCCTCGGCTACAATTTCAACGGGGCGGTCTGGGTGGGATACATCGCCCTCTTCGGCACGGCCGTCCAGACAGGCGTCGTCATGGTCGTCTATCTCGAAGAAACCGTGAAAAACCGCATGGCGAAACTTGGAAGCGCCTTCACCTACGAGGATCTCGTCCAGGCCGTGAAGGACGGGGCACGCCTCCGTCTCCGGCCCAAGGTCATGACCGTCGCCACCATTGTCGCGTCCCTGCTCCCCATCATGTGGAGCCACCGCCAGGGGGCAGAAGTGATGAAACCGCTCGCCACCCCGGTGATCGGCGGAATGATCTCGAGCCTCGTCCACATCCTCATCGTCACGCCCGTGATCTTCCTCTGGCTGCGCGGGCGCGAGTTCAAGAAGGGTTCTCTTCACGAATCTCTCGGGCAAAAATGATAGAACCCGCCATGAAATCCGTCCTTCTCCTTGCCTCGTCGCTAGTTCTCTCCTCCGCAATCATCCGCGCCGAGGTGCGGGTCGAGGCTTTGCCCGAGACGGGGCTCCAGCCTCAGGTCATCGTCTCTACCAGCGGCATCGTCCATTTGGTCTATCTCAAGGGAGATCCCAAGGCATGCGACATCCGTTACACCTCTCGTCGGGCGGAGGGCGGTGATTGGGCGGCACCCGTGACGGTGAACAGCGAACCGGGCTCTGCCATCGCCACCGGGACGATTCGGGGCGCCCAGATCGCACTCGGTAAAAACGAGAGCGTCCAAGTCATCTGGAACGGCAACACCGGCGGAAAGAAGGAAATGATGAGGCATGCGCCCCTGCTTCACGCGCGGCTCTCGCCCGGCGCGAAGGCTTTCAGCCCGCAGCAGGATCTGATGGGCGATACGACCGCGCTCGATGGCGGCGCCTCCATCGCCGCCAATGAAAATGGGAATGTTGCCGTCGTCTGGCACGCCGCCCCCGCGGGTGAGGAGGGAGAAGTTGCCCGTCTCGTCTGGGTGCGTCATTCTGCTGACGACGGACGGACTTTCTCGCCGCCCGCACCGCTGAATGCCGCGCAGCCGGGAGTCTGCGCCTGCTGCTCTCTGCGTGCGCATTTGTCCACACACAACACCCTGACCGTCATCTACCGCAAGGCGACCGCGCCGGACCAACGGGGCATGACGATGATCACCGTCAAGGCCGGACAGAGCCACCTCGAAAAACTCGACGACTGGCGAGTCGCGATGTGTCCGATGAGCAGTGTCAGCCTGTTGCCCGTCGCGGGATCACTCCGTGCCGCATGGGAAAATGACGGTCGCATCGTCACCGGCCTGTTGAGTGACAACGTCGGCGACACAGAGAAGATCGGCCCGCCAAACGCCAAGCACCCCGTCATGGCCCGGAGCACCCAAGGCGAGACGCTCATTGCGAGCGTGATCGGCTCCGGTTGGTCCAAGGCGGGCCGGTTGCATTGGGACATTCTCGATCCTGCCGGACGCCTCAACCGCTCGGGCGATGGCGATACCCTGCCGGTCTGGAGCTATGCCGCCGCCTGCCCGGATGGAAGCTTTGTTGTTCTGCATTAAAAGACCCCTAACCAAAACAAAAACCCCTATGAAACCGAACCTGATCCTTCTCTCCGGCCTGATTATGTGCGCCGGACTTACTCTCGTCTCCTGCGATAAAAAAGCGGGAGGAGACGGCTACCCGCTCACCACCTGCGTGGTCTCTGGCGAGGCTCTCGGTAGCATGGGCGATCCGGTCGTCCTCACTCACGAAGGCAGGGAAGTGCGCCTTTGCTGCGATTCCTGCATTGCGAAATTCAAGGCCGATCCGGCCAAATACTTAGAGAAATTGAAGTGACCTCGTCGCCGACATATCCATTTCGGATTCCCCCTGCGATAATCCGAGTGGATGGCCCTCGCCTGAAATTCTTCGTGGGGTTTCACCCCATGGTGGCGGCTTGACCACGGGCACAGGGTGATAACCGGCCCTTTCAGGATGGCATTGAGAATCAGTTTCTCTGAATCCGCTGTCTCCTAAAGACCGAATCACAAAAATCCAAATCACCATGAAAAACCAAAAACAGATGACCCTCCTTATCCGCTCCAGCCTGACCCTTGCATTGGCCTTCGCCATCCTGAGTCCCCTCACTTCACAATCCGCCGATCCAGCCGCTCCCGCGGAGGACGCTACGGGCGAAGGCAAGATGATGGAACACTGCAAGAAGATGATGGAGCAGAAAGAGAAGCTGAAAGCGGACATCCAGGCTCAAAACACCGAACTCACCGAGCACGCCGCCAAGATGAACGGCGCCTCGGCTGAGAAAAAGGTGGATGAGATGGCAGCCCTGATCACCCACATGCTGGAACAGCGTGTCGCCATGGATGAACGCAAGGCAAAGATGGAAGAAGAAATGATGGAGCACATGCATGAGCACATGAAAATGGGCAAGGACTCCATGCCCATGTGCCCGATGATGAAGGCAAAGGGCCACAAGGAACATCAGGAGAAAACGAACTGATCCGCCAAAAAAACTCGAGGGATCGGCGCTCCGGCGGAGTTCTACCCCTCGACGGCCCGTTTGTTCTGGCCGTCACCAAACCAAAACAAAATCTATCCATGAAAAAGACACTAATCCTCCTCGCCTCCCTGATCGGTGCCGGCACGCTCTTCGCGGCGACAGCGCCTTATCCACTCAAGGTCTGCCTCGTCACCGGCGAAGAACTCGGCAGCATGGGAAAACCGGTCGTCAAGGTCTACGACGAGCAGGAGATCAAATTCTGCTGCAAGTCCTGCATCAAGAAGTTCGAGGCCGATCCGGCGAAGTACCTCGCCAAACTCAAGTGAATCGCACAGCGACGTCATCGACATCGCTCCCTGTTGGAGGGGTTTTCCCTTCCGACAGGGTTTTCCTCCTTCAGGGAAGTTCCTAAACCCGTTCCAACAGTGCACCCCAAGATTACTTCATGAGCCAAGGTAGTGACCTTCCCGAACCAAAGCCGGATTCCGGGCCAGTAGTGAAAGCTTCCTGTTGCCAGCATCATGATCATGAAGTGCACGAAACGGTCGTGCCATCGTCCGCCTCGAAGTACTTCTGTCCGATGTGCCCTGGCGTCGAATCCGAGGTACCCGGTGACTGCCCAAAATGCGGCATGTCCCTCGAGCGAAATCCGACGTGGAAAGGCCCCGCCCAAACGCTCTACACCTGCCCGATGCACCCTGAGGTGGTGCAGGACCATCCGGGGGATTGCCCGAAGTGCGGGATGGCACTCGAGCCGATGTCGCCCGCGGACGACTCCGACGACCACGAGGCGAAAGAAATGCGAAGTCTCTCACGCCGATTCTGGATCGGCCTCGCGCTGACGATTCCCGTCCTCGTGATCGCGATCGGCGGGATGGTCCCTTCGTGGCACTTCCTTGATTTCGTTCCGCGACCCATCTCGAAATGGATCGAGTTCGCCTTTGCCACCCCGGTCGTGCTCTGGGCAGGGTGGAGCTTTTTCGTCAAGGCCTGGCGCTCGCTCGTGAATCGAAGCCCCAACATGTTCACTCTCATCGGCGTGGGAGTGGGGGCGGCTTATCTCTTCAGCGCGGTGGCGGTGATCGCACCGGGACTGTTCCCGGATTCCTTCCGCAGCCACGGTGAGGTCGGACTCTATTTCGAGGCCGCCGCTGTCATTACCGTGCTTGTCCTCCTCGGACAACTCCTCGAAGCGAAGGCCCGCAGCCGGACCGGTCAAGCCATTCAGGCCCTGCTCAGTCTCGCCGCAAAGACAGCTCACCGTCTCAGGAACGATCAGGAGGAAGAGGTGCCGATCGATCAGCTTCAGATCGGTGACATCCTCCGGGTTCGGCCGGGTGAAAAGATTCCCATCGACGGCGTCATCACCTCGGGAAGGAGCAACATCGACGAGTCGATGATTACCGGCGAACCGATCCCGGTCGCGAAGGCCGAGGGAGATACGGTCATCGGTGCCACCGTCAATCAGACGGGAGCCTTTCTCATGCGTGCCGAGAAAGTGGGCGGCGATACCCTCCTATCCCGGATCGTCCACATGGTGAGCGATGCGCAGAGGAGCCGCGCTCCGATCCAGAAACTCGCCGATACCGTGGCAGGATATTTTGTTCCGGCGGTCATCTTCATCGCCCTCGTCACCTTCGTGGTCTGGGCCGTCTGGGGACCGGACCCCGCGTTGGCCTTCGCCCTCGTCAATGCCGTCGCCGTGCTCATCATTGCCTGCCCTTGTGCCCTCGGTCTCGCTACCCCGATGTCCATCATGGTCGGGGTGGGACGCGCCGCGCAGGCGGGCATCCTCATCAAAAACGCCGAAGCCATCGAGACGGCCGGGCGGGTCGACACCCTTATCACCGATAAGACGGGAACTCTCACCGCCGGCAAGCCGCATCTCACCAGCCGGTTCGTAGCGGACGGAGAGGACGCCAGCCGCATGCTCGCTCTCGCCGCCGCGTTGGAGGTCGGTTCCGAACATCCGCTGGCACGCGCCATCGTTGATGAGGCCAGGGATGAAGGACTCGTGCTTCCCGAGGTCGTCGACTTCGAGTCCACCACCGGGGGCGGAGTTTCCGGCCGGATTGAGGGAACGCTTGCGCTTGTGGGCAAGGCGAACTTCCTGCGTGACCGCGGGGTCACCATCCCGGACGAGCTCACATCGGAGGCGGTGCGCCTCGAGGGGTTGGCCCAAACGGTGGTCTGGGTCGCCGATGGAGACCGTGCCTTGGGACTTCTGGGCATCTCCGATCCGATCAAAGAATCGACCCCCGCCGCCATCGCCGCTCTGCACCGTCGGGGCATTCGCGTCATCATGGCGACAGGTGACAATCAGCGCACTGCCGAAGCGGTGGGCCGCACCCTGGGTATCGACGAGGTACGGGCAGGACTCAGCCCGGAGGACAAGATCCTCCTCGTCCGGGAACTGAAGAGCCAGGGACGAATCGTTGCCATGGCCGGGGACGGCATCAACGACGCTCCGGCACTGGCGGAGGCCCACGTCGGCATCGCGATGGGAACGGGCACGGACGTGGCCATTGAGAGTGCCGGTATCACCCTCGTGAAGGGTGATCTCGCCGGGATCGGCCGCGCCGTGGAGATCAGCCGCGCGGTGATGCGAAACATCCGGCAAAACCTCTTCTTCGCCTTCGTCTACAACGCACTCGGCATTCCCGTCGCGGCGGGCATTCTCTACCCGTTCACTGGAACGCTTCTAAGCCCGATGATCGCGGGGGCAGCGATGTCGCTCTCCTCGGTCTCGGTCATCGCCAATGCACTGCGCTTGCGGCGGATCCGTCTCTCGACTTCTGCGTGAACCGAACCAACCGATAATCTGACTGCTCCCTGACATTTGATGAATGCCTATCGATCGACCTCCGACCTCCCTCTTCACCGCCGTGCCAAAGCAGCCGTCGGGAATCTCCTCCAATGCCTCCGGCCCGATCTCGCCAAAAGGGTCGATGCACGCCCCTTTGATCCCGGCTGGACCTCGGCGGCCAAGCTCATCCGCAACGCCCATCTCCTCAACGCCGTCGACCGGAAAGACCACGAGACCCTTCGGCGTTACTTCACCCATTACTGGTCGTCCGCGACCTCGACGGAATTCTACGAGGGTTTTGCCCATCGCTTCGAGGAGCTGTTCCTTCGTCACCACGCTGTCATCGCGGATCGTATCGCCGAGTCGCTGCCCGTGCTCGGCGATGGGCCGATACGCCTGGTCGAAGTGGGATCCGGCGACGGGAAGGTGCTCGAATGGTTGTCGGAGAAGCTTCCGGGAATCGCGACACTTCACGGTGTGGACCTCAACGCCCGCGAGATCCAAAGGTGCCGTGAAAGGCACTGCGACTCATCCCGGCTCTTCTTCCACGAGGGCGACCTCCTCGGCTGGCTCCGGGCCAATCCCGCGCCAAGAACCGTGCTCGTAACAAACGGCGGTGTCTTCGAATACCTCCTCGAGGACGAGCTCCGCAATCTCTTCAGCGAACTTCGACTCCTCTGCGCACCCTGCCTTGTCGCTATCACCGAGTCCATTGCGACCGACCACGACCTCAAGATCGAAGAACATTCGCTCCCCTACGGACACGAGTTTGCGTTCTCCCACAACTACCCGGCCCTTCTGCGATCCTCGGGATTCGAGTTGACCTGGGAACGGAACCGCCCCACCCAACCCGGGGAGGAGAACTATCCCGTGAGGTGGTTTCAGTTGGTGTCGCACTCTTGACCCATCCGGGATTTGAGTTGGCGGTAGAATGCAGCGACCGATGCATCCAAATGCGTGAAGTCGATCCGATAGGTGAAAATTCGCTGCCACAGTGCCATCACACCTCGTCCTGAGTCACTCCTCCAAGCAGACGGAGAGAATTCATAATCACCAGCAGGGTCGCTCCGGTGTCCGCGAGAATGGCGAGCCAAAGTCCTGCCATATCCAGGAAGGCGAGAGTGAGGAACAGCGCTTTGATGGAGAGGGCAAAGGCCACGTTGAACTGAATAATGCGGACGGTGCGTCTCCCAATGCGAACCGTTTCGGCGACCTTACGCAGGTCGTCCTTCATCAAGGCGATGTCGGCAGTCTCAATGGCTGTGTCGCTGCCGATGGCACCCATCGCAAATCCAACCGTGGCGATGGCGAGGGCGGGCGCGTCGTTTACTCCGTCACCGATCATACCGACGTGACGATATTTTTCCACTAGTCGACGGATGTGATCGACCTTTTGCTCCGGTAGGAGATCTCCGAAAGCCTCATCGATCCCCGCTTGTTTGGCGATGGTGGTGGCGGTCCTCTGGTTGTCACCGCTGAGCATGATGACCTCCTCGATTCCGGCAGCGTGGATCTGGCGGAGCGCCTCGACCACCTCGGGCCTCAGAGTGTCGGCGATGGCGATGATGCCGAGGATCTCACCGCCACATCCATCGTGCGGTTGGTGGCCAATCACGGCGAGGGACTGCCCCTTTTCCTCGATGGAGGAGAGAATGCCTTCGATCCCGGGACCGCAGAGACCGGTCTCATGCGTCAGTTTGTGGTTTCCGATGAAATGCGGATGACCGGCTATCGTCGCCGTGGCGCCGCGCCCGGTGATGGAAACGTAGTTCTCGATGGGCGGAATCGTCAGGCCCTTCGCCCGTGCCGCTTCGGTGATGGCGATAGCAATGGGGTGTTCGGAATGACTGTTGATGGCGGCCGCCCTCGCAAGAATTTCATCCTCGGAGAGGGCGGACTGTGAAACGATCCCGACAACCTTCGGGGTTCCCTGGGTGATGGTGCCGGTCTTGTCGACGGCGAGCGCACGGAGTTTTCCAACTGACTCGAGATGGACCCCGCCCTTCACGAGGACTCCACGACGAGCGAGGGCGGTGAGGCCGGAGACAATGCTGACAGGTGTCGCGATGACGAGAGCGCAGGGACAGGCGATGACCAGCAAGACGAGTGACCGGTAGATCCAGAAGAGCCACGGTTGTCCGAACAGCAGCGGGGGGACGAGCGCCACGAGGATCGCGAGAACAAAGACCGCAGGAGTGTAGATCGCCGCGAACCGGTCCACGAAACGCTGGGTCGGCGGTTTGTTTTCCTCAGCCTCGCCAACAAGCTGGATGATGCGTGCCAGCGTCGAGGCGGCGGCCGGTTTGGAAACCTGAACGACGAGCGAGCCCTCCCCGTTCACCGTGCCCGCGTAAACCGTGTCACCGGCCTGTTTTTCCACGGGCAGGGACTCCCCGGTGATTGGGGCCTGATTGACGCTGGAACTTCCCGAAATGACTTCCCCATCGAGGGGGATTCGGCTTCCGCTCTTGATCAGGATTTCGGTTCCGACTGCGACCTCCTCGACGGGAGTTTCTTTTTCGGATCCATCGGGCAAGCGGACGAGGGCGGTTGGCGGCGAGAGCTTCAACAAGGCATCGACAGCCCGTCGGGCACGTCCCGCCGCCCAGGATTCGAGCAGTTCCGAGAGGGCGAAGAGGAAGACGACGCTGGCGGCTTCGGCATATTCTCCGATGATCCACGCGCCGGTGACGGCGACGGACATGAGGACATTGATATCGAGCCGGAGTTTTCTCAAGGCTCCCCAGGCAGCGGGAAAGACGAGCGCCCCTCCTGCGAGAGTGGCGGCGGCGAAGGCGGAGATGGTGAGCCAGTCTGGGCCTGCGTGGGTCCAGTGCAAGATC
>DDSV01000051.1 GCA_002344215.1 Akkermansiaceae bacterium UBA2381
CGCCTGGGGACAGGCGGCTCCAGCGCAACGGCATCGTTCGGGCTGAGCCGGAGGTGGCGTGGAGCCGGGACGAAGGAGCCTCCCTCCGTCGCCGGAGCTAGGGGCAGGCAAGAAAAACAAAAGACCCGGAAGCTCGAAAAGCTTCCGGGTCGCGGAGAGAGGGAGAAAAACGGGTCCGGTTACGCCAGCTTGCGGCGGGCGAAGCCGAGGAACGCGAGGCTCAGCCCGAGCAGGACGAGGGCGGAACCACCCTCGGGAACCTGGTTCGCCTGCTTCCCGTAAAGCGTCACGTGGGAAATCGCGCCCTGATTGGGCCAGAACCCGGAGTACGTGATCGAATCGGTCCCGTTCCAACCCAGCGCCGTCAGGTCGAAAAGATACCAGAACGGAGCGGCATTCGCCGGACCACCGCCCTTGACCAAGCCGTATGCGGTCGGGCTGACGATGGGTCCGCCGGTGTACTCGATCAAAGCGGTCGAAGGATCGGATGGCGAATTGGAGAAGGTCGTCTTGTAGGAATCCTTTAAAGGAAGATTCGCCTCAGCCTGTCCCACGTCCTGCTTGTAGAGTTCCAAAGTACCCGCCGGGAAAATTCCCGCGAGAATCGTGTTGATGAACGCTTGACCGGTCTCATCCCCCTGCCACCGGGAGGTATTCAACACCCCCGAGGTCGGAGTGATGGAAAGCGCTTGAACGGCGTGAGTGGCCGCCAAAGCCAGGAGTGCGGAGAGCAGCAGGCGGTAAGGACGAAAATTCATGGAGGTGAGGGCAAAGCACACCAGGTGCCACTTCGGAACGACTGACCTCCAGATGTTTCTAGGGGGCGTCTTCAAAATGGTAGACGAGTGGAACACGAAGAAGCGGAGAGGTGTAGCAGGGACGCATGATTCCGCGTGAACTGGATGAGGCCCGGTGGGCGGGCCTAAAAAAATTAACGCTGCGCTGAACGGAAAAACGTCAGGCGGGGGCTGCAAGGGACGAGGGCGACCGCGGCATGAGGATCGTCCGTTTGTGGAAGCGATGCTGTGGATCGCACGCACCGGGTGCCCGTGGCGGGATTTGCCGGCGCAGTTTCCGAACTGGAAGAGTGTCTACACGCGGTGGCGGCGCTGGGTGCAGCGGCGGATCTGGGCGCGCGTGCTGGCGTGGTTGACCGAAGCCCATGACCGCGAGGCCTACGCGGTGGATGCGACCTATGTGCGGGTCCATGCCCACGGGACCCGGGCTCGCGGCGGTTACTCGACCCAAGCCATCGGACGATCACGCGGCGGACTGACCAGCAAGGTTCATCTGCTGACAGATGCGCTCGGCTATCCCGTGCGCTTCGTCGTCACCGGCGGCGACTGCAACGACGTGACGCAGGCCCCCGCGTTGCTCCCTCCGGGCAAGGGCGCGCACGTATTGTGCGACCGCGGCTACGACGCCGATTGGTGGCGCGAGCGCCTGCGCTCCGCCGGCCATCACCCGGTGATCCCGGGCCGTCGCAATCGCACCCTGCAACCCCTCTACGANNCCTCGTCGAGAACGCCTTCGCACGCCTCAAATCCGCCCGTCGCATCGCCACCCGCTACGATCACACCGTCGCTTCCTACTCGGCCTTTTTCGCCCTCGCCTGCGTCTGCCTCTGGCTGATGTGATTTTGACGACGTCTCCTAGGATATTCTCGTTGTTTTATTTGTGGACGCCAAATCGACGGGATTGAGGCGGCACCCGAAAGCAGGACAATTGCGAATTGTAAGGTTTACCGTCGCGTTGAACGCGGGACTCCCGCGTGAGATGCGTAAATCCACTCCTTCGAGGAGGATGAGACCGGCGATGCTCTCTGCCACGATTGTATCCGCAACCGACGTTCGCGATATCGAACGCATCGCCTCTCTCTTGTACCACCTTTCCACGGACCTAAGGCCGGCGACAGGCTGGTTGATTTTTGTCGCACGGACATTCTCCGGCCGTACTCCTGTCCGCCATGATCATCGCCGACATCACCAGGATTCCCGGTCGCACGTTTCCCGCCCGCCGCNNGTGCTGGAGCCCAACGGCGGGCAGGTCCCCTGGCACAACCAGGAGCAGGAGGAAGTGTACATGGTCCTGGAGGGCCGCGGCGAAATCTGCGTGGGCACCGAGCGCCAGGAGATCAGCGCCGGCCAGGCGGTCTTCCTTCCGCCCACGGTGTTTCATCAGCTCACCAACACCGGCGACACCCCGCTGCACATGATGTACATCTACTGCCCGGGAGGCGATGTGGCCCACTGGCGACAGGAACTCGACGGTACCCTGCCGCCGGCGGGTGTCGGCACGACGCCGCCGTTGCCAGACGGAGCGGCCCCGCAGTGCACGAAGAAACCCGGCGCTTGAGCGTCCGGCCTGCGGGCGGGATCTTCAGCGTCCGGCGCGAAAGTGGCTGGGAGCGACTCCCGTCTGGCGACGGTACCAGCGGGCGAAGTAGTTCGGGTCGTCGAACCCGCATTGCAGCGCGGCGTCCGCGACCGAGCCCGCGCTTCGCAGGGCGGCCCGCGCGCGTTCGAGGCGCCAGCGGTTGCGCAGGGCCCGCAACCCGAGGCCGGTTTCCCGCTTCAGTTTGCGGGTAAGGTGATCGGGGTGGAAACCGGCGGCGCGAGCGACCTGGCGCAGCGGTCCGGCCTCGCCCAGCAGGGGTTGCACCCGGCCGAAGACTCCCGCCACGGGCGGTGTGGCCTCGCCGCGGGGATCATCCAGCAGGCGGGCGACCACGGCGAGAATTGCCGAATAATCGGACAACCTGAGCCGGCCCTTCCGCGGCACGTGCGCCAGCAGGGCCTGCAGTTCGCTGAGCGTCCCCGCGGCAAGGCGGCGATGGGAGGAGCGGACACGCGCAGGAGGCTTCAGCGCGTAGTCGAGCACGAGACAGAGCGGGCGACTCCGACCCAGGAGCGCGAACCCGTGGGGTGTCCCGGGCGGAATCACGAAAAGGTCGCCGGCGCGCGCATGCCGGCGCCGCCCGCCCACGGTCTGACGCCCCTCGCCCGACAGATAAAGGATGAGCTGGGCGCAGTCGTGCGCGTGCGCGGAGACCTCGGCGTCGCGATGCCGGTTGAGCTGCAGCTTGCGCAGCACGAAACCCAGCGCGTGGATCTCGATCTTCTGGACGAGCAGGGGACTCCAGGCCGGCATGGTCGGAAGTGTGCTAGCGAAAGTCGGAGTCGTCCTAACGCAAGCGCGGCGGCTGCCCTAGACTTGGGGCGTTCCTCGTCACCCCTCGATTCCTCCTCCCTCCATGACCACGCACAAAGTCGGCATCATCATGAACGGCGTCACCGGACGCATGGGCACCAATCAGCACCTTGTCCGCTCCATCCTCGCGATCCGGGCTCAGGGCGGTATCCGCGTCTCACCCGACCTTGTCATCCAGGTCGATCCCATCCTCACGGGACGCAGTGAAAACAAGCTCCGTGAGCTCGCCGCCAAACACGGGGTCGAGCGCTGGACAACCGACCTCGACGCGGCCCTTGCCGATGACTACAACAAGATCTTTTTCGACGCGAGCTCGACTCTGCACCGCGCCCGCTTCGTTGAGATGGCGGTTAAGGCAGGCAAGGCGATCTACTGTGAAAAACCAACCGCTGTCGAAACGAGCGAAGCGATTCGTCTCGCCCGACTCTGCCGCGAGGCCGGCGTGAAAAACGGAGTCGTGCAGGACAAGCTCTGGCTTACCGGAATTCGAAAACTGAAGACGCTGATCGATCAGGGCTTCTTCGGACGCATCCTCTCGGTGCGGGGCGAGTTCGGCTACTGGGTCTTCACCGGTCACGACGCCGACCAGCCGATCCAGCGACCGAGCTGGAACTACCGCAAGGAGGACGGAGGCGGGATCATTGTCGACATGCTTTGTCACTGGCGGTATCTCATTGATCACACCTTCGGGAAAATTGAGAGCGTTTCCTGTCTGGGCGCGACCCACATTCCCGAGCGCATCGACGAGAGCGGCAAGCCCTACGAGTGCACCGCCGACGACAGTTGTTACGCGACCTTCCAGCTTGAGAACGGGATCGTCTGCCAGTTCAACAGCTCCTGGGACGTCCGCGTGCGTCGCGATGATCTCTTTGTCATGAATGTCGACGGCACTCATGGATCCGCCACTGTCGGGCTCCGCAAGTGCTGGGTCCAGTCGCTCGGAACCACTCCGAAGCCGGTCTGGAATCCCGACATCGAACAACCCATCAACTTTTACGAGGGCTGGCAGGAGGTCCCCGACACGACCGTCTACGACAACGCCTTCAAGATCCAGTGGGAGCTTTTCATCCGTCACGTCGTCCTCGACGAGCCCTATCACTTTGACCTCATGGAAGGCGCCAAAGGCGTCCAGCTCGCCGAGGCGGGGATACGGAGCTGGGAGGAAAGACGTTGGGTTGAGCTCGGGGAGCTGGGGTGAGCTTTCGGTGATTCCTGCTGGAACGTTTTCCAGATCTGATTTATGGTCATACCCATGGAAGCGGTTCTCCCACTCGATCAGATGTCTGTCGCGGAAAAGATCCGGGCGATGGAGGCAATTTGGGACGATCTCACTTGCCACGATTCCGAGGTTGAATCGCCGGCTTGGCACGGGGAGGTTCTTGCGGCAAGGCAAGCTCGTCTGGATAGCGGCAAAACGAGTGTCGCGGACTGGTCTGATGGGAAACAACGAATTCGTGACCGCGTGTGTCCGAGATGATTCAATCGCAGGAAATCCAGTCGCCAATGACATGTTTCAGGCCACGTCGAAGCAGTTGCAAAACAACCTTCTTTATTCGCTGTCTTTAGGCACGACCAAGGCGCGAAGTTCAAGCATGGTGAGCCATGGTCGTTTACGGTGAAGCATTCGATGGCAATTCGAACACACAAGGGCAATATCCTCTACTCTTGTCTGAGATCCCTTTTGAAGGTCTTTAACCGGAATTGTATGATGCCCTTCGATGTAACCATGGCCTACGACGCCATATCGTTGCTCAAAGTCGAACTTGCAGATCTGGCAAACAAGCGCGCCAGTTTTCATCGCACGAGCTTTCGCAAGGCGGATTACAGTTGAGTTGCGCTCGCGCAAAAGGTGGCGGCGCTCGAAAGCTTCTCCTTCTGGAAAGGTCTCGCGCGTCTCAGGTTCGTCCAGACTCAGCTCATCAGCCTTTAATCGGTTTTCGAGGAGGTCGAACAGATCCTCTATGAATCGCAGGCTCTGCTCGTCAGGGTCAGGAACGGAAACCTGGAGTGTCGTATCGCCGACGTGGCGGCGGAAGTAAGCAACCCTGTCGCCGTTACGTCCGTCGCGCTTGGTAGGCTGGTAACGCCATGCCAAACTGACGATGTCATCATGTTGAGTCTCTCGCCACAATTCAGAGAGAGGAGCGTGGGTCATCTGGGAGCACAGGACTAAGTACCATTCAGCTGATTCACGCCAATCGATTAACAAGCAGTAAATTACCTCTCCGTCGTCCCGCCGGATTTCATAAGCTGAAATGAGCCGCTTGCCGTCAGCCCACTGATGAAACCCGTCCAGTGGCCCGCGGAGCCGCTTAATGGTGAAGCGTGAGCCTTCTGCAGAGGCACGTGCCTTAAAATATCTTGAGATTCTTTCGGCGGTGGCCTTTCTCATGTGTCTATCCGGCTAACCTGCTAAACATCTCACACCGCCCGGAATCGCGAGGAATACATCGAAGCAATCCGATTGATCATCGCCTGATACGTCAGAATTGTATCGACAGCGGTTCCGTCCGGCAGCGCATCGACAATCTTCACGTCGGTGCCGTCGTTGCGGCAATCAACGAAGAGTGCTCCGAGGGCATCGAAACCAATTCCATCCTCTCCACTGCGCCTAGGCAGCTCTTTGATCTTCTCCAGAACGCGCTTGGCGGCCTTAGGCTGTTGATGCTCCGAGATCTTGAGTGCGGCGTTCTTCTTCGTGTCCTTGTTTAGCACGGGGCTGACGAATTCGGACGCTGCATTGATCGTCACGAATGCTGCCGCGACCGCATTCTTCGTGTCGCCAAGAATGGTTTGGAAGGATGAGGAAAGTTCGTCATAGAGGCGCGGGCAGGCTTTGATGTGCGCGGTCATGCAGGCTTTCGCCTCAAGCGCGATGAGTACGGAGCCGACTGAGCCGCGTTTCAGGGATGGCAGCAAAGCGAGGGCTTCGATATCGGAGGGATCTAGGGCGATGCTGTATCGGGCCACCAGATCCGTAAAGCTCTCAGCTTCGTCCTCAATCTCTCCGTTTAGGGAGCAGATGACGAGGTCCAGATCCTTCTTCCGGTTCATTCGAAAGTCGCGCATTTCGTGATTGATTCCGAACCCGACTTTTCCGGCTTCGACATGTTCCCGCAGGAGCGGGCACGAAGTGAGGAGGTCGAAGACGATACCCCAACACGCCGCTTTGCTGTGGGCATCGCTGCGGGAATGGTATTGCCAATTGCGTTTCGCGGTGCCGACTCCGCTGGGAATCGCTGTGGCAGTGATCGTGCGCACGTAGATCTGATCGCCTCGAATCATTAGAATCACGCGGCAGGCATTGCCGGGGCCGACGGAGCCATTTTCTCCTTGTGTCTGATGAGGTCTTCCATGAATTCGTCCGGGTAGTTCAGGCTGCCCGATAGGAGCCGTGAAGTGAATCCGGAGACGGCACGGTGGGAAAGCGGTACGGGACTATACTTCAAAAATCGTTCGAGCGGCACCCGTTTCCGATGGCGTGGAAACATCGAGACCTGCATTTCAAACCGCCCTTCGCCCGGCGCGCCGAAGGCAGCTTTAGGCCACGAACGGAAGGTATCGAAGGGGAGCGGGAGCAAAGTCGGAACTTGAGGTTTTCTGATTAGGCAAGATCCAATCCATTCTGCTGTATTCACCGTCACAGCATTTCCAACAAGTTTCCACCTGGAATTCCGATTGCCGGATGTTGCGGCGGGTAGTGTCCAGTCTGTCGGGAAGCCCTGCATCCGTTCGGCGTCACGAATATCGGGAGTTGCGATTAGTCCGCTCGGGAACCAAATCGCCGGAGGTGAGGGAATGCCGATCGTTGAGCCACCCTTCAATGTTGGAACGGCATCCACTGCCCATCCGAGACCGCGAACACCTTCAGTCCAGTAGAATCCGCAGGCCCTGCCGCGATGGTCAATGATTTCATAATCCCCTGCGTCTTCCTGAAAAAGCAATTCTTCCGGTTTCCACTCGCGGGATGCGAGGAGAAAGACACGTTGCCGCCGCTGCGGAAGACCGAAGGCACGTGAATCGACAACGCGGTAGGCCCACGAGTAACCAAGATTTTCCAATCGCGACGTTATGTGTCGCATTGCAGCTCCCTTGTCCAGTTGGAGCATGAAGGGGACATTCTCTAAAAGCACATGAGGAGTCTCGTGGCGCTCCAGGAGGCGAAACACTTCACCAACCAGTCCAGATCGACCGCCAGTGATTCCAACTGTCTTTCCCGCCTGGGAAAGATCTTGGCATGGGAATCCTGCGGTCAACAATTCCGTTTCTTTGGGGAGGTTGTCGAGGTCGCGAACATCGCCGACGAGTGGGATGTTACCAAACTGGTGCTTCAGCACGGACTGTGCGGAGGGGTCCCATTCGCAGAGCAAACGCGTTTCGTGCCCCGATCTTGCGAGTCCAAGTTCCACCCCGCCTATGCCCGCGAAGAGCGCCGAAACTTTCAATGGATTCACTGGAGGTGTTTTCTGCATTATTAGACCTAGTTCAAATGAACAGTTTTTCAAGGGTGCTTCTTAGAAATCTTAAGTTTCAACAATGCATTCTGAATAGTGGAAGCGATTTCCGGACTGTCGTCAAGAAATCTGAGGCCATACACCGGCCCAAATCGGTCCAGCGTGTCATCTGATCACAAACCCCCAAAACGCCGGTGCCTTCGCTGATATTCGGCGATGGCGTCCACGAGATGGTCGTGCCGGAAATCCGGCCAGAGCGTTTCGGTGATGACGATCTCGGCGTAGCTGATCTGCCAGAGGAGAAAATTGGAAACGCGGAACTCCCCGCTCGTGCGGATGAGCAGATCGGGGTCGGGAGTGCCTGCCGTGTAGAGGTATCGGGAAAACGTCTCCGTATTGAGGTCCGCCGGATTGATCGTGCCGGCCTTCGCTTCCTCCATGAGCCGCTTCGCGGCGTCGACGATCTCCTCGCGGGAACCGTAGCTCAGGGCCACGATGAGGGTGAGGCCGTCATTCTGAGCGGTTTTGGCGATCGAGTCCTGAAGCTGTTTCTGGTTCTTCAGGGGAAGTCGCGCGAGATGCCCGATCACCTGAAGGCGGATGTTGTTCCTCATCAGACTCGGCGTCTTCTCCTTCAGAAATTGCGCGAGCAATCCCATGAGCGCGGTGACCTCCGCCTCGGGACGTTTCCAGTTTTCGGAACTGAAGGCGTAGAGGGTCAGATATTTCACCCCGAGATCACCGCAGGCTTTGAGGCACTGCTCAACCGATTCCGCACCCGCCCGGTGACCGTCGCGGCGCGCGAGGTTGCGCGCTTTGGCCCAGCGTCCGTTGCCATCCATGATGATGGCGATGTGCTGCGGGATCTCTTTATCGGGATCTAGCACAGCCATGGCGGGATGAGCGGCGGAGGCGCTCAGCGTATGATGGTTTGGTCCCGTGACGGCCCGACACCAACCATGGTCACGGGCGTTTCGGTCTCGAGTTCGATGCGGGCAAGGTAGGCGAGGGCATTGGCCGGGAGATCCTCGTAGCGGGTTACACCGGTGGTGTCGGTCTGCCAACCCGGGAGGGTCTCATACACGGGCACGACCCGCTGGAAATCCTTGGCCGAAGCCGGCGGGAGGAGGAGTTTTTTGCCGTCGAGTTCGTAATGGGTGCACACTGGGATCTCGGCGCAGTCGTCGAGACCGTCGAGAATGGTGATGGCCAGCTCGTTAAATCCGTTCACCATCGCCGCGTAACGCACGAGGACGAGGTCGAGCCAACCGCAGCGGCGCTTGCGTCCGGTCGTGGCACCGAACTCGCGGCCCATCTTGTGAAAGCGATCAGCGAGATCGTCGTTCTGCGTCGGGAAAGGTCCTTCGCCGACCCGGGTCGTGTAGGCCTTGGTCACCCCGACGACGCGATCAATCTTCTGCGGGGGAACGCCCGATCCGGTGCAGGCTCCGCCCGAGGTGGTGTTGGAGGAAGTCACGTAGGGGTAGGTGCCCTGATCGATGTCGAGATAGGTGCCCTGGGCGCCTTCGAAAAGGAGCGAGCGTCCCTCCTTCATGGCGCGGTGGAGGATTTCCACGGTGTCGGAGCAATAGGGGGTGAGGCGTTCCGCCGCAGCGAGCAGTTCCTTGGCGATCGCGGCCGCGTCGAGTTTCTCCATCCCGACGGATTCAAAGAGAATGTTGCACTCGGCAATACGGGCGTAGAGCCGCTCGGTGAAGCTCACCGGGTCTCCGACGAGATCGTGCAGACGGAAACCGATGCGGTCGATCTTGTCGCCGTAGGTCGGGCCGATGCCGCGTTTGGTGGTGCCGATTTTGCCCGCGCCGCGGCTTGCCTCGCGATAGGCGTCCATCTCGCGGTGGAAAGGCATGACGAGGTGGGCGCGGTTCGAGATCTGCAGGTTCTCCGGCGAGACCGCGATCCCTTTTTCGATCAGTCCATCGATCTCCTTGAGCAGGGCGATCGGATCCATCACCACCCCGTTGCCGATGACACAGAGTTTTCCGGGCCAGAGGATGCCTGAAGGAATGAGGTGCAGGATATACTGGATCCCTTCGCTGATGACCGTATGACCCGCGTTGTTGCCGCCCTGGGGGCGCACCACGACATCGGTCTTCTCGGTGAGAAGATCCACGATCTTCCCCTTACCCTCATCGCCCCACTGGGCGCCAATCACGATGGTATTCGACATAAAAATTCAGTGTTCAAGACAATAACATTCCCGGAAGCAAAGCGCCGTCGGTCCAACTACAAGTGCAGAACGAAGACTGACCCACGGATCAGGCGGGAGAAAAATGAGCGTTCAAAAGGCGAAAGTGTGGAGGTCTGGAGTTACGCTGCCTTCATCATCGCGGAGAGGACCACGAGAGCGATGGCGGCGAGAATCGCGATGGCTCCCACGATGGTGGCGACGAGCCCCAGCGTGTTCTTTTTGACCACTTTTTCGATGGGGGAAAGGTCAACAAATCCCGCCGGGCGGTTCGATACTTCCGCGATATCAGCAAGGTGACCGCTCGCGTAGCCGCTGCCGCCCGAATCGTTGCCGAAGGTGTCCTCGACCGCCGCTTCGTCCTGAAAGACCGCTTCGACGTTGCCGAAATTGATGCGGGATCCGTTGGTGAGCATCGCCTCGGTCACGGGAACCCCGTTCAAAAAGGTTCCGTTCGTGGAGTTCAGATCCTGCAGTTGATAGGTTCCTCCAATGTTGAAAATGATCGCGTGGGATCCGGACATGGAGACATGGTCGAGGACGATGTCGTTGTCGGGTCCGCGACCGATGGTTACCTGCTCATAACCGTCCAGAGCGAGTTCGAGGGGTTCCTGATCGGGGACGTAGATGGTGATGGTTGCCATAGCGGGGTGATTTTACTACGGATTAGCGGGATTGATCAATGAGATTAGCAAATTCATCGAAGAAGTAGGAGGCATCATTCGGTCCGGGGGCCGCTTCGGGGTGATACTGGACGGAAAAGACGGGGTAATCCCGGTGTCTCATGCCCTCGACGGTGCCGTCGTTCAGGTTGATATGGGTTACCTCGACATGGGAGGGGAGGGAGTCTCCGTCCGCGGCGAACCCGTGATTCTGGGCGGTGATGGCGATTTTCCCGGACCGGAGGTCCTTGACGGGGTGATTCCCGCCGCGATGGCCGAACTTAAGTTTGAAGGTCGTTCCGCCAAAGGCGTGGGCGAGGACCTGATGGCCCAGGCAGATCCCGAAAATCGGCTTTTTCTCCACGATCTGCCTGATTTCGGTGTGGATATAGTCCAGCGCGGCCGGATCCCCGGGGCCATTGGAGAGGAAAATACCGTCCGGATTGCGGGCGAGCACCTCCGAGGCAGGCGTCCGGGAATTGACGACTTCGACTTCAAAGCCCTTCTGGCGCAGGCTCCGGAGAATATTGAGTTTGATCCCGAAATCGTAGGCGACGATGCGGTATTTCGGGTCTCCGAGAGGGTGGTAGACCTGGCCGTCGCTCTCTTCGAGGATCTCGGAGAGGGCCGGATTGACGATGGTCCACTGGCGGCTCAGCTTGCCGTCCGGATCCCAGTGATAGGCCTCCGGAGTGGTCACTTCCTTCACAAAGTCGGATCCCTCCATCGGAGGTGCCTGTCGCGCCGCTTCCACCGCCGCATCGGCATCGAGACTGCCGTCGGTGCACAGGGTCGCGCGCATCGCCCCGGCGACGCGGAGCCGTTTCGTGAGGGCCCGGGTGTCGATGCCCTCGATGCCGGGGACTCCGGCCTCGAGGAGGTATTCATGGAGCGAAAGCTCGCTGCGCCAGTTGCTCGGGACATCGCAGAGTTCCTCGATGACAAAGCCGCGCACGTGGATCGCGCTGCTCTCGGCGTCGGCTTTGCTGACCCCGTAATTCCCGATGAGGGGGCAGGTCATCGTCACGAACTGGCCCCGATAGGACGGGTCGGTCAGGATCTCCTGATACCCGGTCATCGAGGTATTGAAGCAAACTTCACCCGTCTGAGTGGTCGCCGCGCCGAAGGCGATGCCGTGAAACACGGTTCCGTCTTCAAGGGCGAGGATTGCTTTTTTCCTTTCTCTAGGCATAACCAGGGTGCCCCTGCTTCAAAATGGGCCTTGGGAGGATGACAGAAAAGCAGGGGCTTTCAAATGGTTTGTCGGAGACCTTTTGGACTCAACCCGGTTCACTCTCCGGGCCAACCCTGTTTCGCCCGTGGCCACGGGATTTCCGGGCCCTGCCGGCCCCGCCGCCCGCCGGGGGCGCTTTCCTGTCGGGGAGAGGCTCCCGTGAGTGTTGATTTTGCCCCCGCCGTGGGTTATCAAGCACCCTCCTGCCTTGAGGCGGGCAAAGTCCTCTTATCTGCTTCCACGACCATGTCCAACGCACCCACGATCATCTACACGAAGACTGACGAAGCCCCGGCTCTCGCGACTTACTCACTCCTGCCCATCATCCAGGCCTTCACGAAGTCTTCGGGCATCAAGGTGGAAACGCGTGACATCTCCCTCGCCGGTCGCATCCTCTGCGGTTTCCCCGAGTTTCTGAAGGAAGACCAGCGGGTCTCCGACGCCCTCACCGAACTCGGCCAGCTCGCCACGAAGCCCGAGGCCAATATCATCAAGCTCCCCAACGTGAGCGCCTCGGTGCCGCAGTTGAAGACCGCCATCGCCGAGCTCCAGTCCCAGGGCTTCGCCCTCCCGAACTATCCTGACGAAGCCACCACGGCTGAGGAGAAGGACATCAAGTCGCGCTACGACAAGGTCAAGGGCAGCGCCGTGAACCCCGTCCTCCGCGAGGGCAACTCCGACCGCCGTGCCCCGAAGGCGGTCAAGGAATACGCCCGCCAGAACCCGCACTCCATGGGCGCCTGGTCCGCCGATTCCAAAACCCGCGTCGCCCAGATGAGCGCGGATGACTTTTTCTCCAACGAGAAATCCGTCACCGTCGACGAGCCGACCGAGGTCAAAATCGAGTTCGTCGCCGCCGACGGCACCGTCACGACCCTCAAGGGAGCCACCCCGCTTCTCGCCGGGGAGATCTTTGACGGCACCGTGATGCGCAAAAAGGCCCTCGTCTCCTTCCTCGAGAAACAGGTCGCCGCGGCGAAGGCGGAGGGGATCCTCTTTTCCCTCCACCTCAAGGCCACGATGATGAAGGTCTCGGACCCCATCATCTTCGGCCACGCCGTTGAGGTGTATTTCAAAGACCTCATTAAAAAGCACGGTGACACCCTCAAGGAACTCGGGGTCGATTTCCGCAACGGATTCGGTGACCTCACCGCCAAGCTTGCGACCCTGCCCGACGCCAAAAAAGCGGAGATCGAGGCCGATATCGCCGCCTGTTATGCCTCCGGTCCCGACCTCGCCATGGTCAACTCGGACCTCGGCATCACCAATCTCCACGTCCCCAGCGACGTCATCGTCGATGCCTCGATGCCCGCGATGATCCGCACCTCGGGCCGCATGTGGAACAAGGCCGGCAAGGAGCAGGACACCCTCGCCGTCATCCCTGACAGCAGCTACGCGGGCGTCTACGACGCGACGATCAATTTCTGCAAAGAGCACGGAGCCTTCAACGTCGCCACCATGGGCACCGTTCCGAATGTCGGACTCATGGCCCAGAAGGCCGAGGAGTATGGCTCACATGACAAGACCTTCGAAATCCCCGGCGAGGGCAAGGTCCGCGTCGTCGATGCCTCGGGCACCGTTCTCATCGAACACGAAGTTGCCGGCGGTGACATCTGGCGCGCCTGTCAGACCAAGGATGCCGCCATCGCCGACTGGGTGAAGCTCGCCGTGACCCGCGCCCGCGCCACCGGCAGTCCCGCCGTCTTCTGGCTCGACGAAAACCGCGCCCACGATGCCGAACTCATTCAAAAAGTCGGCAGCTATCTCGGTGATCACGATACCGAGGGACTTGAGATCAAGATCATGGCCCCGACCGAGGCGACGATCTACACCCTCGACCGGCTCATCAAGGGTGAGGACACCATCTCTGTGACCGGCAACGTATTGCGCGATTACCTCACCGACCTTTTCCCCATCCTCGAACTCGGCACGAGCGCGAAGATGCTCTCCATCGTCCCGCTCATGAATGGCGGCGGTCTGTTCGAAACGGGTGCCGGCGGTTCCGCGCCGAAGCACGTGCAGCAGTTTGTGGCGGAGAACTACCTGCGCTGGGATTCACTGGGAGAGTTCCTCGCCCTCGCTGTTTCACTGGAGCACCTCGGTGAGGTCACCGGTAATGCCAAAGCCAAGCTGCTCGGGAAAACCCTCGACGCCGCCACCGGCGAGTTCCTCAATGAGGACCGTTCGCCCGGCAGGAAGCTCGGCACGATTGATAATCGCGGCAGTCATTTTTACCTCGCGATGTACTGGGCCCAGGCTCTCGCGGAGCAGACTGAGGATGCGGAGTTGAAGGCGGAGTTTATGCCGATGGCGGAGGCGCTCACGAGCAATGAGAAGGTGATCGTTGAGGAGCTGATTGCGGTGCAGGGCAAGCCGGTCGAGATCGGCGGGTATTACCATCCGGATGAGAAGTTGGTCGAGGCCGCGATGCGACCGAGCGCGGTGTTGAATGGGGTTTTGGGGTGATTCCTGACTCCTCCGTTTACCGAGGGAAATCGTAACGAACTAGATCTTGTCCGTTTGATACATTGACGGTAAAAGAATCGACGAGAATCCATCTCCTTCCATAGGCATGAATCCATATTTTGCAGTGATTCTTCTTATAACCTCACTAAGTGCAACCTCTCTCATGGGCGGAATCACCGACGTTTGGCATGTAACAGCCGAAAGCGTATTGCCGGGGGGCAACGGGGCCGTTGCCGTTGCATTCGACGGGGATGAAAATGTAATAGTCACAGGAAAAATGGGACGCGGTGGAAATGGAGAAGATTTTTACACAGCAAAATACTCCGCGGCGGATGGAGGTCTGATTTGGTCGTCCATATATGACGGTCCGCAACACGACGGCGACTCGCCCTATTCGATCTCTATTGACAGTGAAAACAACGTCTTTGTAACTGGATCGTCCAGCGGAGAAGGAAGTATAGTTGATTGTGTGGTTATAAAATACAATGCAACAGATGGCTCGGCAATTTGGACGAATCGACTCGATCGCCACTATTCCACTTATGGGAATTCAATTAAAACTGACAGCAATGGTGACGTGTTTGTAGTCGGATTTCAGCAGTCGGGCCCCAATAACACCGACATCCTCACACTAAAGCTGAGCGGTGCGACTGGAGAAATCATTTGGCAGCGTACCTACGACGGCCCCACAAATTCCTTTTCCCTGGACCACGGCTATTGCGCATTGGTAGATGAGGACGATAACATCATAGTTGTCGGGTCATCAATAGGGAGTGGCATACGTAGAGACTTCCTCGTGACAAAATACAACGGAACAAATGGTAGTGTCGTGTGGCAGACTAGACACAACGTAAACGGGTCACAGTACGCAATACCCGTTGATGGATTCATTTCTGCTAACGGAAATGTTTTTGTTACGGGGGAAATCGTTTTCGACGGACAAGGTACGATTTGCACCGTTTGCCTTAACGGAGCGAACGGAGCAATCGTTTGGAGCAACGCTGAGCTCCTCGCATCCGGTAAAAGTGCAACAGCATCCGACATCACGGTGAACTCCGAGGGAATTGCGACTGTCGCAGGAACGGTTTTCGAAGATGTTTCTTCCAGGATTACTACAATTAGTTATTCAGAATCCGGATCTATCCAGTGGCGCTTCGAGGATACTGACGAGGCGCATTCGAACGGGGGTGGCGTCTCAGTTGTAAATTCGAGCGAGAACAGCACCATTGTTCTAGGGCACGTTCGCGATCTTGATAATGAAAGTGCGCAGAAAATCTGTTTGATAAAACATTCACTAAATGATCCTGAACCTGAGTTCACGTACAATTACGAATCTGAATCGTCTACATCATTTTGGGGAACGGCACTTGCTTTTTCTCCCAATCAAAGACTCGCAGTTTCGGGATTTTCGTGGTCAACGAACGGAGCAGAGTCTGATATTACCACTTCAGTATTCTCTTTAGCAAGAAATCCTATCGTATTCATTCCGGGCATCGCGGGCAGCGTCCTTGAAGGAGGGGCGCCCTACAGGGAGCTTTGGCCGACAATATTACCAGCTAACATCATCGAACTCGCGCTCGCTGGGGGAACTGACAACAAGAAAGCTGTCGCACTCGTGATGCAGGCTTATGGCAAAGACTTCTACAACAAGTTTGTCGACCATTTCACTCCCGTTGATGGAACCAAATATATCTTGTTTGATTTGTCCCGTGAGCCTGATCGGCTGACATCCACATACATGCTAGATCAAGCAACGCTCTATCCCCAATTGCCCAAGCCTACCTTTTTCCCCTTCCCTTACGACTGGCGGAAGAGCAGTGCCGCTCACACTTCAACACTTCGACAATACATCATGCGTATTAAAGCGCTCCATGGCGGAAGCAAGGTCGACATCGTGACGCATAGTATGGGCGGTCTCCTGATGCGGCGATATTTTCTCGACTATCCGGGCGATGCATCTGCTGATGTGCGAAAGGTTGTTTCTGTCGCTGCCCCATACTGGGGGGCCCCGAAAGCTGTGTACCGAATGTTGACGGGTGATTTTTACGATGATGCGGGTGCTGGATTTCCCGACCTCATCAATCGAAAATATACGAAAGTGACGTTTGCAACGCTCCCGGCGGTGCATGAGCTGCTTCCCAGCAGCGATTACTTCGCAGGAGGTGGTTCCAGTGTTCTTGGTGAAAATGGATTCGATCTGAATGGCGACGGATTGGGCTATAATCTTTTTACTGGTTTAAGTTATCAGCCTGTCCTCGATGAGCTCGTGCGCCTTTGGGAACCATGGATTCCGCTTCCATCAGTCAACAACACGGGTTTTCATTCCGGTCAACAAGGCAATTCATCACTGGACGTAACTAACGGGATCTACGTCCCCACCCTTCATCTCTACGGTTCGCAACCAACTCCAAAGACGACAATCTGCACCAAATCCAGACCGCGAACACTACTGGGAGTGAATGTGACGCTGACGGGAACAGCGGTCTTCGAACAGGAATATGGAAACGGCGATGGAACTGTTCCTGAACTCAGCGCCGCACGTACATCCAACTATCGAGCCTCCGCAGCCGCTTTGACAAAACTCACCCACCCCGACGAGGAGAAGGTTGATCACAACGGGATAATGCAGAATGAACGAGTTTGGGAAATCATATCTGAGTTTTTGGATTCAGGGATTATTCCTGCCACTGTGGTGGATACGAGCGAGGCCTCTGCGAGGCTGGCAATACAAGATTCTCCTGCTTCAGTTGCTGTCGGGCGGATGAAAGTCGTCATCCTCGGTGCTGGATATGTGCGAATACGGGATCCTCTTGGACAGGAAAACACCCAGCTGAGTAGTATTGCCGCGGAAAAGATCCCGGGCGTAGATATTCATTATGGTGGTGATGACCCTTGGGTCACAATCGAGTTCAACGCAGATAACCAACTCTTGATCGAACCCAGTTCCGGAAGTGAGTCCTTGGAAATCGAAATCATCAAGTTTGACTCCGAAGGAATCGCCGATACCCTTCGCCGTTACCGATTTGCGCCGAATGAAGCCGTCTGGCAGTTGGAACTCACCTCCGCACAGATTTCGACCTTGAGGCTGGATGAGAACGGTGACGGTGCTTTCGATGTCGATGAAATGGTGACGCCTTCTCACAACATTTCTGGCGGTGGAGCTGTTGACATCGAGCAGCCGCGGATCTCACTCCAACTCAGTCTCTCCGGAGAGACGATTACCGTCAGTCTTACAAGCGAGGACGGTGGTCAACCCGCTCCTGGCCTGTTTTACAGTTTGAATGGAGGTGTTGTTCAGCCTTACACGGTTCCGCTTTTGTTTTCTCTTGATGATCGGTCGCAAATACGGGCCTTTGCCGAAGACGCCGCAGGAAACACGTCGGGCCTGATCGAAACTGCCATTCAGCCCGACCTTTCACTGGGCGCCGATTCCGGCGGAACGGTGATGCTGACATGGCCGATGGCAGATGCCTACGTCTTGGAGGAATCGACATCCCTAGAAGAGGGAAGTTGGACTCCTTCCGAGTCGCCGATCACTCGGGAAGGCTTTGAGGACAGCGCGATGATCTCGGCAGAATCCGTGACTCGAAAGTTTTTTCGCCTCCGATCCCGTGCGGTCACAAAGTGAGCGTCAACGCATATTGGTATGAACCGGCGACAAGGGTAACACCTTGACCGGGGACATGGGTGACACTTTCAGGGCGGATGCCTTGGAGAACACCCACCCCGATGGAACAACGTCACGAATTAAAAATTCGAAGGGACAGGTTAAATCTCCAAACAATCGGCTTGCCTAACAGTGTTCAGATGTGCATTATTCGGCTCCGATGAGACAATCGCGCATCAGAGGCGAGGGCCTGAGCTATTACCACTGCCTTTCCCGAGTCGTGGACCGGCAATTCATCCTCGGTGATGAAGAGCGTGAGCACTTTGTCGCGTTGATGCGCAAGCTCGAAGCCTTCCTCGGGCTCCGGGTCGTCACCTACTGATCGATGGGCCGAAGCCTCGCCCATCGACCCTTAGGGCTGCCCTGACGGGCAGTCTATGTCGCCGCCGCCCCTTCGGCGGCTCCATTGCATTATGTCCAACCACTTCCACCTGCTCGTGGAAGAACCCGATGAGACCGAGCGGACGAATCTCAATCGTGATACCCTACTCCGGCGGCTCGGTTTTCTGTATGACCAGGTCACCGTCGATACGGTAGCAAATGGTGAACCTGTCCCTGCAAACTTCTGCGCGGATCGAGGTTTGAGCTGCGGCTGAAGAATTGGAGCTCAAAAGAACGGGATCAGAAGGCCTTCGTTCCAAGGATGAACATCACCATCCTCTCTTTAAAGTAGAAATACATCAATGTTCCGTGTCCTCCAAAGCCGCAACTCCCCAAATACCCCAACTCCTGGTCTTCAAAATCTTCGAATTCAATTCGACATTCCCCGGAAAACTCCCCAATAAATTTTTTAAAGCTTATCAATTCCGTCGCATAGCATTCGAATTCATCTCCATCATGTTTTTCTGAGAACGCCAAAAACTCATCTTGAGAGAAACGTTCGATCCTTGCGATGAAACGCTGGGAAGGGAACACCCACTTGTAGCAATACTGCCCGTGACCACCGAAGTCCCCCAAATCCGCGAATTTTCCGGGGACACCCCGCCCCTCGGCAAGCTCTCCTGTCGTGTAAGACGGTCGACAAAGCCCCAACGCAACGACAACCGCGACGACGAATAGCACAAGGGAGAGCCACGCAAATTTTCGAGACTTCGTCATGGGTCCAAGATTCGGCTTCTCCAATTCCATCAGCTCCTTGAAGCTACCCATCTGAGCAGCCTCGGACATGGAGGAATTTGTATCGTTTCTACTTCTCAAGGTAAAGTCATGACTCCGGGGACCTGAAGTGATCGATCAATTCTAAGGGACAGACACTCTATTTTCCGCCCGCGTTTCATCCCCCGGACCCTGGCTCCGCGTCCTGCGCGGCGGGAAGCGCGTGGTACTCCAGTTGCCAACGCAGTGATGTCGCTCGAGGGTAGAACGAACCAAGTCGCCAACTCGATGCAATTTGCAACATCTGTAACGGCGGCTTGAGATGGAAAATCAGTCCGATGATGCTTCAAGCACCACACGAAATCCGGTGTAGGGCGTTCGAACTTGTGGCGGATGATGGTCACGTCTTGTGGAGCTCAGCGCCTTCCCATCTGATCCTCCGAGGCCATAGTGACCTCCTCGCTCAACGCGATCAAGATTGTCGGGCGAATACCAATCTTGACACCACTGCTGAACATTCCCTCCCATATCGAACAGTCCAAACCGGTTCGGCTTAAAGCTCATGACTGGCGCTGTCGTTCCGTAGCCATCAGTGTAGCCGGGAATCTGAACAAGAGTGGCAATTTGGGTCTTGGCGACCGAGTCAGCGAAATTTCCTGTCCCGTCGGGCGGAGGCCATTCCGCACCCCAAGGCCAGACCGCGGTATCCTTGTTCAGCATCAACGGAGAAACTTCGCCTGAAGCGTATTCGAGCTCGCCTAGTCCCGCTGCGATGCTCCACTCTCGATCGGTCGGTAAGCGATAGACGCGGCCTTCTTTTTCACTCAACCACTCACAGAACGCGGCGGACTCGTACCAATTGACCCCGACAACAGGGTAACTGTCACCAACCGACACGGGATGATTATAAAAGGTTTGGCTTCGCCATGAGGAATCAATCCCCGGATTCGCTGCGGCGAAAGTGGCATAGTCTTTCATTCGAGTGGTATGAATGCCGAAAAGCACACTAGTGCCCGGGACCGGAACGAACTGCATTCCGAGAGAATTCGTCAGGATCGATCTGGAACCAGTATCGTCAGATTCACTTGGATCAGAGATGAATCGAGGGGTTGTTTCGGGCTTGGGATAAGCAGCAGCACTTGAGGAGTCAGACAATGCGATCCAGGCCCCTCCACTCAGGACCAGTGTGGCAAGTGCGACGAAGACTCCTTTTCTGGCGTTCCGTTTCTTTCGCTCTTCGGATTGTCTCAGATTACTAAGTCGATCTGCTGCTGAAGCATTGCCAGGGTCTATCCTCAGACTTTTCTCAAACAATGATCGAGCACGCTCTCTCGATTGACGTGATCCAGTTCCCTTCCAGTGTTGGAAGTGAGCCTCCCCGCAATCGATTAGCACGTCGGTGCGGTAGGGAGCTATCACCACTGCGCTATCAAGCTCGATGATCGAGTCAGGGTAGTTGGAGAATTTCAGATAGTTCCGGCCTTTTTGAAGGTGCTCACTAAGTGCCTCGCAGAGCTCCTGCCAGTCCTCTTCGCTGATCCCGGCTCTTGCAGCGATTTCGCGAAGCCGATCCTCGGTCAACCTTTCCTTTGGTTCCGATGCTTGAACTTCAAAAGCCTTTTGGAGAAACTTTCGAAGGTCGCCAGAAAACTCGTCAGACTCCATACTCCAGTGTGCTCTGCTGGGATTCGAACGACAAGTCTGAAACTCGTGTGTCCGGGGGGCCGCGTTGACTCACAATTAAAGACACCGAAGGCCGGATCCGGGAAAAGGCGGTTGAGATGCCACTGATTTTTGGACCGGAATCATGTCGATGGGGTCAGTCAAAAAATATGAAATGTGGTTGGGGCCAGTCCTGGCTGGGGTCAGCCCTAGAATTTCGAATTCCGAGAGTGCGAATACGAAGGGGCTGGCCTTAAAACCGCGCCATTCGAGACAGGTGAACGGATCTCACGCCGGTGTCAGTCTGAAAAGGTCTTTGTAATGGAACAAAGGATGAAACGTCTACCCGGGAATGAAGAATACCTCTTTCCTGCACGTCGCCGTCCTTTTCTCCGCATTCCAGGTCGCGGCGGAGCCGGCCTCACTCCAGGAAACGATCGACGCGAAGAAAGCGGAGAATAGCGCCAAATCCTCCCCCGAAAAGCGTGCCGACTACGCGGCAGGCATTGAAGCGGTGGCAAAGTCCAGAATCGTGGAAACGGCCTCCACGGTTGGTGACGTCGCTCCCGACTTCACGCTGACGGATTCGAAGGGAAGTGCCGTCACCCTTTCCGATGAACTCAAAAAGGGACCGGTGGTCCTCACCTGGTATCGTGGAGGATGGTGCCCCTACTGCAACATTCAGCTCGCCGCCTACCAGCAGATCCTCCCCCGGATTGAGGAACTCGGCGCACAGCTCATCGCCCTCTCGCCTGAGCTTCCTGACAAATCACTCTCGACGGTGGAAAAGAATCAACTCAGGTTCACCGTGCTATCCGATCTCAACCTCGAAGTGGCCGAAGCGTATGGACTCGTCTTCGAACTGACCCCGGAAGTTGAAAAGCACTACGCCGGATTCTTCAGCATGAAGGAATACAACGGTGAGGAGGCGTCAACGCGGGAACTCCCTCTCGCCGCGACCTACGTGATCGATCCAAATGGAAAAATCGTCTGGTCCTTTCTCGACGCCGACTACACGAAACGGGCTGAACCACGGGACATCATCAAAGCCCTGGATGGGATCAAATAACCGTCTCCCGCGGGGTCAGTCAAAAAATATAAAACGTAGGACGTGACCGCCTTCGAGAAGCGTTGAGGTTGAGGGTGCATGAATATTCTTTGACTGATCTCTCTAATTTCTGTTCCATGCGGGAAGAGGGTGGGGCGTGTTGCACAATGCCCTGTTTTCAGCATTCATGGAACAAACTAAAGGATAAAGAATGGCCAAAAACAGAAGATGGCTGGCGAACGCAATCCTGATCAGTTTAGCCGTCTCAGCCGGTATTTGGGCATGGCAGGAAAGATCGCTTCGAAAACGGTGCGAGGATGCACTGGCGTTCAGCGCCTCCACGAACCTCCTTGTTGAGGTATTGCTAACCAGGGAGGGGCCCGAAGAGGCCAGGGCCGAATTGGAGAAATCGCTGCCGCGAATCGAGGAGGTCATCAAAGACTTGGGTTCCGATAATCCGGCGCTCCAGAATTTTCTCATCTTCAGGGAGGACCAAGGGAGGTGAATCGACCCTGTTCGAAGTATCTATCAAATTCGAAGGGACAAGCTAAATCTCCAAAGAATTCGCTCGCTGAAGAGTGTTTGCCTGCGGAGCATTGGGCTCCAGTGAAATTGGCAGTGGACCTGTCTCTGTAAATTCGTGTAAATTCCGGTAATTCCCGCCAAATATGGATCACGGCAGAGTTGAACCCGAACCGGCTCCGGCGCTCCGAAGGCCAATGGTCGCGACCCGTTCAAAAATGAAAGCGGTTCATCTAATTCTGACGCTAGTGATGGCTCTAGTTCCGGCTGCTCCGGGCGAGGAACCTTCCCGTCGGGAGGCCACCGACTTATGGCATGAGGCCTACCTTGTCCTCATACAGGCCATGGAGTTTGAAGAGCAGGATCAACGGGTCGCCGCGGACGCCCATTTTCGAGCGGCCGAAAACCTCTATAAACGGATCTCACGCGAGTATCCCGACTTTCAACCCGGGATGGTTGCTTCCAGACTGGAGGATCTCAAATCACATATTTCAAATTTAGGAACTGCCCGGGATGGCGATCATTCAAAACCGGCGACCATCGTCGTCGACCCTGACAAACCCTCCTCCCGACCGGGTTTCTACAAGGATCTCTTCATGGATGGCGGGGTGAGCCTGGCAAGCCGGAGGGATCTCCCCGCCGCAGACAAGCTTGGACTGGCCTATGAGTTTTATGCAGGCGACGACCCGGAGGATCAGCGGCGGATCATCGGGGGTGATGAGAGCGATCACAATGGAACACTGCTCTACTCGGATGGCGCGCCCCGTTTTCAGATGATCTACGTGAATGGAGGACAGGCGACCAAACATGGCCTGTCACTCGGCGAACCCGCCCTCGAACGATACCGGCAGCACAACCGGGAGGGAGGAGCCTATTGCGGCACCTGCGCCGGTGCCTTCTTTGCCTGCTTCAACACCAATGACAACGAAGGCGCCCGGGAAGGTTATCTGCATATTTTTCCTTACAAAACCAAAAATACGGGCATCTCCAGTCAGGAGGTGTCTCAGGTGATACCGGGCGGTTCCCCCCTGCTTCACTATCACGATTTCGGAGGAGACTATCTCGTCACCGATGTCTACCACAACGGAGGGAACTGGATTCCTCTCGACGAGGTCAACTGTTTCCCCGCGGTGGAAGTGCTCGCGACCTATTCGGTGCCCGGTCATCTCATCGACGGAGGGGCGGCGATCTGGTCCTACCGGAAAAGTGACGAACACGGGAGAGTGGTTTCGGTGGGATCACACCCCGAGGGAGAAACCGGCGGGGAGATTCGAGACCTGCTGGAAGCGTGCTTTCTTTACACGCTCGAAGGGGTGGGCAAGGCAAAAACCAAAGGGAGGCTGATCCCGGGAGAAACGAGACTCATGAATCGATCCACGCTCGATGAGGATCCTCTCCACACGAAGATCGGCGACGGGCAGGTTCATTATTTCGAGATCATTGTTCCGGAGGAAACTCCGTCCATGCACCTCAAGATTGAGGGAGCATCCGGCTTCGACTTTCACTTCTACCTTAACCAGGGCGAAATGGATCTCACCATTCCGACTGAGGTTGCCGATCGGGAGGCCGGCTCAGTGAAGTCATTGGTCAGAACGATGAAACCCGGAAAATGGATCCTCGCCGTGGAATGCGCCAACCGGGTAAAAACGGAGATTCGTGAGAAACCGGACTCCACCTACTTCGAAGTCATTGCCAATCGGGAGATGCTCAATGGAGTTGATTATGGAATTTCTCTGGAGTTCAGGTGATGGATAGGTGGAAAGGTCAGTCCTGGAATCTAGAATTTCGCCACAGTTGTGTTGCCTCTGCGATCTGTGTATTCACCGGGCATCTCCGGGTCAGGCAAGAGCCCGACATCTCCCGACAGAGTTTCATTTGAGGGAAAAAGGCGATCGGATGTCAGTCAAGACGGAAAGGGGATTCCGTCAGCCGGGTCGGTGGGGATTTTCAAAGATCTGATCCACCGGGACCTGGAACGAACTGGCAATGCGGTAGGCAAGATCGAGCGAGGGATCGTGCTTTTCGGACTCCAGCGCGTTAATCGCCTGCCGCGAAACGCCGACGCGCCTGCCAAGTTCTTCCTGCGTCCAGTTCCGCTCCGCGCGGAGCACCTTGAGGCGGTTTTTCATCAGTGTGAGGTGCGGATGAAGGGTGAGACGATTCCGAATGCCGCCCACAGAAGGGGGTAAACCATCGCGGCGGAAACGTGGGGTGCCTTGGCGTAGAGTTCCATGAAGCCCCAGATGGAGGCGATGGCGAGGGTGACTCCGGTGGCGACAATGAAGCGCTTGGCGGCGAGGATTCGCACGAATTCATCGCTGTCCCGCATCCAGACGAGATAGGACCAAATGTGGCCGATGATCGGAGCTGCGACCACCAGGGAAAATCCCCAGGCACCGCGAGGTTTCATGCCATCGAACGCCCCGGTGATGGCGGCGACGTTCATTGCAACGTAGGCCCCAAGAAAAAGGCCGGCGCGGATGAAATACTTTCTATTGGTTTCCGATGGGGTTGGCATGGCAGGTAATCGTGACTTAATGTAAAGCAATCCTGACACGATTTCATGTCAGGTCAACATTACATTTTGATTTTTCATCGATTCATCTGAACCGGCGACAAGGGATACCCGGGTCGCCGGTTAAGACCGGGCGCAGGCAACATTTCGGGACAAAGAAGTCTCGAACCAGTCGCCTACTCGACCCTCTTCACCCCGCGATCCGACCCTCTTGAGTCGGATCCTTGACCTTCCTCTGCCGCAGGGGATCGGAATGTCGAAGTTCAGGAGCGGAAGGGTCAACGCCGGGGGATTGAAGTGCAGCGGGGAAGGAGTTGCTTCAAAGAGTGTTCAGGAAAACAATTTTTTCGGAGCGGACCAAGGGTGAAGTTTGTAAATTTATTTCTTTCCATAATTTCCATAATTTGATAAGGGTTGAGTTTCAACGGGAATCACCCCCCTCGAACCAGCCATGACCTTAAAACTCGTCGTCAAATCGGAGGCATTTTTTGGACCTGAAGAACTGCTTCTCAGTGGAGGCTCCCATGGCATCGGGCGCCTGCACGACAACGATCTGAGCATCCAGATTGATTGTGTCTCGGGATACCACGCCGAACTCAAGCGGACCCCCGAAGGAGACTACCTGATCAGCGATCTCAAATCGACGAACGGCACCTTCCTCAATGGAAACCGGGTGACCTCCCCGGAAAAAGTGAAGCCGGGCGATCATCTGAAGCTCGGAAACGTGCTGGTCATGGTCGAAGAACAGATCGAGCTGGTTGCCCGGCCGGGAAATGGATCCTTTCACGGGGACAGCCCAATCCAAATCGTTTCGCTGAAGGATGTCTTCGGCTTCGAAAGCGGAGACCACTTAAACACTTATCCCATCACTCCCGTCAGAAGAACTACACCGGATATGGCTCATGGCAGCGGTGTCCCCTTGCAACCGGTCAGAATGGCATCACCCGTTCAAACCCCTGGAACGGAAGCGCCGCAGATCGAGCAGGCCAGAGAAGCCGAACGAGTGAGGCAGATTGAGCAAGCGAGGGAAGCCGAACGAGTGAAGCAGATCGAGCAAGCCAGAGAATCCGAACGTTTGCGGCAGGTTGAGCAAGCGAGGGAAGCCGAACGAGTGAGGCAGATTGAGCAAGCGAGGGAAGCCGAACGAGCGCGGCAGATTGAGCAAGCGAGGGACGCCGAACGTGCACGGCAGATCGAGCAGGCCAGAGAAGCCGAACGTGCACGGCAGATCGAGCAGGCCAGGGAAGCCGAACGGGTGCGGCAGATCGAGCAAGCGAGGGAAGCCGAACGTGCGCAGCAGATCGAGCGAGCCAGGGAAGCCGAACGAGTGAAGCAGATCGAGCAGGCCAGAGAAGCCGAACGTGTGCGGCAGATCGAACGCGCCAGAGAAGCCGAACGTGCACAGAAGATCGAACGCGCCAGAGAAGCCGAACGTGCACAGAAGATCGAACGCGCCAGAGAAGCCGAACAGACCGAGGTGGATCTACGGGAGAGTCCGGAGCCACGGGGTATGGACATCAGATCGACGATCCTGGGTCTCACCACTCAGCTTGAAAGCGCGATGCGGGAGATCAGCCGACTGAAAGCATTCATTGCACGGGAGTCTCCCGGACCTGTCGAGATGAACGGTCAGGGTGCGGGCCCCGCGATTCCGACGCGACCCATGGCGCAAAACGGCGACGAGCTTGCCAGCCAGCGATCAGGAAACCTCAACGGAAAAGGAATGCCGGCAGGACAAGAGCGCGATCTTCACGAGGGGGATCGGCGAGAAGCGTGTGCCGCGAGTCAGAACGTTACGCCGCTTCAAAGCCAGAACTCCGAAAACAAACTGGTCTTCGGGGACTTCGGAAAACTCCCGACACATTCGGTTGTCCACCTCCGGCAAGAACTCGAAGCCGCTCGATCAGTAGGCGAAAGAAGAGTTTATGCCTCTGGAACATCGGGCTCCAATGAAATGGACAGTTAACCTGTCCCTGCAAATTTTGCTAGGCCCGACCCTCAGCGCTGGAGTCTCTTCTTCAACTCGCCGCCGGTGAGGTAGGCCGCCTCGCCGTTTTCGATCTTCGCGCGGCGTTCCGAGAGTACCCGGCCGTGCCACTCCGGAGAGTTCGGCTCGGGGACACGCAGCGACGCCCAGAGGACTTCCCTGCACTTGAGGCGCTCATCGACCGGGAGTTCAGCGAGATCGGCGGGAGAAATCATGACGAAGGATAAGCACGTCGTGACTTTCCGGCGAACTCATTTCTTAAGCGGGTCAGCAGGGAATCTAGAACCTCACTCCTCCTTCCCCGCCTTCTTTTGCAGAACCCGGTGCTCTACAATATGCATCAGGTAGTCAGCTCCGGTTTTAAGGCCGGAGAAAAGGAAAACCGAAACGGTGGTGGATCCGACCATGTTCCCGAAGATGATAGTGAGATGCATCGGGAGGATGCGGGCGTAGGGCAGAAACATCATCACCCCCAGATTCGGTCGGCGTTCGAGATCGGACTTCACATTCTGGTAAAAGGAAAACCCGTGTCCGAAGAGGAATCCGAGGACGGAGAAAAGGAACCAGGCCCCGCCTCCTCCACTGCCCGAGGCAAAGCCGACGATAAAGATGAGGTAGACGAGATGAAAGAATCCATAGTGCACCGCGAAAAACAGGGCGGTGCTCCATTTTCCCGCCGGGGATTCCGGGACGCGTTGGCCATTGCTGGTGAACCCCTCGGTGCAGAAGGATCGGAGCAGGAGGATGCGGAAAAAATGGAAGAACCCGATGATGACGCTCTGTGCCCAGTAGAGGATCATCAAGGGCCCGAGGCCCCAGCCATCGATCATCGCCAACACGATCGCGACGACATTGCTCACGAGGATACCGATGCCGGAGTAATCCTTCGAGGCGGGGGAAACTGAGTCACGGTAAAATCTCACCCCGGAAGGAAAACGGTGACCTGGGGCGAGTCCAGCGGAAAACGCTTTGAGAAGGTCGGAGGGTAGGTAACATTGCTTAGCAGTCCGACATCGCATCATTGCAGCGGGATCTCCTTCCCTTGATCGCCCTCCACGTTCAACTATTCTCGCCCGGCTCCATTCAATCCGTTGATGAAAAACGATAGGGGTTAAGAACTAATTTTGCGCCATGTCCACTTCAATCCAGGCAGCGAAAATCCTAGCCGATTCCTTTCTCAATTATCCATTAATGCGTTTTGCTCTTGAAGGGTGCCCGGAAGCACAATCCGGGAAAAAATTAAATCAAATCTACCGGTGTTGTTCCTCGGCGGCAGCCATGTTTGGCGGAGTGATAGTGACGCCCGACCAGGAAGGGGCCTTGATCTGGCTGCCCGGTAAAAATTTTCCCCTGACCTTGTCGCATGAAATCAAATCGGGAATGGGGGGCATTCCCTTTCGAATTGGCATCAAAGCAACCCTTCGCCTGATGAGGCACGAGGCGGCCGCGGAAAAGTGGATAAGGAATCACGCCGGTGATCACTTCGGTTACATCTGGTCCGTTGGAGTAAACAACGCATCGCGGGGCAAAGGATATGGTCGCGGGTTGATCGATGAAAGTATTGAGCAAATGCGCCGTCAGGGAATGAATGAATTCTGGCTGAAAACGGAGGATCCGAAGAACGTGGCTATTTATCAAAAGCTGGGTTTTGAGTTAATATATGAGAAAATTGTTAAGAGCAGCGGAGTGACCAGCTGGATGATGAGAAGGAGGTAGTGTAGTTTCCGGAGCAGATCATCCAGGACCTCCAGTGCCGGATGCACCGGGAGCGTGCTGAAAATTTCCGAAACGAGCGATCAAAAGATATTTGGTTTTGGGGTTTGCTGCTGAGGCCGGGTCGTCGAGAAACAACGCGCAGTTTTTTAAGAAGGCCTCTTCAACAGGCTCCGAGCAGTCGCTTTCAAAGTCCGCATTGTCTCCCGATTCGTTCCCGGGCCAGGCCGGTCGGCGCAGAGGCTGCAGATCTCCTTCGGCATTCCGGGCGCCTTCCCGTCTTCGAGGGAGCCCTGTGCCACGATCAAGATCGACATCGAAAGACTTCAGGAGAATTAGCATGAGGATCTTTGCCCTTTGTTGTAAGTTTTGGAGCTCCCGGCTTCGCCCGCCATTCCAATGCTATCCTGCAACCACAACGAATCAGAAAGCCTGGAGTCAGCAGGACTCACGATGCCAAAGTTGAATGATCAATCCAGTGCGGCGATCGGGGGTGCAGGATCAGTTGATGAACTTCTGCAATTCCGCCCGGTGGACTCCCTTTCTCCGGAGGAGTTTGCCGCCTTGGAAGAGCTTGCGTTCACACATGGTCAGACTCCTGATTCCTATCTGATTGTCGAGCGCCAGCGTCTCTGCTACCTGGCGCCGGATCATTCCGCTGCTATGTCTGTTAGCGAATTCGGGCCGTTCATCCACATTTTCGGAGGGATTCTCGCTCCGGTCGAGAGGCGAAAGCAGATCATCATTCAACTTGGCGAATTGGCGCGGAAAACAGGTCGCTTTGTTAACTTCTACTCGATTGTAGAATCCGATCGCCCCTTATTCGAAGAGGCCGGGTGGCAAGTGACAAAGATGGGTGAAGATACCTCTCTGAAATTGGAGTCTCTCAGCTGGTCCGGCAAGCCGTACGAATGGGTTCGCCGGCAATTCAACTTTTGTCAGCGAATGGGTCTTTCCTGTCGCGAGGTCAGTCGGGAGACAATGGATGAGGAATCCTGGAAGTCGCTCTCCGAAGTCCTCGTCGAGATTCAGCGGGAGGATTTGAGGGATCGGATCTATTCAAAAGAAATGAGGTTTCTGGTTGGAAAACTACAGCCGGAATGCCTCGGGCGTCGGCGGTTGTTCATTGCGGAAGATAAAGGTCAAAAGCGCGTGGAGGCATTTGTCATTGCCAATCCCATGCGCGGAGGAACCTGCTGGGCCTTCGAAATGTATCGAAAGCGGAAGGATGGCCCCCGGGGAGCGATCCCGTTTTTGATCAAATGGATCATTGATATGCTCAAAGCTGAAGGGGTTGAGGAAGTGTCGCTGTGTATTCTTCTTTGGAAAGACACTCATGCGTTTAAAGGAAAAAGAACTAGTCTACTTCTGGGGTGGGGACTCCTGGCCACCTACCACCTTTTTGGTTCTCTTTATAGTATTAAGGGAATTATTCACTTTAAGACTCGATTTCGACCGGAGCTATCCAACTGCTATGTTTGTGCGACTCCCAAAGTTACCCTGCAGTCGTTTAGGAGTTTCTTCCGGACGATTGGAGCGTTCACGCTAAACTCGCGAAATCTGGTCCGCACTTTGGGGAATTGTCTCATCGGCCGGAAGAGGGAAGGAGTCTGAACTTCACGAGGATCGGCCGCAAATTTTGGAATTGCCTTCCCGACCGCGTCGTCTCAACTTTCCATTTTTCTGCCGGCAACGCCGCCACAGTCCCGCTCATCTGTTTGTTTCGTGACTGATCTCGACGCTGTCGAGGTGGATCCAGTTGTCCGTCGCGATTTCCGGATGGCGATACATGCCCAGCTTCAGGAAATGCTGGTAGTCGTTGTGCATGTTCGCTCCCGTGATCGTCGTGACGGGTTTGGTCATGTCATCGAAGTAGAAAGTGGCTTTGCCATCCTCCTGCTGAGACCACTGAATAACGACGGCCAGCGAGTGCCACTTTCCAGGTTCGATGAAGACCGGGCCGAACTGTTGTGATTGATCCAGCCCGTAGTTGATACCGATGGCCGGCTTGCCATCCAGTTCCCCGAGGCCGATCAAGACCGTCGGGCTTCGTGAGGGAAAGTTGTCCCAGGTTTCTCCCCTGGTTTCGTCCGGTTGATCGTGCCATTGCCCGATGAGGCACCAGCGGTTCTTCGGTGCGTCCGATTTGAAATCCGGCGGGATCATGAACTTCCAGGAGTAGCGCACCGTGTCACCGGACTTGAAGGGGTAATCGACGCTGACTTCCGCGCGAGTCCCTCCATTGCGTTTCTTCTGTCCCGGGAAAACCCGCAGGGCGAGATGCTGGTCGGTTCCCTCTCCATCGATGCGGATATTCTCGATCCCCGGCACCTCGAGATGGGCATAGGGCTGGAGCGCTTCCGGGATGAGGCAACGGAGATAGGCCAACTCCTTCTCACGCGTGGCCGGATCGACAGCCGAGAGACAGGTCACGCTCAAGGAAACAGAGAGGAGCAATTTCCACTTCATGAGACGGATGATGAATATCCGCCTCCGGGAGGGCAACTTCTTTGTTTCCGGGTGGACCGGTGTAGTTGGAAACCGGTTCAGAAGACGACCACCGTGATTCGGGATTCGCGGCTGGCGACCGGTTTTACCCTGCCAGCACGCAGAGCTCCTCTTCTGTCGCATGGGAGTCATGCGAGGGATCGAGGGCCTCTCTTATCGCGGTTTTCAGCGTCTGAATTTCGAAGGGTTTGCAGAGGTAGCCGGCGATGGCTTTACCTTCAAAGCGTGAGCGCAATTCCTCGTCGGAGTAGCCGCTGCAGAGGACGACGGGGAGGTCCGGTGCGATGACATGCAGTTTCTCAAAGGTCTCGGCACCATCCATGCGCGGCATCGTGAGATCGAGAAGAACGAGATCGATGGGATCGTACGCCTCCGCCTCGCGCATGGAAAGACTCCGTTCGACCAGCGTGAGTGCTTCGAATCCGTCCGCCGCCGGGATGACCTGAAAGCCCAGCCGCATGAGCTGTCGTGAGATCGTGGTGCGGACCCCGTCGTCATCGTCGACAAGGAGCACGGTGATTTTTTCCGGCGAGGCTGGGGAACTCGGGGCGGCTCCGGAGATACGCCGGCTCGCGGTCGACTGCTCCATCGCCGCCGTCGTGGCGATGGGCAGGAGGATACGAAAGCTCGTGCCTCTCCCGACCTCGCTGTCGATAATGATGGCGCCGCGGTGACCCCGCACAATTCCAAGGACAGCGGCGAGACCGAGTCCGCGGCCGGTGAACTTGGTGGTGAAAAAGGGATCGAAGATACGCTGCTGGGTCTGCTCGTCCATCCCGCAGCCGTTGTCCCGCACCTCGAGCTCGACGTAGGTGCCGGGAGCGAGCGGATCTTTCAGCATCGTCTCCTCGAAGAAGGTGTCGTCGCACTCAAGGGTGCCGATGCGGACGTCGATGCGTCCCTGTCCACCGGTGACCGCGTCCGCCGCGTTGAGAATGAGATTGAGGAGGATCTGCCTGAGCTGAGCCGAGTCTCCCATGATCAAGGGCACCTCTTCCGGGCAGCTGAGCTGCAGGTCGGCCCGTTTTGTGATCGACGACTCGAGCAGCGTCACCATCTCTTTGACAATGTCGGCAAGGCTGATCGCATTGATGATGAAATGCCCCTTCCCGGAGTAGGCGAGCATCTGCCCGCAGAGATCGGCGGCGAGGAGGGAGGCCTTGCGCGATTCTTCGAGACCCTGGCGGGCAGCCGTGTCGCCGGGGATCTCGGCGAGGCTCATCTCAAGGTTGCCGATGATGGTGAGGAGAAGGTTGTTGAAGTCGTGCGCAATGCCGCCGGCCATGATGCCGAGACTTTCCAGCTTCTGCATCTGCTGGAAGCGGGCTTCGAGTTTATGGCGGTGCTCCTCTTCCTGCTTTGCCTTCGCATGGACGATGGCCTTGGCGAGCTGGTCGGCGATCTGGGAGGCAAAGCTGACTTCATCTTCCGTCCACACGCGGGCGGGGCCGGTGTGCTCGAAGCAGATGATGCCCTCGATCATTCCCGAGACGCGGATCGCGGAGTCCAGCAGGGAGGTGATGCCGAGGGGGTCGAGGAGAGTCTCAAGAAAACCGCGGGTGCGGGGATCGACGCGGGCATCGTGTGCATCGACGCAACGTCCTATCGAGATCGCCTCAAAGTAGTCCGGGTAATCGGCTGCACAGATTTCCGAACCCGAACTGTGCCGCCCTGTCGTGGCGTCGTAGAGGTTCACGCAGGTGATCTTATTGGTGGCTTCAGTGCCTGTCCAGATGCCGACGCGGGAGACATCGAGGGTGCGGGCGGCGAGTTCGGCGGTTTGTTTGAAGAACGCATCGAGGTCGTCACCGTCGTGCCGATGCAGGGCGAGTTGGAGGAGGGCTTTCTCCTGTCGGCGAATCCGCACCATGGTCTCGCGGCGCTCTTCCTCAAGTTGCATCCGGATACTGATGTCCCGGATCGCAGTCAGGAAGCAAATTTCGTGAGAGACCCTGATCCGCCGGGCGCTGATCTCGACGGGAAAAGTTTTGCCTGCTTCGTTCGTGAGCGTGCCCTGACTGATCGTTCCCGTATCGCAGCCGGCGTCGGGAAGTTGCTCATAGAGAGGGGGCGATCCGTAGCGGCGGAGGAGCTCAGGCATGCCGACACCCTCGATGGCTCCGGGTTTGAGGCCGAGGAGTTCGGGAAAGCGTTTGTTGAAACTCCGGATAACTCCGCGTGCGTCGTGCATAACGACGCCGTCGGTCATGGAGTCGAGGAGGACCCGCACGGTCTGGTTGGACTCGTGGAGCGGCCTCACCACCGAACGGACAAAGAGAATAAGGACGACGAAAAGAACCGCGATTGAGAGGACGGCTATCGCTGTCGTCCATCGCGTGATCGATTCGGCACCCTTCATGATCAAGGCTGTCGGCACCACCTGCACCATCGTCCAGTAGGTCCCCGTGTCGCCGATTGCCACCGGGCTGAAGGTGTAGGAGACCGACTCTCCCGTCGCCGGATCGGTGCGGATCTCGTCGAACTCGGTGCCGAGCGCTACTTTATCCAGATGGGATTCGTCAAAGCCCGCGATCGTCATTATCTTTCCCGCGAGGGTCACCTCGGGATGCGCAACGATGATGCCATCGCTGCTCACAAGAATGGCGTGACCCTTCCCGTAGGGATGGACTTTAGCGATCTGTTCACTGAGGGAGGCGAGTTCCACATCAACCCCGGCAACTCCGATGACTTCACCTTTGGAAAAGACCGGAACCGCCAGGCTCGACATCAGCACGTTGTCCGCCTCGGCGTCGATGTACGGCTCGATGATGCTTTCCTTTTTCCGCTTTTTTGGAATGAGATAGTAGTCGAGCTCACGATCCACCGCGTAATTGTCGTGTTCGAAAACGAGTTCACCGTTTTTCCGGTAGGCATAGGGAACATATCCGTGGCCCGGGAGGTTCGGCGAATCGACTCCGAAGCGATTCGGGCCGAAGATCGCCCAGACACCGAAGTAGTCCGGCTGCTGCTGCAGCGTTCGCTTGAAAACGCGGTCATAGTCCGAACGTCGGATCTCTTCGCCACTTTCGGCTGCCGCGCTCAGGGAGATCGCGAGGGAACGCGCCGTAAAGAGCGGCTCGGTGAGATGCCCTGCAAACTCCGCCGCGTGGAAATGCCCGGCGTCACGGAGCCGCGCGACCGCCTCCTCCTTTGCCATCTTGCCCGCCCGATCAGCCACGACAAAGGTCGTGACAATAAATGCCGTGACAAGCAGCAACCCGAAGACAGCACCGAGGCGCTGAGGGGTTTTGTTAAGGGGCGGATTCAAAAGATTCGGGCAGTTAGAAGTTCGTAATTCTAAATTTAATGGAATTTATTATAATTTCAATTAGTTCTTTTTGATCTGAATCCGAAAAATCGCTCCGACTGAGCGCAGTGGCGGGGTTTCCGGGCTTTAACTCTTCTCTTTCGTCTTTCCGCGCCTGTCCCTTCGGCAGGGAAAACGAGGCGAATCGGGGAAATTTCCGTGCCGGAAAATTTCGTCTCTCACAATGTGAGGCAACACCTCACGCCTATAGAGAGAAAACAATCCATCATTATGAAAAACCAGACCCATAGGCTTCCCCATCAGTCAGACACTCCCTTCATCACTGATGGGGGGCTCGAGACGACACTCACTTTTCATGAAAAGCTCGACTTGCCCTGTTTTGCTGCGTTTCCTCTCCTAAGAGATGACGCGGGACGGGAAATCCTGAAAGACTACTACCGCAGTTACGCGCAACTCGCGATTCGGTACCGTGCGGGTTTCGTCTTCGAAAGCACCGGCTGGCGGGGAAATCCCGATTGGGCTGAAAAGCTCGGCTATTCACCGACGGAACTCGACGCTGCAAACCGGGACGGAATTCAGCTGATGCACGAGATTCGTGCCGTCCACGAAACAACGCAATCGCCGATGATCATCAGCGGTGCAATTGGGCCAAGGGGAGACGGCTACAGGATCGGCGCGACGATGAGCCCGGAGCAGGCCGCCCGGTATCACGAGCCGCAGCTTCGCACGTACCGCGAGGCGGGGGCCGATCTGGTGTCCGCGTTCACGATGACTTATGTGGAAGAAGCACTCGGCATCGCGAACGCCGCCGCGGCGCTTGACGTTCCGGTAGTTATTTCTTTTACGCTGGAGACTGACGGGCGACTGCCCAGCGGCCAGCCTCTGCGCGAGGCGATCAAATCCCTGGACGCACGAGCCGCTCAGGCTCCGGCCTACTACATGATCAATTGCGCGCATCCCTCACACTTTATAGCGGAGATGGAGGCGGGAGCCGGGTGGCTCGAACGAATCGTCGGGTTGCGGGCGAACGCCTCCTGCCGCAGCCACGCTGAGCTGGATGAAAGTCCCGATCTCGATGCGGGGAATCCGAACGAGCTTGGTCGTCAATACCTCGAGCTCCGGGAGATACTGCCGAGTCTCAATGTCTTCGGAGGCTGTTGCGGCACTGACCTTCGCCATGTCGAGGCCATCTGTGAGTCCTGTCTTTCCCCCGTCTCAGAGTCCGCCTGAAACCAAGTCATGCACCATCAACTTTCCGATCAACAAACGATGAGCAGTAATACCTCTGACTTCCCTCCAGCGTCCAACTCCGCACCGGGACCCCTCGAACGGCTCGCCATCGTTATTCGCGACGATGCCTTTGACCGGTTGCTCACTCCGCTCACCTTTGCGTGGGAAATGGGACGAACGGGTGTGCAGGTTGATGTGCTCTTCGTTCTGTGGGCCGTCCGTGTCCTCACCCGGGACGGAGCGCGGGAATGTAAAATGGATCCCCGCTACGCCGACCGCGCCGCTTGGCTGCGGCAACGCCTTGAACGCGACGGTGACCCCCTTGAGATCACAGACTTTCTCTCGCTTCTAAAGTCGACTGGTCACGTCCGTCTCCATGGGTGCCGACTGGCTGCGATGACCTTTGACGTCACAGAAGAAACCCTTTTACCGGAAGCGGATGGAATCATCGATCCCGGCGAGTTTCTTCGAACGATTGCCATGCAAGCGGATCACTGCCAGTACTTCTGAAGACACCGGCTTCATGATTACTATTTCCCCTTTGTCGCCAGCCAACTTTGATGCGGTCGTCGCTCTCCGGGTCACCGATGAGCAGAGGCCGTTTGTTGCATCAAACGTACTCTCGATCGCCCAGTCAAAAATATGGAACTACCTCGTGCCTGTGGTCATCACTGAATCCGGATCTCCCATTGGCTTTGTGCTTTATGGAGAAGACCCGGAATCGCACCGGGTGTATCTTGTCCGACTGATGGTCGATCACGTGTTCCAGCGACGGGGTCACGGTGCCGCCGCAATCCGTCTCATCCTCGCGAAACTGCAGGAAGCGTATGATTGCCGGGAGGTGTTTGTCAGCGTGGTTCCCGGCAACCACATCGCCGGGCGATTGTTTCGCTCCGAGGGGTTTTCTCCGACCGGGGAAACCGATGAGGATGGTGAAGTCATTTACTACAGGAAACTCGATGAGTCCGGGCATCCCTCCCTGGTATTCTGAGCTTCGAGGTTCTCTGCTTTCCTCAAACAAACCATCGCGTCACTTTCTCCGGCGTGTAGGAGCAGAACACGCCTGTCCTGATCGAATGTCCGAGATGTCTTGCGAGGGCCGGATGTGCTGCCTCCAGCTTCTTAATGGCGTGGCGAATCCGCCATGTCACGGTGGTGCGTGCCCGCTCTGCCGTATCGCCCATCTTTCGATCGCGCCCGCCCAGACCGGTGGCCTTGCGCATCTCTTCGAGCAAACGCTCCCGTTCCTCTTCGATTCTCACGGCGAGACCCGGGTCGTTGGCTGCCCCGGCATCGGTGAGTTCCGCCTCGATCTCCCGGAGGCGGACCCGGTAGGCCCTCTTGGCCCGATCGTCGAGCACTTCGACGCCGCCACCCCCATCGGTCGACTTGCCGGCAAGCGCGACGCAGTGTATTTCCTCTCCAGGCCGCGCGAGGAGTTGGGCAATGTCCAGCAAACCGCGCATACTGGATAGATGAGCCACTTCGTGCTCATAACAGACCGTCCAGAGCGAACCTTCCTTCCGGAAGACATTACCGACCGGCCAGGAAATCGGTGCCGTAATCACCGGTGCGGAGGGCGCACTATCGAGTCCGGCGAGGCGAACGCCTTCGGCAAAATGTCTTAAGTCTTCTTCGCGGCGATAGGGATTCACATGCATGAGCCAGCGCATCGCCTCGCCCGGCCCGGGGTCGCGGCCATTGGTGATGCGTTCGACAAAAACCTGGAGGAATTCATCCAGGTGGCGGCGCGCGCCAGTCATATCGCCTAGATGGGCGCAGGCGGCCGCAAGATAGGCTGGGCCGTCTGTGACGATGACGGGAGTCTTGAGGGCAAGTTCGACCGCGCGGCCATGCTCGTGTCTCACGAAATGTGGCAATGACGCGTAGTAGAACCACCAGGCGGGACAAAGGGGATTGAGCGCGAGGGCCCTTGCCCCGAGTTCTGCCGCGAGGTCCGCCTCTCCCAACAGTGCAAAACCCGCCGTGATCTGTATAAGGACATACGCGTCGTTCGGAGCAAGGTGCAGGGCGCGACGGTAACGTGCTTCCGCCATGCCATGCTGACGGCGGTATTGCTCGATCTTTGCTAGGATCACCTGAACCACGGGATCGTCGGGGTCGAGGGCCTCGGCGCGCTGTGCGCAGTCGTAGGCGTTCTTTTCTTTCTCCTCCCAACAACCCCATGCCTGACAACTCCATTCGTTGAAATGGGAGAGCGAAAGTCCGGCCTCCGCCCGCGCGAACAGCGGATCAACGGAGAGCGACTGCTCGAAAAAGGAGCGAGCCTCATCATCCGCTTCAATGCTTCCGCGCTGGAGACATTCCATGCCTCTGAGCCAGCATTCATAAGCGGATAGATTAGTAATTTTCCGGCTGCGCGACGCCACCAGCACGGTCTGGTCAATTCGTGCGGTGAGGGCATTCGCAACCCTTGCCGCTATCTCGTCCTGCACGGAAAAAAGGGCTGTTTGCGCCACGTCGAATCGCTCCGACCAGAGGTGGCGCCGGGATCCAATCTGCACCAGTTGGACCGTGAGCCGCAAGTATTCAGCCGACCGTCGCAGGCTGCCTTTGAGCAGATACTCGACTTCGAGACGACTGCCGATGCCCGCGTCGTCGAGCGCCTTCCAATCAACAGCAAATGCGGATTCCGCCGCAATCACCCCGACGCTCGGAAATCTCGCCAACTCGGCGATTAAGTCCTGCACAAAGCCTCTGGCCATGCGTGCGTCGTCGGGAGAACCGGAAAGATTCTCGAAAGGCATAATGGCAATGGAGGCATGGCATCTCGACATGACGCGGCCCGGTGCGGCACAGGAGTTAATTCTACTGTGCGGCAGTCGTCCCGAAAAGCAAACATCGCCCTCTTTGCCCGAACCTCTCAATGATCCGAACGTTCTGTGGAATGAGAAAGGAAAGGTTGAAAGAACGAATTCCCAAGGTCGGGATAGGATGATCCGCGCAATGATCGATTGCCGAAGAAGCCGGAGATCTTGTAGAATTGACCCGATGAATCACCGCCTCCCGTTTGTTCTTACCCTGGCGATACTTGTTTCCACTGCCGGGGCTGCGGATCGAAAACCCAATCTGCTCTGGCTCATCGGCGAAAATCTTAGCCACGATCTGGGCTGCTATGGAGCCCAACAGGTGTATACGCCGAATCTTGACCGGCTTGCGACTGAGGGCGTGCGCTACACCCGCGTCTTTGCAACGAACCCGGCCTGCGCCCCGAGCCGCTCGGCCTTTTTTGTGGGGATGTATCAGACGACGACCGACACCCACCCGATGCGCTCGCACCGGGACGACAACTTCCGTCTGCCCGAGGGCGTGCATCCGATCACCCATCGTCTCCGCGACGCGGGCTACCACACCGCCAACATCAAGACGGCCGGTGGTCACAGCGTGGGCACCGGGAAACTCGATCTCAATTTTGTCAACGAAGGTCCCGTCTACGAGGACACCGCGGGAGATTGGGCCGTTCTGAAATCGCGCCAACCTTTCTTCGCCGTCGTTAATGCCGAAGAGAACGAGTATGACATCTACGACCGCAAGAGCGCTGAAAAAGAACGCGTCGAGTGGGTCGGAGAGCGCCTCCACGTTCAGCACGCGAAGCCGGAAACGGTTTCGCCTCCGCCCTACTATCCTGACGATCCGGTCGTCCGCGAGGAGTGGGCGCGTTACCTCAACTCCGTCTCCGGGATGGACCTGCGTTTCGGGAAAGTTCTGGAGCAGTTGCGTGCCGATGGACTCGAAGACGATACCATCATCCTTTTCTTCGGAGACAACGGGCGGCTCGAGCCGCGCGGCATTCACTGGTGCTACGACAACGGACTCCGCGTTCCGATGATCATCCGGTGGCCGAAAAACTTTCCGGCTCCCGCGCAGATCGTGCCCGGGACGGTCGATGACCGCATTCTCAGTCTGATCGATGTCACCGCGACCACCCTCTCGTTCGCGGGATTGCCAAAGCCTCCGCTCATGCAGGGGCGGGTTTTTCTCGGGGATGGGGCCGAGTCGTCGCGTCGCTTCGCTTTTGCCGCACGTGACCGCATCGACGAGACCGTGCAGCGAATCAGATCCGTGCACGATGAGCGCTATCACTACATCCGGACGATTTCGGCAGGCCCCACCTTCGCCTCACTGAACCGCTACAAGGAGAAGTGTTTTCCCATTCTGCCGGTGATGCGCGAGTGGCATGCCGCGGGCCGGCTCAGCGGACCTCCGCTCGACCTCATGCAACGCTCCGGACCCTGCGAGGAACTTTACGACACCACCTCCGATCCTCACGAGGTCGACGATTTGAGCAAGTCGACCCAGCCCGCGCACCGCGAAGCCCTGATCCGTCTTCGGGCCGCTCTCGATGCCTGGATCGTCGAGACCGGTGATCGCGGCGAATTCGCCGAGTCTGAGGAAATCGTCGCGCCCTTCGCCGGGGAAATGCACCAGTGGTTCGGCACCCCGGCCTGGGTAAAAGACGCGGAAACTCCCTCGGGAATACTCCGCCCGTGAAGTGAGGTGCCCCGGCGTCATTGCGGCATCGCCATTGTCCCCTGCTTCGGGATAGGATCGCTGTCCGATGAACTTTCGACCAATTGCCCTGCTGCTCTTCCTTGCCTCCGGCCCCGTGACCTTTGCTCAGGAGTCCGCGCCGCCACTCCTCCGCGCAGGCATCATCGGGCTCGATACCTCGCACGTGCCCGCCTTCACGAAACTGTTCAACGATCCGAAGGCCGGCGGCGACCTTGCCGGGATCAGGATCGTGGCCGGGTATCCCGGCGGTACGGATATGCCCGCGAGCAAGGACCGGGTCGCGAAGTTCACGGAACAAATTCGGGAGATAGGAGTGGAGATCGTCGAGTCGATCCCGCAACTGCTCGAGAAGGTCGACGTTGTCTTGCTAGAGAGTGTCGACGGACGCATCCACCTTGAGGAGGCGAAGCAGATTTTCCCCTCGGGCAAGCCGGTCTTCATCGACAAACCTCTGGCCGGCAATCTTCCTGAGGCGATTGCAATTTTCGAACTCGCGAAGAAACACAAGGTCCCCGTGTTCTCAAGTTCCTCGACCCGATTCGGGACCGGACTCGTCGGGCTCGAGGGCAATAAGGAACTCGGTGATCTCCTCGGCGCAACGACCTGGGGTCCGTGTTCCTACCAGAGCGGAACGCCCGACCTTTTCTTTTATGCGATTCACGGGGTCGAGGCTCTCTACACGATCATGGGCACCGGATGCGAGACGGTCTCGCGGGTCAAAGGTCCGGTGCACGATCAGGTCACCGGCACGTGGCAGGACGGACGCCTCGGTGTCTATCGCGGCATCGTGAAAGGCAAGGCCGGTTTCGGCGCGACGGTCTACGGCAGCAATGGCATCGTCCAGTTGAGCGAGTCCCCGAACTACGGGCTTCTCTGTCATGAGATTGCGAAATTTTTTCGCTCGGGAATTCCTCCCGTGAGTGAGGAGGAAACGCTCGAGCTTCTTACCTTCATGGAAGCCGCCGACGAAAGCGTCCGTCAGGGAGGCAAGGCAGTTTCGATCAAAGAGGTGTTTGCGAAGGCGAAGGAGGAGGCGGCGAAGCTTGGGGGGGAGTAGGTGTTAGCGGTTAGCGGTTAGCGGTTAGCTGTTAGCTGTTAGCTGTTAGCTGTTAGCGGTTAGCTGTTAGTCATTAGTCATTAGTCATTAGTCATTAGTCATTCAGTTTTCTTTCACCTTTCACCTTTCACCTTTCACCTTTCACTTTCCCACTCGGCCTCCGGCCACCCCCATTATGAAAGACCTTACCCGTCGCCGATTTTTTGAAGATTCCGTGATGGCTGCGGCTGGTGCAGCCCTGCCTGCCAGTCTCCTTGCCCAGGAGAAAACGGCGGCGGTCAGTCCGGGTGAAAAGCTTACCGTTGCCATCATCGGTTGCGGCATTCGCGGAAAGGCGCACGCCCGCGAGCTTGCCCGCCTCCCCGATTGCGATATCGCCTATGTCTGCGATCCCGATCTCGACCGGGCCGACGAGGTCGGGGCGCTCCTGTCCGGCGAACTGAAGCGGCCTCTGCCGAAGAAGGTGCAGGACCTCCGCGTTATCTTCGATGATAAATCGGTCGACGCGGTTTTCATCGCCACGCCGAACCACTGGCATTCCCTCGCCGGGATCTGGGCGATGCAGGCGGGCAAGGATGCCTATGTCGAAAAGCCGGTGAGTCAGAACGTGGCCGAGGGGCGTCGCCTCGTCGAAGTCGCGCATGAACTCGGCCGCATTTGCCAGACCGGGACGCAGAATCGATCGCGCGGGGCTCTCGCCGAGGCGGTGAAATTCATGCACGAGGGCAAGCTCGGCGAGGTGAAACTCGCCCGCAGCATCATCTACGGCGGACGCGGTTCCATCGGTGGTCCGGTCGAGACTCCCATGCCGCCTCGATGCGATTACAATTTATGGGCCGGACCCGCTCCCCTGACGAAACTGACCCGGGCGCGCTTTCATTATGACTGGCACTGGATGTGGGACACCGGCAACGGCGACATCGGCAACAGCAATGTCCACTCCATCGACATCTGCCGGTGGGGCCTCGGCGTGACGGGCCTCGGGCGCAGCGTCACCAGCTACGGAGGCCGCCTCGGCTACACCGATGTGGGCGACACACCGAACTCGCAGGTTGGCATCTTTGACTTCGGCGACAAAACCATCGTATCGGAGACGCGCGGGCTGAAGAGCGCGCCCTTCCATCCGGCAATCAAGGCGATGTGGTTTTTCTACGGCAGCGAGGGCATCATCGCCGAGACCGGTCTCTATGATCCCGAGGGTAAACTGATCCAGGCTTTCGATGGCAAGTCGGTGAGTCACTTCGCGAATTTTCTCGACGCGGTGCGCACGCGGAAGCGTGAGGATCTCAAGGCCGAAATTCTCGAGGGGCACCAGTCCTCGGGCCTCTGTCATCTCGCCAACATTTCCTATCGGCTCGGGACGAAAGCCCCGGTCAAGGAGATCCAGTCGCGTCTTGGTGAGGTCGGGACCAATGCCGAAGCGCAGGAGGATCTCGAACGCACCCGCCATTATCTCGCGGAGGCCGGCATCGATCTGGAGAAGACTCCCATGACTCTCGGCCGCCGCCTCCGTCTCGACGGTGATCGCGAGAAATTCCTCGACGATCCCGAAGCCGATGCCCTGCTGAAGAGGGAATATCGTGATCCTTTCGTCGTGGCAGGAGTGTGAGGATAAAATATTCTCGGGAAAACCTCCCGCGCGGGGGACGTCCTCGTTCGGATTACTCTTCCCCCCGGGCTTCGGTGGATTCGGAGAAAATGCGTTCACACAGGAATGCCGGCATTAACCCTGTCGTTTGTTCGGACACCTGAATGTCTCACGCAAAGCAGGGCTTCCCCTTTTCCCTGAAATGCCCTTCAATATCCCCATGAATCCTCGTCCTCTCGACCGCCGTCATTTCGCCAAACGTCTCGCTGCCGGAGCGGGTGCTCTCGCCGCGGGAGCGGGCGGGGTCTTCGGACAGGAGAAGGTGAACCCGGAGAACCGACCCTCTCCACTCCGCCGCACGACGGGACGCGAGGGCGAGCAGGTCTTCGGGACCACTGAGCGCATGCATATACGCACCTCAGGCACGCTCAAGGGCGAGTGGTTCGCCGAGGACGCCCGCGAGATTCCGGTGGTGGCGGATTACGACGTCATCGTCTGTGGAGGCGGCCCCGCCGGATTTGCCGCCGCTCTCGCCGCCGCCCGCCGCGGGGCGAAGACCGCGCTCATCGAAGTTCATGGCTGTATCGGCGGTATCTGGACGGCGGGCATGCTGTCGTGGATCCTCGACGGATTCAACAAGGAAGGCATCATGGCCGAGCTGCTCGTGCGGCTGGCGGAGCAGGGCAACGGGCAGAAAATGGCCAGCGCGTGGGTCTACCATCCCGAACCGATGAAGCTTCTCCTTGAGGACATGCTTCTTGAAGCCGGGGTCAACATTCGCCTGTTCACCCGCATCGTCGGGGCGATCCCGGGCGATAAAAATCGTCTCGCCGCCGTCGTGACCGAGTCCAAGTCGGGACGCGAAGTCTGGACGGCGAAAAGTTTCATCGATGCGACCGGGGACGGTGACCTCGCGGCGCAGGCCGGATGCGGATTCGACTTTGGGCGGCCCGGCGACGGAGTGACCCAGCCGATGAGTCTGATGGTTCTTTTTCACGGAGCCAAAACTGATGAGATCGCACCCTTCGTCAATCACCTTGCCGAGGCGAGAAATCTCGGGACCGGAAAGGGGAACTTCCTCAAGGAGCTGCGATCGGCCGGAATCGATCCGTCGTATGGAGGTCCTTCCATCTTCGAAATCCACGACGGGCTCTATGCGATGATGGCCAATCATCAATACAATGCTTCGGCGATCAATGCCGACGACGTCACCCGGGCAACGCTTGAGGGTCGGCGTGAGAACCACGCGATGATCAAGGCCCTTCGCAAAAAAGGGGGACCCTGGAAAGACGTCGAGATCGTCTCCACGGCCGAGCAGATCGGAACCCGTGAAGGGCGCCGCATTCACGGGCGCTATTCGGTGACCGATGACGATCTGAAAAACGGAGCCCGCTTCGATGACGGGATCTGCCGGGTCTCCTTCGGCATCGATGTGCACTCGACCGATCCCGGGAAGACCAAGGCGATTGAATCGAAACCCTTCAAATCCAAACCTTACGATATTCCCCTGCGTTCTCTGATGGCGAAGGATATCGACGGACTCATGGTGGCCGGTCGTTGTATCAGCGGAGGATTTATCGCCCACAGCAGCTACCGGGTGACAGGCAATTCGGTGGCCATGGGGGAAGCGGCCGGAGTGACCTGTGCCGTCGCGGCGCAGAATAAAGTGCTGCCGCATGAAGTGCCTTTTTCTGAGCTTTTTAGCGGGTAGCGATTTGGCTGTTTAGCGCTTCTGCCGCTGAGCCTGTTCTCTATCGGGGCTAAAAGCTAAAAGCTAAACCGCTATTTCCAGCGTGAGATTTCGGTTTGCTTTGCGGTATCCTTATGTCCCATGCAACGTGACACTGAAGAATTTATTGAACTTCTCACCGGGGCGCAGTCGGCGGTCTTCGGATATGTGATGTCCTTGTGTCACGATCAGGCGCTGGCCAAAGATATTCTTCAGGAGACCAATTTGACGCTCTGGCGCAAGGCGGAGGATTTTGAGGAGGGGACCCAGTTCACGGCCTGGGCCTGTCGCACGGCCTATTTCCATGTGCTCAATCACCGTCGCAAACAGAGCCGGGAGCAGCTCGTTTTTGATGAGGATGTCTTCGACTACCTCGCCGAACGGCAGGAGCAACGCAGCGGGGAAGGGGAGCCGGACGTCCGTCTCGAGGCCCTGCGGACCTGTATCACCGCCCTGCCTCCCGGACAGCGCGACCTAATCGACCGGCGTTATCTTCCGGGGGCCACGGTCCAGGCCATCGCGAAAGAGGATGGAAAAACTGAGGGAGCCATTTCCCAGGCGCTCTTTCGGATTCGCACCGCCCTGCAGAAGTGTGTCGAACAAAAAATGTTGAAGGAGAAAACCGCATGAACCGGAACGAACGATTGGAGCGGGTTTCGCTGCTGACCTCATCTCTCCTTGATGGGGTGATTTCGGCGGAGGGCCAGGCCGAGTTGAATGATCTTCTCCGCGGCGACCCGGAGACCTGCGAGCGTTACCTTGACCTTGTCGAGTCGCACGCGCTTCTCGTCCAGGAACACGCGGGCGACTCCCTGCCGGATGAGATCGCGGGCATCCTGCCCTTTACCACGGGGAATCGCCCGGCCCATGCTCCGGCGTCTCGCGTTGCGATCCCCTGGTGGCCGGTGCTCGCGGCGGCGGCCTCGTTGACGCTGCTCGTGAACGGCTATTTGCTCTTGAAGGACAGGACTCCGGTGGAGCCCTCACATCAACCCGGCGTGGCCGTCCTGAGTCGTCTCGTCGAAGTCGAGTGGAGCGGGCCGGGGGGCAGTCCGGAGGAGGGGGCGACGGTGCCGCCGGGTGTCTTCGAATTAAAATCCGGTCTCGCCCAGTTGGAGTTTTTCAGCGGAGCGACGCTCATCATCGAAGGACCCGCCAAGCTGGATCTGGTCTCGTCGTGGCGGGTGATTTGTCGTAGTGGTCGTCTGCGCGCCTTTGTGCCCGAGCCGGCCCAGGGATTCACCATTGCCACACCCGATTACGATGCGGTCGATCTCGGAACCGAGTTCGCCCTCAGTGTGGGCGGCGACGGAGGCAGTGAGGTCCACGTTGTGGATGGAGAAGTTCGTCTCGATGCTCCCGACGGCCGTGAACTCCGGAGCCTCGGCGCGGGAACGGCGGTGCGCTCCGCGGATGGAGCGATGACTTCCATTGAAAGTCGGGGCGAGGCTTTTGTTGATCGTCAGGAATTGCTCGAACTCGCCCGCGACGACTGGCGTTCGCGTTATGCCGGGTGGAAGGGACTGAGCGAGGAATTGCGAAAGGATCCCGCCACTCTCGTTTATTTTGACTTTGAGGAACAGGACCCGTGGGACCGCGCCCTCACTAACCGCTCCCGTGCCGGAGTCGACGGTCTACCCGCCGGGGGTGCCATCATCGGGGCGCAGTGGACCCAGGGCCGCTGGCCGGGCAAAGGGGCGCTCGAATTCAAACGCATCAACGATCGCGTCCGCCTTCGTATCCCCGGCGAGTATGAGGCGATGACCCTGTCCGCCTGGGTGCGGGCCGAGGGCTTTGATCGCTGGCTCAATTCGATCATGCTCACCGACGGTTGGGAGCGAGGCGAGGTACACTGGCAGATCAGCAACAAGGGGGAAATCATCCTCGGGGTCTCGGAGGGTATTAACTGCTATTCAGAGCCGGTCATCCACCCGAGTGATCTCGGACGCTGGATGCATCTCGCCGTGACGGTCGACGGAAGCTCGCAGAAAGGACGCATCGTGCATTATCTCGACGGACGACCCATCGCCAACGTGAGCTCCGATAAACCGCTCCCGCCTCTGCGGATCGGCGATGCGGAGATCGGGAACTGGCAGCATCAGGACAAGGGCAATCCCATCCGGAGCCTCAACGGACGCATCGACGATTTTTTTATTCTCAGCCGGGTCCTTTCTCCTGAGGAAATTCAAGCAATCTATCAAGCGGGATTGCCCAACGGTTAGGAAGAACTTTTTTCGCTCCGAAATCGGGCGATAGTTCGGGACTAACCCGAACATGATCATACTCGGAATCGAAGGCGGCGGAACGAGGACCTCGGTGGTGCTGGTGGACAGTGCGAGTGAGACCGTCCTCGCGAACTTCACGGCGGGGCCGGGCAATCTTCACTTCCTCGACCGTGACGCGCTCGCCGCTCATCTCGAAGAAATTCGTCGTCAGCTCCCCGTCACCCCGGATCGCATCGGGATCGGCTTTGCCGGTGTCCGTTCGGAAGGGGATCGGGAAAGACTGACCGCCGCGGTGGCCAAAACCTGGCCAGGAGTTCCCGCCGTCGTGACCGATGACCTTGTCCTCGCGCTGGAGTCGACGACCTGGCCGGAGGATTGTGCGGCGCAGGTGCTTCTCGTGAGCGGCACCGGGTCGTGCTGCCTCGGTCGTCATCGAAACGGGAAAGTGGTCAAGGTCGGCGGTCGGGGTCATGTCATCGGGGATAGAGGCAGCTCCTGCGACATCGCCTTGCACGCGCTGCGTTCCATTGTCACGATCTCCGACATTCATGCCGACTGGCCGCCTCTCGGGGCCGACATCCTCACCTTTCTCCAGATGAACGATCCGGAATCGCTCATCGAATGGTCGTCGACGGCGAGCAAGACCGAACTGGCCAGCCTCGCCAGAGTTGTCTTCGCTGCGGCGGAATCCCGTCAGGATGAAATCGCCCTGGCAATTTTGAAACGGGCCGGCGAACGGCTCAGCAAGGACTCGGTCCACTGCGCCGCCCGGGTCGCGGCGCGGGGAGAGAAGGTCCAGTTCGTTCTCAACGGATCAGTGCTCCTGAAGAATCCCGCTTTCGCCGAAGGTGTCATTGCGAGGATACGTGAGTCCTGGCCCAACAGCGAAGTGACCTGCCTCGACGAGCCGAGCGTTCGCGGAGCCGTGGAGATGGCACGCAATCCGGAGGTGGCGACGACGACCCTGGTCTCAGTGAATCAGCCGAAGGCTTCAGCCGATCAGGCGACCACCGCCCGGAGCTGGCGTCCCGTTTCTGCATCACCGACGGAACTGAGGCACCCGAAATCCACCAACTTCGCCGAGATGCCCATCGCCGGGGCTATCCGACTGATGCTCGAGGAGGACGAAACGATCCCGGCCAAAATTCTTGCCGAGAGCGAGCACATCGAGTGGACGGTCCGCGAGGTGGTTCGCGCTTTTTCCGAAGGAGGGCGGCTCATCTACTGCGGTGCCGGCACGAGCGGACGCCTCGGGGTCCTGGACGCGAGCGAATGTCCTCCGACCTTCCGCACGCCGGCGAATCTGGTTCAGGGCATCATCGCCGGGGGACGCACCGCCCTCTGGAGTGCGGTGGAAGGAGCGGAAGATGATTTCGCCGCCGGCGAAAAGGCGATCGAATTCCGCCGGATCGGGGCGGCGGACGTCGTGGTCGGGATTTCCGCGAGTGGACACGCCCCCTTCATTTGGGGCTGTCTCGGGGAGGCGAAAAAGCGCGGAGCGACGACGGTTCTCGTATGCTGCAATCCTGCCTACCGGGACCACCCGCTCCTCGACGGGGCCATCCTGCCGGACACCGGGCCGGAGATCCTGACGGGTTCGACCCGGCTGAAATCGGGCACGGCCACCAAGCTTGTCCTCAATCTCATCACGACCCTCGCGATGACCCATTCGGGAAAGGTCATGAGCAATCTGATGATCGATCTGAACCCCTCGAATGCAAAACTCCGCGACCGTGCCGTTCGCATTGTCAGGGACATCACCGGAGTCGCCGAGACGATCGCTCTCGATACCCTGGAGAAAACGGGCTGGAACGTTCGTGCCTCGTGTGAGGCGCTGCGTGAGGAGCGGTAGAACGGAGAGGCAAGCGGAGCGCTTGCCCTACAGGAGGCGGGGAGACCGCCCTCCCCGCAGGGTCGGAAAGGTTACTCTCCCATTTGCCCCCCGGGTCCGAGATGCGGATAACCCGTATTGGACTCTTCGCCCGGAGTACAGGATGAGATGATCGCAGATGCGGCGAGCAGACAGAGAGCCAGAAGGGACAATTTAACGGAATTTTTCATGGGTGGGTTAGGCAAGGTTGGATCGTGAGTTTGTTATTAAGCTTCGACACCTCCTGGTGTAGCGGAATCCATTCCCTAAGAAAGAAAATAAGCAGATTTCTTGTCTCTCCCGTTGGTGCCTCCCTTTGAGAGGCTGGCATATCCGGTGGCAAGCGGAGCGCTTGCCCTACAGGGGATGAGAAAATATGGATCCCTGTAGGGCGGCCGCACCGGCTGCCTCTTTCACTCTCTAAATCATCGACGCGATCACGAGCGCCACGACGCTCATTAGCTTCATCAGAATATTGAGCGATGGGCCCGAGGTGTCCTTGAAAGGATCGCCGACGGTGTCTCCCACCACGGCCGCCTTGTGGGCCTCGGAACCTTTCACGAGCAAAACTCCGTTCACTTCGTAGCCTTCCTCGATCATCTTCTTGGCATTGTCCCAGGCTCCACCCGAGTTCGATTGGAAAAGGGCCATGAGCACGCCGGTGACGGTGACGCCGGCGAGCAGTCCGCCGAGCATTTCCGCTCCGCCGAGGAAACCAACCGCGACGGGAGCGGCGACGGCAAGGACGCCGGGCTTGATCATTTCTCTGAGGGCTGCCTTTGTCGAAATCTCAACGCATTTGCCGAACTCGGCCTGGCCGTGGGCGTCTTCGTAGTCGCGACGATCGGATTCGGACCAATCTTGGACTTCCTTGCCCTTGTTTCGGTTCAGCGCCTCAAGACCGGCGCGCAGGCCGGGAATCTCGCGGAACTGACGGCGCACTTCATCGATCATGGACATGGCCGCCCGACCGACCGCCTCCATTGAGAACGCGGAGAAGAGGAAGGGCAACATACCTCCGACGAAGAGTGAGGCGACCACCTTGGGGTCGGTCAACTCGATCACCAGTTTGGCGTTGTGGGTCGCTTCCCAGGTGGATTTGAAGGCAGCAAAAAGAGCGAGGGCGGTCAGGGCCGCCGAACCGATCGCAAAGCCCTTGCCGATGGCGGCGGTGGTGTTGCCAACGGCGTCGAGCTTGTCGGTGCGCTTGCGGACCTCGGCGGGGAGGCCGCTCATTTCCGCGATGCCACCGGCATTGTCCGAGATGGGTCCGTAGGCATCGACGGCGAGCTGGATCCCGGTGTTCGCCAACATGCCGACGGCGGCAATGGCGATCCCGTAGAGACCGGCCAGTTCGTAGGAGCCGAGGATCGCCACGGCGAGCACGATGATGGGCATCGCGGTCGAAAGCATGCCGACGCCGAGTCCGGCGATGATGTTGGTGGCCGATCCGGTCATGGATTGCTCCACGATTCCGATGACGGGTTTTTTCCCGGTGCCGGTGTAGTGCTCCGTGATATAGCCGATCGCGATCCCGGCAAGGAGGCCGATGGCGATGGCCCCGAAGAGGCCGAGAGAAGTGAACTCGTGACCGTCATAGCTCCACTTGTCCGGCATGACCTGACCGATGATAATATAGGTGCCGATCAGCATGATGATCGCGGCGACGATCTCGCCGAAATTGAGAGCCCGTTGCGGGTCACCGCCCTCTTTAACCCGAACGAGAAAGGTTCCGATGATGGAGGCAACGATGCCGAGTCCCGCCAGAAGCATGGGCAGGAGCACCCCGCCCAGCGGAAGGCCGCCGAATTCGGGCAGGGCGATAAAGACGGCGCCAAGCACCATCGTTCCGATGATGGATCCGACATAGGATTCAAAAAGGTCGGCCCCCATGCCCGCGACGTCGCCGACATTGTCGCCCACGTTATCAGCGATCGTAGCCGGATTGAGCGGGTGATCTTCGGGGATACCCGCCTCGACTTTGCCGACGAGGTCGGCTCCGACATCAGCGGCCTTGGTGTAAATTCCTCCGCCGACCCGGGCGAAGAGAGCGATGGAGGAGGCTCCGAAGGAAAAGCCGGTGATGATGGTCAGCACCTTCGTCATCGCGGCGGCATCGGTTCCGATTGTTTTCGAGAAGATCAGAAAAAGCACACCGAGGCCGAAGAGACCGAGGCCGACGACGCCGAGACCCATGACCGATCCCCCGGCGAAGGCGATCTTGAGGCCTTCCCCGAGGCTGGTCCGCGCTCCCTGGGTGGTGCGGATGTTGGCCTTGGTGGCGACGTTCATCCCGATATAACCGGCCAGAGCCGAACAGACCGCTCCGACGACAAAGGAGAGCGCGACGTAGGGAGAGCTGTTTTTCGGATCCAAAATCCCGCCGAGGACGAGGAGCGCGGCGACACAGACAACAAAGATCGCGAGGACCTTGTATTCCGCCCGGAGGAAGGCCATGGCCCCGTCAGCGATGAAGCTGCCGATCTGCTGCATTTTCGGAGTGCCGGGATCCTGCTTCGCCACCCAGGCCGAACGCCAGAACGTGTAGGCGAGGGCGAGAAGGCCGAATACGGGGATGGAAAGGAGAAGGAGGTTCATCAAAAATGGCAGGGATTCTGGGGGTTGATAAAAATTAAGCGCTTAGCCTCTCAAATCTGCCCGGCAATGCAAGACTGTGATTGGCAAAAATTGTATACACCTCAGTTTTGACCGTGCAACCGAGGACATAGGCCGTATTGACGTAGAAGGTGGAAAAGGACGTGGTTTTCCCAGAAAGCGACGGTCTTGCCTCCCCTTTTCTTCTTTTTGACGGGGAACTGAAGAGTAACTCTTGCCGTGCCTACGGCTTTCTTTAAAGTGTCAGGTTCACCTCTCTCCGCCCGCCGACCTGATGCCGACCGACCCCTTCATCCACCTTCATCTGCACACCGAATACTCCCTCCTCGACGGGGCGGTGCGGATCAAGGATCTGATGAAAAAGGCGGAGCGCTGCAAGATGCCGGCCGTGGCGATGACGGATCACGGGAACATTTTCGGGGCGATCGACTTCTATCAGCAGGCGAAAAAGGCCGGCATCAAACCCATCATCGGGTGTGAGGCCTATCTCACTCCTCCCGGAGTGGCCCTGACCGACAAGAAGGCCGAACCCGTCGCGGTGGGGGGCAAGGCAAAACGGAAGCGGAACTCTCACATCACCCTGCTCGCGGCGACCAACGAGGGATACGCGAACTTGATGAAGCTGACCAGTATCGGCCATCTCGAGGGACTGTATTACAAACCCCGGATCGACAAGGAAACGCTGGCGGCGCATTCCAACGGCCTCATTTGTCTGAGCGGCTGCATCAATGGCGAGATCAATCAGTTCATCCAGAACGAAAATCTCGAGGCGGCCCGGAGGAGTCTCGGGGAGTTTGTTGATATCTTCGGCAAGGACCGCTTTTTCCTCGAGGTCCACGACCACGGCTTCACCGAACAGACCCTCTGCACGCGGCAGATGCGGGAGTTTGGCAAAGAATTCGGGGTCGGACTGGTGGCGGCGAACGACGTCCATTTTCTCAATCAGGCGGACCACGATGCGCACGACGTCATGATCTGTATCGGGACCGGTTCACTCCTGATGGATGAAAACCGGATGAAATATTCCCCCGAGGTCTATTTCAAAACCACCAACGAGATGGTCAAGCTCTTCAAGGAGCTTCCCGATGCGATCGCCAACACCCTGCGGATCGCCGAAATGTGTAATGTCGAGATCCACCTCGACTCGACGAGTTCGGAGAAATACCCTCAGTTCAAATCTCCGGACGGATCCCCGCGCGAGGCCTATTTTCGCAAAGTCTGTTTTGAAGGCCTCGCCGCACGATATGGCGAACGGGCGAACACGGATCATGAGCTGCGCGCCCGTCTCGACTATGAGATCGGAGTCATGGAGAAAATGGGTTTTGTCTCCTATTTTCTTATTACCTGGGACTTTGTTAAGTGGGCCAAAGACAACGGTGTCCCGGTCGGTCCGGGCCGGGGATCGGCGGCGGGATCACTCGTCGCTTATGTCCTTGAGATCACGGATATCTGTCCGCTCCGCTTCGGGTTGATCTTCGAACGATTCCTCAATCCGGAGCGTGTCTCACCGCCGGATATCGATATCGACTTCTGTCAGACCCGCCGGCCAGAAGTCATCGACTACGTGCGGCGGAAATACGGGGAACGGGCCGTTTCCCACATCGTGACCTTCGGCACGCTCGGCGCGAAGAGCGTCGTCCGTGACGTCGGACGCGTCATGGGCTTGAGCTACAGCGAGGGAGACCGGGTCGCGAAGATGATTCCGACCGAACTCAACATTACCCTCGCCGACGCGAAGAAAAAGAACCCCGAACTGCGGGAGGAGATCGAGAACAATCCGAGCATCGCGGAACTGTGGCGTTACTCGACCTTCCTCGAGGGACTCACCCGGGGGACCGGGATTCACGCGGCGGGCATCGTTATCGGAGACCGCGATCTGACCAACTACATCCCCCTGACCCGCGGAAAAGAGGGTGAAGTCGTGACCCAGTTCGCGATGAGTCCGCTCACCGACCTCGGGATGTTGAAGATGGACTTTCTCGGTCTCAAGACCCTGACCGTCGTCCAGGATGCCGTCGACCTCATCCGTCTGCACACGCCGGATTACAATCTCGACAACGAGAGCTTCGACGACAAGGCCACCTTCGAGCTTCTCAACCGCGGCGAGACGACCGCGGTGTTCCAGTTGGAATCCGGCGGCATGATGAACCTCTGTCGTCAGTTCGACGTGACGCGGATTGAGGACATCATCGCGTTGATTGCGCTCTATCGCCCGGGTCCGATGGACCTCATTCCCGATTTCATTGAACGGAAGAAGGGGAAGAAAAAAGTCCAGTATCTCCATCCGCTCCTCGAAGAGGCGAGCAAGGAAACCTACGGCATTCTGATCTATCAGGAGCAGGTCCAGCGCGCCGCCAACCTGCTCGCCGGTTATTCGCTCGGTGAGGCTGACCTTCTCCGCCGCGCCATGGGGAAAAAGGATCTCTCGAAGATGATCCAGCAGCGGAAGAACTTCGTCGACGGCTGCAAGCGGGTTAACAATATCCCGGAAAAACAGGCGAACGACATCTTCGACTTGCTTGAGAAATTCGCGGGTTACGGTTTCAACAAATCGCACTCCGCCGCCTACGGACTCATCAGTTACCAGACCGCTTACCTCAAGGCCAACTACCCGGTCGAGTTCATGGCCGCGGTTTTGAGCAACGAGATCAACAACACGGAAAAGATCTCCACCTTTGTTGCCGAGTGTCAGCGCATGGGCATCGCGATTCTCGCGCCCGATGTGAATCGCAGCATGTTGAAGTTTGTTCCCGAAGCGCAGGAATCAGGGAACAAGGCGATCCGTTTCGGACTCGCCGCGATCAAGAACGTGGGTGAGGCGGCCATGGACCTCGTCGTTCAGGAGCGCACCGCGAACGGCGAATTCAAGTCGCTCGAAGACTTCGCCGGTCGTCTCGACAGCAAGTCGGTGAACCGGAAAATTCTCGAAAACCTCATCAAGGCGGGCGCCTTTGATTTTACGATGGAACGCCGTGACGAGATGTTTTCGCGCGTCGGTCAGGTCATCGCCGGGTCGAGCGCCGCGCAAAAGGATCGCGCCACGGGGCAGGCATCACTTTTTGACATGAACGAACTCATGTCCGCCGCCGCCGTTCCCGATGTGATCGAGGAGGATCGCGTCGTCTGGAATCAGCGCGAATACCTCGCCCACGAGAAGGAACTGCTCGGCTTCTACGTGACCGGGCATCCTCTCGACGAGTACCGGGGCGTCATCGAGAAGGGGAAATTCTCCACTATCGCCGATCTCCCCCAGATGAAGCCCGGGAAAAAACCGGAACGGTTTGCCGGGCTCATCGGGGAGGTCACCGTGAAATACACCAAGCGGGAAAGCAAACCGTTCGCGATTCTGATCTTCGAGGACTTTACCGGCATCACCGAGGTGATGGTCTGGAATGAGACCTATCAAAAGAGCAATCCGCTCCTCGTGAAGGGCAACGTCATCGAGATCAAGGCGAAGATCGAGCAGGACACCCGGACCGAGTCCAACCGGCTCATGGCCGACGAGATCAAGGCGATCGAATACGATCCCTCCTTTGTGCAGCGCTCTGTCACTCCCTTGAAAAACGGACACCTGAACGGGTCAGGTCACCCCTCGAACCCTGTCAGGTCTGCGGCCGGGGCGAATGGAAACGGGAGCAACGGTCATCACGACACTCCCCCCTTTGCGACTCCGGTGCTGGTGCAACTCGATGCAGTGCGTGACACCGCTTCGGCCATCTCCGCCCTGCAGATCGCGGCGCTCGATCATCCCGGCGACCGTCCGCTTCATCTCAAGGTTCGCCGCGCCAACGGGCAGTTTGTCACGCTCGAAGCCGGACACCGCTACCGTGTTTCAGACGATTTCCTGACCGCCGAGGGAATCGAGCGCTGGCTCGGGTGAGCGGAGTGAGTGAGATCACTTCTTCCCGACCGCCGTCTTGAACCTTACGACCGCGTCCGCGATCGCCACCGCACTGCGCTGGCGGTGTTCGGGATCGTTGATGAGTTTGGCTTCGGTCGGGTTGGTGACAAACCCTCCCTCGAAAAGAATCGCCGGCTTGTTGATGCCGCGGAGCACGTTGAAGCGGGCCCGCTTGATGCCGCGGTCGACCGACTTGAGCTCGGAAATGACGTGGGCGTGGACGGCGGTGGCGAGGGCGATATTCTCCGCGTCGCGGATGTTACCGGTGAGAAGGGAATTCCACGGGCTGCTCCCGTCGGTGGAACTGGTTCCCTGCGGGGCGAGCGCGTAGGTCTCGATCCCGTTGGCGGTCTTGGCACCCGACGAATTGAAATGAATGCTGATAAAAATCGCATTCTTCTGCCCGTTGGCGATCTCGACCCGCTGTCCGAGGGTGAGGAAGACGTCGTCCCGGCGGGTCAGCAGGGTCGTGAAACCGCGGGCCTGCAGCTCTTTTTCGAGTCGCAGGACCATGTCGAGAGTGTAGTCCTTCTCCCGTCCGTAGGCGCCTTTGGCACCCGTGTCGTGGGCCCCGTGACCGGCATCGAGGACTACCGTATCAAAGAGAATTGGCTTACGGATGTAACTCGGACGCACCACCGGATCGACCAGTTTGGCGAGGTCGACGGTGGAGAGCATCGCCATGCCGCCGTTTTCGATGACCGGGAAACTGAGGTTGAACTTGATATTGTTCACGTAGATCGACTCCGAACCGATCTTCCAGGTCATGACCAGGCTGGGGTGCTTGAAAATACGGTCGGCATCCTGTTTCGCGAAACGTTCGAACTGATAAAACTTGGCAACGTTCTCGTCCGAGACGTATTCCCGGCCATCGAGTTTGTAGACGTCCCAGTCTTTTGCCGAGAGAAAGGCCCCGTTCACCCAAAGGAGAAAGGACAGCGAGATCGCCAAACGGATCGGGCTGGGGCTATTCTGTCTCGCGAGGAATCGCATGGGTTCTTTGGATGCCGAAGGCTTCGCAACGGGAAATAGGACGGAAATATTAAGCTCTTACCAAAATTAACGCAATCAGCGAAATGGGAATTCAGTTTTACAAAGGGGGCGCAAGGGACAAATAGTTTCGCCCCTCCCGTGAGAGGCAGAAATTATGGCGGAAGAAATTTCAAAAGGCTATCAGCCCGGTGATGTCGAGACCCAGTGGTACAGCCGCTGGATCGGATCGGGATGTTTTCGCGGCGACGAGAAGGGGGGGAAGGCGTCATACTCTATTGTCATTCCGCCGCCGAATGTCACGGGTATTCTTCATCTCGGGCATGTTCTGAACAATACGATTCAGGATGTCCTCGCCAGGCGGGCGCGGATGGAGGGCAAGGATGTCCTCTGGCTGCCCGGCACGGACCACGCCGGGATCGCGACCCAGTCCAAGGTTGAGCAGAAGCTCCGCAAGGAGGAGGGCAAAACCCGCCGCGACGTGGGGCGGGAGGCCTTTCTCAAGAAAGTCTGGGAGTGGAAAGAGGAGCATGGCGGCATCATCATCCAGCAGCTGAAACGCCTCGGGTGTTCCTGTGACTGGGAGCGCGAGCGCTTCACGATGGATGCGGACTACAGCCGCTGGATCTCGAAGGTCTTCGTCGATCTCTTCAACGAGGGGCTCATCTATCGCGGCAAGCGCATGGTGAACTGGTGTCCGAAATCACTCACCGCGCTGAGCGATGAGGAGGTCATCATGAAACCTCAGAAGTCCAAGCTTTATTATATGCGCTACCGCGTTGCGGGGGTGAAAGCCAAAGACGGGGGCGACCGCTGGGTCGAGATCGCGACGACCCGGCCCGAGACGCTCATGGGCGACACGGCGGTGGCGGTGAACCCGAAGGACAAGCGTTATGCTGATCTGGTCGGCAAAATGGTGATCCGGCCCTTTCCCGAAGCGGAGATTCCCGTGGTCGCCGACGACCATATCGATCCCGAATTCGGAACCGGCGTGCTCAAGGTCACTCCGGCGCATGACAAGAACGACTTTGCGATCGGCCTGAAGCACAATCTTGAGATCATCGATGTCTTTCATCCTGACGGAACCCTCAATGCCTTCGCCGGCCCTGAATTCGAGGGCATGGACCGTTTCGAAGCCCGCGTCAAAGCGGCCGAGAAACTTGAGTCCATGGGGCAGCTTGTGAAGATCGAGGACTACGAGAACAGCGTCGGCTACAGCGAGCGGGCCGATGTCCCGATCGAGCCGCGCATTTCCATGCAGTGGTTTTTGAAATATCCCTGTGTTGAGGAAGCGGCTGCGGCCGTCGCGAACGATGAGATCCATTTCCGCCCCGATCGCTGGAAGAAGACCTTCGCCCACTGGATGGAGGGCATTCAGGACTGGTGTATCAGCCGTCAGCTCTGGTGGGGTCATCAGATTCCGGTCTGGTACCGGAAGGAAAAAGCGGAGGACCTGCAGAACCGCGAGAGCCTCGATGCCACCAGCGCCGGTGATGACATTTACGTGGGCATTGAACCTCCCGGCGACCCGGACAACTGGACCCGCGACGAGGACGTCCTCGACACCTGGTTCTCGAGCTGGCTCTGGCCTTTTGCGACAATGTTCAACAGCGACGAGCAGTCGAGCGCGACCTTGAAAAAATTCTACCCGACGACCGATCTCGTCACGGGGCCCGACATCATTTTCTTCTGGGTCGCCCGCATGATCATGGCCGGCTTCCGCTGGCAGGGTGAGGTGCCCTTCAAGAATGTGTTCTTCACCAGTATCGTTCGCGACAAGAAGGGACGGAAGATGTCGAAGCAGCTCGGCAACTCGCCCGACCCGCTCGACCTCATGGCCGAGTTCGGTGCCGATGCCCTGCGCTTCGGCCTCATGCGGATTGCCCCGATGGGGACGGATGTGAAATTCGACGAAGACCAGATCGTGGAAGGGCGCAACTTCGCCAACAAGCTCTGGAACGCGGCCCGCTACCGTCAGATGCAACCCGGCGCGGTCGAGGCGAAGCCGGTCGATTTCGGATCCCTCTCGATCTACTCCATCGATATTCTCGCCCGGCTCGATCAGCTCGAGCAGGACATCGCCCTGGCCTATCAGGACTATCGTTTTAATGAGATTGCCCAGTTGCTTTATGACTTCTGGTGGAGCCATTACTGCGACTGGTATCTGGAGTCCTCGAAGGGTGATTTCTTTGAGGAGGGCAATCCTGCTTCCCGCGCCTCGACCCTTGCGACGATGGACCTCGTCCTGAAACGATTCCTCCTTCTGCTGCATCCTTTCATGCCGCACATCACCGAGGAACTCTGGGAAAAGCTCGGCTACCGCGAGGAAGGCGGGGCTGAATTCCTCATGCTGACGGAACTTCCGGGCGCAGAAGTGCTTGAGGGTGGGGACAGCAAAGTGATCGCCGCTTCCCGGGCCAAGGCCCAGGCCATTTACGAATCGGTCGGACGGGCCCGCAATCTCAAGGCCGAGTATGGTCTCGGAGCGAACAAGAACGTCAAGATCATCATCGACCCCGAGGGCGGGTCCTTTGATCAGGTCTCCGTCTTCCAGCGTCTCGTCGGCGCCGGTGAAGTGATCGTCTCACCGGGATTTCAGGCGGAAAAGGGAGTCCCTGCCGCCCTCACCGCGATCGGGAAAATCTATCTTCCTCTCGAAGGTCTCATCGATGTCGAAGCCGAGCGCAGCCGTCTCGGCAAAGAACTCGAAAAGACCCAGGATGAACTCAAGAAGGTTAATGCCAAGCTCTCCAACGAGAACTTCGTGACCCGCGCTCCCGATGAGGTGATCACGGAGATGAAGGACAGGCAGAAACACTGGCAGCAGCGGGTCGATGAGCTGACTCGAATGATGGGGAATTTGGGGAATTGAGGAGCCCCGCCTCTTTCTTGATCTTGAACTTGGTCTTGATCATCATCCCTCATTAGATCGGCTGGAAAGACCAAGATCAGGATCAAGACCAGGAAGAAGAATAGGAACAGGAAGATGGATCTCGGACTCAAAGACAAAGCCGCTCTCGTGATGGCCTCCAGTGGCGGGATCGGTCGCGGGGTGGCGATGGAGCTGGCCCGCGAGGGTGCGAGAGTCATGCTCTTCGCCCGATCCGAGGAAAAACTCGCGGCGACCGCCGATGCGATTGAGGCGGAGACTGGAAACCGTCCGCTTTTTACGGCCGGAGACATCACCGATGCGGCCTCGATTGAAGGCGTCGTTTCGCGAACCGTGGAAGAGTTCGGCGGGCTCTGGGCGCTCTTTAACAATACCGGAGGACCTCCGGCAGGGGTTTTTACCCAGTTCGACGACACGGTCTGGCAGTCGGCCTTCGAACTGACGATGCTCAGCTACGTCCGCACGATTCGTGCAGCCCTTCCGCATTTGAAGGCGGGCGGTGGTGGACGCATCGTTAACAATACCTCCGTCTCGACCAAGCAGGCCATCGATGGATTGCTCCTTTCCAATGTCTTTCGCTCGGGCCTAGTCGGCCTTGGGAAATCCCTCGCCCGTGAGCTGGGTCGTGACGGGATTCTCGTCAATACGGTGGGGCCGGGACGCATCGACACCGAGCGCATCGAGCAGCTCGACACGATGTGGGCTGGAAAGGGCGGGATCTCCTACGAAGACCAGCGGAGCAAGGCCGAGGCCTCCATCCCGCTGGGCAAATACGGTGAACCGGCCGATTTCGGGCGCATCGTGGCTTTCCTTTGCTCCGAAGCCAACGCCTACCTCACCGGTCAGAACATCCTGATCGATGGTGCCATGGTCGAGGCGTATTGAATCGCTCCGTTGCGGAGTCGTTGGAGTGATGGCTTCAGCCGTTTGGGTCCGTTGCCGCCGGATGCTTTGTCTTTAAGGGCTGAAGCCCTCACTCCAACAATGCGGCGTCGGTGGCGATGCCATCAATACGGCCTTCGTCCTCCTTGCCACTCCGCCCTGTTTCGGACTATCGTTTCCGCAATGCCACTCTCTCGTGCCGCAGCTCTCGCGTTTTGCCTCCTCGCCACGGGAGGAGGCGTCAGCTTCGCAAATGAGAAGGAAGATCTCAGCTTCGCCGATCTCGAGGCTCCGGAGCACGACTACTGGAAGCGACCCCTCAAAGACCCGTTTACGCTGCTCAAGGACGACCTCGAAAAGGGGAAATTGAACCTCGATGAGTCGAGCGAAAAGGCCTATCTCGAGAGTCTGCTCAAGGCGCTCAAAATTCCCGTTTCGACCCAGATGGTCGTCTACTCGACGACGAGTCTCCAGCTCAGCCTCATCTCGCCCCGCACTCCCAGGGCGGTCTATTTCAATGAAGATCTTTACCTGGGCTATGTGCAGGGCGGCCGCATCGAAATCGTCTCGATCGATCCCGAGCTGGGCGGGATTTTCTACATCTTCGACATCCCGAGAAACGGCGCCCGCCCCGTCGCGGAGCGTTCCGAACGCTGCATGAAATGTCACGCGGACGAGGACACTCATGAGGTCCCCGGCATTGCGATCAAGTCGGTCATTCCCGGCCCGACCGGGGGGAGTCTCGAATCGTATCGCCGCGGTCTGAGTGGTCATGAAATCCCCATCTCCGATCGTTTCGGCGGTTGGCACGTGACCGGAGCGGACGAGGTGAAACCGCACTGGGGAAATCTCATCGGACGATTTACCCCGGAAGGCATTGTCACGACCCCCCTGCCTCCCGGAGAGCGATTCGACTGGTCCGTCTTCCCTGTCGCGACGAGCGACCTGCTGGCTCATCTCCTCCACGAGCATCAGGCCGGGTTTGTGAACCGGGTGGTGCAGGCCCACTATCGGCTCCGGACGGCCCTCGAACTCGGAAATGGCAAGCTCCGTCCGGATGACCGGGCCATGGTGGACAAGCAGGTGGAGGAACTGACCCGCTATCTCCTTTTCGCCAACGAGGCCGGCCTCCCCGCTCCCTTCCCGGGGGACAGTCGTCTCAAGGAGGAGTTCCTCGCGACCCGTCGCGCCAACAAGGCCGGGGATTCCCTAAAGGATTTTGATCTGGAGACCCACCTCTTCCGGAACCGTTGCAGCTACATGATCTACAGCCCGGTCTTTCAGAGCCTGCCGGAGGGATTCAAAAAGCTGGTCTACGCCCGCATCGCAAAAGCCCTCGCCTCCTCTCCCGCCGACCCCGATTTTTCTCACCTGCCCAATACGGAGAAGCTGCGGATCAAAGCCATCCTCAAGGAGACGGTTCAAGGCCTTCCCGAAAACTGGTAGAAAGCGGCACAAAAAAAGCGCTCCCGCACACCGCGAGAACGCTTTTTAAGAGAATTTCCCGTTAGTGCGGGAAAGGTCTAATCAGCTTTTCTTATCAGCTTTTTCGGTCGTTTTACCGGCCTCGAGCCATCCGTTGATCCCTGCGGAAAGGTGCTTGATGTTCTTGAAGCCAGCAGCTTCAGCGGCGGAGGCACCGGCTTTGTAGGCCGAGCAGGATGGGCCACCGCAATAGGCGACGACGAGTTTGTCTTTGTCATCGCCGAGGAGGGTGGCGATGTTGTCCTTGTTGGCACGGAAATCGATCGCACCGGGGATGTGGCCGTTTGCGTATGTGGCGGAACCATTCACATCAAGGAGAATGACTTCCTTATTTTCGATGGCTTTTTCGAGTTCGCTGATGCTGATGTCGGGGTATTCACCGGCAAAGGTGAAGGAGGCGAAGAGCGCACAAGCGAGGGTGACGAGTATTTTTTTCATGGTATCTGGTAGTTTGTTTTAATCTAGGTTCCCTTTTCCGCATGGCAGAGAGGGGTCCGGACGGAAGAATAACGAATTTGGTTTCCGTCCACAACAGGAATAGGGGACACTCCGGGACGCATTTCCGTTCAATTGGAGGAAAAAAAATGTCACTTTTCGGGGGTTCCACGGAGGGCTGTGCCTCCTGCTCCGGGCTTACTTTTGGCCAAGATCCGCTGAGCGGGGCCGCTTTAATTGCGCTTGATTCCCCTATGAACCGGAAAAATCCCTTCGCACTGCTGGCACGGTTGAATGTGATCATCCTCGCCGCTCTGGCGATGAATGCCGCCGCCCAGTCCACGCGAAGCCTGAGTGTCGACCTTGATGGCGACGGCAGTCTCGAACGGATCGCCTGGGAGGAATTCGCCACCACCGAGGATCAGGGAACATTTCTTCAGCTCGTTGTTTACGATGCTGCGGGGAAACCTCGCTGGATGGGGCCTGCTGAAAAAGATACGGGGAATCCTCTCGTCTTCGGAGAGTGGCATTTCGGCCTTAGTTTGCCGGAGATCGCCCTCGATATCGACAATGACGGGGCGGTCGAGTTGATCGCGCCGGCGCCACAAAGTGATGTCTCACCGACTTTATTCCGGATTCTCAAATGGGTTGGCGGGAGATTTGTCCCGATGCGGATCGCCGCGTTGATTGAGAGTTCTCCAGGGACCGGAAAGTTCGCCTGGACCGAAGAGGAAAAGTGGGACGGCACGTGGATTTCCTCCTTTATCGGAGTCAATGGCGACGGCTCGGTGCAGGTGAATGTCTTCCAATACGAAGGCGGAGAAACGGTCAGTCGCGGCCGTGCCAACGGAGCGGTCACCGCCGCCGGGATCGAGGTGAGAGAGTGGACCTCCCCCCTGAAACCCGTCACTGATTAGGATACGGGGATTCCTTTCAACTCCGCCATTTTGGCGATTTTGTCAGGTGCCCTCATGAGTGCCTCTCCGACGAGGATGGCATCCGCTCCCCAGGACTGGATGCGGCTGGTGTCTTCTCCCGTGTAGATTCCGCTTTCACTCACGAGAATGTGATCGGGCCCGAGTTCCTCGCTGAGGCGTTCGGTCGTGGTCAGATCGACTTCGAAGGTCCGGAGGTTGCGGTTGTTGATTCCGATGATTCGGGCATCCGTTTCGAGGGCCCGTTCCATTTCCTCGAGGTCATGGACTTCGACGAGGACGTCGAGCTGGTAGTTGCGGGCGACTTCGAGGAGGTGGTGGAGATTGTCCTGCTCAAGGGCTCCGACAATCAGGAGAATGGCGTCGGCCCCGGCCACGACCGCTTCGAAGATCTGGACCTCGTGAATGATGAAATCTTTCCGAAGGAGCGGCAGGTCGACCGCCTCCCGTATCATCGAAAGATAGGAGAGGTGCCCCTGGAAATACTTCTCGTCGGTCAGGATGGAGAGAGCGTTGGCCCCGGCCTCGGCATAGGCCCGGGCGATCACAACGGGATCAAAATCGGCCGAAATGATCCCGGCGGAAGGCGAGGCCCGTTTCACTTCGGCGATCACGGAAAGTTCCGTGGTGCCGTAGCCCTCGCCGTCGCCCTGGTCACGAATCGCCCCCCCGAGGGCGGTTTCAAAGCAGCGAAAATCCTCCCGTGACTGGGCCGCGAACTGGAGCTTGTCCCGCAAGGGGAGGAGTCGCTCCACTTCCAGCACCTTGTCGGCTATGATCTCGTCGAGCTTGTTCCCGAATTTCTTCATGTCTTAAAACGAGCTGATCGTTACGCTGCCAACCAATTCCCCGCCAATCGAAATTAAAATTTTTGCCTTGAAAATTCGCTGTTTCCCGCCAAATTACCGTCCGCGCTGCCGAAAGGTGGCATATGCGGGTGTAGCTCAGGGGTAGAGCGCAACCTTGCCAAGGTTGATGTCGTGAGTTCGAATCTCATCACCCGCTCCAAATTTTTTTGGAGCCCCGGAATAAGTCAATATTCCGGACCTTTCGAGGGCAGGTTGCCTCAGCAACTCCTCAGCCAGCCGTCCAGCACCTCAAGCGAGGAAGGGGGACCGATCAGGGCAGTGCACCGGGTGTTCTCTTCGAAGGCCCGTCGAGCCGCCTGCCGGATGTCTGCCGAAGTGACCTCTTCGATCTTCCGGTGAATCTCCTCCGGATCGATCCACTCGTTGAAAAAGAGAAGTGTTTCACCGGCCCACATCATCTGTGAGGAGGTGTTTTCGAGGCTGATCCGGTTCTGTCCGATCAGGAAGGCCTTTGCCTCCTCCAGTTCCTCATCACTGACTCCATTTTCCCTGAGGTCGTCGAGGATATCGGAGATCCCGGCGAGAGCCTTCCTGAGATTACCCGGGCTCAGGGCGAGATAGATCTGGAGCAGTCCCGCATCGGAGAAGGAAACAACGTCGCTTTGGATTTCGTAACAGAGCCCCTTTTGCTCCCGGATGGTCTGGAAAAGACGGGAGCTCATGTTTTCCCCGAGAATGACGTTGAGCAGCTTTTGGGCGAAGCGGGTCTCGTCGTAGCGATGCACATTCCGGAAGGAGAGGGCGAGGTGAGACTGCTCCTGCCCCTCGTCCTCGTGAAAACGATGGCTTTCCCGTATCGTTCCGGCGGGAATGAAGGAAATCGGATTTCCTTTCGGCAGGTCACCAAAGCGTTTCGAAATCACGTCCAGCACCTCGTCGTGATCGATGTTGCCCGCGACCGAGATCACCGTGTTACAGCCGGAGTAGGCCCGCTGGTGGAAGTCGAAGACGTCGGAGCGTTTGAAGGCGTCGAGGCTTTGATCGGTGCCGGTGATGGACCGGCCCAGGGGATGCTCCGGACCCCAGACGGCTTCGCTGATCAGATCCTCGAGATATTGCGACGGTTGATCGCGCACCATCGCGATCTCCTCGTGGATGACCTGCTTTTCGAACTCGATTTCGCGCGGGTCGAGCGAGGGACTACGGTAGAGATCGGCAAGAACGTCGAAAAGTTTTGCAAAACGCTCCGCCGGGCCCTTCACCTGATAGGCGGTGTGATCCTCGACGGTGAACCCGTCGATTGATGCTCCGAGGCTCTCAATATGGCGGGAGATATCCGAGGCCGAACGGGTCGGGGTGCCCTTGAAGAGCATGTGTTCGACAAAGTGGGCCATGCCGTGCTCCCGCCCGGTCTCATGCCTGCTCCCGGCATCGGTCCAGAGACCGACGGAGACGCTGGCCATGTGCGGCATCGAGACGGTGGCGAGGCGGATGCCGTTGTCGAGGCGATGGATGAAAGTGGCGGGAGGCATCAGGGTTCAGGGGGGGCGTCGTGAAGGCGCGCAACCTGCTCCACGGTGATTCTGTTTTCCACTCCGAAAAATACGCGTATGATGCCCTCGATGACGAACGCTGCGATGACGACTCCCACGCTTCCCGCCTTTGCCCTGCTTGGCCAGCCGGTTGAGCTTTCGCACATTGAGAGGGAACTGCAGGCCCTCTTTATGGACAGCGGCGTCGCCGAGGACTCGCCCAATGCCGGAGGGATCGCGCGGGCCTCTCTCATCAATCTGGCGCTTTACAACGAAGATCAGTCCGGTCTGGAGCAGGATGCCGCCGTCCTCGCCGAACTCACCAGTGAGGCGGCCTGCCGTTCGCTCCTCATCAATGCCGACACCCGCTCTGAGGAAGTGAGTGCCAGGGCCTGGGTGCAGGCCCATTGCCAGATTGACCGCAGCGGGGAAAAATCGGTCTGCACCGAGCAGATCAGCTTTATCCTGACGGGAAACTCGCCGGGTCTCCTGCGGAACGTGGTCCTCGCCAATCTCGATTCGGACCTCCCGTTGGCCTTCTGGTGGCGGGGAGAGTTTTCCGATGCCTTTGAAGAGCGTCTCTACTCCCGCATCGACCGGCTTCTTTTCGACAGCGAGTCCTGGGAGTCTCCGAGGAACCAGTTCATCCGGCTCATCGAAAATCAGCAAAGTGCGTCGTCTCCCTTCGTAATGCATGACTTCGCCTTCACCCGGTTGAACTCGACCCGCCACGCCATCGCGAACGCCTTTGACCGCCCCGCGATTGCCCGGGATCTCAGTTCCCTCTCTTCGGTCGACATTCGTTTCGCGAAAGGCTACCGGATGAGTGCCTTCTATCTCGCCGCCTGGGTCTGTGCGAAGCTCGATGCCAGGATTGACCTGTCGCAGTCCGACCGGGCGGGAATCACCTGTCTGTCCAACCGGAAATCATCCCCCTCCAGTTTCACGATCCGCATCGACGAACTCGACCCGGAGCGCAAAGGCACCGTGGAAGTCGATTTTCAGCTGAAGGAAAGTCGGGTCGAGATCAGTCGCTGCCAGACGCGCGATTTTATCCGGACGCTGACCCATCGACCCGGTGCCGCCACCGAGGAGGACTGGCTCCCCGCGAAGCGGATGACTGACGCCGCGCTCGTTGCTGACATTCTGAACCGGGCGGGCAGGAACCGGACCCACTCCCAGGTTCTCCCATTGGTTCAGGAATTGCTCACCCTGTGAAGGCAGGGGCTGTCACCGGGCAGGTTGATCACTCCGGCTTCATCCAGAGATAAACCCAACGCTCGGAGATCGCTTTGCCCGCGGCATCCTGAAGCTCGCAGGTCATGTCGATCTGATTGACGTCTTTGGGTGCCTCAAGGACAAAGAAGGCGCGCAGTACCTGCGGCATGTGAAGGGTCTCACTACGGCCCAGTCCGGCGGGCAGGTCGTCCACATTGGCCATGCTCATGTCGATCATGCCGGCGTGGATCAACTCGACCGACTTCTGGTCCAGGGTCACGACCGGCTTGACTCCGGTGATGTCGTCCCACTTCGGATCGCCCACTTTGAGCTCCGGTTGCAAGGGCTTGGCGAAGTCGATGGAAAAAAGGAGCTGATCCGGCTTCTGCACCGGAGTTCCCACCCGTGTCGAACGAACCGTGAAAAGCCCGGACGGAGCGGGGTCCTTCATCCATCTGAGGCGATAGTGGAAAGGAAAGGGTTTGCCCACCTCAAGGGTCGGCTCAGGCTCCCAGAGGAGGATCGCGTTGTCGCCGGTCTCGTCCATCGTCGGCATTTCGATGAGATGAAGTTTACCGTGATCGAATCCGCTGACCGGTTCGACCCGGACACTGGGCCGCTGGTGGTAGCCTGCCTCGCTGTCCTGATAGGACGAGAAGGAGCGGTCGCGCTGCAGGAAGGACCATGAACGCGGTTTATCCATCGTGAAGACACAATGCCTGAACTTGTTCTGGGTGTGCTCAAGAGGGCGGAAGTGCAGGTTCCCGTGCTCCGATTCCATGAGGACCCCGTCGCTGTCATGCACCTCCGGTCTGAAATCAAAAGGCCGCGGATGGGTTCCCTCACCGAACCAGAACATTGAGGAGAAGGGCGTCAGCCCGAGTTGCTGAACAGGGCGGCGCAGGGTGATCTCCGCCTCGACCTCCATGACTGTTTCAACTCCCGGGGTGATCGTGAACTGGTAGGCTCCGGAGACACTTTCTCCATCGAGGAGGGCCCAGGCTTTCAGGGATTTTGCGCCGGGTTCGGGTCGCTCGAGATAAAAGTCGGTGAAGACGGGAAACTCCTCCGCCACCCCCGGAATGCCGCTGTTGATCGAGAGCCCTCTCGCGGAGAGTCCGTAGGGTGAGTTTGCCGGGATGGACCGGAAATAGCTGGCTCCGAGAAAGACGAGGAACTCGTCCATGTAATCCTGCGAATTCAGGAGACATCGGGCACGCCAACCGGCGTAGGCCTTCGGCAGGGGAGTGCCTTCGGGAACCTTTTGTTTGCCGTAGTCGAAGAGGCTGGAATCGAAGGTAAGGGGAGTGGATTCGCTGCCCTTCACTTCATAAATGGTGACCATTTCCTTCGCGGTCCATCCGGGGTGGAAGAAGTCGATGGAGAAGGGAAGTTTCTCGTTTGCCCAGAGACCCGACTCCATTTTGAAGCGGATGTCCCGGTGACCGTCGTAGCCGAGATTTTTCCAATAGTCGTCGAGGATCAGTTCCGAGGGGACGTGGGGAGCGGCCGCTTTTTCCCGGGCCTTTTCGCGGAGCTTTTCAAAAGAGAAATCGTCCGCCGGGGCATTCCCCGAGAGGAGAACGAGGAGGGAGAGAACGAGCGTGAGGGCGGGTGGGGCAGGTGAGATCGACATGAATTTGACTGACGGATGTTCACCCGAGTCAGTCAGTTTGGCAAGGGCGGCTCCTTGCCGTGAGGAGATTCAATCAGCCTGCGGTGAGCTGATCGCTTTCAGCTTCCGGTCCAGAAAAAATGGAGCGAAAGGAAAGAGCGCGCAGAGGAAGACAATGACACACCAGAGAAATGAGAGCCTCTTTCGAACCAGCACATCGAGGAGACAGGCGCACAAGCCCAGAAAAAGGACTCCGTGGGCCATGCCGACGATTCTCACCGCAAGCGGTTCGTCGGCGAGATACTTCAAGGGCATCGCGATTCCCAGCAGGATAAGATACGAAATCCCGTCGAGAATTGAGAAGAGCCGGAGGCGATCGATGGCGCTGGATCTGAGGTCGAGAGACATGGGTATTACCGGTTCACGGGAGCGGAAGGCGTGCCGAGTCCCTGGGGATTCCTGGTTTTGGGGCGCTCTACTTTTTTGGCATCGGCGGGGATGCTGGTCCCGGTGAAGGGCTTCACCTCGCCGTCGGTCAGGGTCTTGAGGCGCACCTCTTTGATCTCGACGGTATTGGCATTGCCGCTGTGGAGTTGAAAGGCGAGGAGACCTTCAAGGGCTCGTCCCTTCTCGTCAAAGTCAGTGAGCTGGGAGCTCATTTGACCGTTGATCAGATGGATGAGGTGATTACCCCGGGCGATGACGGTGTATTCGTTCCATTCCGCCACCTTGATCGCGACGGGTTGGTGTTCGGAAACGAGCCAGCGTTCTCCTTTCGGATCGAGGATGAGGCACTGACCGTTGAGCCCGAAGATACCGCGTCCCTTTTCCTCGTAGGTCATGCCGGTGTGCTCGATGGCGGGATGGATGTCGCATTGATACCCGGCGATCGCCCAGGGGCCGACTTCGGGAAGAGGGCGACTCCGATACTGAACGCCGGAGTTGTTGTCCCCCGTCACCCGCACGTTGACGCGTAGTTCAAAATCTTTCAGCGTTCCCTCATGCCGGGCGTCGCCCCGCCAGATCAGAAAGGTGTTGTGCTTCGGACTTTCGGGACCGGAGCAGGTTCCGATGATGGTGCCATTTTCAACCTTCCAGAGAGCCGGGTCGCCGTCCCATCCGCTGAGGTCCTTTCCGTTAAAGAGGGGGACAAAATCGTCCTCGCTCTGCGCGGCGGTGGAGAGGACCAGGACGAAGGCGAGTGAAAGGATCCGAATCATGGCTGGTGTGGGAGATGTTGCCCGACAGTTGACCCTGTTCACTGTCTGACGCAACCCTCTTCTCCGGGCTGGCTCGTTTGCGGCTATCGGCAGGCTGGTTCCGGCTCTCCTTTGTCCTTATCCTTCTGCCTGCCTCTCCGGAGTTGAACCCCGGCGGCAAGGATGATGGCAAACCCACTCAAATCGACGGCTCACGGCAGCCCGACCTGGCGGTTCAGGTGCCTGATCGTCATCTTCCTGAGCGGGACTGTCGTATCCCTTCCGGCGGTAGAATCAACAGAGGCGGAAACGTTTTTCGAAACGGAGATCCGCCCTGTCCTCGTGACCCGCTGTGTTGCCTGTCACGGACCGGATCGCCAGGAAGGAGGAACGCGGCTCGATTCCCGCGCCGGAGTCTCCGCCTCGACCGTGTCGGGCGTGTTTGCCCGGACCATTCGCGGTCAGTCTACCGCTCCGGCGGCTTGTATCCTCGAACCCCGCCTTGCGGATCATTTTGATCGCTGGATCGCTCTGGGCCTGCCCTGGCCCGAAGCGGCTTCGGTTGCCTCGGCGGCGGATAAGGCGGAAATGGCGAAACGTCACTGGGCCTTTCAACCCCTTCAGATTCCGCCGATTCCGGGGGATCATACCAATCCCGTTGATGCGTTTGTCCTGGAAAAGCTCGGAGCCGCCGGACTCAGTCCTTCGCCCGAGGCTGATCGCCGCACTCTCATCCGCCGCCTCTCCTACACCCTCACTGGTCTGCCTCCGCAGATTGAAGAGGTGAATCGCTTTGTGAACGATACTGCTCCCGATGCCTATGCCCGACTCGTCGATCGCCTGCTCGATTCGCCCCACTACGGGGAACACTGGGCGCGCCATTGGCTCGATGTCGCCCGTTACTCGGATACGAAGGGCTATGTCTACGCTCGTGAGGAAAAGAACTGGCCGCATGCCTGGGTCTATCGTGACTGGGTCGTCGCGGCGCTGAATGAGGATCTGCCCTATGATCGCTTTTTATTGCTTCAACTGGCGGCGGATCAGATCGATGACGCTCGGCCCGGAGACGAGGCCGCGATGGGCCTGCTCACGATAGGGCGCCGCTTTCTCGGAGTGAAGCATGAGATCATCGACGACCGCATCGATGTCGTCACCCGCGGAATGCTGGGCCTCACGGTTGGTTGCGCCCGCTGTCATGACCACAAATACGACCCCATTCCGGCGGCCGATTATTATTCTCTCCACGGTATCTTCGACAGCAGTATCGAAAAGCTGGTGCCGCTCGAGACGGGTGATGAAACATTCCGGAAAGCGCATGAGGAACGTGTCAGGAAACTCGGCGAGACGATGGCAAAATTCCGGGACGGGGCGGAAGGCCGGGTCCGGGAGCGCCTTGCCGATTATTTGAAGGCACAAACCGAGCTGGAGAAATATCCCGCCGACGGTTTCGACCAGGTCTTTCAGAAGACCGATTTACTCCCGGCCGTGGTCCATGCCTGGCGCGACTACCTCCGCGAGGCAGGCGAACGGAATGATCCTGTCTTCACGCCCTGGCATGCCTATGCAGCCCTGCCGAAGGAAGGTTTTGCCGGGGCCGCGCAGAACATCGACTGGAGCACGCGTCCCGCCCATCCGCAGATCGCGGCCGCTTTTGCCATCCCGCCGACTTCCTTCGACGAAGTCATCACCCGCTACGCGGAACTCCTGAGCAAGGACGATGCGGATGAGACGATCCGTGCGGTAGTCCACGGACCCGGTTCGCCCTGCAAGGTGCCCGAGGGTCCCCTTGTCAATGTGGAGACCTTCTCCGACACGGAATCGATCAATGAACTGTGGAAGCTCGAAAACGAAATTTCACGCGCTCTCATCAATGCACCGGAGACCGTTCGCGCTGCCCTGATCCTCGCGGATCGGGCGATCCCGGCTCAACCGAGAATTTTCCTCCGGGGCAATCCGCTGAACCTGGGCGAGGCAGTTCCAAGACAATTCCTCGGCATCCTCGCGGGAGAGAATCGAAAACCCTTTGCGAACGGGAGCGGTCGTCTCGAACTGGCGAAGACGATTGTCGATCCGGGGAATCCCCTCACCGCGCGGGTCATCGTGAACCGTGTCTGGGCGCATCACTTCGGGAAGGGGCTCGTCGACACCCCGAGTGATTTCGGAACCCGGGCGGAACCACCCTCTCATCCCGGATTGCTCGACTGGCTGACGTCGAAGTTCATCGAGGAGGGATGGAGTGTGAAATCGCTTCATCGTCGTATCCTTTTGTCCTCCACGTTCCGTCAGTCCTCCTTCGGACCTGAGGAGGCTGAAACGCGGAGTCGTGCCTTTAGTTCCGATCCCGGTAATCGCCTGCTCTGGCGGATGACTCCTCACCGGCTCGGGTACGAAGAGTTTCGCGATTCGATGATGGCGGCCTCCGGGGATCTGGATCGAACGATAGGAGGAAAGGCGGTCGAGGCCTTTGCGACTCCCTTTGCCAAACGCCGCGCCCTTTACGCGAGAGTCGATCGGCAGTTTGTGCCGGGTGCCCTGCGGGTCTTCGACTTTGCGAATCCCGATCTGCACATCCCGCAGCGCAACGAAACCACGGTCCCGCAGCAGGCGCTTTTTTTCCTGAATCATCCGCTTGTTCTTGATCGTGCCCGAGCCGTGTCCGGGGTTACGGACGTCGAATCGAAGGCTCCGGAACGGGTCCGGGCACTGTTCCGGCACGCCTTGCAACGCGAGCCGACCGATCCTGAAATCACCGAGTCCCTCGCGCTCATCGACGAGATCGGGGAACTGACCCTGCCGCAGAATCCTCCGACCGCCGACGATTGGAAGTACGGATACGGAGCGATGGATGAAAAAAGCCAGCGGGTCACCGGCTTTACCCCGCTGACATTTTTTGATGGCAACGCCTGGCAGGGTGGTTCGCAGTGGCCGGATGCAAAGCTGGGTTGGGTGCAACTCACCGCGACGGGTGGTCACCCCGGGAATGATCGCGCTCATGCGGCGGTGCGGCGATGGACGGCTCCCCGCGCGATGACTGTGACCCTTCGTTCAACCCTGGTCCATGAACCGGCGGCGGGCGACGGCATCCGCGCCTTTGTCGTGAGTTCACGGGTCGGATTACTCAGCTCTGTTTCGGCCCATGCCAAAACCAGTGAAGTGAATGTTGACGCTATTGCCGTGGAATCAGGAGAAACGATCGACTTCCTCGTGGATATTGGTGAGGGACTCAACAGCGATCAGTTTCTCTGGGGGATTAGCCTGACAAATACCCCATCGGATCGTGAGAATCCGACCCCGGGATGGAATGCGAAGTCGGATTTTCCGGTGAATCGTGTTACCCCGCTTTCCGCCTGGGAACAACTGGCTCAGACGATTCTCTGTTCCAACGAATTCCTTTTTGTGGATTAAGGAGACAACTTAAAACCTGAAACTTTACTCCGATGCTCACCCGACGCTCCCTCCTGCAACGCTCCGCCCTCGGGTTCGGTTCACTCGCACTCGGAGGCATTCTCGACGGGGAAGGGCTTCTCGCTTCGGAGAATCCGCTCCTTTCGCGCGGCGGACATTTCCCGGGCAAGGCGAAGCGTGTCATTCATTTTTTTCTCAACGGTGGTCCGTCCCATGTCGACACCTTTGATCCCAAACCGGCGCTTGCGAAATATGCGGGCAAACCGCTGGCCACCACTCTCACCACCGAGCGCAAAACCGGGGCGGCTTTTCCTTCTCCCTTTCAATTTCAGCGCTACGGACAATCGGGCATCGAGGTGAGCGAGCTCTTTGCGAAGACTGCGCAGCACATCGACGACATCGCCGTGATCCGGTCCATGTATGCCCAGGTGCCGAATCACGAACCGTCGCTCATGCTCATGAACTGCGGTGACTCGGTGCAGGCGCGACCCAGTTTCGGGGCCTGGACTCTCTACGGGTTGGGATCTGAGAATCAGAACCTGCCGGGTTTCATCGCGATGTGTCCTGGTGGAATGCCGATCAAGGATAGCGAAAACTGGCAGTCCGCCTTTCTCCCCGGCGCATTCCAGGGAACCTACATCGATTCGAAACACGAGGAACTGAGCCGTCTCATCGAGAACATCGATCATCCCCAGATCACCGCGGTCGACCAGCGCCGCCAACTCGATCTGCTGGCCCGGTGGAATGCCCGCCATCGGGTCGACCGGATCGACGAACGCCTCGACGCGCGCATCCATTCTTATGAACTCGCCTTTCGCATGCAGCATGAGGCCAGCGACGCCTTCGATCTCTCAAAAGAGCCGGCTCACCTTCGCGAGCTCTATGGTGACACGGTCCACGGGCGACAGACGCTCATGGCGCGCCGCCTTCTCGAGCGCGGGGTTCGTTATGTGCAGCTCTGGCACGGGGCCGGTCAACCCTGGGACAACCACAACGACATCGAGACCAATCACCGCAAGCTTGCCGGAGAACTCGATGGTCCGATTGCCGCGTTATTGTCGGACCTGAAACAACGCGGTCTTTTTGAGGATACTCTTGTCCTCTGGGGCGGGGAGTTCGGACGCACCCCGACGGTCGAACTCAGCGCCGCCGGCAAACCGCAGATGGGAAGGGATCACAACCATTACGGCTTTACCGTCTGGATGGCCGGAGGCGGGATCAAAGGCGGGACCGTCCATGGATCGACCGATGAGTTCGGGTTCAAGGCACAGGAGAATCCGGTGAGTGTGCACGACCTCCATGCCACCATGCTGCATTTGTTAGGGATGGATCACAAGCGGCTCACCTACCGCTACGCCGGACGTGACTTCCGCCTGACCGACGTCCACGGAAAGGTCATCCGCGAGATCCTGTCCTGATCATGGCGCGGCACTTACCTTCAGATCCTGCGCGGCGTTGATCGTCGAGCCGGGGATCGCGGGTAGCTTCAGGAGGCTCAGGATAAGGTTTCCGGCATCGCCGTTGCGGATCGGTTGTCCGGGTGTGCCGTAGGGCGGGTTGGCCGTGCCGGGGTCTTTTCTGGAAGCGGAGTTCAGGGCGTACAAATCCGAAGCGGCTGGAACTCCCGGGCCCCAAACGAAAAAGGGGATGGTGTAGTTGTCGCTTTCCTTTGCCTCGCCGTGCCCTTTGGTCAAGGTAAGCCCCCCGTGATCGGCGGTAAGGATGACCCAGGTTTTCCCCTTCATGGCGGGTGATGCTTCAATGGCTTCAAGGAGCTTGCCGACGAGTCCGTCCACTTTGCCTGCCGCAGCGAGATAGGAGCTCCCCGGAGAGAGATCCCAACCGTCCTTGTGTCCGGCGCTGTCGCAATCGCGCAGATGCAGCATCGTGAAGTCGGAGGGTTTGTCCTTAAAGGTGGCGATCAATTCATCGACCAGAACGGTGGTGTCCTCGTTCATGGCATAATGGTCGATTTTATCTTTCCCGTTATCCTCGCCGCTGGTATCTGCGGCACCGAGTTTTTCATCGTAGCTGAGGTCATAGAGGGAGAACTTCGATTTGCTGGCGTAGAGAGCGGTGCTCTTTCCGTGGTCATGAGCCACCTCGAAGACCGAGGGGAGATAGGCCTTGCGATTCTTGTGGAGATTCTCCCCCAGTTTGGGATCAGTGTTGCTGATCCATCCGTGTCCGGATGGCCCCACCACACCTAGGCCAGAGATCATGCAGGTGTGGTTTGGAAGGGTGATCGTGTAAATCACATCGGTGCGTGCATTGCCGGTCCACGCGCCCTCCCGGCGAAGGCGATCAAAATTGGGGGCTCCCTTTGCTCCGAGCACAGTGACGGCATCGGGCCTCAGGCCATCCGCGCTGATAAAGATCACCTTGTCGTCTGCCTGACTCGAAAGTCCCGGGGCGATGATGGCCGCGGCGATGATGATAGCGATGAGCGGTGGAGAAGAGAAGAATCGGTTTTTCATGGATAGCCGGATGAAACCTGCCTTCTCAGGAACCCGGGGAAAAGGAAAAAGAATATCACCCGGGGGACGTATCTGCGATTTTGCCTTTCCCGTTTGTGCGTTCAGCGGGTCAGGGGCGTGATTGAAAGAAGCTTGTCGCCGCGGATCAGGAATGCCATCCTGCGCTTGAGCCCATCATGAAGAATCTTTACCTCATCGTCTGTCTTCTGGTTACTTTGTCAGCTGAGCTTCACTCGCAGGAAGCTGGAAAGAGTTGGCCGTTCAATGACCTCTCGCGTCGTGAGGCCGCCTTCGCCGGTCTGAGATTGAAACTCTACACGGACGGAGTCTTTCATTCGCTACCCAAAGGAATCTCTCTCTATCTCGACGCCAGCGAAGAGGCGGAGGAAGGCGGCTGGATCATGGTCACGGTTCGTCAGCTCAATGGAGAGGGATCCGGAGGAGACCCCAACGTTTCTCCGGCCCTGGCACACTTCTACGTGCGCGAAACTGACGGCGCGATCGAATGGTATGATGTGGTGGAAGACCAGCGCCGTCCCTGGGAGGACTTTCTCAGGGACAGACGCGAGAATTAATCCCGAATCCGGCCCGGTCAGCGTTGCTTGAGAAAGGCAATCAGATCCGCCATCTCCTCAACCGAAACCGCCGCCTCGAGTCCCTCGGGCATGAGGGACACCTTCATGCTTTGCAGTGTCTCGACCTCATCCCGTCTCACGTTACGGGTTTTTGCGTCGAGGGTTTTGAAGGTCAGGCCCGCCGCCGCCTCGCCCGCAAGAAGCCCGAAAAGTTGCTCACCGGTTTTCAGAGTCGCGCTGTAGGCGTGAAAGCCCGGCTGGATATCGAGATTGGGATCGAGGATATTGGTGAGGATCTTTTCCGCCGGGTGATCAACCACCGTTTCGAGACGGGGACCGATGGAAAGTCCTTCGCTCCCGGTCTGGTGACATGAGGCACAGGCACGCCTGTAGATCAGCAGGCCTTTTGCCGGATCGCCGGATCGATTGAGGGCGGAACCGTATCGGGCGATGACCTCGGACCGACCGGGCGAGGTGACCGGATTGAAGAGTGCTGCCGCCGCGTCCTTGAGTGATTTGTCAGGATGATTGAGAAGCTGCATGCGCCGGGTGACATCGAAGTCGGCGGGACTGGGTGCTCCGGATTTGACCCTCTCGAGCAGCCGGCTTGTCCAGTGAGGTCGACTCATGAGTGTGTCGAGCAAAAGCCCGCGCTGCTGAGGGGTGAGTTGAGGCCATTGATTGAGCCCGAGATCAGGGAGCGATTTTTCCCCCGTCGCGGCCAGGGTGGAAAGGATGCCGGTCCATTGTTCCGAATGGATCTGCAGGTCAAGTTGGCCGGAAAGAAAGGTGATCGCCTTCTCCCTTGCGGCCGGGTGACGGGAGAGCAGGGCCGCTGCGGCGAGGCGCGCCTGGAATGGAGAAGTGTCATCATTCATCGCGGTAGAGGCTTCGGCGAAAAGGCGCTCCCGCTGCCCGAGAAGTCGCGAAAATGCATCGGAGGCACCGGCCTCTTCGAGGGCATCGACCTTGAGTGAACGACCCTGACATTCATCCAGAAATGCGCCGAACCAGTTCCACCGATCCACCGGAGCGTCGTTGTCAAAATCAAAGGCCGGAGCCAACAGCCGGGAGAGCGCCGTCCGGTTTCCCGCCGCAAGCGCCATCGGCAGGAGCTTGGAACGGGTCGCGGGCGTCGCCGCCTCCGCCAGCCGGTCCAGATGCGGCAGAGCGGAACTGATCACGGAAGCAGTCAGGAAGGGATCGTTGTCCGGCCGGTTGAGCAAATGGGCGAGTGTGTTTCCCGCCTCCGGGGTTTTCCATTCGCCGAGGGTGAAAGCAAGTTGAAGACGGACCCGGGGATCGGAATCGTCCAGCAGACTGATCGCGGTTTTGATGACCTCGGGATCGGTGCTCGATTCGGCGAGGCGGAGAGCATTCTCCCGGAGGCCGGGATGGGGATGAGTGAGAGCCGCGACCAGAACGCCGGAGGAGCTCTCAAGTTTACCGAAGTGGTCGAGTGTGCACAGGGCATGAAGCCGGGCAAGTGGATCAGGGGCAGTGAGGGAGATGTCCCTGAGGGGGGCGGTCAATTCCGGAGTCTCTTTTCCCCAGGTGAGCATCTGCTGGGCCTTGTCGCGAACCCAGCCGTTGGGAGAATGGAGCTGCTGCACGAGCGCGTTCGGGTCGAGAGAGGAAAGGTCGGGAATCGGGCCCGGCGTGACACCCCGGCGAACGACCCGGTAGATCCGGCCCATGTCGTCTCCGAGGCGGTAATGGGGAAGCAGTTCCGCTTTTCCCTCCTCCGGCAGCCAGTGCGGATGTTCGATCATGTAACGATACATGTCGGCAATCCAGAGGGCACCGTCGGGACCGGTCCGAACCATGACAGGACGGCACCAGCGATCTTCGCTGGCGAAAAAGTCCGGGGTCTTTTCATCTCCGACCCTCCGTCCGGAAAAGGTGACTCCCTCGGGGCTCAATTCGAGTTGCTGCACGAGATTGTGAAAGGGCTCACAAATAAAAGCCATCGTCTGTGCGGTTGGAAAGAGGTAACTGTCCTGGTAGATCATGCCGCCGCAGGCGGAGGTGTAGCGACCGGCCTGCTGGAAACTGTGGAATCGCTTTTCGGGCGGGCTCGCCGCATAGACCGGGGGATTGGAACCTCCGGGGAGCTGGACCCGGCCCTCCGGCGCGGCGAAGTGGGGATTGCGGCGCAGATAGTGATCGGGCAGGACATAGTGCCAGAGCGGATGGGAATTCTGCGTGCCGAACCAGTGGCCCCAGTTGTCACGATTGCGGCCGAACTGGGTCGGGCCGCTTTGAGGTTCGACTTCACCGGAGTCAGGACGGATCCGGAAATCACGGCTTCCCACGAGAGTCTCCGTGCCGGCGCGAATTGATTTCAATTTGGTGTCGGCTCCGTGTTTTCCATGGTGGCCCCCGGCGGCGACGTGGATCCAGTTGTCGAGTCCCCAGCGCAGTCCGTTGGCGCGGAGTTGTTCGTTGCCTTCCGAGAGCCCGGTATAAAGCACCTCACGCTTGTCAGCTTTGCCGTCTCCATCGGAATCCTCGAGATACAGAATGTCGGGAGCGGCGGTGATGATGACCCCCTCGCGCCAGGTGATGAGCCCGTTGGGAAAATTCAGTCCGTCGGCGAAGAGAGTGCTCCGGTCATAGGTGCCGTCCTTATCCTGATCTTCGAGGACACGAATCCGCCCGCCCTTTGCGCCCGCGTTGTCGAGCCCGAGAGGATAGTCGGCCATTTCCACCACCCAGAGGCGGCCCCTGGCATCCCAGTCAAATGCGACGGGATCGAGCACGAGCGGTTCGGCGGCCACGAGGCGGGCTTCGAATCCCTCGGGCAGATGGAGAGCTTTGAGACTGGCCTCCGGAGAGCGGGCGGCGGAGTCGGGTTGCGGTTTGGGCGCGGTGCGTTCGGCGGCTGAAAAATGGGCGGCCACCTGATCCGCACTCAAGGCGATCGGGTAGAGAGCGATCTCATCGAGCTTGCCTTCGAGTCCGAACATCCCGTCACTGCGACCGCCGAAGAAAACGTTGTTTGCTCCGTCCGGCAGGGTCCACTTTGCTTCCGATTCGATCTCCTTTTTTCCATCCAGATAGACGGTTAGCTTTTCGTTCTGCCTTACCAGCACGACGTGATGCCAATCGCGGTAGGTGAGTCGTGTTTTTCCGGGAACGACCTGTCCGATCTCATTGCCGGTGTAGAAAAAGAGGCGGCCTTCCGGCACGTCCGCATTCGTCCCTCCGACACCGAGGTGTTCTCCATGGGCCCGCGGGTCACCCTCAAGGCCACGTGATAAAAGATAGGCGGTGACGGCCCGGGCATCATCGGGAAGGCCGTTCCAGAACCAGAGCTCGGCGCTGTAGGTGTGGCCAAGTTCCTTGATTCCCGCGCGAAGCCGGCCGCCCGCGACATGGGTGGACCGGTTGATGTCCGCCGTTGTAAACGGATTCGCTTTTTCGGGCTCGGCGGAGATCGCACCGCCGACCCGCTGCACCCCGGGCAGGCCGAAGGCGACGCCGTATTCCCAGGTGGCGGAGGACTTGCCCGTCGCTTCCCGCGGCTGCGGTCCGGTGAGATCGTTGAGCGGCCAGTAGGCGAGAGGTTGATCTGTCAGGATGGCTCGGCGATAGGGGCTCTCTCCGTCGGTCAAGGGGCGGCGGGGCTTTCCGCTGACAGACTCTAACAAGCCCAGAATCGTATCGACGATCTTCGGTTCGGCGGTTTCCTCGAGTCCGGCGGTCCGGGCGGGCCAGGTGGTGTAGCCGCCAAGGCGGTGCTGCTCGGGCGGCGGGATGTACCCTTCCGCACCGTTGGCGAGTTCGATATTGAAGGTGACGGGGAGCGGACTCTGTCCCTTCAGTTTCAAACCGGTGATCCCGTAGACCTCGTTAGGCAGCGCCGTGATCGCCAAGTCCCCGAGACGGAGCGCCTGGAGAACCAGCGTGGTCTCCGGGTTCGCGTGAATCCACTCGGCCTGTTCGGCGTAGACTTCCTCCTTGCTCTTCGGAACCGCGCCGGCGCGCGCGGCGTTTATCGGGGCGGCCCAGGCGAGTCGTTCTTTGGATGGGAGGCGACGGCTCAGTGGCAGTTTCGCTTCGGCCATGGCAAGGGGAAGGCCGGTCCGGTGTTGGATTTCTTTCCGGGCGTTCAAGGCAATCCCGGCAAGACCGGCGGCGTATTTGGAGCGGGTCAGTTCGGGATCCTTCGCCCGGCTGTAATCCATGTAATGCAGGTCGCCGCTCGTGCCCTGGGAGACGAGGCCAACGGCGTTTCCCCCGAGAGATTTTTCAATGAGCCCGGCGAGTTCGCCAAAATAGTCGGCCGAGAAACCGGGACCGGCGCCGAAGTAATGCATCGAGAAATTTGCCATCATCGCGATGGGCTCGTCGTTGTCCGCCCGAACGAGACTGAGGACGGAGAGTTGCGGGTCGGTCGGACCGGAGGGCCCCACGACATCCGGACTCTCGTAACCCGGATGCATCATTGCGCGGACGCTGACCTCTCCGAAAGGATCGGTGATCATTTTGTCAGGACGCCGGATCCAGCGTCGACAGTTCGTAAAGGCATGGGCATCGACCTGGGCCCATCCCGCCTTCGCCGGGGTGAGAGCGGCGTGGGCCTTGACGATGGCTTCGGCAACCTGGGGGATCATCTGGGCGGTGTAGGCCTCATCCTTGCGTGTCCCCAGGCACATCGCCATCGCTCCCGGCGCAGAGTGGGTGTGAGTCGAGGAAATCAGAATGTGATCGGCCTTAAGGCTGAGTTCTTTGGCAACGAGCGCCTTGATCGACTCACACACATCCGTGGGCAGCATGCAGGAATCGACGACACAAAGGACAACCGTGGTGTCGCCTGATTTTAAAACGAGCGCCCGTGCGTGAAGGGGATCGTCCACCCGATCCGCCATCGCCTGAAGAAATCCGCCGTTGCGGATCGCCGGTAATTTTTTTGGTGAGATATCAACCGTCGCCGCCCCGGCTTCGAGCGCCTCAAGGGCGAGGACGTCTGATGAAGCCGAAGAGATCCAGCAGAGGAGGGCGAGGGTGAGAAGTCGTCTCATCGGGCGCTGTCAGAGAGATTCAAAATCAGCCTCCTGAAACGAGGCCACTTCGGTGAACCATCGTTTCTCAAGAAAGGAGAGATGATCAGGGTGGGCATTGTAGGCCTCGTAGTCGGCATGGCTGGCAAACCACATCGAGATGCCGAAGGTGTGATCGAGTTTCGGACTCGTCTGGCGACGGATCACAAAATCGGCCACCTCGGGGATGGCGGCGAGTTCGGCCGCCTCATCAAGGAAAGCCCGCTCCTCGGGGGATCCGGGACCGTGTTTGAGTCGGAAGGTGACAGTGTGTTCGATCATGGTGGAAGCTCACGGGTTGTCGGCGGGAGGAATCCCTGACCATTCATCGTGATCAATTCCATGACCGGGGTAAAGTCCGCCGCGCCGAGACCGCGATGGCGTATACGCGGAGAGGGCGATATGGCGGGTCGGACGTAGGTGGGCAGTCCTTGGGATGGGCACCGTCCTCACGGCGCCTCCCCGGCGGCGTTCAGGATGGCATTTCGCAAAGAGGCGCTGATCCAGAACTCGGCCTCGTCTTCCAGGCGGTCGAGGAGTGGTGTCAGTGCGGAAATCAGGCTGCGTTCCTTCGCTTCCAGCAAGATGCCGAGCAACCCGATAGGCTTCAGCTCGAGTGCAACGGCGGCAGCACGACCGGCCAGTTCATCCATGAGTACGGCATCCGCCTTTCGTTGCACCGCCAGTGACAGAGCCGCGATCTCGCCGGCTTGGAGACGTTTCATCACCGTTAGGGATGGCAGGATCTGACCGGGTTCGGAGCGCTCGATAAAGGAGGGGAAAACCAGGTTCTGAAAACGCCGATCCGCTGTCGCAAGCCGCTCGAATTCAAACACCACGGCGTTCGGGGCGACTATGGTGCCGAACAAAACCGGTAAGAGTTCCTCCTGGCCTATCAGGCACAGGTTCAAAATCACGGACGTGTCAGTGACAACAATCACTTCCCGGAGAGCGAGCGGAGAGTTTCCCTGTCCTCGGCGAGCCGTTCCTCGTCATACGAAGGAATGCGCCGGGCGACGAGGACCTGATCAAACGCCAGGCGATCCAGTCCCGCCATGCGTGCCGCCACGCCGCGCGAAACATGGCCAGCGGCATAGGCACCGCAGGCGAGGTCGAGTCGGATCTCGGCTTCGCCCATCTCGACGAGCGCCGGGTCATCGGGAAGAGTGATGATCATGGCAAGAACTTACGTCGAGGAGAGGCTTTTGCAAAGACCTAAGGAACGGGGAACACGCAGCAGTCCCTCACTGGCGTCACAGCGTGTCCAGCGGCGCCTCCACGTCGAACTCGCAGACTCCGTAGAGGTCCGCGAGCGGTTTCGTAATCAGATCCACCCTCAATTTTGGCGATCCAATATTCAACTCAAAAAAAAGTCCAGAGCGAGAGATTTGGAAAACCTTAGAAAATCACTGGACGTTCAGTAAATGTGGGTTAAATGTGGGTGCAGGCTTTGGTAACAGAGTCTGATGAAAAAAAACCACACACTGAAATTGGATGTCCTCGTCTTGCGATAACGCTTAACCCTAGATATACACAAAACCCCCAAGCGTTATGGTTTCCGTAAGGTTGAAGTCCGATTTTATTATGACCTAAAAAATGATGATGACTGTTGGTCGTCTACCAATTCAGCATCAGGTATAAATGATATGAAAAACTACCCAGAATGTTTCAACCCTCCACTGTTTAGAATGGAATTTGAGAGACGAAATCACTCTCAACAGATTCTGACAGCGGGCAACTTCGTACGCCACATGAGGCCGTCGTCGATGCTCCTGCTGCCAGGTCACGCGTCGTCCTCGACGTGGTGACCTAGCCGTAATGCATAAAAATAACAATGAAATCGAACCGGTCGCTGACCGGTTGTTACAGTTCGAGCGAAAGTGGTCCGGAATCGTCTGTGCCACCTTCAGCTCGAAGGAATCCCTGCCGGAATGGAAATTTGGGTTCGCCGTCTTGGCTCTGGAAATGCCTGCAGCAATTGCGTTCGGGTGGTTCGAGACACCATTGACATACTGCCTCCCGGTTTTTATTTCGATAACCTTTGGCGCACTCATGCTGCTAGGAAGGAGAAGACCTATTGAATACTATTGCAAAGGATGCTCAGAAGCCGATCCGCCTGAGCCTCGATCTAAAGCCAGCCATCAAGGACCAGCTCGACGATCTTCAAAAAAGAATCGGAGCCCCTACTCTCGTCGAGGTCATCCGTAAGTCCTTGGCCCTTTACGAACTTTTCGTTGAACACGAAAAGAGTGGCGGGAAAGTGATTCTGGAGAACCCTGACGGTTCGAGAGAACGGCTCAAGATTTTGTGAGATTTATCGGATCGAAGCGAATTCTCCGACGGGCAAAGGGTAACCTTTGCCTGTTTCGCTTTATTAATGTGCGGCTGGGTGCAGTGGCAGATAAGAAGTTCCTCCGGTTGATTAGGCCTTCATAGTCCCTTCCAACTGACGTTCTTGTTTACCCATCGGACAGCTCAGTGACGATTCCGCACACCTGCACCCAACCGCATTTGAGTTTTGTGTGTATCCGATTTGGTGTCAAGGAGTTCTCGGCATGGATGGTTCTTTGGCCCCGCTCTCGGACACCAAAAGCCTAATCTCGCTGGTAGCATAGCGATGGCCCCTCCCTTGGTCGCAGCCCCTCAGGTTGCAAAGGCGCAGTAGATCTGATGGTCAAGTTTGGTCCGGTCGGTGAAAACGACGAAGGTCCAGTTGCCCGGCAGTTTGCGGAATATCTTCTCAGCGAAAAAAACCATCGAGTAATTCTCGCTGCCCCCGTTAGTGTGCCAGAACTTACCGATGCGCCCGGGCATCTTTTTGATGGGTTTTTCTTCGGTGTCGCGCTTCTTCTCAGGCATCGTTAACCTCCCGGATAGCCGACGATGTTGCGTGAAACTGGGTCGCGAAGATCTAATCCGAATACTTCTAGGCAGATCTCTCCTTTGTGCTCGTCTACGATCTCCTTTGCTCGAATTCTTAGCCGTTCAATGAGCCCTCTAAAATCTAGGAATTTCCCCGAATCTGGATCTTTCCACTTCCTCCGAGGTTTAATGGTTTTACCGCACTTCGAGCACTCTGAAACATGTCCCCCATAAGTTATCAAAAAGCACCCTGCCTTCCGATTTCGTTGCAGGAGATACTGATTCACAAGTTGATTCTCCAACGAATCTAAGAGTGCGCTAACATCCCATGCTGGCTTCTCCCCAACCTTAATCTCAATGACTGATTGTAGATCGAAGCCGGGAACACAAAATTGAATGTCCGTGCGTTTTCGTCCTTTAACCTCGGGTTCACGAAAGACCTCGTAGATTCCATTGGAAGAATTTTTTAGCATCATAGCTATTGTCCGCTGCATTTCCTCCTCACTTTCAATTCGTTGAAGTGTTAGCAAGGGGACAAAGTCATCCGTATTAAGAACATCTTGTAGATCCTGAAGCCTCGCCATCATAACACGGAATAGTGAGTCCCGGTCCCGCGGCGAAGATTCGAAACGATCCTCAATCTCGGTAATCTCGGCAATCGAGTAGACTCGATCGGCTCTATTCTCGGCCTTCAATCGCTGTCTTGACCGAAGGTATCCTGTAATCGAAGCACACACCGGATTTGCTGCCAGTTGCTCGATCTCCTGATCAGGCGCAGCCCCATCCATCCCGATTAACTTATTCACTAGCGATGACCGCGCCCCCATCGCATCATCACGGGGCTTTGGTGTGTAGACGATACCTGAAAGGCGTTCTTCATCTTCCGCGGGGTTAATGTAAGTGAAGGCGATCAGGATTAGGCGCGCGAGGTGCTTAGGTTCGAGATCGGCGTGTGCTAAGGCAAGGCAACTTGGCCGGTAGTCATCGCTGAGCAAGTTTGCAAATAATCGAATCGCTGCGTCTTTTCGGGCGGGGATTGGATGAACCTCAATGCTTTCTTCAAAAAGTTTGATGGCAGAACTTAGATCTAAGTAGAACATCAACCGCAACCACTCCGGAGAAAACCTAGACTTTGGATCCTCCTTCAGCGTTCTCTCGCATTGATTTTGGAGGTTGTTTCGCTGTTCTTGCGATACTTCGCTCCAACAAGATTGGATAATCCCGATCAATTGAGAAAGGTGATGACCGATCCTATCCAAGGCTTCTGCAGAGCGCTCGGAGGGGGGAGGCCATTCAAGCAAAAGATTGATAGCTACATCGAGCATGAGGCTTTTCAGTGCAGGGCTCCCATTCGCTACACTCTGGAGAAAAGGTAAATGCTGAGCTTCGGCACGCATGTTCCATTGGGCTTTAAATTCCTCGCCCAAGACGTGTTTTACGGGTTGCGGTCTTTTGTGAATTAGTTGTTCGATATAGCCGGCTAGACCGTTGATCTCAACCATGGCTATACGTGTGGCTTGTCGAACTTCGTCATCGCTAAGTCGAGTCTCCCATCCCGGGGTTTCCGATTCTATTGAGACACCTGTCAACGCGTAGATCCACGAATACGGCGTTTTAGAAGGGTCATCCTTTCGCTCGCTGTATGTTTTCACCTCCTCATTCCGCCAGCAGCCAAGAAACGCCGAGGCTGTCGCGTCCTTGATTTGATCAGAGAACGCTGCAAGTATTCCTTCACCGCCTGCCCAGACGAGATACGAGCCATTCTTTCTGCTGTCCGCCATCAACCATTCGAATATTAGGTGTCGATTTCGGACCATGTTTTCGTCTGAGAAACTTGATCCGGGTTCAGCGAGAATCTCTCGTCTCCAATGCAACCATCCTTCGAGACGGTTCTCCTCTTCGTTCTTATGCTTTCGCCTCATCGCCGTCCACTCTTCGATCTCTTCGATTTTGTCCTTTTGAGCGAGGTAGGCATTCAACGACGCATCAAGGACGCCACCGCTGCCGCCCAAAGCTCTAAGCCCAGCTTCTTCTCCTTGAGGGCGGCCCTGTGCATTCCAAAAGCGGATTCGCTCCAACAAAGCGCTCAACCGGATACGCATGTCAGTATTTTCCGATTGAATTAGTTCCTCAAGCCATTGGGTGTCGTCCCGGGCGTAGTCGCTGACCAGCGAGCGATGGACGACTAACGGCTTGCTTGGCTTGGATGGAAAGAAACGCAGCGCATACTCCATTTCCCATTGGAACAGTAGTTTCCTCTCCATCCCTGCGTCGATAATCTGATCCATTAGATCCTTAATCTTGGTGGTGCCATAGTAACGCTTGGGTTCGAACCAAACTGCGGTCAGACAGGCGAAAAAATGCTCCTTGCTCTGGAGGTCGACAGCAGGGTTTCCCTTGGCTAGGCAAAGCACTTGGAGAGCAGGTGCCAACTCAGCCCAACGACTCAATGGACGGTGATGGGAGGACCCGGGCAGTTGGTTATCGAGAATCATTGAGAGCAATTCAGTTTTCAACTCAGACGCCTCTTCGGACCCACGAGGAAGTTTGTCGGCCAATCGTTGCACCGACTGTGAAAAATCGTTCAACTTTGAATCACCGCTGCAATCACTAGCCTCGAGCACAGTTTTTAACTGGGAGGCCGATAAATGATCTGGGGCAATCTCGTCAATGATGTCGCCGAGCAGCGCGGCGGGCCAATCGTGAGGGCTCTCAAGAATATTCTCAGCAATTTTAGAAAGATGGCCACTTTGCTTGCAGGCTACCAGCCCCATTACTGCCAATTCCCGCCAGTGATTCGAGTTTTCAGGTGTCATCGCCACTCTGGCGACCATTTCTGAGCAATCGGCGACCCTTCCTTCCTTCACTAGCTCCAAGAGCAGACAAACTACGGAGTCTGATGTTTTCCCCGACTCAAATATTCTATTAATCGTCTGTGACAGTTGTGGTGCCGCGAACCGCTTTAACGATGCGGCAGAATACGTCAGGGATCTTCGAATGCTGCCCGAGTTAAGTTCTGCGATTCGGTTGAGAATTGCGATTTTGGAAGGAATGGGAAGATGTTCTGGATCACCATGAACAAGCAATAGTTCCGGCTCAATATTGGTGATCTTAGATCTCACACGAGATCCGAATTCACTGGAGTCGGAGGCTACCCAGACCGCGATTCCTTTCATGGTTGGAAGCAGAATCTCCTCGTCACAAGGGCCCTTTGAAAAAAGAAGAGCGCATAGCTTTCCCAATGAGTCGTTCCCTGCCTTGGCGAGGTTGATCAATCGACCTGCTGCAAGGAATTCTTGGACATCTCGGCGGTGAAATTTAATCCTCCCATATGATGGTGGGTCAAATATTCGCAGTCGAAGGATGGCCTTGATCTCTGATGAAGACCAATTCTTAAGTAGCTCGCGGGGGCATACGCTTGCTGGTGTGCAACCAACTTGGTTATCCTCAGAAACGTTGAGCAAGGTTCGCTTTTTGGAGAGAGCAAGTGAAAGGGATAGGCGCTCTGCACCCTCACGTGCAATCAGCTGCGACAGCTGAGATGCTTCTCCGGGCCGGCCCTCACGCTCTCGTAAGGATGCGAGCAAAAAAGCCTCATGCTGCATTTTGTAAGTCCCCAGACCCTTTTTATTACGGCACAGCTCGAGAAGTTCCAGAAGATCCTGCGGCTGCCTTGCAAATGCCCAACGATCTTGGCTCTCAACGGACTCAAGGAATTCTTGAGCAATTTCGGGGGCACGCGATACTGCAAATTGCTTTACTTGCTGCCGAGTCAAACTCCGGAGATGAAAAATCTTCAATTTTTCTGGTTGGGCGGAAGCTCCCCGAGGCAAATCCTCGATGTCAGCCTTCGAGTCCATACGGGTATTGCCCTTCAGGGGAGCTAAGAAGCGCTCTTCGCCGGACTCGTGTGGAAGTTGAGTGGGGTCAAATTCTGAGTCCCTTTCTAAGACTTCCGGTGCCGGAAGTTGATTCGAAAAGTCTTGTATATCGATCTTATCCCAATCGCTGGGCCTGCATGAGATGATGATGTGAGCCCGATCATGGGCAGCTCCAATGGAGCGTCGCAAACGGAACAGGGCTCTTTGAAAATCTCCGTTTTTAAGTTTCAGCTCGTCGACCGCATCAAGGAAGATCCAGGCAGGTTCGCGGGAAGAATCTCTCCAAACCGTGAAATCCGGAGTCTGATGATCACGATCAATAAGATCCTCAATGCTTTCTTCAGCCAACACTTCGAGTTCGATAAACCAAGCCGTCTTTCCCTCCTGCCGCAGGATGTTGTGACGTTCTTTCATTTCGCGCGTCTTTCCTGCGCCGCCCTCCGCCAAGATGACAGTGCGGAACCGCTGTTCGAGGTGGCTCCAGTCTGTTTGGTCACGGTCTCCCCACAGAGTCCAGTCAAACTCAGAGTCAAAACTATCAGAGTTGATCTCATTCTCCGAAATTTCACGGAATGTGCGGTTGAGTTGAACAAATTGGTCTTCGGTCATGGCTATGTGGCACTTAGAAGCTGAGGCAGGACGGGATCCCGGGATCGTTGGAGTGTTTGATTCGTTGCGATCAGATTACAGCTAAATCGGGTCGACGATTCGCCAACCTTTGCCCAGGTTTCTTGGAGTTTTGGTGGAAACCCGCGGCGGACCTTATCCCACACTTGATCGCCGAGAAGCGAATGTCGGCGTAACGCAGGAAGATCAGGCCGAGTACGATAGGAGAGAATTTGGAACGTTTCAGGGAGGCATTGACCCAGAGCAGTTTCGCCGCAGACCAGACACGAGTCTCTAGCTCAGAATGGGAATCGGTGGCGTCAGCGAGCTCGGTCCAGCGCATGTGTGTGGGGATTCGGTCAGGATTGCGCTACCGCGAAAAATCTGGACCCAAGAGGGTATAGCGGACGCATTAACAGTGTTCAATGCAAGATGTGCAATACGTGTAGAAACACGCCTGAATTGGGTTCGAAAACCGCTAAAACGTAGGACAATGCGAAGTTTCCGACATCGCCCCTGAGACCTAACGCTCGCCTCGGAACAAACGAGGCAGGAAGATGAGTTCGCCCTTCATTGGAGTAGGTGGTTGCCTTCACCGAGTTGAGACTGAGCCGGGTCGTTCTCAACAGCCTTACAACAGTCCGAAAGGATCCAGAAATATTTAAAAGGGTCCGGTTTTCCGGGGTTTTCTTATTTTATAAGGCTTCCAGCTCGGAAAGGGCCCTGGTGCGGGTACGGAGAATCGAACTCCGGTCTCAAGCTTGGGAAGCTCGCGTCCTACCATTGAACGACACCCGCAGGATGGTGCTGAGATCAGGCGGGAGAATGCGCTGTTTTGAAATCGGAATCAAGAAGTAATCCCGAAGGATGAGCCATTAGTGAGGCACGTCGCCTGTCACTGAGAGCAGGAAAACGATAAAGTCCTCGCGGAACTTCACCCATTTTTCCACCTCGTCAGTCACCCACTGCGGATTCCCCATCGCGATGGAGAGTGGGTCTTCCTCGGCAAAGGAGAGAGGGTCCTCGGAGGGCATCCAGAGAGGATCGTGGGAGGTGATCTCACCTCCGACCAGTTCACGGACGACCGGGAGGACCGCCTCGAGAACCCCCACGGCCAGTTCCTTTTTCACGCACCACTCCTCGTAGGTTTCCTTGCCGGCCGAACCGAAGTCGCTTCGCGTCATGTACTTCAACTCATCCTCAACCTGAAGGGAGGCGACGGTCTGCCGCGTCGCGTAGCGGATGAACTCCTCCGGGTTCTCCATCTCAAGGATCGCCTTCATCGTGTCGAGGGCGGTGTTGAGCTTGTCTCCCAGTTTGGTGGCAACGATAAAGGAAATGATGGACTCAAGCCCCTCGGCGTCGAGCGACTCTCTCGCACGGGCCTCGAGGAGCCGGACTTGCTTCTGCAGGTCCAGAAAAACCTCTTTGTCGTTCAATTCCTCAAAAGCAAGGGTGTCGAGGCCGTAGGTTTCGAGGACCTGAGCGTAGCGGCGGCAGACCAGAAAGATTCCCTGCATATTCGCCCGCGGACGATCCTGGCATCGATTCCCGATCTGCTCGGTTTCCTGCACAAAACGGCGGATCCAGAAAAGCAGCTCCTTGGCCACCTTCGGCGGAATCTGAGCGGATCTGCCCGATTCTCCCACTTCCATCTCCCCGAGATTCACTCCCGCAAAAGAGTCGAGCTTGCTGAAGCCCCCCTTATGCTGGCTTAGGAATGAGTGGAGGGTGGGTTCCTGCATGGCAAAACGGAAGAGATCTCCTCTTTTCGCAATCTTCTATCGCAGAACTCCCGCCTCGGATTCTTGTGTCAGGAGCGATGGACGGGGATGCTTCATTCTGGTTAAGGGGTCGGATTGTAAGGCAAAGTGATGACACTTCAAACTATTGTAGAATGGGAAGAATCACCTACCGGATTCAAGTCCGCTTTTCGAATAGACTTCGACCCGGGTGCCCTCCCTTTTGATTAACCTTTCCTAATTAATCCGGCTTTCGATGCCGCATGCCCTCGATTCGTTCAGCCGGAAGACTGAACCACCGGGAGGTGGCGGGTCCACACCGGCGACCGGTCGCGTGACAGGTCTACGCCGGGCTATCGGCCGGGTGAGACCGAAAAGAGGGCAGGGAAGACCTGCGGGAAGATCAGAGCACGGCCCGCGTCGGCAGTCCTCTGAGGATTGCCTCAATCTGGGCGCGGTGTATGCCGAGGTGCATCGAGGCAAGGGCAAGCCATCCGAAGGCATTGAGCGGCCCGAACCAGGGATGGGGGTAGCGGAGCGTCGTGTTCAGTTCTCCCGCCTTTGAGATGACCGAGAGGAGAAGGTCGCAGGACCTCTCGTATTCTTCGACGACCCCGGAGGTGACCAAAGGGTCCGGTTTCACGGCGGCGGTGCTGGCCTCTCCCTCGGGAACCCGGCCGTGAGTGAGGCTGCGAATCACTCCGGCGAAAGCGAGATTCGTGATGCGGAGATGATCGATTGTCATGAGGACGGACCAGTAGCGACTGCTGTCCTCAAGACCCCGGAGGCGCCTGATGAGGATGCGTTCACCGCGCTTTTGTTCTTCGCAGTCGTCAACGAGCGTCCGGATCGCGGAGCGTTCCTTCTGGAAGCCTGAAATAAACTCTTCCCGGTTTCCCGCGCGGCACTTGAGGCGGAACAGGAAACGACCGATAAAAAGTTCGATTGCCGGAAGTCCGGCGCCCGGAGCGGCGAGGGCAGGTTCGGAGGAGGTCGTCATGGTGAGGAAAGGATTCCCATTTTACTTGCAAATCGCAAGTTAAAAAACTTTTGAATTGCAAGTATTTTTACGGCATGATGCACCATGGCGAAAGGAGCGGGTAAAATCTCTAAACCGGTTACGGAAGAAGCGGGAAGTCCGCGCCGTTCGCCCTGCCCGGTGTCCTGTGCCCTAGATCTCTTTGGAGACCGGTGGACCCTGCTGATCATACGGGACCTGTTTTTAGGGCGGAGCCGATTCAAGGACTTCACCGCCTCACCCGAGGGAATTCCCACAAATATTTTGAGCGACCGGCTCGAGCGTCTCCTTGAGGCCGGCATCGTTCAGCAGATTCCGGTGGCTGATGGAAGCAAACGCATGGCTTATGAATTAACGGAGAAGGGCAGCGACCTTCGGCGCGTTCTAATCTCAATGCGGAACTGGGGACTGAAGTGGGAGCCCGGGACCAGGGCGGGCCTCGACGAGTAGGGACCGTGCGCCCTGCTCTCTCAATGGAGGGCGCGGTCGGAAGGACGTTTATCCGGCAGACAAGTCGCCATATTGGCTTCCCTCCCGGGTGGGAGATGAGTAGATTTTCCGGCATGCAACATCGCATCCTTTCTTTTCTGCTCCGGAGCGGACTGCTCTTCGTCGCTGCTGTCTTCCTTTCGGGCGGACCGGTCTGCGCGGCGGAGCGGCCCAACTTTCTCTTCATCATTTTTGATGACATGAGCTGGAACACCGCAGGAGCCTACGGTTGCGAGTGGGTGAAAACGCCCAATCTTGACCGTGTCGCCCGCGAAGGGGTGAAGTTCGAGCACGCCTTTACCTCCAATCCCAAATGTTCACCCTGCCGCGCCAGCATTCTGACGGGTCGGAACACCTGGCAGCTTGAGGAGCTCTCGGTGCACAACTCGATCTTCCCGAAAAAATGGGCCGTTTTCCCCGATCTGCTCGAGGCATCGGGATACGAAGTCGGACTGACCGGCAAGGGGTGGGGACCCGGAGATCATGAGGGCCAGGGCTGGACGAGAAATCCGGCGGGACCTTCGTTCGATCAGCAGAAGAGCGAGCCTCCCGCGAGCGGAATCGGGAAGAACGACTACGCGGGAAATTTCAATGACTTCCTGACACAACGAAAAAACAAGGAGGCTCCCTTCTCCTTCTGGATGGGCTTCTCGGAACCACACCGCTCCTACGAACTGCATTCCGGTCTCCGTCTCGGAAAAAATCTCGAGGAGATTGAAGTGCCGCCCTACTTCCCCGATGTACGGGCGGTCCGCAGCGATCTTGCCGACTACGCGGTTGAAGTGGAGTGGGCCGACAGTCACATCGGAAAGGCGCTCGACCTCCTCGAGAAGAGCGGCGAACTGGAGAACACCCTCGTCATTGTCACTTCCGACCACGGGATGCCTTTCCCTTTTGTGAAGGGGCAGATCCACGAGGACGGCTTCCGGCTTCCCTTTGTCGCGCGCTGGGGCGCGGGAATCAAACCGGGGCGTGTCGTTCAGGATTTTGTGAATGTCAGGGACATTGCCCCGACCTTTCTCGAACTCGCGGGAGTGGAGAAACATCCGCAGATCACGGGGACAAGCCTGGTGCCGTTGCTCACCTCGGATCAGTCCGGATGGATCACCGGGGACCGCAGGGTCATGCTCACCGGAAAGGAAAGGCATGATCTCGGGCGACCGAACCACTGGGGGTATCCGGTAAGGGCAATCCGCACGCCGGAATTTCTCTACGTGCGCAACTACCATCCCGAGCGCTGGCCTGCCTGCGATCCGGAAACCAACTTCGGCAATTGTGATGACAGCCCGACCAAGGAGGTCATCAAACTGCTCGGCGGATATTATTTCAATGCGAGCTTCGGATTTCGTCCGGCCGATGAACTCTATCAGCTCAGCACGGATCCGCAGGGAGTCAGAAATCTCGCCAACGATCCGGCTTTTGCGGAGACGATGGCGGACCTGAAAGAGCAGATGCTCGAGACCCTGAAGGCGGAAGGCGATCCCCGGGCGCTCGGTTACGGTGCCATCTTCGATACCTACGAGTATGTGAAAAAGTCGCCGAAGGATTACGGTGCCTGGCTGCGGAATCAGGATGAGCAACTGAGTAACGAAGCGGAGCGGCTCTCGCAGGAAAAGAAAACGAAACCGGGAGCCGCGAAACCGGTTAAACCCTGAACCTGATCATCTCTTTGTTTTTTACCGCCCCCATGAAAAGATTCCTCTCCTTGTTATTCCTCGTTTTCAGTAGTGCGATCGCTCCAGCTGCCGACGCGGAAAAGCCCAACGTGCTTTTTATCGCCATCGACGACCTGAATCACTGGGTCGGGCACCTCGGGCGGAACCCTCAGACAAAAACTCCGAATATCGACCGTCTCGCCGCCGAGGGTGTCACCTTCAGCAAAGCCTACTGCACCGCACCCGCCTGCAACCCATCGAGGGCCTCGCTCATGTCGGGACAGCGTCCCTCGACGACGGGCTGCTATACCAACGCGCAGAACTGGCGTCCCGGGATCAGCGAGGACAAGCTGATGAATTCCCATTTTGTGAAGAATGGTTACCGCGTCTTTGGAGCCGGCAAAATCTACCATGGAGCCGGCGACCGCGGCGGAGATTGGACGGACTACTTTGACGGCAAGGGGGACGGGCTTACCCTGCATCCTTCGGCGAAAGACGACGGGGTGGGCGGCATCAAGTTCGGCCCGCTCGCCAATACCAACGAGGAGATGCCCGATCACGGTGTCGTCGACTGGTGTATCGAGCGAATGGCCGAAGAGAGTGAAAAGCCCTTCTTTATCGCCTGTGGTTTCGTCAAACCGCACATGCCCTTCAGCGTGCCGAAGGAATGGTTCGACAAATTTCCCCTCGACTCGATCGAGTTGCCTCCCCACCGCGAGGATGACCTCGACGATGTGCCTCCGGCCGGAGTGAAGATGGCCGGCCCTCAGGGTGACCATGCCGCCATTGTTGCCTCCGGACGATGGAAAGAGGCGGTGCAGGCCTACCTCGCCACGATCGCCTACTGCGACTACGAGGTGGGTCGCCTTCTTGACGCGCTCGATGCGTCGCCGAAAAAGGACAATACCATTGTCTGTCTCTGGAGCGACCACGGCTGGAGCCTCGGTGAGAAATCCCACTGGCGGAAATTCGCCCTCTGGGAGGAACCAACCCGCACCGTCCACACATGGAAAGTTCCGGGCGTGACTCCAGTAGGGAAAACCTGCGCGTGGCCCGTCGACTTTCTCAACGTCTATCCGACCCTCGTCTCGCTCACCGACCTCCCGCGTCCCGACCATCTCGAAGGATTCGACATGACTCCGATTCTCGAGAACCCCGCCGCCGACTGGGATCAGCCGGCGATGACGACGCACGGGCGCGGCAACCACAGCGTTCGTTTTGGTGACTGGCGTTATATCCGCTATGCCGACGGGAGCGAGGAGCTCTACGATCAGGCGGTCGATCCGCTGGAGTACACGAACCTTGCCGGCGATCCGAAAAGTGCCGCAACGATGACGGATCTGGCGACCTATTTGCCGAAAACCGAGGCGAACGATCTACCCGGCGGTGGCGAAGGAAAAAAGGACAAGAAGAAGGGCAAGGGAAACGGGAAGGGAAAAGGAAAAGCGGACGCGAAGAATGACGAGTAGTTTCTTTTCTCTGATGAAGTCCCGTGTTTGTCTGCTGCTCTCCGGTCTGCTCTGGATCGGTGCTTCAGGTGTTCTTCAATGCGAAGACTCCGGAAAGCCTAACATTGTCCTTATCGTCAGCGACGATCAGGGATATCCCGATCTCGGCTGCATCGGCAGCAAACCCGTCCGCACCCCGAATCTCGACCGCCTCGCGGCGGAGGGCGTCCGGGCGACGAGCTTTTACGTGACCTGGCCCGCCTGCACGCCCTCGCGCGGAAGTCTCCTCACCGGTCGCTATCCCCAGCGCAACGGGCTCTACGACATGGTTCGCAATGACCTGGTGAACTACGGCCATCGTTTCACGGAGGAGGAATACGCCGTCTCTCCCGAGATGACCCTCGGTCTTGATCCCAAAGAGAAGACCATCGGAGACATGTTGCATGGGGCCAGCTACCTCAACGCGGTCGTCGGCAAGTGGGACATGGGCCAGGCAAAGCGATATCTGCCGCTCCAGCGCGGATTTGATTTCTTCTATGGTCACGGCAACAACGGGATCGACTACTACACTCACGAGCGCTACGGGATCCCCTCGCTCTTTCGCGGCAATGAACGAACCGGGGAGGACAGGGGCACCTACATCACCGACGTCTTCGGGCGCGAGGCACTCAGCTTTGTGAATGAACATGCCGGCAAACGGCCCTTCTTTCTTTATCTGCCTTTCAACGCACCGCACAGCGCCTCGACCCTGGCCGAAGACAACGGGGGTGAGAAGCCCGGGGTGCAGGCGCCTGAAGAGGAGGTGGCGAAGTATCAGGATCTCGTCAAAGAAGAAAAGCTGGCCCGTTATTTTGCGGCGGTGACCCGGATGGACTCGGCCATCGGCAAGGTACTCGAAGCGCTCGACAAGTCGGGTGTCGCTGACAATACCCTGGTGCTCTTTCTTTCCGATAACGGAGGCAGTGGCAACGGAGGCAATGCTCCGCTCAAGGGATCCAAGTCGACGATGTGGGAGGGCGGCCTCCGTGTTCCCTTCCTGATACGCTGGCCCGGCCGGGTGCCGGCGGGAGTCGTGACCGGGGAATTTCTTACCACTCTCGAGATCGTCCCGACCCTTCTCGCGGCGACAGGGGCTCCGGCTCCGGACGGAGTGGTCCTCGACGGATTCGATATGCTACCCGTCCTGCGCGGAGAAAAGCCCTCACCACGAACGGAAATGTTCTGGCAGCGCCGTGGTGACAAGGCCGCTCGCGTGGAGAACTGGAAATGGGTTGAATCCTCCAAGGGCAATGGCCTCTTCGACCTCAGTCATGATGCCGGCGAAGAGCACGATCTTTCCTCCGAAAAACCGGAGATCCTCAAGATGATGGAGGAACGCTTCGCCCGCTGGCGACAGGAAATGGACGAGACCGAACCGCGTGGACCGTTCCGGGATTATTGATGAGTGAACGCCGGATGAAGTTCTTTCTTATTAAATCGATGAGAACCAATTTTGTTTTTGCCCTGCTCTTCAGCTTCTTTCTGACCATCGTCTCGTGGTCGGCCGAACTGACCGTGAAGACCGACTTCGAAGGCGGTTCGGCGCAGGTTGACTCCATCGATTCCGCCACGCGTGAAATCAACCTGCGGCCGGGCGGCGATCCGGCCCGGGGATGGCCCTGTTGGTGGTTTGTCAGGATCGACGGGCTCGGTGCCGGGGAGCGCGCGACCCTCATCCTGCGGGGCAGCGAACGTCCCGCCCGCAACAACGGGAGTGACACGGGCAAGCCGCTTTCGCCGAACTGGGCGATGCCGGCGGCCGCGGCGGTTTCGGATGACGGGGAGGCCTGGCGACAGACGGAGTTGGGTACGCGGGAGACCGACCGCATCACCTATCCGCTCATCGGAAACGGCGGTCCTCTCTGGGTCGCGTGGGGGCCACCCTTCACTTCACGCGAGAGCGAGGTCCTCTTTGCCGACGCGGTGAAAGCGCGACCGGAACTGGCGAGTGTCTTCGAGCTTGCCCGCACCCGCGAGGACCGGTCCGTGCGCGGGCTGCGATTCGGCACGCCGGGCTCGGAGAAAAAGCCCGCCGTCTGGATCCAGGCCCGGCAACACGCCTGGGAGAGCGGTTCCTCGTGGGTGGCGCGCGGATTTGTCGAGTGGCTTCTTGGCGACGATGCGGATGCGGTGCGCTTGCGCGAATCGGCGGAGATCTTTGTTGTTCCCATTCAGGACGTCGATCGCGTCGCCACGGGCGACGGGGGCAAGGAGGCTGATCCGCGCGATCACAACCGCGACTGGACCGATGCCCCTCACTATCCCGAGATCGCCGCGACGCAGCAACAGCTCCTCGGATTTGCCGCAGAGAAACGCCTCGCCGTTTTCCTCGATCTGCATAATCCTGCTGCGACAGACCGGCGTCCCTTCTTTTTTGTGGGCCCTCCCGAGCTGCTTTCCGACGAGGCTCGCGCGAACCGCGAGCGCTTTCTCAGCCTTGCGGCCGAACACATCAACGGCCCCCTCTTTCTCGATCCGAAACCCCGCGTCACCGGGCAGAACTACCATCCTCTCTGGCGTCAGATCAGCGGGCAGTGGGTCAATGATCACGGCAATCCGCACACGATGGCCGCCTGTCTCGAGACTTCGTGGAACACTCCGCACAGCACGACGGAGGGATACCGCAAAGTGGGGGAACAGCTGGGACGGGCGGTGGCAGTGTATTTGTCAGGGCAGTGGCTCACTGTCTCGCCAGATTCGCCCGTCCCCCCCGCAGAATGAATTTCTGGATCTTCCCCGTCGCGGTCTTCGGCAGTTCGCTGATGAACTCGAAGGCGTGCGGCACCTTGAAATGGGCGAGGTGTTCGCGACAGAAGAGGCGCAAGTCCTCCGCAGTGACCGACGCGCCTTCCCGGCAGACGACAAAGGCGACGGGAGTCTCGCCCCATTTCTCGTGCGACATGCCAACGACGGCTGCCTCCCGCACGGCGGGGTGGCGGAGGAGCACGCCCTCGACCTCGACCGAGGAGATGTTTTCGCCTCCGCTGATGATCACGTCCTTCCATCGGTCGCGGATCTCGATGTAACCGTTGGGATGAACAACCGCGGCGTCTCCGCTGTGAAACCAACCATTGCGGATGGCGCGTTCGGTTGCGACAGGGTCGTTGTAGTAGCCGCGCATCACCGCGTTGCCCCGGATCACGATCTCGCCCATCGTCGATCCGTCGTGCGCCACCTCCCGACCCTCGTCGTCGATGACGCGAACCTCCGCATTGCCGAGGTATTCTACGCCCTGCCTCGATTTGATGACGGCGCGCCCGGAGGGAGTCAGGGAATCGTGCTCCGGTCTCACTTCGCTGATCGTGACGATGGGGGAAACTTCGGTGAGCCCGTAGACGTGGGTGATCTCCCACCCCAGTTCGCCCTCGATCCGCTCGATCGTCGCGGCGGCGGGCGGGGCTCCGGCGGTGAAGACGCGCACACTTCGCGGAGCATTCCGGCGCAGGGTTTCCGGCGCGTTGGCGATACTGATGAGCACGGTCGGAGCGGCACAGAGAAGGGTGACCTTTTCCCGGGCAACGGTTTCAAAGATCATCGCCGGGTCGGCTTTGGGAAGGCAAACGTGGCGGCCTCCCACCGCCGTGATGGTCCAGACAAAACACCAGCCGTTGGCGTGGAACATCGGCAGCACCCAGAGGTAATGATCCGCGCTGGTGATGCGTGTGTGCATCAGGTGCCCCATGATGTTAAGCGCGGTGTTGCGGTGCGTGACCATGACTCCCTTCGGGTTGGCCGTGGTTCCGCTGGTGTAATTGAGGGCGATCATCTCCGTCTCGACGGGCTCGACGGCGGTAAACTGAGTCGAGGCTGCCATGAGGCAGGTTTCGTGGCTTTTCCACCCGGTCCGTGATCCGCTGAAGGCGATGAAGTGCTCCACCCCGGGAATCTGATCACGGATTTGATCGATCAGTTCGAGGTAATCCGAATGAACGCAGACGACGCGAGCGCCGCTGTGATTCAGAATATAGGCGAAGTCGGCGGCGTTGAGACGGTAATTGATCGGAACAATGACCGCCCCGATCTGGGGGATGGCGTAAAACGACTCAAGGTGGGCGTGTGTGTTGGGAGCAATCGTCGCGACGCGATCACCGGGCTTCACCCCGAGGTTTTGCAGGACGGCGGACCAGCGGTCGCAGCGTTCGAAGAAATCCCGGTAGGTGAATTGAGAATCGCCATCGACCACCGCAATCCGGTCCGGGTAAAGACGTCGGGCGCGGCGGGCAAAGTCGAGTGGTGAAAGCGGAGTTTCCATGCAGTTCCCGGGAGCATAGGAAAGGCCGGGTGAGGAAGGCCAGCGAAAATTGTCTCCGGACCTGGCCCCCGGATCTCGCGGAGGGAGGCGCATTCCACTGGCAAAATGGGGAAACCTGACGGAAAGGAAGGGATCAACGCACCCGGCACCCAAACCACCATGTCACATCCCTTTACCACCCTCGGAGTCCCGGAGGACTTGATTCGCGGCATCACCGAGCTGGGCATCATGACGCCGACGGAGATTCAGAGGCAGGCGATTCCCTTTCTGCTCAAGGACGGTGGCGATCTCATCGCCCAGGCTCAGACCGGAACCGGCAAGACGGCCGCCTTCGGATTACCTCTCCTGACCAAGATCGATCCCCAACTGAACGCGATTCAGGGCCTCGTCGTTGCGCCGACCCGGGAGCTCGCGAAACAGATCGGAAAACAGATTTTCCGCTTCACCAAATACACGGAAAAAATGTTCGTCGAAGTGGTCAGCGGCGGCGATCCGATGGACAAACAGCTCGCGGCCCTGCGCCGCCCGACCCATGTCGTGGTCGCGACCCCGGGCCGGCTTCTGGAACTGATCAAACGCAAAGCCCTCTCGCTCGATGCGGTCCGCCATCTCGTCCTAGACGAAGCTGATGAGATGCTGAGCATGGGATTCAAAAAGGAGCTGACCGAGATCCTCGCACTGACCTCGGCCCGGAAAAGCACCTGGCTCTTTTCGGCGACCTTTCCCGAGGAGATCGACCTCCTCATCAAGGACTGTATGTCGCCGAAGGCGCACTCCATCCAGATCGACCAGGCCCATGTCGTGAACCGCGATATCAAGCACCTCTTCGCGATCTGTCCGCGCTCGGAGAAGACGGACTTCATCGCCGAGTTCCTGAAACGCCGGAAGGACGAAAGGGGACTCATCTTCTGCCGCACTAAAGCGGGGGCGATCAATCTCTGCACGCAGCTGGCCTCGCTCGGGTTTCTCATCGATGTGCTTCAGGGGGACCTCACGCAGAAGGAACGGGACAAGGTCATGCGCGGATTCAAGAAGGGACGGTTCCAGTATCTCGTCGCCACCGATGTCGCGGCCCGCGGAATCGATGTCGATTCACTCTCCTTTGTGATCCAGCACCAGCTGCCCGAGCAACTGGCCTCCTACTACACCCATCGCAGCGGCAGAACCGGCCGGGCCGGGAAAAAGGGAGTCTCTCTTTCCCTGATCGAGCCGAAGGAAAAGTGGAAAATCACCCAGTTGGAGAACGAGCTGCGACTGAGCTTCAGTGAGTATCGGTAGGAGGAGAGTGGAATCCGTGTTCTGTGATTTATTTGAAGTGGGGTTATTTGCGCGTCTCCATGGCTCCCGGCTTCTGAGGTCGTGATATCAGGGAGGGAACCCGGCCCGAATTTCCGCCCTCTTTGGCATTCTGTTTGGCGCACCTTTATCCGAATATTCCTTGTCAGGACGGGGGGTTTTCCCCATTCTCGGGCTCGACCGTCGAGGTGATATCACTTCGGACGGTCATACGAATAAATACTGTTCGCGAGAAAAATGAAGTGGCTCATTCATACAGTCTTGGCCTTGATTATGATCGCCGTGATTGGAGTCATCGTTTTCCGGCAGAAGAGCGTTCTCCCTCCATCCGTTATGGGGGAGTACACCGCTCCAAGTCTGATTTCAGACGAAGCTTGGCGGCAATCAATTGCAGAGGATCCCACCGCGCACGGGTATGGTGCCTACGAAATTCTCCAGAAACGGAACAGTGATGTCGCCATTGAAGAAGGTCTTCGTGATCTCACTTCCGAAGACGCTTACGTTTGGGTGAACGCCGCAGCCTACGTTGGTAGCCGTGGACACTCGGAGGCCATTCCCTTTCTGATCAAGGCGCTTCGGCACACGGCTTGGCGATCCGATGATGAGCGGGTCGATTTGCTGCAACAACTCACCAAACAATCGTTCGGAAGCGACTTCGAACAGTGGCGGAAATGGTACGAGTCTCAATCCGACGCTATTGAATTGGATTGGGAGTCATCTCTGGGGCATTCTCCGCGTGTCTCCAAATCTCATCGCGAACCAGACGCGGCTGGACAACCCGCTACTCGCTCTGAGTCGAAATGATCCCCGTAACTCCAAACCTTAACCCCGTCGCGGCGTGGCGTGGCGCCCCCGGTAGCGGGTGCCAGCGCTCGACGTGCCAAGAAAATGAATGCGGGCGCGTGGCGAAAAATGAAAAGAGCCCAGTCACTTTATTGGATTCTCTTTTTCGCTTGGGTTCCAGCTGCGGTTTCATTCGCAATTCTTATTTCGTGCCAAAAAGGAGAGAACTTCGTGGGACCGGCATCGATGATATTTTTCCTATTGTGGTTCTCCGCATGGGTCGCATTTGGAATTCGATGGGCCCGCTACCGTTGCCCACATTGTGGCGAGAGATTCTTCAAGCCCTCCTGGTTCTTTCCATCGCCGAGTTATTACTCAGATTGCTGCACGAACTGCGGCGCAACACCCAGGGATACGCCCGGGCACAACAAGCCGGCGCGCTTAACCCAATACCCGCATGGAGTTGATTGACTTCCCTGGCTCGATTCCTTAGTCTGCCATCGTGGCCGCGCCCCCGGTATCGGGTCGAGCGGCCTCCACGTTATCCTCAGAAAATGATATCAAAGCCGAACGCCCGTGTGATCGAGATAGAGGACACCAGATTCCGGTACAAGGTTTCTGCAAAGCCGATTTCCGACGGCGTTTACGAATTGAACATAACCGTCCAGAGCGAGGATCACAACGCGCGAAAGCTTCTGGTTACAGGCATTCGGCAGCACGACTACTCGGTTAAGCCGCCGCAATGTCCCGACGACCAAATTTATTTTCCAACAATCATTCGCGATGACATTGATGGCTTCATCAGAGAAGCGATCGCGCTTGGATGGGAATATAAAACTTGTGGCTCCGACTTCCGACTTGAATCAACAAATGAACCCTTCCGCCTCATTCCTTACTGGGGAAAACGACCCCCGGAGTGGTTTCGGGGACGTAACTTTAGTGCAACACAACCCGAAGGATAACACGGGTCGCAGGCAACGGCTTCGCCGTCGCCTGCGACCTGACGTTGTGCCAGAAATGAACTTTGCCCCAATCAGTCCAACCCAAATGTGAGGCGATGGCTGACTCAATCGAAGCCATCGGTTATGCTACGGGCTTCTGGCTCTTCATCTTCAACAAGAATTTTCGTTCAACGATCATTGCCGACTGGAGAGAGGCCGGCATCTCCGGCAAATTCTTCATTCTCCTTGACGCCCTCCTTTCTACTGCGATTGGCTTCATTCTGCCGCTTGCCATTCTCGTGATGCTGGTGCTTTCAGTAACGTAGGACCATGCTAAAAATTGGTAAAACAAACCGCGACAGGGAAGGGCCTTCAGTTCTCCCCTGCGCTCCACGTTCGCTATGAAACTTAAAATTAACGCTCTGCTAGTGTTTATGGCGAACATCACATGGGCATTTGCGGAAAACAAATTGCCAGATCAAGAGCCGTTTCTCGCAATTCAGATTACTGAGGGAGCGTTCACAGGTCGTAAAACAGAAAAGTCCGGTGTATTCTTCTATTCAATCGACCCCGGCAAAGGCGTGATGGGCCCCATCCTCGAAATCTATTTTCTGCACGACGACAAGATTACCAAGCGGATTAGCGGCGGCTCAACTTCTAGGGAGACTATTGCAACAATCAAGAAGATCGGGTTGCAACAATTTGACTACAACGCTGAAAAAGAAGCCTTGGATAGACGGTTGGGGAAGGAAGCAGCAGCAAAGGGAGATCAATATTTTCCTCCGATTGTTTCAGACGGGGCTGAATACAAGATTACTTATGACCTTGATGGTAATCACTTTTCATTAACGGAATGGAATCCTGGTTCTTTAATCTATTTCTACGCCGATCACAGCCCTAATATCGCCAAGTTACGCGACGTGATAAATGAGCTTTGCATTTATTATGGTCGTCTCTCCTTCGGTGTTTACTAAAGCAGCGAACAATCCGGCGGTGGACACGCCCGATCCCGCTTCGAGTTGATTGACATCCCTGATTCGAATCCATATCCTCCCCTCGAGGCCGCGCTCCCGGATCGGGCTGCCATGCCTCTACGTTCGCCTCAAAAAAATGTGTCACTTCCTGACCATCACCGTTCCCGGGAGGGCGGTTCCAGAAGTTCCAAAGGAATACCGCCGCAAGGTTCATTTCGTAAAACAGACAAATCGATCAGTGACTGAATTCGCACCACCTGACTGGATTTCCTTTATTGCAATTTCGGGAGGTTGTTCGTGCGATTTCTACCGCACTCCGCACGATACGCCTGAGAACAGGTCAAACCTGCTACAGAAATATCAGAAAAGAGGATGGTCGGAAGCGAAGATCCAGAGAGCACTCGAAAGTCAGAAGGACGCGCCGACCCGATGCGCAGGACTACGTGACGATATTCGCGACTTGGTGACGAATCTCACAAATGAACTTGGAGAAATTAGACTTTCCTTGCACTGGTATTCAGGGGACGTGGAGACCGAGGACTTCATCCTGGACGATGTTGGTTGCGTTTCAGTGGCGGACTTCAGACGTGACACGACCGCACTGCGAGAAGAGACCACTCTCACCATTCAAGGCGCACCAGACCGGCTGGACAACCCGCTACGCGTCCTGAGTCGAAATGATCCCCGTGACTCCAACCCTCAACCCCGTTGCGACGTGGCGCTTCCGGTAGTGGGTGCCAGCGCTCGACGTTCGCCCGAGAACCAAGTCACCCACCATGCCAAAGGCCAAGAAAGTGAGTCCTGTCCCTAAGCGCCGGAACTACTATGTCGAACACCCGCGCTACGGTAGCCATCCGCGAATGACGGGGCTTGATGTTGATACACATTCTATTGGAGTTCACGTGCGAGCTTACACTGAGGCAGAGTTGCCCAAACTCTTTAGTGGACGTATTTGCGCCCGAATTGGATTTCTTATTCCGGGCACTGCCATTGTAGCGGACCCCTCAAAGCAGCACGGGTCATGCATGCTGAACACGCACTACTACGACATAGAGCGTGAGTGTCACGATTGCGGACAGCCATTCCTGTTTTACGCTGAGGAGCAGCGATACTGGTATGAGGAACTCGAGTTTCCTGTCGACGCTGATTGCATACGTTGCTATCCATGCCGCCGTGTCACCCAAGAAATTGACCGAACAGTCCAGCGCTACGAGGAGTTGGTGGCGATAGCCGATCCTTCGCTCGACGTTCAGGCAGAGTTGGCCAGCCATAGAATTACTCTGGTTCAGGCTGGCAGGTTTCACTTTCGTCAGCTTGAGCAGGTCAGAAGATTCCTGAACCGCCATCCAGATCATCTGCAGTCGGCTGACATTCGTGCCCGTATTTCCGCTATCGCATGAACACACTGCAAGACACACCAAGGCTCACGTTCAATGAGTGAAGAGAAACGGTAGGACTCTTTTTCAAAAATCTATTCCGGCGTCTGACAGCGATTAGCGGTTAGCGGTTAGCCACGTCTTTTGCGGGGTCGACCGTTTCGAATGCCGGCGCGGGTCTATCAAGCCCCGGGCGAGCCCGCTCATCGGTGACGCCGGGCCCCCGGACCGGCGCATTGGCGTTCTTTACAGAATCGCGCCGGACCGTCATGATCGCTCCCTGATCATGAAAACCGCCCCCGCGATCCTCGCCCTCACTTCCCTCGTCCTTCTGTCAACTCTTCGCGGAGAGGACGTGCGCCTGGCCCCGCCGAAGGACCTCAACGGGTACTTCCCCTTCAACCCTCCTGCCTCGCTCGATGTCTGGAATGAGCGCAAGGAGCAGGTGCGGCGGCAGATCCTTGTTTCCCAGGGACTCTGGCCCATGCCGACCAAAACTCCGCTCAATGCGGTGATCCACGGCAAGATCGAACGGGAGGGTTACACGATCGAGAAGGTCTATTTCGAGAGCGTCCCGGGTTTTTTCGTGACGGGCAATCTCTATCGTCCGACCCATCCGAAGGGTAAGGTTCCCGCGGTGATGTTCGCCCACGGTCACTGGAAGGACGCCCGCCTTTCCCTGGCGGAGCCGGACAAGCTGAGGGCCGAGATCGCCTCGGGGGGGGAACGATTTGAAAAAGGCGGACAGAGCATATTCCAGTCGCTCTGCGTCCAGCTCGCGCGCATGGGATGTGTCGTCTGGCAGTGGGACATGCTCAGCGACTCGGATTCGATCCAGCTCTCCCGCGAGGTGGTGCACAGTTTTGCAAAGCAGCGGCCCGAGATGAACACGACCGAAAACTGGGGCCTCTACAGTCCACAGGCCGAGTCACACCTGCAGTCCATCATGGGATTACAAACCTTGAACGCGGTCCGCGGTCTTGACTTTCTCCTGACGCTCCCCGAAGTCGATCCCGAGCGCACCGCTATCACCGGGGCGAGCGGCGGAGGCACCCAGACGATGCTGCTCGCCGCGATCGATGAGCGAATCAAACTCTCCTTTCCCTGTGTCATGGTGAGCACGGCGATGCAGGGAGGATGCACCTGTGAAAACTCCAGTCTCCTCCGCATCAACACCGGCAACGTTGAGTTTGCCGGGCTCTTTGCCCCGAAACCTCAGGGCATGAACACGGCGGACGACTGGACGAGGGAGTTTTCGGAAAAAGGTTTCCCCGAACTGCAGGCCCTCTATGAACTCCACGGGAAAAAGGACCATGTCTTCCTCCTGCGCGGCGAGCATTTTCCGCACAACTATAATGCGGTCACCCGCAGTGCCTTCTACACCTTCGTGAATAAACATTTCAAACTCGGCTTTCCCGCGCCCGTCATTGAAGAGGACTTCGAGCCGCTTCCCGCAGAGGAACTCACGGTGTGGAACCAGGAGCATCCCGCGCCGAAGGCTGCCGGGCCCGACTTTGAGCGCCGTCTCCTGAAATGGCTGACCGAAGACGCTAACAAACAACTCAAGGAAGCCGCGGCGAGTGCCGAAGGAGTGGATCAGGTGCTCCGGCCCGCGCTCGAAACCGTGATCGGACGGACCTACAAGAACGCCGGAACGGTGGATTGGGAACTCGGTGACAAGCAGGACAAAGGCACCTTTCTCGAAATGACCGGAAAGCTTCTCAACCGGACCTACGGGGAGGAAGTGGCCGTGACCTGGCATTATCCCAAGGACTGGAAGGGTCGCGTGGCGATCTGGCTCGGAGACGAGGGTCGGGCGGGCATGACCCATGAGGAGGTAAAGCGTTTGGTGGATACGGGGACCGCCGTGGTCGGCGCCGATCTGCTCTTTCAGGGAGGCGAACCGGTCAAGCAGACCCGCGTGGTTGAGAATCCCCGCGAGTTTGCCGGCTACACCCACGGCTACAATCATGCGCTCTTCGCGCAACGCGTGCACGACGTCCTCACCCTCGTGACCTTTTTGCGAAACACCAAAGTCGGCTCGCATCCCAATCCGGAGAGTGTCGTTCTCGCGGGCCGGGGTGAAGCGGGAACCATTGCCCTCGCCGCCCGCGCCCTCGCCGGATCGGCGGTTGATCGGGCGGCGGTGGAGACGGGAGGATTCCTCTTCGGAAAAGTCCTCGATTACCGCGATCCCATGTTTTTGCCCGGAGGGTCGAAGTATCTCGACGTGCCCGGCTTGATCACTCTCAACGGAGATCTCCCGCTGCAAACCAAAGGCGTGACGGTGGATTGGCTGCTTGAGTAAGGCCCTGATTTTCAGTGCCTCCCGCCACCATCACCCCTGATCGCGTCCGGGGCATCCGCGAACGCGTCGTTGCCCGGTCGCGGGGGGAGGGGAATTGTTTCGATATGGAACGAATCGGACTGATTTGCTTCATCGCTCTCGCGACGATGGTCCACGCCGACGAGCCCGCCCTCACCTTCGAGAAGGATGTGCGGCCGCTCCTCAAGGCGCACTGTACGCTGTGTCATGGCGAGGAGGAGAAGCCGAAGGCGGGGGTCGACCTTCGGCTGCGCCGTTTCATGGACGCCCCTCTCGAGAGCGGAGCGAAGCTGATTGTGCCCGGCAATCCGGAGGCAAGTGAGTTGGTCGCGATCATTGCCCGCGGGGAGATGCCGAAAAAGGGCAAGCCGGTCCCGGAAAAGGAACTCGCCGTCATCCGGAAATGGATCGCCCAGGGGGCGAAGACCGCCCGGCCCGAGCCGGAGTCGCTGGAGAGAGGTCCGCTCATCACGGAGGAGGAGCGCTCCCACTGGTCCTTCCAGCCGGTGAAACGTCCCGAGGTTCCGAAAGTGGACGGTGTCTCAGGAGCCGTGGACGTCTTTCTTGCCGCCGCGATGCGGAAGCAGAATCTCGACTTCGCCCCCGAAGCGGACCGTGCCACCCTCATCCGCCGCCTCACGATCGATCTTACCGGACTCCTTCCCACGCCCGGGGAGGTTGATGCTTTTGTCGCCGACACGGCACCCGACGCTTATGAAAAAGTGGTCGACCGGCTCCTCGCCTCTCCCGCCCATGGTGAACGCTGGGCGCGTCACTGGCTCGATGTGGTCGGCTATGCGGATTCAAACGGTTATACCGAGGCCGACTCGATCCGTCCCCATGCCTGGCGCTACCGTGACTACGTCGTTCGGGCGATGAATGAGGACAAACCCTGGGACGAGTTCCTTCGCGAACAGCTTGCGGGAGACGAACTCGCCGGGGCCACCCACGGCGATTACCAGGCGGCGGTCCTTGATCCGAAAAAGCTCGATCAGCTGACCGCGACCGCCTTCCTGCGTATGGCTCCGGACGGCACCGGTGACCCTAACGATGACGCCAAACTGGCGCGCAACCAGGTCATCGCGGAGCAGATGAAGATAGTGAGTTCGTCCGTGCTCGGTCTCACCGTCGCCTGCGCCCAGTGTCATGATCATCGCTTCGATCCGATTTCGCAGGAGGACTATTTCCGGCTCCGTGCGGTGTTTGATCCTGCCTATCACTGGGAGGCATGGCGCACTCCGGCACAGCGACTCTACTCGCTCTACACTCCCGAGGAGCACGCGAAGGCGGCCGAGATTGAGAAGGCCGCCGCCCTCATCGATGTCGAGGCGCGCGAGATGAGCAAAAAATTCCTCGATGAGATCTTCGAGGTCGAGGTCTTGAAGCTGCCTGAGGCCGACCGGGAACCCTATCGCAAGGCCCGCGCCACCGTGGAGAAGGACCGCACTCCCGAACAGAAAGCCCTCATCAAAAAATACCCCTCGGCCCTCGCCCTTTATTCGCTCGATCTCTATGACCCGAAGAAGCAGGCGCTGGTCGCCGCAAAGAGCGCCGAGGCCGCGAAACTGCGCGCGACCAAACCGGCCCAGGGTTTTGTGATGGCGCTGACGGAAGTGAAAGGCCAGGTCCCCGAGACGAAACTCTTCAACCGCGGCGATCATGATCAGCCGGTCCGCCCCGTGGCGCCCGGCGAGCTGGCGGTTCTTGCTTCACCCGAGGTTAAGGATTTTAAACCCGCTTCCCTTCCCTCGGGATCGAGCGGGAGACGTCTCGCCTACGCGAACTGGCTCACGAGCGGCAAACATCCCCTGACCGCCCGCGTTCTCGTGAACCGCTTCTGGATGCACCACATGGGTCGCGGACTGGTGAACACGCCGGGAGATTTCGGCCTGGCCGGGGAGAAACCCACCCATCCTGAATTGCTCGACTGGCTCGCTGATGAGTTTGTGAAGGGCGGGTGGAAGTTGAAACCCCTGCACCGCATCATTGTCCTGAGCCGTGCCTACCGGCAGTCGGCGGTGAACGACCCCTCCCTCGCCGCCGATCCCGAGAATCGACTTTATGCGCGCTTCAAACTCCGCCGTCTTGAAGCCGAGGTCCTGCGTGACTCCGTTCTCGCCGTCTCGGGAGCGCTCGTCAGCAAGCCTTTCGGCCCTCCCAGCACGATCGCCCGTGATCCGGCCGGGCGCATCGTCGTCGGAGTCGACAAAGGCACGATCACAAGTGCCAAGGTCGATCCCGGAGGAGATCAGGATTTCCGCCGCTCTCTCTACGTCGAAGTGCGCCGCAGCAAACCCGTGACCGTGCTCGACACCTTCGATGCGCCGGTGATGGTTCCCCACTGTGAGATGCGCAACCAGACCACGGTGGCTCCTCAGTCGCTTCTCCTCATGAATGACACCTTCATTCTCGAGAATGCCCGCCGTCTCGCTGATCGTCTCCACACCGAGGCACCGCAGGACGAAAAGGCCCGCCTGCAAAAAGCGTGGCTGCTGCTTTTCGGGGAATCTCCGAGCGAGTCCGAGCTGGAGCGTTCCCACATCTATCTTGTCGAGCAGGCCGCCGCCCTGACACTTTACCACGCCGCCCAGCCGGCACCCGCGCCCCCTGCCAAAGACACCAAAACTCCGCCGCCTCCGCGCCCCGATCCCTCCCGCGAGGCGCTTGCCAGTCTTTGCCAGATTCTCCTCAGTTCAAACCGCTTCCTCTACATCGAATGAAGAACGCACCCCTCTGCTCGCGCCGCCATTTCCTCCAGGCGAACAGCTTCGGTCTCGGCTCGCTCGCCCTGGCCACGCTTCTTCAGAAAGAGGGGCTCCTCGCCGCGCCGGTGAAGCCGGCCCTCGGGAAGGAGGCTCTGTTCGATCTCACCCCGAAACAGCCGCACTTCCCCGGGAAGGCGAAGGCGATGATCTCGCTCTTCATGATGGGTGGTCCCTCGCAGATGGACCTCTTTGATCCGAAGCCGATGCTCACCAAGTATGACGGGAAGAACTTTCCCGGCGAGATCAAGTATGACAACCTCGCCCAGGCTTCGTCCAAGGTCTTTGGTTCGCCCTGGAAATTTTCGAAGCACGGTCAATGCGGCATGGAACTGAGCGAGCTCCTGCCCCACCTCGGCAAAGTCGCCGACGACATCTGTCTGATCCGCTCGATGAGCTCGGGGGTGAGCAATCATGCCCAGGGTCTCTATGCCATGAATGCGGGCCGTATCACTGCCGGACGTCCCGCCCTCGGGTCGTGGCTCACCTACGGCCTCGGTGCCGAGACTGAAGAACTGCCTGCCTACATGGTGCTCTCCCATCCGGGAGGATTGCCGACCTTCCAGGGCGAGCATTTCACGAACGGATGGCTTCCTTCGCTTTTTCAGGGAACCGTGATTCGTCCCACCGAACCCCGCATCCTCAACCTCGATCCTCCCGCCGCCCTGGCCGGGACCGCTCAGGAGCGTCAACTGGATCTCCTCGAGGAATTTAATCGCGAGCATCTCTCCGACCACCCCGGTGAACTCGATCTGCAGGCCCGCATCGCCAGTTATGAACTCGCCGCCAAAATGCAGACGGCCGCGAAAGAGGCGCTCGACATTTCCAACGAACCCGAGCACATCAAAAAACTCTACGGCGTCGACAATCCAATGACGCGCGACTACGCGACCCGATGTCTCATCGCCCGCCGCCTCGTCGAGCGCGGGGTCCGCTATGTGCAGGTCCTCAACGCGGGCCAGTCATGGGACCAGCATGGCTCCCTGCTTTCCGCCCTGCCGAACAACTGCGCTGCGACCGATCAGCCGACCGCAGCGCTCATCACTGATCTGAAACAACGCGGACTCTTCGACAGCACCGTAGTTCACTGGGGCGGCGAGATGGGTCGTCTTCCCGTTCTGCAAAATGATGCCGGACGTGAGAAGTGGGGCCGCGACCACAATACCTACGGCTTCAGCATGTGGGTCGCCGGAGGCGGATTCAAGGCGGGTTACGTTCACGGGGAAACCGATGAATGGAGTCACCGCGCCGTCGTCGACGAGGTGCGCCACTTCGATTGGCATGCGACCCTGCTCCATGCCTTCGGACTCGACCACGGTCAACTCACTTATAAACGCAACGGTCTCGCTGCATCGCTCACCGACAATCAGGGAGCGAAGGTGGTGACGCAGTTGCTTGCGTGAGCGGGCCCATATTCGTCGAAGGCTTTCGCTTGTTTCCCGGGGAAGTGACGAATTCCGGGAGTTGCGTATTTTCCTGAGAAACGTCATCCTTCTCCCATGAAGAAAGCCCTCATTCTCCCGCTCGCCTTGTTCCTGCTGTGTTCGCCTGCTGCCTACGCTGACAATGCACTCACCGCGACTCTGACTGCCGCCGATGATGCCCGTATTGCGGCGATGCGGAATCCGGAGCGTGAGGTCCTCGCCGGGATTTTCTCGGATGATCTGCACTACGCCCACTCCAACGGGGTCGTGGACAGCAAGGAGTCCTTCCTCGAGATACTCGTCTCAGGAAAGACGAAGTATGTCGGCTACGATCACGTCGAGCGGAGTTTCACCTTTCCCGCACCGGGCATTGCTCTGATGACCGGCAAGGCCCGCATCCAGGCCGAAACGGCAAAGGGGAAAATGGATAGCGTGCTCAGCTATCTCGCGGTCTGGCGCGAGGAGGGCGGGACGTGGAAGTTTCTCGCCTGGCAGTCCTGCCGTCTGCCGGTCGAGGAGGCGAAACCGTAATTTTTTAGACGGGTGGAACTTCGCATCATCAAGCTCGCCCTGGTGTGTCTGCTCGTCCTGCCGGGAGAGGCGGGAGCGTGGGGCCCGGGACATGATGATGTGATGCGGGAGATCCTCGAGCGCATTTCCCCCGATCTTCGCGCGACCTTTACTCCTGAGATCGAGAAGGAGGCGATCCAGCACTCGAGCCACTATCCGGACAGCTTCGATCCATTCCTTGGCGGGGTGGTCGGGGAGGACGCACTTGTCCGTCTGAGCGCTGCGGGCATGAAGGTCCGCTACGATCTTCACTCGGAGCGTGGCATGGCGGTGACCTTCATCGAGTTGGTTGAGGCTCTGCGTGCCAAAGACGCGGCGCGTTCCGCTCACTGGATTGCGACCCTTTCCCATGTCATCGCCGATATGGCGGCCTGTAATCACGATCCTATTGTCCACACTGCGACGTACGGCTGGTCCGATTGGAATCTAACGCTGCCGGGTGGTGGCGACTTCTCGAGTTTGAAGCCACTCCTGGATCTCGCCGCTACGGCGCGTGATGGTGAAGGCGGTGGAGAAGTATTTAATCGCATCATCGAGGGGCTTCTCCTCGATGACGATCAACGTGATGCCACGAAGGCACTGGTCGAGGTCATGCTCTATGGACAGGAAGGGGCCGCCTTTTGCAGTCGGAGAGGCGTTGGCATTCTGGAGGGGGCGGTAGGATGGATCGATCGCAAGGACGTCGCGGCGCGGGATACGCTCTGGCTGAACATGAGCGAACTCGGCGCGTGGGCCGTGGTTCGCACCCTGCGAGACCTCGAAGTGGCGAATCGGTTCGCCCGGAACGGCACCTCAGTGGCGCTCACCCCGGAGATCGAGTCTGCCTACAAGGCGGGCGTGGAGCGAATCCAGAAGGAGCGGCCCCTTGGGGACGAGGCGCTGTTTGCCCCCATTCTCCATGAACTTGCTCCGGACCAGCAGGCTGCCATCGGTGTCGTCGTCGAGCCTTCCTGGGCCATGAACGGGGCCATGTTCGGTTTTGCGAGCCGGGTCCTATCGGTCGCCATCGCCCGAACCCTCAAGGATGCAGATCGATCCTATGCGACGCTCGATGTGCGCGCGATCCTCGCGGAAGGGTTTCCCGCGCCGGAGCGATTGCCTCAGGTGGTGATCGTGGCAAACTCTTTTGCCAGTTATCACGCCCTCAAGTCCGGGGTCTTTGACGATCGTCTCGCCGACTATCTGAAGCGCGGCGGACGGGTCCTGTGGATAACGGGAAATTCACAGCCTGCTCCGAAGTCGCTTGCCCTGGTGCATGGAGTCATGAAGCGCGTCGATGCAAAGAGCCGTCTCCCCGTCCCGGACGAGTCCTTTGTCGGCGCGAGTCTCGACGTCACCGGGGTCGAGCCGCCGCTGCGGGTAGCGCATTCGCCAATTACCGCCGCCGGTTGGCAGCAGCCCCTCTGCCCGTGGTTTTATGAACTGGGCGGAGCCGCCGATCTGGAGCCATTCGTCACGATCAAGGCGGGGGATCAATCCCGTGTCGTCGGGGTGATCTCCTTCGATCGGAAGATCCTCACCCTGCCCGTTTACGCGATGACTCCCCATCTCCTTGAGGGTGGCGGTGCCATCGCTGTTCCACATGAACCGGCACTCGATTCCGCCTCCGGGCGGGTTCTCTTCGCCTCACTCGGGGCGCTCACCGGTGGAACAGGGACGGTTCATTCGGTGCCCCATCCGGTCAAAAACCCGAGCTCGCCCCTGATGCTGGCGGTGCCGGGACTCCCCGACGACACGCACGCGATCGATTTTGAAAAACTACCGCATATGCCGGTGGAGCATGTCGTCGTCAGCGATGTGCGCGGGAGCGGAGGAGTGAACCAGCACAACTACTTCGCCTTTCATGCCGGTCGCTTCTGGCTCATGTGGAGTGACGGTCCGGGAGTGGAGGACCGCGTCGGGCAGCGTGTCAAGTTCGCGACGAGCGCGGATGGCTTGCAATGGGAGCAGGCCGAATTCCTCACCCCCGAGCCGCCTGCTTCGGGACCGACCTCCCCCCACTACAACACCCGGACCGATCAAGGTTTCCGATATATTGCGCGCGGATTCTGGGAGCGGGAAGGCGAGTTGCTGGCCCTTGTCTCCCTCGACGAGGCCGCGGGATTCTTCGGACCTGGCCTTGCCCTGCATGCCTTTCGCCTTAGTGAGGACGGGGAATCCTGGGAGGACCTCGGTGTCATCGCAGACGATGCGATTAACAACTTTCCCCCGGAGCGTCTCGCCTCGGGCGAGTGGATGATGTCGCGACGTCCGCACAACTACAAGACGGCGGGAGTCGATTTCCTTGTCGGTGGAGTGACGGCCCTCAACGACTGGAAAACCTATCCCGTACTTGGAACGAGCAGCGAATTGAAAGCCGAGGAACCGCTCTGGTGGACATTGCCCGATGGAAATCTCGTCGCCCTCTTCCGCGACAACGGGGGAAGCAAATTCCTCTATCGCTCCTTTTCGACCGATCAGGGTCGAACCTGGACGGAGCCGGTGCGGACGAATTTTCCCGACGCGACATCCAAGCTGCACGGCCTGCGGCTGCGCGACGGACGCTACGTCCTTGTCTCGAATGCCAATCCGAAAAAACGCGATCCTCTCACTCTCGCGATCAGTGACGATGGTCTTGTATTCGACCGCCTCGCCTGGCTGGTGGGAGGGCGTCATGTCGATTACCCGCATCTCATCGAGCAAGGGGAACATCTCCTGATTGCCTTTGCCGGAAAGAAGCAGACCGTCGAGATTCTGAAGATTAACCTAGACGATCTCGACCCGTATTCCCGATGAGCTCCCGCGACGATCATACCACGCTCTTTCGTCAGTCATGGTCCCTCTACGATGCGATCGCGGCGGAGAACTATATGTTTCACCGCGAGCTCTACTCACGAGTTGCCGGGCTACTTGAAAATCGGGCGGCGAGAGGGCCCTACTCGATACTCGATCTGGGATGCGGAAACGCGCGTTTCCTCGCCCCCTGTCTGCAATCGTCGCCACCGGAATCCTACACCGGAGTGGACCTCTCCAGTGTGGCGCTTGAGGAGGCGGCAGAGTATTTGAAAAACGTGCCCGGGGTTTCCCTGAGGAATCAGGATATGCTGGAAGCGGTTGCCGAAGCCGAAGCGGTCTATGACCTGATCTTCACCGGTTACGCCGTGCATCATCTTTCCCCGGATGCCAAACAACAGCTCTTTCACTCCTGTGTCTCCCGACTCGCTCCGGGCGGAGAACTCATCATGGTGGATGTGCTGCGCGGAGACGGACAAAACCGGGAGTCCTATATCCGGGAGTATATCGGCATTATGAGCGATCAATGGACCGCGGTAAGGCGGGAGTATATTGACGAAGCCTGTGCCCATGTTGAGGCTCATGATTTCCCCGAAACGTATCCCGATCTGGTTCGCATGGCTGAAGCGGCCGGGTTGCGGACGATAGAGTTGCTTGACCGCCATACCCACCATCACCTGATCATTTTCCGGACGTGACTCCGCGTCTACCGCCCATCACCCAGTTGTCAACTCGTTCCGATTTTGACCTCGACCGATTCCCGATTGCTATCCCGCCTCTTCCTTCCCGTGGATATAGCCTCCCTGGTTTACTTCCGCGTGGTCTTCGGGGCGATCATGCTCTGGGAAGCTTTTCGATATTTCCAGGCGGGATGGATTGCGAGGTACTGGATCGATCCCCCGGTGAACTTCCCCTACTACGGGTTCGGCTGGTTGGAACCGCTCCCCGGGGTGGGCATGTATGTGCTCTTTGCGGGGTTGGGCGTTCTCTCTCTGTTCATCATGATCGGGTTCTGCTACCGGATCAGCATCATTCTCTTTTTCATCGGGTTTACGTACTCGTTTCTTCTCGAGCAGGCGCGGTATCTCAATCACTTCTATCTGATCATCCTCATCAGTTTTCTGATGATCTTCCTTCCCCTGAACCGGGCCTTCTCCCTTGATGCAAAACTGAAGCGGGTGAGTGCGGTCGACCGGGTGCCGGCATGGACGCTTTGGATTCTAAAGTTTCAGCTGGGGGTTGTTTACTTTTTCGGGGGAATTGCCAAGCTTGGCGGAGACTGGCTCAAGGGAGAACCGATGGGAATGTGGCTGTCGGAACGAACCGATTTTCCGTTTGTCGGACATCTCTTTCGGGAGCCCGCGGCGGCCTATGTGTTCAGTTACGGAGGACTCTTCTTTGACCTCTTGATCGTGCCGCTCCTGTTGTGGCGGCGAACCCGCGTCTATGCCTTTGCGGGGGCCTTTCTTTTTCACCTCACCAATCAGGAGTTGTTCAATATTGGCATCTTTCCCTGGATGATGATGGGAGCAACCGCGATCTATTTCGAGCCGGATTGGCCGCGACGCCTTCTTAAAAAACTGCGGGGAGGAACGATCGAATCCTTCGCAGTGATCTCAGACCCTGTTCCATCTTTATACAGGCTGAGGCTGGTCTTATCCTTTCTCGCCATCTATGTGATATGGCAGTGCCTTTACCCGCTTCGATTTTTGCTCCACCCCGGGGACCCCTTGTGGACGGAGTCGGGGCACCGCTTCTCCTGGAGAATGAAATTGCGCAGTAAAACCGGCAATGGACAATTTATCGTCAGGAACAGGGAAACAGGTGAGACCAAGGGGGTTAATTCGGCCACCTATCTCAAACCCTGGCAGAACAACGATATGCTGACGAATCCCTACATGATCTGGCAGTTTTCGCGTTTCCTCGAAGAGCAACACAGGGCCGGGAAAGATGAGGACGTCGAAGTCTATGGCTGGATCCAGGTTTCCATGAACGGACGGCCCTTTCAAGCCTACATTGATCCGACAGTCGACCTGACAGCACAGCCCTATCTGCGGCATTCAAATCCGTGGGTTCTGCCGCTGAAAACGCCATTGCATCCCTGAGTTGCTCACCATTACCGATGCAATACTTTCGCCAATTACGCGCAGATGCCACGGCCGCCCACGCCGGACCTCTGGTGGTTTTCCTTATCCTTTCAATGGTCCCTGCGTGGGTTCGCGGCGAGGGCACGGACCTTCCCTGGTATATTCGACAGCCGGAACACTGGTGGTATCCGGTGCAGACCCTGATCTGTTTTGGTCTGCTCTGGTGGTGGCTGGCGCACTATCAATTTCCCCCTGGAAAACTCCGGCATTTGCCGATGGCGATCATTTTCGCGTTTGCCGGTATTTCGCTGTGGGTCCTGCCCGGTGTGCTTTTTCAACAGTGCGAAAATCCCGGGGAGCCCTCTCCCGGTTGGTGGAAATTCCTCGGGCTGGTTGACCGGTCGCAGGGCTTTGATCCGAATGTCCTCGCAGAACATCCGATTGGTCAGAAAATATCGATTGTCCTCCGGCTTGTTCGTAGTGTTCTGTTAGTGTCATTGATTGAGGAGATCTGCTGGCGTGGCTGGCTCATGAGGATGGTGGTGGCTGGCGACAAGTCCTTCACCTCGGTTCCTTTCGGGACACACTCGTGGAAGGCCTTCTGGATCACGACGCTCGCGGTGACTCTGGTTCACCGGTCCGAAGACTGGGTCGCCGCCTTCATCTGGGGATCACTCATGTATCTCCTCGCGGTGAAAACCAAATCTCTCCGTGCCTGTGTCCTCATGCACGCGGTCGGGAATCTGCTGCTGGGCATCTACATCCTCAGAACCGGGCAATACGGTTACTGGTAGAGGCAACCGGCGCAAAGCGGACTCCGGATGTCTTGACGAAGACCCCGGAAACTCCCGACTCTGGGGACTGTCGGGATATCACCTTTTTGGCAGTCCCCTCGCTCCTCGCCCTACACCATCAATGAAAAGATACCTCTCCTTGATTCTCCTCGTCGCGGTAACGTGCCTAACTCGACACGCCGGTGCGGCGGAGACGCCGGAGGCAATTTACCTTAACGGAAAGATCATTGCTCTCGACGCCGGAGAGTCCATCGCCGAAGCGCTTGCAGTCAAAGAGGGTAAACTTTTTGCCATTGGAACCAACGAGCAGATTCGGAAACTGGCGGGGGCGGAAACGAAGGTGACGGATCTGAAGGGGCGTGCCGTCATTCCCGGCCTCATCGAGAGTCATTGCCACAGCATCGGGGCCGCTCGTGCGGAGATCTCGGGGGGATACGCCGAGTTACGCAGCATAACCGAAGTACAGGATTGGATCCGCCGCCGCGCTGCGGAACTTGCTCCGGGAAGCTGGATCGAGGTGCCGCGCAACGAAATCACGAGGCTCATCGAGCAGAGGTTCCCCACGCCGGAGGAACTCGATGCCGGGACGACAGAGCATCCCGTGGTATTTGTTTCGGTTACAAAGACGGTCCTGAACTCCGCCGGCTGGAAGGCTCTCGGCATCGTTGACGAGTCGACGGCCGTCAGCGGCGGGGAAGTGGTCTGGGAGAAAGGACGACCGGTCCTCATGCGCGGGGGACAGGCGCTCCTCCGCAGTCGTATGCCTGCGCCCACGCCGCCTCCGCCCGATTTGGTTCGGAAAAAACACGAGGAACTCGTCGCTGTTTACAATCGGGTCGGCATCACCACGATCTTCGAGAGGGCCACGGACCGGCAGGGATTTGAGTTCTTCCGGAAACAGGCACACGAGAATCGCCTCAATGTCAGGGTGCGGGGAACCTTCCGATTTTCCGCAAAAGATGCCGCAGGGGTGGATGCCTATGTGAAGCAGCTCGGGATCTCCCCGGGGGAGGGTGATGACAGGGTCCGCGCGACCTGCCTCAAGATCACCGTCGACGGAGGCATCCACTGGGGCACGACCTGGCTCAGCGAACCTCACGGCGAAAAACGCACCGCCTTTTACCGCAACACCGATCCCGCCTACTCCGGCACACAGAGCTACTCCCCCGCACAAATGGAAGAGATCTTCGCGGCAGTGAACCGCCACGGCTGGCCCATGAGTGCCCACGTCACGGGTGATGGAGGAGCCATGGCGGTGCTGCGGGCGGTCGAGACCGTTGCGAAAACACAACCCGATATCCGTGAGCGGCGCTTCAACCTGATCCACTGCTATTTTCCTACGCCGGAAATGGCGACTCTCGCGAAGGCGGTCAACGCCGGGGTCGATACACAGGGCTACCTCTATGAGCGCGATGCCGATTTCATCGCCAGGATCTATGGGCAGGAATGGGCGGAACGTTTTATCGGTCTGGGCGAATGGGTGAAAGCGGGCGTGCCCGTCGGACTCAACAGCGATCACATGATAGGCTACGACCCGGACCGCGCCATGAACGCCTTCAATCCCTTTCTCATGCTCGACATCGCGGTGAACCGCCGTGACGACCGGGGGCAGGTTTATGGAGAACACCAGCGCCTCAGCCGTCTCGACGCCCTGCGCACCCTCACGGTCTGGCCGGCCTGGCTGAGCTTTGACGAGGACAAACTGGGAACCCTCGAGCCCGGAAAGCTGGCCGATTTTGTGGTGCTCGACCGCGACTATCTGAGCTGTCCGGCAGAGGAGATCCGGGAGATCAAGCCGGAGATGACGGTGATGGGAGGCAGGGTGGTCTTCGGGAAATGAGGGGTGTCATCGGGGGCCCTGGGTCGAGACCAGGATCAGCGTGAACAAACACTCCTTCGGCGTCTTTATCGCCCGCTTCCGTCTGCCCACTGAAGTCCCTTCGTTCTTCTCCCTCCCCTTAAAAGGCGGGTGGCGCGGGGATTCCGTCGGTCTGGGCTGGAGGAGCGGGGGTCAGAGCGGGGTCCGCCACCGGAGCGGCCGTGGTGATGGCGGTTGCCGGAGCCGCAGGCGGGAGGGGTGGTTCGTTGCGTTTGCCGCAGCCACCCGGGGCAACATCGGCGAGGAGGGCTCCGGCAATCATGACAGGGAAAAGGGTCTGTTTCATATTGGCTGAATGTGCTACGATGATCTCCCTTCCGTCAATCCCGATTCCGCCCGAGTGACCCGCTTCACCCAACTCGCCTCCGGATTCTCCCGGCCCCTCGACCGGGTTCGGCTGGAGTTTTTGAGATGGTCCGGAGGCATCGGCCGCTTTTTTGTGCGCCGTCGCGAGGCGCGTGTGCTCGCCGGGGGAATGTTGGTAGTCGCTGTCGCTTTTGGACTTACCGTCGCAGCCCCTTTCTGGCTGCTGGCCCTCGGGCCGGTGATCTGGGGCATCCCGCATGTCCTTTCGGATTTCCGGTACCTCGTCCTGCGACCGGGTCTGCACCGTCGGGTGGAACTCGGCCTCGGGGTCGGGATTCCTCTCGTCTTGGCGGGAGCGGGCTGGTATCCGGTCCAGACCGGACTCGTCGCGGCGGTGATGGCGGGAGTGCTCGCGCGGGGGCCGGGGTTCAGAAAGCTTGCTGTCGTTGTTTTGGGGGCGGGGCTGTTCTGCTTGAGTATCAAAGTCGGTAACCTCGCCGGGCTCGTCTTCGCCCATGCCCACAACTTCATTGCCCTCGCCTTGTGGTGGAGCTGGCGTCCAGCCTCCGGAGGGTGGCGATTCGGGGTTCCTCTGGCGTTTCTCACCGCCGGCGCGGCCATTTGGTTCGGTTGGATTGAGCCGTCGGGCGGGGCAACGGCCTGGGCTCCTCGCGGGATGGGAGGCGACTATCACCTGGGACAACTTGCCCCCGGACTTGCCGAGCCTTGGGCGCTGCGCCTTGTCCTGCTTTTCGCTTTCGCCCAGGCGGTGCACTACGGAGTCTGGCTGCGGCTCATCCCCGAGGAGGACAGGCCGCAACCGACTCCGCGGACTTTCGGGGCGAGTTTCCGGGCCCTTGAGAAGGATTTCGGATCGATTTTGCTCTGGAGTTCAGTGGTGCTGATGTTAGGGCTTGCGATCTGGGCGACGATGGACCTGATCGAGGCACGGGCTTCCTACCTGCGGATGGCGCTTTTTCATGGCTACCTCGAGCTTGCGGCGGCGGCGCTGCTCTTTGTGGAGGGGCGCCGGGGTTTCGAGGCAACACGGGAGGCGCTACGATGACCTGGTTGACGGCCTATTTGGTGACGCAGGCGGTCGAGGTCCCGATTTATCTCTATGCAGGACGGCGTCTCTCCGCGCCGCGTCGCTGGCTTTTCGCGATTGGAGCGAGCACGGTGACCCATCCGGTGGTATGGTTTGTCTTTCCCTGGGAAACGGGCTCCTGGGGGCTGTGCTTCGTCCTCGCGGAAACCTTTGCGGTGGTCGTCGAGGGCGGGCTCGGGAAGTGGGCCGGCCTGAAGCGGCCCTGGGTTCGGGCTTTGGTGGCGAACGGGGCGAGTGTGGTGGTGGGTTTCATGGTCCAGTGGATTGTCCGGGTTTCCTGAGATTCCAGTCGATCCGACAGGGTTGGATGGCCCATTGGACAGGGTTTCGTCTCACGCTATCACGTGCCGATCCGCATTTGGAAAGAGCGCTGAACGGCCCGAATTTGGCTTCCTCACGAAAACACCAATGTTCCCCTCCTCCTCCAGACCTTTTTTGATCCTCTTCGCCTTCGCCGTGGGTTGCGGATCTGAGCGAGCTGCTCTCGCCGCGCCCGATTGGAAGACGATTGAACCCGTCTTGAGTGCCAAATGCTACAGCTGCCACGGGGGAGAAAAGACCAAGGGTGAAATCGATCTGAAGGCGCTCGCGGCCGACCCGAAGATGGACGAGCATTTTGAGCTTTGGGATCGTGTCCTCGATACGGTCGAAAGTGGCGAGATGCCGCCGCCCAAAGCGGAGCCGCTGGTGCCGGTGGAAGAGGAAAGAATCACCGCCTGGGTCACCGGCTCGCTCGATGCCCTCGCGGCGGCAAACTCGGGCGACCCCGGTCCGGTCACGATGCGCCGACTCACGAATGCGGAATACGACCGATCCCTCCGCGATCTCACCGGTCGTGACTACAGGCTCGCGAAGGAGTTCCAGACGGACGGAGGAGGAGGTGAAGGCTTCTCGAACACGGGAGATGTCCTCTTTCTCAGTCCCGCCGCGCTCGATAAATATTTCAACGCTGCGCGTCAGCTGGCCGATCATGCCACCATCATGCCCGGCACGGGAATTGTGTTTCACGAAAGCCGGATCGGCCTGCGCGGACCCGAGCAGTTCAAGGCCCATGCCGAGCAGGGACTCTATGTGTGGTATCAGCAGAAAGCCGCGCCCCACCTGCCTGCCGATCTCGAAGACATGCGCGAGGGTGATTACCTTCTCGCCTGTTGGAAACACCAGCATCTGAAGACGCCGCTCGACGTTCTCGCGAAGGAGGCGGGACTTAAGCTGCCCTTCCTGCAGAACTGGTGGAATCTCGTCTCCAAGCCCGACCCGAAGTCGCGCTTCCTCGACCTCGTCCGTGTGCCGTGGCGTGAGCTGCCCGCGCCTGATGCGGCCAAGCCGAAGGAGGTACCCGCCGCCGTGACCACCCGCATCGCGCAAATCGAGGCGGACCTGCTCTCGTGGAACAATCAGAAAAAACCCGGCAGTGGAGTACAGCGCCGCCAGCAGGACTCCGACGGGATTCGCCCCTATCCCATGGATGCCTTCGTCAAAGGCAAGAGCCAGGTGCATCTCTGCTTCGGCGACATCGGCGATGGCAATGCCGGAGACATCGCTCTGGTCACGAAGATCGATGTGAAGCTTGAGAAGGGCGGCGTCAATTATTTTACCTGGCTTGAAAAAACGATAGGCGAGCTCAAAAAGCAGGTCGCTGCCAATCCCGCACCCGCGAACCCCGACGAACTGAAGAAGCGCCTCGTCTCCCTTGAGACGGCCCGCGGCCTTTTCGGCAAACACCCCAAGCCCGAACGGAAGATCGAGCCGCAGGTTCTCGCCGTCGCCGCGCCAAAAGTGATCACCCTGCCGCTGCCTCCGGGAGCTGTCTCGCTGCGAGCTGACACGAAACTTGATTACGAAAATCCCGAAGTGGACCAGGCTACGATCCAGTGGACCGCGACCACCGAAACGCCGCGGGACGTGACGAAGATCATCCCCGGTGTGCTGACGATCTGGAAGATCCAGACCGAGGCGGCGCGTCGCACGATGGGTGAATTCCACGTTTTTCGTGTTGCCTTCCCCGACATGTTCGAGCGCCGACTTGAGGAAGTGGCCCGCAATCTCAATCGGGGCAAACCGGGTTACACCGTTTACTATTTCAGCGACGAACAACTCGGAGAGGTCCTCGGAGAAAAGGAGAAAGCCACCCTCACGGCAATGAAGAAAGACTGGAGCCTGGCCGGTCCGAGGCAGCTCAACGACCAGCAGAAGGGTGAGTTCGACGGGGCCATGGTATGGCACCTTCATCAGTTTGCCGCGCGGGCGTGGAGACGACCGCTCGCCGAGCCCGAGAAACAAACGCTCGCGGCCTTTTATCATGAGCGACTCAAGCAGGGGCTCGACCGTGAATCGGCGGTCCGTGAGGGACTTGTCAGGGTGCTCGTCTCGCCTCATTTCCTTTTCAAAGCGGAGACCCTGCCCGCCCCCGGAACCCTGACAAACGCCCCCGGCGGCAGCGACCTGCCCCTTTCCTCGTGGGAGCTGGCCTCGCGCCTCAGCTATTTCCTCTGGTCTTCGATTCCCGATTGGGAACTCCGCAAAGCGGCGGAGAATGGCAGCCTGCTCAAGCCTGAGGTCCTCACAGCTCAGGCGGCCCGAATGATGAAGGATCCCCGCGCCTCCGCCCTCGCCGAGGAGTTCGCGGGGCAGTGGCTGAAGTTCTCCGCCTTCGAGGAACACGATGGAGTCGATACGGAAAAATATCCCGAAATGACGCCCGAACTGCGCGCCGACATGAAACGCGAGGTCGTCGAGTATTTCACCCGTCTCTTCCGCGAGGATAGACGGGTCGCCGATATCGTCATTGGCGAGACAAGTTTTCTCAACGAACGCCTTGCCAAATTCTACGGTGTGCCCGGTGTCACCGGTCCGGAGTTTCGCGAGGTCAAAGTTTCCGCTCACCATCGCGGCGGATTGCTCGGGATGGGGGCGATCCTGACAAAAACCTCACGACCGAACCGCACCAGCCCGGTGGTGCGCGGAGAGTTTCTCTACGCGGTAGTCCTCGGCAACTCCTCACCTCCGCCTCCGCCGAATGTGCCGCAGCTTGAGAAAGGTCTGAAACCCGCCTCGCTTCGCGAGGCGCTCATGAAACACCGGGAGGATCAGGCCTGTGCCGTCTGCCACGACCGCATCGATCCGCTCGGCTTCGCCCTCGAGTCCTTTGATCCGATCGGCCGCTTCCGCACCGCTGACGAGAGTGGGGGAATGATTGACGATACCGGCTCGCTTCGTGACGGCACCACCTTCAAGGGTATGGACGGGCTGCGCGACTACCTCGCCAAAAACAACGGGCAATTCACCGGGCACTTCAGTCGCAAGCTCCTCGGCTATGCTCTTGGTCGTTCCGTCCTTCCGAGCGACAAGGAATTGCTCGCGAAGATCTCCACTTCCATCGAAGCCCGCGAGGGCAAAGTATCCGCCGTTGTCGCCGAGATCGTAACCAGTCGTCAATTCCTCAATCGCCGCCACGAGGCGCCCGCCCTCGCCGCGAATCCCTGAACCGCATCTCCTTTACTGCTCTACTTCTTCACTCCTCTCCTTCTTCCTATGAATACCTCCCGCCGCCGTTTCCTCCGGGGAACCGGGGTTGCCCTCGGGCTTCCCTGGTTCGAATCCATTTCCGCCTTTGGAGCCGAGCCAGCCAAAAACAACAGTGCTCCGCGCCGTCTTGCGGTCTGTTTCACCGGCAACGGAGTGAACCCGAACCACTGGGGTGCGACGATGGGAGCGAAGGGAATTGAATTTGCCAATTCGCTGCGTCCGCTTGAGCCGATTAAGGACAAGGTCGCCGTTTTCAAGGGCCTCTGGAATCCCACCACGGTTGAGGGTGAGGGCGGGCATTATCCGAAGATGAACGTGCTGTCGGGTCTGCGCGTTAAGAAGACAACCACCGACGTTGAAGTCGGAACGACGATGGACCAGATCGTCGCCGCGCATACCGGACGTTTTACTCCCGTTCCTGGCATCGTTCTCGGGACGGAGCGACCCAGTTACTCGACGGACTCGGGCTTTACCTCGATTTATTCCGCCTATATCTCATGGAGCAGTCCGACGACCCCGGCTCCCAAGGAGATATTCCCGCAGCAGGCCTTTGATCAGCTCTTCGACGACGGCAGCAAACGTCAGCGTGACAAGAGTATCCTCGACCTTGTTCTCGAGGATGCGAAAGGACTGCGCACCCGTCTTAGTGTGCGTGACAGTCAGAAGCTGGACGAGTATCTCTCCTCCGTCCGTGAGATCGAGAAGCGCGTCGAGCAGGCGGAGAAAATCAGTCAGGCTGAAACAGGCGGACAGGGCTGGCATCCTTCGGTGAAAACGCCGACGATTGGCCGTCCGGCTGCGGGCATTCCCGCGAGCTCCGAGGAGCATCTCCGTCTCATGTTCGAGATCCTCCTCCTTGCTTTCCAGATGGATCGCACGCGGGTGGCGACCTTCATGCTTAACAATGACCTTTCGAACATGCGCTTCCCCAGCCTCGAGGGAGTGAGTTCAGGCATCCATGAACTCTCCCACCACGCCGGTGATGAGACCCGCCTTGCTCACTACCAGAAGGTCAACGAATTCCAGGTCAAACTCTGGGCCGAGTTTCTCCAGAAAATGGCCGCGACAAACGAGGGGGAACGTTCGCTCCTCGACAACAGCATGATCCTACTCACGAGCAGTCTCATGGACGGCAACGCCCACGATTCCAAGCAACTCCCCGTCGTCCTCGCCGGAGGAGGAGGCGGCACGATCAAGGGCGGCCAGGCTTATGATTTGAGCAATGATCCGAACCGGAAACTCTGCCGCCTGCATCTCGCCCTGATGGATCGAATGGGCGTTCAGGTCGGGAAGTTCGGGGATGCGGAGAATGCGCTGGCGATTTGAGGGGGGCCTTTTCAGTTCCTAAGCGATTCGATGGTGCTGTTCTCCCTTACCGGAGCTCACCGTGATTTCATCGTCTCCCGGGGGTAATGGCATCGAAGCAGTGACTGCAGGCGGTTGATCGGCCTAAGGCGGATCGGTTGGAAGAGCGAGGTCGTGGGATTCGTGTGGATTGGGGCATGGGATAAATGCCAGAGAACCGAGCGCGAAACCGGCATACACGAGAAGAGTGGAATTCGGGCATGATCAACAGGCCTGACCCTGTTTTCCTCTATCCTGTTGCTCGAGATGGAACGCGGCCTCCGATCTTGTTGAGTCGATCAAAAGCGATAATGCTTCCGGCAACAGCCACGTTAAGACTGAATTGTCCGGGGAGTGAGACAACCGAACTGCAGGATGAGAGGACATCGCCTTGGAGGCCTGAGCTCTCGTTCCCAAGAAGATAGATGGCGCGTGAAGGGTGTTCAAACTCTGCGAGAGGAAATGCTGAATCACAAAGCTCGACGCCTATAAGTTGGGTCGCATACGGCAAATTATCTCTAAAAGCCTCAAAAGTTGGATAGTTGTAGAGCGGAATTTTTGTCCAAGCGCAGGTGACGTCGCTGGCCTGCTTTTTATACTTCTTGTCGATAGTGAAGATGAAGGAAGCACCAAAAATATAGGCGCTTCTCCAGAGAGTTCCGATATTAAACTCTTCTTGGGAATTGTGGATGCCGATGCCGAAGAATCCCTCCGATTCGTATCGTTGTTTCAATCGAGCCATTTTCAGGATGGGTAGTCGTACTTGTTCAGTCTACTGAATTTTTAGATTCGCGCGTGAGCGCGGGAACACGCGAAGCGGGTAGACGGAGCGTAGAGAAGTCAACGGCCGTTCGGCTCGAACGGCTTACAGCAGAGATGCTCAGGCAACGTTTTCTCCGACCGGGCCGGTCGGAGCTACCCGAAGAATCTAGTTTCTCCTCACTGCTCCTCCTTCACCACCATCGCCTCCGTCAGTTCCTGCGAAGCCACCGTGAGTTTGCCCGTCACCAAATCAAATGTCCCCGTGAGTCGACCGGCGGCGTAGGTTTGGCCGGGGATCTGTTTGGGATTCATTTCAAACTCCGCCTCGACCGCCAGGCTCTTGCCGTCCGGGTTGAAGGCACAACCGATGTTGCAGTCGAGATACTCGGAGGCTTCCCCTTCCGGATTGTCCCAGATCGCGGGGGCTTTTTGGGTGAGCAAGGCGGCAAAGGCAGCGGCGACGGGTTTCTTGAGGTTGGTCTCCCGAATTTTACCGGCGGGGTCAATCTCTATGACGGCCACCTCTCGAGGAGCCCATTTGCCCTCCATCCGGTAGACGAGGGCCCGGCTGCCTTCGCGCCAGAGTATCCTCATGCCGCCGTGGTTGCGGCCTTCGAAATCGCCATCCCCGTCGGCCAGCTTGACGATGGATTGCCCGGTTTGCAGGTCGACGAGATGATTGGAGACCTCGTAATCGGCCTTCTCAGCCTCATCGCGGAGAAGCCAGGAAATGGCATAACGTTTGTCCGGTGAGGGGAAAACAAGCAATCCGGGCACGGAGGATTTGGCTTCGATGGCGGTTTCGGCGGGTCCCTGTTCTTCACCCCCGTCGAGTCCCCAGAGCGGCGCTTTCTCCTGCGCCGCTTCACCGGCAGGTATGTCCTGGGCGAACGACTGCGGAGCGACCGGGCAGACGAAGAGGAGCAGGGCCGGGAGGGCGAGGATGGGATGGTATATATGTTTCATGGGGTGATCTAAACAAAAAGACTTCGGGAGTGCGAGAGATTAATCGGAACAGCAGGGTGTCGACAAATCCCCGGGCGGACAGGTCGGGGCGGCGTCGGGATACCATCGCTTCTCGCAACGTCGCAGAGAATAGACGAGGATAAAGGACAACTGGATCAGCAGATACCAGGCGCTGAACTTGGAGAAGTGGACCAGCTCCCAGCCGTCCTTCTGGTTCGGGTACTGCCAGGCGCGGGCGAAGGTGCCGAGGTTTTCCGCAATCCAGATAAAAAAGGCAACGAGGCAGAAACCCAAGAGGAGGTTCAGGCGGAGCGGCCTGTCCTTCGGGGTGAAATGAATCGTGGTTTTGGCAAAGGCGACGCCCCCGGCAAGGATCAGCACCCAGCGAAGATCGGGCAGGCTGTGGTGAGTGAAGAAGTTCAGATAGGCAAGAACGGCGATCACGCCCGCAAACCAGAGCGGAGGAAATCCAGTGAAGGAAAAGTCAAAGATGCGCCAGGCGCGGGCGAGATAACTGCCGACGGCGCTATACATAAATCCAGCGAAGAGAGGAACGTTGCCGAGACGAATCAACGAATCCTCCGGATAGGCCCATGATCCGATCGTCGCCGAGGTTTTAAACAGCTCCATCGCCGTGGCCATGGCGTGGAAGAGCAGTATCACCGCCATTTCGCGCCAGCTCTCGAGTTTGAAAAGAAGCAGCGCGGCCTGGATCGTGACCGCGTAGAAGAACAGAAAATCGTAACGGGAAAGGGGTATGTCAGGATACCAGAGTCGGGTGGCAACGATTCCCAGGAGGAGCAGTCCTCCGAAAATACATGCCCAGGCCTGCTTAAAGACGAAGTAGATAAACTCCCGCCAGCGGGGATATCGTTCGAGTGAGTCCGGAAGATAGGGGGTGAGACGGGGGATCATGTGAGGGTGCGGGAACTGAGATTACGCAGCCCGTTCCGGCACTCTTTCAAAGGATCTTCACACTAGTCGCCATCTACTTCACGTCCGGCAGCGACTTCAGCCATGCCAGATTGAAAACGTAGTGATTGTTGCTGCTGAGCAGATGAATGCGGTCATCCCGGGTTTGGGTGAGGGCGAGGTAGCCGGTGGGTTCCGACATCGTTTCACTGAAGGTGGCGATGCCGCGATCGATCGTGGGAAGTTCCTGCTTCTCACCTCCGGGCGTGATGAGGCGTCGCACCGGCCAGGTTTTGCCCTCGTCGAAGGAGAGGGCGGCAAAAAGGCCGTAAGCGGTGAATTCGCTGCCGCTTGCCGACTTGAAGCGGAGGCCCTTGCGATCCCGCCAATTCCGACCCTGATCGGTGAAGGAACAGAGCAGGATGGCGCCCTCGCTCAGGCGCACCATGGCGGCGCGCTGGGCGCTGCTGATGGCCGGAAACTCCGACTCGGAAAACGCCCAGGTCCTTCCCCGGTCAAGGGTGATGCTGACAGGAGTCCTGCCATGAAAACGCGCCTGATCTTCAAGGGGATCCTGACGGCTCATGGCCATGAGGCTGCCATCGGCGAGTTGCACGATGGGGGCGTGAATCCCCGGGGGGCGGTGGCCGACGCCACCGGGAGCGATGAGTTCGGAAGGATCGCGTTGCGGCATGAGAATGGCGCTCCAGGTCACACCGCGATCGGCGCTGCTGACGAGACTGGCGGTGCGTGAGTCATGGGTGAAATGCAGATGCCCGTCGCTGGTGTGGAGCAGACCGTTGCTGAACTCGCCATGAGGAAAGATGGTCTTCGCTTTTGACCAGGTCGCTCCGTTGTCGGTCGAGGATCGCATGATGTTCTCAGTATGGCCGCGGGCAAAGTGGTAGAGCGTTTTTTCGCCATCCCACCAGAGTTTCGGGGCGTGATCGTTCACATCCGCCCCGTCCCAGAAAGATGAGGCAGTTTCCCACCCGGCGCTTCCGTGACGCAGGCGACTGGCGAGATTGTTCAATTCGCTGCCTCCCTCGTCGACGCAGGAGAACCAAACCGCGAGGAGGTCTCCGTTCGGGCATTCGGTGATCGCGGGACTGTGGTTGTGCCAGGAATAGAGCGGACCGGCGGAACCGTCGGGAATCTTCACAAAGATCTTCGGCCCTTCAAAAAAGGGAGCCTCCGCCCGCTTGTCGATCGTGATCGAGGTTTGAGAAACGTTTTCGGCATGCAAGTTCGGAGCTGGAACCGGTAGGCGGGAACCCTCCGGCCACTCCCCCAGCACCACACGAAAGCCGATACTTTCGTTCACTGCTTCCGGGATCCACGCTCCGCGATTGGCCGAGCGAAGGAGACGCGTGAAATGCGAATGACTCCCCCCGCGAAAAACCCGGAAGTCTCCGTCTTCGCGTCCGAGTGGATCGGTCTGCGGATCTTTTTCGTAAGGCCCGTACCAGTCGGCGCACCATTCCGAGATATTGCCGTGCATGTCATAGAGACCCCAGGCGTTGGCGGGCGTCCGGCCGGTCTGTAGCGTCGGGACGCCCTCACAGTGCTCGTACTCCATCGGCAGGGTGCCGTCAGTGAAATAGAGGGTGCGACGATTTTCATCGCGAAACCATTTCTGATGACCTGCGGGGAGAGAATCGCCGGTGTGAAACAGGGTGGTCGAACCGGCCCGGCAGGCATACTCCCATTCGGCCTCGGTGGGGAGGCGATAGGTTTTGCCTTCCTTCTCCGAGAGCCATTCACAAAAGGCGACCGCATCATCCCAGCTCACGCCCGTTGCCGCCTCATTCTCCTCCCTGTTCCCGCGATGCTTGGGTTTGAACTGACGGTATTGCCCGAGGGTTACCTCCCGTTCCCCGAGGTGGAAGGCCCGGGTGAGAATGACCTCGTGGGCGGGTTTTTCATCCCAGTCCGCATCATCGAACTTTGCGGGATGTTTTATCATGTGATAGTCCGCCGCCGGCCCATCCTGACCCATCAAGAACCGGCCGGGGGCAATCGGAACCAATTTCATCCCGATGGAGTTGGTGACAGGATCCGCAAAAACGGACGAGTGCAGCAGGGTGGCGGTGAAGAGAGTGATGAGTCGAGTCATGAGGGAAGCGGGAGCAGCAATCCGCGATTCGGAGCGGGTAAAAGCAGATTATTGAATGAAACCATTCCGGTCGGGAGGGTCAATCGCAATTGCGACAGGCTGGGAGCGGCTGCCCCGCAAATGCCCCGATCTCCTTGAAGGTGGAGTGGAATGGGCGTAGATTATCAATTTACTCTATTCCGCTTCCTGATGTTTTCCGATTCCTCCTCACTTCCTTTTTCCCGCCGGCAGTTCCTCAATGGTCTTGGCGGAGCAAGCGCCGGGTTGTTCCTCGGGAGTTGCAAAACGATTCCCTCGGAGACCTCGTCAGTGACCCTCGGCAAGCCGCGCCTGCCGTGGCCGGTGGTTTTCAAAGGGGAGGCAAAGTTCCACCGGCTCTGTGAAGAGGCCGGAAAGAAGAATTGGGCGGCCCTGCCCCTGGCCCAGCGCACCGTCACGGTCGGCAAGGCGATCACGGGGACTCCCTACGGAAACTACACCCTCGAGATCGACGACAAGATCGAATCACCCTCCGTCAATTTTGAAACGCTCGATTGCTGGACCTTTTACGAGACCTCGCTCGCATTCTCCCGCATGGTGAAAAATTCACCCTCGTTGTGGTCACGCGAATCCCTGCTCCATTACATTGAGCTGGAGAGATACCGCGAAGGCCGCTGCACCGGCAACTACCTCAGCCGGATGCATCACCTCGAGGAAGTCTTTGCCGACAATGAGAGACGCGGGCTCGGGCAAAACGTGACCCGTTCCCTCGGCGGGGTTCCCGTCCGCCGGAACGTTCGCGAGATGCAGGCCGCCTGGAAGCAGTATCGTTATCTCAAGAGCGATCCCTCCCTGATTCCCGGCATCGCCCAGGTCGAGGCGCGGGTCTCCGCTCTCCCGGTGACCTACATCCCCCGCTCCAAGGTGGCCGGGATCGAGTCGAAACTTCAGGATGGTGATGTCCTCGCGGTCGCGACCCAGGATTCGGGCGGCTACACCTCACACGTCGGTCTCGCTCTGCGGGACGGAGCAACCTGCCGCTTCATGCACGCGACCTCGTCGCGCAGCAAGGGCAAGTGTTGCGTCGTCGACACCCGTATTTCTCAATACCTGCGGGAAAAGAGCAGCAACATGGGTCTCATCGTCTTCCGTCCGGCGGAAGCGCCGGTACTGGGGTGAAGACCTACCCTGCCGGCGACGATGACTTGTTGCTATTGCGATGACGCGGACGTCATTGACGGTCCTATGTCAGCAAAAATTAAAAAACGGTTCGGTGTTTGGATGGATAACCACCACGCGACCGTCGTCGGTCATGAAACCCCCGACACCACGGAGTTCACCGTCCTCGGGCACGTCAGCAATCCCGGACCGGGCGGAAACTCGAGTGAGAACGCCGCAAACCATCTCGAGAAGACCCTGATCCAGAAGTACTTCAAGGAAATCGGCGCACTGATGGTGAATGCGGAGGAGGTCCACCTCACCGGCACCGGCACCATTCAGGAGCAGTTCACGCACTATCTTGCCGAAACGCCTCAATTCAAAAACACCGTCACCACGGACTGCACGTCGAACAAAATGAGCGACGAGAAACTGGTCGAGTTTATCGGCGCCAGATTCAATTGAGTCATTCTGTTTACGACAAAAGCCGCGCTCAGTTTCCAGAGTGCGGCTTTTTCGTAAAGTCCCGGAATTCGTTCAAGCAGGCCAAATGCCGCCCGCGAGAGGAAAGGGCCGGGAAAGCCTCGTTGAGATGTCCGAATTTGTCACTGCATCAACTCGGCCAGTTTCGGCCCGATCGCATCCGCCCAGATCTGGTAACCAGCCGGCGAGAGGTGAAGGAAGTCGGGCATGACCTCGGGAGTCAGGGCTCCGTCGACGAGCGGGAATTTGGAACCGATATCGAGGAAGTGGATGTGTTTACCATCATCCAGTTTCGCGATGATGGCATTGACCTGAGTGAGCTTCTCATTGGCGGCGCCGAGTTTGCCGGTGGGTTTGTCGCCGCGGGGGAAAACGGCGAGCAGGAGAATCTTTGCCTGAGGTTGTTTGGCGCGGATCGTTTCAACAATCACGGTGACTCCTTTGGCGATCTCTTCGGGCGTGTTGCTGCCAACATTGTTGGTGCCTATCATCAGCACCGCGGCCTTTGGCGTGATGCCATCGAGCTCACCGTTGGTGATGCGCCAGAGAACATGCTGAGTGCGGTCACCGCCAATTCCGAAGTTGACGGGAGTGTAGGCGCCGAAGGCTTTGTCCCAGATCGGCTTGTTACTGCCCCATCCCGCCGTGATGGAATCACCAAGGAAAACGAGCTGCGCCTTTCCTTCCTGCGCCTGCTTTACGAACCGGTCGTGGGCGGCGAGGAAGCCCGGGTTCACCTTGCCATCGGGCCCGAATTTTTCGGCGGGGACATCGGCCTTCTGGGGAGGAAGGACGACGGCAGGGGCGGCCGGAGCAGTCGTCGGTGTGGCAGGGGCGGGTGCCGTCGTCTGTCCCGAAGCGGAAAGGGAAGTGAAGAGGAGGGCGGCGAAATAGAGGGGGATTCGTTTCATGGGGGACATCCTGAGGGCAGTCCCGGCGGGTGGCAATGAGAAAGAAGCTTCGCCGTCATCACGCACTCACGGCGGAATCAGCGGCAGGGGATTCAGAGGGGCCACGGCTCCCAGGTGACTCACATCCGCCTCCCTTCGTGATTGATCCGGTCGATGAAATGCGTTCTCATCCTTCCTATTGAATTCCGCTGATGAACATCCCTCTCTCTCTACTGTGCTCCGCGCTCGCCCTTGTTTCCCTGTCTGGAATCTCCGCCGATTCCCCTGGAAAACCGGACCGGGTTCCCCTTTGGCCGGGGAAAGCACCCGTGGGTGACGGAAGTTTCGACGAGGCCAATGCTTTCATCACTGTTCATCCCGCCGCCAAGCCCAACGGGGCCGCTGTGGTCATCTGCCCCGGCGGAGGTTACGGCGGATTGGTGACCGGGGCGGAGGGGCACGGGATCGCTGATTGGCTTAACCTCCATGGCATCGCCGGAATCGTCCTTGAATATCGGCTGCCAAAGGGAAGATCGCAGGTGCCCCTGCTCGATGCGCAGCGTGCCCTGCGCACGGCACGATCCAATGCGAAGGCCTGGGGCATCGATCCGGCCCGCATCGGCATCATTGGTTTCTCTGCCGGAGGCCATCTCGCTTCCACCGCAGGGACCCACTTCGATGCCGGCGACGCGAAGTCGACCGATCCTGTCGAGCAGCTGAGCTGTCGTCCGGATTTCATGATCCTCGTTTATCCGGTTGTTACGATGGACAGCACCACTCACGGTGGGTCACGAACCAATCTCCTGGGGAAGGATCCGACGCCGGAACTGGTAGACTTATACTCCAACGAGAAACAAGTGACCGATCAGACACCACCGGCTTTTCTCACTCATGCACTTGATGACAAGGTGGTTGTGCCGGACAACAGCCGCCACTTTTACGAAGCCCTCGTGGCCCGGAAAGTGCCCGCCAAATATCTTGAGCTGCCTTCCGGAGGTCACGGCCTTAATGGCTACAAAGGTCCGATGTGGGATGCCTGGCAGAAGCAGTCACTGGAGTGGCTTGCGGAAAGGGGAATGATTCCGAAAACGGACGCGTGACCGCGGTGCGCGATCATCTGCATTCAATTCGGGGTGGTGTTACCGGCTGAACCTCCGGTAAACATCGCGGCCTAAATCGGCGGAAGTGTTAGGGCATTCTCCGGGATATCTTTAGCCATGACTGGCCGTAGGTTTTATCTTTTCCCAGTTCCGTTACGTTGAGATTCCGACGATCACATTCGCCACTGATCCAGTCCAGGCTGTGGAAGATACATCCCTGGGTATCTGATTCGTGGCTCGTGCCAAACCATATTCCGCCTTCGTAATCGGGATTCTCCTCGTCGGCAGGCAGATAGGTCGTGAGAAAGACACTCTCCTCCTTTGAATCCCTGACATACGAGTCCAGGGTGGCTTTAATCTGGCTTTTGCAGGCGTGCGTCCAGATGGAGTAAGCAAGAAAGAAGTCAAATTTCTCTCCAAACACCGAAGTATCAAAATCCGGATTTGTATCAAAGCGGGGATTTTTGGTTTCGATCAGTCCGGGTTCAAGAATCGCTTCCGTACCCATTTTGAGTCGGCCGGCATGAGGTTCGATTCCGAAGTAGCAATCCGGATTTAAGAAGTGGATTAGCCAGTAACCTGCCCTGAGGACCCCGCATCCCAGATCAACCACCTTTGAATCGGGGTTGAGGCCTGAGTTGATAAGGTAGACAAACTGTTCCCGCCCCCCGATCTCGAAGTCTCCCGGCTGAAATCCCAGAAATGCGGTTTGGCTTAGCGTCACAGCTCTTTCGTTTAATCTCATTTGATAAGCCTCCGGTCTTGGATTCATGGACCTGTCAGAGGTGGAGGGGAATCGACCTCATGAGAAACCTGCCGAACGCTGTCGTTCATCGGGATACGGGCCCCGTGAACACCGGACGAGGGTGACGAAGAGGAACGTTCGGCCGTCTTCTCGTTGTTCGGCCGGGTGATCACTTGTGCGAAAAGTTCAGCACCCAGGTCCGGCCATCGCGGGCGGTGAGGGTAACCCGGGTGTCATTTCTGGAGACGGGACCGCTCACCGGAATTTGCTCTCCATCCACATAGATGGTTCCGGAATAGTTTTGGCCATTTTTCACGCCGGAGAAGAAGCAAGGTGAAACTCCGGTAGGGAGGTAGAGTTCGCGTCTGTTCCCACTGGCGATGAGTCCATAGGTGTTGCCGTCGCTGCATTTCCAGAAGGAGGCATACTGGTCGCCTTCCTGGGCCCGGAGCGAGGTGACGGGTGAGATCAGGGTGATGATAAGCAGGATGATTGAAAGCAGGTGTCGTGAGTTCATGGTTAATCAGTTTTAGATTGGGCAATTCGGCGGGGAGTGGTCACGAAACGATTCGCCCCGGGGAACCGTGATCGGAACTGCACTTCCGGTCAACCTTTTTGGCAGTCAGTTGAGGGAGATTGCTTCCTTCTCTTGACGTAAGCGCCCCAAGGAAGTCTCCTTCTAACATCTTCCGTTAAAACTCAACCTATCTGGTCGGGGCGGCTTACGCAAAATTCGTCTTCAACCTTTTTATACACACTTTGAAACCGATTCTTTTTACTCCGGCTGTGCTCATCGCTTTTCTGTTCTCCTTCATTCACCCGGGGGCAGCGGCCGACCTCCCCGGTTCCAAAGATCCTGCCGGTCTAAAGCGATATGAAGGAACGCGGACTACCTTCTACGAAGAGAATGCCTTTGATACCTACGACCTTCCCCTCGGTAAACTCACGCAACGAAGTTCTGCCGGAGTGACCTTTGAGAAGACTCTGCCGGTTGAAGGCAAAATCACCAAAGTCACTTACGTTGGAGACAATCCCGATCGCACGGCGCTTGAAGTCTTCAGGAATTACCAGAGCGAACTGGCGGCGGGCGGCTGGGAGATCCTGTGGGAAGGAACGGGCGATGAGTTAAGCCCCGGGAAAGGAATTCTGTTTCATTCGCTCTATGCCAACCGGCCGGGTGGAACTTTCGCCATCAGTCACCCGGGAGCCCGATACCTCGCGGCGCGGAAAGGCTCGGCTCACCTGACCCTCTTCGTCGCCAACTACAAGGCCGGCACGGTAAGTCCGAAGAGCCTTCAACCCGAGGCGGGAGTGCCGGTCATCGCTCTCGATTTGATTGAATCGAAGCCCATGGAAGAAAACATGGTTCTGGTCAAAGCCGAGGAGATGGCGTCAGGCATCAGCGGGCAGGGCAGCGTAAATCTCTACGGTTTCCTTTTTGATACCGGATCAGCTTCTCTAAAGCCAGAGTCAGATCCCACCCTCGGAGAGGTCGTAAAGCTCCTGCAATCCGATCCCGCGCTTCGCCTGCTGGTAGTCGGCCATACGGATAGCGTGGGACAGTTCTCTGACAACATCGAACTATCGAGTGATCGCGCCGCTTCCGTGGTGTCGGCTCTGGTTAAGCGTCTTCCGGATGCCGCGTCACGGCTAACTCCCTGCGGAGTCGGTTACCAGTGTCCCATTGCGAGCAATAGTAGCGAAGAAGGTCGCGCCAAAAATCGCCGCGTTGCTCTGGTCAAAGTGGAGAACTGAAGGTGCGGCAATCACCCGAAAAGTGAACGGGCAGGCAGGTGCTGGCGGGCTTTTGGCGGAATAGGTTTGTCCCGCAAGAAATATCAGAAACGGAAGGGAGCCTAAAAAGAAACACTTGCCTTCGAGGGTGGTTTTGCACATAGGTTCCCTCCATGAGATTTTTTGGATTTATCCCGCTAGTTATCACGGCCGCCATTTTCCTGAGTTCTTCTCCCGTTGAAGGTCAGGATGGTCCCTTGTCCCGCTTTTTCTCGGGAGAGAAGTCATCGAACCAGGCAAAGTCCGGCAGTGAAACCCGGGAGCGCAGTCGCTCGGTCTTCGGTGGAGCGAAACGGGTTGAAATCAACCTGACCTCCCAAACGCTCCGCGCTTACGAAGGCAATCGCCTTGTCATGAAAACCCGCATCAGTTCCGGACGGAACAATGCCACCCCGACGGGCAACTTTAGAGCAGGATGGAAGAACGCCGATCACTACTCCAGCCTCTACCATAACGCCCCGATGCCCTGGAGCGTTCAGGTTAGCGGCAATATCTTTGTCCACGGGTTCACTTCGGTTCCCGATTACCCCGCTTCCCACGGTTGCATTCGCGTTCCCATTACCGGGAGCAATCCCGCCAAGCGCTTTTTCAACTGGGTGGACCCGGGTACTCCCATCCGGATCGCTTATTGAGTGACTGAGGTGACCAGGTTCTCGGGTCGGCTCCCGGATGTAGATTCCCGGAGCTGACCCCCTTGCGATGATTTAAGACTGCAGCGTTTAAGACTGCAGCGGTTCCGCGATGCACCATGGGCGGATGGACTTGCAATGCCGTCCGTGCAGCCTTTTTCGGAGGGCGGCTTCTGCTTCTGCGTCGTGGAGGAGGTGTTCTCCTCCGTCTAGACACTCTTGGGTAATTTCGAAATGGCCTCCTCGATACCACTCAGGAAACTTTCCACACTCTCGGTTCGCTGAATGGTTTCCCGCGTTCCCTTGGCGCCATTCGTCAGGAAGATGGTTGGATACCCGCTGACTCCAAACTCGGTTGCCAGTTCCTGGTTTCGTTCCTTCACTTTAGCGTTCTGACTTTTGCGTTCAGGGAAGTCGACCATCAGCAGAACGAGATTCTTATCCGCAAAATCGCTGAACTCAGAGGTCTTGTGGATGGTCTTTTCCAGCATCTTGCAGGGAGGGCACCAGTCCGAGCCGGTGAAAAGTACGTATACCGGCAATCCCAGCGCTTTTGATTCGGCAAATGCCGCATCAGGGTCTTCGTGCCATTCGGCCCGTCGAATCTTCTGCTGCTGCGGGGCGGATTCCGGTTCTTTTGTACCTGCGGTATTATGCTGTGACTGAAGGGCAACCACTGTCTCGACCGATTCGTCGGGCAGTTCGATGAGATCCAGTTGATCCTTCGTGCTTAGCTGAGCGATTGAGATCAGAAAAGCCTTCCCATCAGCATCTCGCTTGAAGGCAATCAATTCGCCTTCTTTGCCAATGATGGTGCCGCTGATAGAACGTCCGGTCGAGTTGGTAATTACCCGTGATAGCGGAAATTGGCTCTTCTTGACGCTCTCAATGTCGGAGTCCGATGAGGCTGGGGAAGCGGCGTTTCGGGAATCTATATCACTGACCGTTCCCGCACCTATCGATTCCTCCGGAAGCGAGATTTCTTTTCCGTCAGGCTTCAGGTCCGATTGCAGAGCGGGCGGATTACATCCACCGAGGTAGATCATCCCGACCATTAGGGAGAGGGCGGTCACCGCACTGAGGGTGAAGCGATACCGGACGTCAATAGATTGATCAGAATAAGACTTCATGACTTCCTTGGATGTTCTAGCACGGAATCAGGTTCCCAATCCAGCACTTTTTCGGCGTCCCGAGTTTCTGCACTCCGTTCGCCGAGTGAGTTGATTGCATATTCATTCCGAAGAGGAATGATAAAACAAAGATCTATAGTCCGTTACACCCGCACTCAGGCAGTTGTCGAACCTTCGCGAAACCGTGCGATACCCTGGCTTCGTTATTGCGCTTTAGTATCCTTTCGCCGCCGCCACCTGATATCGCATCCCGAATCCGGAGAAATTGGATGTGCCGAGACAACCCAGTGCCAGGAAAAACATTCCGACTCGTCGTTTCCCTACCATGACCAATGCCAGCATCATGGCAGCGGCTCCGGTCATACCAGTGAGGAGATAACCCAACCCGTCGCAAAGGCCAAGAAAGAGAATGCCTGCCGACCTCCTGTTTTTCCCGGGTCTCCGCTATCCGGCTTTCCTACCGCCGTTCCAAGGTCTGATCCAGCATGCGGTTGTAGATCTGCTGTCGCTCCTGCATCCCCAGCCCTCGATTGCGATACTCGTACATTTTTACGTTGATCCCCTCCCTTTGCTCGACAGACAAACGTGAGATCTTTGAGACGACTTCGGGCGGGATGATCTGATTGTCGCCATAGCCGTCCGCCTTGAAGCCCTCCCGGATGTTGCGGGCCGCGTTGCGGGCGTCAGTCAGCTGATCCGGCGTGAGCACCCGCGGGTCCGGACCTCCATGGGGACCGGTTCCGCCTCCCGGTGATCCATTGCCGATCCGGCCGGATCCCGTCGTGCCGGCGCTCCCTTTCGGGGGCGGAGGAGCTTTTTCATAGCGGACCGTGAAGATCTCGCTTCCTCCCGCCAGCTTGATCCTCGCCGTGAGAGTCTCGATATCGGACAGATTGCCCTTTACCTCCACCAGTTGCCAGCCCTCGGGGCTTACTCCATTCCGGGAGACCACGGAGGTCCTGTTGGTCTCCCGGTCGAGGAGGGTGGCGACGGGCTCGTTATCGATCCGGGCAACCCCCGTGATAATGAGGGATTGGGAAAGGTCGAGGGTCCGGAGGAAGGGCGAGTGCTGCCTGAGGGGCGCAAAGTGGTTGGGATTCACCTGATCCGGGAGGTAAGACGCCGTTTCCGATTCCCTGGCGGTGCCGGATCCGGGACTCTGCGCCTTCATCGCAACCGGCCCGAGGAGAAAGCCGGCGGCCACGGCACAGAGCGGAATCAGGCGGTGAGGGGTCGTGATCACGTTGGATCCATTCTGCCTCCTCATTCCGGATGGATCGAGTCACGGATTCGCGGGTGCTGATTGCCGGGGAGTGAAGGAAAAGCTAGCGACCGGCCCATCACCCGGGCTCAAAAGGTCTAACCTGGGGCTACCTGCGCGAGCCGTGCATATATTGTCTTTATCTGCCGGGATTCTATTTTTCGCTTGACTTTTCAAGGGCGTTCGAATCAGGTGGTATTTTATAAATTATTTTCCTATGAAGGGCATCACCATATCAGCAGTTGTCATCTCAGGGTTCCTTCTCAGCCTTGCAGACCTTGCAGAAGCAGGGGATTGGGGCAAAAACCCCAAGGCCGTAACCTACGAGGAAACCTCCCTCCTAAAGGGTGATTTCGAGGTCACGCTGGGCAAGACCTGGCTGGACGGGGAACTGGGTGGAACACCCGACGAGCTGGATACTTATTCCGGCGAATTGCAGTTGGGAATGGATATTGGAGATCATTATTTCGCCCAATTTGACCTCCTTGGTGAAAAAACGGATGCGAGGGACGGCTATCAACACGGTTATGCCTTCGCGGGGCACCTGATGCGCCGCAACTCAGACGCCGGAGGCTTGGGCGTTTTCGGGGGAACGCTGACGACTGATCAGGACAATGGAACGACCGATACTTCGAATCGTTATTTCTTCGGCCTTGAGGGTCAGGTCTATCGCCAGAATGCGACTTTCTTCGGTCAGGTCGGCTACCTCGACGGTACGGGCGGCAGTGACGATGACGGTGAAGATTCCATCCGTGAGGCGGTGTTTGCCCGGGGTGGTGTCCAATATTTCCTGAACGAGGACCTGATGATTGAGGCCGAAGTTTCGGGCGCCTTCGGAAAGATGGATGATGACGCTCCTCCGCTTGAGGATGCGGAAGTGATTGCCTGGGGGGTAAAGGCTGAAAAGCGCCTCACCAACTATTTGTCCGGGGCGATCGGATATCAGGGAGCGGAATACTTTCAGGATGAGGAGAATGACCGGCTCAACGAGCACGTTGCTTACCTTTCCTTCACGGTTCTTTTCGATCAGGACACACTCCAGGCCCGCAGTCGTAAGAGCACAAGTCTGGACACACCCCAAATACTCCGTTGGTCCGCTCAGACCGGCGGACCACTTGAGGATTAATCCACCGTTTAGATTCCTTCAGGGAACGGGTTGCCGCCTCAGGGTTGTGACCCGTTTTTTTTGGGTCGCTGACACCCTTGGATCAGGGGTTCGAAAGGCAAAGTAATCCGTTGTCTCATCCCCCCTCCATCAAGCGATTGCCGATCTTCATTTAAAGCTTCATGCGATCGGATGGGAAAGATCGGAGGCATTCAGTTTCCTACCACATCACATCACATCAAAGGAGAAATAGGTGCCGTTTGGTTTCGGGTCGTAACCAAGGATTGCGAGGGCCTTTTCGGTGCTGAAGGGGGACTCGTTTCGCTGGTATGATTCGGGATGTTCGGCCAGTTTGTTTTTAGAAAATCCTTAATCGTGATGATCCCGGGATCAACACTGGTCAGCAAGATTAAATGTCTCGAAACCCGTGTTGAGATCCATCTCCAGCGATCGGGTTCTTCGACGTCGATTTTGCTACCTCAACGGGACGGACGGCGCTTCCTCACTAAGCAGGCCCAGTGAGAAGGTCCGCCGTTTTACATAGTTGGCGAAGGTGATCGCGAGGCGGAAGCGGAGATAGGTGTCGAGGTCACTGAACTGTCGGATCTTTCAGGATACTACCCCGGTGCCTCCAGTGCAATTGGCATGGTAGATGGCGAAATGCCGTGGCGGCGACAACCGGTCAAATACGACTTTACTGTGGAGAATCCGAATTCGCGATCAGCTGCAAAAGAGGGAGATTCCTGATGGAATCCGTGTCCATCGCTGCAAAAAAAATCGCCTTCCGGGAAGACGGAAGGCGATATGTCAGACGAGCCCGGGAGCTTCGTCAGTTTGGCGGAGAAGCGAAACTAGAAGGTCACGCTGATGGAAACACCTCCGTGAAGATCGTCACCGTCGGGAATGCTGGGGGCGAGGTTGACCGGATTGAAGATGCTGGTGAAGCTGCTTTGATTGTTGAAGCCGATGTATGGCGTAAGGGTGGTCCGGCAGTTCAGTTGGATCGGAAGAGAGGCGGTCAGGTAATAGTGATTCCAGCCGCGGATCGCGGTAACGCTGCCACCGAACATGTCCACATAACCGACCCCGCCGGCAAGGACGAGGGAAATGTTATCCGTCAAACCGATCGACTTCTCCAATCCTACGTTTCCGTAGAATCCGAGGTCCGGAGAGCCGATAAGCGGGGAGCCTTCTTCGAGGTAGTAGTTTGCGGAACCCACGAGCGTGGCAAAACCCAGATCACGGCTGAAGCCGAGGCTGACTTCGCCGACTCCGTCCCCGACGGGAAATCCGCCAACCGGGAGCGGGTTGAATCCTTCAGGGAAACTGTGATAGGTGTACTTCAGATTAAAATCAAATCCGGCAAAAGTTCCCAGATCGGCGTCGGCGTAAAGTCTAAGGGTATCAAAGCCCAAACCAAAGAAGCTCGAATCAAAGCTGTTGATGTAGAGCGCTCCGATGGTCACCGGCACGGCAAGCTTGTCGAAGGTGTAATTGACGTCCGCATAAAGGCTGCTGTCGGCCACGTGGAATCCGCGGTAGTAGTAGTCGGACATGTAACCGACGGTGATTTCTCCGCCGAGGTCGATGCACTCTTCGATCGGGGCTTTTCCCACGGGGGCTTTTCCCCAGTCTCCGGCGATTGCGCCCAACGTCAGGGTGGAGAGGAGAGTGATCAGGAGTGCTTTCGTCATAACGGTTTGGAAATCAATGATTTAAAAAGTAGTCAAATAATAGGCATTCTATAGAACCCTCGACTTGTCTAACAGGAAGGATGCCAACTGAGGCCAGTATAATCACCACGCATAGGACAGTCACCCGTTAGTTGCCACCGATTCCCTCATAGGCAAGTTGAAATTGTCAGAATTCATACCGCGATTTCGGCCCGGTGCTGACCGCCGCCGGCGGGAACTCTCCTCTTTCAGCGGAGGGTGTAATCCTCGCAAAAATATTGATCTCATCCATCGGGACAGCCAATCAAGGAAACGATCAGCCCTCTTCCGTTCAACGGCGTTTGACTTCACCTTCGTGGTTTGCGCTGCCGGAAGATGAACTCCGAACAAAGGAACGCCGGTCCTTCGAGAGGGTAAACGAGTTGGTATCGTTCGCGCTCCATTCAAACCCGACCGTATCTTCGCCCTTAATCGTGTACGAGCGCTCCATTATCTCCCTGCCATCGGAGGATACCGTGGCTTTTCTTTGATCGAAGGAAATTTCCACAAAGCCGTTCTGTCCCTTCCAGGTCAAAATGTGGCTCAGAAGCCACCCGGCCAGACCGTCAGGGTCCGAACTCTGTTGAAGGCGTTCAAGCCGCTGCAGCTCTGAACGAACCGCGACAGCAGCTTCCAGTTCACGAGAACGGGTGTAATCCTCAATCATTACTTTCAAGTCCCGCAAATACTGTTCGTTGACCGGAGCCTGAACCCGTTGCAATTCCTCAGAGTAGTCCTGTTTCAGGTCAACCAGCTTCGGGCTTTCAGTTTTTACTTCTTCCGTCACTCCCTCGACCCCATCCAGAATCTTAAGTTCATTGCTTACCGCCAGGGATGAGTCGAGGTCCCTGGCCGGGCATATCCGTCAATCATCAACTCAAGATCACGGCGATAGCGCTCTTTCACCGGCTTCACCGCTTTCTCAATCTGCTCCTCGTAAAGCCTCTTTCGAGCTCCCAGATTTTCAGGCAGGGGCGCACCGGGATTTGATTGTTCCTCGCTGAAAACCTGGGTTTCCCAAAGGATGCAGGCGAGTATCGCCGCGATGATGCTCCTGATGAAGATACCTGTTTCTGATTGCATCGGAGCAGTGTTACTGATTCCGGATTTTACTGTCAAGCGATTCACAATCGCCCCGGTAGAGGAGAGTGACCTCCTCGCCGTATCGTTCGATGCGGTATCCCCGGTCCGGAATCAGCACGGGTTTTGACGCGTCAACTAAAAGAGCGGCAGTCCGCCGAGGAGCAGATGGATGGCCCCCAGGCCGAGGCAGGCCCAGCCGAGCGGAATCTGCACCTTGGCCAGTTTGCGGATCGATCCCTCGCTCTTTTTGACGAGTTCCTCCGCCTTCGCGTTTTTGGCGCTGGTACTGACAATGAGTTCCAGCCCGAGAAACAGTCCGGTTACGATTGCTGCCGCCTGCGGGAGAATATTGGAAAAGGGGCTCGCCAGACTGAAGACAAGAAAGAGTAGTCCGACGATGAGCGTTGCCACCCCGACGATGCCGCGTACCGATTTCAGCGGTCCGAACATCTGTGCCGCCTTCGGCGATTTGGCTTCGAGCCAGGGCATGATCGCAATCAATCCCGAAAGGAAGAGCGTCGCCGAGAGGATGAATTTGAAAAGGCTGTTTGGCCCGCCGCTCGCCCCGCCGTTACTTACCTTGATTACCGAGGTGCGGATGCGCCAGCTGTCACCGACCCATGAGTTTTTGAAAGGGGGCGCTTTGGCCAAATCGCGGGTCACGATGGTGAGCGACTGCACCGAGGCGTTCTCATCATCGCTCTTGAGGCGCCAGGCCACCTCCACCGGCAATCCATAGGTGAGCGTCTCACCGAGCAGGGTTTTGTCGGCGACCTGCCAATCCCCCGCGATGCGAACGGCGATGACATTGTCCTCGCGTTGTCCCTTATCGTTGATCTCAAGAAATCTCTCGACTTCGGCCGCCAGCCTATCCGGATCTCCGGGGCCATTAAAATAGGCGGAGTGGGGATCCCAGGTCGTGGCGTCGATCTTCGCCTCGATTTCCGTGTTGGCTTCTTTGCGCTGCCCGTCGATGGACTTCAGGAGGGACTTCACCCCTTCGTTCTTCGAGTCCAGTTCGACGGCGACCGCCAGCATGTCCTTAAACTGCTGGTATTTCTTATCCACAATCCGGTCGGAGAGCGAGTCGATGTGCTGCATGTCACGATTGATTTCGTCGAGAATCTTCCGGGCGAGAAGCACGTCGTATTGATTGACTGCCTCAAGACCTGTCTTGAGTTCATTCCATACAAACGAGGTGCGCCGGGGAGGGGCCGCGCCCAGAGCGGTATTGACCGCCTGATCAATTGCCGCCTCCGTGGATCCGTATTTAGCTTCGAACCCGGCCATGAACTTATTGAGCTCCCCGAGCTCACCTTTTTGCAGAGCGCGGAAGTCCTCAAGGTTCTGACGATAGCGCGGGGCAATCTCATCGATCTCCCCGCCGAAGGAAACGTTGGTGCTGAATTTCTGAAACATGCCTTGTTTGGTGCTGTTCCAGAATTCCTCGAGTTTTGCGATGTCCTTTTGCGCCTCCTCTGCGGTCGCGGCAGAGAGCTCGTGGGTTGCAAACAACATGGATGCCGCCAGCATTGAATAGATCCAGGATTTCATTCGCGATAAGTAGGGTCAAAGGATTCGAATTCGTGTATTGAAACTCTCCGGGTAGGTTGAAACGACGGGGTGAGTCCGGGTGATATCAGTGTAGGGAAAATTATTTAGGTGGAAAGTGTTTTGTGAGCCACATCGGGAGAGATTGGTCGGGGGACGGGGAGTGTAAAACCGGGACAGGTAAAGGCCCGGTGTATATCTACTCAAGAACGCCGGATTAGTTCGTCAGAGTATCTCCCTCACCGCCATTGCAAACGATGGCGCTCTCCATGGGCACAATGGAGCGGAGTAAGGCAGCGCAACTCAAGATCGATTCCGTCCTCGCGAGGGGTGGCCTCGACCCATCCGGCCGGTTGGGAGGCATCGAAGACGTAAGCCGAGGAGGGTAGATTCACGAGATGGATTCCCTCACGGGTGCGGGCGATCTCCCACCGGTGGGTATGACCATAAAAATAGGCCTTCACCTGAGGGCGCGACTTCATTACTTCGTAGAGCTCGAAGGAATCGCGGAGTGCACTCATCGGCTTGAAAACCCTGCCATTTTCGGGACGGATCTTCAGGTGATGATGGGCCATCACCACGGCGGGTTTGTCAGGATGACGGTCGAGCGCGGAGGCGAGCCAGTCGAGCTGTTCCCGTCCCAGTCGGCCCGCGATCGGGCTGCCGTCTTCGAGGGAATCGAGGAGAAACCAGTTAACGTGCTCCGACGGCAGGAAAGCAGTGCGGCGTCCGGTCGGACCTCCCCGGTCGGGAAAGGCCCTGGCGCAGGTGTGAGCGAAGACCTCGCGATTGTCGTGATTGCCCATCAGCAGGTGAAGCTCACGACGACCGTGGATGAGCGGCTCGATTAACCCGGCGAAGTGGTGGTAGTCATCGGCGTGACCGTGAAGGCGGGCACAGTCCCCGTTGACGATCACTCCGGCAGTGCCGGCGTCGCGGGAAAGAATCTCCGTGATGGCACGGCCGGCATTTCCCGCCATCCAGGCACCACGGTGGTGCTCTCCGGGATTCGCGGAAATGTGAGTGTCCGAGATCAGGGCCCACGTGCCCTCCGGAGCCATTGTCCCCCCGGTTGCCATGGCTGCCTCCTGGCTCATCCACGCGGCACCTGCCCCGGCGATTTCAGCGAGAAAACGGCGGCGATTGAGAACTCCCAGTTCCAGTGGCATTCCGATCCTTAAGATAGCTTAAGGATATTTCCCAATGCGCTCTTGTGGCAGTTCTGTTGCGGTGGATCAGCCTCGATCCCCGCTGCTCTCCGATCCGCCGGGTAAAAGTCTACTTCCACTCGACCCGCAGAAACTCAGGTGCCGGCCCATCCCAGCGCCGGGCTTCACTCGCCGTGCCGCCGAAGTTGGCGCAGAGTCCGAGTTGATCGATTTCAGACCAGCTTGTCGGCGACTCGTCGGAACCGTCAGTCGAGGTGAAGTCTTTCAATTCGAGGGAAAGCGTTTGCGGAGTTTCCGCTCCCGGGATCTCACGGGTGAAGACAAAGGTCCGCCGGGGGCCGCGATAGTCGCGCCATTCGTTTTCCTGGAGCACAAAACTCATCCGGTTCGTCTGCGGCATCCTGAGGGTGATCGTGAGTTTTGCGTTGGCCGGACCGCGCCAGAGGGGATCGGTGACTTTGCGCGTCCAGAGCTGCTGATGGGTGGGATTGCCCGCGTTCAGCACATACCAGTCACGCAGCCCATCAGTGAAGTCATCAATGAGCGTGCTTGATGTCGCGGTCAGGGCGGGAGTTGCTTCCTTCACCGCCGCCGCACTCCGGGTTTGCAGGAGGCTGCTCAGGCAGACTTCAGTCACGGGCTTGGCGTTGCCGGGGAGGGCTGCGAGAGACTCCGGTTTTGGCAGGGTGTGATAAACGTTGGCGAAGGCATGGAGCGGCAGGTCAGTGGTGTGCAAGGGGAGCATGCCAACGAAGCTGTCGCCTTCGCGCACGACCGTGGCACTGCGCCAGAAGCGGGCCCGGGGATCGGGATCAATGCTGTAAAAGATCTCACAGCGGGCAACGGGCAGCGTTTTTGTATCCGGGGTGACCCGAAGTTGAGGCTCAGGTGAGAGGGTGAGAATGCTCTCCGGTGTCTCCGGAAGGGCGGGGCCGTTTTTTAGAAAATGATCGAACCAGAGCGGCATCGTCACGGCCACCTCGGGCCTGAGCTGGTGGTTCATGTGCGGAACCCAGCTGTAGCGGGTGGGCTGGTTCTTAATAAGCGCATTCGTGCGATAGACATCATCCATCCAGCCATGGAAATCGTTCGTGGCACTGCGATGGAGCACGGGACACCGGATGTCCGGCGAGTAGCTCTCGAAGCTGAGGGTTCGGCGAAACACGTCGACGTTGCCTTTGACCTTGTCCTGCGGCCTTGCCACGATGCCCTTGAAATCATGTGCCTCCCAGCGCCATCCCTGGCCGCCCACTCCGGGTACCGCGGCTTTGACACGATCGTCAGTGCCGGCGACATACATCGTGAGATTGCCACCCATCGAATAGCCGTGGACGCCGAGCCGACCGGCGTCGACCTCGGGCTGCTCTTCGAGAAAGGTCAGGCCACGACGGCAACCGAGTGTGAGGAGATACCAGTTGTTGTTCTTCGGATGTTCCCGGTCCTCGAAAAACTGCTTCGGCCCCGGCAGCATTGAATCATAGCCGGGCACGTTGAGCTGGGTGGGATCGACCGCGCCCCAATCGGTATTGGGTTCGCCTTCGAGTGCCCCATCGGGAGTATTGAACGGAGCTTTGCCTGTGCCGCTTCCACCCCAATTCACCGACAACGCCGCGTACCCCCGGCCCACCAGAAATTTCACCTCATGTAGAGAGGCTCGCTGCCCGCCCCCGTGGATGTGCATCACCGCCGGCAGCTTTTCTCCGCTTCCTTCCGGGAAGCCATAGATCGCCGCCATATGAGCCGGCTGCCCCTTGAAGGTGCCGATGAGATACCGCACCTGACGAAAGACCCCGCCATCCTCCTTCCACTCACGAATGACTTCCACCTTGAGCGGTTCCTTGCGCGGATCGAAATCCGCCCATAGCTCAGCGACGGACTGGGGGATACCTTCGCCGGAGAATGCGTTCGGCGTAGTCAGTAAGACGAGAGCAAAAAGGCGTCGCAGGGATGGAAAGTGCATGGGGTCTGTAGGCGCGACATTACCGGTTGCGGGGTGATCTCGTCTCTAAAAAAATGGGAACTGATCCGTCGCCGCTCAAAAATTAAACCCTGCCGGCCGGGTTCAGCGATAGTGAAAAAGCGAAAGCATGGGAATGGAATCGTGTCGCCCCTCACGGATCCTGCTGAGTCCGAATTTATACTTAGATCTCCTGACTGAAACCACCGCATTCATGATCTTGCCCGGGCCGGCGGATTGCTCCATCGTGGCTCCATGCGTTTCGCCTTCATTCTCTTCATCTCCCTGGCCGCCATTTCCGTCCACTCTGCGGATACCTACTTCCCTCCCTCCGATGCCGGGGGCGGGTGGCGTGAGGCAAAAACACCGGAGGCCTGCCGTGATCTCGCCGGCATCGACCTTTCCCAGCTCGAACCCGCCTATACCCTGACCGAACGCTCCACCGCCCACGGCGGACTGGTGGTCGTTCGCCGGGGTTACCTTTGTTTCGAGCGTTACTTCGGCCGGGCCGGTCGCATGGTCAATCCCGACATGGCCTCCACCGGAAAGGCATTTTGCAGCATCGCCTGCGGCATCATGCTGGAGGAGTTCAAAGAGAAGATTCCGGATGGTCTCAAGACCAAAGTCTTCACCGAGGCCTATTTGCCCCAGGCCTTCCCGCTCGACGATCCCCGCAAGTCCGAGATCACCCTTGGACAGCTCCTTTGCATGACCGCCGGCTATTGGGGTGAAGGCCAGACCCCGACCGGGTATGTGAAAGGAAATCCTCTGCCTCAACCACTCAATCCCGTGAAAGGGCAGGACATCCGCAATCTCGACGAATCCTCTCTGCGCGGGCCGCTCTGGTGCGCTCCCGGTTCCGGGTACTCCTACTCCTCCCCCTCGCCGCACATTGCCAGCATTGTCCTCCGCAACGTTACCGGGATGGAACTGAAAGACTATATACATGAACGACTCGCCAAACCCCAGGGCTGGGGTGAGTGGGATTATTGCCTCCACCGCGGTGACTTCGTCATGCCCCACGCCAACGGGGCAGGAAGCACTGCCCTCCATGCCACCGACGTGATGCGTTTCGGCTACTGTCTTGCCCGTGACGGGAAATGGCGTGATCAACAACTTGTCCCGCTCGACTACATTCGAAAGTGTCAGACCTGGAGCCCTGACAATGCGCACACTCCCTTCAGCCTCCAGTGGGAACACAACGCCGATGGACATGTCGCCGGCGCACCGCGGGATGCGTTCTGGAAGAGTGGTGCCGGAGGTTTCTGTCTCTACGTCGTGCCTTCGCTCGACCTTGTCATCTACAAGCTCGGAGGCAAGACCGGCCAGTATGATCCCACCCTGACACGCATCCCTCAACCGGAGGCGGACACCTCGCGCGATGGATGGGAGCCGTTCCCCGGCAGCGCGTTTCAGGAGGGAGCGGGAGCGGCCTCGTTGAACCGGGTTCTGGAAATGGTCTGTGCGTCAGTCAGGGTGGAGTAGGACGCTAGGAGCTCTGGACGGACGCCACGTTTCATCCCCCTGCCTGCCCGATCCTGGACCCTCTCAAGGCTCGAACCTGACCCTCTCACTCAGAATCCCGTCATTCGCCTTCATTCCGAAATCCGCCGCGGTCCGCACCGGCTTTCCGGCGACGGTGCAGCCGCGGAAAAGGATGTCGGTGACAGGCGGAGCGATCTTTTCCTCGCTCAGAGCGCGGATGATAGCGTCGGGCATGTCGATTCGGGCGCGGTAGCGGGCATCGTTCCAATGGAGCCCGTCAAAGGTGATGCGCCGGATCGCACCCAGCGGCGCCTTGGTTGACTCGCGGGTCACGAAGAGGACAAGGGCATGGGAGTTTTCCTCAATCATGCGGCGCTCGCGATTCCGTTCGTAGCGTTCATCGTAGTGCTGCAGGAGATCCTCAATCCGGACATTGCGGAAGGTGAAATCCTCGTAGATCGCCCCCTCGGTGGTATCGAGCCGGATCCCGTTTGACCCGTTGAGAATATGGATGTCCTCGAAGCGGAAATGGCGCATCACCCGGCAGGCGGATTCGCTCCCGATGCGAATCCCGTTCGCCTTGTGCGCCCAGATCACGAGATTGCGATAGACCTGATTTTCAGCGACCTCGCGGTCCTCGGCGGCTTTCGGGGTGATGCCGTCATCCTCACAAAACAAGAACGAGTCCGCCACTTCGACATTCGAGCAACCCACGACGTCGATCCCGTCATGGTTGGAAAGCCGCACGTCACTGAGGATCTTGATCCAGGAGACTGAGATCTCATTGCAGCGGAGAAATTGCACGTTCCACGAATAGGAATCGCGCAAGGTGACTCCCCGGATTGAGATGTTTTTTGAGTCCCTGAGATAAAGGAGCCGTCCCGCCTGCTTTTTGATCCCCAAAGCAGCTTCGTAGGCCTTGCGCACGACATAACCGTTCGCGTCAATCGTGCCCGCCCCCGTGATCGCGACATCGTCGAGATCCGAACCGCTCAGGAATCCGATATAGGCGGTCGAGCCCGGGATAGGGGTGATGCGGGTGTGATCATCGAGAGCGTGGAGGAGCGCTCCGGAAGAGAGATGGAGCCGCATTGCCGAGCGCAGCCGCAGGCTTCCACTGCGAAAATGACCTGCCGGCAGAACCAGCGTTCCTCCCATCGGCAGCGTGTCGATTGCGGCCTGGAGGATCGCTGTGTTGTCGGTTTTTCCATCGCCGATGGCCCCGAGGGCAGTGGCATCGACCGCGTCTTCCGGCACGGGCTCGACCGGTGGATCGGCGAAGAGAAAAAGTTTCTCCCGAAAGTCGAGTTGCACGACGAGGGCCATCGGCCGGGCGATCGTGAAGTTGACTGCGTTGCCTTCGATCAGGTGACTGATTCCATAGGCCGTCGGCTGGATGCGTGCGGTCGTGACCGGGCCGTCCTTTGTCACCACTTTCACCTGCGCCGCGTTGACTAGAGGAAAACGGGCGTAGTGAATGTCCTTGTAGGCGATCACGGGAACCTCGATCCCGTCGAGATAGAATCCAAATTTCCCGCTCGGCAGTCCCTCGACGACAGGGGATTTCACTTCCGCAAAAGCGCTGCCGGATGCGACGAGGAGGAAAAGGCAGATCCATTTCCCTACCAAAGCACTTGTGAGGAGGTAATCGCCGCTCAGGCGCGTTCCGATAGCGGCCGGTTTTCCCTCCGTTACGTCGGGCTCAGCTCCGATGACATTCATTCCGCAGGTGAATCTACCACTTTAAAACGTTCGGCTTTCATCGATCCGAAGAGATGTCTGATTTGAACCGGTGAGTCAACGTTTTTCAGTCTGTGGCAAGCGGGTCGCCCAGAGACCGGGTGAGTTCCTCCGGATCCCTAACGAACCACCATCACCGGCGTTCCCGGAGGTGCGTTCGCGAAAAAGTGAGCGGCCATGTCCTCAGGCAGCCGCACACAACCGCTGGAGGCGGGGTAGCCCGGCAGGTAGCCTCCGTGCATTCCGATCGCGTCGTTGAATCGCAAAAAGTTCGGCATGGATGCCCCTCGAAACTTGGTGCCCGGAGGCGCCTCGTCCCGTCGTTTATCCACGTTGGCCTTCACCACGCCGCCGTGATCGTCGACGTATTCTCCGTAGAGGTTCGAACGGTGATGGGGACTCTTCTCCGTGATGCGGAAGGAACCCGTCGGCGTGTCGTAACCCGGACGCCCCGTCGATACACGCGAGACACCCGCCAGTTCCTGCCCCTTGTAGAAGTAGGCGCGCTGCGTCCGCAGATCGATCCGGATCGAGGGGCTGCCACTTAGATGATCACCGTTCCAATAGGAAGCTCCATCCGGGGAGGGATCGAGCGCCTCACCCCGTTGCGGAGTTCCGTTCGGGTAGCGGGGATCCCGGGCATCGTAGGGGTGCGGTCCGGTCGGATATCCCCGAGGATCGTAGTGGCCGCGCATTGCGTAGGGGGAGGGATCACCCCGGTAGGGGCCACGGTCGTAGCGGGAATATTCGCGCGACCGGCATCCCGTCAAAGACAGGATCGTGCCCGCGGACACGACCACGGCGAGCATCATTCTCAGACTTCCGGCGGCAGCACGCCGACGCGGCCCACTTCTTCGGATGCTCGTGCCGGGGCCTTTCCCATGAAACAAAGTTCTCATCCGGATTTGCTTCACAATGTTGATTATTCCTGTCGTTCGGTCTTCTCGATGGAGTCTTTAACCCTCTCGCTGTATCTATAATACGGGTGGCGGCGCGGAGAGATTAGCTTCGTGGAGTCCCTTCGGCGATGGGGTGTTCACCCCATGCGGAGATTGGAACCGGGTTGAAGGTGAGAGGTATCGGCGGCTCCGGAAACGCCTGAAATGCCGGGCGGGACTTGCCGGGTGAGCGAGGTAGGGCAAACCCCCATAAACCCGTCCCGCCCCCCATGGTATCGATTGAAAGCAGAAGCTTAAAAATCATCCCATGAAAACCATGCAAGCGACCGTGTTTCACGGCACCAACGACATCCGCGTAGACACCGTGCCGAAGCCATCCGCAGGTCCGGGCGAGGCTCTGCTGCGAATCACCGCGACCACGATCTGCGGCACTGACCTGCACATCGTGCGCGGAGAATATCCGGTGAAGCCGGGGCTGATCATCGGGCACGAGCCTGTCGGCGTAATCGAAGAACTGGGGGCCGGTGTGACCGGCCACGAGATCGGAGACCGGGTCCTCGTGGGAGCGATCACGCCTTGCGGGCAGTGCCGTGCCTGTCTTTCCGGTCAGCACTCGCAATGTGGTCAGGGAGAGGGTTACCACGCGGCGGGCGGGTGGCGTTTTGGTAACACGATCAACGGAGCTCAGGCGGAATATCTGCTGGTCCCCTATGCACAGGCGAACCTGGCAAAGATACCCGACGAGGTCACTGATGAGCAGGTCGTGTTGCTCGCGGACATTGCCTCCACCGGCTTTGGCGGAGCAGAGAGCGCGGGCATCAGGATCGGGGACGCCGTGGTGGTCTTTGCGCAGGGGCCCATCGGGCTGTGCGCGACGGTCGGAGCAAAGTTGATGGGAGCCTCGCTGATCATCGGGGTGGACGGAGATGATCACCGGCTGAAAATGTCGCGAAAAATGGGCGCGGACGTCACGCTCAATTTCCGCGAGTGCAATGTCGTGGAGGAAGTGCTGAAACTCACCGGTGGCGGCGCGGATGTCGCCATCGAAGCTCTCGGCACGCCGGAGACTTTTGAAACGGCCCTGCGTTGTCTGCGTCCGGGCGGCACCCTGTCCAGTCTTGGTGTTTATTCAGGCAAGATCCAGATCCCCTATGATGCCTTCGCCGCAGGACTGGGAGATCACCGAATCGTCACGACGCTCTGCCCCGGAGGAAAGGAGCGCATGCGCCGTCTCATCAGTGTGGTGCAATCAGGACGGTTTGATCCCACCATGCTGGTGACGCACCGCTTTTCCCTCGCGGATATCAAGCAGGGCTACGAGGTCTTCGGGAGCCGGGCGGAGGGAGTGCTCAAGGTCTTGATCACGCCCTGAGAGTGGTTGCCCGATGATGCTCCGTACACGGAAAGGAACCTATGTCAGGAATGATCGCGCCAGTGCAGATCTGCCGACGCAATTCTCTCAGGCGAAGTTCAAGAAGCGCCTGGTTCTGATGAAAACAGTATCCGGCGTAGCAGGGTTTCTACCCATGGTGGATTTCCTCTTCATCTCCTAGGTTTGAGCCTATGAAACACCTCTCCATTACCATGGCCACTATCGGACTACTTGCTCTTGTCTCATGTGACACTCAGGTCAATACCGCCCGGCCCCCCGTCGAAGTCATTGAGAAAAACACGACGATTGTCAATCCCCCGGCCAAGTCGGAAAGCAAAACGATCATCGTGACTCCTCCCGCCGCCTCGTCCACGGAGAAGACCACAACAACAACAACCGAAACCAACCGTTGAGGTCTGTCTGCGATTTCACCCTGCCTCTAGTCCTTCCTTCCAAAGTTGGTCCGCGAATTGGAGAAGATTCTCCGTTCGACCATTCCTGCTTTTTTCGTCCGGGTTCCCCCGGAGAAAACCGCAGGGGGATGTGAATGAGCCGGTGATTTTCTGCGATTGTTCCCCGACCGGGCGATAGCTTCAGATGAACATTCAAGATGGATTTGCCCGCCGCCACGGGACCGACGCTCAACCTACCCCGACTTCCGAATTACTGGAACGATGGAAGGAGGATCCCGGAATCGAAGAGCTGGGGAACCACCTCATCTCGCTCCTCCCTCCCGAAGAGAGGACGGAGAGCCGGTTGACTTTGTGGGCCGAAACCCTGACACAGGCTTCGTTCGAGATCATCGGGATGCCGGACGCTCTCACGATCTTCGCCGAGGCCTTAAAACTCGGAGATCGATTTCCGGAGAGCAGCGTCGTTGATGATGATGGCATGGCCACCCTGGAAATTACCATCGATGAGGCTCGCGCATCCTTCCTGACTCGCCACGCCCCCAACGGGAGCAGCGAATAATTTTCCGGTCCGGTGAGTTCCCTGACTGAACGGGCGCGGCCTCACGGGCGTTCGTGACGAACCGGGTGCCGGCCATGGCGGGGCCGGTTCAGGGTAAGGAATCAAAAACACAATGGCGGCGCCGCTTAACCGGGAAGTATCGCAGCTCAGGCTCGGGATTCCAGACGCATCGGATCGCCCTCCCGAATGTTCCAAAGTGAGGCGCAGTGGAATCCGGAATAGATGTTGGAATATTGAATCAGCGCGTCCAGTTCCAATACTCACGACAGGACGCGATCAATTCCTCCACGCTGCCAAGCGAGCGTATCCTGGCCGTGGCCTTGGCGGCGGACCCCGGATCATCCGACCAGGTGCTGTTGGGCGCGTGGATTTGTATCAGGGCGAGTTCCTGGATCCTGGAAAAGGTCGGTTTCTTCTTTTCCCTGAGAACGACTTCAAAAAGCCGCGAGCCCGTGCCCATGTCGAGGAAGAACGGTTTCGATCCCTTCACCGGCACGGCGCTGACGACTTCGAAAAGCCGTCCGTCCGAATCGAGGATGACGCGTTCAAAGAGGCTCAGGCTTGAGGCACCGGGGACATTGATCAGGGAAGCCTCCGAATCGCGCACATCGAAGGTTCTTTGTCCGATCAGGAGAACGGGGTATCGAAGTGCGATGGAGACTCCTGCCACCGGGGGTGGTGGTGCCTGTTTACAACCCTTCAGCGGGAGGAGGGAGAAGAGCGCGGCGAGGCAACGGAAGAAGGTTCGTGGGAGAGAGGACATGGCTTTTATTTCAGCAAATCGGGGAGACGGAACCGACGCGATCTCATTCACTACCCTGTGGCGTGGGCGGTCCCGGTGGTGATCTTCAGGATCCGTCCGTCTTCCATTTCGGCGAGACGATCGGCGAATCCGAGGATGCGGGGATCGTGGGTGACCACGATGACGCATCGCTTCGAGTCCCGGGCGACCTCATCGAGGATCTCCATGATCTGGTGGCCGGTCTCACTATCCAGCGCCGAAGTGGGTTCGTCACAGACGATCAGATCCGGAGAGTGGACGAGTGCACGCGCGATCGCGACACGTTGCTGTTGTCCTCCTGAGAGTTTGCCCGGACGCAGGGCGATCTTGTCACCAAGGCCAACCCGGTCGAGTGCCTCCTTTGCGAGCCGGTTTGCTGCCGAAGCTCCCCTGCCCGCGAGAAGCAGCGGCACACTCACGTTCTCGGTGATGGTGAGGGTCGGGATGAGATTGAACTGTTGAAAGACAAAACCGACATGCTCGCGGCGGAATCGGGTGAGGCGCCGGTTCGAGGCCGCCGTGAGATCGGTCCCGAGGACTTTCACGTTTCCCGAGGTCGGTTTGAGGGTGCTGCAGAGGATGCTCAGCAGGGTCGTCTTTCCGCAACCGGACGGTCCGACCAGGAAAAACATCTCCCCGAGAAAAGCCTCGAGACTGACATCTTTCAGCGCCTCGACGAGGGCCTGTCCCTGTCCGAAAGACTTCGAGACATGGGAGATTTGAATGGCGGGGATGGGGGCGTCGGACATGGCGAAGGCTTAGCCGCGGAAGACCGTGTCAGGATCCATCCGCGCCACTTTGATGACGCCGAGGAGCGCGGCGGAAATGGTGATGAGCAGAATAAATCCGGCCACGCCGAAAAGAATCTCGGGGAGAAGAAAGAAGGGGGGCTGCCCCTTTGGCGCGGTGAGGTAACCGAACCCGGCCGCGAGCCCGACCCCGATCCCGAAGCCGATGAGTCCGGCGACGACACTCTGGGTGATGAGCATGCGGATGAGCAGGGGCATCGAGGCTCCCATCGCTTTGAACGCGGCGATGCTGCGCGCGTTCTCGAGAATGAAGGTGTAATAGGTCTGCCCCGAAATGACAAGACCGACGATCAGGCCCAAAAGCACAGTGGTGCCGAAGGAGATGGGAATCCCGGTATTCTTCACAAACCAGAAGAGGGTCAAATGTCGAAAGTTGGCCTCGGACTGCGCCTGGAGTCCTGACTCGCGGGTGATGCGTTCGGCAATCACGGCCGGGTCCATCCCCTCGACCGGTGCGGCGAGGACAAAACTGAGCATCCGTCGTGTCGGCGGGGCATACTGCAGTGCTCTGTCATAAGTCGTAAATACATAGGGACCGCCCGTGAAGGATCGATAGGCCTTGACGATGCCGACGACGCGGGCCTCGTGATCATTGATATCGAAGACATCCCCGACCCCGATTTTTCGCGTTGTGCCGTCAGGATTCGTGAGCCCGTCGCTGAGACGCTGCACCGCGAAGTCATCAATGATCACGGTGTTCGGAAGACGCAGATCCTCGAGGCTGCCCGCGAGGAATTTTTCCGGACCCGGCGCTCCGGTGAAGGTGTTGTTGTCGAGTCCCACCAACTGGACGAGCTTGAAATTGCCGTTCGGCAGCCGCCCTTGAACATTGCCCGTGTAGAGCGGCGCGGCCCAGGCCACCCCGTCGATCGAGCGAACCCGGAAGACATCGGTGTCGCGCAGGGGCTTTGGATCGTTGACCTGCTCGACCTTGGGATCCATCACCCAGATCGGAGCCCGGAGGTTTCTCAGGCTGGAATAGGTCCAACTCATCAGTCCGCAGAAAACGCCGCTCTGCTGGATCATGAGGAGGCTCGCAAAGGCGACACCCGAGACGAGCATCAGGTATTTCGCCCGGTCGTTGAAGAGCATGCGCAAGGCGAGCGTGATCATTCTTCACCTCCTCGCCGCTTGCCTGGAGAGTTCCTTTTCATTCGAGGCTGGGGACGAGGGTGACCTTCCCCAGATACAAGTCCATCTGTTGCCCGGGGTAAAGCGTAACGCCCGGTCCCGATTTGATCCGGTAAATGACCTGGAGGACACGGGTATCGACCCGTTCATTCGACGCTCCCGTGAGTGAAACCTTCGGAATGACAAATGGCTCGATGCGGACAAACTCCAGCGGCAGCGGATGGCTGGTATCGCCCTTGAGATACCCGACCGCCGGAACGCCCTCCTTTACCTGCGGCGCGAGTTGTTCGTCGATATCGGCCCTAACCTGATAATAATCGAGATCTCCCAGGATGATGGGTGGATCTGCGGCCCCGGCCTGGACGAACTCACCCGCACGAACGTCGACCTGCAGGATCGTGCCATCGCGCGGAGCGGTGACGGAAAGACGGCCGAGGAGGATATCGGTCTGCGCGACCGCCGCTTCCGCTGAGGCCTTTTCCGCTTGCACGACACGCAGATCCGCGGACTTGGTGGCGACGACCTCCCGACTCACCGCTCCGGAGTCGGTGACGCTTTGCAGTCGCTTCAACTGTTCTTCGACACGGGCCACGGCGGCCTCCAGTTCGGCGATGCGGGCCTTCTCCACGCCACGGCGGGCGAGGAGTTCGCGATCGTCGAGTTGGAGCAACACGTCGCCGGTTTTAACGCGGTCCCAGACTTTTACCTTCACCCCGACGACAAGGGCGGAGACGGGAACGCCGATACTTACGTTCTCGCCAAACGCCTCGACGAGGCCGGAGGCGGCGATGGCATGCTCCATCGGTTTTTTCGGGGCCGGGAAAGGCACCTCGGGCATTGGCTCGGCGACGTTGGCCTGCCTCATAAAAAGGATCGCCGCTGCGATACCCCCGAGAGCCAGCCAGAAAGTGAAGCGGGAAAAGATAGTGGACCACATGCGGGTTTGAATTACGCGGAGAAAGGAGGACGGGATCGGGTGAACGCGATATCAACTATCATTCCTCACGGAGCCCGCCGCCATGGAGGAAGATAGTTTCCAGTTCCTGTTTCGCCAGCGTTATCCGGATGGCTGTGGAATTGCCCTCGCGAGCCTGCCATCTCCCTCCGGTCCTGCTGCCGGAGTCAACGAAGCTTCAGCCCCGACTCCTTTACCGGCGCCTGCTCCAGAAGAAGCCTCCGCCCCCGAAGACCAGAATAAGAACAATAATGATGATCAGTGTTTCTGTGGACATGAGGCCAGGATACCGGCTCCTGATCATTTCCGCGATGGAGTGTTCACCCCATCGCGCATCATGCCGGACCGGCGGAGAATGGCGGTCATGAAACCCGCTTCTTCATCGTCATTCCCTTCTTCCTCACAAGTCCCTCTCGATCGTCCGACCGCTCCCGGCCCGTTCCCCGGGGACGAGGACATTGCCTCCGACCTGGTCGACAGGGGGATTCGCATCGCCGAAGGAGAACTTCGCGATGCGGTCACGGAACGCTACGTCGACGAAGCTTACGCCGGTGAGGAAACTGATGAAGCGCTCGATGACATCGACCGGGCCGAAGCCGCGGCCGACCTCGCCGATGAAGTCGGACCTGAAAGCGATGCGATCTATCGTGAGGTACCGCCCGAGGATTGATTCCGAACCCTAACCAAACTAAAAACCACCATGGAAACGATACTTGAACAGGAGCAGAAGGTCAGTGAAGCGATCTCTCCACACTCCATCCAACTGAGCGAGCACGTCCGCCTGCTCGCCGCAGCTCTGCGCGACAAAACCGAAGCCAGTCCCTTCGCTGCGGACACGCTCATCCTTTCAAACGAGGTCAACAGCCTCTGTGACCACGTCGAAAGACTTCATGAGAGTGTGGAGACCCTGCTTGCAATGATCGATGTGGCCGGAACCTCCGCCTCCGTCACGCCCGGTGTGGAACTCACGGCCGAGGATAAAAAAGCGATGGAGATCCAGCGCGAAATACACGAATTCAATCCCGCCGCAAAAGACACCATCAAAGCGCTTTTCATGTGGCGGGATGCCCCCGGGCAGCGACTCCGGGAAGGGGAGTGAGTCTCGCCCGGCGGTGCGTGAGGATGAAGGTGTGTTTGTCAGGATATTTCGAAACTCGCCTTTCTATTCACGTTTCGGAACGAGCCCGCCTCAGTTCGTGCGGCGGGCGATGAAACGGTAGGATCCAAACGGCCGGGCCTCCGCAGTGCAGGTCCATTCAGGCCCCAGTCCCAAACTGCGTCGCAATTCCTCTCCCTGGAAGCCGGCCCGAATGCTCACCTGCATGTCGTAACAGGTGACCGGATGCAGTCCGGTGAGAATACACAGGATCCGACCGAGAAGGCTGTGGACATGATAGCGGGCGGGTTCGGCTGCGAGGATGAGCCGTGTCCGGGGTGCGAGGCGACGACCGAGGAGACGGAGTTGGGGTAATTCGAAGTGGTGGAGGAAGAGATTGGCGAGAAGCACCTCGGTGTCCGGCAGGGGATGATGAAAAAGATTCCCCCGGGTCCAGACCGCGCCGACCGGCCAGGCGGCAGGTTGGGTGGCGAGATCAAAAGCGTGTAAATCCCGTGCTTCACACAGGCGGCTTTGCCAAAGGCGGCGTGACAGTGCGCCATCACCGGCACCGATCTCGGTGATACGCCAGCCGGGTTGATAATGCTGTCGAAGGGTTCGCTCGATCCAGCGATGGTTTCCCATGACGCCATTGACGAGAAGCAGGTCCTGCCGCGCACAGATCGCGTCGGGATGGTCATCCGGCAGGGCTTCGAGAAGCTCGGGTTCAACGACGCGGGTGTGCATGAGTCTTTCGGGTGCGCTCGGGGGAGAAGTCAGGCGATGGCCGCCGCCCGTTTAGGGCCGTGAGCTTGAACTTTAGAAATACGGGCAGTTGCTTCACGGTGCGGTAGGGGATCGTGAGCATGGCGAAGTGGGGGCCGAGTCGCCGGGTGAGAGGGCCTTTGAAGAGTACATTTGTTAGGAAGAAGTCGCGCCACCACGAGGAAAAAAAGCCGGTGCGGGTGCCGAGCCACATCCCGATGGCGGCGCGCCGGGTAGCACTGCGCGAGGCGACCCGGCGGTAGCGGTGATAGGCTGTGAGGAGAGGCGCTGCGGGTTGGTGTTGATGCTCAATGGCGCAGAGCATTTCGGCGACGAATTCCGCATCGGCCCATCCGGTGTTCATGCCCTGGCCGCCGATGGGGCTCATGAGGTGGGCAGCGTCGCCACAGAGGATGACGCGTCCGCTATGATACGGTGCGCAATGCATCCAGCGGGGGGTGAAGTGGCCTCGATTGAGCTGATCTTCATCGGACAGCTCGAGGCCCGTGCGCTGCTTCACGGTTCGGCTGATGAAGCCGTTTGGTGCGTCCGGCAGGGGTCCGGGACTTTGCACGATCCAGCGTCGTTTGCCATCCGGAAGGGGGAATGACTCCACGGCGCCCTGAGCGGTGAAAAAGAGGTGCGCTTCCTCCTTCAGGCCGCTGCGGTCAGTGAAGTCACCCATCACGAAGTGGCAGGGATAATCGCCGCCCGTCGTGCGCAGTTTGAGAAGATTCCGCAGTCGGCTGCGGTGGCCATCGCAGGCGATGACCCACTTCGCGGTGATGAGTCGGTCAGTGCCATGCAGGGTCACTTTATCCGGAGCTTGCTCAACGGCGGTGATCTCGACGCCGCGACGCAGGGTGACCCCGGGGAAGTCAGTGAGTTTCTCCTCCAACAGACGGACATTCAGCTGCTGTGGCAGGGACAGGATGTGGCGGTAGGGGCCGGGCAGGTCGCGGAAGGAAACACAGCCAAGGTAGCCGCGTTGCCCATGCACCCGGCAGTCGCGAATGGGAACGCCGAGGCGAATGAAGTCGGCATCGAGTCCGAGGCGGGACAAAATTTCCAGGGAGGGCGGGGTGATGCCGATGGCCTGTGATTGCGCGGGCGACACGAGCCGCTTATCCACGATCAACACACGGAAGCCGAGTTGGCCGAGCAGTCCGGCCAGCAACAGGCCCACCGGACCGGCGCCGACGATGGCGACATCATGCTCGGTAGAGGGTGCCATCATGAGACCATCCGGGCGAATCGGGGCTCAAACATTGTCCGTCTGAATGCGGTGAATGGAATCGGGCATAGATGGAGAGTCGGTGAGTCCAGAGGGGGAAGTGCGTCCCTGCGAATAGAATGCAGAGATTACGTCTCTGAGCAGGAAGTGTCTCTTTCCCCCGGGGAATCGTCCGGCTAAGCGCCCCGTTTAGACTCAACCCGCTTACCGGCGCCGGCTCCAGAAAAATCCGCCGCCCCCGAAAACCAGAATGAGAACAACGATGATGAGGATGGTTTCTGTGGACATGAGCGCAGGCTACCTGTGGATCGTCACTACCGCTATGGAGTGTACACCCCATGCTGACGCGCTCAGGGGAGAGGTCACAGGAAATATACCCTTTCTGCGGAAGGAGTCTGATACGGCCGTAATAATGTCCCCGTCATTTGGGCGAAAAACCTTCGCGACCGGTTTCAGTCAGGAAAATCGACTCCCGCCGTGTCAGCCCTTCACATCCAGATACTTCCAGGAACCTTTGAAGCGTTTGAATCGGGAGACCTCGTGCAGCTGGAAGGGTTCGGCACCCACGAAGTAGTCGGCGACGAATTCGACTTTCCCCCGTTTGTCTTCTTTGCCTCCCTGTGCCACCCCCAGGATGGTGAGGTAGCTCCAGTTGGCCTGGTAAATAACTTTCTCCAGTGACCGCTTCAAACCCGGCTCGCGGGTATCGGGATGGGTTGTTTCCACGAGGTAGTCAACCAGACGAAAAAAGTAGGCGCTGTAGCGGGAGCGCATCAGTTGTTCCGCCGTCTCAGGCTTCGCCTTTCCCTGGTGAAAGGGCAGGCAGCACAGGGCATAGCTTTTTCGACTCTTGCACGGGCAGAGAGATTGCTCCCTTTCCCGCGGAATGTGTCCTTCGGCTATCGCCTCCTCGTCGCTCTGCTTTTCGTCTTCCGTATTGTGCATCAAGGCAATGGCATCAGGTCTTTCGCAGTGAGGGGAACGGAGTCTCCTCGTCTGGCAAGATTAGCATGGGATCTTCCGTTTGCGAGCCGCAATGGAGTGGGACGCCGGCTTGAGCCGATCAGTGCACAAAAGCTTGTCACTCAATCGCAGCGCGCTAACATGAGAACGCAATCCGAGACCACCGTCGTTATGAACGATGAACCCATGAAGCTGCGATATCTGTCCCTTCTCCTCCTGCTCCTTTTCCTCGGTTCCTGTTCTGAGCAATCCGCGCCCGCACCGACAGTCGGAGAGGGCACTCCTGATTCCTCTACGCCACCGGAAGCGCTTCCTCCGACCCCGTCGGAGGCCCCTCCCGGCATGGTCCTGATTCCGGGCGGCTCATACCTGCGCGGTGGTGATGAGGGGGAAATGGGGGGCGATTCGGCCTCGCATCAGACGGCTTATCCCGTCCACGAGGTGCATGTCGATGCCTTTTGGATCGACGAAACCGAAGTGACCAATCGCGAGTTCGCGAAGTTTGTTGAAGCGACCGGCTACCGGACCTTCGCCGAGCGCCCCCTGCCGGAAGCGCGCCTCCTGGAGTTGAAAGAGGACGCAAGACGGAACCTTGCCCGGCTCGAACTGATGGCCAATCGCGCGACCGGAAAGGAGCGTGAGGAAATCCTCGCTGCGATGGAGGACCTTAAGGAGGATTCTAACTTTGAGGGTTTGGCAGGATCGTTGATTTTTGCCACCCCCGAGGGGGAGCTCCTCGATCCCGAGGATATTTCCCAATGGTGGAAACCGGTCTCCGCAGCGAACTGGCGCACGCCGGGAGGTCCGGGACCGACCCTTGAAGGACTCGACGATCATCCCGTCGTCAACGTGACCCATGAGGACGCCTCAGCCTACGCCACGTGGGCGGGGAAACGGCTTCCGACCGAAGCGGAGTGGGAAAAGGCGGCCCGCGGCGGTCTTGCCCGTCAGCCCTACACCTGGGGAAAAGAGATGTTTCCGCAAGGTGAAACGGTCTGGATGGCGAACATCTGGCAGGGAGAGTGGCCGCACCGCAACACCGAGGCCGATGGCTTTTTCACGACCGCGCCGGTGAAGCGTTTTGCCCCCAACGGCTACGGCCTCTACGACATGGCCGGGAACGTCTGGGAGATCGTTTCGGACCACTACCACCCTCAGGCCTACACCCTGCCCTCCGCCACGGTCCCCAATCCGGCGGGACCGTCATCGGAGGAGGCGAGGCAGGCGGGAATCGAGGTGCCTTCCTTTGTCACCAAGGGTGGTTCCTTTCTCTGTTCCGATGTCTGGTGCAAAGGCTACCAACCGGGATCCCGGGGCGAGATTGATAACGAGTCACCCGCAAACCACACGGGGTTTCGCTGTGTGAAGGACCATGACGTCCCGGCAGGGGAGTAATGGGTGAGCGGGACTGAGTATCGCCAATTTTGCTTGAGTTTTCCTCGCGATTTCAGCACGCTTGTTTTTACTTTTCTGAGCAAACTTCGATGAAACCACGCCTCCTCCTTTATAGCGTTGTTGCCGCGTTGCTGACTCATCAGGGGATCGCCGATGATGCTCTCCTGATGACCGAAGAACAGGTCCGGGCCAAGCATGAGGGAACACTGCTGAGAGAACTGATTTATGAGCCTCCGGGAACGGATCGGGCGCTCTATCTTTCCGAGAACCATCGAACCCGAACCTACGGATTCGACGTTCAGGGCAAGGTGGTCCTGATCATCGAAGAAAGTAACAAGGTTATCCCCCGCAATCCGATGTTGGCCGAATGTCGTTCCACTCATCCGTGGTTCTGGCATATCAAAATGAAGGACGGGTCCGAGAAGTGGGAGCCTGTCGGAGTGATTCCCCCGAATGCTCAGACAAAGTCGCCCACCGATCGCCAGAACAGCGATGGGAAGCAGGTGGTTCCTGACGCGTTTGCCAGGGCAAAACGAACCGGAAATCTCCTCATCGTCTGGGATAAGGCGTGGGCTGGAAATCCTGACGACGCTGGATTCCGCAAGCGGGATGAGGAGTTCGAACAGTGGTTGGACCAAATCGAATCGCTCAGGAAAGAGGATAAGCCGGTGGTAAAGTAGGTGCCCGATGCAGTCTCCGGCCCTTTCGATCTGACAATAAATGCGGAGAAAAGGCCAGGAAATGCCTTGTCCGCAGGGGTGCCGATCTGCCATAGTTTCGCGATGAAATGCATCCCGACCAGTGACCCCTTGGTCCGCCTTTCCTGCCGTATTGATGCCGGCGACATTGAGGAGATGCTCGACGCCTACGACAGCGGCATGTGTGACATCTCCACGGCCAACTGCCTCACCCGGGCGATCGCGCGCCGACTCCCCGGAGATCGCCGGGTCAGGCTTCTGCGTCAGGGCAGAAATCGTGTCGAAGTGGAAGTGTGGGGTCAGCGCCTTCCTCTCAGCCCCGAGTTGCTCCAGTGGCTCCGCACCGCCGAAACCGGAGGTCGCGTTGAACCGGTGGATTTCGTTCTTCACATCGCGGGACCCTACAAACCCGACGAGGAGTCAGGATCGCAACATTCCCACGCGGCACTGGTCCGGTAGCTGTCGGGCTCCCTCAATTTGCTGGCACGAGTTTGTCAGGTTTCAAAAAGCTTCTTAGGCTCCGGGGCTCTGATCGTCGTGAAACACGGACCATCAGCGATTGGCAATGCCGATTTGTTATTTCCGAAATGCCGGTGACTAACGCTTGCGACCCGGTTGAGCGGGGGAGGAAAGAGGGGTGAGTCGGGGGTTCACCTAAATCACAATTCCGGTGACATCGCCCTCGAAGACCATCTTCCCGTCGACGAATCCCTGGGCTTCGAAGATCGCAATTCTTGATCTCAAGGTCTTGGCCCGAACCACCATCAGCAGATCGTTGCCCGGTTCCACGCTTCCCCGAAATTTCACCTGATTCACTCCCCCGAATCCGAAGAATTTCTTGCCGCCCGTCTCGAATTTCAGATGATATATCACGGAACTGATCTGAGCCGCCATTTCGATCATGAGAACGCCCGGCATGATGGGGCGCCCGGGAATATGCCCCCTCGTCCAGAATTCGTCGGGCCGCTGGGTTTTGATCCCGACCGCCAGGCCCTCCTCCAGATCAAGTAAAATCAGCCGGTCCACCTGCTCGAATTCATCGCGCTGCGCGTTCAGCGCGAGAATTTCCTCCTTGGTCACCGCTACATTTTCGGTGAGGAGGGTCGAGAGGTCCAGGATTGGTGGTGATGCCATATATTCTTCGATCCCAATGATTTATCCCACGGTTCCGGTCACCCGCTCCAATGTCAAACCTCTTGTCTTTGTTGGAGGCTCGACTCCCTCACGCTTCGCCCGACACCTCAACGATCCAATTCCGGAATTCTCCCGCCTGATTATTTTCGAAGGCCGAGGTGACACACGAGTTCGCCTCTTCCACCCATCGGGCGGCTTCCGCCGCCGTCGGACGGGGGACCCCGGCCTCGAGGAGGTCATCGAGCACGGCGAAGTCCGGAGCGAGGTAGCCGATCACGTTAACCGGAGGCAGGGCCTGATACCAGAGGATGTTCCTTCCCCTCGAGTCGACTGCAAGGATATCGGCGCCGGCCTCGAGGAGGAGGCGGTTGTCCTCAATGCCGCGACCGTAATGCATCAGGGGTGTGCGGCCGTCAGCGTCCCGGGCATCGGGATCGAGACCCGCGGCCAGCAGACCGGAAAGGATGGCCGGGCGCGTCACTTCATGGAGCAGGGTGCCGCCGCGGTAGCCCCGCAGGGACGGAAGCCGGGAGTGGAGCGACTCGGGAAGATCCCACGAGAGGAGCGAGAGAATCCTGTCATAGAGCTCTGCATCGGTCATCGAGGTTTCGTCAGGTGGGTGGGATGGCATTGGATCGGGTTTGGACTGGGATTGGGATTTGAGACGGGCAGAGGCCTTGAGGAGGGTGAGGGCGTCCACCGGGATGACTCTTGCTCCCCCGATGGCGGCGAGGGATTCAGCGTGAGTGATGACCGGGAGCGGACGCATTGACTGTCCCGCACGCTCACCGGCGAGCACGAGATCGACGTCCTTACCCCTGAGGCGGAGCATGGCCACCGGAGGCGGGATCGGACCGCCCTGAGTGTAGCGCCCGGTGACGGCCCAGGCACTAATCTCTAGACTGGACAGAGGCGTTTCAACCTGCTCCCCGCCGATGGGCACACGAACCCTGTCATTCCTAAAATCGAATTCGACAAAAGGACCCTTCTGTTCCATCGCCGCCGCCTCCTGCCCGGTGAGAATCCGCTTCGCGATGTAGATCGACAGAACGAGACCTGCGGCGATACCGATAAGAAACGCGACCGGCCCGACGAGCAGCAGTGGCGAGGCGAGGACAACCGCAGCGGCGAGCCCTCCGGAGACGAGCAGGAGCGCCCGCACGAAAACTCGTCGATGAGTCCATCGGAGCGGGACCCGGATCACCTCATCGTCACCGGGATTCATGGGTTTGGTATCATTCGCAGAGGAGCAAACCCCTGCTTCAAACACGGGTCAATCCAAAAGCCGGTTCCGAGTCATTCGGTTGTCGGACTGACACATCATCGAGGCGGCTTTATCTCGAACGCCTGCCTTCCTGCCCCACGCTGCCGATCTGGCCGCTTTGGCGCCAACTTCCGAAACCCTGAAAACCTGAAAACCTGAAAACCTGAAAACCTGAAAACCTGAAAACCCGCATCACCCGCGACTCAGAAAAAAGGCCAGAGGCAGCAGTCCCCAGATCAGGATCTGAATCAGGATCGCAGGGACACCCAGCATATCTCCGATGTAGGTCCGCTCCTTGCCGAGATCCCAGACGATCCGGAAATCGGAGATCACATTCAGGACAAAGGCGATGGCCAGACTGAGAATCGCCGGATGGGTCATGAGAGGGATATGATCCCAAAGGGTTTGCCACAAGGCCCAAACCGTCGCCCCGGTCGCCCCCAGGATGATGATGATGCCGGGGACGGCCATGCTTTTGTCCGGCTTGTTGAGAAAGAGAAACACCAGGGAAGTTGCCACCAGAAAAGCTCCCTGCTCGATCAGGGCGGTTTCGACAAAAAAGGCCCAGATCGTCGGAGTCGATTGCCGCGTTTGCGAGACAGCCATCAGCCCGAGCGTCACGAGATGCAGGGCGAGCGCCGAGAGAATCGCGCGTCGTCGATGCCCCGCCCATTGCAAACCCCCGGCGAGAATCTGATAACAAAGCAATGAGATCCAGCCTCCGCAGAAGAGCCACTTGAACCAGGCCGTATCGAGCATCAGCGCGCCATACCACCCCAGCCAGGGGACCGCCAGAATATAGGTATAGTTGAGCCGGCGGATGAGTTCTAAAACCTTATTCATTTCATGCATTCCGTGAACGATCAGTGCCCTCCAGTAAGTTGCTAAGCTGGTGAACCTTCTGCCACTGACACATGACTCGCTGAGTCGTTACAATTAGAATTCAATCTCCCCCCATTGGGAAGGATCGACGCGTACCTCGGAGGGAAGATCGGAGACCACCTGGCTTCCGCGATCAAAATAGTAATGACGGGCCACGGCGCGTGTCCCCTCGGGATCCGCGAGAATGAGACCGACATCACCCAAAAGATTCCTCTGGGGTGACTCGTCCAATCCAAGCGCCGTCCATGGAAGGAAGGCGGTCAGGTGCCACCCGTCCGGAATCTCCTCAATTTTCACATTGGCCTCCTCGACGACGGAGACTTCGTCCACCTCGGCGGTTCCCGTCGGGGAGCTGAAAGTGGAATTCGCATCCGGCCGGGTGTCGGGGACGACAAAGCGATAGCGCACCGCCACCGGCTTGCCGCGCCACCGGGAGAAAAGGAATCGCATGTCTCCGGCAACAGGCGTGGTGCGGGAGCGATTCGCCCCCTCGGCGGTCGAGATCCGGAAGTCGACGGCGGAGCCGCTTTTGAAGAGCGTTTTTGGATCATCCCCGGAATTGGCAAAGGGGGGAGAATTTTTCACCGTCACACTGAGGGTCATACCCTTCGAGACGTAGCCAATGGCAAAGTCGGCCGACGGATCGGCTTCAAGCAATGGATATTGCCTGGCCTCTTCCCAGCCTTCGGCCAGGGCGGCAATCTGAATCGCCTCAACGGGTGCCGATACTTTCTCCGATTCCAGTTGCTTTTCGGCGGCTTTGTCGAGACGCAGATCGCCGCCCGTGAGGCGTTGCAAAGTTTCCAGCCCCCGGACCCTCATGACATTGCTCGAGTCTTTTCCGAGGACTTGAAAAATGCCGGCATCACCGCATTTCCCAAACCATCCGAAGAAACATTCATCGCCCAGACTGTAGGTGTCGAGGCGGAGTCCGCGGGAGACGTTTTGAACGCTGCTCAAGGTGGGGGTACTGCGCATATCGGCGAACAACTGAGTGACAAAAAGGCCATCGGTAGTCAGGAGAAAACGCACGCCTTTGTTGCCATTGAGTTGAAAGACGCTTCCGCGGTCTCCACCGAGCGGCACAATCCCCTCCACGTTGAGGGTGTGCTGAATCTGTCCCGACTTCAGGCGCGGGGAATTGTGCCAATTGGCCGGGTAGGGATTGGGATAAGTCCAATTGATCCGGCCATCGGGAGCGACGCTGTAGAACATATTGGTCGGGTCACCCTGTTCTTTGTATTCGCCCGTGTTGATGAGAAGGTTGCCCTCCAAATCCGGAGACAGGGCGGTGACGCCCCTAAGCCCGGTAGGAAGAGGAATGGACTTCGCATTCTCCAATTGGTAGCTGAGCTGATCCTTCCCGGACTCCGGAGCCACTTCCATAATGGTCTGACCGTCCCCGGAGCGGGCATACAAATTCAACGTCGGCCAGGAACGCATGGCCCACATGGCTCCATATTTCCACTCAGGCTTGATCTGGACTTCGGCGGGTTCCGCCTTGCCGTCCCCGTTGACATCCTGCCAAAGAAAGGCGCCCAGGTCCTTCTTAATTTCGGCGGGCAGCGACGCGATAAATTCCGGATGACGTTCTTTCCAGCCTTCGCGCAGAATGTTCAGCGATCCAAAAACGGCTCGCGGCACCAACTTGTCATCCACCACTTCGCCGATGAGGTTTTTCTTCACCCCATAGCCCTGGTCGTTGAGCAAATAGAGCCGCTCGCCGTGATACACCGGTGCCTGCGGCAGACCTTTGTCGGCTTGATCTTGTGGATAAGGCAGGTCCTCATGGTCCCGCGGATTAAAGAGAATCGCCCTCAGCTGGGAGGCTTCCGGCCAGGGGGCGACCGTAAACGCCATGCCATTGTAAAAACCCCGCGACGCACCCCTCGGGTCGAGGGTTCCCCCGCCTCCATAGTCCGGAGGCCCCGTCCAACTGTTTAGAAGCCGACCGTCCATGGTCCAAACGCTGATGCGCTTGGGCAGGAAGCTGTCTTCTCCGATCCACACCTGATCTTTGCCGTCCACCGCCAGGGCCCGGGGATTGTTCAGCAAGCCGGGGTCGAAGACACCTTCGCGGTGACCGCCCGGCTTTCCGATGGCTTTGAGCGGGGCACCGTCCGGCGAAAAGATTTTGACCCTTTGCTCGGCTTTGGCCACATCGCTGACCAGAATGTTCCCCTGGGAGGAAACGGTCAAACCGGCCGGTTCACTCAGACCGCCGCCAACAACGATCTGAGTGGCTCCGGTTTCAACATTCACCCGGACGACGGTTGTCCCGGAAATGGCAAGGAGTGACTCCCCCTCGGGCCGGGTGATGGCGCCGGCCCCGGGCAGCGGCACATCCCGCAGGTATTTGCCCGTCACGACTTCAAAGAGGGCGAGGCGGTTTTTGTCCCCGAGGGATAAAATCACATACTTGCCGGTGACGACCATGCCTTTGATGTCGGCAAACTGGTCCGACTTGACCTTGATGAAAGCCACATCAGTGGCCGGCACTTCGCTTCCCGGGGGATTGGAAACCAACTTGTAAGTCACCGCGTTCAGGCGATGAACCGCCAGCGCATCTTTCATCCAGCCTTTCTCTCCGGCGACATAGAGAACGTCGTCCTTTCGGAAGATCGCATCCGCTCCCGAGAGTCCGAGCCAGAGTGTCCCCCAGCGCTTCCGGCCCTCCTGATCGAGTTCCATGATGGAGTGCCCGGCCTCGGCGACGGAGGAACCAAAATAAATGTGCTCGCCATCCGAGTAGGCACTATTGGGCCGTCCATGGTCGGAGAGCCAGCCCCCCGCACCGCTCTCCCGCACGTAACGCTGGCTACTGATTTCAGCCGTCAACCAGGGAGGTGTTCCGGGGGCATTGAAGGTGCCCGCAAATTCCGATGTCACTCCGTCGTGGAAGAGTCCCTTCCAACGGTAGTTTCCGGGAAGGACAGGCTCCCCGGCATCATCCAACCCGTCCCAGGGGATGACCTGGGGACCGGCTTCCAACCATGTTTGTCCAATCAGATTTCGCACCCGCTTCCCCCCGGCATCATCAATCGCCAGAGTGACAAATCCGGCTTTAACCAGCGAGAATCTCACCTCGCTGCCTTCGCCGGATGCCGGAGCGGCCTGGACAGCCAGGATGGAAACCAGGGCGAGACCGCTCAAAAACAGGGAGGCAATCCGGAGTCTTAGGGAATTGCCATGGTGCATAATCCAGGGGGAATCGTGGGGGTGATGTTCTCGCGCGGGTCGTTTGACGAGTCGGCTTCTTTCGGGCACCAGGAATGTTTGTTAGGAACTCCCTGTTTCATTCCGTCGACTCAATTCCAGTTCGGCTGTCTGAGTCAACGAATTTCCGCAGGGAAAGGGGTCATACAAAGAGATGAGTCATGCGACAACCCGTGACAGAGTATCGTGGAACAGCGGGAAGCGAATTGGCTTCAGTCGAGATAGGCCGCCTGACCGCGGGGAAGTTCGTTAACGGGAACACTTCCAGCCCGGTCCGTTTCCCCGCCACGACCGCCGCTTGACAGTTTCACGCCGGAACGGCAGCATCAGGACATGACCCGCCCCATGCCCCTGGTTCTGTCCTCCTGCGCCTTCACCCTCGCCAGCCTCGTCCTCTCTTTCTCCCTCTCCGCCGCCGACAACTGGCCGGACTACCGCGGCCCCAGCCAGGATGGCCACGCGGGCACGGCCGGGTTGCCCCTGAAGTGGAGTGAAACCGAGAACGTGAAATGGAAGACGGAGATTCCCCTCCTCGGCCTCTCCTCGCCCATCGTCATGGACAATCAGGTCTGGCTTACCACCGCGACGGAGGATGGCCACGACTTCTACGTTCTCTGCCTCGACGCCACCACCGGAGAGATCCTCGCCAATGAGAAGCTCTTCCACAGCGATGATCCCCAAACCATGGGCAACGGAGCGGCGGACAACAGCTACGCCACCCCCTCGGCGGTCATCGAAGCCGGACGTGTCTATGTGCACTACGGCCATTTCGGAACTGCCTGTCTCGACACGGCCACCCGCAAGGTTCTCTGGAAGCGCGACGACCTGAAGTGCTACCACTACCGGGGCGCTTCCTCCTCGCCCGTGCTCTTCGAAAACCTCCTCATCCTCACCTTCGACGGAGCGGATCTCCAGTATGTCGTCGGCCTCGACAAGAGCACCGGAGAAACCGTCTGGAAGACCGACCGCTCCGCCGTCTGGAACGACGAACACATCGAGAAGGAAATGGTGAAGGAAGGCGACTGGCGCAAGGCCCACGGAACTCCCTTGATCGTCACGATAGCCGGCAAACCCGTCATGTGCAGCGTCGGAGCGAAGGCCGCCTACGGCTACGATCCCCGCACCGGCAAGGAACTCTGGCGGGTCGATCATCCCGCCTACTCCGCCGCGGCCCGGCCCGTCTATCACGACGGACGTTTCATCGTCGTCACCGGCTTCAGCCAGGGCGCCGAGATGATTTCGATCAAGGCCGGCGGCAGCGGAGTCATCACCGATACCCACGTTGAGTGGCGCATCGAAAAGTCCTTCCCCAAATACTCCTCCCCCATCGTTGTCGACGACCTCGTCTACTTCGCGATGGATGACAGCTTCGTTCTTTGCGTCGAGGCGAAGACGGGCAAGGAAGTCTGGCGGGGACGCCTCACCGGCAAGTTCCGAGCCTGTCCCATCTACGCGGATGGGAAGCTCTTCTTCTTCAGCCTCGAAGGCGAGACCACCGTGATCGAACCCGGACGTGAATTCAAGGTCCTCGCGACCAACCGCCTCGCCGACAACGCCCCGCTCGATGATCCCCGTCGTGGTCCCGGGTTCATGGCCTCACCCGCGGTGGTGGGCAAGGCGATGTTCCTGCGGACGCGGCATCACCTTTACCGGGTGGAGGGGGAGTAGGGTTGTGGTGTTTTAAGGACAGGCGACCATTCGAAACAGGGGTTCCGATCAAGGGTGAACCCAATTCGACTCGACCAGGAAAGGTCGCATGCCGCCCTCTTAAAAGAAGCTCTAGAATGACGTCCGGACGCCGACACTGAAACCGTGCAAGAGCATCTCGTCGCGGAAGACATTGGTGCGGAGCAGGCTTGGGTTCAGCAGGCTTCCGCTTGCGGCGGAGCCGGCCATCGCGATGTCATCCATCCACAAAAGATGATACCCCGCCGTCAATTCTGTCCGGTCCGTCAGCCTGTAGCCCACCGTCAGGCCCAGTTCCGCCGCATAGCTGGTTTCATTGACCCGCCCGCTTTGAAACGCACCGATAGGGTTGTTGCCCGAGAACTCCCGGATCCCGGCGTTTGAATCGTTGCTGTAGACCCCGACCTTGCCGGAAAGGTCCAGTTTGAGCGGTCCGGATCCGTCGATCAGGGCCATCTGCGCGCCGATCTGCGCCCCGAGCAGGGAGTTCTCGGCCTCATAAAGGCCGGAGGCCACGTTGGCGTTGATTACCGTCCGCAGCGTGTCGTCAATGTCAAACCCGCGCATGCCCGCCAGGACCGTGACTCGGTCGTTGTAGCTGTGCTTCCAGTTGATCTCGCCGCTGGCGAAGGTGGTGTCATACTCAGACGTCGCCGTCGTGCCACCGGGCCCGGTGAAGCCGACACCGATAAAGTTGCCGGGCGTGACGGTGATATTTCCCGCCTCCATTTCGGAATACATCAGCCGGGCTTCGATCACCTCATCCCCGAGGACGGTAAAACCAAAGGAAGCGTCGACACCGGCACTGAGGCCAAAGTCGAAGTCGTCTCCCGTCAGAAACGGTGTGCCAGCCGGGTTTGCCGCGATGATGGCCCCGGTGTTCGAAAGATCGCGGCTCAGTCCCAGCGCCGAAACGCTGAAATACCGTAAGGGCTCGGCGGCCGTCCCGGCCTCTACAACCGGCACCTTGTCGTCGTCCCCTGCCTGCACCACGCCGGTGATTCCGACAGCGGCCGCCAGGATCGCCGCCGCACGCAAGGTCCGTTTCCTGTCCGCCTCCAGAGTTGGGCGCGACTGCGGTAAGACCTCGCCCCGGGACAGCCTGGCCCGAAAATCGTTAACCCGTTGAACCAGACAATTGCTAGAAAATTCCTTTTTCATCGTTCGGCTCCTATCCCGCGAAGGTCCGCGTAAATGGTTAATAAAAATTAAATATCAATAAATAAGGAAGAAAATAGAAAAGTAAATAGAAAAGTGATAACCACCACACGGGATTTCTGACAGGGTCAGTCAGGAATGTCGCATGCCCCGCCTTTTCCCGCAGGGGAACTGGTTGGTATAGAGCGCCTTCGCTCAGGTGGCTGATCCTGGGCAAACGGCACTACGTTGTAATGCCTCATTGGGCCCACCGGCTACTTCCCGGCCGCCTTGGCAGCGTCGTAGGCCTTCCAGAACTCCTCGGCTGTTTGCGCGGGATGATTCGTCTCGAAATTCCAGGCGGAGGAAAGGTAGCGCAGGTTCGGCAAGGTGCGAAGCCGCTCGAGGTTCGCCACCTTGTCTTCGGGCAGATTGATCTCTTCCAGGCTGGGGATGTCCGCCAGGATGCCGACATCGTTGACCTCGGCTCCGGGTATTTGCAGGACAACCAGCGGCATGCCGCGCAAGGGCTCCAAATCGCTCACGAGCGTGTGGGCCAAGTTCAATTGGCGCAGGGGCATCCCGCGCAGCGGTTCGATGTTTCGCACCTTCAATTTTGTGAGGTTCAGCTCCTGCAGGGGCATGCCGCGCAGAGGATCAAGATCTACCACATCGGTGCCACTAAGGATGAGTCGCCTGACCGGCAAGCCGCGCAGCGGGGCGAGGTCTTTGATCGGGGTGTCTCTCAAGTTTAGGTGGAGCTGATGATCGGCATCGGCACTGATCCGCCAGATGGGCAGGTCCCGCAGCCCTGCGCTGGCCAGCGCGGCGCGGGCGGCTTTGATTTCCGGAACCTCCGGCCCGTAAATGGCCAGGAACTCGCGGGTTGGCAGCCAGACATCCTTGCCCTGCCCCTTGTGCCACTCCACCTGCTGAAGTTTGGGCAGGGTGGTGAGGAAGGCGAGGTCGCTGATGGCACTGGGGAGACTGATCCTTTCCAGCGTAGGGGAGTGGTGGATCGGGGAGAAGTCAGGCACCACGTCGCCATCGCTATGCATGAGTAATTCCTTCAAAGGCAGACCGCGCAGCGGACTGAGGTCGATCATGGGGAGGTGAGTGGCATTGAGCTTCTCCAGGGGTAGTCCAGCCAGTGGTTTCAGGTCACTCAATCTCTTGTTGTTTCCCAGACTGAGCTCCTTCAGAGGCATCCCGACGAGCGGGGAGAGGTCGGCCACATCGGTGCCGTGCAACTCCAGCTTTTGCAGGGACATGCCACGCAGCGGGGAGAGATCGGAGACGCGGGTATAGCTCAGCCGCAGCACCTCCAGCGGCAGCCCAACGAGTGGCCGGAGGTCGGTCACGGAGGTCGAATTGAGCCCCAAATCCGTGATGGGAAGGTCCCGCAGAACGTTCAGATCTCCCAGTTGGAGACCGTCGAGACCCACCCGGTAGCCGCGGCCGTAGGGTTGGATGCGGTTATTCGTCCATCCCGGCTGCGTTGCATAGGAGGCCAGCCGCGCACGGATCGTGGCCTCCGCCGTTTGCTTGTCACGATTGAGCAGCTTGGCCAGAGGCGCGGCCTCCAGATCGCGCTGCTGGGAGATGAGGGCATCGAGCAATTTACCCTGAAGAGGTAGGGACAGCTCGGTCGCGCCGCCTTTCTCCGCGACTAGCTTTTCACAGAGCTCAAGGTTCGTCTTCGCCGCCTGATCCTCGGGGCGGAGGGCCAGCACCTGCCGGTAGACCACCGCCGCCTCGGTCAGATGCTGCGTGGACTGGAGCAGGTGCGCGCGGGTGAGCTGGTAGTCCGCACTCTCCGGCGCGAGCTTGATGGCGTAGCCGATCTTGGCCAGGGCGTCGTCGAGCTTGCCCTCGGCGACGAGGGCGCGAGCCTGGGCCTCAAACGTCGGTGCGGTGCCGCGCAGTTCCTCCAGGGTCTGCTCGGCGCGCCTGCCCTCGATGAAGGCCTGCGTGCCAAAGATGGCCCCGACGAGCAACACCGCCGCAGAGCCGATCGCGGCGGCCTTGTTGCGTTTGATAAGGAGCGTGAACTGCTTCCAGGCGCTAGCGTTCTCCGCCCTGGTGGCAAAACCGCCCTGATACGCGGCGAGGTCGGCCTGGAGGGCGGTGACGCTCAGGTAACGCTGCTGCGGCTGCGTGGCGAGCGCCTTGCGCACGACGGCCTTGAGCGAGTCCGGCACGCGCCCTCCGGGCAAATGGCGGAGGGTGGTGGAGTCGAGAGCCTTCGGGTGGGTGAAGCGGCCTGCCTGAACGCGATCCAACACCTCCGACAGGTTTTTGCCAGTGAAGGGCGGCTTGAGGGTGAGGATGTTGTAGAGGATGGCTCCGAGAGCGAAGATATCGCTGCGGCTATCCAGCATATTGGGATCGCCCTCGATTTGCTCCGGGCTCATGAACTGCGGAGTGCCCATGATGGAGCCATCCATCGTGGCAAAGGTGTCCGACTGCTCGGCCCGGGCAGTGGTAACGGAAGTAGTGGACTGGGGGGAGACGGGCTTGGCGGGGCGATTCGTCTGGACGACGGGCAGCCGGTTTTGGATGAGCTTGGCCAGGCCCCAGTCCATTAGGAGCACCTCACCAAACTCGCCGACCATGATGTTAGCGGGTTTGAGGTCACGATGGATGACGCTGTGGCTGTGTGCGAAGGCGAGGGCGTCACACACTTTTTGGAACACCGTGAGGAGCGTCGGCAAGGTATAGCGGGCGAGCGCGTCCGGCTTTCCCTCGCTGAGGGCCTCGATCACGTCGTGGAGGTTGGTGCCCTTCACCAGCTTCATCGTGTAGTAGGGCTTGCCCTCGTCGTCGAGCGCGAGGTCGTGGACGGGAACGATGTTGGGGTGCTCGAGCTGGCCTGTTATCTGCGCCTCCTCGATGAACCTCATGCGACTGTCGGCATCCGCACCGCTGAGCATGACCTTCATGGCCACCTCCCGTCGAATCGCCGTCTGCCGCGCCCCCATGACTGCGCCCATACCGCCCTCCGCGATGTGGCGCTCGATCTGGTAGCGCGAGGTGCCTGCGATTTCGGAGGGGATGTCGGTGGGAGCGGTGGAAGTGGCCGGGCCTGGTGCCGGAATGGTGACATCCGGGTCTGTGATGGCACCGGGAGCGCCTTCCACCTTCCGCTGCTGCACCAGGAGATCCGCCGTGCCGAGCGTGAAGGTCTGATTGGGGTGCAGCGACACGGACTGGCTGATGCGAGTGCCGTCAACGAAGACGCCATTCGTGCTGCCGAGGTCTTCCAGGAGCATGGCGCCCTCCTCACCGATGGTGAGACGCGCGTGATGGCGTGACACGGAAGCATCCGGAATCTGCACCGCGCAATTCTCCGCCTGACCCAGGGTGTGAACCCCCGGAGGCAGCTCTTTTTTTCCGGTAGGGAGCAAGCCTGCGCTCGCGTATATCTCCGTCAGGATCATGGCGCGTGAACTCAGGAGTGATACAAGAAAAGATGAAGCCCGGGGACGGCTTGACCCGATCCCGTCCTCACGGACGCAACCGCCTCTTCACCCGGGAGATAGAGGTCTGTCATGAATGGCACTCGATCGATCAGGGATGGCTTTCCCATCCCTCCTGCACCCGCCCCGCCGGAAGGCCCGGGATGAAGGGAGTTCGGCGGGAGAAAGGGGCTGAACCGGTTCATTCTCGCGAATCGTGGCCGAGATACGACCGGTGGTCAACCGTTTCGGGCGACGACTTCGCTGCTTTGTTAGCCGCTCATGGAAACTCACGAGGATCGGGTATGTCGAGGCAAACCCGTCCGTTTTTGTTTCGAAATCGGGCCCGAAATGCTTGCGGCGGGATCTCGCGCCCGGTGGTGCGCCATGAAGACAAATCTCCCGGCACAATCCGATTCTTCATTCGTGAAAATTCATGTTCATCCGTGGTCGGAATCAACTCCCGAAGAGTAAACCGGGCCACCGGGCTCCGACCGCGACCGATGCGCTTTCCGCTCGCCATTTCAGGCATGTCGATCCACCATTTCCACATGATCACCTACCGTGAAGCGACCCGGGAGGAACTTGAGACCGCCGTGGAATGGGCCGCGGCGGAGGGTTGGAATCCCGGGCTAGCGGATGCCTCGATTTTTTGGGACACCGACCCGGTCGGGTTTGTTTGCGCGGAACGCGCCGGCGAGGTCGTCGGCACCGGCTCCACTGTCGCCTACGGACGCGAGATCGGATTCATGGGATTCTTTATCGTGCGTCCCGATCTCCGGGGGCAGGGCATCGGGCGGGATTTCTGGATCTGGCGTCGCGACCGGCTTCGCGCCCGCCTCGGACCCGGCGCAGCCATCGGCATGGACGGAGTCTTCGCGATGCAGCCCTTCTACGCCCGCGGGGGATTTGTCTTCTCCCACCGCAACCTGCGTCTCTCCGGCACCGGGCAGGGTGGCGCCTCCGTCGATCCGGCGCTCGTCGAACTGGAGTCCCTTCCCTTCGAGCAGGTCGCTGCCTTCGACCGGCACCATTTCGGATTTTCCCGCGAGGTCTTTCTCCGCCGCTGGATCCGCCCGGAGGGAGGGCTCGGTCTCGGCTTTCTCGACGGAGACCGGCTCCGTGGTATCGGTGTGGTTCGTCCCTGCCGGACCGGTTTCAAGATCGGACCCCTCTTCGCCGAAACGCCCGAAGTCGCCGATGCCCTCTTCGTCGCCCTCTCCGGCCACGCCGCGGGAGAGCCGCTCTTTCTCGACGTGCCGGAGGACCATCCCGCCGCGCTTGAACTCGGACGCCGCCACCAACTCACCGAGTCCTTCGGCTGCGCCCGGATGTACCACGGTCCGGCACCAGAACTGCCCTGGAACCAGATCTATGGGGTGACGAGCTTTGAGTTGGGGTGAGGGAATGGGGGCTGAATTTGGAAGTTCAGGGGATAGACCATTTGTTCCCCCCCCTTGGACTGGGACGATCTGCATGTGCAACGCGATCTCAGGATAGCCCCGACAGGTTAAGGGCAGAGTCCGGCTCGTGTCGTGAGTTGATCCAGAATCCGGTAACCTTCCGGGCTGGCTTCCGATCCGCTGTGCCCTGATGATAGGGCCGGGGACAATCTACTAGGGAGAGTTCGACGGATCGGATGGCGCGACAGCCTAACTTGGCCGCTTATTCGGGGGGGGGACCTCCCGCGCCTTAAGAGGAATTCAAGATCGTGGAAGGGTGACTGTGTCAGTCCTTCGACTCATCGCGCTGGTTCGTAATCAACTCCTAACCTCTCCCCGGAAACGAGGGGCGAAAATCACATCCAAACATTCTTCGTCTTCACTAGCCAATCTTTGCGGCTGGCAATCCCAACTTGTCCCCCATTGATGCGCTGCGTGATCTTCGTGATATCGTCCTGGTCGGCGAGAGCGTTGCAGCCTTTCTCCATCCATTCCTCGCAGGCGATTTTTAGACTATACTGCGGATCTATAGCTAATTCGGGATTGCCCACGAGATCGATGTTCAGGAGATTGCCAAATTTCGCATAGGACTCCTTACCAGTGCATTGGATAATTCCTCGCCCAATATACTTCCAGCCGTCCCCTTTCTTGTCGTTTCCCATGCGCCCGCCATAGACCTTGTTGGCAAGTTTTTCAGGATTGTGGGCGTAGGGTTTGGCATCCTTCTCGGCGGGGAAGCGCTTCGGCCAGACTTGGGTCATGCGCTTCGCGCTGTAGTTCATGTTCTCAATAAGAACGGTCAGCCCGCCTGTTTCGTGCAATGCCTGGGCCATGAAATGTGCTATTCGGAGCCTGTTATCGTTGATGCCGTATTCAGCAAAGACTACGTCCGCGCTCTCAAATGTTTCGCGGTAAGAGGAGCGGGCATTTGGGGCGAGAAGGTTTAATTGATCAGACGTGAGGGGAATCATGGGGATATTGCTGGGGTGTGGACTCGGGACGGCCATCAAACGTTTGGATCACGAATGCTTGCCTTGTTGACCGCCGTTCATGCTAAGCTCCGATTCTAGAATGACTGGCCATCAAGGCAAGACAAACTACACGGATTTCAATTTCTTTGGACCTCCGCCAAGCGCTGCAGCCACTTATCATCGCCACGGGCGGAGCCTCCCCCGTGGAAGTAGGCAGGGACTGACAGTGCTTAGCGACCTTTCTGGCCCGGGATATCTGTGACCCCATCAGTTCCCCGTAAAGCTTGTAAATCATTCCCTGACACGAATGGCACGGTTTTAAGGCCCGTCTTCGATGGTAACGATCGATATCAACATTCCGTCCAATGCACGAATGAATTCCAGAAGCCCCAATTGCAATAGGGGTTCAAACGCTCCGGAACCTCTATGCTCGTTGATCCTTCGCGATATGGAGTGCCTAAAGGAGGCTTGAAACCGTGCCATTCCTCCCTGACCCCGAGCCCCGGTTTCAACTCAAATCCGGCAGAGCATTCACCCTCGCCATGCCGCCCCACTTCTGAAACAAGTGTGTTGACTCTTTCTCTATAGTTTTAAACGGTCGTGGCTTGCCGTCTCCACTGCCTGGAAAGACGAGGTAAAGGAAGTCCTTTTTGCTGGAGCCTCCTTTGCGGGGATTTGAGGGCAGTTGCAGCATGTCTGCTAGTTTGACTGAAACCTCCCCAAGACCAGTCGCCGGACCTACCTCCGAATAGATCGCGGGAGCAGTCAGTCCCGTTTTGCGATTTACGAGAAAGGCGAAATCGCCGAGTCTGGCACTGCCGGTTTTACCCTTGGGCAGCACGACGTAGGGAATCTCGTTCGCGTTCACATAGCAACGCTGGTCCGTTAGGGAATACTCGTTCCAATAGCCGTGGGCGGTCTTCGAGACGAAGTAGCCTGGAGATGGCTGTGTGTTGTCCTGCTTGACGGGGCGGTTCTCGGAGTCAACGACAATCCCCCACCAATTCCACTGATCGAGATTCTTGTCAGTCGGTGCGCCTTTGAAAGGGGGGGCACCTGCGTTGGCCAGGTAGTCCGTTCCGAGATCGCCGACCTTGTAGGCATCGGGCGCACCGTCTGCACAGATGGCTACGCCGCGCTGGAAGAAGAACGGTGCCTCGCCATCGAAGGCCCAGGCGCGATACTTCAAAAAACCCTGGTGGATGTAGTCGAAGCGGGAGACCAGCTTCTCCGAAAGTGGAGCGGTGGCGAAGGCCGCTTCGGTGAAAAACTTCGGACCTGCCGCGAAAAAGTCATCTTCGCCCGGTTTGCCAACGAGCCCCTCGAACCACGCATAGACTCGCCGGGGATTGTCGAGAAGCGCTGTTGAATCGTTTTCGGCAATGGCGTCACCATGCTTCTTGTAAGCGCTCGATGAGCAATGGATGACCTTGGTCGCCTTGCCCTTTGAGTTGACCTCGGTGACAATTCCAATGTGTCCTTCGCTCCCACCGGAATCCCCGTAGACGGCGATGCATCCCGGCACGGGTGCGTCGATGACGGTGAGAATGCCGGCCTTGTCGACAGCATCTGCGGCAGCCGCGGAGGTTTCGAACCATCCTTTCACCCCGTCGTCACCGTTTCGGCGAGCGTAGAAGGGCTCCTCGATATAACGGTCGAAGCCGAGACACCATGCAACGTAACCGCTACAGTCACAGCCATTCTCGGAGTCGGCAGGGGTTTCGTTTTTCGGTCGCCGCCCCCCTTTGCCCAGTCGGTAGATGATTTTTCTACCAAGGGCGGTGCGAGCGCGTTCAATGAGTTCAATGGCGTTTTTTGGGATCATGATGGCGCCGGAATTAAGGACTGAAGGAACGTTTCTTTAGAGGGGTGTTGCTGTCCGATGTGGTCCGGTACATGCGGTAGTGGACGTCGCCAGCTCCGTCGACTTCGATGGCCATGACATTGGAGTGTTTGGCAAAGTAGGACGCCTTCTCAATTCTGCTGGTGACGATGGGACCTTCTGCCAATTTGCGCGAAACCGGGCCGGGAACGAACTGGCGCTCAATGGTCCAATCGGGCGTGATCTGATTGATCGGGCTGGACATCAGTTCGTGGACCGTGGTGGCCCTGCCCGCGTCGTCTTTCACTTCAAGGGTGGAGTGGAGGGAGGCGTGCATGTCGCCGGTGAGGAAGACCACCTTTTCGATTCCCTGATCGAGGAGGTGTTGGAGAATGCGCCCCCGTTGCCCGTCATAGACTTTATCGCACCACTTGTCGGTTTTGGGACTCTTAACCTCGGTGACGAAGGGGATGCTGGTAACGATGAATTTAAGATCCTTCTTATGGTCGGAAAGCCACTTGATAAGTGCGGCCTCCTGCTCTGGATCGATCATCTGACCGGACCCGGAATAGCGGTAAAACCGGCAATCGAGGGCAAAAAATCGAACCTTGCCGAAGGAGAAGTCGTAATGGTAGTGCCGACCTTGGAGCGGGCTCTGGGGATTGTGACTGTGCTGGAAAAGCCAGTAGGCCTTCATCGCGACACGCGCGAGCCCCTGGTAGTCTATGTTGCCACTGGTGAGGTCGTTGTCGAAGTTGTTGATGATCTCGTGGTCGTCGAGAATCATGTAGTGGGGCAATTCGGTCAGCACCTTCCTTGTGGGAGTGCAGTTGTCCCAGGCGTCGAGATACTTGTCGCGATAGTGCTCGAAGTCGGCGCCCGGTCGGAAGGGAATGTCGGCATAGATCTGGTCGCCTCCATGGATCATGAAGCGGGCCTGATTGAGTTTGGCTAGGCGCGAGACCTGGATCCATGCCTGGTCAGGCTTCTCGAAAAACCCAGTGCTGTGAAGATTGCAAGAACCGAGGAGAAAGGTAAACCCTGTCTGTCCGGCGGACTTGGGAAATGTACGAAAGCGCCCCTCGGTGTAGGCATCGCGGACCCGCTCGTCGTCTGCGCTTTTCTTCGATTTTCCAAATGCAACCTTCACCCGGTAGGGTTGGTCAGCCGACAAACCCTCCCATTCTTTGACGGCGGTATAAAACTCGGACTCTAGCGTTTCCACCATATACGTAGGACTGGTCGCTTGGTTGTCAGCATCGAGGACGTCAATGAAGGCAACCGGCCAGCGACCAGAGCCCCGAACCCAGATTTTGATGGAATGATCCGTGGCGTGTCCTAGGATGAGGCGTGGCATTATGGTGGGTCTCGTTCGAGGTAAACATGCTGGGTGGTTGAATGAGGGGCGTCAAATAAAAAAGAGTTGGATAGCAAAATTTACCTTGCTGGGTGCCGCTTGATTTGATGTGTTCATCTCAGCTTTATTCTCGCCGGCACGAAAATTGCGCCGCCCTATCCAAACCAAACGTGATCCAGCCTCCAAACCACGCAATTCCCCATCGACATGCCACTGGAATTCCCACTGATTCACCAAGCCTCTTCGATCAAGTTCGAGTCGGTCATATCGGCCATGGAGAATAAAGGATACAAAATATACAACAATGGGGATTATAGTCTCAACGTGGTCGGTGTCCGCCGCACGAAGATGAAGCTCGACACCTTCAATGATGTCCTGCTCGCCTTTTATCCATTGCAAGGGCAGTGGATGTACTCAAAGTATCAAATTACAACGATCCCGGGAGCTACCTATCTCTCCGGGAAGCCCCTGAACGCAAAAGGAACGGCGCTACTGGTTCCGGGGCAGTATTTCGAGAAATACACGATCAGGAAACACGACGGGGACTATGATGCGTTCTGCCAGAAAAAGGAAGAGGGCAACGAAGTGAAAGCCTGGCGGGACGACAACATGGATGGGAATCTGAACCCGGACAAATCCAAAACCCACGATGCCTGGGGCATCAACATCCACAGGGCGAATCCCGATGGTTGCACAATATCGGTGCAGTCATACTCGGCAGGGTGTCAGGTTTTCCGCTGCGCAGCCCAATTCAAGTCATTCATGGACATCGTTCGTGTGGCCAAGAAGAAATATGGCAACTCGTTTACCTATACGCTGTTGGATCAAGCTGATCTCTAACGCGAAAGAGCGGGAGTAACACGACTATTCTTGACTGGAGCCATGTCCATTTCTCCGTTTCCATCAAAATCCATCGACCACCGAACATTCCGTGCGAGGGATGCAGCGGGCTTTTTGCCAGGTCACCGTGCCGTCTCGCGCGACCAGCGTATTGCCCATCTGAGAGCCTCTTCAGGATAAACCTGTTTGAGGGAGCGGTTTATTGTCCCGGTAGCAAAGTCTAGGATGCTAACAGCGCCCATGCCAGAGATGATGGGATTCAATCCGTGCCTCTGCGTATGCTTTTGTCAGACTCGACACACCCTCAAGAAAAGAGTCAGACAATCGCTTCCTCGCGCGACAGTAAGAGGATTTATCGAAGGCAGGAACCGGTAGATTCGCCCGGGCATATCAACTCTGACCGAAGGTCAGTGCGTTTGAACACGGGACGTTGCATTCCAACATCTGCGAGATCCATGCTCAAAAGGTGACCACTTCCGGGAACACCCGTTTGCGAATGTCGCTCTGCGATGCGAAGGGAGTTTCAGGTGGAATAATTCCGCTGAAGACGGTGCCGATCTCAGAGATCGAATCAGCGCGGAGTTTCCTTCGCAAAAGACGAATCGCTTTCAGTAGACGACATCTCGGTCTCCCGCGAAGTTTTGGCGAAATTCCCGGAAGGAATGGTGTTGTTCTCACACTCTAACTCACACATTCCGCTGGGTTTTTCATGTCAAAAATCAACGAAGAGTTTCCCTGAAAACTGTGCGATCCTTCCCTGACTCCGTTCCCTTATCGAAAAGATAACATACGAACCGGCCGGAAAAGCGGGATCAATTCGAAGATTCTTTCGGGAGGATCAAACCAGATTCAGAGATGTGTCCGTTCTTCAAAAAGGCTACCCGCTCTCCATGAGAAAATTCTTTAGCTTAAATCGAAGGTCACCAACAATTCCATTAACCTCAATTCTCAATATTGACTACAATTCTGAATTCTTTCCATAAGAAAAACTCCAATATGAACCGCACGGTCGCATCTTTTATCCTTGTCAAGACAAGTTCATGCTGTTGAATAATTACAACACTGCAGATGCACTGCGTGAATCTTTTTAACTATGAATAGAGAAACCAGTAAGTCCGATCCTTATCTTCAACGGTTAGCTAAGCTTTTGCCCGCAGAGTTAGTTGCAGCATACATTGCCATAACCGGGGTCGTAACCGCTGCCGATGAACCAAATCTATGGCTCGGGATTTCTCTAGTTGTGATAGGGCTCCTTGTGCCACTTTACCTATATTTCTTCGGTAACGTCAAAGGAGTTTGGCAACTTTTGATTTCAGAAGTTTCATTTTGGATTTGGGCTGGAAATATCTCGCCGGAATTTTCATGGTTTCAGAGGGTCGAGCCAATAGGTTGGTCGATAATGGTTATTCTTTGGTGTTTAATCATTCCATTCGCGTTTGGGCCCCCGCCCCCGACAAGTCCTCTCCCGGCCAACAACTCTTAGCATTATTCTAAAGATCGAATGACAGCGTTACTGGTCGCACTCGAAATTACAGCCCTTTTTGGATCACCTGAAGCGACTGCCGCGGGAAGGATCAATTTTTCAAAGCGGAATGAGGGGGAGTTAGGTATCTTGTTCTCAGCCAACGGTGCGTCGTATAGTGCCGCGAAATCATATAACTCAAATTTCCGAGTTCTGATAGAACGAAACGGAGTTTACAGGGTTTCTAAGTCATCATCGGTTTGGTTCCGAGTTAATCATTTCAATAAAGAGCAAGCTAAAAAAAATAGTTTTATCGCCGTAAAAGTCACCAGATTTCATACCGAGAAACCAAATCGTGCAAAATTCTCGGTCTTTCGAAATGACAAATCTTCCAATTGGGTGCGCGAACCAGGCGAGGTAATGTTTTCTGAGAGCGATAACTCTGGGTTCAATGTTCGCAGCGATCCGTGGACTGAATACCTCGATTTCGATGATCCGGGTATCTGGGATTTTGGACACCAAAAAGAACTCCTTTCCTCTGAGTTCGACAAGCAAACAAAACACTGGCACGCAACTCGAGCGGCGAGTGGCAGGAGTTCATGGATGCTTCGGAAGTGGCTCTTAAAAGAGGCAGATGGCATCTTCTTTAGCGAGTCGGATAGGGCCAAGAAAATTTTGAATGTCAATGAAGTTTACGCTACTTACGACTGCCTCCTAATCTCGTTTCAGAAAACTGATAATTTAAACAGCACGGAGCCAGTTATATTTTCAGTTGATACGCAGGACTGTCGATGTGTTCTACTCGAGATTCGTGCTCCAGGTGATAAGGAATACGAAAAGCGCACATGGCTTATCGCGAAATAGTTGGGGGATCAATGCGGCGTGGTCGATTGCAGCTTTGAAGTTTCGTATTTCTGAGGAATGAGCTCTCGCAAACAAGCTACGAAGTTTCTCCTGAAACTCTCCGGGATTTCGCGGCTATTGCCTATTGTGAGCATTGATTTTAAGGTTTTGATAGTAATTACCTGGTGGACGTGATTGATGATCTTTATTTTTTGGAATAAAGTTTGATTTTTCCAACGCCTTATCCCAACCTTTTCGTAAGCTACTAATCGAAATACACTATGATCGCAGCATCCAGCTTGGTAATCGCATTGGGCATTGTGAATTCAGCTGTGAAATTGGGACGACGTGTCGAACTGATCCGCGTACAGCACAAGTTAGGCGATCCGCTGCCGTTTAGCTTGCCTGATGATCAGCCCAACTTCGCGGACAAAGTTGGCGATATGATAGCTTTTTTTAATGGGGATGCGGGGAAAGGCATCCTCGCTGATGACAAGAATATCAAGGAATTGTGGGATGATCTCCGCGCCGCGATTGATGCAGGAAACAATCCGAAAATTTTAACCCTGGGAAAGATTCTGACCAAGAACTGGGCGCTCCTTACGGGTGAGCCCATCCATGTGTTTGGGCATGATTTCGATGGACCTCCAGTTGCTACCCAGATGGCGTTGATTCAATACTATATGGTCGATGCGGCCGAATCCGGCCACGGCAGATCGGTTATCACTGATATTGCTCTGGCTACCGCCGATGTGGCGCTTGAGTTCGTGGGCAGCAATCCAGCAGTCATTACCAATGACCCAGTGGTCCAGAAGGCCTTGGGTTCATTTTTGCTGTATTTCACTGCAGGAGATCTAGAGGATCAAAGTTTCCGCCAACTTTTCGACCGCACACTGAGCAGTGTGATTCGCACCGCGATTGCGCATCGGGATCTGCTGGAGGATGAGAAGGCGCTCTCAGTCTTCCTTGAAGCCCTCGCAGAAGTTCAGAAAGCAGACCCCGATTTCGTAGCGGGCTTGATCGGCGGCAAAGGATTCGACAAGCTACTGCAGTCTGTGATCAAGACTCTGGGCGAGAACCTCGGTCAGTTCGCCAGCGACCAAGTGGTTATTGATATTGTCGGAGGCATCCTCAAGGACGTCGCTCAGGACAACGTCTTCAAATCCATTCTCAAGGGAGATGATTCAGCGCTTACGGCTGTGGCTCAAATCGTTATCGCTCAGGTCGCCAAACACCCTGCGCTCCTGAAAAAGACCGATGGTGACGAGGTTTGGCACAGTGCGCTCAAGGAGGTGCTCAAGAAGATAGCCGAACACGCTGAGGGGAGGACTCTGTTTACCGACGAAGCCCTCAGCTCTCTGATCAACGCGACACTGCGAGGTGTGGCTCAGAACAAGGAACTGCTTGACGGGGATTTCGTTGAACGGCTCGTCGCATCGGTTGCCGACAACCTCGGCAAGAAGTCGGTGAAGGACCTTTTCAGCAAAGGCAGTCTGAATATCATCGCCTCAGCCGTGCTTGATGCCACCGCAGAGCACGTCGAATTACTAATCAAGGATGACAAGCTGCTAGCAGCAGTTTTGGGCGCTGTGATGGCGGAGGGAGCGAAGGGCTTCAATGAGGGATTTGACCGTGATTTTGCAATCAATTTGGCGGTCGCCGCCATTGATGCGGTAGCGGAAAATTTTTCCACGGTCAAGCTTCCTGATCCATACGGCGAGATTATAGGAGCTTTGCTTAGGGAGCTTTCTAGAAACGACCTCCGCACAAACCTTTCCCGCCGCGAAATTATTGCAATCTTCACCGAATCGGTCAGGATTATTGCCGCGAACCCGCACCTTTCGGATAATCACCTTGCGAATGGCAAAGTTCCTGTCAGCGTGGTGCGCAGCATTGCGAATGCTGTAGCCCACGACCCCACAAAACTTCTAAGTGGACCAGTCCTCGGCTCGTTGATAGTTGAAGTGCTCGAGGCCGTCAGCCTTCGAGCCAAAGCATACGCAAGTGTCCCTGCCGAGGAAAACGTGGAACTCAGCAATCTGCTGACCGCGACACTCGGTCGCCTCCAGACCGAAGTTGGTGTGAGTCTTGGCTCCAACAATATCGTTTCAGTGGTCGTCCAAATGGTGCTTGATTGGGGTAAAGATCAGTTCCTAGCTAAAGCCGGTGAACCTGATTTCGAGGACCACATTGAAAGAGCTCTTCTAGCCGCCTGAAATCCGCAAACTCTTATCATGAAAAGATTTCTCAACTTCGTCAGCCTGTTCACTATTTTGGTGATCGCCTCCACTACGTTCGGCGGCTGCTATAGTCGGACGCTGCAGGGCGTCCATGACACCTACCGGAGTGAGTTTCAGGCGAACCTCGACAAGGCGTCGACATTTAAAACTTCAGCGGAAGGAGCAGCCGCGCTGCAGGTCGATCAATTCCCTGTTACGCTGTCTGCCATCTCTTCGTTCCGACAAAAGTACCCGAAAGTCGAAAACGCTAACAAGCACCTCACGGTGCTCGAGGCAATGATATACCTGCAAACGGGACGCTACGGCCAGGCCCGTTTGGCCCGGAAGACCGCATCCGAAATGGGCTCGGCCAGCCTGACGACGTTCGGTGGTGGACTCACCCGAGACGAACTTTTGTTTCAAGCCATGCAGAAGACTCCCGGGCTTATCGAAGGCTGGGAGTTTCTGGACAACTCGGGCGCCGGAACTGAGCCTGGCGAAGGCGATGTCTTGAGCGCAGCAGATAATATCGCAGAACTATCGAGAAACTCCTCTGTTGCCGAAGGCGACGACGGGCGAATCTATCTCGCCTCGACGGCATCCCTACTCTACCTGCGCCAAATGGACGATGAGGCTATTATTGCAAAATTCTATGGAAGGGACCCCAATCCGATCTACCGGAAATACGGCAAGATCATCGTGGAGACTCTTGAGCCTCACCTGCAACCTCACGAGATCGCCTCAAGTGAGGATGCCGCTGCAGATCTTTCGAAGTGGGCTTTGCGATATCGCTATGTCCGGATTTACCAAATTGGGAAGGACTACAGCAAGAGGTAGGACCTAGAGCAATTGCTTATTTTGCTTCTTTCACCACGCGGCGAAGTGAATCTTCGCAAGAGTCTAGTCTATGTCACGGGACGGGGCGATCACAGAATTCATTTCAGTTCATTCATGAAATGCCTGTCGCGCTTCTGACGAATCAAGATGGCGCTAAATTCTACCATGAGTTTGTTTCCCAGTGGAGATAAAGCGTAAGCGTCAAACCGAGCCCCGATTGAAGATCGCTTCGTAGGCGTCGTAGGTTCGTAGCCTATGACATCTACGACGAGCCGGAACGGAGGAAAGAGTGAAATCCTGAAAGTGGACGCGCGGGGACGAGTGCAAGTCACCGCGGAACGGCGCGAGGCCCTGCTGGATGAATTTGATCGCAGTGGCATGAGCGGTGCCGGGTTCGCCAAACACTACGGGATCAAATACACCACCTTCGCCTACTGGATCCAGGCACGGCGCAGGAAACCATCGAAGCGAGCTGGAGAAAGCCAGTTCCTCATGGTGGCGGTTGATGAAACGAACCGGGTCAATGGCCTGACGGTCGAACTCTCCCACGGTGTGACACTGAAGATCACGACACCGGAAGAGGCCCGCCTAGCCGCAGTCCTCATCGAATCTCTCAGAGCGTCCCGATAAGCGATGCTGACCTTCTCCGGCAGTCTTCGTATCTTCCTCGCGGTGGAACCCTGCGACATGCGCAAGAGCTTCAACGGACTCTACGCCATGACCGAGGGCACTCTTCAGTCCGATCCGAAAAGCGGGGCGATCTTCGTCTTCACCAACAAGCGCCGCAACCGCATCAAGATCCTCTATTTTGATGGAACCGGTCTCTGGGTCATGACCAAGCGGCTCGAAACAGGAACCTTCTCCTGGCCGAAATCAGCCGAAGCCGGGCGAGCCCGACTGAGCCTCACTCCCGAAGCCTTCGCGATGCTCACCGACGGGATTGATCTGCGCGACGGATGCCGGCGGGGTTGGTATGAGCGGGAGTGATTTTTTCGAAAACCGAATCAATTTAGATGACAGTGAAATAGCGTTCGGTTAGTCTATTTCCGATGACGGAACTGGAGCAGGCGCTCGCTGAAAATCGACAACTCCGCCAGGAGCTTGAGCTCCTCCGTCAGAAGCTCGACTACGTCATCCGCCAGCTCTACGGGGCCAAGAGTGAGAAGCTTGATCCCGGCCAACTCGACCTCTTTGGAGAACTCGACAGCCTGGGAAAGCAGGAAACCTCCGGCGCGGACGAAGCGGCGGAGGCACTGATCGCAACGGCAGGCCCCTCCCGCCGCAAGTCGGCTAAAGAGCGCAAACTGCGCCTGCCCGAAAACCTTCCTGTCGAGGAAGTGATCATCGAACCCGAGCCGGTCAAAGCCTGTCCCGAGGCCTGGCGCCGTATCGGAGAGGAAGTCAGCGAGGAACTCGACTACGAGCCGGGCCGCTTTCTCCGTCGTCGCACCGTGCGTCCGAAATACGTTCGCATCGCAAAGCCTGAATCCCCGCCCATCGTAGCCGCTCTGCCGGAAAAGCTCCTCGAACGAGGCATGCTCGCGCCCGGACTGCTCGCCCACATCGTGATCGGAAAGTATGCGGATCACCTTCCTCTCTACCGTCAGGAACAGATTTATCAACAACGCCATGGAGTCGAGCTCTCCCGCCAGACGATGGCCAATGGTGTTGCTCTGGTAGCGGACTGGCTCAGGCCCATCGTTGATGCGATGGCCGCAGAGCAGTTCACCAACGGCTACGTGCAGATCGATGAAACGCCGATCAAATACCTTGCTCCCGGCACTGGCAAAACCGCACAGGGTTATCTCTGGACGAGTCATCGTCCGTGTGGCGATACCGTTTATCACTGGCACGCCGGACGCGGGCATGAGTGTCTCGAAAACATCATCCCTCACGACTTCAGCGGCACACTCCAGTGCGACGCCTATGGCGCGTATCGAACCTATGCACGCAAACATGAAAGCATCGAACTGGCCGGGTGCTGGGCGCACGCGAGACGGAAGTTCCACGAATCGTTCCTCCAGGGCGAATCGAAAGCGAAAGCCGCGTTGATCCTGCGTCTCATCGGCCACCTCTACGACGTTGAGCGGGATCTTCGCGGAAGTCGCGCTGGACCAAGGCTACGGGAGGCGCTTCGGCAAAGTCGCAGTCGGCCCATCGTCAATCGAATGCACCGCATCCTTCTTCATTTTGAAAAGAGTCGTCGCCATCTGCCCAAAAGCCTCATGGGCAAAGCGATCCATTACGCCCTTGGGCAATGGCCGATGCTTGTGGCGTTCGTGGGAGACGGGCGGGTTGAGATCGACAATAATCTGTGCGAAAACGCAATTCGTCCCACAGCGGTCGGGAAGAAGAACTGGCTCTTCATCGGAGCTGAGGACGCGGGGTGGCGCAGTGCGGTGATCTACTCGATCATCACGAGCTGCCGCAGTCGCGGCATCGATCCTTACGCTTACATCAAAGATGTCCTGACACGGCTCCCGACGATGACGAATCATCAGATCGTCGAGATTACTCCGGAAGCCTGGGCAAAGGCGAATCACGGAAACGTCAAGAGGCGCTCGGCTTGACGCTTACGATAAAGCGTTAAGTAGTAGGAAGCAATTCCAAAGATCGTTCCCCAAAAAAATGGACGCGAACCCATGTCGTTATTCCAAGCTGCCATTCCAGCACCAATGCCAATTCCCACGCATTTTTGGAGGAATCCTACACATACCAATAGAAACTCGTTGTTACCAGCTGAAGCGGACAGCGCACCTAGAAAGAGAGACGCAATCCAACTGCCGCCACATACGGCGATTGTGGCACCAAAAAATAGCGCAGCAGCTTTTAGCATATTTCGGAGAAAATGATTCGCTACCAAACGCCGTTCGGAAGCGATCTCCACGAGTTCTGATGCGAGGTGGTCTTCGCAACCATGTTCAACTAGAGCATCAACTGCTTCCTCCGGTGACATGCCCTCCGACAGGAGTCGTGTTGCAACGCTGAGCAGTATCACAAGGACGTCCTCATCCTCCGAAAACAGGGTAACGTCAGAGTTCGGGGCCATTGATTCTAGAGTAGAGTCGTATTTACAAATCTGATTATTGTCAATCATGAATCAAAAAACCTAATTTCTTTTGTCCCTTGAATTCAAATGCGCGGATAGCGCCCGCGCGGGTGTCCCGAAATTCAGACGAGAACGTTTAAAAAGCCAGAAATCGTTTCCCGCTCCCCGAGCCCGAGGCAAGAGTGTTTGGAATCCGCAATGCCAGACCGAATAGCCTGTTGAACGGAGTGCTTTTCATTGGGAACTCAAAGACGGCGCGAAGGCTCCCTGGAGGAAATCCCTCGAAAAAGCCGACGAAGCCACCCGGGCTGTTGGGTTCGACGCGGCCCTTCATAACGGTGGCACCCTCGGTGCCCAGAACGTGTGAGGACGACATGCACCGAGGTCAGTCAAAAAGTCTGAACGTTAATCCATTTCCGGATCTTGGAATGGTGTATTAAGCCCTCAATCAATCGGAGTTTCCGAATCTGTTGGCAAACGTTGGGTGCGAATTCTCATGAGCAGGGCTTTTGCGATCCATTCCTGGCTGACGGTCGTTTCATTGTATAGTCGGTAGACACCGCCGTGCTGGTCAAGGGGGGGGGGCATACGACAACTTTTGAGAAAATGGGGTAGGGCAGAAGAAGGCGTCAGGAGTTCTCGCATAATCCCTTGATCAATGTGTGGATCCTAGATGAACGTGAGGAATATCCAGCGCCGGTCTATGAACCGATGCGACGGGGCCCCATAACCGTGCGGCGATTCCAGAAGATCCGGGAAATATTATTGCAGCAGCGTCTGAAATCCATTTGAAGAGAGCGGAGCACCCTCCCATTCCAGGTCCTGGGTGAAAGCGCTGTGTATAGAGATGTTGCGTTGTTTGGCGAGTCGCGACACTTCCGCGAGAAAGGCGAATTGCTGTACGAGAGGTAGAGGATCTTTCCAGCTGGCAATGACGTCATCCCCCCGCAGCAGGTCTTTCAGTAACGAACCAAGGCGGCCCTGGCGCAAGGCGGAGGGAAGTCCATAGGTCAAAAGCGCCAGTCCGATGATAGGCCATCGCGGGGTCGGGTCAGGCGGAGCCGGGCGCCCTTCGATGGCGGAGATCAACTCGGGCGAACCCAGAAAATGAATGCCACTGGTGGCCCGGGGATTGCATTCCATGGGAATCAACCGGCCCTGGTCATTGCGTTTGAAATCAAAGCCTAACTGTCCATGCCAGGATGTGGCTCGAATAAATTCTTCCGCAAAACTCCGGGCCTCTGAATCGTCTCCGACCCGCTCGAAAGCGATGGAGGCCCCGAGCCCGGCGCGATGTCGCGGTATGTAGGCGGCATGGGCGATCAAACGTCCCTGGAAGGCGATGGCGTAGGAACTGATTTCTTCGCCCGGAAGATAGGATTGAGCCAGCCAGGGGGCTTGTTCCGAGGGCCGCAGGAGATCCAGTTGTCCCGGATTGGGTCGGATCAGGGTGTGTTCACCGCCCCGCGACCACACCGGCTTGAAGGCAAATTCACGGGCACGCGCTTTGATCGCTTGAACCTGATCCTCCCGCGTCAGCAGAATCGATTCTTCGGCGCTGGTGCCCAGTTCACGGGCCAGCATGCTGAAATGGAGCTTGTGATGAACCCGGGCCAATAGTTCAAACGAAGGCGCAAAAAGGGGGAGATGCGGCAGGCTCGATTCCCGGAGGTGGGCCAGGTAAAAAACTTCCTCGTAGGTGGGGATCCACAGGTCCGGATTTTCTTCTTCCAGGATGCGTTGAACCGCTTCGGCAAAGCCTCCGGGTTCCAGCCGCGGCGGAGGCGTGCGCACATAGCGATGACTGTAACGTGAGGCTCCGGCGGAAGAGCAGGCCAGGGAGTCTGTGGTCACGATTCTGACTCCGGTGGGGGCCAGGCCCCGAACCCATCGAAGAGCGGGAAGCGAACGGGCTCCGGAGATGATCAAAGTTTTCATGGAGCGGAGACTGACCGTTCGTTGTATCCCGGCCCTGTTTCAATGCGAAAGCAAAAGGGTCGGAAAGCAAAAGGAGTCTTGAAAGATGTCTCAATTCTTATCGGCCCTCCCGGGAGCTTCGCTCAGCTTTTTAGCGATTAGCTCCATGAGGGTGTGACGTCCAGGGGGCAGGGTCATGTCCGTCGAGGAGTCACGCAGCTCTCCGCGTTCCAGGGGGCCATGCGAGAACTTTTGACAAAATGGGGTGCGGTAGGAGGAATCTGTCAAGAAATGTCGCATTACCCGAATGGCACGGTTTTAAGCAGGTGTATCGTTGGTAAATCTCAGAGTAAATGGAGTCTACAGCTCTCCATTGCTCGTTGTGGAGCCACATCTGGCCGCGTGACGATGGATTTCGGCCAACATTCGAATTTGGCGAAAACATCGAAGAATAGGCTTAAAACCGTGCCATTCTCGCATGACCCCTTTTGCCGCGTTGGCACCCTGATTGAAGCGGGCCACTTCCCCCTTACTGGATCGAGAACGACTCCCAGTTGACGATGGCATGCTGGGAGAAATTGTTGATATCAACGGTAGATGTCCCCAGTCCCGAAACCGCCACGTTTCCGGCATCAATATCCAAACCGGAGGGTCCGGCCGGGTTGGCCGGGTTGGCCTGGACCGGACTGCTCACCGTCGCGAAGGCGGGGATGAGCACGGCCATGATGACGCGCTGGAACGATTTGCTGAACTTGAAAAGTTTCATATCTCTAAAGCGGGTTTGGAGTAGGTCGGGAAGAAGCAATCTTCTATCATCCATCGTTTCGACGCCTTATTGTGTGACGGAGAGGTTGGTGTTCGGCACACCGAAGACACGGTAGCTGGACAAGCGGTTCGTCCCGGGGTCAAAGACATAGTAGGTGAGTGCCCCGCGACCGACCTGGCGCTTGGCAAAGCGCTTGCGGCGACGGAGTTCTTCATCCTCCTCGTCTTTGATGACGGATCCGGGGGTTCCGTTGCGTCCTTCGCGGCGGCTGCCGAGGTTGCCATCAAGCCATTCTTCAAAGGTCATGACACCGGTAGAGGGATTACTGTCGTCCTCCATGGCGTCTTCCAAGGCCATGTTGAAGAGCATTTCCTCATAGCCGTCGTAGCCGAAGAACCCGTTGTCCCTATCATAGGCATCGTAATCAATGAAGTCGGTTCCGGGCGGCAGCGGCGGCGGGGTGACCGGAGTCGCCTCCCCGTAGTAGACATTGTATAGACCGAAGGCGTGGGCCGGATAGTCACCTTCCGGAGTGAACATCGCATCCGCTTCGGTAACATTGTCCGCAGGGAATTCATGCTCAAGCGCCACCTGCTCATCCGCGCGTCCGGATCCCGGAGCGGGCACGCGAACATAATTGGCGCTGTTGAGGAAGGTGCCGGTCGCGATCAGATTGGAGGTCGCATCCGGCATGTAGAGTCGGAGATCCCCGAAAATTCCGGCCCCGGCGCTGGTGATGACGCTGCGATTGGTGGTGACGATTTCCCCTGTCCCGCCTGTATAGGGATTATTTCGCCCCACCGCGATGAAGGTATCGCCCTGAGTGGATCGAAGAAAGTCATCCGGAGCGATTTTGAAGTCAATGTGCCCGATGAGCGCCTGCCCCATATTAAGAGACTCTCCCACACTCACATGGATATCGCCGTTCCGTGTTCCCGTGTTCAGGTTGCGAACATCACCGTGACCGATCTTGGCCCAGTTGTTGGCGAAGGTGCCGGCACCGCTGTTGAGGTAGAGATTATTGACCGCAATAATGCTGATGTCGGCCGTTTTGTCGCCCGCGCTGTTGTAGCCGCCATGACCGATCTGGCCATAGCTGGCGGTCGGTGACTGGCCACCGACCACAATCACATCGCCATCCAGGCCGTGCACCTTGATGAACTGGTCGACCGCACCGATGTTTCCCGGAGCATTGGTCGAACCGTGCCCGATTTGAGCCCAAGTGTAACTGCCGACATCGTTGTCTTGCGTCAGCATACCGCCAACGACATGAACGCCGCCGTTGTCTGCCCTCACCGTGATGTTCCCAAAATGGTCTCCACCCGCCGCATACCCGCCGTGTCCGAGCTGAGCATGGTGGAAACGACCGGCACCATTACCAAGACTGGTAAGCAATCCATTGGGATCCGCAGGCAGGCCCAGCGGGTTGCCATCGAAGTCGACCCGGCTCGCAACAGGAGTATTATCACCTGCCATGAAACTGATATCTCCGTCCGTGCTTACCAAGGTGATATCACCGAAATGCCCCCAGTTCCCCTCGCCGGCACCGGCAGTGCCGACCGGGATTAAGGGATTCGTCCGGATCTGCCCGTGGTTGGTGGTGTTGTTATTTGAAGGATCCGCGTCCCATCCACCGTGACCGAGCAATGCGTAGAGGCGACCGTCCTCGGTCCAGGTTGTATTCGCCTTGTCGAGGGTACCGGCCACAAAGGCCACATCACCGCTCACCTGTATGTCAATGTCACCATTCAATCCGAAAGAGTTGACTCCGTCACCGGTTCCGGAACGGGCGCTCCGCCCGCCATGGCCCAGATGCACGTAGTTGTCCTCTCTGGTTCCGGCTTTGAAGAGCATCCCGACTCCGTCGAGATCCTCCGTGCCGCGGACCGTGATATTCCCGAAACTATTCCCGTTCGAAGCATACCCCCCGTGACCCAGTTGGGCGTAGGCCTGGTAGTCAAACTGGCGATAAGCTCCCTGACCAGCGGTGAAGAGCAAACCTCCGACGAAATGGTTCGGATCGACATGATCTATGGTGATATCGCCCGACTTGATGCCCTTCACATCCCAGCCCCCGTGGCCAAGCTGCGCATAAGCCCGATGCCAGGCACCCGCTTGAAAACGGAGGTCCCCTGCGGCACGAATGTGAATATCGCCGGACATACTCGGAAGGTTGTTGGCTTTGTTGTTGGGTCCCTCGGATTCATAGCCCCCGTGACCTAGCTGGGCGTAGGCCCGCTCTTTGATACCCTGGGCGGTCTGGTAGTCGGTGCTTACCACCGTTGCGCCTCCCAAATCGACAGGAACAGGTACGGGATTGATTCCAGTTCCGGTATTTGAATCGACGGTCACACCTCCCACACGGAAGCTCACCAGACCGGTCGTGTAGTTAATTTCGCCGACCTTCGCACCATCAAGGAATAGTCCGGCAGCAGCCTGGGGGGCGAACCTTACCGGGGGGTCGGTCGTCGTATTGCCGATGGTGGGAGCACTGGTGCGATCATCGTTAGCACTACGGACCACATCCACTATAGTACGACCGTCCGAGAGCGTGATCACAACACTGCCGGGAATCACGCTCGTGTTGGGGTCCGGTTGGTCATAGGGTGGACTGGTTGGGGTTGGCACTGCGGCATTCGGATATGCATTCGGGGTCAGGGCACCCAGCGGCACCCAAACACCATTGCCAGTGGCCAAGGCTTGCTCAATGATGGTGGTATTCCCAACGCGGTCAATTGCCGGTGCCGAAAGCGCCGCCAGGAAGTCAAGGCCTCCCCAAGTCTGGATATTGATATCCCCCGAGTGGACACCGCGGGCTCCGTAGCCGCCGTGACCCAGTTGCACATAGGCCTCATAGCCACCGCCTTCACCTCGCACCATCGTGGTGGTGGTGGAGCCGTTCAGGGAAGCGGTGGTCGACCGCCTGAGTCCCTGCGCCCCGAGAATACTGCCGTCAAAGTTAATGCCCCCGCCATTGGCGGTCACGTTGATATCTCCGGTGAAGCCAAGCGGGTTGTTGGCACTCGAACTATGCCCGCCATGACCGAGTTGTGCGTAGTCGCGTTCCATGTCGCCGGCGATAAAGGTGATGCCACCGGTGGTGTCGTCCCCATCCGCGTTCGCGAGGTCGCCCGTCCCCGAAGTGACAATGATGTCCTGCTGATCAGGGATGATGGTCGTGCTGGCGTAACCTCCATGCCCCAATTGCACAAAGCGGTCTTCGGTTTGCCAATAGCCAGTGTTACCGGTGCCGGGAGTTCCCGTCGGGCTGGCATTGCTGAACCACCAGTAGCTGTAGTCCGTGGACAAACGAAGGGCGTCTTTTTCGCCGCTCGGGGGCGAGATGAAGCTGATATCACCGAGTGCCCTAACGACGATCCTTGCAGAGTTGGCCTCGCCGGTAACAACCGTGTTTGTTGCTGAGTTCCAACCACCGATCTGGTTGGAATCGCTGTCCATGCCACCATGGCCCAGCTGGGCATGCTCGCGGTACATTCTCCCGGCGGTGAACCTGATGTCGCCATCGAGAGCACCGGCCCCCTGACCGGCAAGCACGGTAATAGTCCCGCCTTTATTCCCCCGGACAACATCTCCACCATGACCCACTTGCGCGAAATTGTATCCATAACCCCAACCGCGGTCCGCACGGAAGTTGTCACCGCCCGCCAAGACCACGTCTCCCGTGGCTGCTTCGACCCGGATATTTCCCTGGAAACCCACCGAAGCCGCGAGTGTGGGGGTCCCGAAAGGAGTGGTCGCACCGGCCCCGAAGCTTGGAGTCACAGCAGCGAGATTCTCGGCACGGTGGTTCGTCCCGCCATGTCCAATCATGGCATGAAACCAGCGGCGGTTGCCGGCCTTGGCCTGAATCCCAATATGGGAATCCGGATCACGGGGATCCACAAAAGTGCCCGCCGCGAGGACGGTGATGTCACCTGTCATCGAGCTATCAGGAATAATGTTGGCCACATTCGTTCCTCCAGGCATGATAAAAGTCCCACCGGCGGCGGGGAAGGCTGACGTGGCACCGCCGTGACCAATCTGGACATGGCTACCGAGGTTCGAGCTATCGGAAACGTTACCCAGAGGAGTGGCCGTGAACTCATCGATGATAGCCCCGGTATTGAGATCGGCAGCGGCACCTTCGCGAATCGCCTGGTTGTGCCCCAGGAGCCGGATGGCACCGGTCGTCGCAATGACCTCCACATCGCCACTCCGAGTCTGATCCCAGATGCTCTGCGAGTTGCCTTCGTAATTGGAGCCGTGTCCGATTTGCGCAAACGACCTTGTCCCACGACCACCGATGAGCTGAACCCCGAGACCTTGAGGACCGCGGACAAACCCACCCGGAGTCGAACCGTGGGCGATGACGGTGATATCTCCGTGGGTGCTCCCCTGGTTCTCCCCACCCCCATGACCGATCATGCTGTAGATGTCCTGGGTGACCGAAGTGCTCTGATCGTCATTCAAGTCGAAATCACGCGATCCCATGAGCAGGATGTCCCCGTCGGCCGTCACCTCGATATCCGCGTCGATGCGGGCGGCGTCCCCGGCGTAATTGGTGCGCCAGGTGCTGGCGAAAACGGAGTATCGGTTCTGGGTGACCGCGATCTGGATTCCATCACGCGTGACGCGGGCCGGCTGCCCGTTGAGCCACTTGTTTTCTGTCCCGTCCGCGAGAATCCCGCCGTGACCGATCTGGGTGTAACTGGCCGTGGTGCCACCGCGAGCATCAACGCGCCCGCTCACGCCGACGGTGATGTCACCGGTCGCGCCCCATCCGGCTCCTCGAAAGGCGTTCGTCCCGAGCGCCAAGGTATCACCCGTACCGAATTCCGTTCCGCCCAGAAGCGCGATATAGTTCTTGCCCTGGACATTACCGGCCGGACTCCCCCACCACTCGTTGATGACCAGTCCATTGTGAGTTCTTGAGAGTTCATACTCGACCCCGTTGTCCGCAAAGCCCAACTGCGCCCATCCCCGGCCCACCGTCGTGCTGCCACGCAGCAGGAGATCGCGCCCTGCCACCTTCGTTTCACCCCGCCGACTGCCAACGTCAACACCCGTCCGGGCACTGGTATTCCCGATGGCAACGTTTCCGTAGGATCCGTAGGTGATGTTGAAGAGACCTGCCGCATCATTGCTCGCGTCGCCGTCATTCATGGTCGCAAGCACGGCATCCATGTCGAAGCCCCCCATCGTCAAGCCGGTCGTTCCATCCCAACCCGCCACGACGTTGATTCCGCCCTGGCCGGCACTATGAACGGCGGAATTAAAGTTGATGTCCCCCATCGCCAGGAGAGAAAGCGTTCCACCGACAATAGCCGCCGAGTCCTGATACCATTCAATCTGGTCACCCGCCGCATTGGCCGAGGTGTCGATCCGGCCCACCGTGATATTGCCTGCCTCGGCACCAAGGCTGTTGGAAGAGATCACCACGTCGGTTCCCATATCGAGCTGCTCTGAAATCCAGACGTTACTGATCATGCTGCCACCGATTGCGGGGGCACCGACCGAGGAAATAACGATGTTGGTCGGATCAAGCAATAGCAAACCCGCCTTGCCCCCTACCGTGTTGAGATCAACCTTGCCGACCACCTCAAGGGTGCTCTTACCGGAAATCTCGGCGAAACCACCTCCGTCGATACCTCTGGCGGAAACCTCACCGGCAAAAAGGGTGTCTCCATCGGACCAGAGGATAATATTACCACCCGTCCCGGTGCCCTCCGCGTCGGAAATGATGAGGGCCCCTTCCTCCACCGCGAGATTATCCGCATTCGCCACTTCGGCATCTTTTCCCTGGAATCCGCCACCCACACGCATCTGCCCGCCGCCCGTGTAGCCGGATGTGTTCAGAGTTGCGGTTGAACCTATCGTCACGGAGTCCGCCGTTGCATCGATACGACCGCCCTTCCCAAATTCACCCCTGGCATCGACCGATCCATTCACGACCGCGCTGTTTGTGCCGACAATACTCACCGCTCCACCGGTAGCGCCCGCGGTAGTGACCGCTGCCCCCTGGCCGATGATGACATCAGATCCGGCCACACCGACCGAGCCACCGTTCCTTCCCAGCTCACCCGCAGCATCCGTCGAAGAGCCGGCCGCAAGCTGCACCCGCCCGCCGGCGATCTCCACCTGACCGCCCGAACCATCCCGGTTGCGAGCCTGAAGCTGGCCGTTGTTGACGATATTGCCATTCGAACCTCCCCTGAGGGTCAACCGACCGCCTTTGAAATTGTAGCCACTCGCCCGAACCAAGCCGTCGTTTTTGATCGCAAGGGCGTAGACATTGCCGTGCGCCTTGAGTTCAGCACCGGCCGCATTGATCGATCCGGTGTTTTCGATGCCGGTCTCGCCCCCGGGGCCGCCGCCACGCACCGAGATCACGCCGCCGCCGGCTTGATCAACGATCATGTCGCCACCCGCACCGAAAGCCACTGTGCCGTCGGGAGCGGAAACGCTGCCAGCATTCTGGAGGAAATTACCGAGCAGAACGACATCGCCGTTCTGACTGCTGATCGAGCCATAGTTGCGGATACCGGCCGAGCTGTCCCCTTTAAAGTTGTTCGATCCGCCGTTGAGGAAATCATTATTGCTGATGTCGAGGGTCGACATGGTCATCAATCCGGCGATGTCCACCGCACCACTCTCGCCGACCATGATTCCGTTGCTGTTGATCACGGTAACACCCCCTTGGGCCGCTTTGAGCATCCCGTAGATTTCGGTCGGATTGCTCGAGATAACCCGGTTGAGGGTGTGGGCATTGGCCGCCTGATTGATCGTCGTCACTTCCCCGGCATCGATCGAAAAATTCTGCCAGTTGATGATGGCGTGCTGCGAAAGGTTATTGATGTCGAGGTTTGCCGTCCCCATTCCATGGAAGTTGACCTCTCCGATGACCACCACCCCGTCGGTCGGATTCGCGCTGACGTGGACGGGATGAAGGATCAGTCCGGGAGTCAGCCAAACCAACACAAGCGCCTGTAGAAAGAGGTTCTGGCAGAAGGTATTCGTGACATTTTTCATGAAGCTGGGAAGGGGTTGCGCCAGTCAGACTGGAGGGGTTGATGTGGAGTTGCGGAAGACGTCCCTTCCGCGAAGCAGTTCAGAGAGGTTTTCTGGCATAGTGGTAGAGAAGATCGGAACACTAACATTCCAATAATAAAAGAACTCCCAACCCGGTTGGTAGCCAGATAGACCGCCCCAGGGTTTGAAATCATTTTTATGGAGTGAACCTTCACGATCCCGATTCTAGCAAAACCGAAGAGCCCGCGTCCCGTTGTCCTCTGAGTGCTTCCCGTAGTGATTTTTGCTATATGTCGAGGCATCCGCGCCACATGCTTCAGGGTTCAAGACTGCTGACAGGAACCCAATTTATCTGACGGCAGTTCCGTCCGGCACCGGTGGGGCCAGACCTGAATGCTAGAGTTTTCAAAGGAAAACCTACCTTCCGCGCCTCTTCTTGCCCAACTCCCTGGAATCCGGGATTTTCGCCAGTTGTAGAAATGTACGCCACGCGAATTGTGGAACTCCCTCCCGTGGGGAGAAGGGGGGATCGCCTGTCTCGTTGTCCTGGGATTGGGAATCATGGGGGCTGCCCGGACGAGACCGTCCCGTTTGGTCCGCCGGACGACCCGCACCTCCAATGTCATTGCCACTGCGGATTCCGTCACGGTGACGGACGAGCGACTTTAAAAGTCCGCCAGACGTAACCTTTTCCATGAGAACGACAACGTGTATCGGTGGAGCCTTGGTAACTGCGTTGCTCGCGGTTTTTTATGTGGGAGTCGAAGCCGGGGAACCGAAGGAAATTCCGGTTGCCCAGCCTGTTCCCACGGCCAAACCGATTTCTCCTTCCGTAGAGGCGTCGGATACAAAAATGGTCCTTCCTGCCGAAGGAGTTCCTGCGGAGGGAGAAGTTTCCGCTGCGGTCGATCCGGTGGAAGCCGATCGAAACAAGGACGGCGATCTTTCCGGGCGGGAACTTGCCTTGCAGGACCATCGCAAGCAGTTGGAGATCTACGATCTGAACGACGACAAAAAGATCTCCAGGGACGAATGGAAGGCAGCCAATGAGAAAGATCAAAAGAGGGGCGAAAAGTTCTTCCTGATCGACAAAGACGAGGATGGTGAAATTGACGAGAATGAGGCACTTGGATTTTTGAAGGATCGAATTTCAGTCGAGAGTACCTATGTCGACGCGAAGAGCGAGGACAGCGGGAACGCCACCGAAGACAAGATCTCCGACGCCGCCCCTTCGGAAGTCCGCGTCACCTTGTTCTCGATCCCGATTGGCGATTGACCGGAAGGGAATCCGGTCATAACGCACCGATCGACCCGATCCGGCGCGGCGAAGGGATGGCTCAAGGAGCCCTTGTCTTGTCAGGTAAAAGGGGATGCAGGCATCGCGTGGGGCGTCCGGTCTTTTTGCGATGGCGACTGATCATGGGTCTTTGTGGCTTGTACGGGTTGAAAGAGCTGAAAAATCGCCCCATCATTCACGCCAATGAAAACGTCGGATGAGGCGATTCCATCCCCGCCTAACCCTTAGACCGTCTGCCAAAAGTCCGTTCGCAAATCGGATCTTTCTTTAGGTTTGGGTTCTTGCTCGCTTTGCTCGTAATTCTTTCCAAACCGGCCGGAATCCGCGCTACCGGCGTTGCTCCTCGGTCATGGAGCCCGCTCCACTCCCTCCTCGCGCCTTGGGATCGCGAATTCCGACTCGGCCGATTTACGAACGGACTTTTGGCAAACAGTCCTTACCGTATCCATGCGTTTCTCACGGGTGCCGTGGGTTTCGTCGGGGTTGGTGCGCTCCACTACTGTGGCTGGGAGCCATCCAGGGCCCATCCCGCCGTGTTCATGATCGGGGTGATGGCTATCACCATGGCGTTCCTGGTGGGGATCGGGGTATTCTACGGATGGCGCGGGTTTGAAGCGCGGTTTGGGAAAGGGAGACTCCTTGCCTATTGGGAGATAGGAGACCGCGAGTGGGAGGAGCATTCGGGAAAAATGCGCCAGCGCATTCTGGGGATGAGAAAGTTCATGCTGGTCGGACCCGTCGCTTCCGCGTTGATGATCGGGTTGGGATACTCCGATGGTGATGCCATGGGTGTTCTGCCGTTTGCCCTTTTGTTCGGGGCGCTATTTTCCGCTGTGATCGGCGGGGTGATCGTTCTGCAGTTGTTTTCCCTTTCAGGAAAGGGAGCCAGGGTTTGGTTGTCGAAAAACGGGGTGATGGTGAATCGCAATGTCTTCTTCAACCATAGCTATGGGATGCGAACGCTGGCATGGGAAACGAAACCCGAGCATGGCAGGCATCTGCTCATCATCCGCTACGAGGTTAGGAGCGGAAGGGCGGTTGGCGAACACGAGATGCTGATTCCCGTTCCAGCGGGGTATCTCAGCCGGGCGGAAGACACCGTGCGGGCTTGGGTTTCGCCCGCATAGCTTTCTTGGAAAAGGCGGGCTTGCAGGGAGAGGGTGGCGTGGATTGCGGTGTAAAATGCCAGATCCTCATCGACGGCGTCCCCACGGTTTGGTGCGCCCAACACGATGCGGAGACACTCGCCCCGGCACAGCGACGCACCTACGAATCACTCATGCACTCCGAAGTCTGTCGAGCGTTTGCCTTGCAACCGTGCGCGCAAGAGCGGCGTACTCCTTATCGTCCGTCGTTTCCTCCATAAAGTCTGCTAGTAGGACATTCTTCACTTTAGGGTCGGCGACGCGCTCTATCACCTCAAGAAGCTTCATCAAAGAGTCGAGGCGTTCGGAACGACGCTCAACAAGCTCTATGCGATTTAGGCCAAGGAGCTTCTCAGTTTTAATAGATGCGTCTGATCCTGGCCTCGCGTAGATCATCGCACCGAAATGCCAAAGAAAATCCTCGGGATCCACGTCATACGGATCAATAAAGGTGTCATATTCGACCTGATGCTCAGCCTTGCGGGTATTACAAATATCGCAAGCTAACGTCAAATTCTTCCACTGAAACCTACGTTCTGGATGCGCCGATTTTGGCACAACGTGTTCGATATCGCCGTAGGCAATGTGCCGTATCTTGCTTTCGCAGTATGCACATTTCCCGTTCGTCTCCTCGAGAAGAGCGGTTTTAACATCGGGATGGGAGTACCGCGAGAGTTCCAATTTCGTGGGCTTTAATCCCTTTTTGAGCTTTTCAACGACCGCCGATGTCCATTTCAGGAAATTCTCCTTCAGAACTTTGGGTTCCTCGATTTTTTTAAGCTTGATCATTGTCCACTTGTCAACGCTGCGAGCGCATCGGGATAGAGTTCGCCATAGCCAAGCTGTTTCAACTCCGCCCGAAGATTTTTCAGAGCATTTTCCGTTATTGGAACGTCACGATACTTCGAAACAATGGCGTCAAGCCCTTCTTCGACCCATTCGGGTATCGTTGCACTTACTCCCAAAACCTCGCGAAGAATCTCGCTTGCTCCACCCGCTTTATTAATTGTATCGAGTCGCTCGCTTACAACGCGACTTTTTTGCGATGGCATCAGTATTTCACTTTCGCTTTCGCCGGATATGTCATTTTTGTACCGAAGTACGTAAACGTTTGAATCCTTAACCGCAGAAACCATGAAGGGACTATGTGTGGCGATAATAAACTGAGCCGATGGAAATGCCGATAGGAGTTGGCGCATTAACGATCTTTGCAAAGTGGGATGCAGGTGGTTTTCAGGTTCATCCATTGTGACCACAAAGTCACCGTGATCGAGCGAAAACATATATAGCCTCCAGGCTAGGTCGATTAAAGTCATCAATCCTCCGGAAGACGCATCGATCAGGAAATCACCCGATTCAGTCACCAATACAACTTCCGGTGGACGAACTGCCAAATCAATAAAACCGAGCGATTTCGGAAGAATCTATTTAAGCGTCTCCACAAACCCCCTGTATGCATTTAAGACCTCGCTATTTCCCTGAACGTACTTGTTTCCCTCGCCAAAGAGCGCCATTGCTATAATGGCCTCTTTCATTTTGTACGTCGGAGACCATTGCGAATTCGATCCGTTGTATCGGTGTAACAACTCGTTGTTGTAGTTCTGGTATGCACTCGAGGGTCGGATGATCGTCGTCGGAATTTGCCCTACTTGCTGAAACTGAGAGACCGGATGATGCGAATCAATGTGAATCCCTGACACGTTTTGCTGATCTTGTATTTGAACACTAAACTGAACTGCGGATTGTTCGGGAACTTGAAGTGACGACTCGTGATCGTTGGTGTATTTCAGCGTTCCAATCTCATTTTGTTTTTCGTGACCGGAAGGAAAAAGGATTTTCCATAGCTTATTTAGACCCCCGCTGAATTTTCCGGTAAGGTAAGTATAGCTTCCCTCGGAATTGCGAACGGGTGTAGCGAGAAACGGACGACCAAATCCAAAATGGCTGGTAAAAATTCGGAGAAGTGAACTTTTTCCGGCCCCGTTCGCACCCGTAATTACGGTTAGTCGCGGATGCACTTCAAGTTCGACGTGCCCGAACTGTCGCCACCCGTCAACTCTGAGGGATTGAAATTTATTGGAGTTATTTTCCATTCAATTTATTTTTTTTGACGGGAACTAGGGCCTTCCGTCAGCACGCCAGCAGTTTGGGAATTAGCCAATAGCTTCATTGGGCGCAAATCCCGAGAGTTTACTCACCACTCAAGGGCGGACGCTAGTCATATTTTACCCTTTTCGGCACCGATCCAACCCTGTTACGCGGCCCGTCATACCCTGTAACCCCGCTCACCTAACCCTCTTGACCCGTCCCCGGCGATTCCCTATCGGCCAAAGGAACCAGAAAATTCATCTTACCCGAAATTTCGACTCGCCTTTTTTGCGGGAATATTTTGAAATCTTCACCGCTCCCGTGGCGGACTTGAACCCTCGGCGCGGGCCGCGCGATGCACGGCAAATCCCCGGCCAGCCTCGATGCGAGCCAAATGGCTCTCCGCCGCGCCGTGTCCGATTTCGCCCCCGGCACGGGGCGAAACGGCCCGAGAACGATCCTTACGGCGCGGTCCGGGAGCCTCCGTGGACTCTCCGTCGTGACCGCAGAGCGCACCCGGAGCATCCGGCACCGCACGGGAATGACCGCAGAGTGTTCCTGGAGCCTCCGGCATCGCTCGGTAATGACTGCGGAGCGATCCCGGAGACTACTGCAGCCCTTCGCGCCGCCATCGTCGACAACACGGCGACCCTCGATCCCGGCAATGCTGCGACAGTGAGCGTCAACTTTGATTGCTCGAATGTGCGCTTCACCTTCGGCATCCCGAGGGGCGCGGTTGGCAGCAATGGAGGACACGGCGCGAACGGGGCCGAAGGTGGCCTGGGCCCACCCGGGGAAGTCAGCAACGGGGCCCTCGCCAGCGCGATCGGTGGGACGAGCAACAACAGCAACGCCGTGGCGCCCCTCGGCCAATCAGCCGATCCGAACTATCAGCAGAGCCAGATCCAGGACTTGATTAACAAGGTCGATGAGCTGATCAATGCGTTGCGGCGGTGAGCGAAGAGAAGTGGGGTTCGCTAATGGTAGCCTGGCGCGACAAATAGTCTGTCCCCGTGAAATTGCGTCGCATAACTCCACGTGATTGGCAAAAAACCCGCTAATGGTCCTAAGAAATTTTCGAAAAATATTGACGCGATGCCGGAAACTGAGACGATCACGAACTAGCCGACACATCGGTGCTAATCTGTAGACAATAAATGATGAATATTTTCAAGATAGTGGTTGACGATATTCGCCAGCATCGTCAGATCGACGGGTATGTAGCCTTCATAGTGACTCTTTCGGTGTCAATCATTTCATTCTTTAGTAAAGCGGTTTCCCAGTTCGGCATAAGCCTCCTCTTAACTGCGAATGCCATAATTATCGCTTATATTCTTGCCCTGCGGCATGATATATTACAGGGCAAAAAGAACTTGGATAATTTTACAGAATGGCCACCGGAGTTCCCTCATTTTTCGGGGAAAACCGAGTCCATTCGTGCAGTTGGTGTAACTCACAGTAGATTCGTTAGAGATAATTTCGAGATATTTAAGGAAGCCCTAGAGACAAACAAAAACTTCTCCCTAAGCGTAATCCTGCGTGATCCGGATGGCAAAACGCTAGAACTGGTATGCAAAAATTCTGCAGAAACGCTTACGCTTGAGAGCATACGAACCCAGATAGAGGCCTCAATTTCTCGAATCAAGGATCTAAAGAGAATAGCTTCGCAACGCGTTCATTGCTATACCATCGATCACCCAACTCCTGTGGGAATCTATGAAGTTAAAAGAAAGGGCGACGGGGCACCTATGATCTTCGTGGAGTATCACGGATACAAATCCCGCAGCAAAGTACAGCCCCGGCTAACAATCAACGAGAGCCATCCTCTCTACGCTCATTACAAGAATCAAATAGAAAGATACTTTGAGAACGCAACGAAAATAAATTAATATGAGTAAAGAATCCGTGCGGCAAGCCGCGGGGTATCAGATCCAACGTGCATGAAACCAAGATTTATTTACCTACATGGATTTGGCTCATCGCCCGACTCGGCGAAGTCACACTATCTTCGCGACCAGCTTTCAATCCTTGGATTTGAGCTTGAATCTCCGGATTTAAATCAACCAAGCTTCGATCGACTAACAATGACTGCGATGTTGGAGCACTTGGATAAAGTAATAAATTCCGACCACGCTAGGCCCGTTTATTTGATTGGAGCAAGCATGGGTGGACAGGTAGCCCTTCACTATATGAATAAATTTTCCGAGAAATCTAAAAGTCTCGTGAAAAAAATTCTACTTTTAGCTCCTTCGTTCGACTTCATGGATAACAGAACGCGACAGCTAGGAGAATCGGGCCTGGCGGATTGGAGGAAACGGGGATTTCTACCATGGACTCACCTTGATCACCAAAAAGATTACAACCTTCATTACGGACTCGTGGAGGATATGCTAAAATACGAAAAATTTCCGACCAATATACAAGTGCCGACCTTTGTGATTCATGGATATAAAGATAAACATGTGGATCACCGACAAAGTATAATTTTTCATCAAAACACTGAACTTACGCACCTTCGATTAGTGGATAGTGACCACAGTTTAAAGTCCGCCTTACCAGAAGTGTGGCGAACAATGTTCGATTTCTTCGACCTCGCCAACCTAGTAGTCGACGCTACGAAGTTTCACATTCTTCGTTTGGAACCAGGCTCGATTGATTATTCAATTGAATTGAATGAATGCTTAAATATTCTTGAGAGTAGTTATGGCGAAAGATTTATTCCCCGGGAAGTCCATCTTGACCGAATTGCGCGGGAAAAGAGATCAGTGTATTCTGTAATGGACAATACAACTGGTGAAATAATTGGTTGCACCATTGTTAATCGTGTCGGTAAGCGCTGTGCAATAGGGGTCAAGTCCGGACACAGGGGAATGGGGGTAGGCCCATTATTGGTATGTAGTTCGCTTCTCGAAATTCGCAATCAATACACCGAGATTGCAGAGAGTAACAAGAAAATGGCGTCAATTTTGGGAGCATGTGGGTTTACATATTGCCGAGATGAGGCAGAGCTGCGCAACCTCCTTGCGCTTTCTGGAAGTGTTCCGGATCTAGGAGCGATTACTAACGACAGTTATAGTTATTCGCGTTTAAGCAATTCGAGAACACAACTGCGGCATGAGTTCATATTGCTTGTGAAAGGTGACCCGTTGGAACAGGCCGTGAGTAGATTTAAAGCCAATATTATCTCTTAAGTTCCTCTGAGATTTTTAGCGGGTAGCGGTTTAGCGTTAAGCTTCATTGGAGGAGGCGGTGGATCTTACTCAATCTTCAAGATTCGGCGCGAGCCACTTTTCAGCAAGTTCAAGACTCATCCCCATCCGCCCCGCATAATCCTCCAACTGGTCCCGACCGGGAGCTGCGCTCAGCTTTTTAGCAGGTAGCCATTTTGCTTTCAGCTTCATGAGGATGTGTGAGTCCGATCAGGTTACTCAATCTTCAAGATTCGGCGCCAACCACTTCTCGGCAAGTTCAAGACTCATTCCTTTCCTGACCGCGTAGTCTTCCAGCTGGTCGCGTCCGATTTTGCCGACGTTGAAGTATCTGGCCGCCTCATTAAAGAAGTACAGCCCGCTCACGCTACTCGGCGGGAACATCGCATAACTGCTCGTCAACTGCATCCCCACCTTCGCTTCCACATCCAACAAATCCCACACCGCCTGCTTCTCCGTGTGATCCGGACACGCCGGATACCCGGCCGCCGGACGAATCCCGCGGTAACGTTCCTGGATCAGATCCTCAACGGCCAGATCCTCGGTGATCCCGAAGCCCATGAACCGGCGCACCTTGCGGTGAAGCAACTCGGCGAGGCCCTCGGCAAATCGATCCGCGAGGGCCTGGATGATGATGGCGGTGTAGTCGTCGCCTTTGTCGCGGAAGGACTTGGCATACTCCTCGACTTCATTCCCGGCGGTGACGGCGAAGGCGCCGAGGTAGTCGGCGCGTCCGCTTGCGAGGGGGGCGACAAAGTCGGCGAGACTCTGGAAGGGGGTGCCGGGCTTCACTTTCTCCTTCTGCTGGCGGAGGAAGTGGAAGGTGCGAAGCAGTTCGGTCCGGGTGTCGTCGGAAAAGAGGGCGACGTCTTCTCCGGTGGAGGCGGCGGGCCAGACGCCCCAGACGGCGCGGGCGTGGACGCGGTCGTTTTTGATGAGATCCTCGAGGACACGCTGGGCGTCGTCGAAGAGTTTCGAGGCCTCCTCGCCGTGGGTCTCATGCTTGAGGATCTTGGGGAAGACTCCGCGCAATTCCCAGGCATGGAAGAAGGGCGACCAGTCGAAGACTTCGGCGATCTCGGCGAGGGGAACCGGGTCCCAGAGGTGGGATCCGATCGACTCGGGCGTGGCGATGTCGGCGGTGGCCCAGTCGACGATGAACTTCTGCTTTTTGGCCTCCTCGAAGGGGATGTAGACGGCGCTGGAGCCTTTGCCGGCGTGGAGGTCGCGGTCGGCCTGCTCGCGCACGACGTGTTCGGCGAGGAAGGGTTGACGCAGGTTCTCGGAGAGGAGCGAATTACACACCCCGACGACGAGGGAGGCGTCGATGACGTGGACGACGGGCTGGGAGAAATGTTGGCTGATCTTGATGGCGGTGTGGGCCCGCGAGGTGGTGGCGCCTCCGATGAGGAGAGGGGTCTTGACGCCGCGCTTTTCGAACTCCTTCGCATTGAAGATCATCTCATCGAGACTCGGAGTGATGAGCCCGCTCAGTCCGATGATGTCGGCCTTGTGTTCGGCGGCGGCGGCGAGGATGCGGTCGCAATCGACCATGACGCCGAGGTCGACGACCTTGTAGCCATTGCAGCCTAACACGACACCGACGATGTTTTTGCCGATGTCATGGACGTCGCCTTTGACGGTGGCGATGACAAAAACGGGGGCGTTGTCCTCCTCGCCCTCGACCTTTTCGGCAAGCATGAAGGGCTCGAGGTAGGCGACGGCCTTTTTCATGACGCGGGCGCTCTTGACGACCTGGGGGAGGAACATCTTGCCGGCCCCGAAGAGCTCGCCGACGACTTTCATGCCGTCCATGAGGGGACCCTCGATGACAAGGAGCGGCTTGCCGAGAGCGGCTCGGGCCTCCTCGGTGTCCTCCTCGATGTAGTCGGTGATGCCGCGGACGAGGGCATGGGTCATGCGCTCGAGCACGGTGCCATCGCGCCAGCTGAGGTCGGGTCCGCTGTTTTTATCGCGCGACTGGGTCCCGGCGGCCTTGAGCTGCTCGGCGTGGTCGATGAGGGCCTCGGTTGCTCCGGGATTGCGGTTCAGGAGGACGTCCTCGACGAGTTCCTTGAGCTTCGGCTCGATCTCGTCGTAGATCTCGAGCATGCCGGCATTGACGATGCCCATGTCCATGCCGGCGCGGATCGCGTGATAGAGGAACACCGCGTGCATCGCCTCGCGCACGGGTTCGTTGCCGCGAAACGAAAACGACACGTTGGATACGCCGCCGGAAACATGCGCATGCGGCAAGCTTTCGCGAATGACGCGCGCGGCCTCGAAAAACGCGAGCGCGTAGTCCGCGTGCTCTTCGATGCCTGTCCCGACCGCGAAAATGTTCGGATCAAAGATGATGTCCTCGGGCGGGAAACCGCTATCCGTCAACACGTGATACGCGCGCGTGCAGATCGCGACCTTGCGCTTGGCGCTGTCGGCTTGCCCTTGCTCATCGAAAGCCATCACCACCGCGGCGGCGCCATAGCGGCGCACGCGTTTGGCTTGCTCTATGAATCTCTCCTCCCCCTCCTTGAGCGAGATAGAATTGACGATGGACTTTCCCTGCGCGCACTTGAGACCAGCCTCGATGACTTCCCACTTGGACGAGTCAATCATCAACGGAATGCGGGCGATGTCCGGCTCGGACGCGATCAGGTTCAAGAACCGCCGCATCGCGGCCGGACCGTCGATCAAAGCCGCGTCCATATTGACGTCGAGCACATTGGCGCCCGACTCGACCTGTTGCCGCGCCACCGCGAGCGCGCCGGCGTAGTCGTCCGCTTCGATGAGCTTCCGAAACTTCGCGCTGCCAGTGACGTTGGTGCGCTCGCCGACGATGACGAAATTGGAGAAGGGGTTGGCGGACTGGGTCACGCGGCCGCCGTGAATGGTTCGAGTCCCGCCAAGCGCAGGCGCGCGTCGTGAGCCGGGATCGCGCGCGGCGCCACGCCCTCAACAGCGTGTTTCAAATGTTCAATGTGCTCTGGCGTCGTGCCGCAGCAGCCGCCGGCGATGTTGAGCAAGCCAGCGCGCGCCCACTCAGCGTAGTGTGTTTCCATCGAATGCGGCGTCTCATCGTAACCGCCCATGGCGTTCGGCAGGCCGGCGTTGGGATAGGCGCTAACCGGGCACTCCGCCACGCGCGAAAGATCCGCCAGGAACGCGCGCATCTCCGCCGGGCCGAGCGCGCAATTCAGCCCCACCGCCCAGGGCTTGGCGTGACGCACCGAATTATAGAACGCCTCGACTGTCTGCCCCGAAAGCGTTCTACCGGAACGGTCGGTGATCGTGCCGCTGATCCACAATGGCAATTCGATGCCCGTCTTGTCGAAGGACTCCCACGCGCCCCAGAGCGCGGATTTCGCATTGAGCGTGTCGGTGATGGTTTCAATGAGCAGAATGTCCGCGCCGCCTTCAATCAGACCCCGCGCTTGCTCCTCATAGCCTTTGGCCATGGCGTCGAAGTCGACGTCCCGCCGGCCAGGATCACCGACATCGGGGGACATCGAAAGCAGCTTCGTCGTCGGCCCAAGCGCCCCAGCCACAGCGCGCGGACGACCATCCTTGATCTCGAATCTGTCGGCCGCTGCGCGCGCCAAACGCGCCGCTTCAACGTTGATCTCGTACACGACATCCTCAAGCGCGTATTCCGCCTGGCTGATGCGCGTGGCGTTGAAGGTGTTGGTGCTGACGATGTCGGCGCCGGCGGCGAGGTAGCCTTCGTGGACCGCGCTGATCACCTCAGGACGCGTGAGCACCAGCAGGTCGTTGTCCCCTTTCAGGGACATGGGATGCTCCGCGAACCGGGCGCCATGAAAATCGTTCACGTCGAGGCCAAAGGTCTGAAGATACGCGCCCATCGACCCGTCGAGGATAAGAATCCGCGCCGTCAGTTCCTCGTTCAATCGGGCAAGCCGCTGCTCTCGATTCATGGCGCCGCCTCTTTTGAAACGCGCACGCCGAAAATTCGGCAGATCGCCATGGTGAGGTCGGCGCGGTTAAGCGTGTAGAAATGGAAATCCTCGACGCCTTCGGCATAAAGACGCGTGCACAGTTCGGCGGTCGTGGCCGCCGCGACGAGACGGCGCGTCTCGGGATCGTCGTCGAGGCCATCGAAGATCGTCGCCAACCAGCGCGGAACGCTGGCGCCGCAGCCTTGCGCCATCTTCTGCACGCCCTTGTAGTTCGTCACCGGCATGATGCCGGGCACGATCGGCGCCGTTACCCCCGCCCGCGCAAGCCGATCGCGAAACGACAAGAAGGTGTCCGCGTCGAAGAAGAATTGCGAAATGCCGCGCGAAGCGCCCGCGTCGAGCTTACGTTTGAAGTTCTCGATCTCGCTCTCCCAGGACGCGCTGTTTGGGTGCCTTTCCGGATGAACGGCGACCGACACCTCGAAATCCGCGATCCTCTTAGCGCCGCTCACGAGCTCCGCGGCGTTGGCGTAGCCGTCCGGATGCGGCGCGAACGCCGCATCGGCGCCGCCGGGCGGATCGCCGCGCAACGCAACGATGTGGCGAACGCCCGCCGCCCAATAATCGCGCAATACGCCGTCAACATCATCGCGGCTCGCCCCGACGCAGGTGAGATGCGCCGCCGGCGGCATCGTCGTTTCCTTCACGATGCGCGCGACCGTCCGGTGCGTGCGATCGCGCGTCGACCCGCCAGCCCCATAGGTGACGGAGACAAACGTCGGCTTCAGCCGTTCGAGTTTGCGGATCGCCTCCCAAAGTTGAGTTTCGAGCGTTTCCGTTTTCGGAGGAAAGAACTCAAACGACACGCGCGGTTGGCCAAGCCTTTCCGCGGCCTCGGCGATGAGATTGTGGGCGTGCGCGCTTGTCATGCCTTATCTCCAGCCCAGATCTTCACCGTGAGTTGTGCTTTTTTTCGCGGCGCAAGCGTCGTGATTGAAAGTCCCGCGACGCCAGCATTCGCGCACCACCCGGACACTTCGTCATCGCCGAAACCAAGTCGCCGGTGTGCGTGGTCCTCGCGCAGAAATTCCAACGCGTGGGGTGCGAAATCAACGATCACCATGCGTCCGCCGCGCCGCAGCAGACGAGACGCCTCGGCGACAGCGCGCGCGGGGTCGGCGAGAAAGTGCAGAACTTGATGGATCGTCACCAAGTCCGCGGCGCCGGCGTCAATGGGCGGCGCGTATGCATCGCCGAACTGGACCGCGGCTTTGGCGTGGAGATCATCCAGCGCCGCGCGCGCGATGGCCAACATCTGGCGCGAGGTGTCGAACCCTTCCGCGCGCCGAACGCGATCGGCGAAAAGCTGGATCATACGCCCCTGCCCGACGCCGACATCGACCATGTGTTCAAACGGCCCAGGACCCGCCGCGGCGAGAATTGCGCTTTCGATGTCGGCCTCGGGCAGATGCAACGCGCGGAGGCGGTTCCAATCGTCCGCGTTGCGTTCGAAGTAAGCACGCGCGGCGGCGTCGCGGGCCGCCTTGATTTCGTCCAGTCGCTCCATATCGCGCGCCAATATCGGATCGTCGCGGTCAAGCATGGCGAGCGCGGATTCCGCCAATCGTCGTTCGACGGTGTCTGTCCGCGGCAGACGGTAAAACACCCACGCGCCCTCAGGCGCGCGCTCGACCAGCCCCGCCTCGGTCAGGAGCTTCAGGTGACGGCTCACGCGCGGTTGGCTCTGCGCCAACGCCTGCGCCAGCTCTCCAACGGCAAGCTCGCCCTCGGTCAGCAAGGCGAGCACGCGCAGGCGGGTCTGCTCTCCAGCCGCCCGAAGCGCCCCCACGACCCGGCCGGCGTCGCGACGTTCGGGCGTCACCAAACTTGGAGACATAAACATATCTTTATATGCCACGAGTCCTTTCTGGACGAAAGGGGCAGCGGTAAGCAGGGCCGCAAAAAGAAACGACGGCTGTGGCGCGTTTGCCGCGATAGCGTACTTATCGTCTGTTTTTCCGATACTTATGGGCCACGCCTTGATCGGCGGAGGGAGCGAAATCGTCGGCTCGGGGCTTGATGCGATTGATTAGCGTTAAGCCCCCATTATCTGGCCCTAACGCAAAGGTGACCCATGATGCGAGGCGCGCTCTCCTCGATGATATTGGCGGCGTGTCTTGCCGCGCCGACGCTGGCTTTCGCGCAAGACGCCGACGTGCAGCCTACGCAGGCGACACCGGGCGACCCGACACCGGGCGACCCGTGGGAAAATTTCAATCGCGACCTGTTCGCCGTGCATGAAAGCGTCGACCAGGCGGTGGTTGAACCGGTGGCGCGCGGCTATCGCGCGATCACGCCCGGCCCGGTCCGGAGCGGCGTGCGCAATGTCCTGCGCAATTTGCGCGGGCCGGTGATTTTCGTGAACGACGTGCTGCAAGGCGAAGTCGGGCGCGCTGGCGTGACGGCCGCGCGCTTCGCGCTCAACACCACGATTGGGATTGGGGGCGTTTTCGATCCCGCGGAACGCGCGGGACTGGAACGTCATGACGAGGACTTTGGCCAGACGCTCGCGGTCTGGGGCGTCGATTCTGGTCCGTATGTTTTTGTGCCGCTGATGGGACCAACGACGGTTCGCGACGCCTTCGGCCGCGTCGTTGACACCGCGTTCGATCCGTTGACGTGGACTGGCGGCGATGACGCGGCGACCTTCCGCGCCGTGCGCACCGGCATGACGGCGCTTTCAACGCGCGAACAATTACTCGATCCGGTCGCCGACGTGCGCGCTGCCTCCGTTGATCCGTACGCGTCTTTCCGCTCCTCGTACGGTTTGCTGCGCGAAAGCGCGATCCAAAACGGCCGCTCGGATGTCCAAGACTTGCCGGAATTCGATGACATGCAAGACATCGAACCGGCGCCGGATGCGGAAACGCCAGACTCGATCGAGGCAACAGGAGACGTATCGTGATGTTTTCTCGCGCAAGCTTTATCGCGGGATTCGCTGGCATGATCGCGCTCGCGGCGACAACGGAAGCGCACGCTGCGCGCAACCAGGACGCCGAACGTTACGTGCAGGAGAACGCGGCCGCGACGTTGCGCACGCTGGGCGACCGCACGGTCTCCGCGACGCAACGCCGGCAGACCTTCAATCGCCTGATGCTGCAGTTCGCCGACATGCCGCGCATCGCCACCTACGTCGTCGGGCGTTACAGCGCGCAGTTGCGCAACGATGCGCCGTTGCGCGCGGAATGGACGGCGGCGTTCCAAGACTATTCGATCGCTGTTTATGAGACCCAGCTGGAACGCTACAGCGGCGGCGCGATCCGCGTCACAAACTCGGTCGAGCGGGTTCCCGGCCGCGATGTGATCGTCACCAGCGAGATCACGCCGCGCGGCGGCGCGCGCCCGCTTCCGGTGCAGTGGCGGATCTTGCGCAGCGGCGAGGTCTGGAAGGTCGTCGACGTGTCGCTCTTGCTCGACGGCAATCAGATATGGCTCGCGCAGCAGCAGCAAGGCGAGTTCCTGGGCGTGCTTGACCGCAACCGCGGCGACATTCGCGCGCTCGCCGCCCACGTGCGCGGCCTCACCGCCTCGATGCGCCAGCGCGTGGTCGCCAACAACTAAGCGAGGTCGACGCCAACAGCTTGAGCGACGGTGTCGAAGCCGTCCGCCGCCAGAAGGCCGTCAAGCTCATTGAGTATGCGCGCGACCAGACCTGGACCTTCATACACAAGCGCCGAATAGAGCTGCACGGCGCTGGCGCCGGCCTTGATTTTGATCAGCGCCGCTGAACCGCTATCGACGCCGCCGGCGCCGATAAGCGGCAGGCGTCCCTTTAGGGCAGCCGCGAACATGCGAAGCGTGTTCGTTGAGATCCGGAACAAGGCTTGGCCGGAGAGGCCTCCGCTCTCCTCCTGGTTTTCGGAGGTGAGTTGTGGCGGGCGCTGCAATGTCGTGTTGGAAACGATCAACGCGTCGAGCTGGTAGGCGAGCGCCAACTCAGCGATATCGCGCACCGCGCCCTCATCGAGATCGGGCGCGACCTTCAGGAACACAGGTCGCTCGCCATGGGCGGCGCGCAGCATCTCGCGCGCCTCGCCCATGCGCCCGAGCAAGTCCTCAAGCGCGCCGCGCTCCTGTAGTCCTCGCAGGCCGGGCGTGTTCGGCGAGGAGATGTTCGCGGTGACGTAGGACGCATGAGGCCATACCCGCCCCATGCCACGCACATAGTCGCCCGCGCGATCGGCGCTGTCCTTGTTGGCGCCGACATTGGCGCCCACCACGCCGCCTCGACCCGCGCGCGCCGACAAGCGGTCAGCGAACCCATCGAGGCCAAGGTTGTTGAACCCGAGTCTGTTGATGACCGAACGATCCTCGCTGAGACGGAACACGCGCGGACGCGGATTGCCCTCTTGGGGGAACGGCGTCACGGTTCCGCACTCGACAAAGCCGAAGCCGGCGGCGAGCAACGCGTCGGCCGCCACGCAATTCTTGTCGAACCCCGCCGCCATGCCGACAGGGTTGGGCAAGTCGAGCCCCGCAAGCGCCGTACGCAAACGCGGGAATTTGTCGGCGCGCGCACGAGGACCCAGCCCAGCGCACAATCCCATGAGCGCGGCCTCGTGCGCCTTTTCGGCGTCGATCCCGCGCAAGAGCGCCGTGGCGATGTCGTGCAGCATACTCACGCGTCCGCCGCTATGCCGGATTCTAGCGGCGGGTGTCGCCCGCAATTCCTCGGTTCCTCATCGACGGCCGTTTTGGCGCGGGCTGATCTGGAATAATTTCCTATAAATGGGTTGATAGTCCTGTTCGGGTGTCGTATGCCTAGGCGATGACCTATGGCGATATCTGGCGCGCCATTGATGCGTTAGCGGCGCGGCGCGGCCTCTCGCCCTCTGGACTTGCGCGCGCCGCGGGGCTCGACCCCACGACATTCAATCGGTCTAAGCGCGCGGCGCCGGACGGCAAGCCTCGTTGGCCCTCCACGGAAAGCATCGCGCGCATTCTTGCGGCTTGCGACACAAGTTGGGACGAGTTTGCCGCCCTTCTCGCTGGGCGCACCGGCGGCGCGGGACGCGCCATTCCCATCGTCGGCCTAGCGAAGGCCGGCGCAGACGGCTTCTTCGATGAGAGCGGATTTCCCGTTGGCGCCGATGAAACCGTGCGCTTTCCCAATTTGAGCGAAGAGCCGGTGTATGCGCTCGAAATCGCCGGCGACTCGATGGAGCCGACCTATCGAGCTGGAGATGTCGTGGTCGTGCAGCCAGGAGCGCCGGTTCGGCGCGGCGATCGCGTCGTTGTGCGCACGCGCGCTGGCGAGGTGATGGCCAAGGTTCTCGGCCGCCGCAACGATCAGTCAGTCGAACTATTGTCGCTCAATCCTACGCATGGCGCGCGAAAAATCGCGGCTGGTGACGTAGATTGGATCGCTCGGATCGTGTGGGCCAGCCAATAGCTAACGCTCTGGCTTCCAGGCGGCGATGAGTTGGGGCCCCGCCGCGCGGAGCAGATCGCCGCGAATCTCGAACGCCGCGAACGCGGCTGTCGGAAAGTGGCCGCTGAAGTCGCGGGCCAACTTCGAACCGTCATGCGCTTGATGAATGAGCGCCGCGGTGAGTTCGCCGAGACCTGGATTGTGGCCGACAACGACGACACAGTCCGCCTCGGAGGCCGAGAACGCGTCCCATACGCCCTCCGGCGCCGCGTGATAGAGCGCCTCCTCTAAGCGCATCTCCAAGCGAAACCCGCTCAAGCCGGCCTCGGCTGTCTCGCGCGTGCGCAGCGCGTCGGAGACAAGCGCCAAGCTTGGCCGCAGCCCGGCGTCCTCCATGGCCGCGCCGGCAAGGGCCGCGTCGCGTCGTCCGCGATCGGTCAGACCCCTCGCCTTGTCGCTTTCGGCTTCGTGGGCGCGGACCGCCTTGGCGTGGCGCATTAGAATGAGCGTTCGCATGACTCGGGCGACTCTGCCCTGGCCGCCAGAAAGCGCAACCATCGATCCTGAGTCGACTTTGCAGTTTGAACGCCCTCCCCTTAGATCAAGGCGTTTTCACCGGATTCGCCCATGTCAGAATTGACCACCCTCGCCGCCGCGGCGAAAGCTTGGCCCTTCGAACAAGCCCGTCTCCTCGCCGACAGGCTCAAGGCGAAACCAAAACAAGGACCGGTGATCTTCGAGACCGGCTACGGCCCTTCGGGCCTGCCCCACATCGGGACCTTCGGCGAGGTGGTGCGCACCTCAATGGTGCGCCATGCCTTTCGCGTGCTTACGGACGATGCGATCGCCACCAAGATCATCTGCGTTTCAGACGACATGGACGGCATGCGCAAACTGCCGGACAACGTCCCCAATCACGACATGCTGCGCGAGCATCTGCAAAAGCCGCTCACCAGCGTCCCCGACCCGTTCGGCACGCATGAGAGCTTCGCGCACCACAACAACGCCCGGCTGTGCGCGTTTCTCGACAGTTTCGGGTTCGACTACGAATTCAAGTCAGCCACGACGCTTTACACGTCCGGCGCGTTCGACGCGGCCCTGCTCAAGGCGCTCGCCGCGTACGACAAGATCATGGCGATCATGTTGCCCACGCTTGGCGAAGAGCGGCGGCAAACCTACAGCCCGTTCTTGCCGATATCGCCCAAGACAGGCCGCGTTCTTTACGTGCCCATGAAGCGCGTCGACGCCGCCGCGGGCACGATCACCTTCGACGATGAAGACGGCGAAGAGATCACTCAGCCGGTGACGGGCGGACGCGCCAAGATGCAGTGGAAGCCCGATTTCGGAATGCGCTGGGCCGCGCTCGGCGTCGACTTCGAAATGTTCGGCAAGGATCACCTGCCAAATCAGCCGGTTTACGCGCGCATTTGCCAAGCGCTGGGCGCTGAGCCGCCGATCAACTACGTGTATGAGCTCTTTCTCGATCAGGACGGGCAAAAGATCTCGAAGACGAAAGGCAATGGCATCAGCATCGAGGACTGGCTGAAATACGCCGCGCCCGAGAGCCTTTCGCTCTACAACTTCCAAAAGCCGAAGACGGCCAAAAAGTTGTACTTCGACGTCATCCCGAAAGCTGTCGACGAGTACCTGGCTCACGTCGAAGCCTACAAAAAACAGAACCTCGCCGAACGCCTGGAAAACCCAGCATGGCACATCCATGACGGCGAACCGCCGAGCGCACTCACGCCGATCTCGTTCGCGTTGTTGATGAACCTCGTCTCCGCCTCCAACGCGGAGACGAAGCAATTGCTTTGGGCTTTCATCGGCAAATACGCGCCGGGCGTGACGCCCGAAACGAATCCGTTTCTGGACAAACTGTGCGACTACGCGATCCGCTACTTCGAGGACTTCGTCAAACCGATGAAGCGCTTCCGCGCGGCGAGCGATAAGGAGCGCGCCGCGTTTGAAGATCTGGCGCGGCGCCTCGACGCTTTGCCCGACGACATCACCGATGGCGAAGCGATCCAGAACGAAGTTTATGCGGTCGGCAAGGAGCATGACTTCGAACCCCTGCGCGACTGGTTCAAGGCGCTCTATGAGGTTTTGTTCGGGGAAGAGAGCGGCCCGCGCTTTGGCCAATTCGCCGCCATCTTCGGCGTGCGGCAAACCTCAGCGCTGCTGCGCCAAGGGCTCGCAGGCGATTTCCTGAGATAACCCGGGTTGATCGGCCTCGGGATCGGTTGTACTCCAGCTCAACGCTCAATCTTGTGTTGCGGCTGAAATGGGTGGGGCCGACGGAGAATCGCGTCAGGGAAACGCGGCCGTGCAGATTGACGCGGCCGCGCTCGATGTTGCGCGCCTCGGTTTTCACCGTGCATTCCCCGCCCGCTCGGCCAAGCGTCGGCTGCACGTAACGCAGGTTCTTTGGCTTGGCGCCGTCGTCGCGGGCCTCGCCTGGCTTGGGCGGAGCGACCCGACCCGCGCCCTCGACGTGGTGCACGTTAGCGCCTTCGCCTTGTTCGCGGCGATGATCCTGGTCCGCTTGCTTGCCGCCGCGCATCTCGCCGCGCCGCTCACGCGACTTGCGACCCCAGGTCTGTGGCCGGTTTATACAATTCTGTGTCCGCTCTACCGTGAAGCCAACGTCGTGACGGATTTGATATTGGCGCTGGAGCGGCTCGATTATCCGCATGAAGCGCTCGACATCAAACTCCTCGTCGAAGGCGATGACGAGGAAACCGTTGCAGCGACTCTCGCCGCGGCGCGCGCGCCGCACATGGAAGTCGTCATTGTGCCCGCGAGCGCGCCGCGCACCAAGCCCAAGGCGCTCAATGTCGGTTTAGCGCGAGCGCGCGGCGATTATGTCGTCGTCTATGACGCGGAAGATCGCCCGCACCCACAACAGTTGCGCGCCGCTCTGGCGGCGTTCGAGGATGGCGACGATACACTCGCTTGCGTGCAAGCGCCGCTCGCGATCGACAACGCCGGCGCCTCCTGGCTCGCGCGCCAATACGCGGCCGAGTACGCGATCCAATTCTTCGCGGTGCTGCCATTCTTGGCGCGTCACCGTTTGCCGTTGCCGCTTGGCGGCACAAGCAACCACTTCCGCACGCAAAAACTGCGGGAAGCTGGCGGCTGGGACCCCTATAACGTCACCGAGGACGCCGATATTGGCTACCGCCTCGCGCGCAATCGCCAACAGATCGGCGTGATCGCGCCTCCGACATGGGAAGAAGCGCCTGTCGGTCTTGGAGCTTGGCTCAACCAACGCTCGCGTTGGATCAAAGGGCACCTGCAAACGTGGCTGGTGCTCATGCGCAACCCCTTTCGCACCATCCACGAGATGGGCCTCACGGGGTTTCTCGCCATGCAGCTGATGCTGGGCGGCGGCCTTCTCGCCGCGGCGGTTCACGGGCCGCTTGCGTTCGTGGTTCTGATCGCAGCGCTGACGCCGTTCGACCTGCTGGCGCCCGCGGACTTCACCCTCGCCCTTTTCGGCTATTCGTCGCGGTGTTCGCCGCGCTCACCGCGAGCGCATTGAGCCGAACCTGGAGCCACGCTTGGGCGGCTCTGACCATGCCCCTCTACTGGCCGCTCGCGACGCTGGCGGCGGCCAAGGCGGCGTTTGAGTTGATCTTTCGCCCCTTCTGGTGGTCGAAAACCAGCCATGGCGTTTCGGATCGACCGCCGATTTTTGACCCAGCGCCCGCGAAACGCCATGTTTCGACAGCACAGATCGCGGCGCGAGGACGCGCCTGAACCGGGGAATCAGTCATGCGCTATCTGCTGAGCGGCCTAGCGGCCGTCTTTGTTTCTTTCTTTGCATTTGCATCGCCCGCGAACGCGGAATCCATCGAGTGCCCGCTTTCGCAAGCGCGCCGCACCATTACCAATGACCTGCCTTCCGGCTGGTGGACCACGCCCATCGTGAACAACCTCACCGAAACGCGGGTGCAGGACATTGGCGGCTCGCCCGCGCTGATGTGCGTTTATGGGCCATCGGGCTCGGTGCAACGCGAAGCGCCCGCGAACCACGATTGCACCGCGCGCACTGGCGGTTTCGAATGCACGCCGCGCATTCGACTTGTGCCGCTGCCGATGCCACTGCCCATACCCCACCCCGCGCCATCTACCTATCGAACGGCGTTGCTCTCGGTGGCGCAAACCTATGTATTCGACCTCGACGCCGGCTCCGTAGGCGCGGAAGGCGATATCTGGTTTGAAGCGCAAACGGCGACGGCGCTGTTTCTCACCCCGCGCGGCGGCGCGCAAATGGCGGTCGGAGATCGCTCCAACCGCGGCTATGGAGGCTGTTCAACGGCGTCGTACTCGACAGCGCGCGTGGCGCTGAGCGCAGTGCCCGTCGGCTCCTACGTTTGCGTTCGCACGCGCGGCGGGCGCGTGAGCCAATTCCGGATGAACGCGATCTCCAGCGGTTCGCCAAAGACGCTGACGATCGGCTTCACAACCTGGAACTAAGCGCGTCATCGAAGCGATGCGAGCAGTTCTCGCATCGCTTCGATATCCTCCCGCGCCTGACTCCACGACACCACGAGCCGCGCCTCGCCAGAACCCTCGGCGCCCCAATCGTAGAACTCAGCGCCCGCCGCCCGCAGCGCCTCCAATGCCGCGGCGCCCGGCTTGATAAAGACTTGATTGCTCTCAACCGGAACCGACACATGCGCGGCCGCGGCTTCGCCCAGTTGACGCGCCATCGCGTTTGCATGCGCGGCCAAACGCAACCACAAGCCGTCCTCAATGTAAGCGAGCAATTGCGCGGCGGGATAGCGCCCCTTGCAAAAGAGATGTCCGCCCCGCTTGCGCAGCCGCGCGATCGATTCCGCCAGCGCGGCATCGAAACACACGACCGCCTCCGCGGCCATCGCGCCATTCTTTGTCGCGCCAAACGACAACACCTCGACGCCTGCTTTCCATGTCACATCCGCGGGCGCGCATCCCAGCGCGGCGACGGCGTTGGCGAAGCGGGCGCCATCCATGTGGAGGCGCAGTCCGGCCGTTTTGCAGACATCGCCGAGCGCCGCGACTTCCTCGGGCGAATAGACCGCGCCGCGTTCCGTCGCTTGCGAAATTGACGCCACGGCCGGCGTCACCGAGTGAATTCCCCGCGCGTTGCGGGCGACGGCTTCTCGTAGCGCCGCCGGCGCCAGCTTGGCTTTCTCGCCGTCGGCTAACACCAATTTCGCGCCGCCAGCGTAGAACTCAGGCGCGCCGCACTCGTCGCATTCAATGTGCGCTTCGCGATGACAGATCACCGCCCCCCATGGCGGCGTCATGCTGGCGAGGGAGATCGCGTTGGCCGCCGTGCCGCTGGCGACAGTGAACACGCGCACATCGGTTTCAAACAAATCGCTGAACGCGTTATCAAGACGCTGAGACCATGCGTCCGCGCCATAGGCAGCAGCCGTTTCATGGTTTACCGCCGTTAAGGCCGCCATGATCTCTTCCGCGACCGGCGCCGTGTTGTCGGACCTGAAATTCATACCTTGATCATCCTTGTCGCGCGCGCCAGCGTCCAAATGCTGCGAATTCGCCCAATCATCCGCACTTTCGCGGCGCGCGCGAACGCTTGCTTTACGCTGTGCCGTTAGCCTTAGCGTGAAATTAGCCATTGGGGCGCGCGGTGCAACACTTAGTAAACCGTACGATGCTCGATCGCGCATGCGCGACGGTGTTTACGGGCCGTCATGCACCGGCTTTCGTGAACTCGCTGATCTTCGCGACCCTGGCCTCGGTCTGCGGACTCGGCATCGCCGTGATGTGGCTTGGCGTTGTCTTGATCGTTGGCGAAGGGCGCAAACTGCTTTTGCCGCGCGTTCGCGCGATGCATGGGGCGCATGCTTTCGTCGGCGAACTGGCGCTTGACACCACTAAGTCGACATCGCTTGCGCTGGCGCCCGCCCTTGCCTGGCAGAGCAACGCCGAACTCGCGCCCGCGATCGCTTTTCTCCTTCTCTCGCTTCTCGCCTATGACGCGGCGAGCACGGCGACGCGCGGGCGCGCCTACGCCGTGCTCGCGCACACGCCGCTTCTAGCGCTGGCGTTGCGTTTTGTCGCCGACGCCGGGGCCTTTGGAGGAATTGCCCCCGCGATCATGGGCGCCGCGTGCATTAGCTTTATTGCAGCGCATGCGCTCTTCGACCGCTATGCCGTGTCAAGAGCGCGTACGCAGCACGCCGAAGCCGTGCGCCAGGCCAATATGGCGCGCGCAAACGCAGCGACGTGGGCGATCGATTATCGTGGCGGCGTCCTTCATGGCGCGAAGGCTTTATCCGACGTGATCGGTCGCTCAGTCACCTACCGCGAGGTCGTGGACCGGGCCTGCTTCGCCCCCGCTGCGGAGCAAGACCTTGTCCTGGATGCTTTCAAGCCAAGGCAAGGCGCATCACGACGCATTTCGCTGGAACACAATGTCGTGCGCGGGGACGGGACGCTTCTCCGCGTCGCGCACGAGGGCTTCCTGCACACGACGCCAAGCGGCGCGCCGGACAGATTTGTCTGCACGACACAGGTCGGCGCGGCGGCGAACGACGACTCCGCCTCTGGACTTGAGACCGCCATCCGCCAGGTGGAGGCAACGCGCGCGGCGCAAAACGCGGCGCTGACCGTGTTGAACAACGAACTCGGCGCCGCGCTATGCGATACGCCGCGTCCCGATCCGACGCCGAGACGCGACCTCTCCCCTGCTGCGCGCGCCGCGTATCTCGGGGAATTGCTGCGCGACATCGAGGAGAGACGCCGCGCGGTCTTTGGCGCGATCAACGGCATCGTGCGCGCCCGCCATGAGGCGGAAGCCGCCAACATCGCGAAGTCGCAATTCCTCGCCAACATGAGCCACGAGCTGCGCACCCCCCTCAATGCGATCATCGGTTACGCCGAGATGTTGCACGAGGACGCCGAGGACGCTGGCGATGCGGCGATGGCGCAGGACCTTGAACGCATTCTTTCCGCCGGCAGACATCTCCTTGCCCTGCTCAACGAGGTGCTCGATCTGTCAAAGATCGAGGCGGGGCGGATGGATGTAACGGCGTCGCGCTTCGACGTCGCAGACACGCTCGAACACCTTGTGGCGACGACGCGGCCGCTCGCTGAGCGGCAGAACAATGCGCTCACGCTGATGATGCGCGATCAGCGCACCATGGCCAACACGGACGCCACGAAGGTGCAGCAGTGCGTGGCGAATTTTCTGTCAAACGCGTGCAAGTTCACCCAAGACGGTCAGATCACGATTGAGTTCGACCGCAAACTGGGTGACGGCGGTGACGATCTCGTCATCACCGTGCGTGATACCGGCATTGGCATGTCGAACGAGCAAATGGGCCGCCTGTTCCAACCGTTCGTGCAAGCGGACGCCACCATCGCGCGGCGCTTTGGCGGCACCGGCCTCGGCCTCACCATAACCAAGCGTCTGGCGCAGATGTTGGGCGGCGACGTGACCGTCGAAAGCGCATTGGACCGCGGCGCCTCATTCACGCTTCGCATGCCGGCGGATTATCAAGCTCACGTGATCGGCGAGGCGGCCGCCGCTGTCGACGCGGTGCAAGGCGCCGCAGAAGCGCCGCTGGTCGTTGTTATCGAAGACGACCCGGCCGCGCGCGAACTGGCGGCGCGCGCGCTGACACGCGCCGGCTTCGCCGTGCAAGGCGTGGGCGCGGGCGAAGCGGGGCTGGCGTTGGTGCGCGAGAAAGCGCCGGCGCTGGTGTTGCTCGACATCTTCCTGCCCGATCGCTCCGGCTGGCGCGTGCTGCAAAGTCTGAAACACGATCCGCGAACCCAGGACATTCCGGTCGTTGTGCTGTCGGTGAACGAGGATCGCGCCCATGCGCTCTCGCTTGGCGCCGCCGAGCACATCGTCAAACCCGCTGAGCGCGACATGCTGGCGGCGACAGTGATGCGCCTTGCACGCAAACGCACGAGCGTCGCCACGCCCGCACGCGTGACGCCACTGCCGCTCAAGAGCGCCGGCTAGTTCAGCGACGAGCGTGCGCGGCAAGGACGTGGACGACCACTTCTGTCACCCGCTTGCCCGTCGGGATGTGAAGGAACTCGTTCGGCCCGTGCGCGTTCGATTGCGGGCCTAGCACGCCGGTGACGACGAATTGTGCGTCGGGAAATTTCTCGCCAAGCATGCCCATGAACGGAATCGATCCGCCCTCGCCCATCATCGCCATCGGATGGCCGAAACACGCCGCCGAAGCCTCGGAAAGCGCGATTTCCAGCCATGGCGCGGTTGCCGGCGCGTTCCAGCCCGACCCGTGCTTCTCGGCTTCATAGGTCACGCGCGCGCCGTAAGGCGGGTCCGCCTCCAACACCTCCTTAAGACGCGCGCTCGCGCGCTTGCCATCAAGCGTCGGCGGCACGCGCATGGAGAGCTTCGCCTCGCTGAACGGCCGCAACACATTGCCCGCGTCGCGCGGCGCCGGCGCGCCGGCCAGACCGGTGACGGACAAAGCCGGGCGCCAAGTCCGATTCAGAATAAGTTCGGAGAGTTCCTGACGCGCCGGGCGCATGCCGGCGACAAAAGGAAATTTCGCGAACACCTGCTCGCCAAGCGCCGCCGCCGCGACTTCCGCTTGCGCCAAGCGATCCGCGGGGATGGGCGCATGCAAGGCGTCGATCCTCACGTCGCCCGTCTCGATATCCTCAACGCGCGCCAGCAATTGGCGCAGAATGCGGAAACTCGACGGCACGACACCTGAAGCGTCGCCGGAATGGACGCCCTCCTCCAAAACGTCCACGCGAAGCGTTCCGCCAACAAGACCGCGAAGCGACGTGGTCAACCACAGGCGCTCATAGTCGCCGCATCCGCTGTCGAGGCACACGACGAGCGAAACCGCGCCAATGCGATCGGCAAGCGCATCCATATAGTGCGGCAGATCCGGCGAACCCGACTCCTCCGACGCCTCGATAACGATCACCGCGCGCGCATGCGGCGCGTTCTGCCGCTTCAGCGCCAGCAGAGCCGTGAGCGCGCCAAACATGGCGTAGCCATCGTCGGCGCCGCCACGGCCATAGAGTTTGTCGCCCTCCAAAACCGGAATCCAGGGCCCCTTGCCCTCGCTCCACCCCGTCATCTCGGGCTGTTTGTCGAGGTGACCGTAAAGCAGCACCGTGTCGCTGCTCTTGGCGCCTGGCACATCGATAAAGATCAATGGCGTGCGCCCGGGCAAGCGCTCCACACTCAGCGTCGCGCCCGGCAACTGCGCGATCTTGGCGCGCGCCCACGCCGCGAACAGGTTCACGGCCTGGTCCATGTGCCCCAGCGTCGCCCAGTTTGGCTCAAACGATGGCGATTTGTTGGGAATACGAATGTATTCGATCAACGTCGGCACGATCTCATCGCGCCAGATTTCATCCACGAACGCGCGCAATGGCGCCTGGGCGACTTCCGTCATGATCTTCCTCGAACAGCCGGCATGCTCCCGCGCGGCGCGTCAAGCCGTCGCGCCTTACTACGCCCCCGCTCCGAGGTTTGTCGAGTTTCGGGCCCCTGGCGCTCGCGACGAAAATCTCGTACCCCTGACCCCGCTCAAGCGGGCGTAGTTCAGAGGTAGAACGTCAGCTTCCCAAGCTGAATGTCGGGGGTTCGATTCCCCCCGCCCGCTCCA
>DDSV01000029.1 GCA_002344215.1 Akkermansiaceae bacterium UBA2381
GGAACCGCTCCAAGCCAGACTGCCGTTTTGACCTGCCATCTGTCGATGGGAGCGTCGGGGTCCAAAATCATGGAGGCAAGACACATGAAAATCGCCTGACCTCCTGCAATCAGCAGCGATACGAACTGACTGCGGCGGTCAAAATCCTGAGCCAAGGTGACGAGATAGCAAACACCAACTGCCACAAAGAAATTGGCGATACCGAAACTCAGCTCTCCGCGCAGAGGGACAAAGAGCTGAAACAGGATGGCGGGAATCAGAAGCTTCCTGGTCGCTGCCGCGGTGTTGGCAAATCCACGAATATTGACCTTCTCCAGCCCTCGCCACAGCGGGAGGAAGGTGACCGTTGCGATGACAAGCGCGAGCATCAGGAGGCCGACAAAAGGACCCCAAGCAGCAGAAGAAGTTGGTGCATAGGACAATCGACTGGTTAAGAAAATCCCCACGATCACTGCTGCCGCAGCGAGCCCAATGAGGAGTCGAAGCAGGTAAATCCCGGTCCAGCAAAACACGGCGCCCCAAGCTCCTTTGCCCGCCACGGCGTCAACTCGCCTTTGCTTCTCCTCGCTCATACAAATCTCGGCGCGTTCCCCATAGGGAACCAAAAGACTCAAGTTCAGCCTGAAAGTCAAGTTCCCAACCGGGAACTTTCATGGCGAAACGATTCCGCAACTGCGTCGGGCCTCAGGTCCGAACACTACGAAAGAAGAAAGAGCTGACTCAGGATCAGCTGGCGGCACGCCTTCAATTGGCCGGGCTCCATACGTTTGATCGAGTGACCGTTGCTAAGATCGAGTCCCAGATACGTTCCGTCTATGACTTCGAGCTCTCTGTCCTGAGCGAAGTTCTCGGCGTACCCTCGGACGAATTACTTCCTTCCCAGAGGCAGCTGAAAGCTTCCCTCGATGACCTCATGGCCGGGGGGAAGTAGCCCGATTTCGCTCATTACCCCGCAGGGGGCGATCTGCTCTATGCCCTCTCCTGTCTGGGCTGGGACCCGACGGGCCACGAAATTCCCGGCGATTAACCCGCAGGGTGCGGGTGAACTGATAGCTAAAAGAAAACCCACCCTTGCGAGGCATGAGTTTTCTCGGCTGACGGACCTCCTTCACGCATTCGGGAATGTCGGGTGCGGCGTTCTACCGCCCTCGCAAATCCCCCAGTGGTCAAGAATGCACCACCGGCTTTTCGATGAAGCGGTCACGTTTCGGCATGTTCTGAACTAACCCGCGTCAGCGGTTCGCTGCGGGAGTCCTGCGGCGAAAGTGGAGGATCCAATACGGAATCGCCACCGCCGTCACCAACCCGGCGAAGATCCAGTCCGCGTGGACGAATCCTAGTCGCGATGTCAGGACTCCTGCCAAGGGATAAGTGAGTCCCCAACCCGCATGACTGAGGGCAAAATGAGCGGCGTAGATGTGGGCTCGTTCCTCTTTGTTGCTGTTGGCGGCGAGCAGTTCGCTGCCCCGGATGCCGAGGAGACTCTGCACGGCACCAATGACGGCCCAGGCAACGAGGAGAATGGGAAAGGACTGAAAATACCCGACGAGTGCCAGGACCGAGATCATGGCGGGTGCTCCAAACGTGACGAGGCCATTGCGAAAGGCTGTTCCACCACGTGAGTAGGCAATCGCGCCGCAGACCGAACCGACACCGTAAATGGCCATCGCCCACGCGTAGAAGCGATCCGGCAGGGCCAGGTCGTTTTTGACGAAATCGACCGTAGCGACGAGCACGAAGGCTCCGGCCACGCTTACTTGCAGGGCGAGGAGGAGCGACTCGCGAAGCGGCGCCCGCCCGAACATCGCGCCGAGTCCATGCCATGGCGGAGTCCGTGATGTCGCCGGGGCTTCGATGGCGGCACGCGGCAGGGCGATCACGAGCAGGGCGCTGACGAGGAAGGTCGCCGCGTCGAAGAGGAAGCTGCCGCGAAAGCCGACCGTGGCAATGAGCAGGCCAGCGAGGGCGGGGCCGAGGATGCTGGAGGTGTCGTAGGCGATGGACCCGGCGGCGAGGGCTTTTGGGTAGTCCTTGTCCGAGACCACGCCGGGGATCACCGCCTTGTAGACGGGGGTGAAGATCGCCGAACCGAGATTGAGGAAAAAGGCGAGGACATAGATCTGCCACACCGCATCCACGAAAAAGAACGCGGCCACGATCCCGACCCGGAGCAGATCGCTCCAGATCAGGGTCGCCCTCGCCCCGAACCGCTCGGCGAGCTGCCCGGCCCAGGGCGAGAAGACCACGATAACCGCGATGCGGATCGCGAGCGTGTAACCCAGCACCGCCGAGGCGGAGGCTCCGACGAGGGCGTGCGCCAGAAGACCGAGTGCGATCGAACTGATGCCGGACCCGACGAGGCTGATGACATGAGCCCAGTAGAGTTTCTGGAAGATGCGGTTCGACCAGAGGCCTTTGTCGGATTCGATACTCATGATCTGGCAAAGCGCCTCATCCTTCCGCGACGATCTGGAACCAGCGGGTCGGATGATTTTCCTCGCCCGCTTCGGTAAAGCGGTCGCGTTCCCAGCGGATTTCGAACCCGGCCTCGCGCAGGATCGCTGCGTAGTTGTGGGAAAGGGCGCACTCGAGGGCGTAGGGATAGGAGGCTGTTTCGGTGTCGAAGTGATGATCGAGTCCGACCGATTCGGTGAGGGCGACAGCGCAGGGCAGGCCGCCTTCCTTGAGTTCGCGGAAAAGGGAAAGAAGCTCGTCGCGTCGCAGGTATTCGAGAACGCCTCCGTTGGTGAAGAGGAGGCTCTTCGGTGCCGGATTGTTGCCGAGCCAGTCCATGATGTTCGCGGCCCCGAACCGCAGGCGGGGATCCGCCGAATGGGCTGCGTTGCTGGCGGCGACTTGTCCCGGATTGAGGTCGATACCGTGGAAAGAGTCGAGCCCGGACAATCGGGAGGCTAGATGGACGAGGACAAGACCGTCACCGGCCCCCACCTCGACGACCCGCGCTCCACCGCCCCAAACCGAAACCACCTCCGCGATCCGGTCGACAATGCCGGCATGATGACGCAGGAAGAGATCCTCGAAACGGTTCGCGAAACGATCGAAGAAGTCCGCTTCCGCCGCCGTCGATGACCAGAAGTCCTGATGGAAGCGCTGCAGGGCACGGTGGTCACCCGACTCAACGGCGTCGGCGAGGTCGGCGTTGCGAATCAGCTTTCCGGCAAAACCCCACTCCCCGCTGAAAGGCTTTTCATCGACCTGTCTCGCGAGGCCGGGGCGAAGGAACTTCAGAATGTTTCCCGCCATGGCCTTGGCACGTCGGTTGAGGGGAAGGTCGGAAGCGGCGCGGTAGACTCTCATGGGCAGAGGGTTTGGATCTCGAAAGGTTTTGTGCAGGCTGGCGTATCAATGCGAATGCGGCTGAGAAAGCCCCTGCCAGCCCTGCCAAGCCATGAAGGCGGCGAGGATCACGAGCAGGGCACAGGAAAAGTAGGGGGCGCGGCGCATCCACTCGCTGAAGCCACGTATCTTGCGATGCGCATGATGCACTCCCCATGCGGCGAAAACACCGATAGTGACCATGGTGAGGGCGAGGCCGAAACTGAAGGCGGCGACGAGGGAAAAGCCGAGGGCAACTTTCTTGATTTGCAGGCACACGACCAGGATCGTGAAGGCGGCGGGACAGGGCATGAGACCCCCGGTGATGCCGAAGAGCACGATCTGGGAGGTGGTGACGGTGCGGTCGGCGAAACGTTTGGCGATGTCCTGCGCGTGTGCCCGCTCGTGGGCATCCTGGTATTCGATGCCGTCGTCTTCGGGTTCCTCGACGGCGACGGGGGCATGGCTGTGACCGTGATGCTCCTCGGTGAAGCGCAGGCGATAGGTGTGGGCGTGGTCGCTGTGGCCGAGGCTGACCGTGGCGAGAAATTCGTGCGGTTCGGGCAGTTCGCTGGTGGCCTCCCAGAAGGTGTCCCGTGGCTCAAAGGCGAACTTCTGGGCGCGGCCGTCGAGCCGGGCGGTCTCGATGCCGAGTTGCGTGCCTTTGGGCAAGGGCACGGGATCGCCGTTGGCTTTGCAGGGATAGATGCGGAAGCGCGGCGGCACCCCGGTCTCAAAGATGCCGACCTCCAGCCATCCGTGGCCGGTATCAAGCAACATCCCGCCGTGCGGGCCTTGTTTGAGGCTGTGGGTCGGAGCGGTGGAGGGTGTGCTCATCCCGGCGGGGAGGATGAGGCCGCTCTGGGTCACGGATTCACCAGCGAGGAGACGCGGACTGGTGGCATTGGTGTGCGAATGTGCCTGCCATGGATCGGGGGCATCCGTTTTGACCGGCGGCACGTCGTGTTCGTGCGTGTGGCCGTGATCGCGACCATCGCGATGATCGTGGGCATGAGCTTCCGCGACTTCGCGGCGCGTGCGGAGATACATCCACACCGCGAGGCCGAAGACCAGCACGGCGGAGGCGAGGTGGAAGTAGGGCTCGGTGTGCTCGGCATTCCATTGCCCTCCGTAATGGAGGGCCAGTGCCGCCAGCACCCAGATGAGCAGTGAGTGGGAAATGGCCGCTGAGAGGCCCAACAGAATGGCCTGCCAGACGGTGCCGCGGATGGCGATGATGAAGGCGGCCATCATCGTTTTGGAGTGTCCCGGCTCCAGTCCGTGCAGGGCTCCGAGGAGAATGGCGACGGGAACGTAGAGCCACGCGTGGCCGCTGGAGAGGTAGTCAGTGAAGGAGTTCATGAGGATACGGTTTCAAGTTCGACTTCTGTAGCTTCCCTGCTGCGGAAGATGCGGTAGAGACCTGGAAGGACGACGAGAGTTAGGAGGGTCGACGAAATGATTCCTCCGATCACAACGGTGGCGAGTGGGCGCTGGACTTCCGCGCCTGTACCGGTGGCGAGTGCCATCGGGACGAAGCCGAGAGAGGCGACCAGTGCGGTCATGAGGACGGGACGAAGGCGCATGACGGCACCCTCGACGACGGCCTCATCAAGAGCCATGCCCCCTTTCCTCAGGTCGTTGATGAAGGAGATCATGACGAGGCCGTTGAGGACCGCGACGCCTGACAGGGCAATAAAGCCAACTCCCGCGGAGATCGACAGGGGGATGTCGCGGAGCCACAGGGCGACGATGCCGCCGGTCAATGCGAGAGGCACGCCGGTGAAAACGAGCAGCGAATCGCGGGTGTTGCCGAAGGTCATGAAGAGCAGGGAGAAGATCAGGATGAGGGCGACGGGAACGACGATTTTCAGCCGCTCCGAGGCGGAGATGAGTTGCTCGAAGGTGCCTCCCCAAGTGATCCAGTTCCCCGGGGCCAGTTCGACTTCGCGGGTCTTTTCCTGCGCCTCGGCGACGAAAGAGCCGAGGTCTCGACCACGGACGTTGGCGGTGACGACGACACGGCGTTTTCCGTTTTCACGGCTGATCTGATTGGGGCCGGGGCCGAGTTCGAAGTCGGCGAGTTCGCCTAGCGGAACAAATAGAGGCATGTCGGTGGAGGGTGTCGCGAGGACAGGCGCCTGCGAATCCGCCCTGATTCGAACCGGTATGTCGCGCCATGCGTCCATGTCGGTGCGGAGTTCCTCGGGGAGACGGAGGATGAGAGGAAACCGCCGGTCGCCCTCGAAGATCTGGCCCGCCTGTTTTCCCCCAATGGCGATTTCAACGACTTCCTGAACCTCGGAAACGGTGAGTCCGTAGCGGGCGAGGACTTCGTGTTTCATGTTGATGCTGAGGAGAGGCAGACCGGTGATTTGCTCGACGCCGATGTCCTGCGCTCCGGGGATCGTTTCGAGAATTTCGCCAATGGCTTTCCCTGCTTCGAGAAGCTCGTCGAGGTCGTCCCCGAAGACTTTCACGGCCACATCACTGCGGACCCCGGCGATGAGTTCGTTGAAGCGCATCTGAATGGGTTGGAGGAACTCGTATTTCGTGCCCGGAACCTGTTCCAGCGCTTCCGACATCTTCCGGAAGAGTTCCTGCTTGCTCATGTTGGGATCGGGCCATTCGGAGCGCGGCTTCAGCATCACGAAGCCATCGGCGACACTGGGTGGCATGGGATCGGTCGCGACTTCGGCGGTGCCGATCTTCGAGAAGGTCTCGGCGACTTCGGGGAATTTCTTGAACTCGCTCTCGACGGTGTTCTGCAGGTGGATCGCCGCGGCGAGGCCGGTGCCCGGCACCCGCAAGCTGTGGACGGCGAGGTCGCCCTCGTCGAGATTGGGAATGAATTCGCTGCCCATGCGGCTGGCGAGAAGGAGGCTGAGGGCGACCACTACGGCGGCGGCGATGGCGACGATGTGGCGGTTCGCGACGGAGAGCCTCAGAATCGGCAGGTAAAGCGCCTTCGCACCCCGGACGAGGAAGTTTTCCTTTTCCGCGATTTTACCGCGCATGAAAATGGCGATGGCGGCGGGCACGAAGGTGACCGAGAGGATCATCGCACCACCGAGGGCGAGAAGGACGGTGTAAGCCATGGGATGGAACATCTTTCCCTCGACTCCTGTGAGAGTCAGGATGGGGAGGTAGACGACCATGATGATGAGTTCCCCGAACATAGTGGCCTTGCGGACTTCCTTGGTACCTTCAAAGACGGTCTTCATGCGTTCTTCCAAGGTGAGGAGTCGTCCGAGCCGGTGTTGGGCTTCGGCGAGGCGACGGATGCAGTTCTCCACGATGATGACGGAACCATCGACGATGATGCCGAAGTCCAGTGCGCCGAGGCTCATGAGGTTTCCCGAGATCTTCGTGCTCACCATTCCCGTGATCGTGAAGAGCATGGAAAGCGGGATGACCATCGCGGTGATGATCGCGGCGCGGACATTGCCCAACAAAACCAGAAGAACGACGATGACGAGGACGGCTCCCTCGAAGAGATTTTTCTTCACCGTCTCAATCGTGGCGTCCACCAGGGTGGTGCGGTCATAGACGGTGTGCGCGACGATTCCCTCGGGCAGGGTCCGGTTGATCTCCTCGAGCCGCTCGGCGACCCGTTTGGAGACCACTCGACTGTTCTCACCGGCAAGCATGAGAACCGTGGCGAGGACGACTTCCTCGCCGTCGGCCGTGGCGGCACCGGTGCGGAGCTCCTCGCCGAGCTTCACCTCGGCGACCTGGGCGATGGTGATGGGCACGTTCCCGCGCGTGGTAACGACGATGCGGCGGATGGCATCGAGATCCTGCAACTGGCCGGGTGCGCGTATCAGATACTGTTCGCCGTTGTGCTCGATAAAGCCGGCACCGACGTTGGCGTTGTTCTCCTCCAGCGCCGCCATGATCTCCTCGATCCCGAGATCGTAGGTGAGCATCAGGGCCGGATCAGGAGTGACGTGAAACTCCTTCTGATAACCGCCGATGGTGTTGACCTCGACGACACCGGGGACATTGCGGAGCTGGGGTTTGATGACCCAGTCCTGGATCGTGCGCAGGTCGGTGGGAGTTACCGGCGAGCCGTCGGGGTTGGTTGCACCGGGTTCCGGTTTCACGGTGAACATGAAAATCTCACCCAGTCCGGTCGCGATCGGGCCCATGGACGGACTGATCTCGGGAGGGAGTTTGCCCTTCACCTCCTGCAAGCGCTCCGCGACGAGTTGCCGGGCGAAGAACTTGTCGGTGCCGTCCTTGAACACCACCGTGACCTGCGAGAGGCCGTAGCGGGAAACGGAGCGCGTGTAATCGAGCGAGGGCAATCCGCCGAGTGCCGTTTCAACGAGGTAAGTGATGCGCTGCTCGGTCTCCAGCGGGGAGTAACCGGGCGCTTCTGTGTTGATCTGGACCTGGACGTTGGTGATGTCAGGGACGGCGTCGATCGCGAGGTTGCGATAATTGTAGGCACCCAGCACCGCGACGGTGGCGGAGGCGAGGAGGATGAACCACCGGTGGCGGATCGAGAATTGCAGGATGGCTTCGAGCATGGTCGTAGAGGGTGATGAGGCTCAGTGGTCGTGGCTGGCGCCGGACTTCATGACATCCGCCTTCACGACGAAAGCGTTTTCCGTGATATAGAGGGTGCCGGCTTCGAGACCGCTGACGACTTCGATCCAGTCGCCGTCGCGCTGTCCGAGTTCGAGGATGGCGATCTCATAGACATCGTTGTATTTCATGAAGACGACGTCCCAATCACGGAAGGTCTGGAGCGCGTCGAATCGCACCGCCACGGGGACTTCCTTTTCCTCGATCACCAACCCGGCGCGGACAAAGAGTCCGGTGCGCCATTTGCCATCGGGATTCGGGAGCGATGCGATCGCCCGTAGCGTCTGGGTCTCCTGGCTGCCGAAGGGCGAGAGATAGGAGAGCGTTGCCACAGCCGACTCGCCCGATACCTCGTCGGTGATCGTGATTTCACGGCCTGCCTCGAGTGAGGGGAGATCCTCGTGACGGACCTTGAGATCCACCCAGACGACCGTCAGATCAGCGATGGTAAAAATCGTCCTTTCGGCGGTAACGGCGGCACCGGGGGCCACGTCTCGGGCAATGATGGTTCCGGAAATCGGGGCGGTGACTTCATAGGTCGTCATGCTCTGATTGCTCTCGACGATGGCGAGGACTTCTCCCGCTGCGACGCGATCACCGATCTTCTTACCAGCTTCCTTCACGATACCCGGGAAACGCGGCGATACCCTCGCGATGCTGTTCTCATCGGGGATGATGCGACCGCTCATCTCTGCCAGGGTGCGGATCTTTTGCGGACCCGCCGCCTCGGACTTCAGGCCCACGCCCGCCGCCGCCTTTTCCGAAATCTCGACGCGGCCCTCGAAGGAGTCGTAGCTCCATTCGGATTTTCGGCCTTCATATTCAGCGAAGACTTTCACCACGAAGGAGTGAGGCTCTTCGACGATGCGGCTGCCCATCAGATAATCGCCTTCCTTCTCGTAGGTGAAGGTATCGACCCGGTCACCGAAGCGATGAAGCTCCATAGTTAGGTTGACCTCAGAGGGGTCGACGGGTTTGTCGTTAACGAAGGGATACACGCGGGATTGCGGCGGAATGTCAGGCTCGTAGATGGTCACTTCGACGGCGAAGTCTCCATCCCGCAGCATCCGTCCGCCCCGAGGACCGCGTTCGTAATCGGCGGCGGGAGTTTCGCCATGCTCGCCGACGGCGGCGACGGGTGGCGATTCACTGAGGATAAGACGGCCCACATAGAGGCCCCCGGCAACAATGGCGACAACGGCCACGATTTTTAGAAACAGTTTGAAAAATTTCATGATTCAGGAAAAGAGAAATGGGTAGGGAGTAAAGATGGGGCCGCGAGCGGGTTTAGCGGACGGCGGCACCGAGTGCTTCTTCGAGGCGACCGCCGAGGACGCCCTCGAGTTCGGCGCGGGCTTCGAGAGAGCCGATCCAGAGTTCGAAAGCCCGCATCCGTGCCTCGGCGAGGCGGTTGATGATGGGCTGGATCTGATTCGGGCTGCCTTGTCCCTTGGCGATGGCGTCACGCGCCCGGGAGAGCGCCGTCTCGAACAAGGGCACGACCTCTCTCGAGAATCTTCTCGCACCCTCCTCGGCGGAAAGGGCGCTGCGGTGACGGAGCCGGACGATCGCGGCAACACGATCAGGATCCTGTAGTCGGAGATCGTTCCTCGCCACCCCAACGCCTGCCTCGGCCCTGGCAATGCCGGCTTCGTTGCGGTTCCAGACGGGGAGATCAAAAGTGAAACCGACGCCCACCAAAACACCGCCGTCGCGGCTGTCGTGCTCGGCGAGCAGCCCCGCCTCCATCGGACCAAACCGATCCGCCCGTTCCACCGCGAGCCGGGCGAGGGCCGCCTCTTCCCGTTTGATCAGGGCAAGGCGCAAGGGAGTGCGACGAACCGCGAAATCGACCAGCGATCCGCTCTCGGCCGGGATGGGCAATCCCGAGGGAGGTTCGACGGTGATGACTTCGCCGTCTTTGCGACCAATCCGGCTCGCCAGCGCCGCGCTGCGGGAGAACCGTGTCGTCTCCAGGGCGGTGCGCTCCGCCGCGGCATTCGCGATCTCGGCGTCGAGCAAGGCGAGTTCGACCGCATTGCCCTGGCCCGCTTTCACGGCTCGGTCGAGATCGTCCCGCAGCGAGACGAAATCTCCCCGGTTCCGCGAGTGGAGCTGTTGCAACTCCTGCACCGTCCATAGCTCAACATAGCGGGTAAAGACATCGTTGAGAACCCCGGCGACTTGAGCCCCGGCATCGGCTTGGGCGGAGCCGCGCTCGATCATGGCGTAGTGCTTGCGAAGGCCGAAATAACTCCGCTTGATCGGCTGCATTAGTTTCACCTCGATCACCGGATCGTCGGTGAGTGCGCGGAACTCGGTCTCCAGACGCGGATTGGAAACCTCGGTGATGAGCATCGCCTCGGCGAGACGCACCTGCAGGTCCGAGTCGGCGTTAACTATATCGGGATGGTTCTGCAACCCCTCTCGAAAGGCGGTCGCAAGCTCCAGCGTGCCCCCGGCTGCCTGCCCGGTGCGCAAGACGAGGAGAATTGCGAATAGAAAGATAAATTTGTACATGATAGGATTAAACGGTTGGATGGATGTCGTGTAGGCACGCCGAGACCAGAGGTGTGCAGGCGTGAAGCGTACGGGGAATCGATCACCTCGAAACCTTCCGACGCGGGAAGAACGGAGTCACCGAACGAGGTGACGCGGTTCCTTATGCCATCGAGGGCGGGGCGTTCGCTTGAACGCGGTCGGCCAAAATCAGATGTCGCAACGGGACGAGTCCCGGCCAGCCGACACCGCTTGGAAGATCTTTCGATCCATCAGAAAACAGGCGTCCGATGGTGACCGAGAGTGAAGGAATGACTGCCGTGAAATCTCCTACGAGGTTCGGGGCGGAGACTGATATTTTCTTGGCACCAACAACCACGACGGTCGAATGGTTGTCAGCGAGTGGAACCGAGTCTTTGTGGTGATTCTCGTCTCCGTGCGGAACAGGTGTATAGCCATGATCTGCATCGCCTACAGGATGATGCTCATGCTCATGGTGATGATCCACCCCACCGAAAGCAAGCCACGTGTCGTGATGATACGAACCCGCCCACGCCACCAAGAGGGAGGCGGCGAGGAAAGTTCTTATCAACTGGTTACGGAATAAAGACACTCTGACACGGGTCGAGGGTTCGAACAAAATGTCAACCCGTTTTCAGAAGAGACGATCCGACCGGGTGCGGGACAAAAAAGTAACCGTGGAGTTTCAGACGACGGCACGAGCATTCCAGAAGTCGTTGAAGCGGTTTGGGCAGAGGAGGGCGGTTCGGATGTGGAGGAGGTTCCGTGACTCCGGTTCGCTCCAGAACATACCGGAGGCATTGAAGCGCTGTTCGATGACCTTCTTGCAGACGGCCTCGACGATGCCTGATCCGACTAAGAGTCTCTCCCGGCGATAGCGGGCCTAGCCCATGCGACCCTTGTGGATCTCGAGGCAGGCGATTTTCTTCCACATCGGACTCGGTGGCGGCTGAAGAGGAGGGGCTATCCGCGCCGGATCCTCGTTGACCGCGGCGAGGATGGATTCCAACCGAGACTCGGCCAGATCGACATTCCGCTGGAACCCTCGTCGCGCCGAAGTCGGTCTCTCTAGTCGGGACTGGCCTGGGTGAAGAGGCAGGCGGCTTTGAGTTCTCTGGTCCTGGCCTGGCCATCGAATCCGCATCCTTTGACGGCTTCAAGTGTGGCCGTGGCCATGGGCACGCTGGTGTCGTCGGCTTCGTGGTAGAGGACGGGGTTCGCGCAGAGAGGCGCCGATACTCTGGCTGAGTCGCCGGAGTTGCCGTATACCCAAATCGATGACGGCAAGTTCCTTGATGTCGGCGCTGGCCTACTCCTATCTGGATTGGGCGGCGGCCCCTGCGGCAACCCCGAATACGCCTGCACCTGCGACGAGTGAAGATTCGCCCTAGCGCTTCCTGTCGGGAGAACTCGATTCTTCCGGCAGGGGAGGGCTGCGGAGCGAGGCATCAAACGAAACCGAGAAAGCCGTGTTTTCGAGGACTCGCTCGTCATCCGTGTATTCGAAGTAGCACCAGCTACGCTGATCCAGAAACTCCTCCTTGAAGGAGAGTCTGAGGATAACAAGCCGGCAATGCAGCGGATTCTGGCCTAGAGAAGCTGTTCGACACCCTCCACGGATTTTCCGCCGGATGACCCCAGCGCTAGGACATCTCCCTCCAGTGCTCTCAATTCCTTGACGAGGTCGAGAAAGATCGGGCTGTCTGGTCCGGCGGCATCGGCCATCGACCGAATTTTGTTTCGTATTCTTTTGAGGCGATCCTGCGCCTGGGTATAGGCCGGAGCTCCAGAAGTCGCCCTGAGTCGGTGGACAAGAAGGTTGACTCCTTCCACGATCGTCTGGATCTCTGCGACCCCCGTGTCCAGTGAAATAGGCTCCAATCTTCCGGAACCAACACGATAGAGGTGGGCGAAAAGATGTCTCAAGGGTTCGGTTACAGTTCGGTGCAACAGTGCTGAAAGGATCACCCAGATAATCAAGCCCGTAACTAGAGAGGGGATGAGGTGATGCCCAAGAAATTCCGACCACGAAGGACTTGCTCCCATGAAGTATTCGATGATCGACCAGAAGGCTGTTCCGAGAAAGACGGCGATGAAACTGGCACCGATCACAACTCCGTTGAGGGAGCGATGTTGGTTTGAGCGACTGGAGTGCTGCTGCTTGGAGTTTTTGAGATTTAACATATTCCTGTTAAATGCCGCTTCGAGAGGTTCCCCTCTCAGAAAATTCCTCTCATTTGGGAATAGGCATCACGGGGAGAGTCGCCAACTGCCGTCGCACTTGACCAGGGCAATCCTGATAGGCAAGGAGGCAAAGCGCTCGGAGACACCCCGCAAAAGGAGCGATGAGATGACTTCGGACATTTTCCCAAAGCCGCTCCCGAGATCATGATCGTTTACGCACGATTCATCACCGTCGCACCCTTGCTTTTCCGTTTTGCTCAAAAGCCCTTTGCATGGATGATCCATCGGTTTTCCAGCAGGGACCGCAATTTTTCCTTTGCCCGGGCGAGGCGTCGTTCGACCGCCTTCTCGGTGCAGTTCTCGATGACTGCGATCTCCCGATGTGATCTCCCTTCGAGCTGACTGAGAATAAAAGTCGTTCGCAGATCGTGTTGGAGGAGCCGGATTGCGGAATCCAGATCGGTCGCCAGAGAGCGCCTGTCCGCCTCGTCGGAGGGAATGCCGGATTCAGACAGCCGGTTGGAATCTTGGGGGGCGGAAGAGAACGCGTCAGCTTCGAGCAGTTCGGGATGGCGGTTTTTCCACCGATTGCGCATCCGGCAAAGGTTGGTTGCGATCTGGAAGAGCCAGGTGGAAAAAGCGGTGGCCCTGGGTTCGTATCGATGACGCGACTGGTAGACCTTCACGAAGGATTCCTGGGCGATCTCTTTCGCGTCGGTAATGTTTCCCGTATAGCGGAGGCAGTAGGTGACGAGCGGTTCTTTCCAACGGGCCATGAGATCGTTTAATGCGAGTTCGTCCCCCTGCTGGAGACGCTCAATGGTGCGTTTGTCGTCATCATCGTCCATGAAAGATCGGATGAATTTTACTCACCCGCAATCGAGGTGGTCTTTTCCAGCCAGCCCTTCATGCGCTGCAGATAGCCCTCCGAGGAATCGGAGTCCATCTCTGCCGCGACACTGTAGATGAAATCGATGAATTTCTTGTCCGCTTCTTTTTTCAAAAGAGCGAGTTCGACGGCGGCTTTCGCGTGTTCGGGGTGTTGGTCGAGACCGGGGTCATTCGTGATTTCGGATAGGGTCTGCTTGGTATCGGCGTAGTGGACGCAGTGGTCCTCGCACTCCGGAAAGTAAGCAAGATGGAGCGCTTCGATCTTCCCCCTCTGATCTCCATCGACCTTGAACTCTTCGCAAAACCACTCAAAGGCATCTAGGTGTTCATGGCGGTGGTCAATCTGGCTCTTCTTCCACAGGAAAACTCCGCCGAACGCGAGTAGCCCGACGATGGCGGAGAGAATCAGGGTGGTAGGGAGGGAACGCATGGTGACCGGGTGGTGAACACCGCCTTCTCAGCGGTTGGGGGAAAGGTGCCGGTGATCTTCGCTCTCGCTACGAAGAACGGGGTGAATCGTCGAAACGTAGCGTGCTTCCATCGAATCCGAGAGGGTTTCCCCGTAGGATTTCGCCTGAACGAGAGCCGTCAGAACACCGACGACCAGTGCCGTGGCAACAGAGCCAGCCACTGCGGGAACCGGGAGAGTGGGAAGACCTTCGCGAAAAAACCGTGCGATCCGGCTCGGCCATCGTTCGTCATGCAGGGCGATCTCGGCCCAGACCCTGCGTTCGAAGTCGTGGAGGCCGTCCACTGCCGGTTCAGCCCGGAGCTGTTCTGTCGCTCTTTCGAGATGCCGATCAAAATCTGACTTTTTCATAAGTTTGCGAGATTTAAAAAAGGGGGGGTGCTCATCGGGTAGAATGCCAATCCCCGGGATATCCCCCAAAAAAATTTCACCGCATATAGAAGGGGGCACCGGCCAACGGTTGTTAGCGGGAGGAGCCTTTCAACAGGATTGTCCCGAAAGGAATGCAGGGTGGTTTCTGCGAAGGAATATTTTTCGAAAGTTTCGGGGGCATTGGTTCTTATCGGCATTCAACCCACCGGAATTCTATTGATTCATGCACGAAACACAACCCATCTCCTCAGTCTTGGGTGACTTCCCGGGCGGTTTACTGGTTGCCGCAACTCCACGATGGGCGGGAGAGGTGATCCGTCTCTTACGGGCGACCCAGTCCGAGCTTGCCTTTCAAAACAATCGGTTTTTGCCCCCCCCATCCTCTCCTGCTTCAATGATCCAATGAAACAAACCTTTCTTTCGAACACCTCAGTCGCCGCGGTTATCTCGATGGTTACCTTTGTTCTGCACGCCGATGACCCGGTCGCGCTGTCCCGCAACAAGGCCGTCTCGCTCGCCTTTGCGAACAACCGGGATCTGAAGATCGCCACCCTCGAGATCGAACGGGCCAAAACGCGCGTGCGATGGTCTGGGCGCCTTGAGAATCCCGAACTT